>CAWDLE010000022.1:0-14921 GCA_963803085.1 uncultured Thermoleophilaceae bacterium | reverse complement strand
CAGGCGTTGTGCGCTGAGCCGGTCGCCTCTGACACCGAGGGAAGCTCATCGCCCGCCGTAAGCGGGCTCGCGGGGTCCTTGACGGCGCCCCTGATCTCCTCGGCGGAGACGTTCAGCGGGTGGTGGCAGGCCGCCACGTGGCCGCTTGGGTAACGCGTGAGCGGCGGCTCGACCTCGCTGCAGATGTCCGTTGCGCGTGGGCAGCGGGGATGGAAGACGCAGCCGCTCGGCGGGTCGATCGGGTTCGGCGGCTCACCGCTGACCACGATGCGCTCGCGGTCGCGGTTCTCCTGGGGATCCGGGATCGGGATCGCCGACAGCAGGGCGAACGTGTACGGGTGGATCGGCTTTGTGTAGAGCTCCTCCGAGGGCGAAAGCTCCATCAGCTTGCCGAGGTACATCACCGCGATCCGGTCGGACACGTGCCGGACGACCGACAGGTCGTGCGCCACGAACATGTAGGTGAGCTTGAACTCCTCCTGGAGGTCGTCGAGCAGGTTGATGATCTGGGCCTGCACCGACACGTCGAGCGCGGACACCGGCTCGTCCAGCACGATCAGGCGCGGCTCGAGCGCGAGGGCGCGTGCCACGCCGATCCGCTGGCGCTGCCCGCCCGAGAACTCGTGCGGGTAGCGGTTCAGGTGCTCGGGCGCGAGGCCAACGAGCCGCAGGAGCTCGCGGACACGGTCCTCCACCTTGCCGCGCGGCGTTCCGTGCAGCTGGAGTGGCTGCCCGATGATCTGGACCACGCGCTTGCGCGGGTTCAGCGATGCGAACGGGTCCTGGAAGACCATCTGCATCTCGCGTCGCAGCGGCTCGAGCTGCTTGCGGCGGGCGTGGGTGATGTCATCGCCGCGGAAGCGGAGGTGCCCGTCGGTGGCGTCGATCAGGCGCATGATCGCCCGCGACATCGTCGTCTTCCCGCAGCCGGACTCCCCCACGAGCCCGACCGTCTCGCCCTCGGAGACCGAAAGCGTCACGTCGTTCACGGCGTGCACACGCGCGACCTCGCGGTCGATGAAGAAGCCCTGCTTGATCGGGAAGAACACCTTCAGGTGCTCTATGTCGATGAGCGGCGCGCCGCCGTTGTCGGAGCTCACGCGGCGTCGACCCCGGTGGACTTCGCCGCCAGGCCGATCTCTCCAGGCCGTACCTCGCGCAGCTCCTTCTTCTGCTCTGGTGTGAGCCAGCAGCGGTCAGTGTGCTCGGCCTTGCCCTCCAGGCGCGCGGCTAACGGCGGCACCTCGATGCACTTCGAGAACTCGTGAGGGCAGCGCGGCCGGAAGTGGCAGCCCTTCGGCCGGTCCGAGAGCGACGGCGGCAGTCCCGCGATCGCCGGCAGCCGCTCGGGACGCGGGCGGTCGATCCGGGCGATCGACCCGAGCAAACCCCATGTGTACGGGTGCTGTGGGTCGTAGAAGATCTCGTCGAGCGTGCCATGCTCCACGATGCGGCCCGCGTACATCACGGCGATGCGGTCCGCGATGTCGGCCACCACGCCGAGATCATGGGTCACGAGGATGATCGCCGCGCCGGACTCGTCGCGCAGCTCGCGCATGCGCAGCAGTATCTGGGCCTGGATCGTCACGTCGAGCGCCGTGGTCGGCTCGTCCGCGATCAGCACGCTGGGGTTGCACGACAGGGCCAGCGCGATCATCACGCGCTGGCGCATTCCGCCCGAGAACTCGAACGGGTAGTTGTCGATCCGCTCCCGCGCGCGCGGGATCCCGACCTTCTCCAGCAGCTCGATCGAGCGCTCGCGCGCCTGCTGGTCGGGGAGCGCCTCGTGCTCCTGAATCTGCTCGACGATCTGCGGCCCGATCTTCATCACCGGATTCAGCGAAGTCATCGGGTCCTGGAAGATCATCGCGATCTCCGCGCCGCGGATCCGCCGCAGCTGGTCCTCCGAGGCGTTGATCAGCTCCGTGCCCTTGTAGTGCGCGGTGCCCTCGAAGTGCGCATTCTGCGAGCGCGAGAGCCCCATCAGCGTCATCGCGGTCACCGACTTGCCCGAACCGGATTCGCCCACCACGGCGAGCACCTCGCCGGCCGCAAGCTCGAGCGACACGTTGTCGACCGCCTGGACTACGCCCTCCTCGGTGGCGAAGGACACGCGCAGGTCCTCGACCGTGAGGAGCGGCTCGCCGCTGGGTACGGGGCCGGCGCTCACTGCAGGCGAATCCGTGGGTCGAGGTAGGCGTACATGATGTCTACGACCGCGTTGAGCAGCACGATGAAGAACGCGGCGAACATCGTGGTGGCCAGCACCGGGGGAACGTCGAGCTGGCCGACCGCCTCGGCCGCGTACTGGCCCACCCCCTGAAGGTCGAAGACCGTCTCGGTGAGGATCGCGCCACCGCCCACCACGGCGCCGAAGTCGAGGCCCCAGAGCGTGACGATCGGAATCATCGAGTTGCGCAGAACGTGGCGGATCATGATCTGCCGCTCAGAGAGTCCCTTGGCCCGGGCTGTTCGCACGAAGTCCTCGTTGATCGTGTCGAGCACATTCGATCTCAGCACTCGGGAGTAGAACCCGATGAACAGGATCGCCAAGGCCGTCCACGGCAGGATCAGGTGGTATGCCCAGTCCACGGGATCCTCGGTGAACTCCACATACCCACCGTTCGGGAACCAGCCGAGCTTGTAGCCCAGGTAGTGGTTCATCAGCGCACCGATCCAGAAGACCGGCATCGAGATGCCGATCAGGGCGATGATCGTCAGGAAGCGATCCGCGAACTTGCCGGCCTTGACCGCGCTGTACAGGCCGAAGCAGATCGCCACGAACATCCACAGGAGCGCTGCGCCGATGGCCAGCGACAGCGTCCGCGGCAGCCCCTTCCAGATCTCCTGCATCACCGGCAGTTGCGTCGTGTACGAGATGAGATCGCCGTTGAAGACCTTCTTCATGGTCGTGAGGTACTGGACGATGAGGTTGTCGTTGAAGCCCCACTCCTCGCGGATGGCCTCGATCTGAGCCTCGCGCGGCTGCTTGCCGGCCATCCGCTCCGCCGGATCGCCGTTCGGGATCACCTGGAAGATGAAGAACGTGAGCACCGACACTGCCCACAGCACGAAGACCATCTGGAACACCCGCCGGACGATGAAGCGACCCATCGCTAGTGCTCCAGGCGGACCTTCGCCCGCGGGTCGAGCGCGTCCCGCACGCCGTCGCCGAAGACGTTCAGGGACAGCACGGTGAGCACCAGCATGATGCCCGGCACGATCGCGAGGTGCGGCGCGGTGGCGATGCGGTCCACGCCCTCGTCGATCATCGTGCCCCACGACGGGTTCGGCGGCTGGACGCCGGCGCCGAGGAATGAGAGCGCGGCCTCGAGCAGGATCGCGTTCGCGATCAGGAGCGTGAAGAAGACGAGGATCGTCGAGGCGAGGTTTGGCAAGACCTCGGTGAACATGATCCGGATCGGCCCGGCGCCCTGAGCTCGTGCTGCCTCGATGAACTCCTTCTCTCGCAAGGAGAGCACCTGGCCACGGATTGGCCTGGCCATGTACGGGACGTAGACCAGCCCGATGATGAGGATCGGTATCGCTAGCGAGTCGCCGGCTATCTCAATCGGCCCTATCTTCAGGCCTCCCAGCGCGAGCGACACGCCCAGCGCCGTTCCGAGGATGATCACCGGGAACGACCACATGATGTCGAGCAGGGTGCGGATGACAGCGTCGGAGGCACCGCGGAAGTAACCCGACACCACGCCGAGGACGATCGACAGGAAGACGGTGATGAACGCTGCCGTCAGCCCAATGAAGAGCGAGTTGCGGCCCCCGTAGAGCAGCCGCACCATGATGTCGCGGCCGTTGCCGTCGGCGCCGAGGAAGAACTTGCCGTCCGCTTTCAGGTACTGCGGACCGATCGGTACGCCGTCGAGGCCGACGACGTTGATCTTCTTGCCGTCGACCGTGATCGTGTCGGTGAGGTGCCCGGAGCTGGGGCCCGTCTTCGCCACGTTGTCCGCCCAGAGCGGCGCCGCGGCGCATACGGCTACGAGCAGGATGAAGATGAATCCGAACAGCAGCGCTGTCTTGTTGCGCCGCAGTCTCCGGAGACCAAGCTTCCACGGCCCGAGGCCGTGAACGTGCTCCCGCTCAGCCTCTTCCTCCCAGGCTGCCGGTCCCTGAAGGGTCGTCTCGGTTGCAGGCTCCGTGGCCAATTAGTTCCCTCAGCTCCCTCGAGAAAACACACTACCCGACAGGGAGGGCGCCGAAGCGCCCTCCCTGTGGGAAGCGGTCAACGTCCTACTTGAGGCAGAAGGCCGAGTAGTCGTTGAAGTACACCGGGTGGAAGCGGTTGCAGTTGTCGAAGTCCATTCGCTCCGACATGAACGTCGCCAGCTTCCTGTGGCCGTAGGGGGCGATCCACGCCCGCTCGACCAGCTTCTTGTTCAGTTCCTTCCACTGATCCTCAGCCTTCGTGAGATCGGGCTCCTTGTTGAGCTCCGCGATCCCCTTCGTGATCTCCGGGTCATCAGTGTTCCCGAAGTTCTGGTTGTTGGTCGGCTGAATTGACTTGCCGTCCACGAGGAACATGAAGTTCTTCGGGTGCGGGAAGTCCTGGAACCAGTTGGCGAAGCCGGTCTGGGCCTTCGTCTTCTGGTTACCGATCGTCTGGAAGTACACACCGCCGTCGAGGATCTTCGGCTTGGCGTTGAAGCCCATCTTGGTGAGCATGTCCGCGTACGCCTCGGTCACCTTGTCGGTCGGGTCATCGTTGTTGCCGTAGACGGTCACGTCCATGCCGTCCACGCCGGCTTCCTTGATGAGAGCACGGGCCTTCTCGAGGTCCGGCGGCTCATTCGGGTTGCCCCACGGGCAGTCGTCCACGTCGAGCGCCTCGTCGTAGCCAGGCACGCCCGGCGGCAGGAACGAGCAGCCCGGCGCGACCTCGCCTGCGAACAGGCGCGCGAGACCGGGCTTGTCGATGCCCCAGTTCACTGCCTCGCGGACCTTCGGGTCGTCGAACGGCGGGACCCGCGAGTTCATGAACATGTAGTACGTCGAGGCCGTCGTGATCTCCCTGTAACGGTCCGAGTACTTCGCCTTCACCTCCGGCTTGATGTCGGCCGGCGGCGGGTCCTGCATGTAGTCCAGGTTGCCGCTGATCACGTCCTGAGCCTGGCGCTGGGCCGACTTGATGATCTTGGTCGTGATCTTGTCGATGTTGCCCGGAGGCACACCCGGAATCGGGTTCTTGTCGTATTCCGTGCTGCGCTCCATCACGAACTGACGGTTCGGCACCGACTCGGTGACCATGTACGGACCGACGCCCGGGGGCGGATCCTCCGTCATGTTCTTGAACGGCGTGTCTCCCGGCACGAGTCCGGCGAACCACATGGCAAGCACGTGCGTGAACGAGCCGTCCGGCGCGGTCAGCTTGAACGTGATGTCGCCGGTCTTGTCGTCCGTCGTGATTCCGGAGATGTCGCCGTCGGCCTTGCCAGCGTCGAGGTACTCCTGCGCGCCCTCGATGACGAGGTAAAACGCGCTACCACCCGACTCCAGGTTGAGGACGCGCTTGATCGCGTGCTCGACGTCGGAGGCCTTGACGGGCGTACCGTCCGAATACTTGTAGCCACTACGCAGCTTCAGCTTGTAGGTCATGCCGTCTGCCGAGATATCCGGCAGGTCCTCGGCCAGGCCCGGAATCAGCTTCGCTCCAGCCTGCCCCTCCTCGCGCGCGTAGGTGATCAGCGGCGTATAGACGAGCCACAGCGGCTCGATGCCGTTGACGGTGTACGTGAGCGCCGGGTCCATGTAGTCCGGCTGCGAAGTCTGCGAGATCGTGATCGATCCGCCCTTCTTCGCCCCTCCGGACGAACTACTGCTGCTGTCACTGCTTCCGTTGTCGTCGTCGCCACCACATGCGGCAATGACGAACAAGGACAGGCAGGCGACGAGCAGTACCAGCGCACGTCTACCGAGCTTCCCCATTCAATCCCTCCAGCGGTCGTTTCGGCAGGCAGATGTGCCCACCGCGCGGCAAGATACTTGCTGGTTCGAGGGTTTCGGCGCGGATCCCCGGAACCAAAATGTGCGCTTAACGCAGGTTCACGCGGCGCCGGGCGGCATTCGCAGCAGCTCTTCGCGCATGATCGACAGCGACTTGCGGATCAGTCGCGACACGTGCATCTGCGAGAGCCCGACGCGCTGCGCGATCTGCGTCTGGGGCAAGCCCTCCTCGAAGCGCATGCGCAGGATCTCGCGCTCGCGCGGCGGCAACCGGTCGAGCGCGGGCTCGAGCGCGGCGCGGTGCTCCGAGCGCTCGAACTCCTCGTCCTCGCCGCCGATCGTCTCGAGGGGGTCGAGCTCCTCGTCGCCGCCCGGGCCGGCGGAGAGTGAGACGGTCGAGTAGGCGGAGCCCACCTCCATCGCCTCCAGCACCTCCTCCGGCGTCGTCTTGAGGTCCTCGGCGATCTCGGCGATGCTCGGCGAGCGGCCGAGGCGGCCGGTCAGGCGCTCGATGGCGCCCGACATCGACGCGTTCAGCTCCTGAAGCGCGCGCGGCACGCGGATGGCCCAGCCCTTGTCGCGGAAGTGGCGCTTGATCTCGCCGACCACGTTCGGAGTGGCGTAGGTGGCGAGCGACACCTCGCGCTCGAGCTCGAAGCGGTCGATCGCCTTGATCAGCCCGATCGCCCCGACCTGCTCGATGTCCTCGAGCGCCTCGCCGCGCCCGGCGTAGCGGCGCGCAAGCGAGCGCACGAGCGGCAGGTGGCGCTCGATCAGCTCCTCGCGAGCCGTGGTGTCACCGGCCTCGTGATAGCGGCGCAGCAGCGCGCGGTCTTCCTCGCGCGCCTTCTCCGACGACACCGCCGAACGGCGCTGGGGGGTCGTCACGGAAGGCCCTTGAGCTTCTCGAGGCGGACCACGATGGCGCCGTCGCCAAGGTCCTCCACCCCGAACGAGTCCACAACCGTTCCGAGAATTCTGCGTAGCGTGAGCTGTCCGGGCGGCGCGTCCCCGTCGCGCAGGGCCTCCGCGACGGCCGCCTCCGAGAGCGGCCCGACGCGCGTCCGGATGCTCCTCCCCCCCACCTCGAACGACAGCTGCACGCTGCCAACTTGGCCCGCCTCGGCCAGGAGGCGCTCCACAGCGAGCTGGAGGTCGTCGATCTCCTCGAACGCGAAGTCCACCCGCTCGGCGATGCCGCCGATAATCAGCCGCACGACGGCCTGAAAATCGCCAGACAGCGGCGCCTCGAGGTCAATGCGTTCAAGCAGCTCGTTCACTTGGGCTCTCCGATGGTTCCCTCTCCCACGACACGATCCTGACGCATCAGGCACGCGAGCTGCCCCGGGGCCACGGCCTCGGCGTCGCTGTCCAGCTCCAGCAGCACCTGCCCATCGCGCTCCGAGGCCCGGCAGGGGATCGGATTGGCGTGGTAGCGCAGGCGCACCTGTTCTACCTCGGACACAGGGCGGTGAAGGGTGGCGTTCTCGAGAATCACCGCCCGGGTCGCCAGTTCATGCTTGGGGCCGACCACGACCCGGTTCGTGGTCGCGTCCTTCTCGAGCACGTAGACCGGCTCGGGGCTTGCGATGCCGAGACCGCGGCGCTGGCCGACGGTGTAGTTGTGGTGGCCCTCGTGGCGCCCGAGCACGCGGCCCTGCCGGTCAACGATCTCGCCGGGAGCGCGCAGGCGCGGCCCGCCGTGGCGCTGAAGGAACGCACGACCGCCGAGGCCGGCGACGAAGCAGAGGTCCTGGCTCTCGCGCTTGTCGGCCACCGGGAGGCCCGCGTCGCGGGCGAGCTGGCGGACCGCGTCCTTGGTGAGCCCGCCGAGCGGGAAACTGAGCCGGTCGAGCAGCGCAGGGTCTAGCTTGGCGAGCATGTAGCTCTGGTCCTTCGCGGGATCGGTGGCGGCGCGCACGAGCGGGCCGTGTTCGTCGCGAGCGATGCGCGCATAGTGACCGGTGGCGAGCCGGGCGGCCCCGAGAGCGTCGGCGAGCTCGAGCATGGCGTCGAAGCGAACCTCGCCGTTGCAGCGCACGCACGGGTTGGGGGTGCGGCCGGCCGCGTAGCCGTCGAGGAAGTGGTCCACCACCTCGGCGCGGAAGCGCTCGCGCAGGTCGAGCGTGAGGTGCGGGATGCCCATCCGCTGCGCGAGCTCGCGAGCGCCGAGCACCGCCTGCGGGGAGCAGCAGCTCTTGTCGCCGTCGGTGGCGGGATCGGCCCAGAGCTCGAGCGTCACGGCGATCACGTCGTCGCCTGCGTCGAGCGCAAGCTGGGCGGCAGCGGCGCTGTCGACGCCGCCGCTCATGGCGACGAGGGTGCGCCGGTCGTTCGGCTCCAGCCTCGCAACCCCCGCCCGCGCGGCCTGGCCCAGCGCTCGGTGGAGAGCGTCGGCGGTGAGTTCCGCGGCGTGGCGCTTTGAGGGCGTCAATCCGCCCAGTGCGTTCGCGATGTCTTCGGTGCTCAAACTGCATGCATTGAGGAACGGCCTGTCCTCGATGAGCTCCACCGTGGCGCTTGCGGCTGCCGTTAGCGCGCCGCAGCCCTCGGCGTCGAAGCCGGCCTCCACGATCGTTTCGCCCTCGATGCGCACCGCGATGCGCACAAGGTCACCGCAGGCGGCACCGCCGGCGGCGCCGGTGTGGGGCCAGCCGGCGAGGGCGCCCTTCCCCGAAGGCGCGTCGAGATGTTCGGCGAACGACCTCACTGAACGCGAAAGCTATCGGGCACCGCGATCCGCTTCGCCCACTCTCTCCACCTTTTGCATACATGTGATGCAAAACCTGGAAAAAGTGGCCCCAGCCTGCCGTTGTCGGATCCGGTAGTTGGGCCTGCTGTCGTAGCAAGTCCGGGTGTCCTCCGGGGCGGACCACGGTCCTACCTCGAGTCGGACTCCCTTACCGGTGGTATTCGGCTCAACATGTGCGGCCGACTGGCGAACAGGCTCGGGCCTGAATCGAGGCTAGCACCGGGTTCGGGCGGCCGCTAGGGCTGGCTCGGCGGCTTCGGCGGAGCGACCACCTTCACGCCCAGCTCGTCGAGCTGGCGCTGGTCCACCGGCGCCGGCGCGCCCGTGAGCGGGTCCACGCCGCTGGCCGCCTTCGGGAAGGCGATCACGTCTCGGATCGAGGCCGCGCCGGCGAGCAGCGCGACGATCCGGTCGATCCCGAACGCCACGCCGCCGTGAGGCGGGGCGCCGTAGGTGAGCGCCTCGAGCAGGAAGCCAAAGCGCGCCTGTGCCTCCTCGGGTCCGATGCCGAGCAGCTCGAACACCCTCTGCTGCATCGCCGGGTCGCTGTTACGGATCGAGCCGCCGCCGATCTCCCAACCGTCGAAGACCACGTCGTACGCGCGGGCGCGCCATGTGCCGGGATCACCGCTGAGGTCGCCAGCCGGGCTCGTGAACGGGTGGTGCACCGCTTCCCAGCGACCCTCTTCCTCGTTCCACTCGAAGGCCGGGAAGTCGACGACCCAGAACACGTCATGCCCCTCGGGCTCTCCCTCAGCCACCTCCGGACGCAGGCCGCCGAGCACTCGCGCCGCGACATCGGGGGTGTCCGCAACGATGAGAATCGCGTCACCTTCGTGCGCATCCAGTGCGTCGTTCGCTCGCGCAACCTCTTCGTCGGTGAGGCGTTTGGCGATCGGCGACCGCCACGACCCGCCGTCCTCGACAACCGCCCATGCGAGCCCCTTCGCTCCAAGGGCTTGTGCCTTCTCGGTGAGGGAGTCGAATCGGCTGCGTGGGAACTCTCCACCTGCCTTCAGTGCTCGTACGACGGGCGCCTCGCGGAAGATGTTCAGCTCGGAGGCACGGAAGATTTCGGTGATGTCCACGATCTCCACGCCGAGCCGGCGGTCCGGACGGTCCGAGCCGTAGCGCAGCAGGGCCTCGTCGTAGGTGATCCGCTCGAGCGGCAGCGACAGCTCCACTCCGCCGAGCGCGAGCACGCGCTTGAGCAGGCGGTCGACGACGTCGAACACGTCCTCCTCCTCCACGAACGAGAGCTCCATGTCGAGCTGCGTGAACTCGGGCTGGCGGTCCGCGCGGAAGTCCTCGTCGCGGAAGCAGCGCGCGATCTGGAAGTAGCGCTCGTAGCCGGCGACCATCAGCAGCTGCTTGAAGAGCTGCGGCGACTGCGGCAGCGCGTACCACGAGCCGCGCACCAGCCGGCTGGGCAGCAGGAAATCGCGGGCGCCCTCGGGGGTGGAGCGCGTCATGATCGGCGTCTCGATCTCGAGGTAGCCCTCGTCCGAGAGCTGGTTGCGGATCTCGCGGATCACCTCGTGGCGCAGGATCATCTGGTCGCGCATCCGCTCCTTGCGAAGGTCGAGGTAGCGGTAGCGCAGGCGCAGCTCCTCCCCGACCGGATCGTCCTCGTCGATCTGGAACGGCGGCGTCTCGGCGTCGGCCAGCTGCTCGAGCTCGGTGGCCACGAGCTCCACCTCTCCGGTGGGCAGGTCGGGGTTCACGGCACCCTCGTCGCGGCGAACCAGCTCGCCGCTCACCGTGATCACGTCCTCGCCGCGCAGGTTGCCCGCCGCGGCGTGAGCCTCCGGCGCCTCCTCGGGACGGAACACGAGCTGGAGCAGGCCCGTGCGGTCCCGCACGTCGATGAAGATCAGGCCGCCGTGGTCGCGCCTGCGGTGCACCCAGCCCGCCACCCGTACCTGGTTGCCGACGTCGTCCGCTCGCAGCTCACCGGCCCAGTGCGTTCGGTAGCGGTTGGGGCGCGGCGCCCTCACGCCAGCAGCTCGCTGACCATCTCGATGGCCTGTTCGGCGCTTTCAGCTGGGCGCTGCTCGCCCGTGTCCATGTCCTTCACCTCGATCGTGTCTCCGATGATCACGACCGCGCGCGCGCCGATCCGGTTCGCCTGCTTCAGCTGCCCCTTCATGCTCCGGCCCGCCTGTTCAAGCTGCGTGCGAAGCCCCGCCCTGCGGAGGCGCTGCGCGAGCGAGAGGGCGCCCTGCGCGCCGTCGGCAATGGCCACGAACACCTCAGCGCTGGCCTCGTCCTCAGCGTCGCCCGCGGCAAGCAGCATCCGCTCCACGCCGGCGGCCCAGCCCACTCCCGGGGTGGGCGGCCCGCCCAGCTCCTCGACCAGGCCGTCGTAGCGGCCGCCGCCGCCGAGCGCCGCCTGGGCTCCGAGGCGCTCCGACTCGACCTCGAACACAGTGCGCGTGTAGTAGTCGAGCCCGCGCACGAGCGTTGAGTCGATCTCATACGGCAGCCCGGCCGCGTCGAGCAGGCCGCGCACCTCCGCGAAATGCTCCGCGTCCTCCGTGGTCAGCCGGTCGACCAGGCGCGGTGCCTCAGCCATCACCGCCTGGGTGCCGGGGTGGTCGGCGTCGAATGCGCGCAGCGGGTTCTGCTCGAGCCGCCCCCGCACCTCCTCCGAAAGCTCGCCCTCGTGCGCGCGCAGGTATGCGCTGAGCTCGTCGATGTAGTCGGCGCGCGTTTCCGGCGTGCCGAGGCTCGACAACCGCAGGCGCGACGGCCCTGTGCCCGCTCGCTCGTAGATCTCCGCCAACAGGAGGATCAGCTCAGCGTCGAGCGTGGGGTCGTCCGAGCCGAGCGCCTCGGCGTCGATCTGCGTGAACTGGCGGAAGCGCCCCGCCTGCGGTGCCTCGTGACGGAACAACGGACCGGCGGTCCAGACCTTCACCGGCTGCGGCAGCTTGTGCATGCCGTGCTCGACGTAGGCCCGGCAGATGCCGGCTGTAGCTTCGGGCCGGAGCGTGAGCGAGCGGCCGGCCTTGTCCTCGAAGGTGAACATCTCCTTCTGGACGATGTCCGTGGACTCCCCCACCCCGCGGGCGAACAGCTCGGTGTCCTCGAACACCGGCGTCTCCATCGGCTCGTAGCCCGCTCGTCCGAGCACGTCGCCCGCCATCTCCACGAGCCGGAGTCGCCGGCGCGCGTCCAGAGGCAGCACGTCGACCGTGCCGCGCGGGGCCTGGAACTTCTTCACCTCGCCAGCTCGGCCAGGAACGGGTTCGTGTCCCGCTCCGCCGCGAGTGTGGTTGTGCCCATGTGACCGGGATAGACCGCGGTATCGCCCGGCAGCGAGTCGACGAGGCCGCGGATCGACTCCAGGAGCGTGGGGTGATCGCCGCCGGGAAGGTCGGTGCGGCCGATCGACTGCTCGAACAGCACGTCGCCCGAGAAGATCGCCTGCTCGTCCGGGATCGAGAACGTCACGTGCCCGGGACTGTGGCCAGGCGTGAACAGGACGTCGATCTCGAAGCCGGCCAGCTCGAGGCGCTCGCCGCCCTCGAGCGTGTGCTCGGCGTCGTAGGACTCGAACGGGCCGAACCCGGGCCAGGGCACGAAGCTCATGATGTCGGCGAGCACGAACGCCTCGATCTTCGGCACCCAGACCTCGGCGCCGGTCGCGCGGGCCACGGGCGCCACGGCCCCGACATGGTCGAAGTGCGTGTGCGTGAGCAGGATCGCGTCGAGCTGGACGCCCAGCGCGTCGATGGCGCCGAGGAGCTTGTCGGCCTCGTCGCCGGGATCGATGATGAGCGCTCGATCCGAGCCCTCGCGGCGGAAGATGTAGCTGTTCTCCGCCACCGGCCCGACGGTGAACATGCGCACGTCCATCGCTAGCCGCCTGCCGCCTTGCGTCGCTTTCGGAAGCGGAAGATCGCCGTGTCGGTCATGAAACCGAGCGGGATGTAGAGCAGGAACATGAAGCCGGCGAGGATCACGCCCTGCGCCACCGGGCGCCCGAAAGCGAGCGTCACGAGCACGCCGAACACCGCCGCGGCGATCGCCGCGCGGTTGATCGCGCTCTTCCAGGTGGGCGGGCTGTCGAGGCGCTCGGCGCGGCGCTGGCGCGCGATCTGCTTGGCGTCCTCGCGGGTCTGAGGGCGGCCCGTGCGGCCCGCGCGCTCGATCGTCCCCGCGGGCGTGCCGCGGTGCTTGCGTGTGCGCTTGCGCTTGGTCTGGGCCATCTATCAGCGACGTTACCGGACGGCTTTGAGACTGTGCCTACGCTACCGCGCGCAGAACGTCCTCGAGGATGTGCCGCTCGGGGTCGAAACCGCGCAGCGGCACGTCCCGCGGGAAGTCGTCAAACGCGGCTCGCGGGGCGAGCCCGATCAGCTCGGCCTCGGCCACCTCGGCTCGCGCGCGCACGTATTCGACGATGTCGCGAAGCGGCACGGCGTTGTGGTCGTGCACGTTCGTAGAGACCTGCGCCCTGTTGCGGTCGTGCAGGTAGAGCCCGAGCGCACGCACGCCGGGCATGCCGCCGCCGGACTCGCGCAGGCCGGCCGCGATGTTCTTCGCCACGGCGAGGTCGTCCGTCACGAGATCCACGTTGAAGGCCACGAGCGGGCGGCGGGCCGCGGCGAGCACCGCGCCCGCCGTCGGGTGCGGCCTGTGCGGGCCGTAGTCGGGCACCAACTCGCCCGCCTCGATCCGGCGCGCGAGCTCCTTGGGGCCACCGCGCCGTATCCACGCGCGCTCGGCGTGCTGCGGCCTCGTGGCGAGCTCCCCGTAGAGGAACACCGGCACGCCCACCTCCTCGCCGATGAGCGCGGCCGCTGTGAGCACCTCGCTGATCGCGGCACCGTGCCGCTCATCGTCCAGGTAGACCACCGGCATCACGTCGAGCGCACCGACGTGGGGATGGATCCCCGTGTGCGCGCTGATGTCGATGCGCGCGACGGCGGAGCGGGCGCCGTTGAGGAGCGCCTCGGCCATCTCCCCCTGCCGCGCCGCCAGCGTGAAGACGGCGCGGTCGTGATCGGGGTCGGTGTGGAGATCGAGGAAGCGCGCCGGCGCAAAGGCCCGACCGATCGCCTCGAGCGTGGCGAGGTCGCGCCCCTCGCTGACATTGGGCACGGTCATGAGCAGCGGCCGGTCGTCCACGCGCTGAAGGCTACGAGACAGGCTGAGCATGGAGCGCGCTCGCCCGATAGGCGGACGAGATCGAGGGAGGCGAGGCCGTGGGTGACCATTCAGCGTGAGATGAGCGAAACGAACCGAAGCCGAGGCATGCGAATTCACCGAGCGGCTTTGATGGTCGCCGTCCTTACGTCGTTGATCCTCACGTTGGCGGGGCCCGCGCAGGCGAAGCGGATGCTCGGCACGAAGGGGTCTGAGCGGATCGTTGGCACTGCGAAGGCAGACGTGATCAAAGCCCGCGGCGGCAACGACCGAGTCAAAGGCGGTCGTGGCAGGGACCGACTCTGGGGAGGGCGCGGCGCCGACCGCTTGAACGCCGTCGATGGCCTGCGGGACCGTCTCGTCAGAGGCGGACCGGGCAGGGACGTCTGCAGGATCGACGCGGCCGATCGCGCCAACACCAAGGGCTGCGAGACCGTGAAGATCGCGAGCGGCCGCGGTCCTGGCGCTGGCGGTCCCGGCGCCCCCGTACCCGTGGCCCCCGGACCCGGCGCCGGCGGCCCCGGCCTGGGCTGCGCCACCCCTCCGGAGGACGCCATGCGCAGGGCCGAGGGCCAGGCGCGCGCGGCGGGCGACCCGGCGCCGACCTTCAGCGATCCGTTCTACGCGACCACGCTCACCCTCAACGTCTCGGCGGATGAGATTGTCGGCGACCAGCTCCCGATCTCGATCGAGGAGGTGTGCGATGTCCCCGCTGCGCTGCAGGGCGAGGCCGCCCAGCTCATCGGCGGCGAAGGGGTCGCGCTCATCAGCCCCACGACGCAGGTGTTCGACGCCCTCGGGCAGCAGCTCATCGGCGACGCGGCCACGGCCGCGTTGCTCGATGCTGACAGCCTTTCGCTCAAGGCTCAGCTCGAGCGCCCCGCCCTGTGGGCACAGGACGAGGACGGCGCACCGGTGCCCACCTTCGCCACCAGCCGGGCCGACATCACAGACTGATTAAGCCCAGGCCGCGGCATCGGGATCCCGCTCCCGCTCTAGACTCTCTCCCCTCGCGGCTCCGTAGCTCAGCGGTTAGAGCGCACGACTCATAATC
>CAWDLE010000021.1:0-307729 GCA_963803085.1 uncultured Thermoleophilaceae bacterium | reverse complement strand
CCGCTGTCCGGCGTGGATCCCGAGATCGTCGACTTCACGCTCTCGACGCGGCCCGAGATGGCCTCCTTGGCCCGCCCGGGCACGTCGGCCTTGTGGCCGAGCGCCTCCGCCGTGTCGCCCATGCGGGCACGGGTTTCGTCTATGTCATTCCTGATTTCGCTCGGGTCTTGGCCCATTGCACGTCCTCCTTCACGCTGTCCATGGCCTGCTCCGGGGCAACCGGAGTGGCTTCCTTGACCTTTTTCTTGCCTGTCAGTGCCAGCACGCCCGCCACCGCCGCGTAAACCACGGCGACGATCAGGGCGGCCAGCCAGATCGGCAACGCGCCGTCGAGCAGGGCGATGAAGAACGTCGTGAGCGCTGCGAAAGCGCCCACTCCGAACAGCCCCGCGCCGCCGAACATGCCGGCGCCGATCCCGGCGGTCTTACCCTTCTGTGCAAGCTCGGCCTTGGCGAGCTCGATCTCCTGTTTGACGAGCGTCGTCGTCTGGTCGGAGAGTTCTTTCAGCAGTTCGCCGGTCGAGTTGTCGCGCAGCGCGTTGTCCGGCCCGGCCGTCATGCCCGCGGTTCGGTTGAGATGATCGATTCCCGCTGGCCGAGGGCGTGCTCCTCACGAGCGAACTGCCCGCCGCTCGTGGATGCGCCCGATGGCATCGGCTCCGCCGCAAGGGAGCGGGCCTGGCCGTTCGAGCCGCCGCGGTTCTGCATCGAGCTGCGGTAGCGCTCGTTGCTCGAGGCCTTGAGCATGCGCGAGGCAGCGAGCCCGAGCACGAGCCCGCCGGCTGCGACCGCCCACGGATTCTTGCGCGCGAAGTCCTCGACATCGCGGAGAAGCTCGTCGCCGCTCGCGTGCTGGAGCCGCTGACCGACCTTCTGCGCCTTCTCGGCCGCCTGCTCGGCGTAACGGGCGGGCGTGTCCTTGCCCCTGCGCGCGGAGCTGCTCCGCGACCGAGCGGACATCGTCCGCCGCCGAGCTGACCTGGTGGCCGGCCTCCGTCGAACGCTGATCGACCTGCTCGCGCAGCCGTCCCTTGGCCTGGCCCGCGACCTCCTTGGCCTTTTCCTGGGCCTGTCCCGTGTCCTCCACGGTGGATTCCTCCTCCATTTGGAAACTCATTGCCCGCTTGGGGTACCCGCCGGTCCCTTTGGGGAACAGATGCGTTGCAAGTGGATTGGTTGCGGCCCATCCGGGTATTCAGGAGTCGGGCCCATGAACCAGCAGCGCTACTTCGCCTATCGATCGCTGCTCTCCGAGCTCCGCGAATGGCATGCGACGGACGCGCTCGAGGCGGACACCTATGACGAGCTGTGCGACGCCGCCGAGGGCCTGCTGCTCTCGCGCGCGGGTGAGGAGGCGGAGGAGCCGCTCGCCCGGGCCAGCACCGCGGTGCTTGGAATGCTGGCGGTCCACGAGCTGGACGAGCAGAACGCCTCCTGGCTCCTTGACTCGCTCCTGGCCTGCGGGCCGCGCGTGGCGCTGAGCGACGCCGCCTAGGCCGTCGTCACAATGCGCCCGTGGACATCGTGCGCGCGGGTGCCGAGCGCATCCCTGATCTCCGGCCGCTCTGGGAGTCGCTGAGCCGGCATCACGCGGAGGTGGCGCCGGAGCTTGCCATGCTCGGCGAGGTGCGCCCCGAGGCGGACTCGTGGGCGGTCCGGCGTGAGCTCTACGAGGAGTGGCTCCAGGATCCCGACGCGTTCGTGCTGATCGCGGAATCCGATGGCGAGCCGGTCGGCTACGCGATGGTCGAGCTGCGCGGCCCTGAGGAGACCTGGGCCACCGGCGACCGCGTGGCCGAGCTGGAGACGCTGGCCGTGCTCCCCGGGCATCGGGGCAGGGGCATCGGCAGCGCACTCGTGGAGCGGATGCACGATGAGCTTCGGCGCCTCGGGGTCAGCCATTTCGTGGTGAGCGTGATCGCCTCGAACGCCGATGCGGTGCGCTTCTACGAGCGGCTCGGGCTCACAACGTTTCTCGTCACCTACGCGGGCTACGTACCGCCGACCACGAATCCGTAGGGTCATGCCAATGAACGAGAAGCCCCAGGTCGAGGTCCCATCGGACCAGCCGCCGTCCTACCAGCTCGAGCTCGACGACATCACGGTTGGCGAAGGCGACGAGGCCAAGCCCGGCCAGGTGGTCGAGGTGCACTACGTCGGAGTCTCCTGGTCGACCGGCGAGCAGTTCGACGCCTCATGGGACCGCGGGGACACCTTCAAGTTCACCCTCGGCAAGGGCAAGGTGATCCAGGGCTGGGACGACGGCGTGGCCGGAATGCGCGTGGGCGGCCGCCGGCGCATCACGATCCCGCCGAACCTCGGCTACGGAAAGCGCGGCGCAGGCGGCGTGATCGGCCCCGACGAGACGCTCGTCTTCGTCGTAGACCTCATCGGCGTGCGCTGAGCGCCGCCACGGCTAGTCAACCGCACCCGGGTACCGTTGAGGTGTGCCCAAGCGCAGGCGCATCCTTGTCTACGGCGGTGCGGTCGTCCTTACCCTGGCCGGCATCGGGTCCGCGGCGCTCGGCAGCCTGGCGGGGCAGGTGGCGGCCATCGCCCTGGTGTCCGCCGGACTTGGCGGCGCGCTGCTGTACGCCTTCTACGAGGTCGGGGTCAGCGAGGATCGGGACCGGGCGGAGGAGGAGGAACGCCGGCGGCCTCGAGGGCCTGGCCCCAGTCGGTGAAGTACTCCAGCCGCACGATCGTCCCGTCGCGGAACGTGGCGACCTGGTGGTACATCTCGGTCTCTATCTCCGCGCCGCTGCCCTTGCCGCGCCCGTAGTACCGAAGCCGCACGGCCACGCGGTCGCCCGCGTCCACGAACTCCTGAGCGTCGAGCCGGAGCTCGTCCATGGTCTCGTCCAGGCCCTGCCAGAACAGCTTGACCTGATCCGGCCCCACGCAGGAGTCGAACGCCTGCATCGCCGGAAGCACCCAGTCGATCTGCGGGTCGAAGTTCTCCACGGCGGCGTCGAAGTCGCGCCGGTTGTACGCGTCGATGAAGTCCCTGTTCTTGTCGACGTTTTCCTGCGACATCGCCCGTACGCTAGCCCGGCTGCGCCTTCGCCCACTCGGCCTTGTGGAGGGTCTTCTCGGCCTGGTACTCCTCGAGCGCCTGCGGCGAGTCGACGTCGCCGAGGGTCGGGTGCCACGGCACCAGCTCGCGGGCGGCTTCCACACCGAAGTGCTTGAAGAGGACCGCCCCGAGCGTCTTGACCTTCATCTCGCCGAAGCCCGGAAGGGCCATGAGGTTGGCGCGGAGCTCCTCCGAGTCCTTGGCATCGGTCCACAGTCGCGCGGCATCGCCGTCGTAGTTGTCGCGCACGTACACGGCCAGCTCGTGGACTCGCTTGGCCATCGAGCGCGGATAGCGGTGGATCACCGGCTTCTCGAAGAAGACCGGCTCGAGGTCCGCGGAAGCCAGCGTGGCGGCGTCGATCGCCCCGAGACGCTCCTTCAGCGCGAGCGGTCCCTGGAACGCCTTCATGACCGTGACCCGCTGGTCGAGCTCGAAGCCCACCAGCAGGGCCATGGGGTCAGAGGCGATCAGAGCGTTGGCATCATCCGAGTCTGTGAAATACAGGCGGTCTGGCACGCCCCCGATCGTAGCCGGGGGAGCTGCCTGTAGAACTACGGGCCATGGCCAAGTCCGATGCCACGATTGTTGATGCCGGGGGGCGCGAGCTGAGGGTGTCAAGCCCCGATCGCGTGATCTTCCCGGAAACCGAGCGCACAGAGGCGGTCACGAAGCTCGACGTCGTCAAGTACTACCTCTCCGTCGAGGACGGCATCATGCGGGCCCTTTGTCGCCGGCCGACGACCCTCGAGCGCTGGCCCAAGGGCGTGCACGAGGGCATCGTGCTCTCCACGCGCGAGAAGGGCGGCGGCGACGCCTTCTTCCAGAAGCGCGTCCCGCGCGGGGCGCCGGACTACCTAGAGACCTGCCGGATCGAGTTCCCGTCCGGCCGGCACGCCGACGAGATCTGCCCGACGGAGATCGCCGTAGTCGGCTGGGCGGCGCAGATGGGAACGATCACGTTCCATCCCTGGCCGGTTCGCCGCGAGGACGTGGATCACCCGGACGAGCTGCGCCTCGACCTCGACCCGCAGCCGGGCACGGACTTCGACGACGCCGTGCGGGTGGCCGCCGAGGCGCGTGTGCTCCTGGAGGACCTCGGCTACGTCGGGTTCCCGAAGACCTCGGGAGGACGCGGCGTTCACATATACGTGCGGATCGAGCCGCGCTGGACGTTCACAGACGTACGGCACGCCGCCATCGCCTTCGGGCGCGAGCTGGAGCGCCGCCTTCCGGGCCAGGTCACGACGAAGTGGTGGAAGGAGGAGCGCGGGGAGTGCATCTTCGTCGACTACAACCAGAACGCGCGCGACCGCACGATCGCGTCGGCCTACAGCGTGCGACCGAGGCCGGGAGCGCCCGTCTCGGCACCGGTCACCTGGGACGAGCTTGCAGAGGTCGCGCCCGAGGACTTCACAGTTGGGACGATGCCCGCGCGCTTCGCTGAGGTCGGTGATCGCCACACGGGGATCGACGACGTGGCCCATTCTTTGGAGCCGCTGCTCGAGATGTACGAGCGCGACGAGGCCGAGGGAGAGGGCGACATGCCATATCCACCCGACTACCCAAAGATGCCCGGGGAGCCGAAGCGGGTGCAGCCGTCGCGCGACCGGGACCGCAAGCAGTAGGCGCCCAGATTCGGCTTATGGCGCCTGCGGCAGTTTCTTCTTGCCACGCGTGACCTTGGGGGCCGACGGCGGCGGCACCACCGGGCCGATGTCGCCGTCGGGCGCCTCGTCCAGGTCGACGATTACCGGGGCGTGATCGCTCGGCTTGCTCCCCTTGCGGGCCTGCCGGTCGATCCACGCCGCCTTGACCCGTTCGGCCACCGGCCCACCCGCGAGGATCAGGTCGATGCGCATGCCGAGGTCCTGATGGAACATCCCGGCGCGGTAGTCCCAGTAGGAGAAGACGCGCTCGTTCGGCCAGCGGTCACGGATCACGTCATGGAGGCCGAGCTTCTGTAGCTCGGCGAGCGCCTCCCGCTCCGGCGGCGTCACATGCGTCTGGCCGACGTAGGCCTCCGGATCGAACACGTCCTCGTCGGTGGGCGCGATGTTCACGTCACCACACACGACCGTGTCCTCGGGGCCGCTGGCGACCACCTCCTTGAGCGCGGCAAGCCAGGCGAGCTTGTAGTCGTAATGGTCCGAGCCCGGCTCGCGCCCGTTCGGCACGTAGACGGAGATGACCCGGATCCCGGCGCACGTGGCCGACACCGCGCGCGCCTCAGGGTGCGGAAAGCCCGGCTCACCCTCGAAGCCTCGCACCACGTCCTCAAGCCCAACCGTGGACAGGATCGCCACCCCATTCCACGTCGCCTCGCCGTGAGCGGCGACCTCATAGCCACGATCGGCGAGCTCATCCCCGAGTAGCTCGGTGAGCGCGTCGTCAGCGAGCTTCGTCTCCTGAAGGCAGACGACATCCGGCCGTCGCTCATCCAACCAGGGCAGAAACCGAGGCATGCGCTGCTTCAGCGAATTGACGTTCCAGGTGGCGATGCGCACGGCCCCTCACGGTACCCACCTCTCAGAACGGGAGGTCCCAAGCAGAGCTGAGGAATAGAGTCGCCCGCATGAGCATCGGAGCCGCCATTGCGATCGGAGCGGTGACCGGACTGGCGCTCGGCATCATCGTCAGCCTGGCCACCGACGTCCCGCTCGCGCCCGAGATCGGGCTGCTGCTCGGAGCGCTGGCCGCCTGGCTCTTGCGACGAAACCGCGCTTGAAGTCAGGGCCGCTGGCGCTTCAGCCTGAGCGTGATCTTCTTGACTGTGCGGATGTCCCCGGCCGGGCAACGGGGGAATCCCTGAACTTTGACTTGAGCCTGTTCCCCTAGGGTGGCGTGATGTATCGAGCCACTCGAATCCTCTTGGCGCTCGTGCTGACGCTCGCTGTCGCGGCTCCCGCGGCTCAGGCTCAGCCCAAGAAGCCCAAGAAGGTCAACGTCACCGTGATGACCCGCAACATCTACCTCGGCGGGAACATCTTCCACCCGATCGGCTCCCCCGATCTCGACACGTTCAAGCAGAGGACCAGCGAGCTCTGGGCCGAGGTCCAGAAGACCGACTTCGTCGGCACGCGCGCCGCGCTGCTCGCGCGCGAGGTCAAGCGCGCCAAGCCGGACCTGGTCGGACTTCAGGAGGTCGCGATCTGGCGGCGCAGCCCCGACGGCCAGTCCGACGGGAACACAACGCCCGCCACGCAGGTCGTCTACGACTTCCTCAAGTCGCTCCGGCGCGAGCTCGCGCGGCAGGGCCTCAAGTACAGCGTTGGCGTCGTCCAGCGCGAGGCCGACATCGAGGCCCCGCTCCGCGAGGGCTACGACGTGCGCCTCACGATGCACGACGTGATCCTCGTGAAGAAGCGGCCCGACCTGAAGATCACGAAGCGCCTGAGCAAGAACTACGAGGCCGACATCGGCGTACCGACGCCGGCGGGGACTCTCACGAGCAATCGCGGCTGGACGGCCGTCGACGGGAAGCTCAAGGGCAAGAAGTTCCGCTTCGTGAACACGCATCTCGAGGCGGCCGCGGCCGCTCCGCGCAACGCGCAGGCCGCTGAGCTCATCGCGCGCGGCGGGCCGCTGCGCGTGAAGGGTAAGCCCGTGATCGTGGTCGGCGATTTCAACTCCGACCCGCAGGGCAACGAGTCCGACGCCGATGCCGTGAACGTCCTCAAGAGCTTCAAGCTGGTGGACCTGTGGCCGCGCCTCCGCGGAGGAGGCCCGGGCTACTCCTGCTGCCTGGACAACTCGGACATGTCCGACACGACGCCGGCCGCGTTCGACCATCGGATCGACCTGATCTTCTCGAAGCCCGCACTGCGGGTCCTGAAGGGCAGGGTCGTGGGCAAGAGCCAGTCGGACCGCACGGCGAACGGCCTCTGGCCGTCCGACCACGCCGGAGTGGTGCTGACGCTCCGCCTTAAGTAGCGAGACGCTGAGCAGAGCGCGGGCGCCTTCGGGCGTCCGCGCTTGGCCGGCTAGCCCTGGCCGACCTGGAGGAAGGCTTCGTAGCGCTTCACCTCGCGCTCCGCGCGGGCCTTCTCCTCTGAGTCGTCCTCCGCGCGCTCGAGCGCCTCCTGCGCTTCCTTCAGGCGGGACTCGAATGCGCTTCGGTCGATGTCGTCGGGGGCGATTGCCTCCTCGACGAGAACGAGCGCTCGGTTGTCGGCCACCTGCAGGTAGCCCTCGCCCTGGGCGAAGCGGACGATGTCGGAGTCCGACTTGTAGAGCCGCAGCTCCGTCGGCTCGAGGATCGCCATCAGCGGCGCGTGGCGCGCCTTGATGCCGATCGAGCCGGTCGTGGTGCGCGTGGAGAGCAGCTCCACCTCGTCGGCGAAGACCTGGCCCTCGGGCGTCAGGACCTCGACCATGAAGGACGAGGCCATCTAGCTCTCGTCGCCCTTGCTGTCGTCGCCGTTGGCCTCAGACTCCTCGCCGCCGTTCTCGGCGTCGGCGTCCTCGGCCTCGCCCTCCTCGGGCTTCTCCTCCTCCTCGCGGGCACCCCCGGCGGCCTCGACCACCTCGTCGATCGTGCCCTTGAGCAGGAACGCGCGCTCGGGGATGTCGTCGTGCTTGCCTTCGAGGATCTCCCTGAACGAGGACACCGTCTGCTCGACGGGCACGTACTTGCCCGGGAGGCCGGTGAACTGCTCGGCTACGAAGAACGGCTGCGAGAGGAAGCGCTCGATCTTACGGGCGCGTTGAACTGTCAGGCGGTCCTCGTCAGACAGCTCCTCGATTCCCAGGATGGCGATGATGTCCTGGAGCTCGCGGTAGCGCTGGAGGATCTCACGCACGTCGTTCGCGACCTGGTAGTGCTCCTCGCCCACGATGTCCGGCTTCAGGATCGTGGAGGTCGAGTCGAGCGGATCGACGGCCGGGTAGATCCCCTTCTCCGAGATCGCGCGCGACAGCGTCGTGGTCGCATTCAGATGCGCGAACACGGACGCCGGAGCCGGGTCGGTGAGGTCGTCGGCCGGCACGTAGATGGCCTGGATGGAGGTCACCGAGCCCTGGCGGGTCGACGTGATCCGCTCCTGGAGCTGGCCCATCTCGGTCTCGAGCGTGGGCTGGTAGCCCACCTGCGACGGCATCCGGCCGAGCAGGGCCGACACCTCTGAGCCCGCCTGCACGAAGCGGAAGATGTTGTCGATGAAGAGCAGCACGTCCTGGCCGCCCTCCTCGCGGAAGTACTCCGCCATGGTCAGGCCGGAGAGCGCGACACGCATGCGCGCGCCGGGCGGCTCGTTCATCTGCCCGAAGACGAGCACGGTCCGCTCGAGCACCCCGGACTCCTTCATCTCGAGCCAGAGATCGTTCCCCTCGCGCGAGCGCTCGCCCACGCCGCAGAACGCCGACAGGCCCTCGTGCTCCTCCGCGATGTTGCGGATCAGCTCCTGGATCAGAACGGTCTTGCCGACGCCGGCACCGCCGAACAGGCCGACCTTGCCGCCCTTGGCGTAAGGCGCGAGCAGGTCGATGACCTTGATGCCGGTCTCGAGGACCTCGCGAGTCGGGGTGAGATCCTCGACGGTCGGGGCGGGGCGATGGATCGGCCAGCGCTCCTCGGTCTTCACGTCGCCGCCCTCGTCGATGGGCTCGCCGAGCAGGTTGAAGATGCGGCCGAGGGTCTCCCTTCCGACGGGGACGGTGATCGGCCCGCCGGTGTCGCGCACCTTGGTGCCACGCGCGAGGCCGTCGGTGGCGTCCATCGCCACCGCCCGGATGCGGTCGTCGCCGAGGTGCTGCTGCACCTCGAGCGTCAGCGTGCTGGCCTCCTCCCCGTGCTCCTCGTCGGTGTAGCGCTCGATCTCAACCTCGAGGGCGTTGTAGATCTCGGGCAGGCCGTCGGCGAACGCGACCTCGATCACGACTCCCTGAATCTCCACGACGGTCCCGACGTTTCCGTCGCCGCCTGTCTTCTTCTCTTCTGTCTGCGTTCCAGCTTCCATTCTTCTCCTTGGCTAACGAAGTCCTTCGGCCCCAGCGACGACCTCCATGATCTCCTGCGTGATCTCCGCCTGACGTTGGCGGTTCGCGGCGAGAGTGAGGTCGTCGATCAAATCTGCTGCGTTGTCTGAAGCGCTGCGCATGGCGCTCATGCGGGCGCCGTGCTCCGAAGCGGTTGACTCGAGCATCGCCCGGTAGATCGAGATCTCGACGTAGTCCGGCACCAGCCGGGCGAGGATCTCCTCCGCGTCCGGCTCGTAGATCCAGAGCGCGCGGTCGTGGAGGTGCTCGTCCTCGTTATCTCGGTTCTCGCCCTCGTCGCGCTCGGGGTCGTCGTCCTCGATCACGTCGGCCTGCTGCAGCGGCAGCAGCGTCTCGTGGCGAACCTCCTGGTTCACCGGGGAGATATAGCCGTTGTAGAAGACCTCGACGCGGTCGACCTTGTCGTCCACATACGCGGATACGAGCCCGTCGGCCACCCGGCGGGCATCGGAGAACGCAGGCCTGTCGGTGAAGCCCGTCCATGAGGCGTCAAGGTCGAAGTTCCGGAACTGGAGCGACGAGACGCCCCGGCGCCCGACGGCGTACCAGAGCACCTGCTTGCCCTCATTCTCCAACTCGCGGAGCCGGCGGTTGCCCGCCCGGATGATCTGCGAATTGAACGGGCCGGCGAGCCCGCGGTCGCCGGTGATCAGGAGGACCCCGACGGTGTTGACCTCATCCTTCTCCTGCAGGATCGGCAGGTTGGGGATGTTGTCGGCGGCCTGCGCCGCGCGCGCGGTCATACGCCGGAGCGCGTCGGCGTACGGGCGCAGGTGCTCGATCCGCTGTTCCGCGCGGCGCAGTCGCGCCGCGGCGACCATCTCCATCGCGCGGGTGATCTTGCGGATGTTCTTGACCGACGAAATGCGGCCCCGGATGTCCTTCAGGTTCGCCATTAGATGTTCGGTCTCTGGCCCGCGTGCCTGCGGGGGCGCGCGAGACCAAGCTGGGCAAGGACGCAGGGCGACGCCAATGCAAGATGCATTGGCGAGCCCGAGGACGCCGATCCAGCGAAGGTATCGCGCGTCATCCGTGGGTGCGGGGGCCGGGGACCGAGCATCAGGCCTTAGCCGGCTCCTGCTCCTGCTCTTCCTCCTGCTCCTGCTCCTGCTCCTCGGCGGAGCCGGCGCCGTCCTCGCCGGAGGCCTTGCCGCCCTCGTCGGTGCGGGCCTCCTTCTCTCGGCCCTCCTCCGACTTGACCCGGTCGGACTCGCCCTCCTCGATCGGGTTGCCCTCCACGTCGAAGTCGGGGCCGAAGTCGTCGATCGCCTCGGCGATGTTGTCGCCGAGACCGGACTCGATCTCGTCGCTCCACTCGCCCTCGGCGATTTGGCTCATCAGGTCGCCGCTCTCGGCGTGCACGCGGTCGAGCAGGAAGCGGAGGAACTCCTGGACTCGCTCGACCTTTATGCGGTCGAGGTAGCCACCGGTGCCCGAGTAGATCGCCGCGACCTGGTCCGCGATCGGCCACGGGTCACGCTCGTCCTGCTTGAGCACCTCGACGAGCCGGGCGCCGCGGCTTAGCGTCGCCTGGGTGTCCGCATCGAGGTCGGAGCCGAACTGGGCGAAGGCCTCGAGCTCGCGGTACTGAGACAGCTCGAGCCGCAGCCTGCCGGCCACCTTCCGCATCGGCGTCGTCTGCGCCGAGCCGCCCACGCGCGACACCGAGATGCCGACGTTGATGGCCGGACGCACGCCCGAGCGGAACAGGTCGGCCTCGAGGAAGATCTGGCCGTCGGTGATGGAGATGACGTTCGTCGGGATGTACGCCGACACGTCGCCAGCTTGAGTCTCGATGATCGGCAGGGCGGTGAACGAACCGGCCCCGAGCTCGTCGGAGAGCTTCACCGAGCGCTCCAGCAGGCGCGAGTGCAGGTAGAACACGTCGCCCGGGTACGCCTCGCGGCCCGGGGGGCGGCGCAGCAGCAGCGACATCTGCCGGTACGCGTACGCGTGCTTCGTGAGGTCGTCGTAGACGACCAGGGCGTGCTGCTCGTTATAGAGCCAGTGCTCCGCGATCGCCGCGCCGGCGTACGGAGCCATGAACTTGATCGGCGCGGCCTCGTCCGCAGGCGCCGCGACGATCACCGTGTTGTCGAGCGCGCCGTGGTCGTCGAGCTGCTGCGCAACCTCCACGACGGTGGACATGCGCTGCCCAATCGCGACGTAGACGCACTTCACGTCCTTGTCCTTGTTGTTGATGATCGTGTCGATGCAGATCGACGTCTTGCCTGTCTGGCGGTCGCCGATGATCAGCTCGCGCTGGCCGCGGCCGACGTTCGTCATCGCGTCGATCGGCTTGATGCCGGTCTGGAGCGGCTCCTTCACCGGCTGGCGAAAGACCACGCCGGGAGCCTTGAACTCCGCCGGCCGCGTCTCGTCCGTCTCGATGTCGCCCTTGCCGTCGAGCGGACGGCCGAGTGGGTCGACGATGCGGCCGAGCAGCGCGTCGCCGACTGGAACCGTGAGCAGGCGTCCGGTGCGCTTTACCTGATCGCCCTCCTCGATCTTGTCCCACTCGCCGAACAGCACGGCGCCCACGTTGTCGGACTCGAGGTTGAGCGCAAGGCCGGTCACGTCATGCGGCAGCTCGAGGAGCTCACTCGACATGACGTTGTCGAGGCCGTGGACGCGCGAGATGCCGTCCGCCACGGACAGGACGGTGCCCACCTCGGAGAGGTCAGCGCCGCCGTCCTCGAGGCCCTCGATGCGGCTCTTGAGGATGCTGGTGATCTCGTCTGGCTTGATCTGCACGTCTGAGTCTCCTTAGGTGGCCTTGGCCACCTGTTTGCGTAGTCGTTCAAGTCTGTTGCGAACGGTGCCGTCCAAGACCATGTTGCCGACCTGGACCTTCAGACCACCGAGCACGTCGGGGTCCACTTTTGAGGACAGCTCGACCGTCCGGTCGGTCTGCTCCTCGATGCGCTTGCCGATGTCCTTCACGAGTCCCTCGTCCAGCTCGATCGCGCTCGTCACGGTCACCGGAAGGAGCTTGTTCTCCTCCGCCCATAGCGAGTCGAACTCGCGCCTGATGCGGAACAGCACCGGCATCCGGTGGCGCTCCGCGAGCAGCTCCAGGAAGTTCACGAATCGCTCGTCGGCGTCGGTCACGATCTTACGCACGCCGTCCCGCTTCTCCTCGGACGAGAAGTAGGGCGAGAACAGGAATACCTGGAGCGTGCGGTCCTCGTCGAGCGCCTCCGCGAACTCGCCGATCTCGTCGTGCACGCGGTCGAGCACGTCGTGCTCCTTGGCGACCTCGAACAGCGAGCGTGCGTAGACCTCGGCGATCTCCTCCATGGGCTAGCGGCCGTTTCCTTCCGTCCCGGCGAGCTCGGAGAAGTCGACCTCGCTGAGCGCCTCCTCGATCAGGCGGCGGTGGTCCTCCTCGTTGAGCGACTTGCGCGTGATCTTCTCGGTGGCCATCACGGTGAGGTCCGCCACGTCCTTGCGCAGCTCCTCGAGCGCCCGGCGCGTCTCCTGCTCGATGTCGCGGCGCGCGCCCGCCAGCAGCTCCTCGCGCTGCTTGGTGGCCTGCGCCTTGGTCTCGTCGGCCACGTTCTCCGCCGCCTTGCGTGAACGCGCGACGATGTCCTCCGCCTGCTCGCGAGCCTCACGCAGCCGTGCGCGGTACTCCTCGAGCAGCTCGTCGGCCTCCTGCTTGGCACGCTGCGCTGCCTGGATCGACTCCTCGATGGCCACGCGGCGCTTGTCGAGAGCCTCCGCGATCCTCGGGAACGCGAGCTTGTTCAGCAGGTAAAGCGTGATGCCGAAGGCGAGCAGCGTCCAGATCATCAGCCCGAGGCTCGGGCTGACGAGGAAGCTGCCGCCGCTGTCTTCGCTTTCGGCCTGGGCGAGGACGAGCATGTTGCCTAGCGCGCCCACCTAGAGGAAGAAGGCGATCAGGCCGAAGATGAACGCGTAGAACACGATGGCCTCGGTGAGGGCGAAGCCGAGCCACTGGATGCTCGTGATCTCCTCGCGCATCTCGGGCTGACGGGTGACCGACTCGATCACCTTGCCGAAGATGTAGCCAACGCCGATGCCGGGGCCAATCGTGCCCAGGCCGGCTCCTACGCCGAGGGCGATCGCCTTCAGGCCGTCAGTCGGGTCGGCTGCCTGTGCGATTGGAATCAGGACTGCAAGATCCATGGGACCTCCTAATGGCCTCCGGCGCTTGCCTCGCCGAAGTAGATGGATGTGAGCGTCGCGAAGATGAAAGCCTGAAGCGTTGCGATCAGGCCGACCTCCAGCATGAAGAAGGCGATCGCGATCGGCAGCGTGATCCAGCCGAGCGCCGTGATGCCGAGCAGCACCGCGAGCCCGCCGGCCATGAACAGGATCAGCAGGTGGCCGGCGAGGATGTTGGCGAACAGTCGGACTGACAGCGAGATGATCCGCATGAACTGCGAGATCACCTCGATGAAGAAGATCGGGACGGCGGCGGCGCCGGACACGCCCGCGGGGAGCCAGCCCTTGAGGTGACCGCGAATCCCGTGCTGGCGGATGCCCTCGATCTGGTAGCCGCCCCAGACGACGAGCGTGAGGGCGAGCGGAATCGAGAGGTTCGCGGTGGCCGCGTAGAGGGCGAACGCCGGGAGGGCGAAGCCGAAGATGTCGACCGTCTCGTGCGTGTTCGTCGGCAGCGGGATGTAGCCGAGCATGTTCGAGAACCAGATGAAGAAGAACAGCGTGGCGACGAAGGGGAAGTACCTCGCGGCCGTCGCGCTGGGCATATTGCCCCTGGCGATCTGGGTGTAGGTGAGGTCGTACGCGCCCTCGATGAGCGTCTGAACGCGGTTCGGGCGGTCCTGCATGCGCTTGGCGACCCAGATCATGGTGCCGGCGGTGATCGCGCACGCGAGGAAGACGTAGAGGACCGCCTTGTTGATCGACAGGTCGATGCCGCCGATCTTCAGCTCGACCCAGGGGTCGAGCTTGAACTCGTTCTGGGGCTTGAAGTCCTCGTTCTTGCCGTCGCTGCCGAAGATGCCGTAGAGCGCGATGGCGCCGCCCAGCCAGATGAAGACACCCAGGAGGATCTTGCCGCGGCGGCTCACCGGCGCTCCTCGAACGGGCGGCCGATCAGCTGGCCCGTGAAGTAGAAGGTGAAGAGGGTGATCGAGAGGATGGCGGCAGAGAGCCCGGCCTCGCGGTCGGACAGCCCGACCACGAAGATCGAGCCGGCCACGATCCAGCCGCGGGCGATCATCGAACCGGTGAGCAGGCCGGCCACCGTGCGCGGGTCGTCAGACGCGCGGGCCTGCTTCTCGATCAGCATCTGAACCCCGCGCTGGGTGAGCCAGCCGACCGCCGCGCCGACCCATCCGAGCAGGGGCAGATCCGCCGCGATGAAGATCGGCAGGGCGAGCGCGAGCAGCGCAAGGTCGAGGTACCGCATCATGCGCAGCGGCATGGGGGTATCGGATGCTTTCAAAGCGTGGGTGCTCAAGAGGTTTCCGGGGGAGCGCGGGGCGGGCGGCGCATCTGTGCTCTCTACCCGGGGCGCCGAAGCCTATATGAGCGGAGGACTTTGTGACTACTTTGTGACACTTGGCTCGCGGCCTATCACTGGGCGCTGGCCGTCGCCGGCCGCTTCGGGCGCAGCGCCTCGCGCGCCTCCTCGAGCGTGCGGCGGTTGACCATGTCTGTGGCCAGTCCGTCGCGTACCCGGATCCCCATCCCGAAGCGCATGTCGACCTCGATGCCGCTGTCCACTCCCTTGGCGCGGAACCGGATCGCCGCCAGCGCGCAGTCGCCCTCGTCCCCCACGTGCTCCACATCGATGCGGAACGTCTCCCACGGAGCGTGCAGCTGGCGCCAGAACCTCGTGGCCTCGCCGTGACCGCGGTAGACCGCGGACAGGTCGGGGAAGACACCCGAGGTGCTGATCTCCGCATCCGGTTCCAGAAGCTCCAGCCACGCCTCGCAGTCGTCACGGTTCCAGGCGTCGTACCCGGCGAGGAGCAGCTCGGAGTTCGTACGCACCCCGCTCATGCAAGCACACACTGGTCGAACGCCGTCGCCGCGCCGTAGCCGGCTAAGGCAGCGCGGTCATCGAACCCACCACGCCGGACTCCATCACCGCGGCTCCGCTGATCAGCTCGCCCGGATCGCCGTCGGTCGCCGGATCGGACGTTAGGCTCGCCCCGTGCGCTCGCTTCTGGCCCTCGCAGCAGCCGTGCTGGCACTCGCTCTGGTTCCGGGCGCCGCAATGGCCGGGAGTCCCATGAACGCCCCGCCCTACGCCCCACCAGGGGGCAAGATCTACTGGGGCGGCCAGGGCGGCTACAGCCGGGCACACATCATGGATTTCGAGCAGCAGTCCGGGAAGCATCCCGCGGTCTTCAACTACTTCATCTCGTGGAACGCGAGCGACTCGGCCTTCCACTGGCTGTCGTTTCGCCTGGCGGACGCGCGCGCCGAGCAGACCGCGGCGATGCTGTCGGTGGCCCCCGAGGACACCGGCCTCACTCCCCGCGACCTCGCGCAGGGACGTGGCGATGACTTCCTGGTCGGCCTCAACAAGGCGCTCGCGGAGCACGGCCAGGTGACGTTCTTGCGCCCGCTGTCCGAGATGAACAACGGCAACAACTCGTACGCGCCGTACAACCTGGACGGCTCGTCGCGCGGTCCCGCAAAGTCTGTGCGCCAGTTCCTCAAGGCGTGGCGGCGCATCGCGCTGATCGTGCGGGGCGGGGAGATTGCGGCCATGAACCGCACCCTGCGCCGACTCGGCATGCCGCCTGTCCAAACGCGCGAGACGGTGCTGCAGCGCACGCTGGTGGCGCTGATGTGGGTCCCGCTCTCGTTCGGCAACCCCGAGATCCCCAAGAACCATCCGCGCTTTTTCTGGCCGGGATCCCGCTACGTCGACTGGGTCGGCACCACCTGGTACTCCCAATACAAGGCGAGCTCGGCGATGGTCCGCTTCTACCGCTACGTGCTGTGGCGCCACAAGCCGTTCGCGTTCACCGAATGGGGCATCTGGGGCCGCGACGACCCGGCGTTCGTCCGGCAGTTCTTTAAGTTCCTGCGCTTCCACCGGCGCGTGCGGATGGCCGTCTACTACCAGTCGGCCCTGTTGAAGCGGGAGTTCCGGCTGTCCACGCACCCGCTCGCGCGAGCGGAACTGCGGCGCGCGCTGCGCTGGCGCCGAATGACCGGGATCCCGCCCGCCTTTACGCCGCTCTAGGCCGCGCGCAGGGTGCGGGCGCGACCGGCGTCCAGAGCCCGGACGAAGGCGCTCACCACCTGGGAGTCGAACTGCGTGCCCGAGCCTTCCTTCAGCTCGGTCCGCGCCGTCTCCGCTCCCAGCGAGGGCCGGTAGACACGGTCGGCGGTCATCGCCTCGTACGCGTCCGCCACGGCGAGGATGCGCGCCTCGAGCGGAATCTCGTCGCCGCTCAGGCCGTAGGGATAGCCCTGGCCATCCGGACGCTCGTGGTGGGCGAGGATCCACGCGCGCAGGTCGTCGAACTCGGGGCGCGAGAGCAACCGCGCGGCGATCTCGGGGTGCGTGTACATCTCCTGCCACTCCTCGGCGTCGAGCGGACCCGGCTTCGAGAGCACGCGGTCGGAGATTCCGATCTTGCCGATGTCGTGCAACACGCCGGCGAGCCGCACTCGCTCCACGTGCTCCTCCTGGAGCCCGAGCTCGCGCGCCATCAGCTCCGAGTAGCGCCCGACGGTGCGCGAGTGCTGGCCCGTGCCGGTGTCGCGGATGTCGAGCGCCTCGGCGAGCGCGATCACGGTGGCGAGCTGGAGGGGGCCATCGCCGTGGGCCCCGGGCTGCGCGAGCGTGCGGGCCACCTCGTCGCTGTAGATCACCGTGCGGTCGCTGCCGAGCTCCTTGGCCGCGGCCACCGCCCGATCGGCGGCGCGCAGCAGGCCGACGGCGTCCGCGCCGTGCATAGGACTGGTGGCCACGCCGAAGCTGATCGTCACGCGGACGGCGGCGTCGGCAAAGGTGCGGTGCGTGGCGCGTCGCAGACGCTCGGCCACGATGAACGCGCCGCGCTCGTCGGTCTCCGGAAGCAGGAGCGCGAACTCCTCGCCGCCGATGCGGGCCGCCTGGTCGATCCGGCGCTTCCACTTGAGACAGTCGCTCGCCACGAGCTGCAGGGCGACGTCACCGGCGGCATGGCCCTGGTTCTCGTTCACGGCGGAGAACGAGTCGAGGTCGCCCACGATCACCGACAAGGGACGGCCGGCGCGCCTGGCGCGCTCGAGCTCCATGTCCAGCATCTCCTCGAGGGCGCGTCGGTTCAGGAGCCCCGTGAGGGGATCGGTCCGCGCTGAGTCGGTGATGCGGCTCCGCAATCCCGCTATGCGACTGCGCTGGTACACGGCAAGGCCCGCCAGCGCGAGCGCGCAGGCGTACGGGACCAACGGGGCGAGAGTTCCTACGGGCTCCACCTCCAGTTGCTTATCGACCGACCTTCGGGCTCCCTTGAAAGGGTTACCCCGAAACTCAGACGGCCCTAAGGAGGGCCTCGACCACATCTGGGTGAAACTGGCGCCCCGCTTCGCGGCGAAGTTCGTTCGATGCCTGCTCCGGAGCGAGCGCCGAGCGGTATGGACGGTCGCTCGTCATCGCCTCGTAGGCGTCGGCCACCGCGATGATCGCCGCCTCGAGCGGCACGTCCTCGCGGCGGCCCTCGGGGTACCCGTTGCCGTCGGGGCGCTCGTGATGGAACAGAATCCATGAGCGGATGTCGTCGTACTCCGTGGTCTCCACCAGGCGTGCCCCGATGGCCGGATGAGCGCGCACCCACGCCCACTCTTCATCCGTGAGCGGGCCCTGCTTGGCCACCACCGAGTCCGGCATGGCCACCCGGCCGACGTCGTGCAGGATCCCGGCGAGCCGTATGCGCTCCACGGCCTCGGGCGGCAGGCCGAGCTCGCGAGCCGTGAGCTCCGCGAAGCGCCCGACCCGCTGGCAGTGCGTGGCGCTGCCGCTGTCGCGCACGTCGAGCGCCTCGGCGAGGTTCACGAGCGCTGCAAGTTCCACGTGGGTCTCGCTGTCCGCTCGACGCGCCCCGTGCGCGAGGATGCCCGGCACCTCCGCACTCGAGATAACGGAGCGGTTGCGGCCGAGGCGCTTGGCGGCGTAGAGCGCCTGGTCCGCGGTGCGAAGCAGGCCGTCGGCCGACTGTCCGTGCAGCGGATGGGTCGAGATCCCGAAGCTGATCGTGAGCTGGCCGTCGCCCTGGTCGGCGAAGGCCTCGTGCACGGCGGCGCGGATGCGCTCCGCGAGCATGTACGCGCCGTGCTCGTCCGAGTCGGGCGCGAGGATCGCGAACTCCTCGCCTCCGATGCGGGCAGCCCTGTCGAACCCGCGCTTCGCGCCGCGGATCGCGTCCGCCACGCGCCTCAGGACGTCGTCGCCCGCGGCGTGGCCGTGCACGTCGTTCACGCGCTTAAAGCGGTCGAGGTCGCCGACGATCAGGCTGAGCGGCTGGTCGGCGCGACGCGCGCGTTCGAGCTCGACGTCGAAGACCTCCTGGAAGCCGCGACGGTTGAGCAGGTCGGTGAGCGGATCGTGGTGGGCCGCGTCACTCAGGCCGGCGATCAGGTGCGCGAGCCGGTCGCGCACGACCGAGAGGAGGTAGCCGGTCACAAGCAGCGTGAACACGGTGGCGATCCAGCCGTCCAGCGGGTTCTCCGATGGCGACTCCAGCGCAAGTGCCAGCGCGTAGCCGGCGGCGATGACCGAGAGGTGGACGAGCGCGGCCGAGCGGCTGAAGAAGTAGAAGACAAAGCCGGTGACCCAGAGGTACGGCAGCGGCCCGTACGAGCTCATCGAGCCCCAGCCGTAGGCGGCGGCCGTGAACAGCGCGGTGTCGAGCAGCGCGACCACGTGGAATCCCCACCGCGGCACACGCTCGTACGCGAGGAGGAGGAAGACGGCAAGGGCGCCCGCGGCCGCGGCGGTGGCGAGCAGGACGTCGTCGTCGAGCTGACCGTCGCCGGGCACCAGCACGGCGATGAGGCAAACGAGCGCGCCCGCGGCGGACAGCAGCGCGGATGTGCGCGCCATGTTCGCCCGCGTAGCGGGCCGCTCGACATCGTTGCCTGTGGCGTTCCGCCAGCGCAGCCGCTCGCGGAGGGGCGGATCCATGCTCCTCCTAATGGCCTATGTGTACGAGTCCGTGGGCCCTGGCGCCACCATATGTCCGTTGGCGCGTTCCCGCCAGAATGCTCAGCGTGTGGCTACAGCGCCAGATAGAGCTCCGTGCGCGCCCGCGCGGCTTCCACCTCGTGACTGACGAGATCGTGGACGCCGTGCCCGAGCTGTCGCAGCTCGCGGTTGGCATCGCCACGGTGTTCATGCAGCACACATCCGCGTCGCTGACGCTGAACGAGAACGCCTCGCCCGCCGTGCGCCGCGACTTCGCCGAGTGGTTCGACCGCGCCGTGCCCGACGGCGCCGACTACTTCTCGCACACCCTCGAGGGCCCGGACGACATGCCCGCGCACATCAAGGCCTCACTCACCGGCTCGTCCCTGGTGATCCCGGTCGCCCGAGGCTCCCTGGCGCTCGGAACTTGGCAGGGGATCTACCTGTGCGAGCACCGCCACCGAGGCGGCCCACGCCGCGTGATCCTCACCGCGTTCGGCGACGAGAACGGCTAGAACCCGCCTTCCCGATGGCAACTAGCCGTTCTCTGCTAAGCGAGGTAGGGTCCAGAGCGTGCGCGTCTCCCAGGCGTTCGTCGCAGCCGGAATCACGCCAGCACCCACCGAAGGAGCATTCCGGCTGACCTGCGACGAGTGCGACACAGCGCAGCGGCTACCTGCCATGGACGTGTCCGAGATTGGGGACGTGACCACCTACGCCTGCCGCTCCTGCGGTCGAAGTCTCGTCGGAGTCAAGTCGTTCGAGGACGAGGCCGAGGCGCGGGAGGCGAGCGGGTATCGCTTGAAATCCAACGTGGTCGGTAGCAAGGTCGACGTGCTCATCGATTTCGGTCCCGGACCGCGTCCGGTTCTCCTGTCCGCAACGCCCGCCTTTTTCGACTAGAGGCAACCGCCCGTTCGAGCGCTGGAACGATGGTTGCGGGTGCAGGCACTGGCCAGTTGACTGCTCGATGTGCGAACATGTGTTCGTGCGCTGGGACAACCTGAAGGTCGAAGAGGAGGAGGCCCGCACCCTCCCCGGCTACCGCGAGCCGGCCACCGTGCGCACCTTCGACGCACCCGAGGCCCTCGACACCCGCTTCTACGAGGTCCGCTCGAAGTCGGCGCTGAACAAGGTGCCGAAGCAATCACGCATGCCGTTCCGCTGGACGATCAATCCGTATCGCGGATGCGCACATGCCTGCACGTTTTGCGCGGCGGGTGATACCGAGATCCTCATGGCCGATGGTCGCACGAAGCCGCTCGCTGAGATCCGTCCTGGCGACCGTATCTACGGGACAGTCCAAGTCGACCAGTATCGCCGCTACGCCGCCACGACGGTGCTCGACCACTGGTCGACGCTCAAGCCCGCGTGCCGGGTCGTCCTCGAAGACGACACGGAAATCGTCTGCAGCGGAGATCACCGGTTCTGGACAGCTCGCGCCAAGTGGAAGCACGTGACAGGTGCTGAGTGGGGCCCGCGTCGCCGTCCCCATTTGACGCTCAATGACAAGTTGATGGGAGTCGGGCACTTCGCCGCCGGGCCAGACCACAACGCCGAGTATCAGGCGGGCTATCTCTGCGGGATGATTCGCGGTGACGGCCACATCCACAGTCGCGAGTATGCGCTCGCGAGCGGGAGGATAGGAACGAGTCACCAGTTTCGACTTGCCCTGGTGGATCACGAAGGCTTGCGGCGGACACGCGCCTACCTCGATGCGATCGAGGTGGAGACTCAGGAGTTCCTTTTCGCGGCGGCCGCAGGCTACTACCAGGAGATGAACGGGATCCGCACTCACCGGGGCGACAGGGTCCGGGCGGTTCGCTCGGCGATCCAGTTTCCGCGCTGGCCTAGCTCAGACTGGCGCAAGGGTTTCCTAGCCGGGATTTTCGACGCCGAGGGCAGCTACGGCGACTATCGCGTCCTGCGCATTTCCAATACCGATCCGGAGCTGATCGATCGAACGGAGCGCTACCTCAGAGAGCTCGGATTTGACGTGGTGGTCGAGGATCGCCACCTCGAGAACGGGTTGAAGTGCGTTCGGATCCGAGGCGGAATCTGCGAGCACCTTCGGTTCTTCCACACGGTGGACCCCGCAATCAGCCGCAAGCGCTCGATCGAAGGGGCAATGATCAAGTCGAACGCTCGGCTACGGGTGGTGGAGATCGAGCCACTTGGCGTCGAGCTTCCTCTCTACGACATCACCACCGGCTCCGGAGACTTCATTTCGAACGGCGTCATCAGCCACAACTGCTTTGCCCGGCCGACTCACACGTACCTCGACTTCGATGCCGGGCGTGACTTCGAGAAGGAGATCGTCGTCAAGGTCAACGTGCCGGAGGTTGCGCGGGCGGAGTTGATGCGGCCGTCGTGGAAGCACGAGCACGTCGCGCTTGGGACGAACACCGATCCGTACCAGTGGGTCGAGGGGCGTTACAAGCTGATGCCGGGGATCTGGGAGGCGATGCGGGATTCGGGCACGCCGTCGTCGGTGCTCACGAAGTCGCCGCTGCTGCTGCGCGACATCGAGCTGTTCAAGCAGATCCATGAGGTGGCCGGGTTTGCGGCCAACCTCTCCATCCCCACGCTGGACGAGAAGGCCTGGCGCGCGAGCGAGCCGCACACGCCGCATCCGCGCAAGCGGATCGAGGCTGTGGCCGAGCTGAACCGGGCCGGGATCCCGACGGGCGTGCTGATCGCTCCGCTCATGCCCGGCATCAATGACTCGCCGGAACAGGTGGAGGAGATCCTCGCGCTGTGCGGCGAGGCGGGCGCGACGAACATCGGCGGCATCCCGCTGCACCTGCGTGGCGAGGTGCGCGGCATCTTCATGGAGTGGCTGCGCTCGTACAGACCCGATCTGGTGGACCACTACGAGCAGCTGTACGCGCGCGGCGCGTACGTGGGGAAGGCCGAGCGCGAGCGAATCTCCGCCCTGGTGCGGCGGGGCCCGGGCCGCCGGAACGCTCGGGTTCTTCGCAATCCCGGGCGCGCCCCCGGGGTGCGCAAGACGCCGACCCGATCACCATGCCCGAGCGGCGTCCGCCTCGGCCGCCGGCGCAGACGAAGCTGTTCTAGGTCGCCGCGTGGGCGAAGACCGGCTCGCGGCCCTCGGCGGCCACGAGCTCGCCGAACTTGATGCCCTCGTCCTCGGTCTCGTAGGGCACGAAGATGTCGACGGCGTCGGCTTCCGCGTGGTCGAGCTCGACCTGGACGGCGTCCGTCGTCTCGCCGCTGTCCGGGTCCGTGAGCGTCACGTCCGCGGCGATCCCGGATGCGCGGATCTCTCCCTCCGCCGCCTGCTCGCGCAGGCCCTGGTGGAGGGCGAGCAGAAGCTCGCCGACATCGGGGCTGTCGTCGTCGAGGTCGGTGCCGACCGCGTTCAGCTCGCCATCCGAGCCGAGCGCCGCCGCGTAGGGATAGAACTCGCCGTGCTGGCTCAGCATCCGCTCCGCGTACGGGAGCAGGAAGTTCAGGAGCTCCTGAATCTCGTCAGTGGGTTCTGCCATGCCTATCCCCTGCCCGGATTCAATCGCCCCGAACCGCCTCGAACTCGCCCGTCTCGACCTCCCGCTCCACCTCGCGCTCGATCTCTTCGGCCGACAGCGCCGGCATCTCGCCGGTGTCCACCTGGCGCTGGATCTCGCGCTCGCGGAAACGGCGGAACTTCAGGATCTCGAGCACGACCACCAGGTAGACGCTCGCTGCCAGGGCCACCAGCCCGAACCCGGCAATCACGAGGGCCCAGCCGGCGTTGAGCGTTCCGTCGTCATCCGAGTAGGGCACGAAGCGCATCGCCAGCGCGAGCGCTGCGAGCGACAGTGTCCAGCCGTACAGGTAGAGCACGGTCCGGCGCTGGGAGAAGCCGATATCCGCGAAGCGGTGGTGGAAGTGCCATCGGTCGGCCGAATAGACCGGCCGCCCGTACTTGATCCGCTTGGCCACCACGAACGTCGCGTCGAGAGCCGGGACGGCCAGGATCAGCAGCGGGAAGAACAGGGCCACGACCGCGGCGGTCTTCAGGACGCCCTGGATCGCCACGCAGGCAAGCAGCAGCCCAAGAAGGTTCGAGCCGGCGTCGCCCATGAAGATCGACGCCGGATGGAAGTTGTGCCACAGGAAGCCCACCGACGCACCCGCGGTCAGCGCCGCCAGGACACCGGCCTCGTCTCTGCCGAGCGAGAGCGCGATGATCGCGAACGTCGCAGCCGCGATCGTGCAGACGCCGGCGGCGAGGCCGTCGGCGCCGTCCGTGAAGTTCACGACGTTCATTACCGCGACGATCCCGACGAGCGTGAGCGCCCTGCCCACCGCGTCGCTGAGGCCAATCGGCTCGAAGAACGGCAGCGTCAGGTGGTCCACGAACACGCCGGCCGACACCGGTATCGCCGCGGCAGCGAACTGCCCCGCGAGCTTGACCGCGGGGTGAAGGCCATTCGGCCGCCAGTCGTCCACGGCTCCGACGAACGCGATGGCGAGCGCACCGCCCACGATGCCGCGCGTCTCCCCGTTCCACGGCAGGAACACGAGCGCCGCGACCACCACCGCCGCGAGGATCGCGAGGCCGCCGAGCCCGGGCACGGGTCGATCGTGCAGGTCGCGGTCGCGCGGGTGGTGCAACACGCCCAGCCGTCGCGCGAGCCGGGCGACCGGCGGAGTGGCGACGAAGGCGATCAACGCGGCGACGAGAAACGCCCCGAGGGCATCGAGCTCGTCCATCTTGGGAGGAGCCTAGTGACGGACCCGGCCGCTCAGGAGCCAGGGATCACGTAAAACGCGATCACGGCGTACTGGAGGGCCGCGGCCAGGATCACGAGCGCGTGGAACACCTCGTGGTACCCGAAGACGCTCGGCGCCGGGTCTGGGCGCTGGAAGGCGTACACCAGGGCCCCGAGCGTGTAAAGCAGTCCGCCCACGGCCACCAGCGTCGAGGCGGTCACGCCCAGCCGCTCGATCATGGTCGGAAAGGCGGCGACCGCGACCCAGCCAAGCATCACGTAGGTCACCGCGACGAGCGCCTTCGGCGCATCGATCCAGACGAGCTTCATCAGCACGCCGGCCAGCGCCCCGGCCCACACCACGATCAGGATCACGGTGGCCAGGTCGCCGTCGAGCACCAACAGGGCGAAGGGCGTGTACGTGCCGGCGATCAGGCAGAAGATCATCGAGTGGTCGAGCCGGCGCATCCAGCGCCTTGCGGCGACCGATGCCCACGTGACCCGGTGATACAGCGCGCTCGTGCCAAACAAAGCCGTCACGGTCAAGGCGTAGATCGCCGCCGCGAGCCTCGGCTGGCCGGAGGGCGCCGCAATCACGAGCGCCGCGCCGATCGCAACCGAGACGAAGAACGCCCACTGGTGCCACACGCCGCGTAGGCGCGGCTTATTGAGCCTGAGTGTCGCGGAGTTGGTGGGCATCGGTGAAGAACCCACGGTAGCCCAACGACACAGCGATCAGGGCCGCAAGCGCCACCGCGCCGAGCAGCACCCAGAGCAGCACGATCTGGAGCCGCACCGCGTCGACCGGCTCGGCCCCGGCCAAGAGCATCCCGACCATGGTGCCGGGGAAGAAGACGATCCCCGTCGTTTTAGTGGAGTCCACCAGCGGGATCATCCCCGAGCGCAGGCTGCGGGCCACGATTGCGCGCGCCGCCTGTTGGGAGGTGGCCCCAAGCGCCAGCGTCGCCTCGATCTGCCGACGCCCGTCGTGCATCTCGTCGGCAAGCCGGTTGAGCGCCACGGCCACCGCCGTCATCGAGTTCCCGATCACCATCCCGCCGACCGGCACCAGATAACGCGGCTCCGCCTTGAACACGCCGAGGCCGATCACGAGGCCGAGCGTCACGGCGGCGGCCACCCCGAGGGCGAGCGCGATCGGCCTGGTGACCTCCGGCACGCCCTTCGCGCGGCCGCGCGCGGTCCACGTGCCGAACGCGACCATCCCGCCCAGGAGGGCCGCAACGAGCCAGAGGCTGTCGGTGTCGAAGATCGCCTGGATCACGTAGCCGACCGCCGTGAGCTGGATGAACGAGCGGAAGACCGCCACCGCGATGTCCTGTTCCAGCTCGGCGCGCCGCCAGAACGACACCGCGATCGCCAGGCCGATCAGCACGAGCGACGCCGCCACCTCGCCGAGCGTGATCGAGATCGTGGTGCTCACCTCGCGACCCTGCCTCCCTCGAGCTCGATCGCTCGCTCGGTGAGCCGGTCGGCCTGGGCGCGGTCGTGGGTCACGAGCACGAGCGAGACGCCCTGCAGGTTCCGCAGGGCGTCCTCCACCGCACCGGTGGCAGCGGCGTCAAGCGATGCTGTCGGCTCGTCCAGCAGCAGCACCTCCGGCTCAAGCGCGAGGGCCCGCGCAAGCATCACGCGCTGCTGCTCGCCCACCGACAGCCGCGAGGCGTCGCGCTCGGCGAAGCTCGCGTCGAGCCCTGCCAGCTCGAGCGGCCGCTCCGGATCGACCTGTTCGCCGTGCAGGCGCGGGCCGAAGGAGACGTTTTCGGCAACGGTGCCCGGAATCGGCGCCGGCAGTTGCGGGACGAGCCCCACGCGCCGGCGCAGCTCGAGCGGGTCGAGCTCGCGGACGTCCGTGTCGTGGAAGCGGACAATGCCCTCGTCCGGGTCGGCGAGCCGGTTCAGCAGCCGCAGAAGCGTCGACTTGCCTGCCCCGGAGGGCCCGACCACCGCGGTGGAGCCGGATGGGATGGTCAGGCTCACCCCGTCCAGCACCGGCCTCCCGTCGCGGGCCAGGCCGATGCCCTCGAGCTCGAAGATCGGACTAGGCGACGGCGGCCTCGGCGAGCTGCGGATAGAGCGGGTGACTGTCGGCGAGCGCGCGGGTGCGCTCAGACAGCTGGCTTCGCTTGGTATCCGAGAAGTCTCCGCTGAGCGCCTCGCCAATCACGCGGCCGATCTCACGGAAGTCGTCCGCCTGGAAGCCGCGCGTGGCGAGCGCCGGGGTGCCGATCCGCAGCCCCGACGAGACGGCCGGCGGACGCGGATCGAACGGCACGGCGTTGCGGTTCACGGTGATGCCGATCTCGTCCAGGCGATCCTCGGCCTGCTTGCCGTCGAGCTCGGACTCGCGCAGGTCGGCGAGCACGAGGTGAACGTCTGTGCCGCCGGTGAGCACGTTCACACCGGCGCTCACCATCTCCTCGGCGAGAATCGCCGCGCCCTCACGCGTGCGCCGCTGGCGCTCGCGGAACAGGTCCGACTGCGCGATCTTCATCGTGACGGCCTTGCCCGCGATGTTGTGCATCAGCGGCCCGCCCTGGTGTCCGGGGAACACGCGCGAGTCGATCTTCTTGGCGTACTCCTCGCGGCACATGATCATCCCGCCGCGGCCGCCGCCGAGGGTCTTGTGCGTGGTGGTGGTGACCACGTCGCAGTACGGCACGGGGCTCGGGTGCTCCTCGGCGGCCACCAGGCCCGCGAAGTGGGCCATGTCCGCCAACAGGATCGCTCCCACGGAGTCGGCGATCTCGCGGAAGCGCTGGAAGTCGAGCTGGCGCGGATATGCCGACCACCCGGCGATGATCAGCTTCGGCTTCGAGTCCTCGGCGATCTGCGCCAGCTCGTCCATGTCGAGCCGCGAGTCCTCCTCGCGCACGCCGTAGGCCACGATGTCGAAGTAGAGCCCGGAGAAGTTGATCTTCATGCCGTGCGACAGGTGGCCACCATGGTCGAGCTTCATGCCGAGGATGCGGTCCCCCGGGTCGAGCAGCGCCATGTACGCGGCCGAGTTCGCCTGCGCCCCCGAGTGCGGCTGCACGTTCACGTGGTCGGCGCCGAAGACAGCCTTCGCGCGGTCGATCGCCAGCTGCTCGGCGACGTCCACGTACTCGCAGCCGCCGTAGTAGCGGCGCCCGGGATAGCCCTCGGCGTACTTGTTGGTGAGCACCGAGCCCTGGCAGTCGAGGACCGCCTGCGGAACGAAGTTCTCGGAGGCGATCATCTCGAGGGTTCGCTCCTGCCGAACGGCCTCGTCCTTGAGCACCTGGGCGATCTCCGGATCGACCTCGGCGACTGGCTTCGTGAAGTAATCGGGACTCAGGTCGCTCATCGGATCCACCGTAGCACCGCCTCAAGCGGTACCGCCCCCGCTCGCGCGACCTCCCACGAGCCGTCCTGCTCGTAGCTCGTTAGGTCAACGACGGTCGACGCAGTGCCGGGCAACTCGCCGCCGTCGAGGATCAGGTCCACGCCCGCGCGCAGCTCCTCGTCGACATCGGCTAGGCGCGCGGCGTCAGGCCCGCCGCTGCGGTTCGCGCTCGACTGGAGCACCGGCCAGCTCACCGCCGAGAGCGGGGCGAGCTCCCCCTCCAGCAGCGGTACGCGCACGCCGAGCCGCTCGGGCTCCGGCCCGCACGCCAACGGGAAGCGCCGCGCCGGGTTTGGGACCAGGAGGGTCAGCGCTGCCGGAAGCAGGCGCTCGACCGCCTCGCGCGTTCGCGGGCCGAGTTCGGGCAGCGCCGCGAGGGCTAGAGCGAGGTCGAAGAACATCACCGCCGCGGGCATGTCGGTGGCGCGACCCTTGAGCCGGTAGATCCGGTCGACCCCCTCGCGGGAGTCCGGCTCGGTGGCGAGCCCGTAAACCGTGTCGGCCGGGAACAGCGCGACCCCGCCCACCGAGATGCAGCGCTCGAAGGTCTCGACCTCCTCGTGCGTCACGGCACGCGGCCGACGGTGATGCGGTCCCAGCTCGAAAGGTCGGGGTAGGAGACGGGCTCGTCCAGGAGCTCGCGGATCTCGTCGGCCTGATCGTGATGGTGCTCCAGGGCCACGCGCGTGCCGGACGGCATCGCTTCGATCAGCTCGCGGATCGCATCGAGCCCCTCGGTTCCCGAGGTGATCGCCACGCGCGGCTCGTACCGGTTGATCTCCGGCATGAGGCCTTCCCAGCGGTCGTCGCGGACGTACGGCAGGTTCGCGATCACCAGGTCGTAGTCGCCGGGCGGCACGCCGTCCACCACCTCGACCTCGAGCGGCAGCCCCAGCCGCGCCGCGTTCGCGCGCGCGACCTCGACCGCATCCGGCGACACCTCGGATGCGCTCACCTGAAGATCGGGGCGCTCGTCGAGCAGTGCCAGCGCGATCGCGCCCGAGCCGGTTCCGACGTCATGCACCCGAGCTCCCTCCGGCAGGTCGAGCGCGGCCTCCACCAGCAGCTCGCTCTCCGGCCGCGGCACCATCACCCGCGGATCCACCATCAGCTCGATGTTGCGGAACCCCTTGCGGCCGAGGATGTAGGCCACCGGCTCGCGTTCGTTGCGCCTGCGCACGTTCTCGGCGATCACACGTGCGGCCGGCGGCGGGATCTCCATGTCCGGGTCGAGGAAGAGCCGCTCGCGCCTGACCCCCAGCGCATCGGCGATCAGGAGCTGAGCGTCGAGCTTCGGAGAGGCGCAGCCCGACGCGTCAAGCGCGTCCGTGGCTGCCTCGATGGCCTCCCGGACGATCAACTGCTGACCGTCTCGGCGGCCTCGAGCATCCGGCGCTTCTCCTCGGATTCGAGCGCTGCTGTGAAGTCGTCGAGCTCGCCGCTGAGCACGCCGGGCAGGTTGCCCTTCGTGAGACCAACCCGGTGGTCGGTCACGCGGTCCTGCGGGAAGTTGTAGGTCCGGATCTTCTCTGCGCGCTGGCCCGAGCCCACCTGGGCCAGCCGCGCCGCAGCCTGCTCGGCCTGCTGCGCAGCCATCTCGCGCTCGAGCAGCCGCGCGCGCAGCACGCGCATTGCCTTGTCGCGGTTCTGAAGCTGAGACTTCTCGTCCTGCATCGACACCACGAGCCCGGTGGGCTTGTGCGTGATGCGGACGGCCGAGTCGGTGGTGTTCACCGACTGACCACCGGGACCGGAGGAGCGGTAGACGTCGATCTGGAGGTCGTTGGGGTCGATGTGCACGTCCACGTCCTCGGCCTCGGGGAGCACCGCGACCGTCGCGGTGGACGTGTGGATGCGGCCCTGCGACTCCGTCTCCGGCACGCGCTGCACCCGGTGCGTCCCGCCCTCGTACTTGAAGACGCTGTAGGCGCCCTGGCCCTTGACCGCGAAGGTGAAATGGCCCTCGCCGATTTCGATCGGCTCGGTCTTGAACCCGCGTCGCTCGGCGTAGCGGTCGAGCATGCGGTAGAGGTCGGCCGCGAACAGCCCGGCCTCCTCGCCGCCGGCGCCGGGCCGGATCTCCACGATCACGTCACGGTCGTCGTTCGGGTCGGGCTCGACCATGGCGAGCCGGATCTCCTCCTCGAGCTCGCCGATCCGCTCCTCGGAGTTGCGGAGCATCTCCCTCAGCTCCGAGTCGTCACCGTCCTCCGCGATCAGCTCGCGGGCACCCGCGGCGTCATCCGTCGCGCGCAGCCACTCCTGAGCGAGCCCATGGGCGCGCTCGAGCGTGCGGTAGGCGCGGCCCGCCTCCGCGTAGCGCCGCTGGTCCGAGATCACCTCCGGATCCGCCATCTGCTCCGACAGCTCGGCGAAGCGTCCCTCGATCTGCTCCACGAGCTTCTCGATCACGCAGACAAGGGTAGGGCCTAGCTCCGCCCCCACCCCGCTGCCTGGGCGTAGCGCACGAGCCGGTGGAAGTAACCCTCAACGCGCGGACCGGGCCCGAGGCGCCGGTCGTCGAAGCGCACGCGCATGGCGAAATAGGGGAAGTAGACCTCCATCCGGCGCAGCCCGCGGTACTTCCAGCGCAGCCACGGATGCACCCAGCTGCGGTACAAGCGCGGCGACATCACCGTGGGCTGCGCGCACCCGAGCTCCTCGGAGGACATCTCGAGCAGCCGCCCGACCGTCGTCGCATTCCGGCCCGCCACCAGGTGGAACGTGCCGTCCGGGCCGTGCGTGGCCAGCTCGTGCACGCGGTCCGCCACGTAGTCCACGGGCACGATGTCCACGGGCGCGTCGCGCCGGGCGGGAATCGCCGGGACCGCGCCACGCGCGAAGGCCTTCAGGGGCCCGTAGAGGACGTTGAAGGAGGTGGTGCGGCCGGTGCTGCTGTCCCCGACGACGATGCTCGGGCGCAGGATCTGAAGCGGCAGGTCGCGGCCCTCGCTTCGAAGCGCCAGCTCGGCCTCGAACTTCGAGCGCTCGTAGGGATTGCGGAAGCGCTGGCCGACCGCCAGCTCGTCCTCGCGGAACAGACCGCCCGGCTCGCCCGCCACGTAGGCGGTGGAGACGTAGCTGAAGCGCTCTAGCCGGTCGCAGCTACGCGCGAACTCAAGCATCCGCCGCGAGCCCTCCACGTTCACCGCGCGCGACTTCTCGAGCGACAGGTCGAAGGAGACCGATGCAGCGCAGTGCAGCACCGTCGTGACCTCGCGGCTCAGCAGATCGCGTGTCGCGCCGGCGAGGCCCAGATCAGCCTGCTCGATATCCCCGGCGACCGCCGTCACGCGATCGTGAGCCGGCAGCCGCGCAGCGGCCTGATGGTCGTTCTCGGCGCGCACGAGCGCGAAAATGTGGTGATCGCCGCGCTCGAGAAAGCGCGACAGAATCTCCCTTCCCACGAATCCCGTGGCGCCGCTAAGGAGCACGGCGCCCATGTGTTGATGCTTTCGCGAGAGGCGCTCGGCTAAACCTACGCCACGACTTCCATGCCGACCTTGTCCTCCTCGGACGCGGCGCGCGGGTTCTCCACCGCGAGCACGGCCTCGAGCGCGGCGATGGCCACCGCGAGCTGGGGCAGGTCGGGCTCCCGCGTGGTCAGACGCTGGAGCTGGATGCCGGGCCACATCAGGATGCGGGCCCAGCGCTTGGTCCGGTTCTTGCCGAACCACTTGATGAGCTCGAAGGCCAGCCCGGCCACGACCGGGATGCCGACCACTCGTGAGATGAAGAGCCACTGCCAGTCGAGCTTGCCGAGCGGGGCGAACACGACGATGGCGACGATCATCACCAGCAGTAGGAAGCTCGTCCCGCAGCGCGGGTGAAAGCGCGAGTAGCGCTGCGCGTTCTCGGGGACGAGCGGCTCGCCCGCCTCGTAACAGGAGATCGTCTTGTGCTCCGCGCCGTGGTACTCGAACACACGCTGAAGGTCCGGCATCCGTGAGATCAGCACCAGGTAGCCGAGGAAGATGCTGATCCGGACGAGCTTCTCGATCAAGACGAAGACGAACCCGTTCGGGATCGAATCCGAGAACAGGTTGGTCAGGCCAGCGGGGAGCAGGAAGAAGAGCCCGACCGCGAACAGAAGCGCGAAGACGATCGTGCCCATCCAGGCGCCGCCGCCGATGTCCTGCTGCTTGCCGGCGTCGTCGGGCGGCATCTGCGCGTTGGCGGAGATGCCCAGTGCCCGGAAGCCGATCTTGAGCGACTCGCCTAGCGCAACCACGCCGCGCACGACCGGCACCCTCAGGAGCCGGTGGCGCTTCGTCCAGGAGACGAGCGGCTCGGAGATCACCTCGATCTCACCCTTCGCCCCCACCTTGGAGTCTGCGCCGCCCTCGGCGAGCTGCTCGGCCGTCGGCTTGCGGACAGCCACGGCCCACGTGGAGATGCCGCGCATCATCACGCCCTCCAGCACGGCCTGGCCACCGATGGGCGCGTCTGTGCTGGCCTCGCGGTCCCTTTCGGGCCCGGCGCCGTTCGTGGAGGTGGGGGAACTCACCGCACTCATCGTATCGGCGGGTCGACCGAACGCCTCAACCGTTTGCTCAGCGCGCGGCCGGAGCGGTGCAGGTCAGCTCGTGCGCGTTGTCGGCCTCGGAGGTCTCCGCGATGGCCTTCTCGGGGTCGGCGTCCACGCGCGCGAGCCGCTTGCATTTGGGTCCGCGGATCACGACGGTCCGCTCCTGGTGCGGACCCAGGGAGAGCGAGACCGTGTCCACCACGTTGCCGTCCACGGTCAGCCTCAGTGGCGCCGCGGCCACGCTCGCGTCACCCGTATTGCTTACGACCGACTCGTATCGCATCACACCCGGCACCTTCGCCCGGCGGACATCAGTGAGCTTCGCCACGAGGTTCGGGAGCGCCACGAACTGCCGGCAGCGAGCGGAGCGCCGCTGCGCGCGCAGCACCTCAGCGCCGGACGGGGAGTACCAGCGGAAGTCGACCCTGGCCCGGTAGCTGGCGTTCTCGCCGAGGTTGCGCAGGGCCTGGCGGTAGCGCAGCGAGACCACGCCCGGCTTCGACCGGTGCCAGCGCCGCAGGCCCGGCGCCTTCACGACCTTGTCGCCCTCCAAGCCGGTCTTCACGAGCAGGGTGAAGCGCAGGGCCATGGTTTGGGCGCCGTCCACGAGCTTCATGCGCGCGTAGAACGCGGCCGAGTGCTGGGCGACCGAGCAGCTCGCCACCTTGACGCTCGCGGGCGGGCTGCCCGCGCCAGCAGCCGACGCCGCCGCCACGAGGGCGGCGGTCGTCAGAGCGGCTGTAAGGAGCCGGAAACGCATGCGTGATGAGAACGCCCGCGCTGGCTCTAAGTTGCGGCGCGTCTAGGCCTTAACCGCGGCGCGAACGCGCGGCGCGGCGGCGGAAACGCTCGACGCGGCCACCGGTGTCCACGAGCTTCTGACGGCCCGTGTAGAAGGGGTGGCAGTTCGAGCAGATCTCGACGTGCAGCTCGGGCTTTGTGGAGCGCGTCCAGAACTCGTTGCCGCACGTGCAGCGCACGTGGGAGGGGCCGTACTCCGGATGAATGTCTGCCTTCATTACCTCTCCGAGTCTAGTGACCGACTGCCGAAATGACGCCCGAACCAGGCGCGCAATCGGACCCACCAGGTGCTCGGGCGCCTGAAGCTTGCGGGCGGCGGCTGCTTGGCCCGCACGAGTGCCACCCAGTCGTCCACCGGGAGGGTGCCCTCGATGAGGCGCGCGAGCGCGGACGTCACCGGCGCCTCCACCCCAGCCCGCTCGATCGCGTGCGCGAGCGCGGGCACCGTTTCGAGCGCCTCCACAGCTTGGCCCACCCGGCCCGGGATCTCCGCGGCGGGCACGCCCTTCGCGAGCAGCTCACCCGCGCTGCGATTGCGGGACATCGGGGCGAGCGCCGTGGCCACCAGGTCGCCGGTACCCGCCCGGCCGACGAACGTGCGCGCCTGCCCGCCGCTCGAGGCGGACAGCGAGAGCACCTCGAGGAAGATGTCGGCGGCCGCCATCCCGGCTGCGTTGAGTCCCTGTGCCTGGGTGGCGCCGACCGCTACGGCGGCGGCGTTCTTGGCGATGCCGGCGAGCTCGACCCCCACCGGATCGTCGGACACCTCGCACACGACCCCGGCGCGCTGGAACGCCTCCGCCACCCGATGCGCGAGCGCCTCCGAGCGTGAGGCGCAAACGAGGCCGGCGCCGTGCTCGACCATCTCGAGCGCGTGCGCGGGACCGCCCACGCAGGCCACGCGCTCGGGCCCGTAGGCCGCCTCGAGGAGCGCAGTGGGTGTCGCGCCGTCGGGTGGAACGAGGCCCTTGGCGAGCGAGACGATCCCCGCGCGGTCTGGCACGCCGAGACGTTCGATCTCCTGCATCGCCTCGGTAATGCCTCTGGAGGGAACGGCGAGCAGTAGGAGGTCGGCTCGGCCGAACTGCTCTGGCTCCGCGCCAAGGGCGCGCACCCTCAGGTCGCGCGGAAGCTCGACCCCGGGCAGGTAGCGCTCGTTCTGGCGTGCGCCGGACAGCTCCTCGGCCTGCTCAGGAGTGCGGCACAGCAGCGTCGTCCGAATACCGGCCCGCTCGAGCAGCACGGCGACCGCGGTGCCGAACGACCCGGCCCCTACGACGGCGGCGCGGCGTGGATGCTGGCCGGGGTAGCGGATGGCCGGAGAAGCTAGCGCTTACGTCTGCTGGCTTGCCAGGCCAGCTGAGATGCCTCGGGGCGGGCTCCGCAAGGACGCAGGGAGCGACGCGTGCTCCGCACGCGAGCGAGCGAGGACGCCGTGGAGCGCGGCCCGAGGCCTCAGGTGGCCTGGTAGTTCGGCCCGTCGCCGCCCTCGGGCGGTGTCAGCCGTCCGCCCTTGGCGGTGATCGCTCCGCACTGCACGCAGTTCGAGGGGGTGATCTGGAGCTTGACCTCGTCCTTGCCGCTCTCGAGCTCCTCCTCGGGGACCTCGTACACCTGCGCCGGGCACATGTTCTGCCACATCAGCGCGAGCTCCAGCGGCACCTTCTCCTGGATGCGGATGTGGTTGGGCGCGTCGTCGCGGGTGGCGTTGCCGGTGGCGAAGACCGAGGAGAGCTTGTCGAAGGTGAGCTTGCCGTCGGCCTTCGGGTAGTCCCGCTCGGGGCCGATGAAGACGTCCACCGTGGCGTCATCGTGGGTCCGCCAGTGACCGCCCGGCACGCGGCCGCGCGTGATGTCCATCATGCCGGCGATCGCGCCGCCGACGAAGAAGCCCTTCGCGAACGGCTGGCGCATGTTGCGGGAGCGGTAGCGGTCCGTCTCGATCTCGGAGCCCTCCACCTTCTTCTGGTAGTTCGAGAGGTCCGAGCAGTCGCCGCCCGCCTTCAGGCGCTCGTAGATTGCCTCGGCGGCGAACATGCCCGCGTGCATCGCGTAGTGGACGCCCTTGAGCGTCGGCACGTTGACCATGCCGGCGCCGTCCCCGACGAGCGCCATGCCCGGAGCCCACAGCTGCCGCGGCTGCGCCCAGTAGCCGCCCGAGGGGATCGTCTTCGCCCCCCACCCGACTCGCTTCCCGCCCTCGATGATCTTCGCGACCATAGGGTGCGACTTCAGCTCCTGGAGGGCGTCGTGGACCGAGAAGCGCGCGTCGCGGTAGTCGAGTCCGACCACGAGCCCCATCGAGACCTTGTCCTCGCCCATCGGGTAGATGAACGAGCCCCCGAACTCGCGGTACTTGGCGGCGAAGCGGAGCGGCCAGCCCATCGTGTGGATCACGCGATCGAGCGGCTGCTGGACCTCCCAGATCTCCTTCACGCCGAGCTCCCACTGCTGCGGGTCCTCGGAGCCGATGTCGAAATGGCGGATCGCCGCGCCCGTGAGGTGGCCTGCCGTGCCCTCCGCCAGCACCGTCGCCTTCGCGATCAGGTCCGAGCCGGGCTCGAAGTTCGAGAGCTCCTGGCCGTCGCGGCCGCGGCCCTTGTCACCCGAGCGCACACCCACCACGCGGCCGTCCTCGACAAGCAGGTTGTAGCCCGAGGTCTCGCCGAGGATGTACACGCCCGCCTCCTCGGCCTGCTGGGAGAGCCAGCGGCCGAGCTGGGCCACGGAGGTCACGTGGTTGCCGTGGTTGCGAAACGGCGGCGGCGTGGGCTTAAGCGGGATCGCCCGCTTTCGGTTCGGGAGCACGTAGACCGTGTCCCTGTCCACCACCCCGTACGTCGGCCATTCGCTCTCCGGAAGATCCGGGAACAGCTTCTGCATCGCGGACGGCTTCATCATCGCGCCCGACAGCAGGTGCGATCCCGGGCCCTTGCCCTTCTCCACGAGCGCCACCGGCACCTCGCCGAGCGACTCCATCAGCGCCTCGTCCTCAGCCAGAAGCTGCGTGAGCCTGATCGCGCAGGCGAGACCGCCGGGGCCACCGCCCACGATCACCACGCCCACCTCGATCCGCTCGTCCTCCGGATCGGTCGGCTGTGTTACGAACTCCTTCTCCGGCTCGACCGGAGGCGGGAACTCGATCGGCGCAACGCCCATCCGCGGACCTAGCCCTTCTTGGCCTTCACGGCCTCGGTCAGCTTCGGCATGATCTTGTTGAGGTCGCCGACGATGCCCAGGTCGGAGAACTCGAAGATCGGCGCGTTCGGGTCCTTGTTGATCGCGACGATGTTCTCCGAGTTCTGCATGCCGACCTTGTGCTGGATCGCCCCGGAGATCCCAGCCGCGAGGTACAGCTTCGGCGCGACCGTCTTGCCGGTCTGGCCGATCTGCGCGGCGTAGGGGTACCAGCCGGCGTCCACTACCGCGCGGGTGGCGGCCACCGCGCCGCCGAGCGCCTCGGCAAGCGACTCGCAGAGCTCGAAGCCCTCGGCCTTGCCAAGCCCGCGGCCACCGGCCACGAGGATGTCGGCGTCCTCGATGTTCACGTCCGCGCCGCGCTGCTCGCCGCGCTGGACCATCACGGCCTTGGTCGAGTGGTCCTCCAGCTGGACGTCCACGTCCACGACCTCGGCGGAGCCCTCGCCGCCCTCTGCGATATCGAAGGCGTTCAGGCGGCCGATGATGATGCCCGGCTCGCTCACGTAGCCGACGTCGACGATGGCGGAGTCCTGCAGGATCGGCCGCTCGGCCACGAGCTTGCCGTCCTCGGCCCGCACGTTCGTGACCTCCATGGTCACGCCCGCGGCAAGGCGCGCGGTGAGGCCGGCGCCGATCTCGAAGCCGAGCAGGCCACCGCCGAACAGGGCGTACTTGAAGCCCTCGTCCTGGATGACCTTGGCCATAACGTCGACCACCGGCTGCGCCAGGCCCTCGGGGCCCTTGCCGCGGTAGACCTTGGAGGCGCCGTACTGGCCGAGCGTCGCGCAGAAGTCGTCCGTGAGGTCGTCGCCTCCGACGACCACGGCCGCGGCCTCGCCGCCAAGCTCCTTCGCCAGCTTCGCGCCCTCGGAGACGGCGCCGAGCGAGTTCTTGTTGAACTCGCCCTCGTAGTGGAGTGCGTAAACGAGGACGCTCATGCGAGCAGCTTCCTTTCCTCGAGCCAGGCCACGACCCTCTCGACGGTCTCGTTCGTGTCCTCGTCCTCGATGATCTCGCCGGACTCCTTCGCCGGCGGCGGGTTGATCGCGAGGACCTCTGTGCGGGAGCCCTGCTCGCCGACCCTGTCGGCCTCGATCCCGACGTCGGCCGACGACTTGGTGTCGCGGGGCTTCTTCTTGGCGCCCATGATCGCCTTCAGCGACGGGTAGCGCGGCTCGTTGATCGCGTCGCCAACCGAGATCACGGCTGGCAGCTCCACCTCGACGGTGTCGTAGCCGTACTCGGCCTGGCGCTCGCAGCGCAGCTTGCCGCCCTCGACGTCGAGCTTGATCACCTGCGTCAGCGAGGGCATCTTCAGGTGGTCGGCCACGACTGCGCCGATCGTGTAGCACTCGCCGTCGGCCGACTGCTGGCCGAGCAGCACGAGGTCGGGCGACTCGGCCTCGAGCACCCTGGCGAGCGCGTAGCCGGTGGCGGCCACGTCAGAGCCGGCCAGCGACTCGTCGGTCAGGTGCACCGAGCGGTCGGCGCCCAGGGCCACGGCCTTGTTGAGCGTGCGGCCGGCCTCGGACGGGGCCATCGTGACTGCGACGATCTCGTCGACCTCCACCGCTCCGCCCTCGCGAATCTGCATGGCGGCCTCGATGGCGTGGGTGTCGAACTGGTTCAGCGTTGTCTCGCCCGAGCGGTCGAGGCGCTTGGAATTGGGGTCCATGCGCTTCTCGACTGCGGCGTCGGGCACCTCTTTTACGAGGACGCAGATCTTCACGGAAGCTTCTCCTTCGGTTCTTCCTGAGCGGGACGGCGGCGCGCACATCCCGCGGGCGGCGGAAGTTTACCTACCCGGTTGACTGATGAGTCAATCGGCGGAGCGTGTCGATAATCCCCTGCACAGGGGACCCGGGCGTAAACACCTCGGCCACGCCGAGTTGCTTCAGCTCCTCGATGTCGTCGTTCGGGATGGTCCCTCCCACCACCAGGACGACGTCCTCGGCCCCCTCGTCCTTGAGCAGCGAGGCGATGCGCGGCACAAGCGTCATGTGCGCACCCGAGAGGATCGAAAGGCCCACCGCGTCGGCGTCCTCCTGGAGCACGGTCTCGACGATCTGCTCGGGGGTCTGATGGAGGCCGGTGTAGATGACCTCCATGCCCGCGTCACGCAGCGCGCGGGCGATGATCTTGGCACCGCGGTCGTGACCGTCCAGGCCCGGCTTGGCCACGACGACCCGGATCTTCCTGCTCGAGGCGCTCTCCATGCGGCCGGGAGATTAGCCCGTGTGGGCATCCTGCCCACACGTCTGATGGCGGTGGCGCCATCCAGGCGCCGGAATCGCGGCAGCGCTACCAGCCGATGCGACCGGCGTGGCGCGGCTGCTCCGCGCGGGCCCGGCGGTGCACCGCGACGCCCAGCAGGAGCATCAGCGCGCCCAGCACCAGCAGCGCGCCCGAGTCGGTGCCGGTGCTCGGCAGCGACGGCCCGCCGTCGCTCTGGGATGCCTCCGCGCCGGACGAGTCGCCGCCCGTGGTGTCACCGCTGGCGCCCGTGTCTCCCGTGCTCGAGTCGGGCGTGTCGCCTCCGCTCTGCGAGGCCTGGACGACGACCGTGCCGTGCATGTTCGGGTGGGGCGTGCAGATGTACGAGAACGTGCCGGCATCGTTGAAGGTGTGGGAGCGGCTCTGCCCGGCGGGGAAGATCCCGGTGTCGAAGCTGCCGTCCGGAGCGGTGGCCGAGTGAGCCGTCGGGCCGTCGTTCGTCCAGGTGACCGTGTCGCCCTGATTGATCGTGATCTGCCCGGGCGCGAACTGGAAGTCCGAGATCGTCACGGAGCCGTTGGCGGCCGCCCTGGCGCTGACCTTCTGCTTGCGCACGCGAGCCGGCTGCTCGGCCGGTGCGGGTGCGGCGGGCTGCTCGGGGGCCGCGGCCGGCTGCTCCGGCGCGGGCGCGGGCGCCGCCGGCTCGGGGGCCGCGGCGGGCTCCTCCGGCGCGGGCGCCGGCGCGGGCTCGGGCGGCGCCGCCGGGGTCTCCCCGGCGGGCGCCGCCTCGCCGGCCGGCGTCTCCGTGGCCGCCGGATCGGCGTCCTCGGATGCGAACAGCGAGGTTGGAACCACGAGCGCCGCGATCAGCGCGTAGACCGCAGCAAGCAAGACGAGGTGCTTCATCGACGGCGGACCCTATTGGGTCTCAGACCGGGACGCCAGCGCGTTCGCGCCTAGCGATCGTGGCCCTTGCCGTGGCCCTTGCCGTGGCCCTTGCCGTGGCCCTTGCCGTGATCCTTGCCGCGACCCTCGAACTGGACGTCCACGCGGTGGACCGTGCCGTCGTCGAGCTTCAGAACGAACTGGCGGCAGCCACCCGCCCAGTTCTTCTCGGTCCTCCAGATGAGCATGTACGTCCAGCCGCCGCGCTTGGACGCATGCACCGAGCGCTTCGTCCAGGAGCCGACCGCCTTCTCGGAGCCGGCCGCCGCGGCGCCCCCGCTGCAGGACACGGGCGCGACCTTCGGGTAGCCGGCGGCGACGGGAGCAGGGCCTCTGTATGACCCGAGCGAGAACCGCACCGGCACGGGCAGGCCCGCCTTCCAGCGGTTCACCCGCGGCGGGTTCACGAGCGGCCAGAGGAAGCCGTCGAAGTCATAGACGACGCTGTACGAGACGGTTCGCGAACCGGCATTGCCCGCCCTGTCGCTGGTGCGCACCGTGAACGTCTTCCCACCCACGCGCGAGGTGTCGAGCCGCGCGCCGACCGGCAGCGTGCCCTCACAGGTGGCCACACCGGAGCCATTTGCCTCGTCGGCGCAGCTGTAGCCGGCGAGCACCTTCTGGCCGAGCGTGTACGTCGCGCCGTCGGTCGGGTTGGTGAAGGCCACGCTCGGCGGCGTCCGGTCGACGACCGAGTAGCTGACGCTCTTCGAGGCCGGGTTACCGGCCTTGTCGGAGGCGTTCACCGTGAAGGTCTTCTCGCCCGGCGAGCCCGTGTCGAGCGCCGCGCCATCGGCAACGCTGCCGGAGCAGCTGGCGATGCCCGAGCCGTCATCCGAACACGAGTAGTCCGCGGCCACCTGCTCGCCGACGCCGTAGACCGCTCCCGGCGCGGGCGTTGTGATCGCGATGCTCGGCGCCTTCGTGTCCACGACGGTGTAGCTGACGCTCTTCGACTCGGTGTTGCCCGCGTGGTCGCTGGCGTTCACCGTGAAGGTCTTCTGGCCGAGCGAGGCGGTGTCCACCGCGGCTCCGTCGGCCACGCTGCCCTCGCACGAGTCCATGCCGGATCCGTTCGGCTCGTCCGCGCACGCGTAGTCGGCGAGCACCTGTGAGCCGAGCTCGTAGGTGGCGTCCGCGACCGGCGTCGTGACACTGATCGTCGGCTTCGTCTCGTCAACGACCGTGACGGTGTTCGTGACCACGGTCTGGTTGCCCGCGTGGTCGCGCGCGGTCACCGTGACGCTCACCTCGCCCAGTTTGCTCGTGTCGAGCAGCGCGCCGTCCGCCGCGCTGCCAACGCATGACGCGAGGCCCGAGCCGCCGGTGTCCGCGCAGCTGAAGTCCACGACGAGGGGCGCGCCCTGCTTCACGTGCGAGCCGTTCACGGGGCTGCGCAGGTCCACGGTCGGCGCCGTCATGTCGCAGCCCATGGTGCCCGTCACGTTGATGCGGTAGAGCCCGGGTGGGCCGCGGGTGGGTCCGACCCAGCTCACGACCGGCTCTTCGCCGCCCATCCCGACTGCGGGCACCACGCCGTCCGGGTACAGGCTCGAGCTGAAGAGGTCGGGGAAGATCTCGCCGGCATCGCTCTGCGGGTCGTTGTTGAACGAGCTGATGGCGATGAAGTACTCGCCCGGCCCCGACGGCGAGAAGGCATGCGCGCTGGGGAGCCGCGAGCCGTGGACGCCGAGGCTGGCGTCGTCGTTCGAGTAGACGCCGCGCCCGTTCTTGTCGAAGAGGAAGAGCTGCGTGTCGAGCGTCGTCGCGCCGACCGTCGTGGCCGAGAAGGACACGCCGTTGGTGAGACACACGCGGTAGACGTCCACGTCCGCGCCACCCGTGAAGGTGCCGAAGATCGACGCGACGGCGCCGGACCCGAGGTCCTGCGCGGTCGATGGCAGATCGCCGGCGTCGCCGCTTTCGGTAGCGGCGAACGCGCTGGGCGCAAGCCCGAGCGAAACGGCGACTGCAAGTGCTGTGATGGCGATTCGGGTGAGACGTGGTGTCACGGGTTTCCTTTCCCGCGGCACGGAGGGAACTGCTGTCTCAATCGGCCGTTCGGGGGCGGTCCGTTACTGCCTATCCGTCCGTCTGGACAGCCCGGATTGGCCTAGAAGACGGGAGTTTCGGTGTACGTCCCGAAAACCTGCTGCAGCGATTGCACGATTTCGCCCTCCGAAGCGTGCGCCCGAGCGCATTCGAGCAGCGGCTCCATCAGATTGCGGTCAGCCGCGGCGGCGTCCCTGAGCTCGGCGAGCGCCGTCTCCACAGCCGCCCCGTCGCGCGCGGCGCGCACGGACTGCACGCGGCCGATCTGCTTGCGCTCGAGCTCAGCGGGGATGCGCAGGATCTCGAGCTGGCGCTCGTCCTCCTGCTGGTAGCGGTTCACTCCCACGATCACGCGCTCACCACGCTCGATCTCCTCCTGGAGGCGGAAGCTGGCCTCGGCGATCTCGCGTTGGGGGTAGCTCTGCTTGATCGCCTCGACCATGCCGCCCAGCTCGTCGATCTTCGAGAACTCGACGTACGCCGCCTCCTCCATGCGGTCGGTGAGCGCCTCCACGAAGTACGAGCCGCCGAGGGGGTCGATCGTGTTGGTCACGCCGGTCTCGTGTGCGATCACCTGCTGGGTCCGCAGCGCCACGTGCACGGCCTCCTCGCTCGGAAGCGCGAGCGCCTCGTCGTACGAGTTCGTGTGCAGCGACTGCGTTCCGCCGAGCACTGCCGAGAGCGCCTCGGTGGCTGTGCGCACGATGTTGTTGAGCGGCTGCTGAGCGGTGAGCGACACGCCGGCTGTCTGGGTGTGGAAGCGCATCAGCAGCGAGCGCTCGTCGCGCGCGCCGTAGGTGTCGCGCAGCTCGCGCGCCCAGATGCGGCGGGCGGCGCGGTACTTCGCGATCTCCTCGAAGAAGTCGATATGCGCGTTGAAGAAGAAGCTCAGACGCGGCGCGAACTCGTCCACGTCGAGGCCGCGCTCGATCGCCAGCTCGACGTAGGTGAAGCCGTCCTTCAGCGTGAACGCAAGCTCCTGCTGGGCCGTCGAGCCGGCCTCGCGGATGTGGTAGCCGGAGATCGAGACGGGGTGCCAGCGCGGCATGCGCCGGGCGCAGAACTCGATCATGTCGGTCACGAGCCGCATCGCCGGGTCGACCGGGAAGCACCACTCCTTCTGCGCGATGTACTCCTTGAGGATGTCCGTCTGGATCGTGCCCGCGAGCCGCTCCGGGCCGATGCCCTGCCGCTCCGCCGCCACCACGTAGAACGCCAGCATCACCGCCGCCGGCGCGTTGATCGTCATCGAGGTCGAGACCTCGCCCATGTCGATCCCGGAGAACAGCGTCTCCATGTCGTCGAGCGTGTCGATCGCCACGCCCTCGCGCCCAACCTCGCCCTCGGAGCGCACATGGTCTGAGTCGTGACCCATGAGCGACGGCATGTCGAACGCCGTGGACAGCCCCGTCTGCCCGTGGTCGAGCAGGTAGCGGAAGCGCTCGTTCGTCTCCTCGGCGGTCCCGAAGCCTGCGAACTGGCGCATCGTCCAGAGCCGGCCGCGGTACATCGACGGGTACACGCCGCGGGTGAACGGATACTCGCCGGGGAAGCCGATCGCGTCCAGCGGGCCCACGTCCTCCTGCGTGTAGAGCGGCGCGACGGGCTCGCCGCTCAGCGTCGTGAACGGCGCGTCGCGCTCCGGGGTGCGCTCGAAGCGCTCGCGGAACCAGCGCTCCGCGTCGGTCATTGCACGGGGCTCGACAGCCATCGGCGCACAGTCTAGGTGCCGCATAACCGGCGAACCTTCACCCGGCTCGTGCGTTGCAACGAGCATGAAGCGCACTCTCGTCATCTCGGCGGCCGCGCTGGCCGCCCTCGTCGCGCCATCCGCACAGGGTGCGCCGCCCACCCCGCAGACGCTCAGCATGAGCGCGAGCGCCGCCACCGTGAAGTTCGGCGGCAGCGTGACGCTCTCGGGCAAGCTGGCGGGAGGGAAGTTCGACGCCAAGAACGTGACAGTGCGCCAGGACCCCTTCCCGATCGACGGGTTCGCGAACGCCGGGAGCGCCACGACCAACGCAACCGGCGACTGGGCGCTCGGCGTGAAGCCGACCGCCAACACGCGCTTCCAGGCTCGATCCGGCAAGGCCGACAGCCCGGCGGTGGACGTGATGGTCCGGCCCGCGATCACGCTCAAGCTGAGTGACCGCACCCCGAAGCGCGGACAGCGCGTGAGCTTCTCGGGCACGCTCTGCCCCGAGCACGACGCCGTGGCCATCGCGCTCCAGCGGCGCGGCGCAAAGGGCTGGCGCACCGTCGCGAAGCCAGTGCTCGCCGACGTGGTGGGCGCCACCTGCTCCTCGTACGCGCGCAGCCTGCGCGTGCGCCGGAACGGCGCCTACAGGGCTCGCTTCCTCGGCGACGCCGACCACGTGGCGGGGAACAGCCGCGTGCGGCGCGCGGCGGTCCACTAGCGCCGCAGAGGTGACCGGCGTCCTCGCCTCCGGCGCGGACGCCGCGTCCTCGCTGCCACGTAGCCGCCCCCGCCGCCCACGAGCGCGACGCTCGCCACGGCCGAGAGCCAGCGCAGCCGCCGGCCGAGCTTGTCGAAGCGCATGATCCGCCAGCCCTCCTGGCGCGCCACGCGCTCGAGCTCGCGGTCGGGGTTCACGGCCACCGGGTGCCCGACGGCGCGCATCATGGGTAGGTCCGACTCTGAGTCCGAGTAGGCGAACGACTCGGCGAGGTCGATCCCCTCGCGAGCCGCCAGCTCGCGGATCGCCTCCGCCTTGCCCTCGCGGTAGGTGAACGGGCCGGCGAGCCTGCCTGTGTAGACGCCGTCGCGCACCTCGCTGCGCATCCCGATGCCGCCGTCCAGCACGAGCACGTGGGCAAGCACGTCTGCCAGCTCCTGCGACGCGGCGGTCACGATGTACACCGCCCGCCCCGCGTCCTGGTGCGCGTAGGCCTCGTCGAGCACCTCGCGGTAGAGCAGCGGCAGGATCCCGGCCAGCACGTCGGGCCCGAGCCGCGCGAGATCGACGGTGCGCTGGCCGGTGATCGAGTCGAGAATGCGCTGGCGCAGCTCGTCGGTGCCGGCATCGGTCGAGCCGTTCAGGCGGAACTTGATGTTCGCCCAGGCGTCGCCCGCGATCTGGCGCCGCGACACCAGCCCGTTCTTGTACGCCGCGCGCCCGAAGTGGATCGCGCTGGAGCCCTCGATGAGGGTCTTGTCCAGGTCGAAGAAGGCTGCTCCCTGCATGCGCGTCACACTAGTGTCGGGCGTCGTGGATGCTGAGCTCGAACGCACGATTCGCGATGCCTATGCGGCATTCGCCGAAGGCGACATCGAGAGCCTGCGCGAGCTCTTTCACGAGGACGTGATCTACGTGAACCCGCCTTACGCGATGGAACCCGGTACGCGCGAGGGCCGCGACGCGGTGGAAGAAATTTGGAACGGGATCTACAGCCTGTTCGAGTTCGAGACGGTGGAAGTGCTGGAGATCGCGGAGGCTCCGCGCGGCGTACTCGTCGTCCTGCGTTATCGCGGGAGAGGCAAGGCAAGCGGCGCGCCCGTGGACGTGCCGATGGCGCACGTACTCGAGTACCGCGACGGCCGCGTGGCACGGCTCGCCTGGTATGGGACCCGCGACGAGGCCGCCGAAGCGGCCGGGCTGTAAAAGGCATCGCGGGTCACACGGGAGTCGTAGGGCGCAAAAAGACAGCGGTGAAGGGGTGGCGACGTCGACAAGTCGCCACTCGACGGGTCCCGCGGCGGGGTTTGTCGTGTTGTCGCTCTATATGCGCGTGAACCACGGCAACCCCCTTCGCGAGGGCGTCGAGTGGCGACTTGTGACCCCTTCAGTGCAAGGAAGTACCGCGGCGCGCCGGCGTCCGGCGAGCCGAACGCTTGCGCCTAGCTCCCGTTCACCTCGACAATGACGGCGTCGCCCTGGCCGCCGCCGGAGCAGATCGCCGCGCAGCCGAGGCCGCCGCCGCGCCGGCGCAGCTCGTGCACAAGCGTCATCAGGATGCGGGCGCCGCTCGCCCCGATTGGGTGGCCGAGCGCGATCGCGCCGCCGTTCACGTTCACCTTGGACTCATCCACGCCGAGCATGCGCATGGAGTTGAGCGCCACCGAGGCGAATGCCTCGTTGATCTCGAACAGGTCGATGTCGTCGACCGACAGCCCGGCCTGCTCGAGCGCCTTGGTCGTTGCGTTGGCGGGCGTGCGGGCGAGGTAGGGGAAGTCGTCCGCCACCGCCGCCTGGGCGACGATCGTGGCGAGCGCCGTGCGGCCGTTGCTCTTCGCCCACTCGTCCGACGACAGCACCAGCGCGCCGGCGCCGTCGTTCACACCGGGTGCGTTTCCGGCCGTGTGCGCGCCGTCCTTGTGGAACGCGCCGCGCAGCTTTGAGAGCGACTCCAAGCTGCTCTCGCGCCGAGGGGCCTCGTCCACCTCGACCGTCGTGTCGCCCTTCTTCGAGCTGATCGTGACCGGCGTGATCTCCTCGGGCAGCCTGCCCTCGTCGGTGGCCTGGATAGCCAGCTCGTGCGAGCGCAGTGCGAACTTGTCCATGTCGGCGCGCGTGATCTCGAGCTCCTCGCCGACCTCGTCCGCCTCCTCGCCCATGTGCTTGCCGGTGAACGGGTTGGTGAGGCCGTCGTGGACCATGGCGTCGAGCGCCTTGGCGTCGCCCATGCGGAACCCGAAGCGCGCCTGCTTCAGCAGGTAGGGAGCGCTCGACATCGACTCCATCCCGCCCGCCACGGCCACTTCGAGATCGCCGGCGCGCACCGCCTGGTCGACGATCCCCGCCGAGCGCAGCCCGGATGCGCAGACCTTGTTCACGGTCTCGGAGGAGACCTCCTTCGGGATTCCGCCCTTGATCTGAGCCTGGCGGCTGGGGATCTGTCCCTGACCGGCCTGAAGCACCTGGCCGAACACCACGTGCTGCACCTGGTCCGGCGCCACCTCGGCGCGCTCGAGCGCTGCCGCGATGGCTGTGCCGCCGAGCTCTGTGGCGTCGAGCGGGGCAAGCGCGCCGCCCATCTTCCCGAACGGCGTCCGCGCGGCGCCGAGTATCACGGTCTTAGGCATGGCCGGAAAGCTATCGATTGGGCGCCCACGTAGACTGCGCTCGCTGATGGCGATCATCACTGTCAGCGCTCGCTCCGGCGCGCCCGAGGACACCGCTGCGGACACCCGGGTGGTCGGCGCGTTCGACGACGAGACGCTTGCCGATCCGGCGCTCCAGCGCCTGGTGGAGCTCGGGGAGGCCAAGCGGGCGCTGAAGAAGGTTGCCGTGACGCACGAGGATGCGCCGGGAGGCGGCCAGCGCCGCGTCCTGATCGCGGGTCTCGGCAAGCGCGAGAGCTTCGGGCCGGAGCAGGCGCGCGTTGCGGCGGCCGCCGCCGCCGGGCGCGCGAAGGAGCTCGGCGCCGTTTCGCTGTCCTGGGCGGCGCCTGAGGGCGACGGCGTGGCAGCCGCCCTCGTCGAGGGCACGCTCATGAAGCTGTACTCGTTCGACCGCTTCAAGTCGGCGCAGAACGGCGACGACTCGGCCGGCGGCATCGAGTCACTCGAGGTCAGCGGCGAGTCCGTGGACGGCGACGAGGTGGAGCGCGGGCGAATCGCCGGAGCGGCCGCCAACGCAGCGCGCGACCTGCAGAACCTGCCGGCCAACGTCGCGACCCCCACGTTCCTCGCAGAGCGCGCCAGGGAGATCGCGGACGAGCACGATTCGCTCGAGCTCGAGCTGCTCGACCGCGACGCGATCGTGGAGCGCGGCATGGGCGCCTTCGCCTCGGTCGCCCAGGGAACCCACGTGGAGCCGCGCCTGATCGTGATGCGCTACCGCCCGTCCGGCGCCAGCGGGCCGCACCTGGCGTTCGTCGGCAAGGCCGTGACCTTCGACACCGGCGGGATCTCGATCAAGCCCTCGGCGAAGATGCAGGAGATGAAGTTCGACATGTCCGGCGGCGCCGCGGTGATCGAGGCGATGGCCGCTATCGCGGAGCTCGGCGTGCCCGCCACGGTCACCGCCGTGGTGCCGTCCACCGAGAACATGCCGAGCGGACACGCCGTGAAGCCCGGCGACATCGTGACCGCGATGAACGGCACGACCATCGAGGTGAACAACACGGACGCAGAAGGGCGACTTATCCTGGCCGACGCGCTCTGTTACGCCGTCGAGCAGGGCGCCGAGCGGATCGTGGATCTCGCCACGCTCACCGGCGCGATCCTGGTGGCGCTGGGCCACACCTACTGCGGACTGTTCTCGAACGACGACGCGTGGTGCGACGCGGTCGGAAGTGCCTGCGAGTCGAGCGGCGAGATCGGCTGGCGCCTGCCGCTCCACCCCGAGTACTACGAGCTGACGAAGGGCCAGTACGCGGACCTCACGAACGCCTCCGACCAGCGCTTGGCGATGTCGAGCTACGCGGCCGAATTTCTGCGCCAATTCGTGGACGAGAAGCCGTGGGTGCACATCGACATCGCTGGCACGGCGTGGGGCCTGAACCGCAACTACGTGGGCAAGGGCGCAAGCGGATTCGGCACGCGCCTGCTGATCGAGCTCGCCCGCCGCAACGCGGGCTGAACGCCCCGTGAAACGGGGTCTGACCCCGTTTCACGGTGTGTGACATAGATCACACAGTGGTTTAGGCGGGCATAGCGGTGGCTACGGTCTCCGAGTAAGCCGGAAACCGGCCTTACTTGCGTGCGGGGGAGGAGAACGCGCGAGTTCGGCAAGCCCTAGCCGTGCACAGGTGACGTTCGCACGGCAGGCAGACCACCCTTGGAGGTGGTGTTTTGAGGAAGGCAGTGACCCTGCTGGCGTGCGCATGCGCGCTGGCACCGGCGGCGACGTCGCCGGCTGTGGCGGAGGCTCCGTCGCAGGCTGATACCGCAACGACAACCACGACATCGAAGGCGCCTCAGGCGAGGGCGGCCGGTACTCGTATCCAAGCCTCGTACAGGCACTGGCGACGAAAGCTGGACCGCTATGGGGTGTGGTACGGCCGCAACCTCGTGCGTGCGGCACGCACTGACGACCGGGCGGCGACCGCCCGCGAGCTTCGGCGCTCGATCCGGAACATGAAGGTCCGGTTCTCGCGCTGGTCGGACACCTACGAGGGCCGTGCGACGGTGCACCGTTTCAAGGTGCGCCACATCGCCTCGTGGAGTCGCTCGCAGCTGCGCTCGATCGCTTGGTGCGAGTCACACAACAACCCGCGCGCGGTGAGCTCGGGCGGCGCTTACCGCGGGCTCTACCAGTTCAGCTTCAGCACATGGCGTGTTGTGGGCGGGTCGGGAGACCCGGCCGCTGCGCCGCGCTCGGAGCAGACCTGGAGGGCCTGGGTGCTGCTCAAGAACCACGGCAACGGGCACTGGCCCGTCTGCGGCTAGGCCCTCGGGGGCCAGCCCCCTGCCGGCTGCGAAGTTCTGCAGCCGGCAGGGCGGTCCTCCGCCCTAGCGGTCGCCGCGCGGCTGCTCGTACTCCTCGTCGCGCACGACCTCGCCGTTCGAGTCGCGCTCGAAGTGACGCTCGCGCTCCTCGCCCGCCTCGCTGGTGTGCTCGTGGTGCTCGACGCTCTGGTCGTTGGACGTCCCGGCGGGAGCTGCCCCGGTCGTGCCGACCGCGCGACCCTCGGCCCGCTCGCGGTCGAACTGCGCCGCCACCTCGTCGGGATCCGCGTCGGGATCCTTCTCAGCCGCCTCGATGTGCCGGTCGCGCGCCTCGCGGTGCTGCTCGTCCGCAGCCGCCGCGCTCTCGCGCGCCTGCGCCTCCTGGCGCCTCGCCTCGGCCGCCTGCACGTCGGCCTCCGCACGCGTCCTGTCGGCCTGTGCCGTGCCGACCTCCGCCTCGCGGCGGATCTCGCGCGCCTCGTGCCTGCGCGTCTCGAAACGGCGCTCGCGGCCCTTTCGACCTGCGAACCACAGCACCGCCAGCAATATCAGCGCTGCAGCGACGATCGCAATGATCACTCCGGTATCCATACCTGCTCCTTCCTCTGGGTTCCGGCATGCCGTACCCGGTTTGGGAGCAGATATCCCTACTTCGAGGCGGGCTCCTCCTCCTGGTCCTTCAGCACGCGCTTCAGGATCTTGCCCGTCGAGTTGCGCGGAAGCTCGTCGATGAAGACGATCTCGCGCGGCACCTTGTAGCGCGCGAGGTTCTTCTTCACGTAGTCCTTGAGATCGTCCTCTGTCGCGTTCTTGCCGCTCTCCAGCACCACGAAGGCACGCAGGCGCTGCCCGAAGTCCTTGTCGTCCACGCCGATCGCGGCCACGTCGCTCACGGCGTCGTGGCGGGAGAGCAGGTCCTCGACCTCCTTGGGGAAGACGTTCTCCCCGCCGGAGACGATCATCTCGTCGTCGCGGCCCTCCACGAACATGCGGCCCGCGTCGTCGAAGCGCCCCACGTCGCCCGTGGCCATCAGGTTGCCGATCACGTCCTTCGTCCCGCCGCCGGTGTAGCCCTCGAAGAGCAGCTCGTTGCCCACGAAGATGCGGCCGGTCTCGCCGGGCTTCACCTCGTTGCCGTTCTCGTCGTAGAGCTTCACGACGGTCCCGCGCGGCGGGAGGCCGGCGGTGCCCGGCGCGGCGCGCATGTCCTCTGGCGTGGCGATCGAGGCCCATGCCACCTCGGTGGAGCCGTAGAGGTTGTAGAGCGTGTCGCCGAACTCGTCCATCCAGTGGATGGCGAGGTCGCCGGGAAGAGCCGAGCCACTCGCCGCCACAACCTTGAGCGACGAGACGTCGTACTTCGCGCGCGTCTCCTCAGGCAGATCCATGATCCGCTGCATCATCACCGGCACGACGGCAAGGGCATCGGCGCGCGAGCGCGCGACCTCCGCGAGGCAGCCCTCTGGATCGAATTTGCGGCGCAGCACGTACGTGTTGGCGAGGATCAGGCCGAGCGAGAAGTGCGCGAAGCCCCACGAGTGGAAGAGCGGCGCCGCGATGTGGATCACCTGCCGGCTCTTCAGCGGGATCCGCGACAGATACGACACCGCGGGATCGAGCGACTGCGGGCCGGCGCGGGAGGCGCCCTTCGGGGTACCGGTGGTGCCCGACGTGAGGATCACCGCGCGCCCCTCGCGCTCCGGCGGCACCACCGGGCTCGGATCGCCCTCGGACATCAGGTCGTCGAGCGTCGGGTCGTCGCAGCTCGGCGAGTCGTGCCAGGCCACGAAGCGCTTGCGGCGGTGGCCCGCGCCCTCGAGCAGGCCGTAGAACTCCTCGTCGAAGATCAGCGCCTTCGGCTTCTCGCGCTGCACGACCTCGGTGAGCTGCGGGCCCGCGAACGCGGTGTTCAGGTAGAGCGCGTCCGCGCCGAGCTTCGACACGGCGACGGTCGCCTCGATGAAGCCGCGGTGGTTGCGGCACATGATCCCGACGCCGTCGCCCTCGACGATGCCGGCGTCCGATAGGGCGTGGGCGAGCGCGTTCGTGCGGGTGTCGACCTCGCTGTAGGTGAGTGTCCCGAGCTCGTCCACGATCATCGTCCCGTCCGGGTAGCGCGCGGCGAGCGAGATCGCTCCTGCGGCGGGACTGCGCCCCCAGCGCTGAAGCGTCCGGAGCACGCCCCAGAGCCGGTCGGGCCGCATCGGCCGGATCACGCCGGCGTCGATCAGCACCTTCACGCTGCCGAGCTCGTGGCGAACCTTTGCGGGCAGGCTCATGCTCTCGTCGTTGCTCACCTGTTCAAAGACCTCCTGGTCATCCAGCTCCAGAGCCAGATTCTGAAGGGTTCGCTCGAGGATGCGCGCCACCATCGGGGCACCGATGCGGTCCGCGGCCATTCCGAGCAGGCCGCCCGGCGAGTCCCAGGACATGCGCAGGGTCACCTTTGTGCGCCCGTCGTCGGCATCGCGAAGGCGCCAGCGGACGCGGTGGTCGATCCCGGTGATGCTGTGCCAGGCCATGTCGGCGGGCTCGTCGAACTCGACGATCTCGATCAGACCGCCGATGTCGGCGGAGCCCACGCGCATGCGCATGGCGAAGCGGGCGCCGCAGCCGTGCTGGTCGTTCTTGCGGTCGAGCCGCGTTAGCCCGTGCCAGAAGCGCGAGTAGTTGTCGGGATCGGAGACGAGCTCCCAGACCTCCTCGCGGTCGGCGTCGAGGGAGATGTCCTTTTCGACCCGCATCAGCCGAGCACGGGGAGGCTGCGTTCCGCGTCGAGCCCGGTGAGCGCCGTCTGCATCCGTCCGATCACGAGCTCATAGGCCTCGTCCACGTCCATGCTCGACACGTCGATCGGCTCGAGTACCTGGATCGTGATCTTGGCGGGCAGTGGGATGTGGCCGAGCATGTCGCCCACGTTCAGACCCCAGGGCAGCGCCAGCGAGATCGGCAGCACCTTCAGCCGGAACATGCGGTCGATCCCCAACAGTCGCGCGATGCCCTCGCCGCGCGAGAGGAACAGGGCGGTCTCCTGGCCGCCGATCGCGACGACCGGAACGAGCGGCACGCCCTTCGATTTCGCCAGCCGGATGAAGCCCTTGCGGCCGTTGAAGTCCACGCGCGCGGACTCCCAGCTGGGCCGGTGAACCTCGTAGTCGCCGCCCGGGTAGACGAGCAGCGCAGCGCCTGAGTCGAGCGCCTCTTCCGCGTTCTCGGGAGTGGCGGCCACGGTGCCGTACTTGCGCAGCATCCCAAGCCCGGGCATCGACAGCACGAGGTTGTGGGCCAGCTGATGGAAGCGGCGCTCGACCCCGAAGTAGGTGCTGAACGCCAGGGTGAACACGTGCGTGTCAGGCGTGAGGTTGCCGCCGGAGTGGTTGCCCACGAGCAGCACGGGGCCGTCCTCCGGGATGTTCTGGAGGCCGCGCACGTCCGCCCGGAAGTAGAGGCTCGCGAGCATCCAGAGCCCGGGCAGGGTCTCGCGGATGTAGTCGGGATCGCGCTCGTCGAGGTCGGCGCTCGGCACGCGGCGCTGCGCCTCCTGGGCCACCGCGCCGATCAGTCGGCCGGCCATACGTGCGAGCGAGGACGGCCCGCTTGCCGCCCCGCCCGCCGCCTCGGGCTCGGACCCGTTCGAGGACTCGCGGGAGGTCTTGGTGGTCATGCCGCCCGTCTTGCCGCGGGGCGGATCTCGGGCCAGCTCGACGGCGGCCCCGAGGGACGGCTGATCTTGTGCGACTCGCCCTCCGGAAGGCCCGTGAGCCGTGCGCGGATGTCAGGGTCGCGAAGCTGCGCGGCCACCGTACGCTCGGCGGTCTCGATCACGTCCTGGCGGCGGTCCGCGCTCATCCAGTTGCGCCCCATCACGGCGTGGTCCTCGGCGGTCGGCTCGATGATCACGACGTCCGCGCCGAAGCGGCGCACCTTGCGCTCCTCGCGCTCGAGCCTGGCGCGCGACGCGCGCCGGGTGATCGCGGGGATGAGGTCAAGAACGGCGCCGACGCCGGACGCCCCCTCGGCCTGGCTCGTGAGCGGGTTTAGGCAGATCACTAGATCGAGCCCGCGACCGGCCACCAGGTCCATGTTCGACACGGAGCAGACGCCGCCGTCCACGTAGCGCCGCCCGCCGATCTTCACGGGCCTGAAGAAGCCGGGAATCGCACACGACGCCGCCACTGCGTCGCCGATCTCGGCGCGCGGGGAGGCCACGCGCCCGAACGGCGTGCGCCGCCCGGACTCGTAGTCACACGCGACGGCCCAGTAGTTCGGGTGCTCCACCCAGGAGCCGGGGACGGCGCGGCTCACAACGTCTTTCAGGGACTCGGTCGACATGAAGCCGGACGGCAGCCAGCCGGCCAGCATCTGCAGGGGCGTGTGCCGAAGCGGGTTGGAGAGCGCGGTGAACGCCATGCGCAGCGAGCCCGGCCCGAGCAGCGGCAGGCCGCGATGGATCTTGAAGGAGGCGCCCGCGGCGCGGTCGGCGTCGGCGGCCGGACGGCCGTCGGGGCCGGCGAGCCCGTCGAAGACCTCGCCGCGCGAATGGGCGACCATGAACCAGGGCGGCACGCCGCCCGCCACGAGAGCCCCGATCATCGAGCCCGCCGACGTGCCCACGATGAACTCGGCGCTGCCCGGATCCCAGTCGGTCTCCTTCGCCAGCGCGCTCAGCCCACCCGTGAGCCACGCGCCGCCGAGCACGCCGCCCGCGCCGAGCACCAACCCAACTCTCACGGACAGCGGCTTCCCTTCACGCCTCCAGCGTAAACCCGGCTGCCCGCCGTTCGGCTAGGACTCCCCCGTTTCCGGATCCGAGTACGCGCGCTTTTCCCAGGGCGGCTTCACCTCGCCGTCCAGCGGGAGGTAGGGGTCCCGGTCGAGGTTCTCGAGCGGGACGAGGCGCAGGCCCTCCCCGGTTGTGGAGCGCTCGTCGAGGTTGCGCCCAGGTACCTGCGGCACGCGCGGCCGGTGCGGTGCGGGCGACTGCGGCGGCGTGATGAAGCGCGGGACGCCCGGCCCGTTGCGTGGATCGTGCGGTCGCGGAGTTACGAGGAAGGGCACGTGCCCGGCGTGGCTGCCACGCGACACCCGCACCCAGCCGGTTGACCGGATCCACTGGTTCCGGCACTCGCGCCACTTGCAGCCCTGGTAATGGCCGTGCGCGCTCGCGCGCACCCAGGTGCTCCCGTCCGGGTCGATGCGGACGAAGACGCCCTCCCAGTCGTCGCGATGGAAGCCGGGGTAGTCGGGGCTGCCGAACAGAAGGGCACGAAGCCGCGGCAGGATCCACGAGCGCTCCCACGCCAGGTCAGACCCCGCCACCGCGCTGTTCGAGTCGGGGTAATAGAGCCAGTACTGGAGGTAGAGGCGGCCGCCGCGCCTGATCACGCGAGTGAAGGCGGTGGCGCGCACCCGCTGGCCTCCACTACCGCGGCCGTCGCCCAGGTGCGCGTCGAGCGCGGGATCGTTCGGGGCGCTCGCGCAGCGAGCCTGACGGCAGCGCCGCCAGTCGACGGGCAACTCCAGTTCGCCCGGCTCATAGACCAGGTTCGGAGCATGGTCCCTGATCGTTCCGGCCAGCTCCTCGCCGTACGCGACCTCCAACGCCTCCTCCGCCTGGTGGCAGCTACGTGTGGCCGCGCACATGAGGTGATGCGTCAGAAAACCACCCAGGGAGCGGCCGTCCATCATCGGGCTGACCGCCACGGCCGCCGCGAAGGCGAGCGACAGGAGCAGGAGCAGGGCGACTAGCTCGACGCTCGCCTGCCCGCGCTCGCACCCTCGGTGAGCGCTCACCGCGGGCCCCGGATCAGATCCCAGTCGCGCACGAGGTCGACGGGGCTTAGGCAGTCGTTCGCGATCCGGAGCTGCTCGGAGTACGGAATCGAGGCGTTCGGAAAGCGGATCTCCGGGTTCAGAAAGCCGTAACGGACGCGCTCGTAGCCGAGACAGAGCATCCACGAGCGACGCCACAGCACGCCGGCGCTGCGCCCGGCCCGCCGAGCGAGCGCACCGCCGCGAAGCAGCCGCCCGGGAAGCGAGCGAGAGATGGGCGCCGGCCGGTCCCGCGGTGCGACTGGCACGAGCGGCGGCGTGCTGACCATGCCGCGCGGAGCGCCGCGGCCCGGGCGCGCGCCGTCCTCGGGCTGCGCGCCGGTGCTCGGCGCCTCGCAGCCGCCGCGCGCTGCGCAGCCGATCGCGTGCAGCAGCTCGGGGCCGAGCGCCTCGGCGTCCGCGCTCGGCGCGAATCGGACGAGCGCCGCCAGGGCGAGCGCGAGCAGGAGCACGAGTCCGATCCACTCGACGCTCGCCTGCCCGCCGTCGTTCCGCATGACCGGCGACCGTACGCGCGCCCGGCGCACCGGTGGGCTCGCGCACGCAACGAGCGAGTTACAGCGGCACGACGACGCTCTGCGCCGCGCTGGCCTGGGCGGCCTCGATCACGCGCAGAGTCGCGATGCCGGCCTCGAGCGGCACGGGCGGCGGCTCGCCGCCGCCGGCCTCCGCGTCGCCACCGCGAGCTCGGATCGCTCGCTCCATCAGCTCATAGAACTCGACGTACCGCCCCGGCTCCGTCTTCACCCGCTTCGCGTCGCCCTCGGTGCCCAGGAGTCCCCAAGACTCGGGCGGGTCCTCGCCGAAGCCGGTATCCCCCGGGCGTGCGCCGGCTCGGAGCTCGTCCTCCTGGACGTCGGCTTCCCACTTCACGTATGCGGAGCGCGCGCCGAGCGCCCTAAGGCGCGGCCCGGGCTGCGCCGCCAGCATGGTCGCCGATAGGTGCGAGTGCACTCCCGAGGAGTGCTCGAGAGCGAGAAAGATGTCGTCGTCCACCTGCGCGCCCGGACGCAGCCGCCGCACCTCCGCGAACACCGACCGGGCCGGCCCGAGCAGTTCGAGCACCTGGTCGATCAGATGGGGGCCGAGGTCGAACAGAACCCCGCCCGCGTCCTCTGGGGCGCTGCCCTCGCGCCACTTGCTCTGGTCGACGTGCGGCCGCCAGCGGTCGAAGCGGGACTCGACCCGTACGAGATCACCGAGCGAACCCTCGGCTACGAGCCGCCGCAGGGTCAGGAACTCACCGTCCCAGCGCCGGTTGTGGAAGACGCTCGCCACGACGCCGCGTGCCGCCGCGGCGTCCGCCAGCCGCTGCGCGTCGGCCACGTTCGCGGCCAGCGGCTTGTCCACCACGAGGTGAAGTCCCGCCTCGACCGCCGCCAGACCCAGCGGCACGTGCTCGCGATTCGGCGCCGCCACCACCACGAGATCGTGCGCGTCCGCGGCGCCGAACAGTTCGTCGGCGGACGGGAGGATCTGCGCTTGCGGGTAGGTGGAGCGCGCCTGAGCGGCGCGCTCAGGATTGGACGTGACGACGGACGCGAGCGTGAGACCGGGCACGGCCTCGACGAGCGGCGCATGGAACGCCGACCCGGCGAGGCCGTAGCCGATCAGCCCGACCCGGAGCGGTTCCCCCGACCCGGGGGTCAGACCCGTCCCGCTGCCTGTCGCTGCCGGCGCGCGATCGAGTCGATTATCACGGCGAGAAGCAGCACGGCGCCCGTGACCATGAACTTCACCGACGACTGGAGCGCCAGTAGGTCCATGCCGTTCGAGATCGAGGTGATCACGAGCGCGCCGAGCAGCGCGTGCCACACGCTGCCGCGGCCGCCGAACAGGCTCGTGCCCGCGATCACCGGGCCGGCGATCGCGAGCAGCAGGAAGTCACCCGAACCGGACGACTGGTTCACCGCGAGCAGGCGCGAGGCGGCCATGATGCCGCCGATCGCGGCCATCGTCGACGAGATCATGAACACGATCACGCGCACGCGGGTCACATGGATGCCGGCCCGCCGCGCGGCCTCCGCGTTGCCACCCACGGCGAAGATGTGCCGCCCGAACGTGGTCCGGGTCGTGATGTAGAAGAAGAACAGGCAGAACCCCACGAGGATCAGCGCCGCCAACGGCACGCCACGGTCGTCGTTAAGCACCCAGACCGACACGAGCACCACCACGGCCAGGAGGCCGATGCGAAGGCCGAGCAGGCCGACAGGCGGCGCGGACAAGCCGTCCGAGACGCGCTTCTGCCGCCCCCGCAGCGCCAGCGCCGCGTACAGCCCGATGCCTACGATCGCGATGATCCATCCCACCGTGTCGCTGTAGAACGTGCTCGTCAGCCCGACGATCGTGGGGTTGCTGATGTTCACGGTGCCGGTCTCGCCAAGCACCTCGAGCTGGGCCCCCGGCCACGCTAAGAGCCCGGCGAGCGTCACGACGAACGATGGGACGACGAAGCGCGTGAACACCGAGCCCTGGAAGAGCCCGATCGCCGTACCGACGAACACGCCGGCGGCGATCGCGAGGTACGGCGACCAGCCGTGCTTCACGTTCAGCACGGCCATGATCGCGGCACACAGACCGCTCACCGCGCCGACCGACAGGTCGATCTCGCCGAGCAGCAGCACGCACACGACGCCGATCGAGACCAGCCCGACGGCGGTCATCTGGAGCACGAGGTTGGTCAGGTTCACCGAGCTGAGGAAGCGCGGCTCCTGCAGGTAAAAGACCAACCAGATCACAGCGAGCGCGAGGACAACTCGCAGCTCCGCGAGATCGCCTGCGACGAAGCGCCGCAGGAGGTCGCCCCGGGGACTCCGGACCTCGACGTCCTCGTCGTCGACGGTCACGCCACCCACACTCATCGCTCGCCTCCGTTCCCCGTAGCGCCCGTGATCGCAGCCACGACCTGGTCCTGGCTGGCATCCCGGCCGAATTCGCCCGCCTTCTGGCCGAGCCGCAGCACGAAGATCCGGTCAGCCACCTGGAACACGTCCCCAAGGTTGTGGCTGATCACGAGCACGCCGTAGCCGCGGTCGCGGAGGGTTTTGACCAGGTCGAGCACCATGGCCGTCTGGCGCACGCCGAGGGCCGCCGTCGGCTCGTCGAGCATCACGAGCTTGGGCTCGCCGAGCAGCGAGCGGGCAATGGCCACCTGCTGCCGCTGCCCACCGGACATCGTGCCGACCTCGTTGCGCACGTCGGTGATCGTCACGGCGAGGTTCTGGAGCAGCTCGCCGGTCTGCTTCTCCATGCCGACCTCGTCGAGCTGGTGCAACACACCAGCCACGCCGTCGTCGGTCTCCTCGCGCCCGAGGAAGAGGTTCTCGACCACGTCGAGGTTGTCGCACAGGGCGAGGTCCTGGTAGACGGTCGCGATTCCGAGGTGGACCGCGTCGGTCGGGCTCGTGATGGTCACCTCCTTGCCCTCGAAGAGGATGGTGCCCGAGTCAGCAGGATGAATCCCGGCGATCGTTTTCACGAGCGTGGACTTGCCCGCTCCGTTGTCGCCCACGAGCGCCACCACCTCGCCGGGCAGCACTTCGAAGTCCACGTTCTTGAGCGCCTGGACCGGGCCGAAGCTCTTGCTCACCCCTTTCAGGGCGAGCACCGGCGTGCTCCCGTTGCTGTTCATTCGGCTCCTTCCAGAGATGAGGATGGGGGCGCCCCACACGGGACGCCCCCATTCTTCCCCACAGGCCCTACTGGATGCCAGCTTCCTTGCAGGCGGCTGCGTACTTGCCGGTGCAGATCTCGTCCGCCGTCCAGAAGTTGTCCTTAATGATCGTGTCGTTGATGTTGTCCTTGGTGACCGCCACAGGGGTCAGCAGGATCGACGGAACCTGCTTGGTCCCGTTGTCGATCTTGTCGTCAGCTGCGGGCGGCGTCTTGCCCATGGCGAGGGCCGTGGCCAGCTCTGCCGCGGATTCTGCCTCGGCCTTGATCGCCTTGTAGACGGTCATGTACTGCTCGTCGATGAGGATGCGCTGGATGGCCGCGAGCTCCGCATCCTGCCCGGTCGTCGGGCGGGTCTTGGGATCGACGCCATTGCCCTTCATCGCAGCAATCGCGCCGCCGGCGGTTCCATCGTTGGCGGCGTAGACGCCCACGAATCCGTCCTTGCCGACGGCCGTGATCGCCTGCTCCATCTCCTGCTGGGCCTTGTCCGGGCTCCAGTCAGGCGTGTCGTACTCCTTCGCCACCTTGTAGTCGCTGCTGTCGATGACGCTGTGCGCGCCCTCCTTGAACAGCTTGGCGTTGTTGTCCGTCGGGGCGCCGTTGATCATGATGAGGCTGCCCTTGGCGCCATCGTCGGTGAGCTTCTTGACGAGGCTCTCGCCCTGAAGCTTGCCGACCTGCTCGTTGTCGAACGAGATGTAGTAGTCGATGTCAGCGTCCGTGATCAGGCGGTCGTAGCTGATCACCGGAATCTGCGCCTGCTTCGCGCGGTTCACGATCGCACCTGCCGACGCGGCGTCCACCGGGTCGAGCACGAGCACCTTCGCGCCCTTCGTGATGGCGGCCTCAGCCTGCTGCTGCTGCTTGGCCGCGTCCTGGTCCGCGTTCGAGTAGATGATCTCGCAGTCCGGGCAGAGCTCCTTCGCCTTGGCTTCGAAGTTCGGCCGGTCCTGCGACTCGTAGCGAGCCGTCTTCGACTCCGGAAGCAGCAGCGCAATCGAACCGCTTCCACCGCCGTCACCACTAGTGCTGCTTCCACTATCCGAGCTGCCGCTGTCGTCGTCACCGCACGCCGCGAGTGCCATTGCACCCACCAGCACGAAGATCACGCCGAGCGTTCTGAATCTGAGCATGTGCCCTCCTTACCGAGTTACCGTTGCCTTCTTGACCGCCGGGGCCGGCCCGCTCCATGCGGGACCGGCCTCATGGAGCACGAGCGCCACCGCGCCGAGCAATTCGGCGCGCTCCCCGAGTTCGCCGAGGACGATTTCCACGTCCTCCGCTGCGCTCGGGATGGCTCGTAGTCCGACTGCTTCTCTGAGCGGGTCGAGCAGCACATCTCCGGCGATGGCCATGCTGCCCCCCACGATGATCCGCTCGGGGTTGATGAGGTTGACGAGGTCCGCCACGGCGGCCCCGATGTGGCGGCCGGCATCGGCGAGTGCGCGCCGGCATCCGGGATCGCCGTCGACGGCCCGCTGCGTCACGTCGTCCGGGCTGAGTGGTTCGCCGAGGCTGCGGCTCAGAAGGCCCGCTATCGCCGCGGCGCTTGCGTACGTCTCCAGGCAGCCGCGACTCCCACAGCGGCAGATGTCGCCTGTCTCGTCGAGCGACGTGTGGCCGATCTCCCCGGCGGTACCGCCGGCGCCCCCGAACAGTCGCCCGTCAATCACGATTCCGGCGCCGATTCCCGTCGCCAACTTGAGGTAGACGATCCCCGAGGCGCCGCGACCGGCGCCCCAAATGGCCTCGGCGAGCGCACCCAGGTTCGCGTCGTTGCGCAGCCAGACCTCCATGCCGAGCCGTTCGCTCATGCGCTCGGAGGCGTGGGTGCCGGCCCAGCCGGGCAGGATGGCGGACGAGCCCACCACGCCGCTGCGATGCACCGGGCCGGGAAGGCCCATCCCGACGCCGAGCACTCGCTCGCGGTCCGCGCCCGCGGCGTCCAGCACGAGCTCGACCATCTCGGCCGCGCTCTCGATGCCCGTCGCTGCGTCGTAGTCGTCCGGCATCTCGCGCCATTCCTCCGCGAGGATCTCATGGGAGAGGTCTGCGAGCGCGACAGCCAGATGGCGCTTGCCGAAGTCGACCCCGATGGCGAGGCCCGCCGCGGGATAGAGGGCGATCGGCGCGGGCGGGCGGCCACCGCCTCCCTGCGAGCGTCCGTCGGGGTCACGATCGACCACGATCCCCTCGGCTTGCAGGGTCGCCACGATCGTCGAAACGGTCGAGCGCGACAGCCGGGTGTGGCGAGCCACGTCGGCGCGGCTCGTGACCCCCAGGATCTGCAGCGCCTGAATCACACGCAGCCGGTTTGTTTCGCGCAGGGACGGCGCCGTCCCTGGCTCCTCCTCCATGGGCGCGATCCTCTCCGACCGCTGTCGGGTTTGTCAAGGACTCGGCCGAAGTCGACACAAAAACAACATATGTTTGTTCGATCCTGCCGCAAGTGCTGGATGCCATCCGGGACGGTGAGGATGGTTCGGGGCACGGTTTCGGTGGTATTGATCGGAGGATGACGACGGCCACACGGGCACCCGGCACCGCGCCGACCGACGGAATCGCGTCGCTCGCAGAGCGCTTCGACGCGGACGTGATGCATGTGCCGGGCGGGCGGGCACGCGTCCGGTTGGAAGTGACCGGCGGGCGCTCCTGCGACGCGGTGATCGCCGGGCGGCGCGCGCGCCTCCGTGGCGCGAGCGAGAGCGCCGAGCCGGACGCCGTGCTCACTGCCGACCCCGCCACCTGGCGGAAGATCGCCGCCGACATGCGCGGCGGCATGGACGCGTTCCGCGCCGGCCGGCTTCAGATTCGCGGCAGCCTTCACGTGGGCGTGGGGTTCCTGGCGGCCACGAACGGCTCCCAGGAGCCGGGGCGGCTCGAGTTCGGCATGGTGCGCACGCGCGGATTCGGCTCGATCTCCGTGCTCTCCGCAGGTACCGGCCCCGAGACGATCGTGTGCTTGCACGGCCTTGGTGGGACGAAGGCCTCCTTCCTCCCCACCGTCTCCGCGCTGGCCGATACCTATCGCGTCGTCGCGATCGACCTGCCCGGGTTCGGCGAGTCCGACAAGCCGATCGGCGCGCCCTACGACGCGCCCTGGTTCGCCCGCTCCGCATTCGCGGCGATGGACGCGCTCGGCATCGAGCGCGCGCACATCGCCGGCAACAGCATGGGCGGACGTGTGGCGATCGAGGCGGGCCTCGTCGATCCCGACCGCATCGGCGGCCTGCTGCTGCTGAGCCCCGCGCTCGCGTGGCTGCGGTCGCGTCCGTGGGCGCCGATGCTGCGAGCGCTTCGGCCGGAGCTCGGGCTGATCCAGCCCGCTCCGCGCCCCGTGGTCGAGGCAATGGTCCGGCGGCTCGTGCCGGCCGGCAACGGCGGCTGGACCGCGGCGGGGGTGGACGAGTTCCTGCGCGCGTACCTCAGCCGCAGCGGGCGCGCGGCGTTCTATGCCGCGGCGCGCAACATCTACCTGGACGAGCCGCACGGCGAGAACGGGTTCTGGACCCGCCTCGAAACGCTTCAGTGCGAATCGCTGTTCGTCTGGGGCCGCAACGACACGCTCGTGCCGATCGGCTTCATGAAGCACGTCCAGAAGGCGCTGCCGAAGGCACGGCACGTGGAGCTAGAGTGCGGCCACGTGCCTCAGGTGGAGCGGCCGCGCGAGACGCACGCGGCGATCAGAAAGTTCCTGGCTGGTACAACCTCCGGGTGAGCTTTCCACCCGGCCCCCGGATGCCCAGCCTGATGCAGGCCGCGTTCGTCACGGCCTCGCCGTATGGCTGGATGATCAAGCGCTGGCGCCGCTACGGGGACGTCTTCTCGTCGCGCTTCCCGATCTTCGGGCGCGTGGTGTACGTGGCCGATCCGGCGGAGGTGAAGCGCGTCTTCACCGGCGACCCCACAATCTTCCACGCGGGCGAGGCCAACGCGCTGGCGCTCGGCGACGCGCTCGGCGAGCACTCGCTCCTCACCCTCGACGAGCAGCGCCACATGAGCCAGCGCAAGCTGTTGCTCCCGCCCTTCCATGGCGAGAGCGTGCGCCGCTACGTGGAGGTGATGGCCGAGGCCACCGAGCGCGAGGTGGCGCGCTGGCCGCTCGGCAAAGAGATCGAGCTGCGCCCGCGCATGCAGGCGATCACGCTCGAGGTGATCCTGCGCGCGGTGTTCGGTGTGCGCGACGACGCGCGCATGGATCTCTTCCGCGAGCGCATCCCGCCGCTCGGCGAGCTGACGAGCGTCCTGAACTGGATCCCGTTCTTCGAGCGTGACCTTGGCGGCCTCACACCGGCCGCCCGCTTCCGCAAGGCGCGGGCCGCCGTCGACGAGCTGATCTACGCGGAGATCGCCGACCGGCGTGCCGCGGACGACGGTGAGGAGCGCGACGACGTTCTCTCGCTTCTGCTCTCGGCGCAACACGAGGACGGGACGGCGATGACCGACGTGGAGCTGCGCGACGAGCTGATGACTCTGCTCACAGCCGGCCACGAGACCACCGCCACCGGGCTGTCCTGGGCCTTCGAGCGCCTGCTGCGTACTCCGCGCGTGCTCGAGCGCCTCACCGAGTCGCTCGACGACGACGACTACGTCGATGCGGTGGTGAAGGAGACCCTGCGCGTGCGCCCCGTGATCGTGGACGTGGCCCGCAAGCTCACGCGCGACACCGAGGTGGCCGGCTGGCAGCTACCCGCGGGCACGCTGGTGCTGCCGGCGATCGCCGTGCTCCACGCGCGTCCGGACCTGTACGAGTCGCCCGAGGAGTTCCGACCGGAGCGGTTCCTGGGGCGAGCGGCCGGTGGCCGCGAGCCTTCGGCATCCCGGGGGCGAGTCGTACGCGTGGATCCCGTTCGGCGGCGGGGTGCGGCGCTGCATCGGCGCCTCGTTCGCACAGGTCGAGATGCGGACCGTGCTGCGCGAGGTGCTGAAGCGCGTGCGCCTGCGCGCGCCGTCGCAGCGCCCCGAGCGCGGACTGATCCGGCACGTGACGGTCGTGCCCGGGCGTGGTTGCCGGGCAATCGTGGACGAGCGGCTAGCGCTAGCCGTCGAGCCTGCGGCGGAACTCGCCGGCGCCGAGAACGGTCGCCCCGGCGTCGCGGACGCGTCGAGCGAGGTCGCCGTCGGAGGTCACGACTGACAGGTCGGCGGGGTTCGCGTCGGACGCCGCGATCGCCGCGATGTCGTCGTCGGCGGCGTTGGGACCGCGACGCGAGGCGAACTTCACGGTCACCCCGGGACCGCCCTCCAGGTCGAACGGCTTGCCGTCGAGCACGACGGTCACCGGGTCGCCGCTGCCCTCCGCGAACGCGTCGAGCTCTTCCACCAGAGAGCGCATCGCGCCAGGACGGTCGCGCCACCAGCCCGTCGGCCGCGAGCCGATCACGTTCATGCCATCGACCAACCATCTCATCGCCGGCGCCTCACGAACAGGATCACCGCGCCGATCAACAGCAGCCCGGCGAACAGCTGCAAACCGAGCGACAGGCCGGTGCTCTCATCCTCCGTCGCATTGCGAATTGCGGCGAACATGATCGACGCGCCGAAGAACAGCACGAGGGTCCAGAGCACGGTGTCGCGGTTCACGGACCGCACCATATCCCCGGCTAGTCTCGATCGCCGTGACTGACAGGCCCGTACTCGCCGGTGTGCTGGGCGCGATGGTGATCGCCTTCTCCGCGATCCTCGTGCGGCTCTCGGAGGTGTCGCCTTCCACCGCGGCGTTCTTCCGCTGCGCGTATGCGCTGCCCGTGCTCGCTCTCCTGGCGTGGCTCGAGAGCCGGCGCTACGGCACGCGGACCCTGCGCGAGCGCGTACCCCTCTGGATCGCGGGCGTGATGTTCGCCGCCGACCTCACCTTCTGGCACCACTCGATTGAAGCCGTGGGCGCGGGGCTCGCGACGGTGCTCGGCAACACCCAGGTCGTGCTGGTAGCGCTGCTTGCCTGGGCAGTGCTGGGCGAGCGGCCGGAAAACCGCTCGCTGGCCTCGATCCCAGTTGTGTTCGCCGGAGTGATCCTGATCTCAGGAGTCGTGGGCAGCGGCGCGTACGGCGACGATCCGCTCCTCGGAGTGGTCTTCGGCGTGCTCACTGCGATCACCTACGCGATCTTCATCCTGATCCTGCGGCAGGGCAACGTTGACATCCGGCGGCCGGCCGGCCCGCTGTTCGACGCCACGCTCAGCGCGGCCGTGTTCTCCGCGATCGGCGGCATCATCGTCGGTGACATCGACTGGACGCCTAACCTCGAGGCGCAGGCGTGGCTCGTGCTGCTCGCGCTGTCCTCACAGGTGCTCGGGTGGCTGCTGATCTCGGTGTCGCTGCCGCGCCTGCCGGCGGTGCTCACCTCGATCGTCCTGATGCTCCAACCGGTGACGACCGTGTTCCTGGGTGCGCTGATCCTGTCCGAGGCCCCGTCAGGGGTGCAGCTGCTGGGCGTGGCGATCGTGATCGTGGGCGTGGCGGTGGCCACGCTCAGGCCGCGGGAGCCCGCGCCGACGCCCGCCTGAGCTTGTCGCCGAGCCTAGGCCGCTGCAGCCGGCCGGACGTCGGGCTCCGCGGCGGGCCGCGGTGCGAGCAGGGCGCCGCCGAAGCAGAACTCGCGGCCGAGCGCCAGGTCGGCGTCGAGGATCTTCCGGTAGTCGCGGGCCGAGATCATCCCGGCCTCGTCGCGCTCCCAGCGGTCAGCCGAGATGCGTGCGACCCAGCCGCGTCCGTACGGCTGCGCGAGCAGTGCGTGTGGCGCCCGGCGCAGGAGCGGGTTCAGCTCGACGAGCGCGCCGCGGACGGGCGAGCCAACGGCCACCGTACGGCTCGAGCGCCCCTGCACCGTGGCGAGCGTCTCCCCCACGTCCACGCGATCGACCGCCCAGTACTCGATCTCCGGCGTGTACCAGAGCACCTCTCCCAGCGGAGCGGTCACGCCGACGGTTGCAATGCCGTCCTCGATCTGCGCCCAGACGTGACGGCCCGGGAGGTACCGGCGGTCTGACGGAAGTGCGAAGCGGGCCGAAGGAGCGGTGGCGACGACGGAGATATCACTCACGAAACGCGAGCCTGATGCGTCCCCCGGACGGAAATGCGTCGCTGCGCCGCGGGCAACGCCCGCGGCTTGCGCAACAGCTGCGTCGCTGCGCCGCGGGCAACGCCCGCGGCTTGCGCAACAGCCGCAAACAACGTTCAGGCGATTACGACTATCCGCCAGGGCGCGTCGGCCGGCCCGTCCAGGGCGAGGGTCCAGCGCTCGGTGAACGTCGTCGCGCTGTCCTTCGATCCGCTCACCACGGCAGCCGTGTCGCGGTTCTCCACGTAGCGCCGGCCGCCAAGCTCGACTTCGACCGTCATCGTGGCCGGTACCTGCTCCAGCTGCACCCCGGCGATCCGGATCCGCTTCACGCGCGGGCCGCGCACCACCAGCCGCGTCGCACGCGTGGCGTCGCCCCCGTAGAGCAGTCCCGCAACCGCCTCCGGCGACGCGATTCGCTGGAGCGCGGTGTCATCTCCGTCCACGGCCTCGGTCCAGGCCTCGACCGCGCGCCGGGCCGCCGCCTCGAGCACGTCGGGCGCGAAGCGAGCGTCCGCGAGCGACAGGTCGAGCGCATGGGCGCGAGCGTCACCGTCGAAGTCCAGCTGGGCGAGGTCGACGGTGGTGAAGCCCTCCGGGAGGCCGTCCGCCACAGCGAGCTCGGTGAGCGACTCGTCGTCGAGGCGCTGCTCGTCCGACCATGGCGAGGCCACGATCTGCCCGTCCAGGTGGTGGTCGCCCTCGGTGCGCTGCTCGATCGACTGGACCATCCATGCGCCGTTCGAGCGCGCGAGCGTCCAGTACTCGACCAGCGTCACGAGCTCGTCCTTCTCGCCGTCACGCATCACCCGGTTGCCGGCGCCGTCCTCCACGTACGCCCTCAGCTTCGCCTCGATCCGGACCACCGCGCGGTCCTCGTCGTCGTCCTCGCGGTTGGTGATGCCCACGTACAGCACGGTTGGGTCCCCCATCACCTCAACGCGGTTGTGCCAGCCCTTCTGGTCGAAGTCGTCGAGGCGGCGTTGCCACTCCACGAGCAGGTCCGGTCCCACGAGCCGGGAGAGGCCATCGCGGTCGCGCGCGTCCCACGCCATCTGCGCCGCACGGAACAGCGCGACGGCGTGGCGCTCGAGCTCGTCCGAGGCGAAATAGGCGTCGTCCTCGGCGGCCTCCGCGGAGGCTGTCCGCACCTCCCGGTCGCGCTCCCGCAGCTTGCGCCGGTAGCGCACCGAGTGGATCGCCAGGTAGAGAAGGAAGACGCCGAAGAGGCCGAACACCAGGACCGCGACCAGCGGGTCCCCCTCGCCGCTCCCCGACGAGCCGCCGCCAAAGCCCCCGCCACCTCCCCCTCCGCCGCCGCCGAACCCGGAGCTGCCGGAGCCGGCCTGAGCGAGAATCAGCGATAGCGAGGCCATCCAGCGCGCAGGATAGAAATGGCGCGCGCGGTGCGCAAACCGGTGGTAGCGTGCCGCATGCCCTCGCGATTCGCCCTCTGTACCTCGCTCACGATCGCCCTGCTCGCCTTCCCGGCCAGCGCCCTTGCCGCGGATGTCGTGGTGCCGAGCTCCGTGGCACGCTCGACGGCTGTTCCATCCGGCGGCTCGAAGACGCTGACGCTCCGGTGTCCGGCGCAGGCGGTTGCGCTGAACGCCGCTGTGACGAACCATGACCCCGGTGTGACCGTCCGGCGCTCCATCCCGGGCAGCGGCGCCGGCACCTGGCGCTTCCGCCTCACGGGTACGGACGGCGGCGGAGGAGTGCGGGCAGTGCTGCGCTGCGTGCGCCTGCAGCTGCCGGCGGGCGTGGGCGGGGCACGGCTGGACGTGAGCACCCGCAGGCCACCGGTCGCGGTGCCCGCGGGCGGCAGGACCACCGTGCGCCTCCGCTGCGGCCGTGCGTGGGTCGGCACCGGATACGGCTTTGACCCCGGCACGCGCGGAGACACGCGGCTCGCCTCGGTGGTGCCGAGAGCGCATGGCTGGGACTTCACGCTCCAGAACGACGCAGCGTCCGCGGCCACGGCGCGCGTCAGTGCCCGCTGCCTGCGGCAGACGGTGACCTCCAGCCGAGGCGCCCGGTTGCGCTTCGGTGTGGCGCGCCCAAGGTTCTCGGACGCTGTCGGGCCCCGGCCGGGATCCGCCGGCACGTTCACCCACCGCTGCGGAAGCAGCCAGTTCAGCCTCGCAACCGGCTACGCCGTCGACGCGGCGGATGGCGTGAATCTCAGGCTCACGCATCCGGAGGGTCGGCGGGCGGGACGCTTCAGGTTCCGGGGCGCAGCCAGCGACGACGCGGTGAGCACCTTCCTGGTCTGCCTCAGCCGCAGGTCCTCGTTCGGCTGAGTCGGCCGGCGGCGCGGGCGCACTAGCATCCCGCGCCGCATGCAGTTCGACCTGACCGACGAGCAGCAGGACATCCGCCGGCTCGTTCGCGATTTCGCGGACGCCGAGGTGCGCCCGGTGGCGGAGGAGCTCGACCGAGAAAAGCGCTTCCCGTACGAGATCGTCGCGAAGCTCGGCGGCCTCGGCCTGATGGGGATTCCCTATCCGGAGGAGTACGGCGGAGGTGGCGCGGACAACCTCAGCTATGCGATCGCGATCGAGGAGCTGGGGCGGGTGGACTCGAGCGTCGCGATCACCGTGGCGGCCCACACCTCGCTCGGCACGTGGCCGCTCTACGCGTTCGGGTCCGAAGAGCAGAAGGCGGAGTGGATGCCGCGGCTCTGCGCCGGCGAGGTGCTCGGCGCCTTCGGGCTCACCGAGCCCGAGGCGGGCTCCGACGCCGGCAATGTGCGCACACGCGCGGAGCTCGACGGCGATACCCAGTCGGGCACAGGCGATTGGGTGATCAACGGCGCGAAGCAGTTCATCACCAACAGCGGCACCGACATCTCGGGCTTCGTGACGATCACGGCTCGAACGGGAGAGGACGAGATCTCGAACATCCTGGTCCCGAACGGCACGCCGGGCTACGAGATTGGCGAGCCCTACCGGAAGATGGGCTGGAACGCCTCCGACACGCGCCCGCTCAGCTTCGAGGACTGCCGCGTACCCGAGGAGAACCTCGTGGGGCCGCGCGGGCATGGCTTCAAGCAGTTCCTGCAGACACTCGACGGCGGGCGCATCGGCGTGTCCGCGCTGGGTGTCGGCCTCGCGCAGGGTGCGCTCGACGAGGCGCTCGCCTATGCGAAGGAGCGCGTGGCGTTCGGCCAGCCGATCTCGAAGTACCAGGTGATCCAGGCCAAGCTCGCGGACATCTCCACCGAGATCGAGGCCGCGCGCCTGCTCACGTACAAGGCCGCCATCGAAAAGGACCTCGGCAGGAACTTCTCGCTCACCGCCGCGCAGGCGAAGCTGAAGACGGGCCGGCTCGCCGTGCGAGCCACAGAGGAGGCCGTGCAGATCCACGGGGGCTACGGCTACATAGAGGAGTACCCGGTGTGCCGCTTCTACAGGGACGCGAAGATCCTCACGATCGGCGAGGGCACCGACGAGGTTCAGCAGATGGTCATCGCTCGCGCGCTCGGCGCCTGAACTTGCCCCGCCCGGTCCGCGGGCGTAGGTTCTTTTCACCCGACCCAAGGAGGAACCGTGGCTGACGCTGGGCTGTTCATCGGCTGGGGCCAAGTGGTGCGAGGACGGGAGGATCGTGCGCTCGATGTGTTCAACGAGACCATCGAGCTCTACGGACAGATGCAGTCCGACGGACGCATCGAGAGCTTCGAGGTATGCCTGCTCCAGCCGCACGGCGGCGAGCTGGGCGGTTTCGAGCTCATTCGCGGGAGTGAGGAGCAGATCGATGCGCTCCGCCGCTCCGAGGACTTCGAGCGGATCAACACAAAGGCGTCGCTCATAGTGGACGACCTCGGCATCGTGGACATGCTGATCGGCGAGGGCCTCGGACGCGCGATGGCGATCTACCAGGAAGAGATCGCGGTAGTGGCCTAACGATCCACGGCTAGGGTGCGGCGCCGATGCGTCGCACCCTCGCCCTCTGGCTGCTCGTATTCGCCGCCTACGCGGCCACGCTGGGCATGAGCGCCTTCGGGGCCTCGGACTATGGCGGTGACGAGCCCCACTACCTGCTGGCCGCCGAGTCGATCGTCGAGGACGGCGACGTGGACCTGCTCGACGAGTACGTCGGACGCGCGTACGCCGATTTCTACCCGTACGCGCTGCGTCGCCACGGCCGCACGACCGAGGGCCGGCTGAACGAGCCGCACGGGGTCGGCTTTCCACTGCTGATCGCACCGGCGTACGCGATCGGTGGCGTGAAGGGTGTTGAGCTCTTCCTCGCGGCGATCGCCGCGCTCGCGGTGGCTCTGGCGTACCGGCTCGCGCTGCGAGTGGCACCCGACCCGTGGGCGCTGGGCGCGGCCGTCGCGGTCGGGCTCAGCCCGCCGTTCCTTGCCTACGGCAGTGCCGTCTATCCGGAGCTCGCGGCCGGTGCCGCGCTGGCCGGGGCGGCGCTGCTGGCGCTTCGTCTGCGCCAGCGGGTGGCGCGGCTGGACGCGTTCGCCTGCTTTGCGCTGCTCGGCGCGCTGCCGTGGCTCGGTACGAAGTTCGTGCCGGCGGGCGTGGTGATCGGCGCGGTCGCGGTGCGGGCGCTCTGGCGCGCGCCGCGGCGAACGTTGGCGGTCGGCGCGGTGGAGGTCTCGCTGTTCTCCGTGGCTCTCTACGTGGCCCTGAACGAGGCGCTCTACGGCGGCCCCACGCCGTACGCCGCAGATGTCCCGGGCGAGAGTGCGACCGACACGAGCTCGCCGGGCGGCTACCTCGGGCGCACCTACCGGCTGGTGGCCCTCTTCATCGACCGCGAGTACGGGCTGCTGCGCTGGGCGCCCGTGTTCGTGCTGGCCTTCGTCGGGCTCTGGTGGCTGTGGCACTCGCATCGCGAGCGCCTGGCGCAGGCCGTGCCCGGAGTGCGCGAGATCCAGCTGTCGGCCGCGCTCTGCGCCGCCGCGCTCGGCGCGCAGCTGGTGGTGGCCGCGTTCGTGGCGCCGACGATGTTCGGCTTCTGGTTCCCGTCGCGCCATCTGCTGGCCGGGCTGCCGCTGGCCGTCCCACTCGTGGCCATGGGCCTGCGTCACATGCCGCGGATCGGAAGCGCGCTCGCCGGGCTCACGGTGGCCGGATCGGCGTGGCTCTACGCCGACGTGCGCTGGGGCGACGGCTCGTTCGTGACCGCTCGGCCGGACGCGCCGTTCGGACCGCTCACGGACGTGCTCCCGCGGTTCGAGCCCGGCGGCGGCTGGCCGTTCTGGCTGGCGGGCGCGGTGGGAATCGCCGTGCTGCTGCTCGTCCTGCGCGAGGCGCGTGCGGCGCGCCACTCGCGCCAGACCGCGGGTGCCACTCTCGCGAAGTACTCGGGGTAGCGCACGAACGAGCGTCCGCTCGAGCGGCGCCGGTAGCTGATCGGGACCTCCACCGCGTCGATGCCGGCGCCCCACAGGGAGATGGTGAGCACCTGTGCGTAGTTGTAGTCGTGCCGGATGCACGCGGCGGCGAGCGCGCGGGCGGAGAACCCGCGGCAGCCGGTCTGGGCATCGCTCGTGACCGTGCCGAGGAGGGTTCCAAGGAGCGCGCTCGACGAGCGGTTCGCCAGCGTGCGATGCCACGACATGCCCTCGCGCCGGCCGAGGAAGCGCGAGCCGAGCACATAGTCGGCGCGCCCGCGCGCGACCGGCTCGAGCACCTGCTCGAGCCCCGCTGGGTCGTACTCGCCGTCGCCGTCGATGTAGAGCGCTGCGGCATAGCCCTCGTCGCGGGCGATCTCGAGGCCGGTGCGCAGCGCGGCGCCGAGTCCTCGTGACTGCGCAGCCGAATGGACGCGCGCGCCGTGCTCGCGGCCGATCGAGGCGGTGGCGTCGCGGGAACCGTCGTCCACGAGCAGCACATCCACCGGCAGGCCGCACGCGGTCTTTGGGATCCCGGCAAGCACGCGGCCGACGGCGGGCTCCTCGTCACGGGCGACGACGATGGCGAGACAGCGCCCGGCGGCCACCGGCTCGGCCGCGCCCGCCACGGCCCGCGCCGGTTCGACGCTCGCGTCCTCCGCCGGCACCAGCGGGCGCCCACGCGCGGCCTCGGGCTGCGGCACGCCGAGCAGGCGACCGATCGTCGCGGCCAGCTCGAGCACCGAGCGCGGCTCGCGCGAGATCGTTCCCGGCAGCGCACCCTCGCCCCATACGACGAAGGGCACCGGCCGCTCGCCCCAGTCCAGATGCCCGTGGCCGCCGATTCCGCGGCCCTGCCCGTGGTCGGCCATCAGGATCACCGTGGCGCCGTCGAGCCGGCCGCTGTGCTTGAGGAAGTCGAGGAAACCGCCGACGTGGCGGTCCGTCTCTGCGAGCTGGTCGAGGTACTCGGGGCTGCGCACGCCGCGCACATGGCCGAGCTGATCGGCGGCGAGCAGCTGGAGCACCAGCAGATCCGGGTCCTCCTCCTCCACCACCCGACGGCCCTCGGCCACGAGCGAGGCGTCGATCCGCGAGGTCGGCTGCACGGAGGTCACCGAGCGCACCACGTCCTCGCCGAACGGATCAAGCAGGTGCGCGATCCCCACGAGCCGGCCGCGCCTGCCCTTCCGCTTCAGCACGTCGAAGACGGACTCGCACCGCACGCCGAGCCGCGGAGCGAAGTTCGAACGCATGCCGTGCTCGGCTGGAGTGGCGCCGGTGAGCATCGATGAGAAGCAGACGACCGTACGGGCCGGATACGCCGGCTCGACCGCGAGGTACTCCGTGCCCTCGCGCGCGAGCCGGTCCATCACCGGAGCATCGGCCTGCCAGAGGCGGCCGCGGTTGCAGCCGTCCACGACGATCACGTAGACCCGGCGGGCGAGGGCGTCCGTCTCGCGCGCCTCCTTCGCAGGCTCGCTCGGGGCCTGCTCCGGATAGTGCGGCAGGCGGCGGGCGAAGGAGCGCGCGGCGAGCGCGCCCAGGACCGCGGCGATCCCCACGGCGGCGGCCACCCGCACGAGCGAGCCGGCGCCTGGGTCCTCCGCCAGCAGCGTGGCCGCGCTCAGCGCGATCAGGAGCTTCGGCAGCTGCTCGAGCGCGTTGCCGCTGGTGGGGTCCGAGTTCGTGAGCACCAGGCGCCAGAACCGCAGCCCATTCGTCCACGGCGCCCCGGTGCGCAGGTGGTAGTAGATCGAGCCCCACACGACGACGGTGAAGAACACGTAGCCGGCGAGCGCACCCGCGAGCAGCGCCGGCGCTCGCCACGGCTCGAGAAGCGGCAGCGCCGCCAGCGCGGCGAGCCAGAGCAGCGCCCGGCCACGGAGCGCGAACGAGAAGCGCGACAGGACGAGCGCCGACGCTCCGGCACCGAGGAGCGCCAACCCGAGCGGGCCATTAGGCGCCAGCCCGAGCGGCGCGGCCGCCAGCAGCACCAACAGCGGGTACACGATCGAGAACGGGCGGCCCTCGTTGAAAACGTTCCAGGCGCGCGCCGCCCAGACCTCGACCGGCCCAGCCGGCCGCGCGCTGGCCGGCCGCGCCGCCTCGCTCATACGCTCCTCTTCCGCCTCGCTCACGCGAGGCATCGTATTAGGGTGCCCTAACAGATGCCTGCGAGGTCTTCCACAACCGCCGCAGGCGGCGCACATAGGGGCGAGGCTTGTCGGCGTAGAGGCGCTCCCCGAGAGCCATCGCCTGGTCCTGCAACTCAGAGCGGCGCCTCTGCACCGCCTCGAAGAACTCGGGCTCAGCCTGTGCATGCTCGCGCACCCAGCCGGCGAGCATCGCCAGGTCGTGGTCGTCCCCGAGCCGGTTGGCCAGCTGGTGCGCCTCCTCGCCAACGGCCTGCATCACAGGGGGCCACAGCTCGCGCAACAGGTTGTGGTGGTACCAGAGGTCCTTCACGCGCTTGCGCCACTCGTGGAGAGCCTCGACGCTGGGCTCCGTCCGCGCCCTACGGAAGGCGCGGCGTCCGCGGCGGTAGGTGCGCTCCAGCCCGTCGCCGAGCGCATCGAACGAGTCACGCTCGAGTGGCCAGTCGTCCACGCGCAGGCGTGCCTCACGCAGCATCGACACGACGCCCCGGGACACGGTGCGGCGGCCGTCGCCGCCGTTCAGGGCACGCGCCGCCTGGATCCGCTTGCGCAGCTCGCACTCCATTCCGGCGGGGATGTCCAGCCCGCTCAGGGTTTCCAGCAACACGTCGCTGTCGCGCACGGCGGCCAGCTCGCGGCCGGCGTCGCGGAAGCACGAGTTCTCGCGTTGGAACCGCTCGTCACCGAGCTCCGACCGGGTCATGCGAAGCAGCGCCCGCAGCTTTTTCAGGTCCTTGCGGGCCTCGTGCACCGCCTCCTCGGGGGTGCTGTCCGTCTTGCCGCGCAGCTCGGCGATCGCGTGGCCGATGCGGCCGCGAGCGATGTGGCCGATGCCCTCAGGAAGCGGCTCGCCCGCCTCCAGGCGGTATGGACGCTCGGAACTCACCGGTCGAGGCTACCCCAGAGCGCCGTTAATGCTCGTTTTCCAGCAGCTTTGCAGCGGCGCTCGCAGGATCGAGTCGCCTCGCGACGACCTCGTCGAGCAGCTTCTGCACCTCGGGATCGCCATGCACCCTGGTTTCGAGGGCGCGGCGCAGCCGTCCGGCCGCCAGCGCCACCACCTCGTTCATCAGATTGCGCTTGCGCCGCTCCGCGAGCGTGCCCTGCTCCTCGATGAAGGTGCGGTGCTCGGCGATCTTCCCCGCGAGTTCCTCGACACCCTCGTTGCGGCTCGCCTCCGTCTTCACGATCGGCACCCGCCAGCCCTCCTGCGGACCGAGCGACAGCACGCCGCGGATCTCGCGCACCATCGTGTCCGTGAGCGGATGGTCGGCCTTGTTCACGGCGATCACGTCCGGGATCTCCATCACGCCCGCCTTCAGTGCCTGGATCGAGTCCCCGCTGCCGGGCATGAGCACGAGCACGACCGTGTCCGCGTGGTCGATGATGTCCACCTCGGCCTGCCCCACTCCCACGGTCTCGAGAAACACGTCGTCCTTGCCGCTCGCGTCCATCAGTAGCGCGGCCTGGAGGGTGGCCTCGGACAGGCCGCCGAGCGAGCCGCGGGTCGCCATGGAGCGGATGTACACGCCCGGGTCGAGGAAGTGGTCGGTGAGGCGGATGCGGTCGCCGAGGAGGGCGCCCTGCGTGAAGGGAGAGCTGGGGTCGATCGAGAGCACAGCAACCTGACGCTCGAGCCCGCGGGCGTGCTCGATCAGGCGCCCGATGAGCGTGGACTTCCCGACGCCGGGCGGTCCAGTGAAACCGACCACGGACGCCCGCCCCGTGCGCGGATAGACCTCCCGGACGAGCGCCCAGCCCTCGGGGTCGTCGTTCTCCACCAGAGAGATCGCGCGCGCGAGCGCTCGCTTGTCACCGGCGAGCAGGTTCTCGGCGAGATCGGCGGCTGTGCGTCCACGGGCGGGCATTGGTGGCGGAACTCTACGTGGAGGGTCAGCGGGCGAACGGCAGCGGTGAAGGGGTCGGTGGCGACGACCGTCCTGCTCTACCCACCGTATTGGTGGGTTAGGCAGGACGGTCGCTCGCTTCAGTGCTTGTCGTTCACCGCACCGCAAACACCCACACCGTGCGAGCTGGGCGCCGCGGCGTCCCGCGCGAATGCGACCACGACAGGTGCAGGTGCGGCGCGCAGCCGCGGCGAGGGCTTGCAGACGGACGGATGGCCGTGGTTGAAGTCGCCGTTCCAGCCCACCCAGCGGAACGGGAAGCGCGGGTGGTACTGGCGCGGCTCGGCAAAGCGAGCGAGTCGCGACACGTCCGCCCATGTGCCGCCCGCGCCCGGCTCGATGTCCACAGCCAGTCCGAGCGGGTGCTCGCCGAACGGCTCGTGGCCCACGGTTCCGAATCCCTCGGTGATGCGCACGTGGTAGCGGCGGACCAGGTAGAGCACGTCGGCGAGGATCCGCCGGTCCACGCGCACCCATGTCTGCCCGGGCAGGGGCACGAAGCGCCCCCCGCCACTCACCCGCTTCACCCTGCCCACCCGGCCGGACGGGCCGTAGTCCACGCTCTCGCACGCCCGGTCGAGCGCGTCGAGCGTCTCGGCGCGCACGCTGTCGAAACCGCGGCTGCACCAGGCGCTGTCCGAGACGCCGTCGCGCAAGTCGATCGAATCGTCGCCCCTGCCGCCGTCCGCGAAGTCAGCGCCGCCGCCACCGAGCAGGACGTCGTCGCCGTCGCCCCCGGTGATCCGGTCGTCGCCCTCGCCCCCGAGGAGCGTCGCCGGAACGGACGCCGCGACGGTCACGGAGTCGTCGAGATCGCCGCCGTCCACCTCGATGCCCGCGACCGCGCTGCCCACCGGCGCCGAGCAGCTCGCGCTGCCGTCCGCCCCCACGGTGCAGCCCGGTCCGGGGACGAGCGGCGCGCCCGAGTCCGTGACGATCATCGATGCATCCGTGAGGCTCGGAGCAACGGTGAGGATGTTCGCCTCTCCCGGTGCGGAAGCCACCCGCAGGATGTCGCCCTCCACGGACACGGTCGCCGCCTGGGCTGCGGGCGCAAGCGCCAGCAGGAGGACGGTGGCAGCTAGCGCAGGTGCTCGGAGACGTCCCAGGTCCACAGCTCGACCACGTTGCCATCCGGGTCGGTCACGTACGCGGCTCGCCCGGCACCGTCGAAGGCCAGCTCCTCGACCTCCTCGCCGCGCTCGCGCAGCAGCTCCACGGCTCGCTCGTAGTCGGGCTCGGCTATGTGCATCGCGAAGTGCACGTGCACTCCGCCGCGACCGCCCGCGAGCCCGACCTGCGGGCGCCACAGCCCGATCCGCGTGCGCTCGCCCGCCATCACCCAGATCGCCTCGCGGTCGGGCCAGCGCTCCACCACGGGCAGCCCGAGCACGCCGGCGTAGAAGCGCTCCGCCTCCTCGAGATCCACCACCTCGAGCACCAGCTCGGAGATTCCCGTGACCGGAACGCTCACATGCCCTCCGCCGGTTCCCAGCCCGACGGGCCGAAGTAGTCGGTGTCGGCGCGGAAGAACACGCCCCCGAGACCGGTCACGCCATCACTCATACGCAAGCGCCCTCAGCACGTCGAGCCGCGACGCTCGCCGCGCCGGTCCGATGGCGGCAACCACGCCCGCCAGGGCCGCGAGCACCAGCAGGATCACGAGCGTGCCGACCGGATACGAGAGCTTGAAGCCCTCGTCGGCCAGCGGCCGCGACACGAGCACGGCAAAGATCACGCCGAGCACCGTGCCGAGGATGGCGCCGATCAGCGCGGTGATGACCGCCTCGTAGCGGACCATCGTGCGCACCTGCCGGCGCGACATCCCCACAGCGCGCAGCATCCCGAGCTCGCGCGTGCGCTCGTGGATCGACAGGGCGAGCGTGTTCACGATGCCGAACAAGGACACGATCACAGCCAGCGACAGCAGCGCGTACACAAGCCCGAGCAGCGAGTTCACCTGTGCCTCCTGCTGGTCCTTCAGCTGGCTCTGATTCTGGACCTCAACCGTCGGGAACGCGTTCTTCAGCGCGGCCTCCATCTCGTCCTGCACCTGCTTCGGAGACGCGTCCGGCGCGAGCCGCGCCAGCGCGAGGCTCGGCTGGAGCCGGCCGAACTGCCTCGTGGCGCTCTCGTCCACGATCGCCTTGCCGAGCAGGTCAAGCTCGCCCTCCACTTCGCCGACCACCCTGAACGTGGCCGTTTGCTCGAGCGGGGTGCGCAGCCGCAGCGTGTCACCCACGTTGAGCCCCTGGTCGCGAGCGAAGTTCTCGTCCACGATCGCGTCGCGCGGTCCCAGTCCGGTGAGCACCGACGAGTTGCCGCTCGTGAACGTGAGCGCCAGCACCGAGCCGAGCGTGGCCGGGTCGACGGCTGCGATGCGCACGTTCTGGCCGCCATTCGGCAGCGCGCCCGTGGCGTAGGTGATCGACGACACCGTGTTGACACCGTCGATCTCCCCGGCCCGCTTGACCGCCTCGCGGGGGATCGGAGAGAAGCCGTCGCTGTTCTGGAGCACGATCTCGCCGCGGAAGCTCTCGTCGATCGTCTTCGCAACGGACGCCTTCAGCCCCGCGGCGAAGATGGTCACGAACACCACGAGGGCCAGCCCGATCATCAGCGCCGCTGCTGTCGTGGCCGTGCGCCCCGGCTTGCGCATCGCGTTCTCGCGCGCGAGCCGACCGGTGAGGCCGCGCAGCCGCTCTAGCGGGCGTCCGGTGAGCGAGGCGAGCGGGCGCACAAGGCGCGGTGAGAACAGCGACACCCCGAACAGGATCAGCGCCGCTCCGCCTCCGAGGAGGCCGGCGGCTGTGCCCGAGTCCTCGATGCCCCCGAACAGGCCGAGGAGCATCATCGCCAGCCCGGCGAAGCCGACCACCAGTGCGACGATCGTGACGGCGCGGCTTCGCGGCTTCGTGTCCTGAAGCTCCGACTCGCGCAGCGCCGCCATCGGCGTGACGCGCGTGGCTCTCAGAGCAGGCACGAGCGCGGCGACGAGCGTGACCCCCACGCCCACGATCAGCGAGACGATCACCGTCCGCAACGTCACGACCGTGCCCGTGTTCGGCAGGTCGATACCCACCGCCTTGAACAGCTCGTTGATCCCGAACGCGAAGCCGACGCCGCCGGCCAGCCCGAATGCCGCTCCCAGCAGGCCAAGCACCAGAGCCTCCAGCCCCACGGTGGCGAGCAGCTGTGGGCGCGAGGCGCCGAGCGTGCGCAGCATGCCGAACTCCCGCGTCCGCTGGGCGACGGTGATCGAGAAGGTGTTGAAGATCTGGAACGCGCCCACGAACAGCGACACCCCGGCGAACACGAGCAGGGCGATCCGCAGGAACTTCAGGTTGTCCGCGATGTCGTCGGTCTGGCGCTGAGCCGCCTGCTCGCCGGTCTCCACCTGCACCTGCTGCGGCATCACCCGCGCGATCCGGTCGCGCAGCTCCGCCGGGCTCACGCCCTTTTCGGCCGCCACCGAGATCTGGTCGAACTGGCCCTCGCGGTCGGTGATCCGCTGGGCCTCGGGCAGGATCAGTTCGGCGATGCCTGCGCCGCCGAAGCTCGTGTCGCCGAGCTTCGTGAGCCCCACGATCTTGTAAGTCTTCGCCTCTTGCGCACCGGCGAGGCGCATCGTCCCGCCCACCTGGAGGTCACCGGTGTCGGCGGTCTGCGTGTCGATCGTGACCTCGCGGTTCGTGCGCGGCGCGCGCCCCTCCACCACCTCGAGCGTCTCGAAGCGATCCGGCAGCAGCGAGGCGATGAAGTTCGGGGCGAAGCTGTTGCCGATCGGGTCGCCCTTGTTGTCCACGAACCGGCCGGACGCGAAGACGGAGCCGGCGGCGGCCTCGACCCCGTCCACCGTACGAACGCGGTCGATCAACCGTGCCGGGAACCCAGGCGGCGTCGCGTCGTCGGTCTGGATGTCCTGGCGCGTCGTGATCGCCACGTCCGTGCCCTTGAGCGACTCGCTGAAGATGTCGCTGAACGACTCGTTGATCGTGTCGGTGAGGACGTACGTCCCCGCCACCAGCGCCACCCCGAGGAAGATCGCGAGGAAGGTGGTGAAGGCCCTCAGCTTGCGGGCCGCAATCCCGCGCAGCGCGACCTTGGTCACGCCACGTCCTTCATCAGCTCGATTACCTCCTCGGCGCTGCCGGCCGCGCCGTCGTGCACCACGAGGCCGTCGCGCAGCACCACGAGCCGGTCTGCGTAGGAGGCCGCCTCCGGGTCGTGGGTCACCATCACGACGGTCTGGCCGAACTCGTCCACGGCGGTGCGAAGCAGCCGCAGCACCTCCTCGCTCGACTTGGAGTCGAGGTTGCCCGTGGGCTCGTCCGCGAACACCACGGCCGGGCGCGACGCCAGCGCGCGCGCTACCGCCACGCGCTGCTGCTGGCCACCCGACAGCTCGGCGGGCCGGTGCGTGAGCCGGTCACGCAGCCCGACCGTGTCGATCAGGCGGTCGAACCACTCGGCGTCCGGCTTGCGGCCGGCGATCGACAGCGGCAGCAGCACGTTCTCCTCGGCCGTCAGGACCGGGATCAGGTTGAAGAACTGGAAGACGAAGCCGAGCTTGTCGCGTCGGAGCTTCGTGAGCTCAGCGTCGTCCAGACCGGTGATCTCGTCGCCGTCGAGCGTGACGCTCCCCGAGGTGGGCCGGTCGAGCCCCGCGAGGATGTGCATGAGCGTCGACTTCCCTGAGCCGGACGGGCCCATGATGGCGCTGAAGCGCCCGCGCTCGAAACCCACGGTCACGCCGGCCAGTGCATTGACGGCGGCGTCGCCCTCTCCATAGCGGCGGCGGACATCCACCGCGGTGACGATCGAATCCATGCCTGCAGGGTGGCATAGTGCTTCGCATGGACCCGAAGACGATGTGGGGCTCAGGCAACTACGCCGCAGTGGCCGAGAAAATCTCCCAGGCGGGCGAGGTTGTGATCGAGCGGTCTGGCCTGGAGCCCGGGATGGACCTGCTCGACGTGGCGTGCGGAACCGGCAATGCGACGATCCCCGCGGCGCAAGCGGGCGCCCGCGCGACTGGCCTCGACTTCTCGCCGGAGCTGCTCGAGATCGCGCGCGAGCGCGGGAGCGACGCGATGGTCGAGGTCGAGTGGGTGGAGGGTGATGCCCAGGAGCTGCCCTTCGATGACGCCAGCTTCGATCGCGTGATCTCGACCTTCGGGCACATGTTCGCGCCGGACCACAAACGGACGGCCGACGAGATGCTCCGCGTCTGCCGCGCGGCGGGCACGATCGCAGTCGCTTGCTGGACGCCGGAGGGCGCGATCGGGCGGATGTTCCGCACGGTCGCCGAGCTGGTGCCGCCACCGGCCGGCACGCCGGCGATCCTCTGGGGAACCGAGGAGCACCAGCGCGAGCTGCTCGGCGACGGCGGCCTTGAGCAAGCCGCGGGCGCTGCCCGCGGCGCAGCGATGACTTTCGAGCGGCATGAGATCGTCTGGGAGGACGAGTCGGTCGAGTCCTACGCGCAGTTCATGCTCGAGAGCTTCGGCCCACTCCTGAACGCGCGGGAGGCGCTCGCCGAGCGCGAGCGCGAGCTGGACGAGGGCTTCAGGGCGTTCCTCGCTCGCGAGAACCAGAACGACGACGGCACGCTGCGGTTCGCCGGCGAGTACCTGGTGGGGGTCGTGAAGCGCGGCTAGATCGCGGCCCGCTCGAGGACCTCGATCTCCTCGATCGCGCGGCCCGCACCGAGCGCGACGCAGGTGAGCGGGTCGTCCGCGAGACGAACGGGAACGCCCGTCTCCGCCTCGAGGCGCTCCCGGAGCCCAAGCAGCATCGCGCCGCCTCCGGCCATCAGGATTCCGTGGCGGGTGAGGTCGGCCGCCAGCTCGGGTGGCGTGTTCTCGAGAGCATCCTTCACCGAGTCGAGGATCTCCACGGCCAGCGGCTCGAGCGCGTCGCGCATCTCGGCGCTGTTGATGGTCGCCTCGCGCGGCAGGCCGCTCACCGGGTCGCGGCCGCGCACCTCGGTGCTGCCGTCGGTCTGGTCCGGGGCCACGCCCCCCACCTCGAGCTTCACGGCCTCGGAGGTCGTCTCGCCGATCGCGAGCCTGTGGTGGCGGCGGATCCAGCCGGCCACGGCGTCGTCGAAGTCATAACCGCCAACGCGCAGGGAGCGCGAGAGCACTATCCCGCCGAGGGAGATCACCGCCACCTCGCTCGTGCCTCCACCGATGTCCACCACCACGTTCGCCATCGGCTCCTCGATGGGGAGCTCGGCGCCGATCGCGGCGGCCATCGGCTCCTCGATCAGCTGCACCGAGCGCGCTCCTGCCCCGAGGCAGGCCTCCACCAGCGCCCGGCGCTCCACGTCGGTGATCCCCGACGGCGCGCACATCACGAGCCGAGGGTGCGCAAAGCGGCTCTTGTGCACGCGCCCGATGAAGTGGCGCAGCATCGCCTCGGTGACCTCGAAGTCCGTGATCACGCCGTGTCGCAGCGGCCGCACCGCCGAGATCGAAGCCGGCGTGCGCCCGATCATCCGCTGGGCCTCCTCGCCCACCGCGTGCACCTCGTCCGTGCGGGTGTCCACCGCGACCACCGACGGCTCCGACACCTGGATGCCCTCGCCGCGCACGTACACGAGCGTGTTCGCCGTGCCGAGGTCGATGGCCATGTCGCGGCCCCCGATGCGCATGCGCCGCCTGCGGCGCACGACGCCGCGATGTGAGACCGGCGCGCCAGTCATGCGCGCAGGAACGCCAGGACCGCGAGCACGCGCCTGTGGTCCTCCGGGGCCGGGGGAAGCCCGAGCTTTCCGAAGATGCTCGTCACGTGCTTCTCGACGGCGCGCTCGGTGACGGTCATCTGGGTGGCGATCGCGTTGTTCGAGCGCCCCTCGGCCATCAGCTCCATCACCTCGCGCTCGCGCGGAGTGAGCTCGGCGAGCGGGTCGTCGCGCCGGGCGCGGCCCACGAGCTGGGCCACCACCTCGGGATCGAGCGCCGAGCCGCCCTCGGCCACGCGCGTGACGGACTCCACGAAGCGGTCCACGTCGGCCACGCGGTCCTTGAGCAGGTAGCCGACACCGCCAGCGGAGTCCCCAACCAGGTCGAGGGCGTAGCCCTCCTCCACGTACTGGGAGAGCACAAGCACCCCGGTGTCGGGGTGCGAGGCTCGGATTTCGAGCGCGGCCCGCAGGCCATCGTCTGTGTTCGTCGGGGGCATGCGTATGTCCACCACTGCAACGTCGGGCTTGTGGGCGTTCACCTTACGGATCAGGTCCTCGGCGTCGCCCGCCTGGGCCACCACGTCGAAGCCCTTCTCCTCCAGCAGCCGCACCACGCCCTCGCGCAGCAGCACCGAGTCGTCCGCAACAACTACCCGCATGGGATGCTCGCCGTGATTGTCGTTCCTTCCCCCTTCGCCGACTCTACGTCGAGCCGACCCTCCAGCACCGCGAGGCGGTCGGCGAGACCACGCAGGCCCGTGCCGTGCGCGGGATCGGCGCCCCCGATACCGTCGTCGGCCACCTCCACGACCACGCGGCCGTTGTTGCGCTCCACCTGCACGGTCGCGTGTGAGGCCTCCGAGTACTTGGCCACGTTCGTGAGCGCCCTCGGCCACCACGAAGTATGCGGCCAGCTCCACCGCCTCGGGCAGGCGCTCGTCGGGCAGTTCGCCCAGCTCGACCGGCACGGGCGCGCGATTCGCGAGCGTCTCCAGGGCCGTGGCCAGGCCGCGGTCGGTGAGCACGGCCGGGTGGATGCCGCGAGCCAGCTCACGCAGCTCCGCCAGCGCAGAGTCGAGCTCGCTGCCGGCGCTTGCCAGCAGCGCCTCGGCGGCGAGCGGGTCCTCGTTCAGCTTGGCGCGCGCGAGCCTGATGTTGAGCGCCATCGACACGAGGCGCTGCTGCGCCCCGTCATGCAGGTCGCGCTCGAGCCGGCGCCGCTCCTCGAGCCCGATCTGGAGCATGCGCTCGCGCGAGCTGCGCAGCTCGGCGATCTTCGCGCGCAGCTCGGCATCCAGCCGCTCGTTGTCGAGCGCCAGCCCGGCGGCCGCACCCACCGCCTCCGCGTGCCCGCCCATCTCCGGGAGTGTCGCGTCGTGCACGAACGCTGCCACGCACTCGCCATCTCGCTCGATCTTGGTGACCGCGCGCGCGGGGTTACCAAACGGCAGTTCGTAGTCCTGCCCGCGAGCGTCGACGTAGCGTCCCCGCTCCGGAAGCCAGAAGACCAGTTCCAGCGACGGGTCCTCGAGCGCGTCGGAGAGCGCGTCACGCACCTGGCCGGCGCGCGGCGCCGCGCTCAGCCTCGCCATCAGCTCGCCAACCGCGCCGCCCTGCGCCACCCGAGCGTGCACGAACGAAGCGAGGAACAGGTACGGCACCAGCGCGAGCGGGATGATTGAGATGATGAACAGGACGTCGACGGCGATTCCCTCCGAGCCCGCCGTCTGCACGGCGAGCTGGCCGATCACGGCCAACATCAGTGCGACACCCGCGGCGTACACCGGCGCGTAGAGCCGGCGCTCCGGACGGGTGGCCCGGCGCCAGCGCCGAATCAGGCTGATCGTCACTGCCACGAGCACACCGATCCCAACCAGGTTCACGAGCACGCTCCAGAGGCCCACGACGGTCTCGTTGTGCTCGATCAGGATCACGTTGTCTGGACAGCCGTCGCAGCCGTCCCTCGCCGGATCGAGGAACAGGTACATCGGAATCAGCCCGACTGTCACGAGCAGGTAGCCGACCGTCACGATGCGGCGATCCCCGCGTGAGAGCCCACGGCCGTAGGGCGCGGCGAGCAGCATGTGGAGGGCGGTCACGATGTAGAGCGAGCTGACGAGCGCCCCGGCCGTAAAGAGAACCGCAAGGTTCGAGGCGGAGATCAGCCCCAGCAGCCAGGCGAAGCCCGTGGCCACCATCAGCGACCCGACACTGTTGTTCGGTCGGCGGTCCCAGGCGAACAGGCCGGTCCCGATGAAGCCCCAACCCACGATCAGCGCCACGGCGGCGAAGACGCCGCGCAGCTCGACGTGATCGCTCGTGGCGATGAGCGCGACGACGATCCCGCCGAGAATTAGCCCGGCGCCGGCGAGTCCCCAGAGGGCGCGCCGCAGCGATGTCAGAGCAGTGCCTCCAGCGCAGCGCCGGAGAGCTCAGCCTTTGGAATGAAACCGCGCACAGGGGAACGCTCGCGCACCAGGCCCAGGTCTGCAAGGTCTCGGCTCGAAGTGAGCACGATTGCCGGTCCTGATCCGTTCTCGGACAGGCGCGCTGCAACCTCGATCCCATCGATGTCCGGCAGTTGGACATCGAGCAGCACCACATCGGGGCGCAGCTCCTCGACGGCGCGAAGCGCAGAGAGCCCGTCCTCGGCCTCGCCGATCACGTCGAAGCCCTCGGCCTCGAGCAGCATGCGGGCGCTCGCCCGGAAGCTCGGGTGGTCGTCGACGATGAGGATGGTCCTAGTCATTGCAAGTGCAATTGTGATGGCGCGGGGGCCTTCTTCCAATACGGATAGCCGCACCTATGATGCTGGCCGTTATGGAGGGCGCCACAGAGCCCATCGCCGCGCCGCCGTCGGAGCTCCCTGAGTTCCGCGGCCCACCGCCGCCGCGTCACGGCGGCCTCCTCACGCTCCTGCGGTTCCTGCGCCGCAACAGGATGCTGAACCACAAGTACGGGCGCCTGATCGTGCGGCTCTGGCTCTGGAAGCTGCGCCTGCGCAAGCGCCTCCTGCTGGACGGCATCGCATTCGTGGGCCCCGGCTGCAGCCTCGAGGTGAAGCGAGGAGCCACCCTAGAGCTGGGCCGCTGGTCCTGGGTGGGACATGGGTGCAAGATCCGCTGTCACGAGGGCACGGTCTCCATCGGGGCCAAGACGGTCCTTGGTCAGGAGTGCACGATCTCCTCGTTCCAGCACGTCTCGATCGGGCGCGAATGCGTGATCGCCGACCGCGTGATGCTGATCGACTTCGACCATGGGATGGTCGAGGTGGATCGCCCGATCCGCCTCCAGGGCATCTACAAGCGCGACGTACGCGTGGGGAACAACGTCTGGATCGGCTACGGGGCCTGCATCCTGCGCGGCGTGACCGTGGGTGACAACGCCGTGATCGGCACGAATGCGGTCGTCACGCGCGACGTGCCGGCCAACGCGGTGGTCGCGGGCGTGCCCGCGCGCATCCTGCGTATGCGCGAGGAACCAAGCCGAATGCGGTTCGAGTAGCCGCAAACCGCTTGGCGTAAGGGTTTCCCCGGTGCGGGCAGCCGCACCCTGAGCGGTGCAAACCCGCACCATCAGACGCCAGCCAACCGCATGGGAAGGGCCTTCCAAAAAGCGGAAGCTGCTCCGCATGAGAACTCAGCGCCGCACCTCCAAGTCCCAGTCCAACCACAACCTCGCCGCGCGGGTCGGACGCTGGAGCGTCCAGCACCGCCGGAAGGCCATCCTCGGATGGCTCGCTTTTGTGTTCGTCGCGCTGGTCGTCGGCTTCAACATGGTTCCGCAGAAGAACCTCGAGCCGGGCGAGGGCATGCCGGGCGAGACGGGCAAGGCCAGCCAGGTTCTGAAGGACGGCTACCCGAAGCAGCAGGAGCAGTCAGGCGAGCAGGTGCTCATCCAGTCGAAGTCGCTCAACGCGAGTGATGGAGAGTTCAAGTCCGCCGTCGCTGATGTAACGCAGCGGCTGGAGGGCACGAAGGGTGTTTCTGAGGTCGTCGGTCCCTACAAGGCCGGCTCGGAAGGTATCTCGAAGGACAAGCATTCGGCGCTCGTCACATTCACGCTCCAGGGCAAGTCGGACGTGACTGAGAAGTCCGTTGTGAACTCGCTGGCGGCCGTTCATGCCGCGCAGAAGGCGCATCCCGAGCTCCGCATCGACGAGACCGGGGACGCCAGCATCACCAAGGCCACGCTCGACAAGTCGAACGAGGAGATGGGCAAGTCCATGTTCATGTCACTTGGACTCACCCTGATCATCCTCATGTTCGCGTTCGGCGCGCTCGTGGCAGCCGGTATTCCGGTCCTGCTCGGCCTCACCGCCGTGCTCGCCACACTGGGCCTGCTCGGCCCCGTCAGTCAGCTCGCACCGGTGGATGCATCGGTGATGCACGTGGTCCTGCTCGTGGGCATGGCCGTCGGCGTGGACTACAGCCTGTTTTACGTCAAGCGGGCCCGCGAGGAGCGGGAAGCCGGACGTGAGACGGATGCGGCCATCGAGGCCGCGGCCGCGACCTCAGGTCGCGCAGTTCTAATCTCGGGCTTCACGGTGATGGTCGCCATGGCCGGGATGTACCTGGGCGGGATCTCGAATTTCGCCTCGTTCGCCACCGGCACGATCATGGTGGTCGCCGTTGCCGTCCTCGGCTCACTGACCGTGCTGCCCGCAGTGCTCTCGAAGCTGGGCGACAAGGTCAACAGGGGCCGCGTGCCGTTCGTTGGCCGGCTTCGGAGCCGCGGCGGCGTGGGCATCTGGTCCCGCATCGTCGACAAGGTTCTCCGCCGTCCGCTGCTCTCGGCCATCCTGGCCGCCGGCGTGCTCGTCGCGCTGACGGTTCCGGTGCTCGGAATGCAGACGTCACTCGGGGGCACCGACGACACGTCGCGTGACCTCAAGGTGATGCGCACCTACGACCGCGTCCAGGCCGCCTTCCCCAGCGAGGGCAGCGCGGAGATGGTTGTCATCAAGGCGAATGACGCCACCTCGTCCAAGGTGACGTCCGGCATCAAGGCGCTCGAGTCCGGTGTCACCGCCCGTCCGGCCCTCTTCGAGGGCAAGCCGAGCGTCGAGTACAGCCCGAACAAGCAGGTCGCCATCGTGACGGTCCCAACCACCGGGAAGGGCACGGACGACCTATCCAACCGGGCGTCCGACGCACTGCGCGGCGACATCGTCCCGGGCACCGTCGGCAAGCTGGACGGTGTGCAGGCGTACACGACGGGTGAGGCATCCGCGACTGGCGACTTCAACGACGCCATGATCGGCCACCTGCCCCTGGTGTTCGCGTTCGTGCTGTCGGCAGCGTTCCTGCTGCTGCTGGTCACCTTCCGCTCGATCGTCATTCCGCTCAAGGCGATCGTGCTGAACATGCTGTCCGTCGGTTCCGCCTACGGCCTCATGACACTGGTGTTCCAGCACGGTCTGGGCGAGTCGCTCGGCCTGGGCAAGGGTCCCATCGCCGCATGGCTGCCGCTGTTCCTGTTCGTCATCCTGTTCGGGCTGTCGATGGACTACCACGTGTTCATCCTCACCCGGATCCGCGAGGCTTTCGATCGCGGCATGAGCACCAGCGACGCTGTTGCTCACGGGATCAAGAGCACGGCCGGCACCGTCACGAGCGCAGCGGTCGTCATGGTCGCCGTGTTCTCGATGTTCGCCCTGTCGTCCGAGCTGCAGATGCAGCAGATGGGCATCGGCCTTGCGGCCGCCGTCCTGATCGACGCGACCATCATCCGCGGGATTCTGCTCCCCGCGACGATGAAGCTCCTGGGCGACTGGAACTGGTACCTGCCGAGCAAGCTCGGCTGGCTGCCCAAGGTGACCGTGGAGCCGGAGGTGATGCCAGCCGCCGCCTAAACGGAAGGTCTGGGGGTGCGGTTAACCGCACCCCCAGACACAGGAAGACCGAACGAGAATCGCGCCCGCTGGGCGCGATTCTCCTTTCATGGACCCCTCAAAGAACCTTGCAGCCCGTGCGGGACGCTGGAGTGCCCAGCACCGCAAGAAGGCAATCCTCGGATGGCTCACCTTTGTGATCCTCGCCGTCGTTGTGGGCGGCTCGTTCGGAACGAAGACGCTGGGCGACGGCGACTTCGGCATCGGCGAGTCGGGCCGCGCCGACAAGGTCGTTTCAGATCACTTCAAGGACAAGGGCGCCGAGAGCGTCCTGATTCAAAGCCGGAACGGCGTCAGGACGACCGACCCGCAGTTCCACTCGGTGGTCGACGAGGTCGTCGGCCAGCTCAAGCGAACCGAGAACGTGCAGAACGTGAAGACCCCGTACGGGCGTGACAGCGCCGGCCAGCTCTCCGAGAACGGGCGCTCCGCGCTCGTGACCTTCGAGCTGCCGGGTGACAATCCCGCAGACAAGGTGGACCCGTCGCTGGACGCGGTTTCGGCGCTCGCGGACCAGCACGGCGGCTACCGCATCGAGCAGTTCGGCGACGGCAGCGCCGACAAGGCGCTCACGAAGGCGTTCGCGGACGACTTCAAGAAGGCCGAGTTCACCTCCCTGCCGATCACGCTCGTGATCCTCATCCTTGCATTCGGTGCTCTGCTCGCAGCATTCGTTCCCCTGCTGCTGGCGATCACCGCCGTGGCAGCGGCGATCGGCCTAATCGGGCCGCTAAGCCAGATCTGGCCGGTCGACGAGTCGATCAGCTCCGTGGTGCTGCTCATCGGCCTGGCCGTTGGCGTGGACTACTCGATGTTCTACCTGCGTCGTGAGCGCGAGGAACGCGCCCGCGGGCGCTCCGAGGAGGCCGCCCTCGAGGCAGCCTCCGCCACCTCCGGCCGGGCCGTGCTCGTGTCGGGGATCACCGTGATCGCGGCGATGGCCGGCATGTACTTCGGCGGGGCGGCGACCTTCATGTCGTTCGCCACCGGCACCATCCTGGTAGTCGCGATAGCCGTGATCGGTTCGCTGACCGTGCTGCCCGCGATCCTGTCGAAGCTCGGCGACAGGGTGAACAAGGGCCGCGTACCGTTCTTGGCGCCTGAACGGCGCACGGGCGAAGCTCGTGCCTGGGGATGGGTCCTCGATCGGGTGCTGCGGCGTCCGCTGGTCGCGATCGTCGCGGCCGGAGCGGTGCTGGTGGTGCTCGCGACCCCCTTGTTGCACATCCACACGGCCGACTCCGGCGTGGACGGGCTGCCGCGCTCGCTCCCGATCATGCAGACCTACGACCGCATGCAGGCAGCCTTCCCGGGCGAGACCTTCAGCGCGGACATCGTGATCCAGGGCGACCGGCTGGACAGGTCCGAGATCCGGGCGGCCGCCGCTGAGGTGCGTGGCGTGGCCCGTCAGTCGGACCACTTCCAGGAGCCGGTGACGGTGGACTTCAGCCCGGACGGCCAGGTGGCCGTGGTCGAGCTGCCGCTCGCCGGGACCGGTACGGACGAGCGTTCGACGTCGGCCGTGAACGCGTTGCGCGGCGATGTGGTGCCGGACGTGTTCGGCGGCATGCGCAGCGGCGACGTGGTCGGCGTGGCCGGCTTCACGGCCGGCTCGGTCGACTTCAACGAACTGATGGCCTCTCGCATCTGGTACGTGTTCGCGTTCGTCTTCGCGATGGCGTTCGTCCTGCTGCTGGTCACGTTCCGCTCGATCGTGATCCCGATCAAGGCGATCCTGCTGAACGTGCTGTCGGTGGCGGCGGCGCTCGGGATCGTGACCTGGGTGTTCCAGGACGGTCACCTAGAGGGACTGCTCGACTTCCAGTCCACGGGCGCCATCACCGCGTGGTTCCCGCTGATGCTGTTCGTGATCCTGTTCGGCCTCTCGATGGACTACCACGTGTTCATCCTCAGCCGGATCAAGGAGGCGGTGGACCGCGGCGAGTCATCCGAGGACGCCGTGAGCCATGGGATCAAGTCGACGGCGAGCGTCGTGAGCGCGGCCGCTCTCGTGATGGTGGGCGTGTTCGGGATCTTCGCCACGCTCTCGTTCATCGACATGAAGCAGTTCGGCGTTGGGCTCGCGGCGGCCGTCCTGATCGACGCGACGCTGGTGCGCGGCGTGCTGCTACCCGCGACGATGAAGATGCTCGGCGACTGGAACTGGTACCTGCCGAGCTGGCTGGAGTGGCTGCCGAAGGGCCCCGCGCTGGAGGGCGAGCTGCCACCGCCGCTCCACGCGACGGCGCGGCCGCATCCGGAGGAGCAGCCGGCAGAAGCCGCCTGAGAGCTCGGTCGGCACCGGCGCGGGTACGCGCCGGTGCCGGCCTAGGCTCAGCCGGTCCCGTACTGGTCGCGCACGTAGGGCAGGAGCTCGCGCTGCTCGAGGCGCTCCAGCGGCGCCCGGAACGTCACCTGGACCACCCCGGGGTGGCGGCCGATCTCGATCGCCCCTGCCACGGTCGCGCGGTTCTTCACCTCGGGAACCTCCATCCCTAGGAGCTCCGCGGCGCGCTCAAGCCCGTTGTCGGTAGCGCTGTTCAGATCCGGGCCCGTACCGATGACCGAGATCGGGGCGCTCTCCTCGAGCTCCCCGACACCCCACTCGCGCGCGAGCCCCTCGGCGCGGACGCGCTCGGCGCCCGAGAGCGGGCGCGCGAGGTAGGGCAGGTCCTCCTCGAGCGGGAACAGCAGCGGGCCGTCGATTCCTAGTCCCTTGATCACCTCCACCTGGAGGGTCACGGTGCCGGAGACGTCGCAGGTGTGGCCGGCGATCTCGCCGTCGCCCTGGAGCGCGTGCATGTCGCCCAGGTAGACGCCGCCGCCCGGCAGCTTCACCGGGCAGACGAGGATCGCGCCTGCGCGTACAGCGTCGACGTCCATGTGGCCGTCCGTGCGGTGCTCGGCGAGCTCCTCCGCCGTGATCGCGTAGCCGTGTGGCGCACCCACGAGGAAGCTGCCGAAGTCGCCTGCGTTGTGCGAATCCGGCACCGTGATCGACGGCGTCGTGCCGAGCTGGCCCATGAACGGGCGCAGCCGGGTGGCCAGGCCGACAATGTCGTGGGGGGCGAACGCGAGGATCGGGTTCTGGACGGAGTTCTCCGGCAGCGCCGCATATCGGGCCGGCTCGCGCGCGATTCGCTCCGCCGCCTCCTGGGGCAGCGTCAAGCCGACCTCGCGCGCGTGATCGAACGCGATCGTGTAGCCGTTCGTGAACTTGAATGGAGTTGCGTCGGCGCCGCACTCGACGCAGCGCACTGAGTCCTGACCTATCCCGTCCAGGCGCGTCTCGGGGTACTCCGCCCCACAACCTGGGCAGACCGGCGCGCAATAGGGATCGCCGTTGAAGCTGCCCTCCGGCGACATGTCGTTGCCCGAGGCAGTCGCGATCGACGTCACCTCGATGTCCTTGATCCGGATGGCGATCGCGTCGCCCGGCACGGCGCCCGCCACGGCCACCGGCTGGGCCACCTCGTGCCCGCCGCGGATCGCGGGCGTGATCATCGGGCCCCAGCAGCCCGGTGCGGTGTTGACCACGACATGCCCGCCGTCCTCGACCGGCCCGAGCATCTCGACGTCCGGGCCGAGCAGGCCGTCCGTGAAGGTGTCGACAAAAACCGTCGGATGCGCCTCGGTCCGCGGCGCCGCGGGCTCTACTGCCATAGCTGTCTCCTCTCGCGCTGTGTACGGCCGGCGCTGCCGCCGGCCACCGGAATCAGAAGTGCCACCTCGTCGCCCTCGCGGAGCTCCTGCTCACGCCCGGCGTGCGTCCCGCGCACCACCGCCAGTGCGGAGCCAAGGCCTGCTGCGATGCCGGGCTCGAGCTCCGCGAGACGGTCGAGCAGCGTGTCGACTGTGGCGCCGTTCGGCACCGCGACGCTGAGCCGGCGCGTGCCGGCTTCGGTTGCAAGCCCGGCTCCTAGTCGCACGTGGACGTGCACTGGTCTGGGCAGCGTACCGCCGCAGGCGCTGATCAGGTGGCGCGCGGCCGAGCGCGCGGTTAGCATTGTTGAAACCTGGTTTCAGTCAATGAAATCGCACTGCATGCCGACCGTTTCGGCGCCCGGCTCGCCGCCGAGCTGGCCGGCGAGCCCGACAATCGCTTCCAGGGCATGCCTTCCGATGGGGACTCCCGCGCCGGCTACGAGGCGATGGGCTCAGAGGGCTGGATCGGCCTCCACTGGCCCGAGCAGCTCGGCGGCAGGGGGCTCGATCCACTCGCGACCGTGGCCGCGGAAGAACGCTTCGGCTATCACTGGCTCCCCCTCTCCGGCTACCTCCTGTCGGTCAAGACCATCGGCAACGTGCTGCTCGGCCACGCCTCCGAGGAGCTGAGGGAGCGCCTGCTGCCGGAGATCGCCGGCGGCCGGCTGCTGTTCTGCCAGGGCTTCTCCGAGCCGGAGGCGGGCTCGGACCTCGCCGCGCTGCGCACCTCCGCCCGGCGCGACGGCGAGCGCTTCGTGGTCTCCGGCCACAAGATCTGGACCTCGAGCGCGCAGGTCGCCGACTGGATCTACCTCGCCGTCCGCACCGACCCGGACGCGTCGAGGCCCCACCGCGGCGTGTCGGTGCTCGTGGCCGACATGCGCTCCCCCGGGATCGAGGTGCGCGAGATCGACGCGGTCGGCGGCGGCCTTCTGTGCGAAGTCTTCCTCACCGACGTCGAGGTGCCGGCCGCCCAACTCGTCGGCGAGCTGCACGGCGGCTGGCGGGTGCTTATGAGCACGCTCGACCACGAGCGCGTGACGAGCGAGAAGGTGGGCGTGGTAGTCCGGGTGCTCGACGATCTGGAGGCCGGGGTTCGGTCTGCGAACGAGAGGCTTGAGCTGCGCAGGCTGCGCGGCGAGGCGGAGGCCGCACGCCTTCTGGGGCGCCGCGCCGCGGCGCTGCTCGCGCAGGGGCGGCCGGCGGCCGCCGCCGCGTCGATGGCCAAGCTATCTATCTCGACGCTGGTCCGGCGAACCGCCGAGGCAGGCGTGCGCTTGCTCGGCCCGGAAGCCCTGGCAGAGGGTGAAAGAGGCGTTGGCGATGGTCGCCTGGCGGCGCTCACCCGCGCGGCCGCGGGCAGCACCGTCGCGGGCGGAGCGGCAGAGATTCAGCGCCGCGTAATCGCCCGAAAGGGCCTGGGATGCGCAGCATGAGCCCGGTCGCCGACCTGGCCGGCGTCGAAGAGTCCCGCCAGTTCGCGGCGACGGTCGCGGCGATCGTGGCCCGGCATACCGGGCCCGACCCGTGGCGGCCGGGCGCGGCCGCTTCCGACGCGGACCCGGACCTGCAACACGCACTGAGTGATGCCGGTTGGGACGAGCTCGGGCGCGACGGCGGCCTGCTCCCCCTCGCCGCCCCCGCCGGCGCGGCGATCGGCCGCGCGTTCGCCTCGCTCGCGCCCGTTGACGCGCTGCTCGGCGGGGCATTGACGGTGGACGGGCTCGCGCGTTACGCGAACGAGGGCGCCACGCTGGTGGAGCCCCGTGCGGGTGAGTTCGTCAGAAGGCGCGCGGTGCGCCTCTCACCGCTGCCGTACACGGACGCGCTCGGGATCGTGCGTGTGGAGGACGCGGCGAGCGAAACCGTGCCCGACCCCGAGGCGGGCGTTCGCATGGCCGCCTGGTGCGCTGCTTCGACGGGCTACCTCGCGGGGCTTGGCGAGGAGGCGCTCCGGCTCGCGCTCGAACACGCTCGCTCGCGGCGCGCGTTTGGCGGGCCGCTCGCCGCCCTCGAGCCGGTGCAGCAGATGCTGGCCGACGCCGCCACGCTTGTCGACGGGCTCACCCTGCTCAGCGCCGACTCGCCCGGGGCGGACGCACTCGCGCACGCCGGTGACGCGGCGGAGCGCGCCGTGGCCATCTGCATGCAGGTGACCGGGGCGCTCGGCTTCACTCTCGAGTTCCCGCTCCAGCGCGCCTACCGGCGCAGCCGCTCGGCACGCGTGTGGGCGGACGCGGTCCTGCTCGCCTGGGAGAGTCCGGCCGGATGACCGGCGCGGAGCTCCCACTCGACGGCCTGCGCGTGCTCGACTACGGCCAGTACGTGGCGTCGCCGTTCGCGACGATGCTGCTATCAGACCTTGGCGCCGACGTGATCAAGGTGGAGCCCCCGCGCGGTGACGAGTGGCGCCGCTACGACCCCTTCGAGGAATGCGAGAGCCGCTATTTCTACGCGCTGAACCGCGGCAAGCGCTCGGTCGCGCTCGACCTGAAGTCGCCCGAGGGGCGCGAGCGCAGTCGGGCGCTGATCGCATCCGCCGACGCCCTCGTGCACAACTGCCTTCCGGAGCGTGCCCACCGTTTCGGCCTCGACTCTGAGAGCGTCCGCGCCGTGAACCCGCGCTGCGTGACCGTCTGCGTATCTGCCTTCGGAAGCTCGGGCCCGGACTCGAACCGCCCGGCCTACGACCTGATCGGCCAGGCGCTGTCCGGTCTCCTGCTCGCCGACCCGCGCCCCGGCGATGCGGTCCCGCGCAGGACCGGCGGCCTCGCACTTGCCGACTTCACCGCGGGACTTCTCGCCGCGCTCGCGGTGACCGCCGGCCTGCTCGGCCGCGGCGAGCGAGCACCCGACCTGGAGGTGTCGCTGCTCGGCGCCGCGCTCGCGCTGCAGGCGCAGCGCTTCGTCGAGGTGGACGGCCGCGACGAGCCCGCCGCGGGCAGCGAGCTGGCAGGCCGCGCCGAGCTCGAGGCGCTCGCCGGTCGCGCAGCGGCACTGGAGGCCCTCGACCCCTACTACCGCGCCCACGCCTGCGCCGACGGCTTCATCGCGCTCGCCTGCCTCAACAGCGACCAGCGCCGCCAGGTCTGCGAGCTGCTCGCGCTCGACGATCCCTTCGCCGGCAACCCGCAGGCCGAGCCGGCGGACGGCGAGGAGCACGACCGCCGCGCCGCCCACGTGCGCGCCGTGGAGGACGGCTTTGCGCGTCTCGGCGTCGGTGAGGCCGTGGCGGCGCTCGCCGCACGGCGCGTGCCCGCGAGCGAGGTACGGAGCCTCGGCCAGCTCTTCGACGATGCCCAGGTGCGCTCGAACGGCCTCGTGCAGGAGGTCGAGCAACCGGGGGTCGGCCCCGTGCGGTTGCTCGGCAGCCTCTTCAAGGTCGACGGCGCCGCCGCTGGGCGGGGCCGCCCGGCGCCGGCGCTGGACGAGCACGCCGACGAGCTGTTCGGAGCGTCCACACGCCGATGAGAGTCGTGACGGACCTGCCGCGCCCCGTGCGCACGATCGACCACGTGTGGATCCCGCTCTCAGACGGCACGCGCCTCGGCGCCCGCATCTGGCTGCCTGAGGACGCCGAGAGCGACCCAGTGCCGGCGATCCTCGAGTACATCCCCTACCGGAAGGGCGACGGCACCACGCTGCGCGACCAGCCGCGCCACGCGTACTTCGCGGGACATGGGTATGCGGTGCTGCGCGTGGACCAGCGCGGCAGCGGCGAGTCCGACGGCCTGCTCCATGACGAGTACCTCCCCCAGGAGCAGGAGGACGCGGTGGAGGTGCTCCGCTGGATAGCGGAGCAGCCCTGGTGCACGGGCGCCGCCGGGATGTTCGGGATCTCCTGGGGCGGCTTCAACGGGCTCCAGGTGGCGGCACGCCGCCCGCCGGAACTGAAGGCCGTGATCAGCCTCTGCTCGACAGACGACCGCTACGCGGACGACGTGCACTATCGCGGCGGCGCCGTTCTGGCGCTCGAGATGCTCTCGTGGGGGGCGTCGCTGCTCTCGTTCAACGCGATCCCCCCCGACCCGGAGGTCGCGGGCCCGGGCTGGCGCGACGCCTGGCTCGAGCGGATCGACAGCGTCGAGCCGTACGAGTACGAGTGGCTGCGCCACCAGCGGCGTGACGACTACTGGAAGCAGGGCTCGGTCTGCGAGGACTTCGGCGCGATCAGTTGCCCCGTCTACGCGATCGGCGGCTGGGCGGACGGGTACACCGAGGCGGTCCTGAGGCTCCTGGCCGGACTCGAAGCGCCCTCGAAGGGGCTGATCGGCCCGTGGTCGCACTCGTTCCCGGACGAGGTCGAGCCCGGACCGGCGATCGGCTTCCTCCAGGAGTGCCTGCGCTGGTGGGACCAGTGGCTGAAGGGCGAAGACACCGGGATCATGGACGAGCCCGCCCTCCGCGTCTGGATGCAGGAGCCCGTGGCTCCGTCGGCCCGACAGGTGGAGCGGCCCGGCCGCTGGGTGGCCGAGCGCGGATGGCCGGCGCCCAAGATCGGCGAGCGCCGCATGTGGCTCCGCGAGGGCCGTCTCGGCGACCAGCCCGACCCCGCCGCGCCGCGGCTCGAGATCGGCACGGACCTGCTCTGCGGCATCGACGGCGGAGTCTGGTGCGCGGACGGCACCCACGGCGAGGGCGCCGTGGACCAGCGCGCCGACGACGGCCGTGCGCTCAGCTTCACCTCGGCCCCGCTCGACGAGCGCATCGAGCTGCTCGGGAACGCGCGCGTGGAGCTCGAGCTCGAGAGCGACCGACCCGTTGCGCAGCTCGCCGCGCGGCTCTGCGACGTCGCGGCCGACGGTAGCTCGCTGCTGATCACGCGCGGCGTCCTGAACCTCACGCATAGGGACAGCCACGAACACCCGCAGCCGCTCGAGCCTGGCCGCCGCGAGCGCATCGTGCTCGAGCTCGACGGCATCGCGCAGGCGATTCCGGCCGGGCACCGCGTGCGTCTGGCGCTCTCGCCCGCGTACTGGCCGTGGCTGTGGCCTGCGCCGGAGCCGGTCACGCTCGCCATCCACACAGCGGACAGCTCGCTCGTGCTGCCCGTGCGCCCGCCGCGCGCTGACGATGAGGAGCTCCGACCCTTCGACGAGCCCGAGAACGCGCCCGGACTCAAGGAGGAGAAGCTCGAGCCGGTCGAGGGCGCCCGCAGCGTGACGCACGACTTCGCGAGCGAGCGGACCGAGCTCAGATTCGACTGGGCGGCAGGCGGGCGCTACCGGCTGGTGGAGGCCGGCCTCCAGGCCGGCTACTGGACCGAGACCGTCTACTCGATCGTGCCGAACGACCCGCTCTCCGCAGAGGTCCGCTGCGAGGCCGCCACGGAGCTGGGCCGCGACGGCTGGCTCGCGCGCGCCGAGATCCGCGCCGTCATGGACGCCGACGCCAAGCACTTCCGCGTCCGGACCGAGCTTGAGGCGTTCGAGAACGGCGAGAGCGTGCGACGACGCGAGTGGACCTTCGAGACGCCGCGCGACCTGGGGTAGCTAGCCCACTCGGGCGCGCACCATGTCCTGGAAGGCGCCGATCAGCGCCTCGGTGCGCGTGAGCAGCCGGCCGTGCTCGAGCGCCCCGCTGGACGCGCCCCGCTGCACCGCCTCGACGAGGCCCGTGTCCTCGGAGCCCACCTGGTTGTCGAACACCCCCATCGACTCGATCCACGCCTCGTCGGTGCCCTCCGGGAAGAAGCGGTCGTACCAACCCGCGGTGCGGTCGGTGGCCACCGGCCACAGCGGCCCGATCGACAGGTTGGGGCGTCCCGGGTTCACGTTGAACTTCATCGCCGGGAAGAGGATGTGGTACTGCGCGGTTGGCACGGAGTCGCTCACGTCATAGGGCGCGGCGTCCGTGTAGGCGTCCGGGTGGATCGGCGGGACCTGGCTCAGACGCAGCCCGACCACCTCCATCAGCTGGTTCTGCTCGTCGATCAGCTTCACGAAGCCCGGGTGGTTCAGCTGGCAGTGGTAGCACTCGAGGTAGTTCTCGATCGCGATCTTCCAGTTCGCCTTGATCTCGTAGGGGCTCCGGTCGTGGAAGCGGAGCGAGTCCACGTCGAGGCCGTTCTCGGCGACGACCTGCGGGAGGTCGCCCAGCGCGACGTCGAGTGCCGGTGCGTCCATGTCCGGGTTCGCGAACACGAACGGACCCCACGTGCCCACCTGCGCCGGCACGAGACCGAGGCAGTCCATGTCGAAGTCGGGCTCGTCCTTGCTGCGCGGCGCCGCGCGCAGGCTGCCATCGAGGCCGTAGGTCCAGGCGTGGTACGGGCACTGGATCGTGCCGCGCCGCTGCGGCTCGTTCACGAGGACGGTGCCGCGATGGCGGCACACGTTCATGAAGGCGCGCAGCTCCTCCTCCCTGTCGAGCACGACGACCAGCGGCAGCCCGCCCACGTGCGTGGGGAACATGCTGCCCGGGCCGTCGAGCTCGCCCAGGTGCCCGACGTACTGCCAGGAGCGCCGGAAGATGTGCTCGTGCTCGGCGCGCGCGACGTCGGGGTCCGCGTACCAGCTGTACGGCAGCGTCTCTGCGCGCGAATCGACCTGCGTGCGACCCATCGGCGGGTTATCCTTCCAAAGTCGATATGCGAAAGCAACTTTCGCGGGATGAGAACAAGGGATCTGTTGGCACGCTCGCCCGCGGCCTCGACATCCTCGAATTGTTCGCCGGCGACTCCCCTGAGCTGACCCAGACGGAGATCTCCGAGCGGCTCGGGCTTCCGGTGCCCACGGTCCACCGCCTCGTGAAGCTTCTCACGGAGCGCGGGTGGCTTGTGCGGGACAACCGCAGCCGCAGGTTACGAGTTGGGCTCGGTGCCGCTCGCCTGCTGCCCGCCGTGCGCCTTCCCGACCTGGCGCGTGATCCCCTGCGAGCGATGGCCGATCGAACCGGCGAAACGGTGAATCTCGCGACGCTCGACACTCGATCGGGCGCAGGCGGCAGCGAGGTCCTCTACCTCGTGAGTGAGACGGGCAGCAACCTGCTCACGCTCAGGTCGCACGTGGGGCTGCGCCTGCCCGTGCACGCCACGGCCCTCGGCAAGTGCCTGCTGGCGCAGCTCGGCGACGAGGACGCGCGCCGTGCCGCCGGACGTGAGCCGTATCCGGCGCTGACGCCGCGGACCGTGACGGGCTGGGAGAAGCTGCGCAACCAGCTCGAGCGCGTGCGCCGGGAGGGCGTGGCGCACTCGCGCGAGGAGTACGAGGTCGGGCTTCACTCGATTGCCGTTCCGCTCGCATGGGTGGACGGCGACGGGCCGGTGGCGGTGAATGTGTCGATGCCCTCATCGCGCGCGGGCCGCGAGGCGACGGCCGAGTTGGCGCGCGAGCTGCAGGCCGCGGCTGACAGGATCACCGGCGCGGCATGAGCACCGGAACAACCCCCTTCTGGCTGGACGCGCCATACGAGCCGAGAGGTCCTCTCGAGGGCGACGTCGAGGTGGAGGCGTGCGTGATCGGCGGAGGCGTGGGCGGGCTCTCCTGCGCACGCCGGCTGGCACAGCTCGGCATCGAGACGGTGCTCCTCGAGGCCGGCACGGTGGCCGGGGGCGCCAGTGGGCGAAACGGCGGCTTCCTAATCGCAGGCACCGCCGCCTTCCACAACGACGCGCGCGAGCAGTACGGGGCTGAGCGAGCGCGAGCGATGTACGCGCGCACGCTCGATGCGCAGCGGGACATCTACGGGCTGGCCGCCGAGCTGGGAGCGGGCGACGCTCTCCGCCAGGTCGGATTGCTGCGGCTTGCGGTGTCCGAGGAGGAGGCCGAGCACGTGCGCGACCATGCGCGCGCCCTTCAGGAAGACGGCTTCCCGGGCGAGGTGGTCGAGCGCGAGGAGCTGCCGCCCGCGCTGCAGCGCAGCGGCCTCGTGGGCTGCCTGACCGACCACGACGGCGCGCTCCAGCCTGCGCGCTGGTACCGGCTGTTGGCCGGCGCCGCCGAGCAGGCCGGCGCTCGCATCTGCGAGGGGACGTCGGTACGCGCGCCCGTGCCGGCGCCGGGCGAGGGCCCCGTGGTCACGAATGGCGGCAGCGTGCACGCGCGCCACGTGGTCGTCGCGGCCGACGGCGCCCTCCCGGCCCTCGTTCCGGAGTACGCCGGACGGGTGCGCCCGCGAAGGCTCCACATGGTTGCCACCGAGCCGCTGCCCCCGACACTCGATCACCTCGTGTATGCGCGCTGGGGCTACGAGTACCTCCAGCAGCGCCCCGACGGTCGCATCCTCGCGGGCGGCTTCAGCGACGTGGACGCCGACAACTCCTACACCGACAGCGACGCCGGCGAGCCGCTGATCTGGGACCGCGTCGAGGCATACCTCCGCGACGACCTCGGCGCGGCCGCGGGAGTGAGCCACCGCTGGGCCGGCGTGGTGGGTTACAGCCGCGACTCGCTGCCCTACGTGGGCGAGGTGCCGGGGCGGACGGGCCTCTACGTGTCGGGCGGCTATTCCGGCGTGGGCAACGTGCCGGGCTTCATGTGCGGGCGCGACCTGGCCGACACGATCGCGGGCCACGGGCCGGAGCCCCTGTTCCCCGCGGACCGAGAGCCATGGACGGGCAGCGCATACGCGAGCTGAGCGCGCGCGAGGCGGAACGCTTCGCCGCGCGAACGCCCGCCTCGAGGGCGATGTTCGAGCGCGCGCAGCGCACGCTGGCGGGAGGCGTCTCGTCGTCGTTCCATGGGCGCGAGCCCTGGCCTGTATATCTCGCGCGCGGCGACGGAGCGAGGGTGTGGGACACGGACGGCAACGAGTACGTGGACTTCCACAACGGCTTCAGCGCGATGGTTCAGGGGCACGCACACCCCGCGGTCGTCGCAGCGGTAAGGGAGCGAGCGGCGCTCGGTACCCACTTCGGCGCCACCACGGAGGACGCCGTGGCGGTGGCTGAGGAGCTTCGGCGCCGCTTCGGGCTGCCGCGCTGGCGCTTCACCAATTCCGGAACCGAAGCGAATATGGCCGCGATTCGGCTCGCGCGCGCGTCCACGGGCCGGGAGGCGGTGGTGCAGATGGCGGGCGCCTACCACGGGCACGCCGAGATCACGCATCTGCACGAGGTTCCGTTCAACGACGTGGCGGCGCTGGAGCGGCTCATCGCGGAGGTTAAGCCTGCCTGCGTGATCACGGAGGGAGCGATGACGAGTGTGGGGCTCGTGCTCCCCGAGCCGGGCTACCTGGACGCGCTGCGCGACCTGACGCGGCGGCACGGCGTGGTGCTGATCCTCGACGAGGTCAAGACGGGGCTCACGATCGCGGCCGGCGGAGCGGTGGAGCGCCTGGGCGCGCAGCCGGACGTGGTGACACTGGCCAAATCGCTCGGCGGCGGGCTGCCCACGGGCGCGGTGGGCATGACCGCGGAGCTGGCCGAGCCTGTCGAGGACGGGCGCCTGCGGCTCCTCGGCACCTACAACGGCAACCCGCTCTCGATGGCCGCCGCGGCAGCGAGCCTCCACGAGGTGCTCACGCTGGCTGCGTACAGCGAGCTGGACCGGCTCGGCGACCGGATGGTGAGTGCCTGCGAGAGCGTGATCCAGGCGAACGGGCTCGAGGCCCGCTGCGTTGGCCTCGGCTCGAAGGGCTGCGTGCACTGGGGGTCTGACCCCCAGAGGGGGTCAGACCCTGGGCTCGGCGAGCTCATCTGGATCTGGCTGATGAACCGCGGCGTGCTCACGACAGCGGGCCGCGAGCAGGAGTGGAACGTGACCGTGGCCCACGACGACGAGGCCGTGGACCGCTACGTCGAGGCGTTCGCCGGCCTCGTGGCCGAGCTCACTCCACGATTGTCCGGCTCTGCTCGCGCATGAACTGCGGCAGGTACCACGCGCCGAGGCCGCCCTTGCCGGTCGAGCCGCTCGACTTCCAGCCGCAGAACGTCTGGGTGCCTGGCCATGCGCCCGTCGTGGCGCCCGCGCGCCGGTTCACGTAGACCACGCCCGCCTCGATCTCGGCGAGGAAGCGCTCCTTCTCGGCCTCGTCGCGGGTGAAGATGCCCGCCGTCAGCCCGTACGCCGGCGCGTTTGCCTCGGCGAGCGCCTCGTCGAACGAACCCACGCGCGTGACCGTCACGAACGGCAGGAACAGCTCGTCGCGCTCCAGCGCGTGCCCGTGCGGGAGTCCCGCCACCACCGTCGGCTCCACGAAGTGCCCCGGCAGGTCGGGCCGCGCGCCGCCGGCTGCCACCCGCCCGTCGCGCTCCGCGGCCGCCACCGCTTGCGTGTAGCGCTCCACGCTGCTCTCGTTGATCACGGGCCCGACGAACGCGTCGCGGTCGCTCGGATCTCCGAGGGCCAGCTCCGCCGCCCGCGCGGCGAGCCGCTCGACGAACTCGTCATGCACCGAGTCGACCACGATCGCTCGCGAGCACGCGCTGCACTTCTGTCCAGAGAGGCCGAAGGCGGAGCGGGCGACGCCCTCGGCGGCGGCGTCCACGTCGGCGCTGGCAGTGACGATCGCCGGGTTCTTGCCGCCCATCTCGGTGAGCGCCGGGCGCGCGTATGCGCCCTCCTGCAGCTTGCGGGCGATCTCGCGCCCCACCTCCGCGGAGCCGGTGAACGCCACGCCGTCCACGGGCGCATCGACGAGCGACCGGCCGGTGTCCGGGCCGCCGTGCACGAGGTTGAACGCACCGGCGGGTAGCCCGGCCTCCTGCACGATCTCTGCGAGCACCGCACCCGTGGACGGCGACTCCTCGGACGGCTTGAAGACCACGGTGTTGCCGGCAATCAGCGCCGAGCTGAACATCCCCACCGACAGCGCGACGGGGAAGTTGAACGGCGCGATCACGCCGAAGACGCCGTAGGGCCGCAGCACGTCCACGTTGCGCTCACCCTCGACGAAGCTGTTGAGCGGCTGCGTGTAGCCCTCGTTCTCCTCCATGTGCCCGGCATAGGCCTCGATCAGGTCGATCGCCTCCTGCACCTCGAGGATCGACTCGGTGCGGGACTTGCCGGTCTCGAGGCTCGCGAGCGCAGCCAGCTCCATGTGACGCGCCCCGATCCCGTCGGCCACGGCGCGCAGCAGCCCGCAGCGCTCGCCGTACTCGGTGGCCGCCCAGCCCGGCGCCGCCGCCCGCGCAGCGTCGACCGCGCGGGCCACGACGTCGGGCCCGGCGGCCCGCGCGCTGCTCGCCAGGTGCTCTGTGCGGGCGGGGTCGCGGCGCTCGAACAGCTCGCCCTCCGCCACGGGCTCGCCGCCGATCAGGTGGCCATGCGGTCCGGCGTCGCGGTCCCGGGCGGCCTCGAGCGCCGCCTCGAAGGCAGCGTCCGTCTCGGCGCCCAGGTCACCGCTCGTGTACGTAAGTCTCGTGCTCATCGCCCGAAGCTAACCGAACGGCGTGACATGCGGGAAGGAACAGCGGATCCTCGTTGCGGCACTGCTCCTCGATGCCGAGCCGAGCGGCCTCGCCGGACTCCACGAGCGGGCAGCGCGGATGAAAGCGGCACCCGGACGGGATGCGTGTGGGGTCGGGGGTCTCGCCGCGAAGGATCTGGGGCTCCACGTGCGTCGTCTCCGGGACCACCGACAGGAGCGCCCGCGTGTAGGGGTGCTGAGGCGCCGTGAGCAGCTGCTCCGCGGGCGCGTCCTCGACGATGCGGCCGAGGTACATCACCGCCACGCGGTCGGCGACGTTCCACGCGAGCCCAAGGTCGTGGGTGACGACGAGGATGCTCACCCCGGCCTGCCGCACCAGGCGGAGCATCAGCGCCAGGATCTCGCCGCGCACGGAGGCGTCCAGGGCGGACACGGGCTCGTCCGCCACGAGCAGGTCCGGGTCCAGCACCATCGCACCCGCGATGATCACGCGCTGGCGCTGGCCGCCCGAGATCTCGTACGGGTAGCGGGTGAAGAAGCTCTCGGGAGGCCGCAGCCCCGCGTTCGCCAGGGCCTCGGCCACCATCTGCTCCTCGTCCCCCTTGAGCCCCTGGATCCGGATACCCTCGGCGACCGCCTCGTACAGCGTCTGGCGGGCGTTCAGCGCCCCAGTCGGATCCTGGAAGATCATCTGCGCGCGGCGGCGGTGCTCGCGCAACCCTGCCCTGCTGTACGAGAGCGGCTCGCCTCGAAAGCGCACCTCACCGGAGGTCGGCCGCCGGAGCCCCATGATCGTCCGGGCGAGCGTCGTCTTGCCGCAGCCCGACTCGCCCACGAGCGCGAGCGTCTCGCCCTCGCGCACATCGAGGTTCACCCCGTCGACCGCGCGCGCGGGGCCGTCGCGGCCCGGGTACTGAACGTGCAGGTCGCGCACCTCGACGAGCGGGGCGGCGTCGGTCATGCGCTCACCGGCGCGCCGGAGACGTGGACGCAGGCTGCCTCGCGCATGGCCCCGGCCGGCCACAGCTCGACGTCGGTGTGGGCGCAGGCGTCGATCGCCACCGAGCAGCGCGGATGGAAGGGGCAGCCACTCGGCACGTGGCGCGGGTCGGGCGGGTCGCCGGCCAGGCCGGACGGGTTCATGCGGAACTCCGCCTCGCCGATCACCGGGAACGCCGCGGACAGAGCGCGCGTGTACGGATGCGCGCCGTCGGCGAAGACCTCGTCGTTGGGCCCCTGCTCAACAAAGCGCCCGGCGTACATCACCGCTATCCGCCTGCAGACGTTCACGAGCGTCGAGAGGTCGTGCGTGATGAAGACGATCGCCAGCCCGAACTCGCGCTGGAGGTCGGCGAGCAGCCTGAGCACCTGTGCCTGCACCATCACGTCGAGCGCGGTCGTGGGCTCGTCGGCGATCAGGAGGCGCGGCTCGCAGGCGAGCGCCAGCCCGATCAGGACCCGCTGTCGCTGGCCGCCCGACAGCTCGTGGGGATAGGCCCGCGCCCGCCGCGGCGGCAGCCCCACGAGCTCGAGCAGCTCGCCCACGCGCTTCGGGTCGGCGTCCGACGCGCCCTTCTCATGAAGCTTGATGGCCTCGAAGATCTGATCGCCCACACGCTGGACCGGGTTGAGGGTGTGGAGCGCACCCTGGAACACGATCGCCAGCTCGGTCCAGCGCACCGCGCGCAGGCGTCCGGGCTTCATCGCAAGCACGTCCTCGCCGTCCAGGAGCACGTCGCCGGTGACCTCGGTCCCCTTCGGCAGCAGCCGGAGGAGGGCCCCGGCCAGCGAGGACTTCCCGCAGCCGGACTCGCCCGCGAGGCCGATCGTCTGGCCGACGTCGAGCGTCAGGTCGACGCCGCGCACAGCCGGAACCGGCGCCGAGCCGACGGCGTTGTAGGTCACGTGCAGGTCCCTGACCTCGAGCAGGCTCATTCGCGCCTGTCCCTCAGCCGCGGGTCGAGGATCTCCTCCAGCGCGGTCCCGCAGAGCGTGAACGCGAGCGCGACGAGCAGGATGCCGAGCCCCGGCGGGATGAAGACCCACCAGGCCTCCGCCGTCACCGCGCCGGTCTCGAACGCGTCGTCGAGCATCTTGCCCCAGGACGGGTTCGACGGGTCGCCGAGTCCGAGGAACGCCAGCACGGCCTCGGAGAGGATCACGACTGGCACCGTCAGCGTGGTGTTCGCCAGGATCAGCGGCGAGACGTTGGGAAGGATGTGGCGCGTCATCAGATGCCAGTTCGAGCCGCCGAGCGCGCGGCTGCGGTCCACGTAGTCGCGCTCCCGCAGCGTCAGCACCTGCGCGCGGATCAGCCTGGCGGTCGACGGCCACGTGGTGATGCCGATCACGAGGATGATGTTGCGCACCGACGGGCCGAGGATCGCCGCCAGCACGATTGCCAGCGGGAGGAACGGGATCACGAGGAACCACTCGGTGACGCGCATGAGGACGCCGCCGATCTTGCCGCCGTAGAAGCCGGCGGTGATCCCGACGAGCGAGCCGATCAGGATCGCGATGAGCGTTGCGGCAAGTCCCACGAGGAGGCTCGTGCGTGCACCCCAGATGAACTGGGTCATGACGTCGCGGCCCAGGCTGTCCGTGCCGAGCGGGCCGAACTCCGAAGGGTTCGCGAAGGTGGGGTTGTGCGTCGCGTTGATCGCGCGCAGGCCGGCCTCGTCGGCGAGCAGGGGCGCCGCGACGGCCATCACGACGGCGGCCACGAGGATCCCCAGCCCGATCATCCCCGGCCTGTGATGCCGGAACTGGCCCCACGCCCGCGACAGCGAGCGCCTGCGGCGGATCCAAGCGATCCTCCTGGCCGACGCGGCCGCGACGGCGCTCACGCCGGCCTCACCCGCGGGTCGAGGTAGCCGTAGAGCAGGTCGGCGACCAGGTTGAAGAAGATCACCGAAGCGCTGAACACGAGGAACATGCCCTGGAGCATCGGAAGGTCGGGGCCCTTGAGCGCCTCGTAGGTGGCCAGCCCGAGCCCCGGCCAGGAGAAGATCGCCTCAATCGCAATCGCGCCCGACAGAACGAAGCCGAAGTTGATCGCGAGCAGGGCGACGACCGGCAGGAGCGCGTTTGGCACCGCGTGCCGGTTGCGCACGAGCACGTCGCGGAGGCCCTTCGCGCGAGCGAGGACCAAATAGTCCTCGCGCATCGTCTCGAGCAGTGAGGAGCGCATCACGATCGCGTATTCGCCGAGGTAGGCGAGCGTGAGCGTGAGCGCCGGCAGGAACATGTGCTGCGCCTGGTCGGGCAGCTTTGCCAGCCCCGTGGCCGTCGAGGACGGGTCCTCGATCCCGCCGACGGGGAACCAGCCGAGCACGACGGCGAAGAAGGTCAGCAGGATCATCCCGAGCCAGAACTCCGGCATCGAGTAGGTGGCCATCGTGAACGACGTGATCGCGTAGTCGGCCTTGGTCCGTCTTCGCCACGCCGCGGCGACGCCGAGCATGATCCCGAAGACCCCCGAGAGGACCGCGGAGACCCCCACGAGCGCGATGGTCGGGCCGGCCTTGTCCTTGATCTCCTCCCAGACCGGCTGGTTGGTCGTGTACGAGCGGCCCAGGTTCAACGTCGCCGTCTCCTTCAGGTAGGCGACGAACTGCGCGCCGGTGGACTTGTCGAGGCCGAACTCCTCGGTCAGCTTGGCGCGCTGGGTCTGGGTGAGGTTGTGGCCGCGGTAGAGGTTCGCGACCGGATCCGTCTCGACGACCCGGAACAGGAAGAAGTTGAAGCAGACGACGAAGAGCAGGGTCGCGAGCGACCCCAGCACCTTGCCGCCGACGAAGCGGGCGCTCACTCCCTCTCGGAGACCGTGCGGCGGCGCCGGAGCAGGAAGAACGCCGCGCCGCCGCCCAGCACCACCACGACGACGATCGCGATGATCGCGCCGCTGCCGCCTCCGTCATCGCCGCCACCGGACGAGGCGCTCGCCGGCTTCAGCACCGCGTAGGTCGGCGAGGTCTGCTGGTAGACGACCGGGCCGATCTTCGCCGGCTGCCGCACGAAGCCCTCGAAGCGGCCCTTCCTGTATGCCTGGAGCTCGGGCTCCGTGTAGAGCACGTGGTACGTGCCGGACTGCTGGAAGCGCGTGAGCATCTCGTGGACGATCTGCTCGCGCTTGTCGCGGTCGAGCTCGACCTTCTGCTGCTGGTAGAGCTTGTCGTACTCCGGGTCGCAGTAGTTCGCGTCGTTGTAGTAGTTGCTCGGGTCCTCGGGGTCGCTCGACACCTGATCGCACGTGAAGTACGAGAGCATCGGATCGGGGTCGACGAACGGCGTCCAGCCCCAGGAGAACATGTCGTAGTCGCCCTTGCCGATGATCGTGGTCAGCTGGGTGTCGTCGGCCGTCTTCTTCGTGGTCGCGATCCCGATCTCCCTCAGCCACCCGGTCACGAACTCAGAGATCTCAGGGGCCGTCTCGCCGTCCGAGCGCACGTAGTAGGTGAAATTCAGCGGCCTTCCTCCGCCCGGCATCTCGCGGATGCCGTCTCCATCCGTGTCCTTGTAGCCCGCGTCCTCGAGCATCTGGCGCGCCTTGTCGAGGTCGAAGTCGAAGGCCTTGTCGGCGGGTATCTCGGGCGTCCAGCTCGTGTCAGGCGACGTGCTGAGCGTCTGCGCCACCTTGCCGTGGCCGGCGAGCACGCGGTCGACGATGGTCTGCTTGTCGATCGCGTGGCCGATCGCCTGGCGCACGCGCACGTCGAGCAGCGCCGGATGCGGCTTCTTCAGGCCGTCGCCGCCGTTGATCGCCACTTCGGTCATTGAGCCCTGATAGCCCTCGACCGTCTGGATGTCCGGGTCCTTCGCGAGCTCGTCGTACGCCGCCCCGGGGAGGTCCTGCGCGGCATCGAGCTCGCCCGTCTTGAGCGCCGCGACCTCGGCGTCCGGGTTGTTGAACTTGCGCAGCACGACCTTGTCCACGGCCGGCTTGCCGGCCCAGTAGTTGGGATTCGCCTTGAAGCGCGCGAACTGGCCCTTCTCGAACTTCTCGAGCGTGAACGGCCCGGAGCCGACGCCGTCGAGGCCGTCGTACTTGCCGCGTTCGTCCGCGTTCATCTTGCCCCAGATGTGCTTGGGCAGGATGTACACGTCCAGCGTCGGCAGCTTCGGGTCCGGCACCTTGGACTTGACGACCAGCGTCGTGTCGTCCTTAGCCTCTGCATCGAGGTTCACCGTCGTCGCCGAGTGGTTGATCCACTCCTCGTCGCGGGAGGTGTTGATCGTCCAGGCGGCGTCCTCAGCGGTGAGTGGCTTGCCGTCCGACCACTTCAGGCCGTCGCGCAGCTTGTAGGTCCACGTCTTGCCGTCCTCGGACCCCTTCCACGACTCCGCGAGCCCGGGGATGGTGTGGAAGTCGTTCGCCGCCTTGTCGGTGAGCGTGGCGTACTGGATGTTCCATGCCTCGTAGGCGGCAACGGTCACGCCGATCAGCGGGCTCATGCTGTCGATCCCCTGGGGATCGCCGACGTCGAACGTGCTCGGCTTGTCCCCGCCGCCGCCGTCGTCCTGGCTGCTTGCGGTTACGGCGGTGAGCCCGGCCAGGAGGAGGACACAGGCGAGCACAGCTGCGAGTCGCGTCATGGAGCGGGACTCTCTCACGGCTTCACATGAGATGCCAGTTAAGGAATCGTTCGAGTCGGCGGTAGAAATCCAGCTGCGGACCTGCTCTGAGGAAGCCGTGTGCCTCAGTCGGGTACGTCACATACTCGAATGTCTTGCCCAGCTCTCGGAGCCGCTCAACGAGCTGTTCGGACTGCTTCGGGTTCACGCGTTCGTCGCGTTCCCCATGCGCAATCAGGAGCGGCACCTCGATGTTCTCGAGCCGGTGATAGGCCGAGCCGGCGATGTACGCCTCGCGCGCCTGAGCGGGAGTGCCCATCATCCGCTCGAGGTCCTGCACCCCCTCGCGGTCGCCCTGCGACCACGACGTCGTGATGTCGCAGTCGCCGTACTTCGGCACCGCGCACCGGAACCGATGCTCGGGGTCGTCGGTCACCGCCAGCAGCGCCATGTACGAGCCGTAGCTGGCGCCGAAGATGCCGAGCCGGTCGCCGTCGACCCAGTCGAGCGTGCGCAGGTAGTCCGCCGCGGCCAGGCAGTCCTTCGTGTCGCCCACTCCCCAGTCGCCGTGGTTCATGCGCTCGAACTCGCGGCCGTAGCCGGTCGAACCGCGGAAGTTGATTGCGAGCCAGGCGTAGCCCCTGTCGACGAAGTACTGCGCGTGCCCGTCCCAGTCGTCGCCGTAGTGGTCGGTCGGCCCGCCGTGGGGATACACGACGGCGGGCACCGGATTGTCCGCGGACGCGCCCGCCGGACGCATCAGGAAGCCGGGGATCTCGAGCCCATCGAACGAGTCGTAGGTGATGTCCTCGAGCGCCGCGTGGGGAGCGTTGCGGACCGCCTTCGGGGCCGGCGCGTGGATGGATACGGGGGCGTCCGTGCCGGGCACGACGCGGCGGATCTCGCGCGGCGTCGCGTGGTCCTCGTACTCGACGAGGATGTCCCCGGCCGCGGTCCAGCGCGGCGAGTACCAGGTGCCTCCTTGGGCCAGCTCCGCCACGCTGGCGTCGGCGACATTCACCGACACGAGGTTGAAGCGGTTCCGGTGCCCCCTCACGGCCACGAGACGGGTGCCGTCCGGATGCCAGTCGTGCGCGGGGTGATCGGCGCCCGCGCTTGTGAGCTGCCGATCGTCCTCGCCGTCGCGTCCCACGAGGTGGAGCTCGTAGAAGCCGCTCCGCTCGGATGCGTACGCGATCGTCTGGCCGTCGGGCGACCACTCCGGTCCCCCGTCGTGCATGTCCGGCTCGCCGGTGAGCCGGCGCACCGCTCCGCCCTCGACCGCGGCCACGCGGATCTCGCTGCTGCGGCTCATGTCGGCCCTGGGCGTGAACGTGTAGGCCACCTCGGTCCCGTCCGGCGACGGGGCGGCCTCGCCCTCGTCGCCGTGAGCGTCCAGCTCGCCGTGCGATACGGCAAGGCGGCGCGGCCAGGGGTCGTCCACGTCCACGATGGCCAGGCGAGTGGTGGTGGCGTCGTCGCGCTCGACGCTGATCACGAGCCGCCGGGCGTCTATCCAGCGTGGGCTTCCTCCCTCGACGAGCTTGCGCGGAGGGCCGCCCGCCGTGGGCACGAGCCAGACATGGCCGTCCTCGGTGTACGCAACGCTGGTGCCGTCGGGCGAGAGCTGCGGCGCGCTGTCGTCCCACCACGGCACCGGATCGCGGCCGGTCGTGAGCCGCTCGGGCACCGAGCCGGTCTCGAGGTGGAGCAGGAACACGTCGGAGGTGTCGCGGTCCTCGATGAATACGGCGTGGCGGCGGTCGGCGCCGATGGTGAGCGTGCGCGGCATCGGCGTCTCGGCAATGGCCTCGAGGCGCCAGTGCGGCGGCGGCCGGAGGTCCTTGCGCGGCTGTGCGAGCACGCCGTGGTGCTCGTCCTTGCCGACCCAGATCGACCGGCTCTCACCCATTCAGTCCCTCCTCGATTCCGTGCAGTGCCTCAGAAACCAGCTCACCTATCGCGTCCAGGTCGTACCCGCCCTCCTGCACGATCACCGTGGGCAGCCGGAGCGCCCCAAGAGCGCGTCCCGCCGCGCGAAAGCCGTCGGGGGTCACCGCGAGCGGGCTCTCCGGGTCGCCCCCGGCGGCGTCCACGCCGAGCGGCACGACGAGCGCCTGCGCGCCACCCTCGGTGGCCCATTTGGCCAGCTCGCTCACGGCCGCGACCCAGCGCTCGTCGCCGCTACCTGGCGCGACAACCACGTTGCGGTTCGAACCGCTCGCGCCCCGTTCGTCCTCGAAGCCGAGGAAATGCGGGAACCAGCCCGCGCCGGGGTCCACGTGGACCGAGCCGGTCAGCACTTCGCCGTCGTCCCAGAAGATCGCCTGGGTTCCGTTGCCGTGGTGCGCGTCGATGTCAAGCACGGCGACCGGCGCGAGGCCGGCGGCGCGCAGCCTGGCCGCGGCGGCCGCGGAGTTGTTCAGGTAGCACGAGCCGCCGAAGGCGCGGCGGGTGGCGTGGTGGCCGGGCGGGCGGGTGCACGCATAGGCCGTGGGCGCACCGTCGAGCACGAGGGCCGCTGCGGTGACGGCCGTGTCGAGTGCCCCCCGCGCCGCCTCCCATGTGCCGGGGCCGATCAGCGTCATCGTGTCGTAGGCGAACTGGCCTGCTCGAGCCGTGATCGAGGTCGCCGTGTGCGCCGGCCGTCCCGAGAACAGGTCCGGATGCGGGAACAGGTAGGGGACCACTCGGTCCTGCCCCGGATCCTCGGTCAGGCCGGCCTCCTCCCAGGCCCTCCACGCGCCGGCGAGGTGGGCTGCCAGCTCGGGGTCGTGCACGCTCGTCACGGCTTCGTCGGGCTGCTGCTCGGCGTCCACCACGAGCGCGCCCTGCTCCTCGAGCGCCGCCCGTATCCGCTCGGCGCGCGCGGGCAGTTCTGTTCCCGGCGTCCGCACGCCGACCCAGACCTCTCCTCCCGGATCGTGCAGGCGGTGTCGGTCGCTCCACACGACGGGCATGGCGAGTCCCACGGGCGCGAGCCTATCCGGCGAGCTTGTCCGGGCGCTCGGACCGGATCCGCGCCGCTTCCTCCTGCGGGCTCAATCGCTCGCTGTCGAGCGTCACGTGCACGCCGTCCAGCTCTCTCTGCGAGATGGCATAGGGCTCCACCTCGCCCAGGAGATGCTCGAGGCCCGACCACGCGGGAGGCTCGCGCGCGACGATCCGCTCGCGCATCGTCGCGGGCGTCGCCTCGAGCCGGGCAAGCAGGTGATCGTCTGCGCCGACCGCGCGGAGCAGCTCGGCCAGATGGGCGCTCGACTCGACGACCTCGCTGAACAGGAGGACGTCATGACCCATCCGGCGGTGCCCCTCCCACGCGTTGCCGAGCAGAGCCGCGCGCTCCTCGAGCGAGGGGAACGGGTAGGCCCATGCCACCTCGTCCATGTCGAGCGACGCGTGAGCGACCTTGTCGTCCACCAGTGCGTCCGTCAGCGCCGTCAGGCACGCGGTCTTCCCCGCCCCCGGCGGCCCGGTCACGACGACGGCGAACACCCGGCGAGTCTCTCAGTTCGTAGAGTCACGCCATGGACGCCGGCAAGACGCTTCGCGAGCACGGCCTGCGCATCGGCGAGCTTGAGCCGGGGCCGACGGCCTCGATCGCGGACGTTGCCGGCGTGGCCGTCGGCCACGCCACGGTTGAGTGCACCGGCGTGACCGCGGTGTTGCCGGGACCGGTCGAGGGGCTGTGGGCCGAGCCGGTGCCAGCCGGTGTGGCGGTGCTGAACGGCGCCGGTGAGCTCACCGGCTCACTGCAGATCGCCGAGTGGGGCAAGATCGAGACGCCGATCTACCTCACCGCCACGATGTCGGTCGGCTGCATCTACGACGGCGCGGTGGCGGCAGCGATGGCCGCGGAGCCACGCGTGGGTGTGGACGCCGTCGTGATACCGATCGTCGGTGAGTGCGACGACAGCTGGCTGAACGACCCGCGCGCTGCGCAGGTCGAGGCCGAGGACGTCCACCGGGCGCTTGCTGACGCGGCTGGGTCGCAGGCGTTCGCCCAGGGCGCGGTGGGCGCCGGCGCCGGGATGGTCTGCTTCGGCTGGAAGGGCGGCATCGGAAGCTCGAGCCGCGCGAACGTCGGCGGCCACACCGTCGGCGTGCTGGTACTCACGAACTACGGAGATCGTTCCGACCTGCGGATCGACGGCGTTCCGGTGGGCCGGCTCCTCGACGCCCCGCCGAGCTTCGATCGCGACCCCGCGGGCAGCTGCATCGCGGTGGTCGCCACCGACGCGCCGCTGAGCTCGACCCAGCTCACGCGCGTCGCACGGCGTGCCGGGCTCGGGCTCGCGCGAACCGGCTCGGTGGCGCATCACGGAAGCGGCGAGATCTTCACCGCGTTCTCGACCGCGGCCCGCGTCGCGCGCGGCGCTCCAGCGGGGGCCGCGCTCCCGGACGGCGACCTCGACCCGCTCTTCTCCGCAACCGTCGATGCCACCGAAGAAGCCGTCCTGAACGCGCTCTGGGCGGCCGAGACCACGAGCGGCCGCGACGGCCGCGTCTTTGAGCGGCTGCCTCACGAGCCCGTGCTCGAGCTGCTGGCCGCACAGGGGCGGCTCGCCGGTTAGAACGGCTCGCGCCGGAAGAACGTGAGCAGGTTGCCGTCCTGGTCGACGGTCGGGAACTCGCGTGTGCCGAAGTCGGTCGTCTCCACACCGTCGGCGACCGGGTGCAGCACTCCGGCGGCCTCCAACTCGGCAAACAGCGCATCGACGTCGCGGACCTGGATGCGGCAGCTCGCCGTCCCGGCGATAAACGACTCGGCCCCGGAACGGATGGGCCTGGCCGCCAGGTCGCCGCGCGTCCGCCACTCCTCGTCCGTCGCACCCCATAGGTGCAGCTCGGCCTCGTCGCGGACCACGACGGCGAAATCATGCGTCGCGTGGACCGGGTCGAACCCGAAGCGCTCGCGGTAGTGCTCGACCGCCGCGGGCACGTCGCGGACTGGAAGGGCCGGGATTGTCCTGCTCAGGCCTGCCATGGCGCGCTCACGGTGTGAACACCGGCGGCTTCAGGCCTGCGAGCTGCGGCCCGACGAGGCGCGGAAGCAGGTGGGCGTTGCCGTCGAACCGGATCGTCACAAGCGGCGGCCCGAGGCGCGGCGGGGTCCGCCTGGTGCCGAAGCGGAACTCGCAGTTGCGGTTGAGCCGGCCTCGCACACTGCGCGCCGGGCGGCTTCCGATCATCACCCGCATCGTGATCCTGCCGCGACACCCCTGCCTGGCCGACACTCCCCGCGGCGTGAGCAGGTCGCCCGTTGCGATCAGCCGGCGCCCGTCGATGAACGCGGTGGCACTGAAAAGTCGGGGCGGGCGCAGGCCCAGCGCCCGGCCGGCCATAAGCGGATCGTCCGTTATGAGCGCCTCCGCCCTGGCGCTGTTCGCAGCCCGTACGTCCGCGGCCGCGTCGAGCGTGAAGGGCGCCACGTCGAGGCCCAGGGCGTGCGCGCGGCTCACGTAGTCGGCAGTCTCCGGCCACTCGGGCGAGATGAAGTCGTAGTTGTTGTCGGCCGCCGACTGGAGGAAGAGCTCGTTGATCGCCTGCAGGGACAGCAGGCTCGTGGCCACTCGCGGCATGCGCTGCCGTGCGACGTCGAGGTTGGCGGGAATGAAGCTCTGGATCAGCAGCTGCGAACGCGGAATGTGGCTGCCGAGCACCACGTCCATCACGCGGTTGGCGTAGGCGGGCGTGGAGTCGAAGTCGGGATCACTCGGCACGTTCTTGATCTCGAGGTTGACCTTGGCGCCGGTGCGCCGCGCGAAGTTGAGCACCTGGGCGATCGTGGCGAGCGCCACCGGCCGCGCGGCGGCTCGGGTGGGCAGCGGGCTCCCGGGGCTGCCAAGCACGTCGGTACGGCATGCGCTCAGCTCGGCCAGCGTGAACGTGCGCAGCTCGCCGCTGCAGTTCGTGGTGCGGTCGAGCGTGGCGTCGTGGAGCGCAATCGGAACCCCGTCCTCGCTGAGCTTCGCGTCCACCTCGAGCACGAACCCGTTGCGCGCGGCGCTCGTGTAGGCGGCAAGGCTCTCCTCCGCAAAGCGCGCCTTGCCGTTCTCGACGGTGCCGCCGCGGTGGGCGTGGATGGCCGGCGCTGCGCCGAATGCCGGCGGCGCGACGGCGAAGAGCATGGCCAGGGCGAGGGCGAGCCGGGCTGCGAGCACGGGCGCACGATAACCGTCGCGGCCGAAACCCTAAAGGGGTCTGACCCCTTGAGGGTTGTCCCTTTGCCTTTGACCTTGTAGTCAGCTGCACGATATCTTCCGGTCGTGGGCGCGCTCGACCATCTCTGGCTGCACTTCACGGAGATGGGGAGGTACGAGGCGGACGAGGAAATCCAGGTCATCGTCCGGGGGGACGGCTGCTACCTCGAGGATGCCGCCGGACGGCGCTACCTAGATGCGCTCGCGGGTCTCTTCTGCGTGAACATCGGCTACGGCTTCGGCGAGGAGATGGGCGAGGCCGCGGCGGCGCAGATGCGTGAGTTGCCGTTCGCGATCAATTGGACATTCGCGCATCCGCGTTCCATCGAACTCGCCGACGAGGTCGCGGCACTTGCGCCCGGCGACCTCAACCGCGTGCTCTTCGTGTCCGGCGGGTCGGAGGCGGTGGAGGCAGCGTGGAAGCTGGCGCGCCAGTACCACACAGCAGTTGGGGAGCGGCGCTGGAAGGCGATCGCGCGGCGCGTGGCCTACCACGGGACCACCATGGGCGCGCTCTCCATCAACGGCTGCACCGAGCTGCGCACACCGTTCGAGCCGCTCGTGCCAGACGTCCTGCATGTGTCGAACACGAACCGGTATCACCGGCCGCGCGAGGAGACCGAGGAGGAGTTCACCGCCTTCCTGCTTGACGAGCTCGACGAGACAATCCGCCAGGCGGGGCCCGACACGGTCGCACTGGTGATCATCGAGCCGGTCCAGAACAGCGGCGGCTCGTTCATGCCGCCCGCGGGCTATCTCGAGGGCGTGCGCGAGCTCTGTGACCGGTACGGCATCCTCCTCTGCTTCGACGAGGTGATCACCGGCTTCGGACGGCTCGGCCACTGGTTCGCGGCCGTGCGCTTCGGCGTCACGCCGGACCTCATCACCTCCGCGAAGGGCCTCTCCTCCGCATACGCCGCGATCGGCGCCCTCGTGGCAAGCGAGCGCGTGATGGAGCCGTTTCTCCGCGACGGCAGGATGTACCTCCACGGCATGACCTTCGGCGGCCACCCGGTGCAGGCGGCGGTCGCGCTCAAGAACATCGAGATCATGCGCCGCGAGCGGATCGTCGAGCACGTGCGCGAAACCGAGGGCGACTTCCGCGCCGCGCTAGAGCAGCTGCTCGAACTGCCGATCGTCGGAGACCTGCGCGGCGCCGGGTTCCTCTACGCCCTCGAACTGGTGAAGGACAAGGAGACACGCGCGAGCTTCAGCGACGAGGAGTGCGACGAGCTCCTGCGCGGGTTCGTGTCCCCGCGCCTCTTCGAGGAGGGGCTTCTCTGTCGCGCCGACGACCGAGGCGACCCGGTGGTGCAGATCTCGCCGCCGCTGGTGGCCGGCCAGGCCGAGTTCGACGCGATTGCCGGGACGCTCGGCACGGTGCTCGAGGAGGCCGGCCGGCGCATGCAGGTCACCGCGTGAGCGCTGCCTCTATCCCGTCTCGATGAGGCAGATGAACGACGTGCCGGGATCGGGCTTGAAGCGCGTGGCCACCCGTGCCAGGAAGCGGCGATGCCGCGCAGACGGCGCCGCCACCGCAACGTCGCGTCCCGAGCTTCGGGCAGCACTCGCGCCGCCGGATAGCCGCAGGACGTCGACGCCTCGGGTCCGGTCCGCCGTGTACACGTATCCCTTGTGCAGGTATGAGGCCCACACGATGCCGTCATCCGGCCGCCAGTATGCGAACTGCGTCGGATTCTCCGGGTCGGAGATGTCCAGGAAGCGGGTCCCCTCGCCGTACCAGGCGTAGCTCACCGTGCTGCCGTCGACGTCGAAGTAGTGGGCGGAGCAGAAGTTCGCCTGTGGGTGGTAGGGGCCTCCGACGGGGCGTTCGCCCTCCTGGCCGTGTGGGCTCCAGCTGCTGACCGTCTTCAGCCTGAAGGGGCTCGCTTGGGTCGAGCGCCAGGCCTCGCCGCCGTAGCTGCCCTCGAGCGAGGCGATCGTGAACTTGCCCTGGTGCTCACACCCCTCAGCGGCCGGTCCGAAATCCTCCTCGGTCGCGAGCAGCAGCTCTCCGCGGCGATAGCGCGCATCGCCGCGCGGCGCGGAGCCTCCGACCGGCCGCCAGGCGTTGTGCTCGAAGCCTCCAGTCTTGTCCTTGGTCTCCGCCTCGGCGATGCCACCACCGGCATACGGGATCGGCTCCAGCGCCGTGGCGGTGCGCGTGCGACCCTCGACCGGGTCGTAGTGGCGGCCCTGAGTCCAGTAACCGCGCGTTCCGCCGTCGCCCGAGACCCAGGCGATGCCCGCGTCGTCCACCTGCACGTCGTGCGAGTAAGCGGTCACTCCGTCACGCCGGAACAGGTCAATCGGATTCATCGGGAATGCGTGTGGCTTGCGGGGATTGCTCAGGTCGGTGACGATGATCGGCCGCCCGAAGGTCCACCCGCGCACGTCCCGCTGCGTCGTCGTGCTGGCCGGCCCGCCGGTCCAGAGTGAGTCGCAGCCGTTGATGCAGGTCGTCGTGTGCCCTGTCGGCAGCTGCTGGAAGCTCAGGATGCGCAGGCGCGCCGGCTGCCTGGCATCGAGCACATAGACGCCCGCGATGTTGGTCGCACCGTTCGGGTCGGCCTCGCCCGGCTCGCGTGAAGTGGAGCCGGCGTAGGCGCGCGGGTCGCGCGACAGCAGCACGAGCTTGCGCTTGCGATCGATGTCCATGTCCTCGTTCTGCCAGAACGTGGAACGGGGGCTTGCGTCCGGGCTGAAGTCCACCGCCGGGTCGCCAGGCAGGCGTAGGTCCTCGGCCGTGATCTCGTCGAGCAGTACGGGGTTGGCCGGGTCGGCAAGCGAGTACGACTTGAGGCCGAAGCGCCCGGTCACCAGCATCACGTCCCGGCCGTTCGAGTACGGCATGAAGTTGATGGCGGTGGCGTGTTTCGCCTCCGGAATGTTGTCGACGAGCTGGACGTTTTTTGACGCGCCGAACGCCGGGGCGGCGATCGTGAACAGCACAGCCCCAAGCGCGACGACGAGTTTGAGGGCACGCGTGCGCATGCTGCGGCCCTACCCGGGGCTCTCGGAACAAAACGCGCCCCGCCCAGGGGCGTCAGCGCGCTACGCGGAAGCTCGTGCGCGCAAGCAGCGCGTAGCCGTCGTCCAGGAACAGACCGGCGACGTAGCGACCCGGCGCGAGCCGGCCGAGGTCGGCCTCCGTCATGGACACCCGGCCGGTCGGAAGTGCGCCGAGGTAGCTGAAGCCGAGGTACCCGTACAGGTCGAGCGTGCGACCGGCCTTGAAGATCCCCACCCAGTCGAACTTGTTCCCCGGCATCCCGCTCCAGCGCAGGCCGATCGGCTGCCCAGGCGCGTAGACGCGCCGCGAGCTGTCGATTCGGGGCGTCGCGTCGCGTCCCTCCACCCAGAAGCGTGATGTGGCGATGGCCTTCCCGTGCGTAAGCAGTGCGGCGCGGTAGGGGCCCGGCCGCAGGCCGGCCGTGCCGAAGTAGGCGGCGCGGTGGTCGGAGGTGTCCGCGATCGGGAGCGACACGATCGGGCGCCTCCCGCGGGCCGGCAGGATCCCGATTCGCTTCGCGGTGCCGCGCGCGCCGATGTAGCGGAGGGCCACCGGGGTGCCGCGCCGAACCACACGGGGCTCGGCGTGCGCGAGCGGGGGCGCGGGCGCGGCCTTGACGTCGAAGCTCGACGCGACCGCGCGGTGGTCCGAGCCCCAGGGCACGCCGACGTCCACGTCCGGGCCGCCCGGCTCGCCGACGAGCCGGCTCGCGAGCGTCGTGGCGGGGCCGGTGACGGTCACCCAGTCGATTCGGTCGAGCGTCTCGCGCCGCCGGATGCGCGGCGGCGGCGTGCCAGCGGTCCACGTGAGCCCCGGCCGAAGCACCGGGTCCGGGTGCGCCTCGCGGTACGAGTCGCGCAACCCAGCGTCGGCGAGGGCGGCCGAAACCGGCCAGCGCAGCGGGTATTTCACCTGCGGCCTCACGGCAGCCACGGCGGGCGTCCAGTCCAGATGCGACGGGGAGTTGAAGTCGCCGGTGAGGAACGTCGGCACGCCGCGGGCGCCCTGCCGGGACAGCGGGCGGAGGTACGGGCGAATCTCGCCGAGCCGCGTCTCGCGCTCGTTCTTCAGCACCTCGGCCGGACTCTTGCCGTCGCGTACGAGCTCCGGCCCGTACGGGCTCGACGGCAGGTGCACGTTGGCGACTGCCACCACCCGGCCTGGGCCGACCGCGACGTAGCCGAAGCGCACCCCGCCGCGCTCCACCGCATAGATCGGGTAGTGCGAGATCAGGTGCAGCGTCTCGTCCGTGTAGGACATCCCCGCCGCGTCCGCGATGCGCCTGAGATTGCCCTCGGGCTCCTGGACCCCCACCACATCGGCACCCGCCGCCCTGATCGCCTGGCCGACCCTGTCGAACTCAACCTGAGCGCCGCCGTACCAGACGTTGAAGGTCATCACGGTGAGCGGGTCGGCCGCGGCCGGGGCCGCACACAGCAGCAGCGCGAGCGTGGCGCCGAGCGCCGCGACCCGCCTCACCGCGGCACCAGGGCGGGTCTCACGGCCGCGGCCGCGGCGAGCAGTTCGGGACGTCGTACCGGCGTTCAGCGAACCTAATCCTGCGGATGGGCCGGGTCAAGGTGCGCGGGCGGCTGGTCCGGGAGACTGAGCTCGTCCCGGAGCGCGATCCAGATCTCACGGCGGGCGTCCTCGACCTCCATGTCGCCGAAGAGCACCCGCACGCCATAGCCGTCGGCGAGCGCCAGCACGCGGTCCGCGATGTGCTCGGGCTCTGCGTCAGCCGCGAACTCGCCACGCTCGATGCCGGCCTCAATCGCCTCCGAGAACCAGGCGCGCATGCGCTCGTACAGGCGCGCCGCCGTCGGGCGCATCTCGGGATGGCGGACGGCGCGCAGCCACAGCTCCACCCAGAGGATCCAGTCGCGCTCGAGGAGACCGGGGTAGGGCAGGCACTGGTCGATCATCGCGGCGAGCCGCTGGACGCTCCCATGCTCCACCGCGTTTCCCTCGGGTCCAAGCCGCACGTCGCCGGCCAGCTCGTACGAGTATTCGAGCGCCTGCTCGAGCAGTGCATCGCGGGTCTCGAAGTGGTAGTGCACCAGCGACGACGAGACGCCGGCGTCCATCGCGATCGGCGCGATCCGGACCTCGTCGATGCCGTCGCGCGCGATCCGCTCCACCGCGGCGGCGAGTATGCGCTCGCGCGCGCCGCGCTCGGTCGTGGCCGCGCCGGTCACCCGAGGTCAGCGCGGATCCGGTCGGCGAACCAGGCGATTGCAGCCTCGCGCTGCGACAGCGGCCCCAGCTCGAAGCCGCGCGTCTCGAGGCCGGCCTGCACGTTCTGCACGAGGTCGTAGTCCTCCTTGCCCACGAGCGTGTTCAGCCTGTTGTTGGCGAACCGCGCGAGGCGGGTGCGGACTCCGGCGCGCGGGTGGCGGTAGCCGAAGGCCTCGTCGCGGGCGCGGAGGGGCCCGTCGGGATCGATGCGCCAGGTCACCACCTGGTCGGGATAGAGGTCGATCGTGGTGTTGGGGTAGATCATCGCGTAGCGCCACACGCGCCGGTCGCTCTCGCCGAGACCTGGCATCGGCGTCAGCAGGCGCTGGTAAGCGCGCTCCATCGCGTTCCCGGAGGGCTTGTCGCGCATCGGTGCCTCGAACCAGACCCAGCCGTCGTGGACCTCCACGTCGTAGCGCTTGTAGTCGAGCAGCCGCATCAGCCCGGGGTGGGCGATAGGCACGTGGTAGCCCTCGTTGTAGTTGTCGAGGACGATCTTCCAGTTGGCCGGCTGCGTGTTGTGCCACTCGCCGCTCGGCTTCAGCCCCTCGATGTTGTAGGGCGCGAGGCGCTCCGGAAGTCCCGCCACCTGCTCGGCCAGCGGCTGCGCATGGATGTCGAGGTTGACGAAGACGAGCCCGCAGAGCGTTTCGACGCGCGCCGGGAACAGCCCGAGCTCGCTCTTGTCGAGGTCGGCGATCGAGCGTCCCTCGGGCACGCCGATCAGCTGGCCGTCGAGGCGGTAGGTCCAGCCGTGGTAGAGGCAGCGGATCGCCTTGCCGCACTGCCCCGAGCCGCTCAGGAGGCGCGAGCCGCGGTGGCGGCAGACGTTGCGGAAGGCCCGCAGCTTGCCGTCGTCGGCCCTCAGCACGAGCACGGGCTGGATGCCGGCCGTGCCCGTGAGGTAATCGCCGGGGTTGGGCAGCTGGGAGATGTGTGCCACCAGCTGCCAGCTGCGGGCGAAGATCCGCGTCTGCTCGAGCTCCGCCAGCTCCGGGTCGCGGTAATAGCGCGCATCGAGCGCCGGGGCCAGTCGTGGAGCGGGTTCAGTGAGGGTCACGTCCAATTCCTGACTTTGTGATCAGTCGCATGATAACATGCCGGCGTGCGTCCACTCGGCGCCCGCCACAGATGGCTCTCGATCACCCCCGAACCCGAGCTGGAGCTGCCCGAAGCGCTCGCCACGCTGCGTGCGGGCGGGCCTCCTTCCGCCGCTCTGGTGGAGGTCGAACGCGCCCGTGCGGAGCAGCTCGTAACGCGCGGAACGAAGCGCGCCTGGCGCCGCTATCTGGCCGACGCACTGGCTCTTGCAGCGGGCTCGGAGGATCCATCCGTGGCTGACGCCCGTGCGGTCGTGGAGGACGTCGTGCACAACCACTCACAACTGGAGCTCGGCCTATGACTGTGACCCCCGCCGCCCCGACCGCCCAGACCGCGGCCGACTTCACGCCGGAGCAGCTCGAACTGCGCGAGCGGGCACGGCGCTTCGTCGACGAGGTCCTGATCCCGAACGAGGAGCTCGCGGAGCGGGCCGGCGGGAGGATCCCCGACGAGCTGAAGGCTCGGATCAAGAGCGAGGCTGTGGAGGCTCGGCTCTCAGGCGGACTCCATGCCGTGGAGCACGGCGGACAGGGCTGGTCGAAGGTCGAGTGGTTCCTTGTTGAGGAGCAGCTCGGACGCTCCACGAACGCGCTCTCGTGGCACATGCCGGGCGCCTACAACGTGCTCGGCACCGGCTCGCCCGAGCAGATCGAGCGCTATCTCAAGCCGGCATTGCGCGGCGAGCTGCACGACGCCTATGCGGTCACCGAGGCCGAGGCGGGCTCCGACCCGTCGCGGATCGAGACCACGGCGCGGCGCACCGAGAGCGGCTGGGTGATCGACGGCGAGAAGTGGTTCGTGACCTACGGCGACGTGGCGAGCGTCTACATCGTCATGGCGAACGCGCTCGTCGACGGCGAGAAGCTGCCCACCCTGTTCCTCGTGGACCGCGCGCTCGGCGGCATCGAGCTCGTCGATGACCCGCCGTTCAGCCACACCTACCCGCACGGTCATCCCACGGTCCGCTTCACCGGGGTCGAGGTCGGCGAGGACGCCGTGATCGGCGGCGTCGGCGGTGGCGACGACCTCCAGCGCTCGTGGTTCACCGAGGAGCGCCTGGGCATCGCGGCACGTGGCGTGGGCTCGATGTGGCGGCTGATCGAGGAGGCCACCGCCTGGGCGATCGAGCGTGAGCAGGGCGGCCACCGGATCATCGACTACCAGGGCGTCTCCTTCCCGCTGGCTGACTCCGCGGCCGATGCCGCGGCGGGCCGGCTGCTGGCGATCGAGGTCGCCCGGCTGGCCGACGGCGGCGCGGATCCGAAGGTCGTGCATGCCAAGGCCTCTATTGCGAAGCTGTTCGTGAGCGAGGCCGCCTGCCGCTGCGCGGATCGCTGCCTGCAGATCTTCGGCGGACGCGGCTACATGCGCACCAATGTCGCCGAGCGATTCTTCCGCGAGCTGCGCGTGGACCGCATCTGGGAGGGCACGAGCGAGATCCAGCGGCTGATCATCGCGCGCGCGCTCGAGCGCCGCGGCGTGGAGCGTACGCTGCACTGATGGACCTCACCCGGCTGCTGCGGCCGCGCAGCGTCGCGGTGGTCGGCGCGAGCGAGCGCGACGACTCGTACGCGGGCGAGACGCTCCTGAACCTGCGCGCGGCGGGCTTTGCCGGCCCGGTGTGGGGCGTGAATCCGAATCGTGCCGAGGCGCACGGCTTCCCGTGCTTCCCGTCGCTGGCGGAGCTGCCGGAGGCGCCGGATGCGGTCGTGGTGGGCATCCCGGCCGCGGGCGTTGCGGATGTCGTGGAGGAGGCCGGCGTGCTCGGCTGCGGCGGCGCCGTCGTGTACGGCGCGGGCTTCGGCGAGGTCGCACTCGGTGCCGACCACGAGCGCCGGCTCCAGGAGGCCGCCGCCCGGCATTCGCTTCCGGTGTGTGGGCCGAACGGAAACGGGATCGTCGCGCTGCACTCGCGAGCGACGCTGTGGGGCGACACGCTGCGGACCCTCGACGCGGGAGCGGTGGCGCTCGTGTCGCAGAGCGGCAACGTTGCCGTGAACGCGCTCGCGGCCAGGCGTGGCATCCGGTTCCACACGGTGGTCTCATGCGGCAATTCGGTGGCGGTCGATCCAGCGGACTGGACGGCCGCACTGGCGCGCGACGACACCGTGCGCTCGATCGCGCTCTACCTCGAGGGCGACGGCGACGGCGCACTCCTGTGCGAGGCGCTGGCGGAATGCGCCGAGCGCGGCGTGGGCGTGGTGGTGCTGAAGGCGGGCGAATCGACGGCCGGTGCGGTTGCCGCCGCGGCGCACACGGGCGCTGTGGCGGGCGACCAGCGCGTGTTCCGGGCGCTCGTGGAGGAGGCGGGCGCGGCGTGGGCCGACGACGTGCACGACCTGCTGGAGATCGCGAAAAGCCTCGCGGTGCCGGGGGTCAGACCCTTTGAAGCGCCCCTTGAGTCGACCACGCTCAAGGGGTCTGACCCCTCCGGGCTCGCCATCCTCACGTGTTCCGGCGGGGACTCGGCGCTCGCCGCCGACGAGTGCGCGCGGCTCGGGCTTCGGCTCCCGCCGCTTGCCGGCGATACGGCGGCGCGGCTGCGCGCCCTGCTGCCCGAGGCCGCCACGGTCGGCAACCCGCTCGACTACACGGCGCTGATCTGGGGTGACATCGAGCTGCTCAGCGACATCATCGGCACGGTCGGAGACGACCCGTCGATCGACCGCATCCTGATCTTCTATGACCAGGCCACCGACGCTGGGCGCGGAGGGTCGTGGGCCGCCGTCCGCGAGGGAATCCGCCTGGGCGCGTCGCGCTGCCGGGTGCCCGTGATGGTCTCGTCGACGCTGCCCGAGCTGCTCGACGAGGACGCTGCGCTCACCTTCATCGACGCGGGCGTGCCCGCGGTGGCCGGCCTCCGAACCGGGCTGGCCTGCACAGCCGCCGTGCTGACTCCCCTGGCCGATCCCGCGCGCCTGCGCGAGATCGCGGCAGCCGCCCGCGCGGCGGCGCCGCCGCAACCGGCGGGCGCTCCGCCCCCCGCCGCGGGCGCATCGCCACGCGCTGCAGCCAACGGCTCGCGCTGGCTCGCCGAGCACGAGGCCAAGGAGCTGCTTCGCGCCGCCTCCCTGCCGGTGGTCGACGGTCGCCTGGTTTCCGGCGAGGACGATGCGGTTGTTGCTCTGTCAGAGCTGGGCGGGCACGTGGCGGTCAAGCTGAGCGCCCCGTCGTTGCACCACAAGGCGGACGTGGGCGCCCTGGTCCTCGGCGTGCGCAGCGAGGAGGCTGTCAGGGCAGCGCATCGCGATCTCGCTGCGCTCGCCGTCGATGGTGCCGCCGTGCTGGTGGAGCGGATGGCGCCGCCCGGCGCCGAGCTGCTCGTGGCCGCCCGCGCGGACGCCGTGGTGCCCTGCCTCGTGGTGGGCGCGGGCGGCGTCTGGACCGAGGCGCTGGACGACGTCGCCCTTGTGCCGCTGCCCGCCTCGCCCGAGCGAGTGGAGGCGGCGCTCCGCACCCTGCGCGCGGCCGCCCTCTTCACCGGCGGCCGCGGCCGCCCGGCGCTCGATGTGGCGGCCGCCGCCCGTCTGGCCGCCGCGGCCGGCGACCTCCTGCTCGCCAACAGACTCGAGCTGCTCGAGCTGAACCCCGTGCTGGTGCACGAGCGGGGAGCGGTGGCCGTGGACGCCGTGGCGGTCGCTCCTGGGACCGGTCCTTGAGGACCGTCGTCGTCGGGGCGGGGCTTGCCGGCCTGGTGGCGGCGGACGAGCTCGCGCGCGGCGGCGTCGAGGTGGTCGTGCTGGAGGCGCGCTCCCGCGTGGGCGGCCGGGTCTGGTCGGAACGGCTTCCGAACGGCGCCGTCGTGGAGCTGGGCGCCGAGTTCATCCTTCCTGGGAACACTGCGATCCGAGAGCTGGTGGACCGGTTCGCCCTCGGGCTCTGGGACAAGGGCATGCGATACGGCCGGCGCGACCCGGAGGGCGGCATCGGGACGACGCACGAGGAGCTGGCGGCCGCAGTAGCCGAGGCGGAACGAGCGCTCGCGGCGGACGCCGGGAGTCGCGGCCCCGCGGCCGGCCCCTCCGCGCGCGAGTTCCTCGGGTCGCTCGACATCCCGCCCGGCGCTCGTGAGGCCATCCTCGCGCGCGTGGAGATCTCGAGCGCCAACTCAGCGGACCGGGTCGCCGCCGCCGAGCTCGCCGGCGTGGCGCACATCGACGACGAGCCCGCGCCCGGCATCGCCGGCGGCAACCAGCGGCTAGCGCTGGCGCTGGCCGATTCGCTCGGCCCGGCGGTGCGCCTCGACTCGCCCGTGACCGCGGTCGAGTGGGGCGCGCGCGTGCGAGTCCTCACGCCCGGCGCCGAGCTCGACGCAGACGCCTGCGTGATCGCGGTGCCCGCGAGCGTGCTCGGCCGAATGGCATTCGACCCTCCTCTGCCGCCCAGCCTCGCCGAGCCACTCGCCCGGGTGACATACGGCCACGCCGCGAAGCTGTTCGTGCCGCTCCGGCGAGCATCCGAGCCGAGCGCCGTGATGAACGTGCCCGAGCGCTACTGGACCTGGACGGCGACCGCTGACGGCGGCCAGCCCCAGCACGTCGTGAGCGCCTTCGCGGGCTCGAACGCGGCTCTCGACGCGCTCGAGGTCGAGGCCGGCCCGGAGCGCTGGCTCGACTCGCTCGAACGATTGCGTGGCGACCTCGACCTTGACCGCGACGGGGCGCTCCTCTCCACCTGGGCCGACGACCCCTGGGTGCGCGCCGCGTACTCCACCTCCCCACCAGCGACGGTTGCCGAGGCGGTCGAGGAGCCCACCGGACCGCTCGCATTCGCAGGCGAGCACACTGCCGGGCCCTACGCCGCGCTGATGGAGGGCGCTATCCGGAGCGGGCAGCGCGCGGCCCGCTCGCTGATGCGCCAGCCACACTCGTGACCTCGGTGTAGACGGCCGCCACCTGGCGCGCCACGTCCGCCCAGTCGAACGTGAGCACGTGCTCCGAGGCCTCGGCCACGAGGCGGTCGCGGAGCTCCTCGTCGGTGAGCAGTCGCTCGGCCATCGTCGCGAGCGAGCTGGGGTCGCGCGAGCGGAAGCGCAGGCCCACGTCCTCGTTGGGGACCACCTCGCGCAGGCCGCCGGTATCGGCCACGAGACAGGGGCAGCCGGACGCCATGGCCTCGAGGGCCACGAGCCCGAACGGCTCGTAGATCGAGGGCACCACCGTGAGGTCCGCGATCCGGTAGAGCGAGTGCAGCACGTCGTCGCCGATCCAGCCGAGGAAGGTGCCGTGCTCGTCGAGACCGAGCCGGCTGGCCTGCGCGCGCAGCTCCTCCTCGGCTGTGCCCGAGCCGGCCACGAGGAAGCGCACGTTGCCCACGCGCTCGATCAGTCCTGGCAGGGCCTCGAGTGCGAGCTGGAAGCCCTTCTCGTACACGAGCCGGCCCACGAGCAACACGAGCCGCTCGTCGGGCGCGGCGAAGCGCCCGCGCAGCGTGTCGAGGTCGTCCACCGGCACGAGCTCGGATGGGTCGATCCCGTTCGAGATCACGTTCACGCGGCTCTCCTCGAGCCCGTAGATGTCCGCCACGTGCTCGCGCATGTACGACGAGCAGGTGATCAGGCGCTCGGCGCGGTTGGCCATCCAGCGCTCCACGCCGTGGATGTAGGACTGCGGGTGCTTGTCGACCCAGCCCTGGTGGCGGCCGTACTCCGTGGCGTGGATGGTCACCACGAGCGGCGCTCGGAAGCGCTTGGCGAGGTGGTCACCCGCGGAGGCCACGAGCCAGTCATGGCCGTGGACCACGTCGAAGTCGTAGCGGTCGCCCACCTCCACCCCGGCGGCGAGCATGTCCGAGTTCATGTGCTCGATCCAGGCCACGAACTCGCTGAGGTCGCGCGGCCGCTCCGGCTCGCGAACGCGATGCACGAGCACACCGCCCACCTCCTCCTCGGCGGAATCCTCCTCGCGCCCGCGGGCGAGCACGTGGACGTCGACTCCCTGCGCCGCCATGTTCTCGGCCAGCTTGCGCACGTGGCGGGCGAGCCCGCCCTCGATCAGCGGCGGGTACTCCCAGGACAGGATGAGGACGCGCATTCTGGGCTAGGGAGTGGTCAGGGGAGCGAGGTCGAGGTGTGGGGCGAGGCCGCGCAGCGACGGCTCGGGAGCGACCGCGGAGTCTGTCAGAGCTACCAGTGCAGCGTCGAGGGCGGCGCCGTGCAGGCTCATCCGCTCGGAGGGGTAGTCCGCGGCAAGATCGCGGGTGACCATGAACGACCAATCGCTGGCCTGCATGGCCAGCAGCTCGCGGGCGGCACGCTCGAGCGCCGGGTGCCGCGCCCCGTGGCCCGCCACGGCCGCCACGGTCCGCAGCTCGGCTCCGCGCGCGGCGAAGGCCAGCTCGGCCACGGCGGGCGAGTCCCAGGTGGTGAAGTCCTTCGCGTGGCCCCACGTGGACGGCGCGAGCTCGCGCGCCACGGGCTCCACGAGCTCGATCCCCTCGGACACGGTCACCAGCCGCACGCCCTGCGATTCCGCCTCCCGAAGCACCGCGGCGAGCCAGACCGGGCCCTCGTACCACCAGTGTCCGAGCAGCTCCGTGTCGAGCGCGCAGCACAGCAGGCCGCCGTGGTCGAGCCGGGCCGCCGCCCGGGTCATGAAGTCGCGCGCGTGCTCACGGGCGAGTGCCTGCGCTGCCTCGTGGTCGTAGGGCTCGCCCGCGTTGCTCCACGGGCGCAGGTCGTGAACCGTACGGCCGTGGTAGTTCCTGTAGAGCGGATGCGCTGGGTAGCCGCTCTCGTCGTTCCAGACGAGCTGGACCGTCTCCCAGTCGATCGGCACGGCCACGGGTCCCGGCTCGGTGGCGACCGGCAGCAGGTGGTCGAAGCCCTCCACCTCGGTCTGGTCGACGCAGAACGCCCGCACGCCGTCGTCGGCCAGCTCGCGCTCGAGGCCGGGCACAAACGCGCACTCCGGCAGCCAGAAACCGCCGGACCAGTGGCCGAACCGCCGCACGTGCGAGGCGGTTCCCGTGGCAAGCTGGAGCCGCAGGCCGGCGTCCGTGGCGATCAGCGGGAGCAGCGCGTGCGTGGCCGCGGAGGTCCACAGCTCCACGCCTTCCAGCGAGCGGAAGGCGGAAATGAGATCGCGGCTGCGATCCTCGAAGGCGCGCTCCGCGCGCGTGTAGTCGGAGGCGGCGCGGCGCACCTCCGCCGCCAGCACGTGCTCGCCCCCGCTCTCGAGCCCCGCGGCGTCCTCGGCGTGGATCGGAGCTCGCACCTCGCGCATAAAGCGCATGTAGCGCTCGCCCGGCTCGCCGCGCATGGTCTCGAGCTGGTCGCAGAGCACGGGTGTCATGCCAACGGTCACGTGCGCGCCGTCGAGCACGTCGAGCAGCGGCAGGTACACGCAAGCCACGGCCTCCCACAGCCACTCCTCGCCGAACGGCCAGGTACCGAAGCCCTCCACGTAGGGCATGTGCGAGTGCAGCACGAGGGCGAGCGCGCCCGGCCGCCGGTCGCCCGCGATGCTCATGCCGGCACCGGGCTCGGCCAGCGCCCCGCCTTGAGCGGCGCGACCAGGCAGCCGGCGATCACCAGCAGGCCAATCAGAATGGCGGGCAGCGGCACGACCGACAGCATGGCGAATGTGTTGAAGCCGGCGTGGATCGCGATCACCGCGAAGAGCGACCCCGTGCGCTCGTACACGACGCACTGCCCCACACCGAACAGCACGATGATCGGGAGGATGGTCGCCGTGTCGATGCCCTGGAAGTGGAGGGAGCCGAACACGATGCCGTCGATCAGCGCGGCCGACCAGACCGAAAGGCGCGTGCGCAGCGCGCGGTAGAAGAAGGCGCGGAAAAAGATCTCTTCCGCCACAGGGGCCACCACGATCACGGCCAGCGCCACGGCGAAACCGGCCACGAGGTTGTCCTCGCCCAGCTCCTCGACGTTCGTCTCGTCCACATCGAACAGCTCGATGTAGCCGACCTCGATGCCCAGCATGAGGGCGAAGGCGAGCACGGCCCAGCCCACCGTCGGCCACAGCCGCGTGGCCCGGATGCCGAAGTGCCAGCGTGGCGGCCTGCCCTTGATCGACGCGAACAGCACGGCGGCGAGCACGAGCAGCCCGTCCTGGACCAGCAGGAGGACGAGCAGGGCCACTCCGGCCACGGCCTCCGAGATGCCGAACGTGAAGATCCACGGCAGCAGCGGGAAGCTCGCCACCAGGATCGCCCCGAACGAGGCGAACAGCGCCGCCGGTGCGTACCAGGGCGGCCACTGCGGGCGGGCTGACTCCGGCAGCTCCGGATCGCGGACGGGCCTCCTCGTCAACGGCGGAGCGCCGCAACGAAGTCGAGCGCGCGCACGAGCGGACCCGGCCGAAGCGCAAAGTCCCGTGCTGAGATGGCGGGAGTGAAGCGGTCGTAGAAGGGCTTCGTGATGCCGAGTGCGGGATGCACGCGGTCCCAGCCGGCGCGCAGGGCCAGCTCGTGCGCGCGGAGCACGCGCGCGTGGAAAAGGCCGAGCAGCTCCACATCGCCGAAGACGCTTTCGCAGAGCGCCCGGAACTCCCCGGCGCGGTACTCCTTCAGGTGCCAGGGGTTGTCCGACTTCTCCGCCCCTGGCGGGGCGAGCGTGAGCAGGTTCGGCGTGGAGACGAAGGCGACCCCGCCCGGCCGCAGGATCTCGCGGAAGTGAGCCAGCACGGCCTCGGGATCGGCCACGTGCTCGATCGTCTGAAGGAACACGACGGCGTCGCAGGGCTCCGAGTGGTCCTCCACCAGGCCGCGGACGAAGCGCACTCCCGGGCGCGTGTACTTGAGCCGCGCGTGCTCGTGGGCCTCCGGATTGGCGTCCACGCCCGTGACCCGCCGCGCCTGGCGCGCCAGCACGTCCACCCCATAGCCCTCGCCGCAGGCCATGTCGACCACGTCGCGGCCCTGACAGCGCTCGGCCACCCACTCGTAGACGGCCAGGTGGCGCCGGAACCAGTAGTTCTCGGCGGGCACGTCGGGCAACGTGCGCTCGCCGGTCAGCTCCAGCGGCGGGACGCCCTCGGGCTGGGCTCTCTGGACCGTGTCCTGCATGGCCGGGGCAGTCTAGGTACTAGGCTCCTCGCGCCTATGCAGACGGCCGAGACGATCAGGGACGCGAACGTGCGCTACCACGACCTCGCCGCCGAGCATTACGACTCGAAGTGGGGCATCAACTACGGCCCGGTCGGTCAGGCGCAGGTCACCAGCAAGCTTCGCAAGGCGCTCGGGCACGATCCGAGTCACTACGACCGAGCGCTCGAGATCGGCGCGGGCACGGGCTACTTCTCGCTCAACCTGCTGAGGGCGGGCGTGATCGGCGAGGCCGTGGCCACCGACATCTCCCCCGGGATGCTGAGGAAGCTCGAGCGCTCCGCGGCCGAACTCGAGCTGTCCGTCGAGACCGCCGCGTGCGAGGCCGAGGCGCTGCCCTTCGACGGCGACTCCTTCGACCTGGTCTTCGGGCACGCGGTGCTCCACCACCTGCCGGATCTCGGCGCCGCCTTACGCGAGTTCCGGCGCGTGCTGCGTCCCGGCGGCCTGGTGGCCTTCTGCGGCGAGCCCTCGCATTACGGCGACCGGATCGCCGCGTGGCCCAAGCGCGGCGCGAATGCGATCGCGCCGCTATGGCGGACCCTCATGGGCGCCGGCCCGCGCCCATCCAACGGGAACGGCAACGGCGACTGGAGCGAGGAGGACAGACTCGAGCAGGTGGTCGATGTGCATGCCTTCACGCCCGCGGATCTGTCCTCGCACGCGCAGGGCGCCGGCTTCGAGGCGGTCCGGGTGAGCGGCGAGGAGCTGGCCGCAAGCCTGTTCGGCTGGGCCAATCGCACGCTCGAGGCCTCGGCCGACCCGCTCGACGTGCCCTGGGCCTGGCGCGTGTACGCCTACCGCGGCTACCTGCTGCTCCAGACCCTCGACCGCTCCCTGCTGGAGCCACGCCTGCCGGCGGCGCTTTTCTACAACCTGCTGCTCTCGGCGCGCGTTCCCGCCTGAGGCTCCGCCTACTGCGCTCCGAGGGTGGTCGACAGCCGGTCGAGCGCTGCTTGCTCCTCCGGGCTCACTTCCTTACCGCCGATGCCGAGCGTGCCGCCCTCCTTGTGAGCGTGGGCGACCACGTCCGCGAGCCGCAGGATGAACTGGCGGTACTCCTCCGTCTCCTCGGGCGTGGCCTTCTCCTCGACGATCCGCACGGCCTCCCGGATCTGCTCGGGAATCTGGTCCGGCTGCCCGGCCGACTCCCGATCCAGTGATGGCGGCGACGCAACCAGCTCCTTGAGCAGCTCGCTGCTGCTGCCGTCACGCTTGGCCGCGGCGTAGGCCTTTCCGAGCGCGAGGCTCTCTCGGAAGCTGCCGCCGCGGTCGGCAAGCGCCACCATCACACCGGCCAGCGCGGGCGCGCGCGCCACACGTTCCCACTCCTCCGCGTTGAACTCACTCTTCGTAGTCATGCTCGGTGGCTACCCACGTGGAGCGGCTCGAAACGGCGGGGGCTGTGGCTCAGCTGAGCGCCAAGGCCAGTGCCGGCGCTGCTGCGGAGGCGAGCAGCGCGTAGTCGATCGCTCGGGCGCGCAGCCGCATTGGGGCGGCGGGCGCTTGTGGCTCGTAGGTGCCGGCTTCGCGGATCACCCAGGCCAGGACCCCGTCGAGCAGGGCGGCCGGGCGCTTCGGCGCCTCCGAGAGGCGCGCGGCGAGCGCGCGACCGGCGGAGGCGAGGCGGCCTTCGGAGGCGATCGCGTCGAGCACCTCGGAGGCCTCGGGCGCCGACGGCACCCGTCGCAGGCGGCCGAGGACTCGGCGCGAGACCTCGCGCAGGCCGATCGCCCGCGCGGCCGACCGCAGCCAGGTTGCCACGAGTACCAGCAGTGCCGCCCGGCCCGCGCGTCTGAGCGCGGTGTCCAGGCCGAGGCCGCCGCCGAGGGCGAACGCGAACGCTCCGCCAGCGAGGAGGGCGGCGAAGAGGAGGCCTGCCGGGATTGGCTCTCGGTCCGGGCGGGAGAGCAGCCAGGCCAACGACAGCCAGCACAGTACGGCCGCGAGCAGAGCCCAGGCGGTGCTCGACAACAGCAGCACGAAAGCAACGACCGCCGCCGCGGCCGCCATGCGTGGGTCGAACCGGCCAGGTGAGAGACGATCGTTGCGGATAACGCCACGTTTCTCTCTCACCTGGGCGGGCGGGGCTTCCGTCGGCGCTGCCGTTGAACCCTCAGCAAGCGGCCACGCCCGCAGCCCGCGCCGGTACACGAGCACCTGCACGGTGCTCGCGAACGCCGCCCACACGAGCAGGCCGGCGAGCGTGAGCGCCAGCGCGTCCGCGGTGCCGACCTCGATCCCGAAGCGGCGACCGACCGCGTCGTAGGTGCCGGCGTAGGCGTCGAGCCCGCCGGTGATCACCCAGATGAAGAACGCCGTGGTGGCCGCGTTGTGAAGGAGGCGCACCGTGGCGCATGCGAGGAGCTGCCGCCAGAAGCCCACGCCGCGCGCGTGGAGGCGCCCAAGGATCGGCGCGCTCACCGCCTGTGTCAGCGGAACGCCGAGGCGGGCCGGGCCGATGATCGCCACGGTCTCGAGCATCGCGGCGGCGCTGGCACCGAAGCCGAGGCGGGCGCCGAGGCGCTCAGCAACGCGTGCGAGCGCGACACCACCCGCCAGGGCGATCCAGAACCCGCCCGTCGGCGCGGCCCGCGCGGCGAGGAACGAGACGACGGCCACGTGGGCCGGTCCGGTCGCGGCGCGCGCAGCCATGGAGAACGACCGTAGCGGGGACGGATACGCCGTCCCCGCCAGAGGTCGTTGGTTGGTCGGGACTCCCGGGGCGGGGCCTCGGGGCGGTTGGGTCTAGCTGCCGGAGTAGTGCCGGATCGGAGACTCGGCGATGCGGCGACCAAGGTCGGCCACGTCGTCGTCACTCAGCTGCGCGGTCGGGAAGCCAGCCTGCTCGAGCTCGTCGCGGACACGCTGCACGCCCTGGATGTAATCCAGCTTTGCGCCCAGCTTCACCATCACCGACTTCGCGTTCTCGTCGTCGATGGCTGCACTTCCATCCGCCGACGGCTTGATGAGCCAGGACTTGACGGCCTCGGCCTCAGCCAGCGTGAGTTCAAGACTCACGCTCTGGTCAGCACTCTCAGGGAGACCATTGGTCACCTCGATGGACATGAGTTGGGTATCGGCTCGCTCGGGGCTTCCTTGAGGTTGGACGGCAAACCTGGACGCCCTCGCCACTAGCCTTTCAATGGTGCAGCCAACCGAGAGCTTCCCGCTCTTCCCGCTGGGACTCGTGCTGCTGCCCGGCGAGCTCGTGCCGCTCCACATCTTCGAGGAGCGCTACAAGCTGATGGTCGGAGCGTGTCTCGAGCAGGACAGCGAGTTCGGGATCATCTGGCTCTCCGACGAGGGGCTGAAGGACGTGGGCTGCGCGGCACGGATAACCCGCGTGCTCGAGCGCTTCGAGGACGGCCGCCTCAACATCCTCGTGGAGGGCACGCAGCCGTTCCTGCTCACCCGCAGGATCGAGGACCTGCCCTACCCCGCCGGCCACGTCGAGCCGCTCGCGGACGAGGGTGACTCCGACGAGGAGGCCCTCGAGCGTGCCCGCTTGCGCTATGCCGACCTCGTCGAGGAGGTCACCGAGTCGCGCCCCGAGCCGGACGCGCTCGCCGAGCTGGACGCGTATGGGATGGCCGCGACACTCGAGGTGGCGCCCGCGGCCAAGCAGAGCCTGCTGGAGCTGCGATCCGAGAGCGGCCGGCTCGAGCAACTCGAGGGCCTCTTCGTCGAGGCGCTCCAGCGCATCAGGATGGCCGAGCGCGCCGCGGAGCGTGCGAGCGGCAACGGTCACCTGAAGGGTTGAGGCGTTTAGCGCCTCGCTGCCCTGGTGATAAACCGCGCGCGCCCTCTTGGGCGCGGGGGCAGTTGCGTTCGCAGGGAACGCCGGGCGCCGGGGAGGCGCCAAATCTGACTGGAGGAATAGATGCGCAGGGGCATCCTTGGCTTGGTCTGTCTGCTGGCGCTCATGGCTGGTCTCACCGCCACGGCGCAGGCAGCGAAGTACGACAACGACACCGTGATCGTCAAGTTCGCGGGCGATGTATCGAGCGCGCAGCGCGCGGGGCTCTTCAATACAGCGGGCGTCAACCGCACTGTCGGCTCGGTTAAAGGCGTCGGCGCGCAGGTTGTGAACGTCCAGGGCGACCCGGCCGTGGTGGCCCGGCGGCTCAACCGAAGCGCACTGGTCTCCTACGCGGAGCCCAACTTCATCCTCCGGGCGACGGCCGTGCCAAACGACCCGCTTTTCCCCGAGCTCTACGGGCTCAACAACACCGGACAGACCGGCGGCAGCGCCGACGCCGACATCGACGCACCCGAGGGCTGGGACGCCGCCGGGCTCGGCGCCTTCCCCGCGAGCGGCGGCACCAAGATCGGCATCGTCGACACGGGCATCGACAGCACCCACACAGAGCTGAGCGGCAAGGCCGTCGACTGCGCCGCGTCGCTCGGGGGGCTGCTGACGTCCGGTGCCTGCGCCGACGACAACATGCACGGCACGCACGTGGCCGGCACGATCGCCGCCAAGGCGAACAACGGCGCCGGCGTGGCCGGCGTGTCGTTCAACTCGCCACTGTCGATCTGCAAGGCGCTCTACACGGCGGCGGGCACCGGCATGACCTCCGACGTCGCCGCCTGCATCGCCTGGGTCCACCAGCGCGGCGCCAAGGTGATCTCGATGAGCCTCGGCGGCGGCGCCTCGACCACGCTCAAGAACGCCGTCGCGGCGGCCTGGGAGAACGGAAGCGCGGCCGGATCCGTGCTCGTGGCAGCCGCCGGCAACGACGGAGATGCGACGCTGAACTACCCGGCCGCCTATCCGGAGGTCGTCTCCGTGGCCGCCACCGACCACAACGACGCCCGCGCGACGTTCTCGAACGCGAACGCGGACGTGGAGGTCGCGGCTCCGGGCGTGAACGTGCTCTCGACGATCCCCGGCGGCCAGTACTCCGAGCTGTCCGGCACGTCGATGGCCACGCCGCACACCTCGGGCGTGGTTGGCGTGCTCTGGCAGCTGTTCCCGACCGACACGGCGAGCGGCATTCGCAGCCGCCTCGACGCGGCCGTGGATGACCTCGGCCCGGCGGGACGCGACCAGAGCTTCGGCTTCGGCCGCGTGAACCTCTGCAAGGCTGCCGGCGGAGGCTGCTAGCAGCTAATCGACGACCGTAGCGACGCCGCCTCGGCGCGGGTCGCCTCCACCTGTGAGGCGACCCGTGTCGGGGTGGCGAGCCACGGCCTGCGCGCCTCCGAAGAACAGGTTCTTCTCGCTCCAGCGGCGAACCGTCCAGCCCGCGCCCTCGAGGCGCTCCAGTGCGGCCTCGTCCGCGCCGGGCTCTGCGTCCACCTGCCTGCCCTCGACGTGGATGCGCGGAGCCGACACCGCCTCCTGGGCGGGCAGCCCGTGGTCCACCACCCCGATAACGGTCTGCAGGATCGCCGAGCGGATGCGGTTCGAGCCCGCGCTGCCGATCGCGATCTCGGGGCGTCCCCCGCGCAGCACCACCGTCGGGGCCATCATGCTCGGCACGCGCGCGCCGGGCGGGTGCTGGTGGAACCCGAGCGGGTTCAGGTCCTGCTCGCCCAGCATGTTGTTCAGGTGCATGCCGGTGCCGGGCACCACCACTCCCGAGCAGGAGCCGTTCGAGCAGGTGACCGACGCGCATGCGCCCTCGGCGTCCATCACCGAGATGTGGGTCGTGTTGCCAAGCCGCGAGCGCACGTCCGTGGCCACGCTGTCCAGCGCGTTCTTCGCGAGGAAGCGCTCCAGGAAGCCCTCGGTGGCCAGGCCCGCGAGGAACTCCTCGTCGCGCGCCCGGTTGGTGGACGCGATCACCTCGGCGAGCATGTACGGGTCGTGCGGCCGCTCGAGGCGCTCGAGAATGCCCAGCGCGTCCGCGATAAGGATCCCCCCGGACGACGGCGGCGGGTTGGTGATCACCTCACGGCCCTGATAGCTGACCCGCGCGGGCTCGCGCTCGATCACCTCGTACGAGCTCAGATCGTCGCGGCTCAGAACGCCGCCGCGCTCGAGCACCCAGTCGCTGACCGAGGTGGCCACGTCGCCGCTGTAGAGGAACCCCGGACCCTCCGCGCCGAGGCGGTCCAGCAGGTCGCCCAGCTCTGGAAGCCGGATCGTGTCGCCCTCGCGCAGTAGCTCCCCCTCCGGCGCGTAGATGGCGGCGCACTCCGGGGTGAGCGTGAGGATCGGGCGCAGCACCTCGAACAGGAATCCCTGCATCGGGACCACCTCGACGCCCTCGCGCGCGGCGCGAGCCGGCGCGGCGGTGAGGTCGCCGAGCCGCGCGCTGCCGAAGCGCTCGAGGGTCTCGGCCAGGCCGAGGGTCGTGCCGTAGGCGCCGCACGACGCCGGTCCGACGTTGAAGCGCTGCAGGGCATCCTCGCTGAAGCGCACGTCCACGGGCACGAGCTCAGCCGGCTCGCGACCGTCGAGACCGAGACCGGGAGAGGCGACGAAGAAGTCGAGCAGGTGCGACTCCGCGCCGGCGTGCACGACCATGAAGCCACCGGCGCCGGGGCCGGTGAGGGGCGACTCGGCCACGAACGACATGAGCACGGCGGCGACCGCGGCATCTGCCGCGTTCCCGCCCGCCCGCAGCACATCGGCACCCGCCTGCGCGGTGAGCGGATGGCCGGCTGCGACCACCCCCTTCATGTGGGTCAGGCTAGTGCTTCAGACGGAGGGTATGGACGCGGCTCGGCGAGCGAGAACCGAGCATGGCGGCGACCGCGAGCGCAGCCAATGCAGCGCATTGGCGAGCATCGCGGGTGGTGCCAGGCGACGGTTCGCAGCCGCCGAACGCGGTCGTACCCGACGGCGGAAGCACTTATTAGCCGCGGGGCAGGAACTCGGGCACGTCGACGTCGCTGAGCGTCCCGGCCGTCACTCGCTCGCGCGAGCGACTGACGTGGGGCTCGGCGTCCGCGGGGATGCCGCGACCCTCGCGGCGTCCGCGCTCCTCGTCACGCGGGCGTGCCCGGTGCACCGGCCTGTCGCCGTAGCCGGTGGCCACGACGGTCACCCACACCTGGTCGTCGACCTTGTCGTCGACCATGGCGCCGAAGATGATGTTGGCGTCCGGGTGCGCCGCCTCGGCAACCGCCTTCGCGGACTCGTTGACCTCCCACAGCGAGAGATCACGGCCGCCGGTGATCGAGAGCAGGATCGAACGCGCTCCCTCCAGCGAGGTCTCAAGCAGCGGTGACTCGATGGCGTGTTCCACCGCGTCCATCGCGCGGCGGTCGCCCGAGCCCATGCCGATGCCGAGCAGCGCCTGACCCGCCTCGGACATGATCGTCCGCACGTCGGCGAAGTCGAGGTTGATCAGGCCCGGCAGCGTGATCAGGTCTGAGATGCCCTGCACGCCCTGGCGCAGGACGTCGTCCGCCACGCGGAAGGCGTCGACCATGGACGTGGACTTGTCCAGCACCGAGAGGAGCCGAGCGTTCGGGATCACGATGAGCGTGTCGACCTCACGGGCGAGGTCCTCCACGCCCTGATCGGCCTGCTCGCCGCGGCGAGCGCCCTCGAACGAGAACGGCTTGGTGATGATGCCGACGGTGAGCGCGCCGACCTCACGGGCGATGCGGGCCACCACGGGCGCCGCGCCCGTGCCGGTGCCGCCACCGGCGCCGGCGGCGATGAACACCATGTCCGAGCCCTTGAGGTGGCTCTTGATCTCGTCGTAGTCCTCCAGCGCGGCCGCGCGCCCAAGGTCCGGGTTGGAACCCGAGCCGAGCCCGCGCGTGGCGTCGCTCCCGATGTGCAGCCGCGTGCTCGCTGACGAGCCCTCGAGCGACTGGACGTCGGTGTTGAGCGCGATGAACTCCACGCCCTCGACCTGCGCCTCGATCATCCGGTTGACCGCGTTCACGCCGGCACCACCCACTCCGAGCACGCGAAGCACGGGCTCGGTGGGGTGCGCGGGGCGTGACGGGACGAAGGGCGCCGGCTCGTCGTCGAGCTCACGCGTGGCCGGGACGGGACTGCGTTCCAGGATGTTCTCGGGGATGTCCTGGGAGAAGACTGCCTTGAGGCGCTCCTCCGGGCTGCGCACACCCTCGTAGCGACCACCCCGGCGCTCCTCGCGCTCCTGCGCGCGGCGCGCGGCCTCGGTCCTGCGACCGCCGAGGTCGTGGTGCTCGGTCTGAGCCTGCGGCTCCGGCACGTGGCGCGTGACCTGAGGCGCGGGTCCACCCTCCGGCAGCGGCCGGCCGAGCTTGGGCTCCTGGTCAGGGGCGCGCTCCTCAGCGGGGCGCTCCTCCTGGCGTGGCTTCTGCTCGGGACGAGCGTCGTCCTCCTCCGTCTTGCGGAAGAGCTGCGCCAGGGGACCCTCGCGCATGCTCGCCCTCTTACCGCTTGACATTCGCCAGGACCTCCTCCGCTAGCCGCCGGTAGGCGTAGGCCGCCTTACCGTTGGGGTCGTACTTGAGCACCGACATGCCCTTAACAGGGGCCTCGGCGAAACGAACGGTCTTGTTGATGCGAGACGCGAAGACGCGGTCCCCGAAGTTCTCCTCGAGGATCTCGATCGCCTCCTTGGCGTGCACGGTGCGGTTGTCCACCAAAGTCGGCAGGATGCCCTCGATCTCGATGTCGGGATTGAGCTCCTCGCGCACCATAGACAGCGTGTTCTGGAGCTGGATCAGCCCGCGCATGGACAGATACTCGCATTGGACGGGGACGATCACCTTCTGCGAGGCCGTAAGGGCGTTGATCGTGAGCAGCCCAAGGCTCGGCGGGGTGTCGATAAAGATGTAGTCGTAGTCGTCACGGACGGGCTCGAGCGCCTTCTTCAGCGAGCGCTCGCGGCCGATCATCGTGGACATCGCGATCTCGGCTCCGGCCAGGTCGATCGAGGCGCAGGCGACGTCGACCTCGCGCTTCCGGATCACCTCGCGGATCGAGAGCTGGTGCACGAGCACGTCGTACATCGACGCCTCGAGCGAGTCCGGGTCGATGCCCTGACTCATCGTGAGGTTGCCCTGCGGGTCGAGGTCGACGCAGAGCACGCGGTGCCCGCGCTCGACGAACGCCGCCGCGAGGTTCAGCGTGGTGGTCGTCTTGGCGACGCCGCCCTTCTGGTTGGTGAACGCGATGACCTTCGCTTTGGCATCCATTACGCAAGCCGTATTCGCACGGGTTGGGCCGAATCCTTCACCCTTCGCGTCCGATGGCTTCGCTATTGGACAAGCGGCTCGTCCTCGTGACGGGCAAGGGCGGCGTCGGAAAGACGACCGTCGCGGCCGCGCTCGGGCTGATCGCCGCCCGCCGCGGCAAGCGCGTGGTGCTCTGCGAGGTCGCGGAGCAGAAGCGGCTCAGCGGCATGCTGGAGCGCCCGCCGCAGGAGGGGCTGCAGCTCGTGTCGGTGGATCCCGAGCGTGCCAAGGAGGAGTGGCTCCGCTATCAGCTGAAGTCGCGGACGCTGGCCGCGCTGCTCGGCGGGAGCGGGATCTTCCAGTACCTGACCGCCGCCGCTCCGGGGCTCACCGAGCTCGTGACGATTGGCAAGGTCTGGGACCTCGCCCAGCTCGAGCCGCGCAGCGGCGGGCCCGGATTCGACCTCGCGATCGTCGACGCCCCGGCCACCGGCCACGGACTCGCGATGCTGCGCGCGCCGAGCACGTACGCGAGCATCGCGCGCGTGGGGCCCGTGGGCCGCCATGCCGAGCGGATCGACACGTTCATCCGCGACGCAGCCCAGACGGGAGTACTCACCGTGGCGCTCCCGGAGGAGATGCCGGTGAACGAGACCGTGGAGTTCGAGCGCGCGCTGCGGCGGGAGCTCGACATGGCGGTTGACACGATCGTGGTGAATGCGCTGCGTCCGTCCCGCTTCAGGGCGGAGGAGGCGCGACGGCTCGAGGGGGCGGACGGCGGCGGGAAGCTCGCGCGCGCCGCGATCGAGGCGGCGCTTTCCGAGCACCGGCGCGCCAGGGGCGAACACGCGCAGCTCCGCCGGCTGAGGCGCGCCGCCGGTGCGCGGGTGATCACGCTGCCGCGCGTGTTCGAGCCGGAGCTGGGACGCGAGCACGTCGAGCGGCTGTCCGTGGAGCTGGAGCGGAAGCTGTGATCGCCGACTGGCTCGAGCGCAAGGAGGTCTGCATCTGCGCCGGCTCGGGCGGCGTCGGCAAGACCACCACGTCCGCGGCAATCGCCCTCGGCATGGCCGCGCGCGGCAAGAAGGTGGTCGTGCTCACGATCGACCCCGCGAAGCGGCTGGCGAACTCGCTGGGCCTGCCCGAGCTCGGCAACGAGGAGCACCTCGTGAAGGCGGACGTGGAGGGTGAGCTGTGGGCCATGATGCTCGACCCGAAGCGCACCTTCGACGAGCTGGTGGAGTGGCACGCGCCCGACGAACGTACGCGCGATGCAGTGCTCTCGAACCGCATCTACCAGGAGCTCTCGAACGCCGTGGCGGGCTCTCAGGAGTACATGGCCATGGAGAAGCTCTACGAGCTCCATCAGGAGGGCCGCTACGACCTGCTCGTGCTCGACACGCCCCCCACTCGCAACGCACTCGACTTCCTGGACGCGCCGAAGAAGCTTTCCGAGTTCATCGACTCACGCACTCTCCAGCTGTTCACCACGCCGGGGGTGCTCGGCCTGAAGGTGCTCGGGCGCGGCACCGGCGTGGCTCTGTCGGTGTTGAAGCGCGCAACGGGCATCGATCTGCTCGAGGACCTGTCGACCTTCTTCTCGAGCTTCGGGGACATGGCCGATGGCTTCCGCGAGCGGGCGCAGCACGTGAATGCGCTGCTGGCGGACAGCCGCAGCGCCTTCGTGCTCGTCACATCTCCGCGCGCGGACGCGGTGGAGGAGGCGGGCTGGTTCCACCACCGCCTGCTCGACGCCGGGCTTCCCTTTGCGGGCGTGGTGGCGAACCGCGTGCACCCGCCGGCTCCTAGGGGCAACCCCGCCGGCGAGCTCGAGCAGCTGCTCGGTGACCACGCGCTGGCCGCCAAGGCGGCGCGCACCTTCGAGGAGCAGCGCCGCCTCGCCGCACAGGACCGCAAGAACCTCGCGGACCTGCGCCGCCGGCTCGGGCGCAAGCCGATGATCGAGGTGCCACACCTGGACGACGACGTCCACGACCTCGACGGGCTGCGAAGAATGGACGAGTACCTGTTCGGCTAGGCGGGTGCGAGCGCGACTCAGACCGGCGCTGAGAAGTCCTCGGGGTCGTCCCAGCCCCAGTCCGCCGACTGGGTCACGCCGTCCAGCTCGTGCTGCACTGGCTCCGGGGCGACCGTGACTGGCTCCGGCGCGACGGTCACGGCCTCGAGCTCTGCCGTGTCGGGCTCGGAATCGAGCTCGGCCTCGTACTCGGGCGCAGGGTCGTAGTCGGGGTCCGGCTCGTACTCGGGCTCCGGGCCGAAGTCCAGGTAGGGCTCCGGCTCGGTCCTCTCGCGCTCGAAGCGCGGCTCCTTGCGCAGGTCGCGCGCCTCGATCTCGTGAGGCTCGCTCTCCTGCGTGTCGTTGTCCATGAACGGCTCCGAGCTCGACTCGAGCAGGATGTCGTCCGCCACTCCCTTGAGATCCGCCTCCAGGTAGCCGCAGAGCACGTCGCGCAGCAGCGCGCGCAGGTGGTTCTCGGCCTCGTCCACGAGCTCCCGTGGGGACTCGGCGTCGAAGCGCACGCCCGTGGCGCCGCCCATCACGAAGCGCTCCAGCGCCAGAGCAGCCTCGAGGCGATGCTGAACGTCGCCGCGTGCGCCCTCCTCGGCGCACAGGGCTGCCAGCCGTGGCGCCATGCTGGCCTGGCCGGCCGCCGTCGTGGCATCAAGCAGCGCGCGCAGAGCGAGCAGGTAGTCGGAGAGCGCCTGAGCCTCCATGGCGCGCTCGCAGCCCAACTCGAAGCGGTCGAGGGCCCACGCGACCGTCTCGGGCGGACGAGAGCCGTCGATGGCCGCGAAGAACTCACGGAAGGCCTCCTCCTCGCCGGCGGCGAGCATCCAGCCGGACGCACGCGGCGGTGCCCCTGAGCCGAGCGGGAGGGGTTGCCAGCGGCTCTGATCCGTCTGTCGCCAGCCGGGTGCCCCGAGGCTCACGCCACCGGGTGCCCAGAGTCGCAGTGCAGTGACCACCGCGGCGAAGCGCTCGGCGGCCTCCTCGGTCGGGATCAGGTCGTCCGCCGGAGCGTCGCGTTCGAGCACGCACAGCAGCTCGGACTTCTCGTGCGGGCCGTCAAAGTGGTCCCCGCGCACAAGCGCCAGCCCGTCACCAAGCTCGAGCCGGTCGATGTCCATCCACGCGCCGCGCAGAGGCGCCATCACGCGGGCGCGCACAGCGTCGCGGTAGAGCGTGAGCTCGACCTCGCCATACACGCGCTCGAAGCGCTCCTCGGGGAACCCGAAGCTGGTGGCGTCCTCGTAGAGGCGCTCGAGCATCGCCTGAAGCGCCGGCTCGGCCTGCTCGCCACGCAGCCCGTTCACGCGCAGCCACGCGGACGCGCCCGCTCCGAGCTCGTGGCAGGCCTGGGCGCAGGCGGGAAGCTCGCGCAGCCGCGGCCAGCGCTCCGAGAGGAACGCACCGGTGCGTGGCTCGTACCGGTAGAGGGCGGGCCCGCGGCCGCTTCCCTCGTCCACTACGTCGAACTCGACCTCGGCACCGGCCTTCTGATCGTCTGTGAGCAGCGCGGCGGCCTCCAGCGCGAAGTTCCGCAGCGCGTCGTGGAGAGCACGGTTACGCATGGAGCGCGATTTCGGCACGGCACGGGAGTGTCCTGCCGAACCCGCGGGCGGAGCTTGGCCGCTAGGCCGCGACGGGCTCGCGCCCGGACACCGGCGTGACGGCGCAATCGTCCACGCCGAGCCACTCGCGCCCGTAGCGGCGCATGTCCTCGATCAGCGGCACGATCGCCATGCCCTTCGGCGTGAGCGAGTACTCCACGCGCGGGGGCACCTCGGGAAAGGTGTGGCGCTCGACGATGCCCTGCTCCTCGAGCGCACGCAGGCGAAGCGAGAGGGTCCTCGGGCTGATGCCGGCGAGCGAGCGCTCGAGCTCACAGAAACGGCTGCGCCCATCGGCAAGGTCGCGGATCACGAGGATCGTCCACTTGCCACAGATGATGTCCGCGGTGGCGCAGACGGGGCACGTGGGATCTGCCATAAAGGCGAGTCTATCGCAAGACTTCAGGAACTGAAGTAATGCGGCCGGCGGCTGCCGGGCAGCGCGCCGCCGGCCCTTTCCTCCCTCAGGATCAGCCGCCGAGCTGGCTCAGCAGCCCCCCACCGGAACTGCCGCCGCCGGCCTGGGCGGCCTGCACACGGCCCTCGCTCGGCTGGACGAGGAGCCAGCCCTGGCCGGAGAACGACATCTGCACGGTCTCGCCTGAGCCGCGGCCGATGAGGTTCTTCAGCTTGATGTCGGTCTTGATGCCGGTCTGCACGCTGGACGACCACGTGATCGCCGCCTGTGGGTCGGCGAACGTCGGCGCCTCGCCGGTGTTCAGAAGCACGGGCGGGCCGTCCGAGATGATCGCGACCCAGCCGGTGCCGCTCAGGGCGGTGTTGTAGAGGCCGCCGCCCATCATTCCGGACACGCCCTCCACGCGCTTGATGTCCCACTCGATACCGGAGTCGAACGCGAGCAGGTTCGCGCCGTTCACGGTGATGGCGTCGTTCTCGAGATAGATGAGGTGGATGTCCTGCGCCGTGTCGGCCAGGAAGACCTCGCCGGTCCCGGACATCTTCATCAGCGTCGTGCCCTCACCGCTCATGGCCTTCTTCATCATCCGGCTGAGGCCGCCCGAGCCCGCGTGCTCAAACGCCACGTCGCCCTGGTAGGCCACCATGGCCCCCGCCTTCGCCTGGATCGTGATCTGGTCGAGGCTGACCTTCAGCAGCTTTGAGTTCTGGAGTGCGAACGGCTGCTCGGACTTCGTTTCCTGAAACTCGCCAAGGGTGCTCTGCACCTGGCCTCCTTCAATTTTCGTCGTCGGACCCCGGACACTCTCGGGCAGGTCAACTGGTGCGTCAAGGGCATTTTGTCGGCTACTCTGGACTCTCTTGCGCCGCCGACTGCTCCTTCCAGTGGCCATGCTGCTAGTGGTCGTGCCGGCGGCGCGCGCGGCTGATCCGATCATGCCGCTCTCAGAGGTCCGGCAGGGTATGAGGTGCACGGGGCTGTCGGTGATCAAGGGCACGACGATCTCGTCCTTCGACGTCGAGATCCTCGACGTGATCGCACCGGAGGCCGGGCTGAGCGGCCCGCGCATCCTCATCAAGGTGTCCGGGCCGGCCGTGGACGAGACCGGGATCGGACCGGGGTTCTCCGGCTCCCCCGTGATCTGCGACGGCCGCAACGCCGGGGCGATCTCCGAGGGGCTCGGCGAGTACGGCAACCACGTGGCGCTCGCCACGCCGATCGAGGGCATGCTCGCAGATCGCCCCACGGCACCTGCAAGCGCGCGGCGCGATCCCGCGCTGCTGCGCGCCGCGCGCCCGCTCCAGACGCCGCTCACGGTGTCGGGTCTCACCGGCCCGGCGAGAACGCTCGTGCAGCAGGCCGCCCGGCAGGCGAAGCGCCCGCTGCTCGTGGCCCCCGCCGGTCCGGCGGGTGGATACGCACCGGTGGACTTGCAGCCCGGCGCCGCCCTGTCCGCCGCGATCTCAACGGGCGACCTCGGCCTCGGCGCTGTGGGAACCGTGACCTACCGGGACGGCGACGACATCTGGGCGTTCGGGCACCCGTTCGAGGGACTGGGGCGGCGCGCGCTGTTCCTGGCCGACGCCTACATCTACACGGTGATCCAGAACCCAATCGGCGTGCCAGATCTCGGGGCCATGACCTACAAGCTCGCCTCGAGCGACGGGCACGTGCTCGGGTCTATCACGAGCGACACGGTCGACTCGATCGCCGGCAAGGTCGGCTCGGAGCCACCGTCGTTCCCGCTGCACATCGACGCACGCAACCGCGCCGGCGAGCGCGTCACTCTCGACTCGCAGCTCTCCGACGAGCGCGACCTCGGCTACGGCGCCGGCATCTCCTTCGTCGCGCCGCTCGGCGTGACGCAGGCGCTCGGGCGGCTGATGAGGGACTTCGGCCCTGTGACCTTCCGCATGTGCGCGCGCTTCCGCGTGCGCGAGCTGCGCAGGCCGATGGGCTTCTGCAACACGTACTTCTCGGTGGACGACGCGGTCACCCACCTCTCCGACGCCGGGGCGATGATCGACTTCTTCGACCTCGGGCCGCTGCACGTGGAGCGCACCGCGATCAGCGTCCGCGCGCGAACCGGCCTCAAGCAGGACGTTCTGATCGGCGTGCGCGGGCCGCGGCGCGTACGCAGGGGCCAGCGCATCCGGGTGCGGCTCACGGTGCAGCGCCGTCACGGCGCACGACGCCAGCTCACGGTCCCCGTTCGGGTGCCGCGCTCGCTGCGACCCGGCGTGCACCGGCTCACCTTCACGGGCAGCGGCGGAGGCTTCTCCGACGATGCCCTGGTCGACGAACTGATCGCGATGTTCGAGGGCGAGCTGAGCGGAGGCGGCGGATCGTCAGAGCCGCGCACTGCCAGGCAGCTCGCGCGGCGCATCAAAGCGCTCCGGCGAGCCGTCGGCATCCGTGCGAAGTTCAAGAACCGCGACTCGCAGCTCGTCCATCGCTCGAGCGACGCGAGCTACGAGGGCCGGGCCAGGCTGACGTTGAGGGTCAAGCGCCGGGCGCGCCGGTAGCGCTCGGCTGCGCGCCGTTCGCCTCGACCGGAGCATCGGCCTGCTCGTCCTCGTCGCCTGAGAAGACCGACTCGGCCGAGCTGCTGCGCATGCCGTCGGACGACACGAGCAGCTTGAAGTCGTGAGGGTGCGTGCTCGCCTTGAGCGCGTCCTCCATCGCGACCCTGCCCTGCTGCACGTGGTAGAGCAGCGCCTGGTCGAAGGTCTGCATTCCGTAGTACGCGCCCTCGGAGATCACCTCGGGCAGCTTCCCGGTCTCCTCGGGGTTCGTGATCATGTCCTTGACGCGGCCGGTCATGCGCAGGATCTCGCACGTGGCCACACGGCCCAGCCGGTCGGGGGTGGGCACCAGTCGCTGTGAGATGACCGCCTTCAGCGTGCCGGCGAGCATCGCGCGCGCCTGGCGCTGCTCGGCCTGCGGGAAGAAGTCGATGATGCGGTTCACGGACTCGGCGGCGTCGACGGTGTGGATCGTCGACAGCACGAGGTGGCCAGTCTCGGCCGCGGACAGCGCGGTGCGCACCGTCTCCTCGTCTCGCATCTCGCCGACCAGGATCACGTCCGGGTCCTGACGCAGCACGCGCCGGAGGGCGCGGGCGAACGACGCGGTGTCCTCGCCCACCTCACGCTGGTTGATGATCGAAGTTTTGTCGCGGTGGAGGAACTCGACCGGGTCCTCGATCGTGACGATGTGCTTGGCGTAGTTCGTGTTGACGTGGTCGATCATCGACGCGAGCGTCGTGGACTTACCCGAGCCAGTCGTTCCGGTGAGAAGGATCAGGCCGCGCTCCTCGTCGGCGATCTCCGAGATCACTGGCGGCAGCAGCAGCTCCTCGACGGTCTTGATCTGGAAGGGAATCGCACGGCAGACGAGCGACACCGACCCGCGCTGCACGAACGCGTTCACGCGGAAGCGCGCCACGCCGGGCACCGAGTAGGAGAAGTCGACCTCGCGCTCGTTGCGGAAGGCCTCGAGCTTCGCCTCGTCCGTGAGCATGTGGAAGAGGGTGGCCTCGGTGTCCGCAGGCTTCAGCGGCTCCGAGCCCTCGATGGGCACGAGCTTGCCGTAGCGTCGAACGATTGGCTGGGACGGGACCTTGAGGTGGAGGTCTGAGGCCTCGAGCTCGATAACGGTCAGAAGGGCGGCGTCTACGTCGAACATGCTTTGTCCATCGGCTTTCCAGCCTCCGGCTTGAGGGCTGAAGCGCGTATTGGACGAGCCTTTTCGGCTTGCCACCGCTCTGGCAGCCCGGAAAAGACAGCACCGAGGGGCTCGGGTCCAAAACCTTGCTTTCGACGGTCTCGTCGCAGGGGTTGGGCGTCTTGGCGCTCCGATCCAGCGAAAAGACCCCGAACCCCCCTCAGGGAAGGGGTCGAAAGCAACATTGTGGACTGCCGCGCGCCGCGCGCCTAGGCGACGTCGCGGAGCTTCTGCGCCTCCGCGAGTGACTGCAGCTTCTTGAGCGACTGGTTCTCGATCTGGCGGATGCGCTCGCGCGTGACGTTGAACGTGCGGCCGACCTCGTCCAGCGTGCGCGGGTGCTCGCCGCCGAGTCCGTAGCGCAGCTCGAGCACGCGGCGCTCGCGGTAGGAGAGGTTCTCGAGCGCCTCGCGGAGCGCCTCCTTGGTGAGGATCTCGGCGGCGCGCTCATAGGGCGACTCGGCCCGCTCGTCGGCGATGAACTGGCCGAACTCGGACTCCTCCTCGTCGCCGACCGGCTTCTCCAGCGACACCGGCGCCTGCGCCGAGCGCTTGATCGACTCGACCTCTTCCGGCTCGATGCCGGTGTGCTCGGCGATCTCCTCCGGGGTGGGCTCGCGGCCCAGTTCGGTCACGAGCTTGCGCTCCGCGCGGCCGATCTTGTTGAGCTTCTCGACCACGTGAACGGGGATGCGGATCGTGCGCGCCTTGTCGGCGAGCGCGCGGGCAATCGCCTGGCGGATCCACCAGGTGGCGTAGGTGGAGAACTTGAAGCCCTTGCGGTAGTCGAACTTCTCCGCGGCGCGGACCAGGCCGAGCGTCCCCTCCTGGATCAGGTCGAGGAACGGCAGGCCCTGGTTGCGGTAGTTCTTGGCGATCGAGACGACGAGCCGCAGGTTCGACTCGACCATCTTCTGCTTGGCGTCGAGGTCGCCGCGCTCGATGCGCTTGGCGAGGTCGACCTCCTCCTGCGCCGTGAGCAGGCGCACCTTCCCGATGTCCTTCAGGAAGAGCTGAAGCGAGTCGGTCGTCATGTCCGGCTTCAGGTCGATCGTCGCCTTCTTGCGCCGGCTGCGGCGGTCGACGGCGCGCTCGACAACGGGCGCGGCATGAGTCGGGTCGTCCTCGACCAGCTCGATCTCGGACTTCTCGAAGTAGCCGTGGAGCTCCTCGATGTCGCCCTCGTCGAGCTCGACTTCGGCGAGCGCGGTGGCGACCTCGGCAAACGTGAGCACGCCTGTGGCCTGCCCCTTGACGACGAGGAGCTTTACCTCCTCAAGCTCTTGCAGATCGGCTACAGACATCCTTTTCCTTGCGGCGCGCAGGGCCCAGCGCAAGGGCGCCGGGCCCACTCAAACAGTCGATGTACACAGTAACGCTACAGATAGTGAAGTCAAGCGGCCTGAAGCGGAATTCCCGCTGACTAGCCAGTCAACCAGTTCATACCTCCAGACGACTCTATCGGTGCGGTCACAAGTCCCATGTACCCAGAACGGGCAGGTCTAGAATCCCCGGCCATGGCGGATGACGAAGGAGTGCTCGGAAACCTCCCCCGCTCCCGGCCGGGAAAGCGCAGTGCGAAACGGGACTCAGGTGGTAGGCCGTCCAAGACGGCAAGCAAGGCGGCGGTGAAGGCCGAGGCCGCCGGGAAGGCCGCGGCGAAGCCGGCGCGAGCCTCAAAGCCGTCACGCGCCAAGCCGGCGGGGGCCAAGGCCTCCGGTGCGAAGAGCGCTGCCGCCAAGCCACGCCGTGCCGCGACGCCGAAGCCTGGGCCCGACCCCGTGCGCCCGCCGGCGGCCGATCCGGCGCCGCAGCAAACCGGCGACGCGGTGGCGCATGCGGTGCACGCCGCCGCGACGGTCGCCGCGACCGGCGTGCGCGTGGCCGGCGCCGTGACGCGCGAGATCATGCGCCGGCTGCCTCTCCCCTAATCACCATCCTCCGCAACGGGGACCCGACTCCCAATGCAGGGTATGCTGGCTCCAATGGCCCCTGGCGCGAAGCGACCGCCTCGCTGCCTGATCGTCGATGACCATCCGGTGGTCCGAGCCGGCGTTCGCGCGGTTCTCGAGCAGGCGTTCGACCGCGTGGAAATCTCGGATGCCGAGTCGATCGATCACGTGGCCGACGTCGCGAGTGACGGCAATGCCCCGGACGTCGTGATCATCGACCCCTGGCGGGCCGGTGTGGATGTCGGCGACATCGTCGGCCGCCTCCAGAAGCAGGTGAAGGCGCCGATCGTGATCTTCACCTCCGACGGCGGCGCGCGGCTGCTGGCCGAGGCGCTCAAGGCAGGTGTGAAGGGCTACGTCCGCAAGGACTCGCCCTCCGAGGACCTGGTCCGCGCAATCGAGGCCGCTCGCAGCGGCGAGTTCTACGTGGATCCCGGACTGTCCTCGACGATCGTGCTCGACGAGGGCGACCGCACACTCAGCGCTCGCCAGCGCGAGATCCTTCAGATGCTCGCCGACGGCATGCAGACCGACGCCGTGGCGGCGCAGCTCGGCCTCTCCACCGAGACGGTCCGTACCCACACGAAGCGGATCCTCGCGAAGCTCGAGGCGTCCACGCGCACCCAGGCCGTCGCGATCGGCATCCGTCACGGCCTGATCGAGTAGCTCTTGAGCGCGCCGGCGCTCAATACGGTTGATGCCCTGACCCAAGCGCTCCGGCGCCGGATTCTCGACGGCGACCTCGCGCCCGGCACCCCGCTGCGGGAGGAGGCGCTCAGCCGCGAGTACGACGTGGCGCGCCACTCGCTGCGCTCGGCGCTGCGCACCCTGCAGGGGGAGGGCATCGTCGAGATCGAGCCCAACCGGGGCGCGCGCGTGAAGAGCCTCTCGCCGGAGGACGTGCGCGGGCTCTCGGAGCTGCGCATCGCGCTCGAGCTCGAGGCCGCGCGCATGGCGCTCGAGCGGGAGGGCGGGACGCTGCCGGCGAGCGTCCACCGCGCCGCCGAGCGATTGGCCGCCCTGTGCCGCCGCACGCGACCGTCCTGGGGCGCGGTGGCCGAGGCGCACGAGGCGCTTCACCACGAAATCGTGCTCGCTGCCGACAGCCCGCGCCTCGCTGCGGCCCACCAGCTCGCGGGCGCCGAGCTCCGGCTGTTCGTGCTCCAGCTCCCGCCCACATGGACGCTGGAGCGAATGGCCGCCGACCATCTGGCCCTCGTCGAGCGGCTGGAGTCAGAGGGTGCCGACGTGCTGCGCCCGCACATCGAGGAATCGACCAGGGCGCTGCTCGAGGGCTAGCCCCAGTGACGGGCGCATGCCCGGCGGCCAGCGCACAACGGCGCCATGCGCTCATGCTCGGCGCCGAGCCCGATCGCAACGACCTTGCGCGTCTCGCAGTCGATGGCGCCCTTGCCGACGAGCCGGTCCGAGGCGCGGAACTCGATCTGACCAAGACCGTTCGCGAAGCCCACGATCACCGCAACGAGCCGGAGCGGACGGCCCGCCGCCGGACGCTCGAGCAGCGCGAGCAGCTCCCGGTCGGCCACCAGCGCCGCGGCGGCATCATCGTCGCGGCGATTTAGGGCTTCGAACAGGTCGTCGAGGAGCTGTGCGACCTCGGCCGGCCGGCAGCCCGGCGGCAGCGAGGTGTCGTCGTCGGTAGCCGCCACCTCCTGACGGGCTGGTTCGCGGTCCCCGCTTGCCGGCTCCTCACCGCATCCGATGGCGATCGCAGCGGACAGGAGGCACACCGCGAGCGCCGCACCGGTCATACACGCCCTACACAGCGACCGGCGAAACGGTTCCGCGCTAGGTCGTGGCCTCTTCGGCCGCGACGCCCTGCGTGCCGGGCGGGTCGCCGAGCGCTATGCCCTCGCCGGCGGCCTTCGCGCGGTACATCGCGCGGTCGGCGGTGTCGATCAGCGCCTCGGCGTCGTCGCCGTGCTCCGGCGATGCTGCCACCCCGATCGACATCGTCACGGGCGGGTCCCCGGGAGTGGCCACCTCTTCCTCCACGGCGGTCGCAAGGCGCGCCGCGAGCTTGGCGGCGCTCTTCAGGTCCTGTTGGGGAAGCAGCACGCAGAACTCGTCACCGCCGATTCGAGCGGCGGTGTCCACCGACCGGATCGAACGGCGCAGCGACATCGCCACCTGCATCAGCACGCGGTCGCCGGCCTGGTGGCCGTGCGAGTCGTTGATCCGCTTGAGCCCGTCGATGTCCATCAGCAGCAGGCCGAACGGGTGTCGGTAGCGCTTGTGGACCTCGAGCAGGATCCCGAGTTGGCGCTGGAGAGCGCGCAGATTTCCGAGGCCGGTGAGCGGATCGGTGTTCGCCTGCGACTCGAGCTCGCGCGAACGTGTCTGCACGTGCGCCTCCATCGCGGCCGCCTGGATGGCGCCGGTGGCCTCGACGAGGTGCTCGACCGCCTCGGCGAATCGCTCGGGCTCCGTCTCGCCGATCTCCTCGCGAAGCGCGTGCACCAGCACGCTCTGGAGTGCGGCGAGGTCGCGCGCCACGTCGGCGGCCTGAACCTCGCGCCCGCCTCCGCGAAGCGTCGCGAGCGAGGTGGCGCGCTCGGCCTGCTCCTTCGACAGGTCGTACGGATCGCCCTCCGACTCCCACGCCTGGCGGACGATGTCGCCGATCAGCTCCGGCAGCTCGCGAGCGATCCGTTCGGTGGGCAGTTCCCGGATTTCGTCCAGCGACGCGCGCTCGATCAAACGGACGAGCCACGCCTTCGCAAGCTCGTCCCGCGACCTGTCCAAGCGCGCGAGGGGTCCACGGACGGATGTCACTGCGCCGGATCGTACCCCCGCAAACGGCGGACTGGGGCGGAATTCGGACAAGATTGGGCCCGTGAGCGACCTGATCTCGATCGACGACGCCCGCGGCCGTGTGCTCGATGCTGTGACCCGGCTGGGCGACGAGGACGTCCCGCTTGACCTCGCACTCGGTCGAGTGCTGGCCGAGGACGTGACGAGCGGCATCGACGTGCCGCCCTTCGACAGCTCCGCAATGGACGGTTACGCGCTGATCGCCGGGCCCGAGGCGGAGCTCGAGGTGATCGGCGAGGCGCGCGCCGGACACCCGGCCGCGGAGGCGGTTCGGCCTGGCGCGGCGATTCGGATCTCGACCGGAGCGGTGGTGCCGGAGGGCGCGGACGCCGTGGTCCCTGTCGAGCGAACGACAGCAGTCAAGGCTGGCGAGCTCGACTCGGTCGAGGTTTCCGTTGAAATACAACGGAAAGCGCAACCGAGTCGCGTGAAGGTGCCGGCGACCGAGCCGGGCGCCAACATCCGCCGGGCGGGCGAGGACATCTCCCTCGGTGCTGTCGTTCTGCAACGCGGCGCCGTGCTGGGCCCCGCCGAGCTGGGCGTAGCGGCGTCGGTCGGCCGCCCAAAGCTCCGCTGCGCCCAGCGCCCGCGCGTCTTCGTCCTCATCACCGGCGACGAGCTCACACCTCCCGGCGAGCCGCTCGCCCCGGGCGGGATCTACGGCTCGAACGGCTTTGCACTAGCGGCGCAGGTCGCGCGTGCGGGCGGCACGCTGGCGGGCCGCGGCACAGTGCCGGACACGCCTGAGGGGACACGGGCCGCGCTTCGCGAGGCGCTCGACGCCGCCGATGTGGTGATCGTGTCGGGGGGTGTCTCGGTGGGACCGCACGACCACGTGAAGGATGCGCTGCGCGACCTCGGCGTCGAGGAGCGTTTCTGGGGTGTGCGCCTGCGCCCCGGCAAGCCCACCTGGTTCGGCGCGCGCGGCGATACGCTCGCGTTCGGTCTGCCCGGCAACCCGGTTTCGGCGATGGTGACCTTCCAGCTCTTCGCGCGTCCCGCGCTCGCCGCGCTTCAGGGCGCTCCGCCGGACGCAGCGCGCGCGAGCGCCGTGCTCGCTCACGCCGTCGCGCGCAACCCGCGCCGCGACGAGACGGTGAGGGTGAAGCTGCGGCACACCGAGGATGGGCTCGTGGCCGAGCCGACCGGCGCGCAGGGCTCGCACATACTCACCTCGATGCTCGGCGCGGATGGCCTGGCGCTGATCCAGCACGGGGACGGCGAGCTGGCGGCCGGCGAGCGCGTGGAGGTCGAGCTCCTGTGAGGCCCCGGGACCCTCGCCGCTTACTCGAACGCCAGCGCCGGGCGGGTGCGCGCGTGGTGATTCTCCAGGTGGAGCAGCCCGGCGCCTCGGAGGACGGCGCCGTTGGAAGCAAGCAGGTGGCCGATGTCACGCTGCCGCGCGCCGAGCTCGAGAGGATCTGGTCGCCCGAGTACCTCGAGCGGCTCGCGCGCACCTACTGGAGCTTCCTCTCGCGCTTCTCGCTCGGGCTCATCCGCGTGCTCTATTACGAGGACTCGCGCGAGGTCGTGTTCCTCACCCGCCCCTTCGTGCTGCTTCGCTTCCGCAAGCCGGAGTACGACATCGACGCAGACGGCGGCACGGTGACCTGGCCGATCGATCGCGGCGTGCTGGTGGCAAAACGCGGCCGCGGACGCGGCTTCCTGAGACTCGGCGTGCGGCGCGAGCCGGTGGCGGACGACGCGGACGAGGTGACCCTGCTCGTCTCGTCCGAGGTCGTGAACTTCTATCCCACGATCGCGACCGGCCTCAGCGGCTGGATCTACGAGCAGACCCAGCTGCGGATCCACGTGATCGTGACGCACGCGTTCCTGCGCTCGCTGGCGAACCTCGACCTCGAGCCGTCCCGCGTCGGCGCTCTGCGCGCGGCCGCGGAGGCCGCGGAGGCGGCGATCACCCCAAGCGCTCGCCGGTGATCTCGCGAAGCTTCGCGCGGTCGTGACGTGCGTTGATTCTCCGGACGGTGCCGGAGCGGGAGCGCATGGAGATCGACTCTGTGGTGGCGCCGCGGGGGCCGATGTAGTGCACGCCGTCCAGCATCTCGCCGTCCGTCACGCCCGTGGCCGCGAAGAAGACGTCGTTGCCGGACACGAGGCGGTCCTTGTCGAGGGTCTCGTCGAGGTCGTAGCCGGCCTCGAGCGCCGCCGCACGCTCCTGATCTGAGCGCGGCCACAGGCGCCCGAGGATCTGGCCGCCGGTGCACTGGATGGCCGCCGCGGCAAGCACCCCCTCCGGCGTGCCGCCGATTCCGAAAAGGAGGTCCACCGGCGAGTCCTGCGTCACCGCCACGAGCGCCGCTGACACGTCGCCGTGCGGGATCAGGCGGATGCGAGCGCCCACGTCGCGGATCTCGCGCATGTAGTCCTCGTGGCGGTCGCGGTCGAGCATGATCACCACGAGATCCCCCACGCCGACCCCCTTCTCCTTGGCCATCAGCTCGAGCGTCTCGCCGATCGGGCGGTCGAGGTCGAGCAGATCCGCCAGCTCACGCGAGGTGGCCATCTTCAGCATGTAGACGCAGGGGCCCGGGTCGAACATGGTGCCGCGCTCCGAGAGCGCGATCGTTGCGATGGCGTTCGGGAGGCCCTTCGCGCACAGCTCGGTTCCCTCCAGCGGGTCCACGGCGATGTCCACCTGGGGCGGCGATCCGTCGCCGATGTGCTCGCCGTTGTAGAGCATCGGGGCCTCGTCCTTCTCCCCCTCGCCGATCACGACCAGGCCGTCCATGGACACCGTGTCGAGCAGCAGCCGCATCGCGTCCACGGCCGCGCCGTCGGCGCCCTCCTTGTCGCCGCGCCCGATCCAGCGGGCGCACGCGAGCGCGGCGTACTCGGTCGTACGCACGAGCTCCATCGCGAGGTTGCGATCGGGCTTCGGCGCCCCTGATTCCATGCGGCCGGACGCTATATGACGCCGGGCGGCTTGCGCGCTGTCTCGTAGACGGCCTGGCGCAGATAGCCGGCGGCCAGCATGCCGAGCGACGCCAGCAGGCCCACGAAGTAGCCAATCGCGAGGCCGATGTCGACGCTGTCTCCGGGGCGCCCGAGGATGATCCCGTTGCAGAGGATCAGCATGAAGGCGACGATCCCGACGATCATCGTCACCTCACCCGGCTTCCAGGTGAGCGCGTGCCCACGCGCGATGATCCAGGTGAGGATGAACGGCGCCGCGCATGCGGACACCAGCAGCCAGTCGAGCGTCGAGAAGACCTGCCAGGCATTCGCGCTGTCGCCACCCGATACGCCGCCCGGCAGCTTCGAGTTCGGGTTGTCCGAGCTGGTCGTGAACCAGGGCAGCCAGAGCGATGCCAACAGCACCAGCGCCGCCCCCATGCCCATCAGCTCACCGGGCGATACCCGCGAGAAGTCGAGGTAGCCGCTGTGCTCCTCGGTGCTGGCCTCCATGACCCGGAAGCTACATGCCGAGATAGGCTGCGCACAACCCCGAACAAAGGAGCCCCGTGGCCGTCACAAAGATCATCGAGGTGGTCGGAAGCTCGCCGGAGAGCTCGGACGGCGCCGTCAAGGCCGCCCTCGACGACGCACGCGTGTCACTGCGCAACATCAAGGCGGTCGACGTGGTATCCACGGGACTGCGCGGAGAGAACCTCGACGAGTGGCGCGCCCTCGTCCGGATCTCGTTCCTGGTGGAGCGGGTCAGCGAGTAGTTGGACCTCGAAGGAATAGGCGCCTTCGTCGCCGGAGGCGCGTCCGGCCTCGGCGAGGCCACGGCCCGCGAGCTCGCCACGCGCGGTGCGCGCGTGGCGATCGCGGACCTGAACGAGGAGCGCGGAGCGGCACTCGCCGAGGAGATCGGCGGCAGCTTCGCCAAAGCGGACGTGACCGACGAGGCGCAGGTGCACGCCGCGGTGGAGAGCGCCGGCGAGCTGCGACTGGCGGTGTCCTGCGCGGGGATCGGCTGGGCGGAGCGCACCGTGGGCCGCGAGGGTCCGGCGGCGCTTCAGCCCTTCGAGACGGTCGTGCGGGTGAACCTCATCGGCACCTTCAACGTGCTGCGGCTCGCCGCCGCGGCAATGGCTGCGAACGATCCGGACGCGGAGGGCGAGCGCGGCGCGGTCGTCATGACCGCCTCGATCGCCGCATTCGACGGCCAGATAGGCCAGACCGCGTACTCGGCGTCGAAGGGCGGGGTGGTAGGCCTGACCCTGCCCGCCGCGCGGGACCTCGCCCGGCTCGGGATCCGCGTCTGCACGATCGCGCCGGGCCTGTTCGACACGCCCCTGCTGGCCGGCCTGCCGGAGGAGGCGCGCCAGGCGCTCGGTGCCCAGGTGCCGTTCCCTCCACGACTCGGGCGGCCCGAGGAGTACGCGCAGCTCGCGTGCCAGATCGCCGAGAACTCGATGCTGAACGGCGAGACGATCCGGCTGGACGGCGCCTTGCGAATGCCGCCTAAGTAGGGTTCCGGCCATGCCTGAACCAGTGATCGTTGATGCCGTTCGTACACCCATCGGCCGCGCCTTCAAGGGCTCGCTGGCCCAGCTGCGCCCGGATGAGATGGGCGCGTTCGTCGTGGATGCGCTGCTCGAGCGCAACCAGGAGCTCGACCCCGAGCTGATCGAGGAGGTCTACTGCGGCGTCGGTCTTCCGCAGGGCCTTCAGGGCTTCAACATGGGTCGCATCATCGCTCTGCTGTCCGAGCGCCTCCCGCTCGGCACGAACGGCGCGACCATCTCGCGCTATTGCGCGTCCAGCCTCGAGTCGATTCGCCAGGCCTCGAACGCGATCGTGGCCGGCCAGGGCGATGCTTACATCGCCGCCGGCGTGGAGTGGGTATCGCGCTACAACGAGGCCGTCGAGGGCGCGCGTCCGCAGGACCAGAACGAGAAGCTGCAGGGCAAGAACGGAGACCCGGACGCGTACATCTCTATGGGCCTGACCGCCGAGAACGTGGCGGAGCGCTACGAGGTGAGCCGCTCGGACATGGACAAGTACGCGCAGCGCTCCCAGGAGCTGGCGGTGCAGTCGCAGGAGAGCGGCTACTTCGACCGCGAGATCGTCCCGGTGACGCTGCCGGACGGCACCGTGGTCGCGAAGGACGACGGCCCGCGCGCCAGCTCGACGCTCGAGAAGCTCTCGCAGCTCGATCCGGCGTTCAAGGAGGGCGGCAAGGTCACCGCCGGCAACTCGTGTCCGCTGAACGACGGCGCCGCCGCGGTGCTCGTGATGTCGGACACCAAGGCCAACGAGCTCGGTCTCAAGCCACGCGCGCGGATCATCGCCTCGGCGACGGCCGCGAACGAGCCCGAGTACATGGGCGTCGCGCCGATCTGGGCGATCAAGAAGGTCCTCGAGCGCGCCGGCATGTCGATCGACGACGTCGAGACGGTCGAGCTGAACGAGGCGTTCGCCGCCCAGGTGATCCCGATCATGGCCGAGTGCAACATCCCGCTCGAGAAGATGAACCCGCACGGCGGCGCGATCGCGCTCGGGCACCCGTTCGGCATGACGGGCGCCCGCATCATGACCACGCTGATCAACGGCCTGGAGACCGACGACAAGACGATCGGCCTCGAGACGATGTGCGTGGCCGGCGGTCAGGGGCAGGCGATGATCGTGGAGCGGCTGAACTAGACGCTCTCCGCTGCCTGCCGTTCGCGCGGCCGCGGACTAGACGGCGCGCAGCACTGCGCGGTCCGTGTCCTCGCGCATCAGCTCGACCCGTCGCAGCGCCAGGTCGGCGTCGGTGGGCAGGCCGTAGTAGAAGCCCTGGCCCAGCTCGCAGCCGAACGCGCGCAGTGCGTCGATCTGATCGGGGGTCTCGATGCCCTCCGCCACGACCTTCAGGTCGAGGGCTGCGCCAAGCTCGATCACGGCGCGGGCCAGCGCGTGGTGCTCGCGCGAGCCGGTGACCTCGTCGATGAACTGCTTGGGGATCTTCATCGTGTCGACCGGGAGGCGCGACAGGTAGGCGAGTGACGAGTAGCCGGTGCCGAAGTCGTCGACGGCCACGCCCATCCCGCGGCGGTGCAGCGCCTCGAGCACGGCAATCGGCACCGGGTCGTCGCCCACGAAGGCGCGCTCGGTGAGCTCGAAGACCAGCAGCTCCGGAGCCACCTGGTGGCGCTCGACGAGCGCGTCGAGGCGATCGAGGAAGCCGGGGTCGATGAGCTCGGGCGCGCACACGTTCGCGTGGATGGGCATGCGCAGCTCGGCCGCCTTCTGGACCACACGCTCGAGGACAACGGCGCCGATCTCGACCACGGCGCCGGTCTCCTCGGCGAAGGCGATGAAGTCTGCGGGCGGCACGAGGCCGCGCTCGGGATGGTTCCAGCGCACCAGCGCCTCGAGGGCCACCGCGCGACAGTCTGCGAGCGACACGACCGGCTGGTAGACCACCGAGAGTTCCTCGTCCGACACCGCGCGCTCGAGCTCGAACTGGAGAGTCCGGCGCTTGCGCAGCGCGTCGCGCATCGAGGGGTGGAACACGCGGTACTGGCTCTTGCCGCGACGCTTTGCCTCGTAGAGGGCCACGTCGGCCTTGCGCAGCAGCTCGTCGGGCGAGTTGTTGCCGGGGGCGCCGACCGAGATACCGAGGCTCACGTGTACGCGCACCCGCTCGCCTGCCACGTCGATCCGGTTCTCGAAGTCGCTGAGCAGCCGCTTCGCGACCGCCTTCGCATCGTCCTCGCCGCCTGAGCGGTCGAGCAACAGCGCGAACTCGTCGCCGCCGAGGCGCGCCGCCGTGTCGCCCTCGCGGAGGCATTCGCGCAGCCGATCGGCCACCGCACGCAGGAGCTCGTCGCCGGCGTGGTGCCCGTGGCTGTCGTTGATCGCCTTGAACTCGTCGATGTCGAGCAGCAGCACGCACACGCCCGGGCGGCGGCTCTGCAGGGAGTGCTCGAGACGGTTGTGGAAGAGCGAGCGGTTGGCGAGCTGCGTGAGCGAGTCGTAGAGCGCCTTGCGCTCGAGCTCGTGCTGCAGCGACTCCAGCTGGCGCACCGCCTGCTCGAGGCGGTCGTACTGGAGCGCGACGGTCACGTTGCCCGTGAGCGTCTCGAGCAGCCGCAGGTCCTCCTCCGAGAAGTTGCGGTCCACGCTCTCGCGGCCGGCGATGGCGAACAGTCCGACGCAGCCGGCCTCGCCGTGGAGCGGCGCCACCACGCCGGTCTCCATGCCACGCCCGCGGAAGTAGCCGCGCTGCGCGGAGTCGTGGATGCGCTCGGTCTCGACCGGGCCGCTGAGCCCGGCCGCAAGTGAGCGCAGGCTCTCGGCCAGCGGCTCGTCGATCGGCTCGAGCATGCGCCGACTCCCGTCACGGTTGAGCGAGGAACGCGCGGAGCGGTTGGGCTCCGCGGAGAAGAGGACGAGCTCGACGGCGTCAACCCGGAAGGCGGCGGCGGTCCGGGCCAGCAGCGCCTCGAGCTCGGGGACGATCTCGGACGAGCGTGAGAGCGTGCGGGTGGCCTCGTAGAGGAACTCGAGCTCCGAGTTCCGGCGTCGCTCCGAGAGATAGGCGCGGTACGCGGCCATGAGGAGCACAGTGGGCGGCACCAGCAGCAGGCCGCCCTCGGGGCGAGCGGCCACAACGGCGGCGATGGCGAGCGCAATGCACGTGTTGCTGAGTGCGACGGTCCAGTTCGTGAGCAGCATGTCGACCCGCTGCTGCGGCTCGAGCCGCCCCTCGGCGATCGTCACCGCCGCGCCGACGCAGATGTCGGCGACGAGCGTGGCGGCCGACACCGCGGCGAACACTGCGAGCCAGACCATCGGGTCGAGCGGGTCGCGCATGGCCGTGAGGCCCTCGACGATGAACAGCGCCACGCATGTCCCGAGCGTGAACTGCGCCAGGTTGAAGAAGGCCTTGAAGAGCGGGATCTCACGGTCGAAGGCGAGCGCAAGCGACGAGCCCACCAGGCCCGCGAGCACAAGCTCGTGCGCCGGCAGGAACATCAGGCCACACACGAGCGGCAGCTCGCCGAGCGACAGCGAGTGGGTGCTGCGCCGGAAGTGCAGGTGCACGACCCAGCGCTCGGCGGCCGCGAATCCGGCCGCCACCGCCCACCACGGCACATCGAGCGTGGACGGCCCGGCCCCGAGCGGCGCCACCAGGGCGACGTAAGCCACCACGGTGAGGACGGCCACGACGCCACTGAGGATCCAGATCTTGGCTTCCAGCCCCAGCTGTCGTCCGAAGGTGATCATTCCCTAGCGGTCGAAATCGGACGTCCGTCGGAAGCTGACCCTGCGGAAGCTGACCCGGGCGGGGTCGACCTCGCCGCTCGGCGTGAGCCCGCAGTCGCAGCGGAAGCTCGCGCGGGTCCATGAGGCGTTCAGCGGTGAGCCGGCCGCATCCCGGAAGCTCGCGCGGCGGAAGCTAGCCCGGGCCCAGTCGATCTGGCCTGTGGCCGGATCGATCAGCCTGTTGGGCACGAGGCCCTGGTTCGCGGAGCCCGTGCCGTCGAGGGCGGCTGACGAGTCCACAGCCGCGCCGGTTCCCGGCACGTTGTAGAGCGTCGACAGCATCGCGCCCTTGACCTGGTTCGGCGTGAGGCTGGGCCGCTTCTCCAGCATCAGCGCGGCCACGCCGGACACGACGGCGCTCGACATCGACGTGCCGCTGAGCCGGAAGTAGGCGCGGCCGATGATGCACCTGCGGCAGAGCTTCTCGAAGTCGCTGCCGATGGCGAGCGTGGACACGAGCCGGTGGCCCGGGGCCAGCAGGTCCGGCTTGCGGACGCCGTCCTGTGTCACCCCGCGGCTCGACCACGGGGCGAGAATGTCGTCGTCGCGGGTCCTGGAGCCGCGATCGTCCATACCGCCCACGCTGATCACGTAGGGGTCGTTGCCGGGCGCGTACGAGACCGCGTCGGGTGCGATGCCGTCATTGCCGGCGGCTGCCACGACCACCAGGCCGCTGAACCATGCGCTCTCGGCCGCGGCGTCGAGCGGGTCGGTGAGATATGACTCGGCGACCGTCGACGACAGCGACAGGTTCACCACGCGGATCCCGAAGCGGTCCTTGTTGTCGACGGCGAACTGGATGCCGTGGATCACGTCGAGGATGGTCGTCTCGCCGTCGTCGTCCGAGACCTTCACCGAGATCAGGTTCGCCCGCGGGGCGACGCCCATGTAGCGGCCGGCCAGGTTCCTCTTGACCGGGCTGTTGAGGCTGTTACCGGCGATCAGACCGGCGACGTGCGTGCCGTGACCGAACTGGTCGTTGGCATCCGTGGCGCAGGGATTCGTGACCGCGGAGGCGATGACGCGCGAGCGCCCACCCGTAACGAAGTCGGGGAGGTCTCCGGCGATGCCGGAGTCGATCACTGCCACGCCCACGCCGTTGCCTGTGGCGCCGCGCTGCCATGCGTCGGTTGTGCGAACCGAGTAGAGCAGCGGCTGACGCAGGCGCCAGATGGAGTTGAGCGGGGAGACGTCCCAGTCGCTCGGGGCCCCGTAATAGTTGCGACGCGTGGTCGCGTTCGTCACAGGGCAGCGCGCGCTTCCGCTGAGGCTGGTGCTGCTCGCGTCCGTGCCGTTGTCGGTCGGAGCGTTAAGCGTCACGGCCTTCACCTCGGGCACCGTGGTGAGCTCCTCAGCGGCGTCGTCCTCGAGGACCGCGCCGAACCCGTTGATCACCGGCAGCTCCGGCGTGGTGACCGTGCCGCCGAGCGTCTGGACGAGCTGCTTCCCCTGTGCGGGGGTGACGCCGGTGTCCATCTGCACGATGTACTCGTCTGCCGCCCACGCGTCGCGCGCAGCGAAGACGAGAAGCAGGCAGAGCGCTGCCGACAGCGCTACTGCGAACCGGAGCCTAAAAACAATGGTGAGCTCAGCCATGCTGGATTCGTTCCTCCTCAGGAAGTTGGATCCGGCAGCTGAGCCGCCTCCACCGTCCCTGGAGAGGCCTCTGGCTTTGCGCCCCCGCCTCGCGACGGGTTTGCCTTTTCGGTCTCAGCACTTATCGACGGGGTAGGGGTGGTCCCCATCGGACATATGCCGATCGGACAAACGTCCGCTGCGTGGCCGGTCTACGGCAGGAGCACGATCTTGCCGAGCTTGCCGCCGGCCTCGAAGCGCGCGTACGCGTCCTCAACCCGATCGAGCTCGAACGTCTCTGCCACGGGCACGGTGAGGATGCCTGCGTCGAAGCCGGGCAGGACCTCCTTCTCCACCAGCCGCGCCACCGCCGCCTTCTGCTCCAGCGGTCGCGCGCGCAGAGTGGACCCGTGGATGCGGGCGTGCTTCTGCATCAGCCCCAGCAGGTTGATCTCCCCCTGGGGCCCGGTCCCTCCCACGCCGATCACGGCGATGCGCCCGCGGGTGGCCAACGATCTGAGGTTGCCGGCGAGGTTCGAAGCGCCCACCAGCTCGAGCACGACGTCGAAGGGGCCGGCATCCTCGAAGCCCTCCGGGGCGATCGCGGTCGCGCCGAGCTCCTCGACCTGTGCACGCAGCTCCTCGCGGCGGACGGTTGCGGTCACGCGCGCGCCGGTCATGCGGCCGAGCTGAATTGCCGCCGTTCCCACGCCGCCCGCCGCGCCGTGCACCAGCAGGTGCTCGCCCGGCCGGAGGGCGGCCTGGGTGCAGAGGGCATCGTGCGCGGTTGTGAAGACCTCGGGTAGGCCACCGGCCTGCGGCCATTCGAGCGGCTCCGGAACCGGCATGGCGGCGCGCTCGTGCACCACGGCGAGCTCGGCCTGGGCGCCCCCGCCGACCACGGCCATCACCCGGTCGCCCACCTCGAAGCGGCCTGCGCCGGGACCGAGGGCGGCCACCTCACCGGCCATCTCCATACCGGGGATGTCTGGAGGTGAGCCAGGCGGCGCGGGATACGCCCCCCTGCGCTGGAGCATGTCGGCGCCGTTCAGGCCCGCCGCCCTCACCCGGACGAGCAGCTCGCCCTTCCCGGGCTCGGGATCGGGCCGATCCTCCACGACGAGGCTGCCGTCCTTGATAGTTACCGCGCGCACCCCTGGGGAATCTACTGGCGTCTTGTTACTCAGCGGTTACCGGCAGACGTCCCAACCTCGTACTAGTGTCACTAGACCGCGATGAGAGCTTCAGGCCTCATTCCGCTGGGTAATCGCCCGCCGCTGTGGCGAGAGGCTCGCTTCGGGCTGGAGGCGGCAGCGCTCCTCCGAGACCCCATCTTCCGCGGCGACGGGATGACCGACGGGCGCGGGCGCCCGGTCCTACTGATCCCGGGGTTTCTGGCGGGCGACGGCTCGCTCTTGATGATGGCGCGATGGTTAAAGCGCGCCGGCTACCGGCCGAGCCGAGCCGGAATCGTCTCGAACGTGAACTGCGCCGGAACGCTGATGCCGCGGCTCGAGGAGCGGCTAGAACGGCTGGTCTCCGAGCAGGGACAGAAGGCCGCGATCGTCGGCCAGAGCCGCGGTGGCACGCTGGCCAAGGTGCTCGCGCGCCGCAGGCCGGATCTCACGGCCGGCGTCGTGGCGCTCGGCTCGCCCCAGATCGACCCGCTCGCGGTGCATCCGCTGGTCCGGCTCCAGGTCGAAGCCGTAGGCCGCCTGGGATCGCTCGGAGCGCCCGGCCTCTTCAAGCGCTCCTGCATCGACGGTGACTGCTGCTCATCCTTCTGGGAGGACCTCGCCGCGCCGCTGCCGCGCGGGGTGAGGCTGGTCTCGGTCTACTCGAAGAGCGACGGGGTGGTCTCCTGGCAGGCCTGCCTCGATCCGCATGCCACCCGGCTCGTGGAGATCGACGCCTCGCATTGCGGAATGGCGGTGTCGAGGTCGGCATGGCGAGCGGTGGCCGACGCGCTCGAGGAGCTCCGGGCGGCCGAAGCGCGGCGGCGTCCGGGCCGCGGCACCCAGGTACGCCGTCTCCGCGCGGCCTAAGCGCGCTCAGGGCACGACCACGGCGGCGCCACGCAGGCTCCCTTCGCGAACGCGCGCGAGTGCGTCGTTCGCGCGCTCGAGCTCGAACGCCTCCACATGGGTGCGTACCGGCACCTCGGGCGCGATCGTCAGGAACTCCTCCGCGTCCGCACGGGTCAGGTTGGCCACCGAGCGCAACACGCGCTCCCCCCAGAGCAGCTCGTAGGGCATTGCCGGAATGTCGCTCATGTGAATCCCGCCGCAGACCACGCTCCCGCCCTTGGCCATGGCCCGCAGCGCCGCCGGCACCAGCTCCCCGGCCGGGGCGAACACGAGCGCGGCGTCGAGCTCCTCGGGGGCGGGCCCGAGAGCGTCCCCGGCCCATTCCGCACCAAGTTCGAGCGCGAACGCCTGGGCCGCCTCATCGTCCGCACGCGTGAACGCGAACACGCGGCGGCCCTGGTGGACCGCCACCTGGCAGATGATGTGCGCGGCCGCCCCGAAGCCGTAGATCCCGATGCGCTCGGCGTCGCCTGCGAAGCGCAGCGTCCGGTATCCGATCAGGCCCGCGCACAGCAGCGGCGCAACCTGGAGGTCTTCATAGCTCTCGGGGAGTGAGAGGCAGTAGCGCTCGTCCGCGACCGCGTGCTCGGCGTAGCCCCCGTCGAGGTCGTAGCCCGTGAAGAGAGCGCGGTCGCAGAGGTTCTCGCGGCCCGAGCGGCAGTAGCGGCAGTCGCCATCGGTCCAGCCGAGCCACGGCACACCCACGCGCTGCCCGGGCGCGAACCTCTCCCCGCCGTCCGCCACCCGCGCCACGATCTGGTGGCCGAGCACGAGCGGGAGCTTGGGCTCGCTGAGCTCGCCGTCGAAGATGTGCAGGTCGGTGCGGCAGACCCCGCAGGCCAATACCTCGAGCGCCAGCTGTCCCGGCCCAGGTTCGGGCTCGGGCAGCTCGGTCGCATGGAGCGGCTGGCCTGGCGCGTCGAGCACCATCGCGCGCATGGACTCAGGGTAGTCGCCAGCGTAGGCTGCGCCCGTGCCCGGCGATGATTACCGCAAGGCCAGTCACAGGATCTGGGAGGAGATGGCGGCGGGCTGGGAGGATTATCGCCGCCGGGTCTGGGACGCCTCGCGCCCGGTTGGCGAATGGATGGTGGACGCGCTCGACCCGCAGCCCGGAGAGACGCTCCTCGAGTTGGCGGCGGGAGTGGGCGACACGGGATTTGCCGCCGCCAGCCGCCTCGGTGCCGAGGGAAGGCTGATCACGACGGACTTCTCCCAGGCGATGGTGGACGCTGCACGCCGGCGTGCTGAGGAGCTCGGCGTGCCAAACGCCGAGTTCAGGACCCTCGACGCCGAGCGCATGGACCTCGGCGACGGCAGCATTGACGGCGTGCTGTGCCGGTGGGGTTACATGCTCATGGCGGACCCGGGCGTGGCGCTCGCGGAGACCCGGCGCGTGCTTGGCGACGGCGGCCGCGTGGCCCTGTCGGTCTGGGGCGACCCGGAACAGAACCCCTGGGCCTCGATACCGGCAAGGGCGCTCCTCGAGCAGACGGGTGCCGATCCGCCGGACCCCTTCGCACCCGGGATCTTCGCGATGGCGAGCGAGGAGCGGACCCGCGGGCTGCTGGGCGCCGCCAGGCTCGAGCCACAGCGGGTCGAGAACGTCGAGATGGCATGGAGATTCGAGTCGTTTGCCGACTACTGGCACCACCTGACCAACGTGAAGGGCGCGATTGCGATGGTCGTGCGATCGCTGCCCCAGTCGGAGCAGGACGCCCTCGGCGAGGAGATCGAGGGGCGCCTCCAGCCGTACGCCGACGGCGGCGGCTACCGGCTTCCCGGGATGTGCCTGAACGTCCTCGCCACGTGAACGGGCCGCTGGTCTCCTCCTCCTGGCTGCGCGAGCGGCTCGACGACCCGGGGGTTCGCGTTGTCGACTGCCGCTTCAAGCTCGGCGAGCCCGGCGCCGGGGAGGAGCTCTGGCGCGCGGCGCACATCCCCGGGGCGGCGTTCATGGACCTCGACGGCGAGCTGGCGTCGGAGCCCGGCGAGCGAGGACGGCACCCGCTGCCGGACCCGGAGAGCTTCCAGGCGGCGGCGCGCCGGGCCGGGATCGGACCGGACACGCTCGTGGTGGCCTACGACGAGGCTGCGGAGGGAGGCGCTGCGCGGCTCTGGTGGCTGCTGCGGCACCTCGGCCACGAGCGTGTGGCGGTGCTCGACGGCGGCCTGCGCGGCTGGCGGGCGGAGGGAGCGCCATTACGGGCCGGGCCTGAGGAGATTTCTCCCGGAGCCTTTGTGGCCAGGGAGCGCGAGGGGGACACCGCCGACGCGCAGGCCCTGGCAGGCCGCGTACTGCTGGACGCCCGCGCCCCGGAGCGCTACCGCGGCGAGGTCGAGCCGATCGACCCGGTGGCCGGGCACATCCCCGGCGCGGTGAACCTGCCCTTCGCCGAGCTCGCCCCGGACGGCCGCTTCCTCGCGCCCGAGGAGCTCCGTGCCCGCTTCGAGGCCGCCGGCGCCGCGCCCGGACGCGAGCTCGTTGCCTACTGCGGGTCCGGCGTGACCGCCTGCGTGCTCCTGCTCGCTGCGGAGGTGGCGGGCCTCGAGCCGGCCCGCCTCTATCCCGGCTCGTGGAGCGAGTGGTCGGGCCGCGGGCTCCCCGCCGAGCGCCACTGACGTGTGCGCTCGACGCTCAGCCTGAGCAGTGGGCCCGGCGGCGTGCGCTCGGCGTAGGCCGCGTACTTGCGCGCGAGCGCCTCCATCGCCTCCGGCGCGGAGTCCACCGGCAACACCTCCACCCTGCCGAGCAGCTGGACCCACGCGAGCCGGGTCCAGTCGTCGTCGTACACGTCCACGAGCAGGGCGGCCTCCGGCCGGCGCTGCAGGTGGCGCAGGCGCGCGGGCTCCGCGCTGCGCTTCGGCTTCTCGTCGATCGCGCTCCACACCGCCCCGGCGGCGACCGCGAAGGTCACGGGCAGGACCCGCGGATGGTCGTCCTCGTCCACGTAGCCGAGGCGGGCCACGCGCGCGTCGGCGAGCAGGTCGCGGGCCCAGCCGGGCAGGGTCTCTAGCCTCATTGGGGTGAAGGTTGGCATCGGATTGCCCACCACGATTCCCGGCGTCGAGCCCGAGCAGGTGCTGGAGTGGGCCCGGCGCGCCGAGCAGGCCGGCTTCTCCAGCCTCGGCACGCTCGATCGGCTCGTCTATCCGAACTACGAGTCGCTCGTGTCACTCGCCGCAGTGGCGGCAGTTACCGACCGGATCGGTCTCCTCACAGGCGTGCTGCTCCTGCCCTACAGGCAGAACGCGGCGCTGGTGGCAAAGCAGGCCGCCACGGTGCACAGGCTCTCCCACGGCCGGCTCACGCTGGGCGTGGGGCTCGGCTCGCGCGAGGACGATTTCGAGGCGTCGGGCATCTCCACCCGCGGCCGCGGACGGCGTATGGACGAGATGCTCGACCGGATCACGCGCCTCTGGGCCGGCGAGGAGGCCGGCTTCGCGGGTGGCGTCGGGCCGGACGTGAGCAATGATCGCCCCGGGCTGATCATCGGCGGCGGCGTGGACGCGGCCTTCCGGCGTGCAGCGCAGTACGGCGACGGCTGGATGATGGGCGGCGGCCCGCCGGAGCGCTTTCCCGCCATGGTCGAGAAGCTGCTCGCCGCCTGGCGGGAGCACGGCCGCGAGGGTGAGCCGCGCAGGCTCGCGCTCCAGTACTTCGCCCTGGGCGACGACCCAGAGGGCATCACGCGCGAATCGATCGGCCACTACTACGCCTCCGCGGGCGACTACGCAGAGCAGGTGGTCGCGGCCACAGCCAAGGGCGAGGAAGACATTCGCGAGCGGGTGCGCCAGTTCGAGGAGGCCGGCGCCGACGAGCTGATCCTGTTCCCCGCCTCGCCGGATCCGGAGCAGGTGGACCTGCTGGCGGCCGCGGTGCTCTAGTCGTTCCGTCCACCCTTGCCGCCACGATGGCCTCGGATGCCCTCCACGAAGCTCGTGATCGGCGGGGCCGCCGCAGGCGCGGCCATCGGCGTGCGCGTTGCCCGTTCTCTCTACGGGCGCTGGCACGTCCTGCCGCGTGCCGACCGTGATCGGATCGCCTCGTTCGCCGAGGACGCGAAGGAGAAGGCGCTCTCCGTCCGGGGGGCCGACGACCCGGCTCAGGCCCAGGCGGATCTGCGTGCGGCAAGCGAGACATTGGCCGCCGCGCTGGTGGAAACGGCTGAATCCGACCCCGAAATCGGGTCGGAGGACGTGCAGGAGCTGCGCGAGGAGCTGCGCCGCGAGCTGGAACGGCTCGCCACGGCGGACATTAAGGCTTCAAGAAGCGGGCGCGACCGCGCCAAGCCACCTCAGTAGGATCACGGCTTCCCCCGGGAGCTCCTCCCTCTGTGAATATTTCCGACTCCGCCCACCCCACGGGGCCGTCGCCGCGCCCTTCGGCAGCAACGCTTGAGTTTCGCGAGGCCACGAAGCGCTACCCGGGGCAGACCGAGCCCGCGGTAGAGCGCCTCTCGCTGACCGTCCCGTCGGGTGAGATCTGCGTGCTGGTGGGCCCGTCGGGCTGCGGCAAGACCACCGCGATGCGGATGGTCAACCGCATGATCGACATCACCGACGGGGACATCCTGCTCGACGGCCAGAGCGTGAGCGAGCGCCGGCCGGCGGAGCTGCGGCGCGACATCGGCTACGCGATCCAGCAGGTGGGCCTGTTCCCACACCTGTCGGTGGCGGACAACATCGCCACCGTGCCGCGGCTGCTCGACTGGGACCGCGACCGCATCCGCACCCGCGTGGACCAGCTGCTCGAGCTGGTGAGCCTGGACCCGGAGGAGACACGCGGCCGCTACCCGGCTCAGCTCTCGGGCGGACAACGCCAGCGGGTGGGCGTGGCGCGCGCGCTCGCGGTCGACCCGCCGCTGATGCTGATGGACGAGCCCTTCGGCGCGATCGACCCGATCAACCGCGAGCGCCTTCAGAACGAGTTCCTGCGCCTCCAGCGCGAGATCCGCAAGACCGTCGTGTTCGTGACCCACGACATCGACGAGGCGATCAAGATGGGTGACCGCATCGCGGTGCTCCAGAAGGGCGGCAAGCTCGCCCAGTACGCGCCGCCCGCCGAGCTGCTCATGCAGCCCGCGAACGCGTTTGTGGAGGACTTCGTGGGCTCCGACAGGGCACTCAAGCGGCTGGCGCTCCAGCGCGTGCGTGACGTGGACCTATGGGAGGCCCCGCTCGTTCGCTTGGGCGAGCCGGCGGCCGCGGTGCGAGGAAAGCTCGACAACTCGGAGGTGCCCTACGCGCTCCTCGTGGACGACGAGGGCCGCCCGCTCGGCTGGCTGTCGGACCGGGCGCTGGCCGGAGAGCGGATCACCGACGAGCTGCGTTCGCGGCCCAACCCGATCATCGAGACGGACGACGTCCTGCGGGACGCGCTCTCCCACCTGCTGGCGGAGGAGGCGCAGTACGCACCGGTCTTGGACGAGCGCGGGGCAGTGACCGGCGTGCTTTCGATCGAGATCTTGAGCCACGCGCTGAACGAAGATCCGGAAGCGGTCCCGAGTGGAGCCGACGCGCTGTGAACCCGCTGCTTGCCCAGGTCGAGATCCACAAGCGCACCGAGGACACGTGCGTGTCCGACAATGGCTTCTGCCCCGGCTGGATCGCCGACAACTTCGACCGCTATGTGGACCCGTTCTTCCAGCACGTCCTGCTCACGTTGGTCGCGGTTGGGATCGGCTTCCTGATCTCGTTCACGCTCGCGCTCGTGGCCTACCGGCGCCGCTGGCTGATCAACCCCGTGACTCAGGTCACCGGCGTGCTCTACACGATCCCCAGCATCGCGGCCTTCTTCCTGCTGCTGCCGATCACCGGCCGCGGCTTCGCGACCGCGACCGTCGCGCTGGTGGCCTACGTGCTGCTGATCATCTTCCGCAACGTTCTCACCGGTCTCGACAACGTGCCCGAGGAGACGAAGGACGCCGGGCGCGGGATGGGCCTCACGGACCGACAGCTGCTCTGGCGCGTGGAGATCCCGCTCGCCCTGCCGGAGATCATGGCCGGGCTCCGCATCGCGGCGACCACCACGGTCGGCCTTGCCACGCTCGCCTTCTTCGCCGGCGCGGGCGGCCTGGGTGAGCAGATCTTCGCCGACATCAACTTCAAGTCGAACGTGGTCGTGGCCGGAGGGCTAGCCGTAGCCCTGGCCGTGCTGCTCGACGGAGCGATCCTCCTCGTGCAGCGCGCGATCACGCCCTGGACGAGAGCGGCGGCCGCGCGATGAACGCCTTCGCCGATGCGATCAATTTCATCTTCAACGAGCACGAGTCGCCGGCCGGCGGCGCCCAGGTGGGCGGGCTAGCCAACCTCTGGGAGCTCATGTGGCCCCACCTCAAGCTGTCGGGCGTCGCGATGGCCATTGCGTGCGCAATCGCCATCCCGCTTGGGCCTCTGGCTGGGACACATCGGCAAGGGCGGGTTCCTCGCGATCAACGCGTCGAACATCGGCCGCGCCGTGCCGACCCTCGCGCTGATCGCGTTCTTCGTCGTCTTCATCGGCGTGGGCTTCTGGAACCTCACACTCGCGCTCGTGCTGCTCGCGATCCCGCCGATCCTCACCAACGCGTACACCGGGGTCCGCCAGGTCGACCGCGACACGGTCGACTCCGCACGCGGCATGGGGATGACCGGCACCCAGATCGTCCGCCGGGTCGAGCTTCCGCTTTCACTGCCGCTGATCTTCGGCGGCATCCGAATCTCGGCTGTCAATGTGATCGCCACGGCCACGATCGCACCGCTCGCCGGAGTGACGACGCTCGGCGATCCCATCATCAACGTGAACACCTACGGCGACGAGGGGAGGCTCGCGGCGGCACTCGTCGTGGCCCTGCTCGCTATCGCCACGGAGTTGGTCCTCGGAGCGGTGCAGCGCGCCGTGACTCCGCAAGGACTGAAGCTGGAGGGCGGCGGCACGCGCTGGCGCCGCTTCGCAATGGCACTGCCCAACAACAGGAGGGAAGCCACCTCATGAGAAAGCATCGCTGGTTGATGCTGCTCGCGCTGCTGGTCGCCGCACTCGCGGTGGCCGGCTGTGGAGACGACAACAACGACAGCGGCGACGACGGGTCCGCGAGCACCTCGGAGGACACCTCGTCATCGCAGATCCAGAAGAACGACAAGAACTCGTCGACCAAGGTCACGATGGGCTCGAAGAACTTCACCGAGCAGAAGGTGCTCGGGGAGATCTACGCACAGGCCCTCGCGGCGGCCGGGTACGACGTCTCGACCCAGCTGAACCTAGGCGATGAGAAGACCGCCCTGAAGGCGCTCGAGGGCGGCGACATCAGCGCGTACCCGGAGTACACCGGGACCGCGCTGCTCTCGTTCTTCGGAGTCACGGCCGACAAGCTGCCGAGCGACGAGGCTCAGGCCTACGAGGAGGCCAAGGCGGGCTTCGCCAAGAAGAACCTGACCGCGCTGCCGCCCACGCCGTTCGTGAGCTCCAACGAGGTCGCGGTGACCAAGGAGACCGCCGACAAGTACAAGCTGAAGACGATCTCGGACCTGGAGCCTGTTGCCGGCCAGCTGACGCTGTACGGCAGCCCCGAGTGCCGCCAGCGTCTGGACTGCCTGCTCGGTCTCGAGCAGGTCTACGGTCTGAAGTTCAAGAAGTTCGTGCCGGTGGACATCGCCCTGCGCCACGAGGTCCTCAAGAAGGGCCAGGCAGACGTGTCGATCGTGTTCACCACGGACCCCCAGAACAAGCGCGAGGGATTCGTGCTTCTGGAGGACGACAAGGGGATGTTCCCGCCGTACAACTCCACGCTCGTCGTGCGCAACGACGTGATCGAGAAGGCGGGCCCCGACTTCGCGAAGACCGTGGACATGGCGAGCAAGGGCCTCACGGATGAGGTCATGCAGGAGCTGAACGCACGCGTCGACCTCGACAAGCAGACGCCCGCGGACGTGGCCGGCCAGTACCTGCAGGAGTCAGGGCTGGTCGCCGGCTAGCAGGTCACGCGCCGGCTCGGCCGCACCCGCTGTGCCATCCAGCGGTCGAGCCGGCGCAAGTCGTCCCTACCGGCCGTCAGGCCGTAGATGACGATTGCTGCCACGAAGAGCGTGTACGAGCTGACCCTCCCGGTCTCGACGTAGTCCCAGACGCCCAGGGCGACGATTGCCGCTGTGTCGAGCACGGCGCCGATCGCGAACCAACGAGTGATGCCCTTCATCTCGTAGCGGTACCGGAGCACAAGGAAGCTCGCCAGCATCAGCCAGAAGGCGGCTTCCAAACCGATGGCGAGAATCCACTTGAGCTCCATGCCTTTATTTATATCAGACGTTCGATATAAACTAAGACCGCAATGCCAAAGGTCGTAGATCACGAGGAGCGGCGGACCGAGCTGGCCGCGGCGGTGTGGCGGCTGGCGTCGCGTGACGGCCTCGAGGCCGTCACGGTCCGGCGCGTGGCCGAGGAGGCGGGCTGGTCCACGGGGGCGGTGGTCCACTATTTCGCCGACAAGGAGGACCTGCTGCTGTTCGCCTTCAGCACGGTCGCGGACCGCGTGCGGACCCGGCTCGCCAAAGCCGCCGAGCACACGACCGAGCCGCTCGAGCTCGCCCGTGCCTGGCTGATCGAGGCGCTCCCAATCGACAAGGAGCAGCAGGCCGAGGTACGCGTGTGGTTCGCGTTCCTGGGCCTTGCGCTCACACGCCCAGCGTTCGCGCGCGCTCAGCGGCTCACCTACCGCGCCTGGCGCGGCCGCGTGGCGGATCTCCTCCGGGAGGCACAGGAGCGCGGCGATATTCGCGCTGACGTGGACCCGTCGGCTGCAGCCGCCGCTCTCGTGGCCGTCGTGGATGGCCTGTCGATCCAGGCCACTTTCGAGCCGCGCGCGTTGAGCGCCAAGCGACAGACCGAACTCGTGGACCGGCAGCTCGACGCCCTGCGTGCGTAGTAGCTTCGGGGGCCGATGAGCGAGGGGGCCCAGCACACGGAGATTCAGGCGCTCCGCTTCGAGGACGGCGCGCTCCTTCTGCTTGACCAGCGGGCGCTGCCCGAGGCGGAGCGCTGGATCCGCTGCGAGACGGTCGAAGAGGTGGCGGACTGCATCCGAACGCTTGCCGTGCGTGGGGCGCCTGCCATCGGGCTGGCCGCCGCGTACGGCATGGCGCTCGCCGACGGCCGCGAGGACGAGGCCGCCGAGTTGCTGCGCTCCACGCGGCCGACGGCCGTGAACCTCGCCTGGGCGCTCGAGCAGTGCCGCGGCGCCGGCGACGTGCTCGCGGTGGCCCGCCGGCTGCACCAGGAGCAGGACGCGGCGGACCGCCGGCTGGCCGGGCTCGGCGCCGAGCTGTTCGAGAGCGGCACACGCGCGCTCACCCACTGCAACGCCGGCGCGCTCGCCACCGGCGGCTACGGGACCGCGTGCGGCGTGCTGCGCGCGGCCTGGGACAGCGGCCGACTGGCCGAGGTCTGGGTGGACGAGACCCGTCCGCTGCTCCAGGGCGCCCGCCTGACCGCGTGGGAGCTGCGCCAGGCAGGTATTCCGCACCGCGTGGTGGCCGACTCGGCGGCCGGTTCGCTGATGGCGCGCGGCCTCGTGGACCGCGTGGTGGTGGGCGCCGACCGGATTGCGGCGAATGGTGACGTGGCGAACAAGGTGGGCACCTATCCCCTGGCCGTGCTGGCAGCGCGCCACGATGTGCCCTTCTACGTCGCGGCGCCGATGTCGACGATCGACCCGACCACCCCCGACGGCAGCGCGATCCCCATCGAGGAGCGCGACTCGAGCGAGGTGCTCGCGGTCGGCGACGCGTTCAACCCGGCGTTCGACGTGACCCCCGCAGATCTCGTGACCGCGATCATCACCGAGGCCGGCGTGCTCGAGCCGCCCTATCCGGACTCCATCGCCCTGGCGCTCGGTGCGAGCGCGTGATCGACGCCGACGAGCTGCTCTCCCACTGCCGGCGCCCACTGGTGCTGGGGATCGGCGGAGGCGGCGACGTGGTGGGCGCGCTCGCCACCGCCGAGGTCTGCCGCATGCACGGGGCGGAGCCGGTGGTCGGTGGCGTCACGTGGGAACGGCGGCCGATCGATCCGAGGCCCGGACCACGGGCCGAGTCGGAGATCGAGGGCGCGCGGCGGCTGGCAGACGGCGTCCTGGCGGCCTCGGCAGGCACGCGCGTGCGTGAGTCCGGGGTCGTGTTCGCGGAGTCGCGGATGGCCGAGCTGCTCGGTGAGGAGACCGTGCTCGTGGACGCGACGCTCGGCCCCGCGCAGCTGGCGGACGGCATCGCGGCGGCGGCTCGCTCGCTCGGCGTGGACCTGATCGTCTTCGTCGACGTGGGCGGCGACGCCCTGGCCCACGGCGACGAGCCCGGCCTCGCCAGCCCGCTCTGCGACGCCCTGCTGCTCGCGGCCGCCGCGCGCCTCGCCGAGCGGGACGCGGCCCCGGCGGTGCTCGCCGGCATCTTCGGCATCGGCTGCGACGGCGAGCTCACGCCGCCCGAGGTCCTCGAGCGGCTCGCCGAGGTCGGCGCCGCGGGCGGACTGGCGGGCGCGCGCGGGCTCACCCCCGCCGTCGCGGCGCGGCTCGAGGAGGCGGTGAAGGTGGTGCCCACCGAGGCGAGCGCTCAGGCCCTGCGCTGCTTCCACGGTCAGATCGGCCGATCGGCTATCCGGCAGGGACGCCGCACCGTTGAGCTCTCGCCGGCCGGAGCGCTCACCTTCTACTTCGACCCCGTCGCCGCGCTTGGCTCGGCCGCTCGCCTGGCCGCCGCCGTGACCGACGCGCGCGATCTGGAGCACGCGAACGAGATCCTGCACGGTTTGGGCGTCTACACCGAGCTCGATTACGAGCGTGACGCACTTCACACAGTTCGGTAGTCATCGAAACGACACTTGTAGGCGTGATCGAACGCCTTCCAGACGGAGCCCCGGTCCTGATCCGGCCCATTCGCGCCGACGACAAGCGCATGCTCACCGACGGTCTCCGGCGCCTCTCGGACGAGAGCGTGCACCGACGTTTCCTCACACCCAAGCGCAGCTTCAGCCGGGCGGAGCTGCGTTACCTCACGGAAGTGGACGGCCGCGACCACGTGGCGCTGGTGGCCGAGCACCCCTCTGGGCCGGTTCGTCGCCTGATCGCGGTCGCCCGCTTCGTGAGACTCGCCGAGGATCCCCACGCCGCCGAGGTGGCGGTCACCGTCGCGGACGACTGGCAGGGGCGAGGACTCGGCTCGATGCTCTCCGAGCAGCTCGCCAGCGAGGCGCGCCGCCTGGGCATCCGCCGCTTCACAGCCACGATGGCCGCGGACAACGTGCCCGCCCACCGGCTGATGGCGAGGCTCACGGACCATCTGGAGCAGCACCACGTGGGCTCCGGCGTGGATGAGCTCGTGCTCGACATCGCGGCCTAGTCCGCAGCGGGGCTAACTGCAGCATTAATGGGTCGACCGTACTGCCTGGGGTACCTATACGGTCCCCTAGTCAGGATGGTCGATTGGTTACGCGACCGTCCAGGTCTCTCCTGAGTGCAGCAGTTCGTGTAGCTGCTCCGGGCCGACGTTCGCCCGCGCTTCCTCCAGCTCCCGCGCCAGCGCCTCTCCGTAAACCGGGCGCTTCACCGAGCGGAACACGCCGATCGGCGTCGGGCCGGTCGGGCGCTCCGCCAGGTGCGCCAGCTCGAACGCGAGGCTCGGGTCCGTTCGCTCGGCGTCGTGGACGATCAGGGCGTCCTCGCCCACGTCGGCAACCTTGACGATCTGAAGCTGGCCGTCAGCGCCCCGCGCCACTCCGTCGCTCCCCCTCAATGCCGAACCTAATGGGGCTGCCCGTGCTCCAACCTGATCTGGTTCAGCTCGCGCTGGCCCTTGGCCCGAACCGCGTCGAACGCGCCGTCGTTGAAGACATTGCAGTTCTGGTAGATCTCGACGAGCGCGGCGCCTTCGTGCGCGGCGGCCGCGCGCAGGGTCTCGGCGACGTGCGCCTTGTCGGTGTCCACCGTGCGCGCCACGAAGCTCGCCTCCGCCCCCAGCGCCAGCGACACCGGGTTGAACGGGTGGTCCTGCGATCCGAACGGCGTGGACTTCGTGACCTTGCCCTCCTCGCTCGTGGGCGAGTACTGACCCTTCGTGAGCCCGTAGATCTGGTTGTTGAAGAGCAGGATCTTCACCGGCACGTTTCGGCGCAGCGTGTGGATCAGGTGGTTGCCGCCGATCGAGAGCGCATCGCCGTCGCCGCTCACCACCCACACGGACAGGTCGGGCCGCGAGGTGGCCACGCCGGTTGCGAGAGCGGGAGCGCGGCCGTGGATGCCGTGCATACCGTAGGTGTCCATGTAGTAGACGAACCGCCCCGCGCAGCCGATCCCGGTCACAAAGACGATCCGGTCCGGCGGGATGCCGAGCTCAGGCATGAACGACTGCACCGAGGCCAGTACGGCGTAGTCGCCGCAGCCGGGGCACCAGCGCGTCTCCTGATCGGACGAGAAGTCAGCCTTGGTCAGCATCTGGGAGCTATCTCCTCCATCATGTCCCTGGTGAAGATGGGCAGCCCGTCCACCTTCGTGTAGCTCTCGCAATCCACGAGGAACTCGGCCCGCAGGATCTTCACGAGCTGGCCCATGTTCATCTCGGGCACGAGCACGCGCCTGTATGAGCGCAGAACCTCGCCGGTGTTGGCCGGCAGCGGGTTGAGGTGCTTGATGTGCGCGGTGGCCACGCGCAGACCCTGTTCGCGGCGGAGCCGGCGGGCCGCGCCCTGGATCGCGCCGTAGCTCGACCCCCAGCCGAGCACGAGCAGCGAGGCGCCGTCCGGGTCGTCCACCTCGATGTCCGGGACGCTCACCCGCGCGACCCGCTCGGCGCGGAGGTGCGTCATGTGTTCGTGGTTCGCCGAGTCGTAGGAGATGTTCCCGGTGCCGTCCTCCTTCTCGAGCCCGCCGATGCGGTGCCGCAGGTCCGGGGTGCCCGGCACGGCCCAGGGACGCGCCAGCTTGGCGTCTCTCGCGTAGGGCATGAAGCCGGTCGGGTCGGTGGCGAAGTTCGGATCGATGTTCGGGAGCGACGCCACCTCCGGCAGCTTCCAGGGCTCCGACGAGTTCGCGAGGAACGTGTCGGTGAGCAGGATCACCGGCGTGCGATGGGTGACCGCGATGCGCGCGGCCTCGATCGCGCAGTCGAAGCAGTCCGACGGCGTGGATGCGGCGATCACCGGCAGCGGCGACTCGCCGTGGCGCCCGTACAGCGCCATCATCAGATCGGCCGCCTCGGTCTTGGTCGGCATCCCGGTGGAGGGGCCGGCGCGCTGGACGTCCACCACCACGAGCGGCAGCTCGTATGCCACGGCGAGCCCGATCGTCTCCGCCTTGAGGTCCATGCCGGGCCCGCTCGTGGCCGTGACTCCCAGGTGCCCCGAGAAGGCCGCCCCGAGAGCCATGTTCACCGCCGCGATCTCGTCCTCCGCCTGGATCGTGCGCACGCCGAGCCGGTGATGGCGCGACAGCGAATGCAGCAGCTCCGAGGCGGGCGTGATCGGATAGCTCGCGTAGAACAGGCCGAGGCCGGACTGCACCGCGGCGGCCACGAGCCCATAGGCGAGCGCCTGTGTGCCGTTCACGTTGCGGTACGTGCCGGGTGGCGCGGGCGCGGCGTCGACCTCGTAGTGCACGGCCAGCAGCTCGGCCGTCTCCCCGAAGTTGTAGCCCGCACGGAAGGCTGCGAGGTTCGCAGCGCACACGCCGGGCGTGTCGGCGAACTTCTTCTCGATCCAGGCAACCGTCGGTTCGGTGGGGCGCCCGTACATCCACGAGACGAGCCCGAGTGCGAACACGTTCTTGCAGCGGGCGGCGTCGCGCGCCGAGATCTCGTCGATGCCCTCGGTGGCGCGGACCGTCATGGACGTCATCGGCACGCGGAAGAGCTGGTAGTCGTCGAGCGAGTCGTCCTCGAGTGGATTCGACTCGTAGCCCGCCTTGCGCACGTTGTGATCGGTGAACCCGTCCTCGTTCACGATCACCGTGCCGCCCTTCTCCACCGTCCCGACGTTCGTGATCAACGCGGCGGGGTTCATCGCGACGAGCACGTTGGGGTAGTCCCCCGGCGTGAGGATGTCGCGCGACGCGAAGTGGATCTGGAACGCGGAGACGCCGTGCGGCGTGCCGGCCGGAGCTCGGATCTCGGCGGGGAAGTCGGGAAGAGTGGCGAGGTCGTTCCCAACCATCGCGGTGGCGTCGGTGAAGCGGCTGCCCGTGAGCTGCATACCGTCGCCCGAGTCGCCCGCGAAGCGGACGACGACGCGATCTAGCTTCTCGACTGTCTTGGGTGCCATGTGTGGCGCGCTTCGAGTCTAGTCCTGTGGGCGGCGAGTCGACTCCGCGTTTTCCGCGAGGCTCGGCTAGAGTGCCGCGCCCCCGACCCGGGCCTGACTTATGAACGTCTCAGTACCCAAGGAAGTCGCCTCGGGTGAGCGCCGCGTGGCGCTGGTGCCGGAGGTGGTCGAACGCGTGATCCAGAGCGGAATGCAGGTGACCATCGCGGACGGCGCCGGCGAGGGCGCCCACCACCCGAACGCCGCCTACGAGAAGGCCGGCGCCAGCATCGGCGAGGGCTTCTCCGGCGACGTGATCGCCAAGGTGGCTCCGCCCTCGGCCGAGGAGATCTCGCGCCTCCAGCAGGGCTCCGTTCTCGTCGGCTTCCTCCAGCCGCTGACGGCTTCGGACACGGTCCGTGCGCTTGCCGAGCGCGGCGTCACCAGCTTCGCCATGGAGGCCATTCCGCGGATCACGCGCGCGCAGTCGATGGACGCCCTCTCCTCCCAGGCGACCGTCTCCGGCTACCGGGCCGCCCTGCTCGCCGCCCAGGAGCTGCCGCGCTTCTTCCCGATGCTCACAACGGCCGCCGGAACGATCCGCCCGGCCAAGGTCCTCGTACTCGGCGCGGGCGTGGCCGGGCTCCAGGCCATCGCGACCTCGCGACGCATCGGTGCCGTGGTTCACGCCTTCGACGTGCGATCGGCCGTGAAGGAGCAGATCGAATCGCTCGGTGCTCGCTTCCTCGAACTCGACATGGGCCTCGAGGACGCCGAGGCGGCCGGCGGCTACGCGCGCCAGCTCACCGACGAAGAGCAGCAGCGCCAGCGCGAGCTGCTCGCTGAGGAGATCGGAAAGATGGATGCGGTGATCTCGACGGCCGCGGTGCCGGGCCGCCGGGCCCCGCTGCTCGTGACCGCGCAGGCCGTGAAGAACATGAGCCCCGGCTCGGTGATCGTGGACCTCGCCGCGGAGACCGGCGGCAACTGCGAGCTCACCGAGCCCGGCCAGACCGTCGTGAAGGAGGACGTGACCATCGTCGGACCGCTCAACCTGCCCGCCACGATGCCGGACCACGCGTCGAGCCTGTACGCGCGCAACGTGCAGTCGCTGCTCGACCTGATGGTCAAGGAAGGCGAGCTGACGCTCGACTTCGAGGACGAGGTGATCGCCGGCGCCTGCATCACGCGCGACGGCCAGATCGTGCACGAGGGCGCGCGCAACGCGGCGGGGGTGACCGCCTAAGCCATGGACCTCCTCACCGAAATCACCATCCTCGTGCTCGCCGCGTTCGTCGGCTTCGAGGTGATCTCGAAGGTGCCGAACACGCTGCACACGCCGCTGATGTCGGCCACCAACGCGATTCACGGAATCGTGCTGCTCGGAGGGCTCTACCTGATCGGCCCCGCCGAGGGCTTCCTCAACAACTTCCTGTGCGTCATCGCGATCGCCTTCGGGACGATCAACGTGGTTGGTGGCTTCCTCGTCACCGACCGCATGCTCCACATGTTCCGGCGGCGCGATTGATGTACACCGGCGAGCTTCCTCCAGGACCCGGACTTCATCCGGTCGCTCTACATCGTCGCGTTCGTCCTGTTCATCATCGACCTGCGGTTGATGAACAACCCGCGCACCGCCCGCAAGGGCAACGCCATCGGCGCGATCGGGATGGGTATCGCGGTAGTAGCGACGCTGCTGATCGAGTCCGTGGGCGACTACGCCCTGATCGCGCTCGGGATCGTGATCGGCACCGCCGTGGGCGTGCCCGCGGCGCGCTCCGTGAAGATGACCGCGATGCCGCAGATGGTGGCGCTGTTCAACGGCGTCGGCGGCGGCGCGGTGGCCCTGATCTCGTTCGTCGAGTACCGCGAGGCGCTCGCGATCGGTGGCAATCCGGAGCTCGAGACGCTGATCCCGATCCTCTTCGCGGCCATCATCGGATCCGTCTCGTTCTGGGGCTCGAACATCGCATTCGGGAAGCTCCAGGAGATCATTCCGGGACGCCCGATTCAGCTCCCGGGCCAGCAGTTCATCAACATCGGGCTGCTGGCCATCTGCGTCGGCTGCGCGATCGCAATCGCCTCCGGCACCGAGTCCGAGGGCCTCTTCATCGTGATCCTGGTCGCGGCGGCGGTCCTCGGCAACATGTTCGTCCTGCCGATCGGCGGCGCCGACATGCCCGTGGTGATCTCGCTGCTGAACGCCTTCACGGGACTGTCCGCGGCGGCGGCGGGCCTCGCGCTCGACAACGTGGCGCTGATCGTGGCGGGCATGCTCGTGGGCGCCTCCGGATCGATCCTCACGATGCTGATGGCCGAGGCGATGAACCGCTCGATCCTCAACATCTTCAAGGGGGGGTTCGGTGGCGGTGGCACCGCGCCGGGCGCGGGAGCCGACGGCGAGGAGAAGCCGGTGCGCTCCACGGACGCCGCCGACGTGGCCATCCAGCTCGCGTACGCGAACAGGGTCGTGGTCGCGCCTGGCTACGGGCTGGCGGTGGCGCAGGCTCAGCACGCGGTGCACGACCTCGCGAACGCGCTCGAGAAGCGCGGGGTCGAGGTGCTCTATGCGATCCACCCGGTGGCGGGCCGGATGCCGGGCCACATGAACGTGCTGCTCGCCGAGGCGGACGTGCCCTACGACAGCCTCAAGGAAATGGACGAGATCAACCCGGAGTTCCCGCAGACCGACGTGGCGCTCGTGATCGGCGCCAACGACGTGACGAACCCGGCCGCGCGCGACGTGCCGGACTCGCCCATCTACGGCATGCCGATCCTCGACGTGGACAAGGCAGCCTCGGTGATCGTCCTGAAGCGCTCGATGAACACCGGCTTCGCCGGGATCGACAACCCGCTCTTCTACGCGGAGAACACGTCGCTGTTGTTCGGCGACGCCAAGGAGTCGGTGCAGAAGATCCTCAAAGCGGTCGAGGAGCTCTAGGGCAAGAGCGTCTCTTGGCCCGTCGCGGCGACCCGCCGGCGGCGAGGCAGGCCAGCGGCCTCGGCCAGCGCGGTTTCGACGTCCGCGAGGATGGCGCGCTCGGAGCGAGATGCCACGACGGGCTCCGTCAGCCCGTCCACGTGCACGTAGGTGCGGCGGCCGTCCTGCCGCTCGGAGCCCTCGAGTGGCACGAGCGCGTAGATGCGGTCCGCGCGGACGAACTTGCCGTAGCCCAGGGGGATCATGCGAGGGTCGCGCTTGGCCATGGCGTCTGATGACGATAGTCGCATGCCCGGCCGCCTCTTTGGGTAGCGCAGCCTTCATGAGCGACGAAGAGAAGACAGAGCACCAGCAGAAGATGGAGGCGGCCAAGGAGGAGATCCAGCAGCTCGAGGATGATCCGCCCGAGAAGCTGGAGGACTGGCCGGACGGGCAGGCGAAGTACGAGACCTTCGGAGGCGCCGAGGGCGACCACAGCTACGACGAGGGCCCGGAGGCCAACCTTGGCCCCGACTCGGTGCGCCACCGCGAGGACGGTGCTGTGGAGGTCGGCGGTGAGGAGGTCGACGACCCGGACGAGTTCAAGGGCGAGCCGATCCCCGGCGGCCCCACGGACCAGTCGAGCTAGCTGGCGGCGGGCTCGCGGGCGGGCTCCGCGTCGGCCGCGGACTCGGCCTCGGCCGCCCGATCCGCCTCGCCGCCGCGCGGCGTCTCGTCCGTGGCACCCGCCGCGGCGGTTCCGCCGGCGCCGACCGGCGACGACGCTGCGGCGGCTCCGCGCTCATCTACGTCCTTCATGAACACGGCGTCCGCCTCGGCGGCCGTGTCGCGAGAGGCCTTGTCGAGCAGGGGTGCAATCGCCGTGCGCAGCACCAGCAGCGCGCGGCCCCAGCTCGGCACCACCACCCAGCGGCGCCGCCCCTCGATGCCGTCGGCGATGCCCTTACCGGCCTGTGAGAGCGGATAGGTCTTGTTGAAGGGCCAGCCGGCCTCCGAGCGGAAGCGCCCGAGCGCCGGATGAGAGTCCCCACCGCGCACCATGTCCGTGTCGATGAAGCTGAAGTAGCCCACGCCCACATCCACGCCGAGATGCTTCACCTCGACGCGCAGCGAATCCGCGAATGCCTCCGCCCCGGCCTTGCTCGCCGAGTACGCGGCCATGCCGGGCCCGTGTACCGCGGCAGCGAGTGACGCGATCACGAGGACGTATCCCTCGCGCTCGATCACGTGCGGGAGCGCCGCGCGCACCGTGCGCCAGACCCCGAGCAGGTTGATCTCGATCGTGCGCTCGAACGCCGCGGGATCCGTCGAGCGGACCATGCCGCCCGTCGCGATGCCCGCGTTCGCCATCACCACGTCGATGCCGCCGAAGCGCTCGACAGTGCCCGCAACGGCGCGCTCGAGGGCCTCGACGTCGGTCACGTCGCATTCGAACCAGGCGGCGTTCGTCCCGCACTGCGCCGCCACGCGCTCGAGCTCCTCCGGCTCCAGGCCCACGAGCGCCACGTTCGCGCCCCGCGCTGCCACCCGGCGCGCGGTCTCGGCACCGAGGCCGCGAGCGGCACCGGTGATCAGCACTGTCTTCCCGCTGGTGCTCCATTCGGCCATGCGCCGAACCCTAACCGAGCGGCTAGTAGCCTCGCGTGCATGGCCGGACCGCCGGAAGACCTATCCCCGCGCCGCGCCGCCGAGCTGCTTCGCGACGGCGCGCAGGGGGTCGACGTGCGCGAGCAGTACGAGTGGGACGCCGGCCATATAGCGGACACGCTCCACATCGAGCTCGACGAGCTCGCAGAGGGGGCCGAGAAGCTCGACCGTGAGCGGCCGATCCTCTTCTACTGCCGCTCGGGCAGCAGGTCAGCTCTCGCCGCGCAGGCCTTCTCGGCCGCCGGCTTCGAGGCGCACAACCTGGACGGCGGGCTGCAGGAGTGGGTCAAGGACGGCCTGCCGATCGAGCCGGCCGACGGGCACGTGGCCTGAGTCAGCCTTCGAGCACGAGCTGGACCTCGTACGGGCCACGGCCCGTGAGGCAGGCGGCACCGCAGCGGGCGGCCAGCTCCACCGCCTTCGCAATCTCCCAGCCGGCGCCCAGCCCGTACGTGAGGCCGGCTGCGAAGCTGTCGCCGGCGCCGTAGGAGTCGCGGACCGGGCCGGGCAGCTCAGCGGCGTCCCAGCGCCCCTGCTCGCCGCTCGCCGTCTCCCACTCTCCCCCGGCCGCCCCGAGCGTCCGCACGACGAGCTTCGGAGCAGGGTCGAGGTCGCCGGGGATGTAGCGCTCGCCGGGGTCCCGGCCGCTCGATACGAGTGCGTCGAGCTGCACGTGCGCCTCGGCAAGCGTGTCCAGCCCGCGCGGGGTGGCAACGAGCGTGCGCGCGCGGCGCGCCTGCCGTACGGCGTCGACGTCGCCCGCGGTCACGTACACCGCGTCGGTCTCGTCGAGCAGGTCCCAGGGAAGGTCGTCGCTGCCCCTCGGTCCCAGGCGCGGCCCGAGCACGGTGATCGTGCGCTCGCCGTCCGAGTCGAGGTGCACGAACGCGCGTCGCTGCGGCTCGGGGCGGAATCGACCCTCCACGTGCACCCCGTGCTCGCGCAACTCGGCGTCGGTGCGGTGTCCGGTCTCGTCGTCACCGAAGGCGGTGAACAGCGTGGCCTCCCCGGCGAGCTTGCGCAGCTGCACGGCGGCCACCGCCCCGCCGCCCGCCGGCTCCTCGAACGTCTCGGCCGCGTGCACGATCTCCCCCGGCTGCGGCACGTGCGGCACCTCCGCGAACTCGCACCACTCGAGGTGGCCAACCACCGCAACGCGCATGGGGCGGGAGCTTGTCACGACCGGGCGTTAGCGTGCCGCTGCGATGGACGATCCCCTCCGCATCGGGCGCCACGCCGAGGTCCCGCTCTCTGAGATCGAGCTGCGCACGAGCCGCTCGTCGGGACCCGGCGGGCAGCACGCGAACGTGACCGCCTCGCGAGTGGAGGCAGTGTTCGACGTGTGCTCCTCGCAGGCGCTCAGCGAGGAGCAGCGGGAGCGGATTGCCGCCCGTCTCGGACCGGTCGTCCGCGCGGTCGCGCAGGACACGCGCAGCCAGGCGCGCAATCGCCAGCTCGCGCTCGAGCGTCTGCGAGGCCGCCTCGAGAGCGCACTGACGGTGCAGCGGCCCCGGCGCGCCACCAAGAGCACGAACGCATCCCGGCGCAGGCGTGCGGAGTCGAAGCGCCGCCGCGGCGAGCTGAAGCGGCTGCGGCGCCGACCCGAGGTCTAGGGAACCGGCGCCTCGGCGCCGCCGCCCTCGCCCTCGGGCGGGGCCGGCGCTGGTTCGGCGGGCGCCTGGCCCACCCCACCGCCGTCGCCCTGCGGCGGAGCCGGGGCAGGTGTGGCGGTGCTCCCGCCGGTGCCGTCCGCCGGAGGGGTGGTCGGCGCCGCTGGCGTGGCGGTGGACTCCGTGTCCGTCTGGCTCGTGGTCGTGCGATCCGGGGTCGAGGACTCGTCGAACGTGGACGTGCCCACGCCGAGATCGGCCGGGCTGCTCTTCGGCTCCGGGTCGCTCCCGCCCTGGCTCACGATGAGCACGATCAGCAGGAGAAAGACGATCCCTCCGGCCCCGGCAGCGATGAGTCTCCGGCGGCGGTAGACCTCCTCGGGCTCCCGGCCCGGCGGGCGTCCCGGCCCATGCGGCGGCCCGCCGCCCGAGGGCGGCGGTGTGGACGGTCGCCTGCCGCCCCCGAGAACCCGGGTGGGCTGATCCTCCACTAGGACTTGAAGGTTAGGCGAAGTGCAGGCCGCCCGCGTCGTCCTCGTCGACGGGGCGCTCGCACGTCGGGCACCACCAGCGCGCCTCGACCGGGGTGCCGCAGGCGTCGTGGCGCGGCGGCTCGCCGGCCTCCTGGTGGCGAGCCCCCCAATCCGCCAGCAGGCGCAGCGCGCCGGCCAGCTCGTGGCCCGACGCCGTGAGCTCGTATACGTAGCGCTGGGGACGCTCGCTGTAGGGCTGGGCCACCACGAGCCCCTCGCCTTCGAGGCGGCGCAGGCGCTGGGTCAACACGTTGGGCGCGATTCGCGGGAGCTGCTCCTGGAGGTCGCCGAAGCGGCGCGGCCCCTCGAGCAGGGCCTCCACGAGCAGGAGGGTCCAGCGGTCGCCCACGCTGTCGAGCGCGGCGGCGAGGGGTGAGGAGGCGGGTTCAGGCATCTCAGAGCCGGATCTTACCGAGGTGTATAGTCACTAGCAATTTGCAAGTCACTCACTGGGAGCAGTCATGAACACAGTGCAGACCCTTCAGGACACAATCGCGGGTGTGGCCGAGAGCGTGGGACCCTCCGTCGTCGGGCTCGGGCGCGGCTGGGGCCATGGCTCCGGCGTGGTGATCGCGGAAGGCCAGGTCCTCACGAGCGCCCACAACCTGCGGCGTGAGGAGGTCACCGTCACGTTCCACGACGGCCGCCGCGAGCGGGCGGAACTCGTCGGAAGCGACGGGGATCTCGACCTGGCGGTGCTCGCGGTCGATACCGGCGACGCCCCGGCCGTGCGCTGGGAGCCGGCCGATGCGCCCGGCATCGGCGCGCCGGTGGTGGCGCTGGCCAACCCCGGGGGTCGCGGCCTCAGGGCCACGCTTGGCTTCGTCTCCTCCGGAGAGCGGAGCTTCCGGGGACCGCGCGGACGCCGCGTGCACGGCGCGCTCGAGCACACGGCGCCGCTGCCCCGCGGCTCGTCGGGCGGCCCGCTGGTGGACCCCGAGGGCAACCTGCTCGGGGTGAACAGCCTGCGCCTCGACGGCGGGCTGATCCTCGCCGTCCCGGCGAGTGCGGCGGTGCGCGAGCGCGCGCTGCTGCTTGCCCGTGGCGAGGCGCCGGCGCCGCACCGGCTCGGGGTGGCCATCGCTCCGCCGCGTGTGGCCCGTCGCCTGCGCAGCGCGGTCGGCCTGCCCGAGCGCGACGGCCTGCTGGTGCGCGCGGTCGAGGAGGGCAGCCCCGGCGACGAGGCCGGGCTCGAGCCCGGCGACCTGATCGTGACGATCGGAAGCCAGCCCGTGGACGGCGTGGAGTCGCTCTACAGCGCGCTCGACTCGGTCGCGGCGGGCGGCGGCGAGCTGGAGCTGGGCGTGGTGCGTGGCACCGACGAGCGCTCCGTAACCGCACGCTTCGGGGTGAAGGAGGCGGCGTGAGCTCGCCGGAGCTGGCGGAACCACCGACCGCCTCTGATTCCGAGGCGCTCGACGCCTACTCCCGCGCGGTCACTGCCGTGGCCGAGCGGCTCGCCCCATCCGTGGCGAGCCTGCGCGTGCTCCGGCGCACGCGGGCTGGTCAGGTACCCGCGGGTGCGGGGAGCGCCGTTGCGCTCACACCCGACGGCTTCCTGCTCACCTCGGCCCACGTGGTCGGCCGATCGACCACGCGCGGGCGTGCCACGTTCGCCGACGGGCGCGAGGAACGCTTCGAGGTCGTTGGCCGCGACCCGCTCTCCGACCTCGCGCTCCTGCGCGCCGAGGGCGCCCGGCTAACCCCGGCCGAGCTGGGAGACGCCGAGCGGCTGCGGGTCGGGCAGCTCGTGGTGGCGATCGGCAACCCGCACGGCCTCGGCGGCTCGGTGACCGCCGGGGTGGTCTCGGGCCTCGGACGCTCCCTGCCCGCTCGCTCGCGGCGGGCGGCCCGCATAATCGACAACGTGATCCAGACCGACGCCGCCCTCAACCCCGGGAACTCGGGCGGCGCACTTGCCGACAGCCGCGGCCGCGTGGTGGGGATCAACACCGCCGTGGCGGGCATCGGGCTCGGGCTCGCGGTGCCGATCAACGAGACGACCCAGCGCGTGATCGCGGGCCTGATGTCGGACGGGCACGTCCGGCGCGCGTACCTCGGCATCGCGGGCGGTCCGCGCCCGGTGCCGCCGCAGGCTCGCGCCGAGACCGGCTCGGAGAGCTGCATCGAGGTCGTGGAGGTGGTGGACGGCGGCCCGGCTGCGCAGGCGGGCATCCGAGCCGAGGACCTGATCCTGTCGGTGAACGGCACGCACACCGAGCGCGTGGAGGACCTCCAGCGGCTGATGGTGGCTGAGCTGATCGGGACCCCCGTGAGCGTCCGGGTGCTCCGCGCCGGAAGGCTGGTCGAGCTGGAGCTCGAGCCGGCGGAGCTCGAGCTGTGAGCGGCGATACGCCGAGCCTGTACGAGTGGGCGGGCGGCGGCGAGGCGCTGGAGCGGCTCACGGAGCTCTTCTACGAGAAGGTCCGCGCCGACGAGCTGCTGGAGCCCGTGTTCCGCGGGATGGACGCGCACCACCCGCAGTACGTGGCGATGTGGCTGGGGGAGGTGTTCGGCGGGCCGGCTCGCTACACCGAGGAACGCGGCGGGTATCCGCACATGCTCGCGAAACACCGCGGACGTGCCCTCACGGAGCCGATGCGGCGACGCTGGGTCCAGCTGATCTGCGACGCCGCGGACGACGCCGAGCTGCCGAGCGATCCTGAGTTCCGCTCGGCCTTCGTCGCGTACATCGAGTGGGGCACGCGCCTTGCCGTGGAGAACTCACAACCCGGCGCCACGCCTCCGCCCAAGGCACCCGTGCCTCGCTGGGGATGGGGCGAGGCTCCTCCCTACTCCGGCTAGAGGCCCGGGATGTGGCGCACGGCGAAGCCGTCGGTCGAGCGCGACTCGGCCTGCCAGCGCGTGCCCGCGCGGCCCTGGCCGCTCGTGTCGAAGCGCAGGCCGGCCACGAACATGAAGATGTGCCCGTTGTTCGCGTAGATCGTGATCCAGCGGCCCTGACCGGGGGCGCCGTAGTTCATGAACGCGCCCGAGGTCAGCGGGCTCCGCAGGAGGCCCGCCCCCGCGAGCGCGAACGAAACGGAGCCCGAGCAGTCGTAGCCGTTGTCGCGCCAGGCGCCGTGGCCGCCGCCCCACTTGTACGGGAACTTCGCGATCTCGTTGCCCGCCATGATCACGCGCTTCACGACCTCAGGCGCGTTCTCGGGCGCGATCGCCGTGCCGTCGGCGAGGACGCGGGCCCGCGGGCCGGTCTGGAGGAAGGCGGTGGTGTTGAGATGCTTCGTGAACTTGGCGAGCGACGCCCGCGCCTGACGCAGCTCCGTGCGCACCTCGGCGTCGGTGGGAGCGCCGGGACTTGGCGCGTCGTCGCTCGGATCGACCTCCACGTCCGGCCCCGAGCCGGCGCCGAGCAGCTCCACCACCCGCGCCTTCGAGGGCGCGGCGCGCGGCTGCTCCAGCTGGCGCTTGCGCCCCTCGCGCGCCGCCTCGGGAGTGAGCACGACCTCCTCGGGCTCGGCAGCCTTGTCCCGCGCACCCTCCCCGCCCTGCTCGCGGCCGCACCCCGCGACGACGAGCGACACGCACAGCAACGCGGCCAGCGGCGCGAAGCGCCTCAGCCAGCCGGGTCTGGCGCCTGGTGCCTGGATTTCCATTCCGAATAGGGCATTCCGTAGACGATCTCCCGTGCCTCCGCGTCCTCGAGCTCGATGCCGCGCTCCTCAGCCGCCTCGCGATACCAGCGCGACATGCAGTTGCGGCAGAAGCCGGCCAGTTCCATCAGGTCGATGTTCTGCACATCGGTGCGTTGGCGCAGATGCTTGACGAGCGCACGGAACGCAGCGGCCTCAAGTTCGGTCCGGGTGGCCTCATCCATGGATCTGGAACGATAGGGGGGATGACCGAGTCCGAACGCAGCCAGCACAACGTCCCGCCGGATCCGAGCGGGATCGACGAACCGCACGACGTCCTAGCCGCCGAGGAGTTCGTGATCGGGACGCGCGAGAACCGCTTCCCGGGCGACCCCACCGGCATCCGTGAGCCGCACGACGTGCTCGCCGCCGAGGAGTTCGCGATGCCGGCCGGCATCGAGTCGCATGACGAGCCGGGCGCCGGGCCCGGACTCCGCGCCTTGCTGCCACTCGCCCTGGCCGGGCTCGTGCTGCTGATCGCGCTGCGCCGCCGGCGCTGATGCCGGAGCTATCGCCGCAGAACCGGATCGAAATCACCGTCGATCGCGGCCTCTGCATCGGCTCAGGCGACTGCGTGGACACCGCGCCCAACGTCTTCCAGCTCGACGAGGAGGACAAGGCGGTGGTGGTGGACCCCGACGGCGCGTCCGTCGGCGAGGTGATCGAAGCCGCCGGCAACTGCCCGGTCAGCGCCATCTTCGTGGTGGGCGAAGAGGGGGACCTGTATCCCTAGACGTGACGCTCGGCCGGCGACAGCGCGGCGCGCATCGCCTCGGCGCTGAGCTCTTCGAGCGGGAACAGCAGGCTGCGTGCGATGGCGAGCGGCTCGCGATCCTCTTCGCGGATCCACTCCGCCTCGTCACGCGACGCGACGTAGAAGTCGAGTGCGTGCCGGTAGGCCGTGAGCCGCGCCGGGCGCAGCACGATCGTGCCGGCTCCGCCCACCAGCTCGCCGAGCTCGTCGGCAAGTGCTGTGAGCTCCCGGAACTCGATCACGTCGTCGGCCGACATCTCGGTGTTGCGGAAGCGCTCCGCCGCGCTGGCCGCGACGGCGTGTGCCGAGGCGCGGATCTCGTCCTCGCGGAGATCGAAGCACGCGTGCACCACGGCCTCTCCGTCGAGGTCTCGCGAGATGTCGATGTGCTGGCGTTCCATACCTATCCGACAGTATCGGCCGATTCAGGCCGGGACGTGATGACTCGCACTTACCCGCCCTGTGTTGCCTTAGTCACGGCCTGCAAGCCGTCGTGCGTTCACCTCCTTGGGCAACGCGTCCAGCACCTTCACGATCCAGTCCTTGAGGAAGCGGCCGCTCATGGCGTTCATCAGCCGCCAGCGGAGCGTCGTGGGGTCTATCCCACTCTCGAGCTCGACGTAGGTCTCGCCCTGCGCAGGGGTGAGCGTGAAGCGCGCCCAACTGCCCGACACCGTGCAGCGAAAGCGCGCCTCCTTCAGGTCCTCGAGGCGCTCTGCCACCCAAACCGATTCCATGGCATCGAGGAAGGGCACCGGTTTCGAGGTGCGGGTGTATTCGCCGCCCTCGACAAGCGGCTCGTCGAGTTGCACGTCCACCACATCGGGCCACCACTCCGGGTGCGTGCGCGGGTCGCTCACGATCGCCCACACGTCCTCCACCGGTGAGTCGATCAGGGCCTGGTGACGGTACGTGCCACCCATAGGTGCATCGTACGCCCGGCCGCCGTCTTTGGTTCAGGGATTCTTCAGGGGTTAATGGACTCGAGCCTCGCCGAGAAGACCTTCAGGTCGCTGGGCGTGCCCTTCGCCTTGAAGCGCCAGCGGCGGCGCAGGTCCACTTCCGAGTCTCCGATCTGGTCGCAGACCGCCTCCGAGATCAGCACCTCGCCCGGACCGGCGGCGTCCGCCACCCGAGCGGCCACGTTCACGTCGACTCCGAAGTAATCGTTGCCGAGCTTCCGCGGCCTGCCAAAGTGGATACCGCCGCGAAGCTCCGCGCTGTAGCCATCGATACGGATCTGCTGCACGGCCCGACTCGCCTCGAGTGCCGCGTCCACGGCCTCACCAGCGTCGTCGAATACGGCCATCACGCCATCCCCGAGCCGCTTCACGATGCGCCCCTCGCGATCCTTGATCAGAGGATCCACGGTCCGGCCCACCGTCCGAAGCAACTCGAGCGCCGCGTCATCGCCCGCATCGAGCGCCCAGTCCGAGAAGCCGACCAGATCCGTGAAGAGGATCGCGAGCGGCTCATCGCCGCGCCCCCGACCCTGCGCCTCCGAGACCGCCTGCCAGACCTGAATCGCACCGAACCCGAGCTCCCGCACGGCACTGGGCCGCCGGTCGGTAGCGGCGGCCAACCGCTGCGCAATCAGCTGTGGAGGCTCATCCCCGGCAACCGAAAGCGGATCCCCATAGGCATGGTCCCCAGGCAACCGCGCCCTCAGCAGCTGAGCCGCGCGGACAACCCCATCCCGCCCGTCAAACGCCGCCAGGGCACTTAGAGCACGCCTGAAGCGACGTGGTGCGTCCTCAGTCTCGGCTTCCTCCGCCACGTCGCAAAGAATTTCAGGCCAGGCCAGCCACGTAGCACCCGCGGGTGGTGACGGCGGCGATTCCGGAGACAGGCCCCGCGGCCACCACCGCACGAGCCCTAGCGGGAAGCCCAGAACGAGGTGCGCTTGCGCGCGCCCGCCCGCGACAGCCCGATGTGGATGTGATCCTTGTGCGCCTCGGTGTAGTTCACGCGCTTGCGCAACCGGCCCCGCTTTGTGTAACACGCCGAGTACTCGCCCATCCCATCCGACCCGGACCACCACGAGTGGCAGTTCCAGATGATCTCCTGGATCCCCATCCGACGGGCCAGGGCGTGCTCGTTTCCGGCCAGGTCGGTGGCGAGCCAGAGATCGATCAGGCGGCGCGCCTCGCGGCGGTCCGCCGGGCGGGCGGCGTCGAGATGCCAGTCCACCGCACGGCCCTCTGCGTGCAGCGAGGCGCTGTTCTTGCCCCAGCGCTCGCAGCGCATGATTCCCCAGAAGGTCCCGCTCGCATTGCTCTCGAGCCAGTCCACGAGCGCGAGGGCGCCCGGCGTCGGCCGCTTGCGGCAGTCGGTGGCCCTGTCGTACGCGTAGTCGTCGATCGGGACGTCGGCCAGCTTGTCAGCCGGGTTGGCGGTCGCTCCGAGCGCCGGCGAGACCGGGAGCGCCGCTATGGCAACGACCAGGGCGAGGAGGGCAAGACGGAGCCGCACCCCAGCTCTATCGGCAAATCCCTCAGCGTCCGTAGACCAGCTTGATCAGCCGCGCGATGAGGCCGGAGCGCCTGCGCGTGTAGGGCATCATGTGCAGGTCTTTCTTCATGGGCGCGAAGCTCGTGACGAGCACGCTCTGCTTCTTCGTGTACTTGCGGATGCCGTCCGCGCCGTGGCGCGTGCCGAGGCCGGATTCCTTCCACCCACCCATCGGCAGCTCGAGCGCCAGGTAGTTCACCTGGGCGTCGTTCACGGTCACCGCGCCGGCCTCGATCCTTCTCGCCAGGCGCTCGCCCTTGCGGGTGTCCTTGGTCCAGACCGACGCCTGCAGCCCGTACGGGCTGTCGTTGGCGAGCCGCACCGCCTCCTCCGCGTCGCCGACCTTCATGATCGGCACCGTCGGACCGAACGTCTCCTCGCGCATGCACGCCATCGAGTGGTCCACGTCCACGAGCACGGTCGGCTCGAAGAAGTGGCCGCTGTCGTCGCTGCGCCCGCCGCCCACGAGCACGCGCGCTCCGCGCTCCACGGCGTCCTTCACGTGCCGCTCGACGATGTCCGACTGCGGCGGGTGGATCACCGCGCCCAGGTCGGTGGAGCCCGCTGCGCCCGGAACCCCCTGACGCAGCTCCCCGACCTTGGCCGCCACTCGCCGGACGAAGTCGTCGTAGATCGGCTCCTCCACGTACACGCGCTCGGTGGAGATGCAGGTCTGGCCCGCGTTCTGCATGGAGTAGTGCACGGCGGCGTTGGCGGCACGCTCGACGTCCGCGTCCGCGCACACGATCATCGGGTCCTTGCCGCCCAGCTCGAGCGCAACCGGGGTGAGCGTGCGAGCAGCGCGCTCCATCACGCGCTTGCCGGTGGCCGTGGAGCCGGTGAACATCACGAAGTCCACCTCGTCGATCAGCGCCTCACCGGTCGGGCCGTAGCCCGGGATCACCTGGAAGACGTCCGCCGGCAGACCGCACTCGCGCAGCATCTCGGCCATCAGCAGCGAGGTGAGCGGCGTGACCTCCGATGGCTTCAACAGGACTGCGTTGCCCGCCGCGAGCGCCGGGATGCAGTCGCCGAACGAGTTCGTGAGCGGGTAGTTCCAGGGTCCGATCACGCCGACAACGCCGACCGGCGCGTAGCGCACGATCAGCTTGCGCCCCTTGACGAAGGGCGACGCCGTCTTCACGCGCTCCTCGGCGAGATAGCCCTCCGCGTTCTTGGCCCAGAACGCGAAGGCGCCGACCGCGTATCCGACCTCCGCCGTGAACGCGTCCTCGTGTGCCTTGCCGGTCTCGGAGACAATCGTGTCGACCACACGCTGAGAGTTGTCCGACATCCACTTCTGGCAGCGCTTCAGCACCGCGGCGCGGCCGTCGAAGCCAAGCGCCTCCCAGCCGGCCTGCGCCGTCCGAGCACGCGCCACAAGCTCGGGCACCTGCTCCGGCGGCACGACCGGGACACTCGCGATCACCTTCCCCGTCGATGGGTTCTCCACGTCGATCGTGCGCGCGGTCGCCGCACCGTTCGAGCCTGTGCTGGGAACTGTCGTCGTCTCGGTCACGGCATTCCTCCATTCGTGGCTTTCGCTCGGTTGCGGGCGCCCTGCTTTCGCAACAGCCCTGCACTCCGAAGGCCAGGCCGCCCGAGCATCGCAGTTGCGCGAGCGCCCCACCCGCGCCAGCGCGGGATCACCAGCACGAGCTTCTTCGAGTCGAGCAGCGAAACCGCATGCTCCGCCACCTCCTCGGGGGTGAGCAGACGAGGGCCCGACCAGTTGATTGCCGCGGCCGGCTCATGGTCGTGCTCGCGCAGCAGCTGAGTGTCGGCCGCGTCGGGGCAGACCGCGTGCACTGTGATCGGGATGCCCGCATCCAGAAGGTCGCCCTGGAGCGATCCGGTGAAGCCGAGCACGGCATGCTTGGTCGCGGCATAGATGGCGAGACCCGGCACCGGCGTGAGTGCTGACAGCGACGCGATGTTGATGATGTGCCGATCGTCACCCGGCCCCGCGCGCATAGCTTCGACGGCCGCGTGCGAGCCCCAGATCACACCCATGAGGTTCACCTCGCACTGAAGACGGATCTCGTCGTCTGACTGCTCCCACGACTTCGCCGTTCGCATGACCCCGGCGTTGTTGATCCAGACGTCGAGTGATCCCCGCTCGGCGGCCGCGCGGGCCGCTGCGCGGTGCGCTTCGGGATCGCGCACGTCGAGCTGCATCGAGAAGCCGCCGACCTCGTCCGCGGTGGAGGCCGCCGCCTCGGCGTCGAGGTCCGTGGCGAGGACGGTGTAGCCGCGTCCCGCAAGGTTGCGCGCGATCTCGCGGCCGAAGCCGCGCCCCGCACCGGTCACGACCGCGACCCCAGGCATCAGGCCGCCGAGCGTACCAAGGTTGGCTGGCCAGCCAGTACGCTTCGCGCATGGCCATCGCAGAGGCAAACGGACAGCAGCTCTACTACGAGATCCATGGCGAGGGCGAGCCGCTGCTCTGCGTGCATGGCCTCAGCTGCGACACGCTGACATGGATCCCCCAGATCCAGGCCTTTGCGGCGGAGCACCGGACGGTGATCTTCGACAACCGCGACGTCGGCCAGTCGTCGATGGCGGAGCCCGGATACGACATCGCCGACATGGCGCGGGATGCACTCGCGCTCGCCGACGAGCTCGACCTCGACTCCTTCCACCTTCTGGGCGTGTCGATGGGTGGCGCAATCGCCCAGGAGATCGCGCTTCAGGCGCCCGGCCGGGTGCGCACGCTGACGCTCGCCGTCACCTTCTCGACCGGCGGCAACTACGCGCGCAAGCTCGCCGAGGTCTGGGGCGCGCGCGTGATGCAGATCAGCCGCGAGCAGCACGTGGACGAGCTGATGCTGATGAATCACTCGGAGGCCTTTTACGAGAACCCGGACATGGTGGAGTTCGTCCGCACAGCCATGCTCCAGAACCCGCACCCGCAGCCGCCCGAGGCGTTCGGCCGGCAGCTCGCCGCGTGCAGCCGCCACCTCACGCGCGACCGGCTCAGCTCCCTCACCATCCCTACGCAGGTGATCGGCGGCGAGCAGGACATCCTCGTGCCGATCTGGAAGTCGAAGGAGATCGCCGCGGCGATTCCGGGCGCTCGGCTCAACGTTCTTCCGGCCGCGCCGCATGGCCTCTCGCTGGAGCGCGCTGAGGAGTTCAACGCGGCGGTGCTGGAGTTCATTCGGGAGACGGCGGCAGCACCCGCCTAGTTCATCCGGGCGCCGAGCCCGGGCTCCGGCGTTTACGGCAGCGGTGAAGGGGCGGTCGTTCGATCGTCCTGCCTAGCCCACCAATACGGTGGGTAGAGCAGGACAGTCGCCGGCCAAGGACCAGAAGTTCGCCGAACCCCTTCAGTGCAAGAAGGCCCGCGGCGCCTCCGCCCTAGGCGATCTCCGCCACCGCGGAGTCCACGTCCTCGTGCACCGGCGCGGCCCTGTCGAACTCCACGATCTGCAGCACGCGCGCCACCGGCCTTCCGGCGGGCGCCACCACGCGCAGCTCCTGGCGGCGGCTGCCGACGCGGCGCGCCAGCGCGAACAGCATCGAGACGCCGCTCGAGTCGATGAACTCGAGATCCGTCATGTCGACCACGACCCCCCGCGCTGAGCTCGGCACCGCCTCGGTGATGCGCCGGCCCGTGACCTCCGCGCCGGCAATGTCGAGCTCGCCGGTGAGCCGGGCGACCACCACGTCGTCCCCCTCCCGCTCCTCGATCTCCACCTGCACCAGGTCGTCCATCACGAGGATCCTACGTTGCCCCCAAGCCTCCGCCGGAGGCTGACGATGGTCCCCTCCTCTGTGGGCTCCACCGAAACCGTATCCATCAGCGTGCGCATCAGCTCGAGGCCCCGGCCGTGGTCGCCTGCCCGCTGCACGCGCCACGAGCCGTGATCCCGCACGGCGAGCTCCACCTCGCGGCCGTTGCGACTGCCTGATACCTCGAAGCTGGTGCCGCCGCTCGCGCCTCCGTGTTCGATCGCGTTGGTGGCCGCCTCGCCGCAGGCGGTGGTGATCTCGGCGATCTCCATCTCACCGGCCCCCGCGTGGCTGAGCCAGCGGCGGAGCATGCTGCGCATCGGTGCCAGTGACTCCGGCTCCGCCGGGAACTCCGCGCTGAAGTGCTCGGGCACCGGAAGGTTGCGCAGGGTCAGGATCGCCACGTCGTCCATGGCGCCGCCCGGGGGAACGAGGGTCGCGAGCAGGTGATCGCAGAGAGCATCCGGGTCCTCGGGCGCCTCACCAACACGGGCGGCGAGCTCGGCCATGCCGTCGTCGATGTTCTCGCCCGGCCGCTCGACGAGACCGTCCGTGTAAAGCAGCAACGTGCTCCCGGGGGTCATCGGAGCCGAGACCTCCTCATAGGTCGGGAACGGCAGGACCCCGAGCGGCACCGACCCCGCGCCCTGAAGGAAGGTGGGCTTGCCCGCGACGACCATCAGCGGCGCCGGATGGCCGGCGTTCACCCAGCGGACGCTGCTGGCGGCCGGGTCGACGATCACGTAGAGCATCGTCGCCATCTGGCTGTCCTCGGCCTCGGTCCACAGCAGCCGGTTGAGCTGCTCCACGACCCGCGCGCCGTCGTGGCCCTCGAGCGCGTATGCGCGCAGCGCGCTCCGAAGCCGACCCACCATGGACGCCCCCGCGAGGCCCTTGCCCGCCACGTCTCCCATTACGAGCCCGACGGCGCCCCCCGCCATCGGAATCACGTCGTACCAGTCGCCGCCCACCTCGGCCTCTGAGGCGGCAGGGAGGTAGCGCGCCGCCACTTCCAGGCCGGGGAGCGTCGGCAGGTGGTCCGGCAGCAGACTGCGCTGAAGCGTCTCCGCGATCCTGTGCTCGCGCTCGTACACGCGCGCATGCGCGATGGCCAGGCCCACGCGCTCGGCCGCGAGCCGCAGCAGCGTGAGGTCCTCGCCGCCGAACACGCGTGGAGCCGAGGCGGACGCCACCAGCACACCGGTCACCTCGCCCTCCGCGAGCAGCGGGACACCCACGAGCCGCCCACCCTCGCTTGATGGATCGTGTTGGGAGAGCATCGCCTCGCGCGCCTGCGCCACCGTCTCCGCGAACTCGTTTCCGCCGGAGATCTCACCCGGGGTCGAAGCCCCGACGCTGAGCCGCTCCTCCTCGTCGGCCAGGTAGATCGTGGCGGCGTCCGCGTCGAGCACGCCGCGCACCTGAGTGACCAGCTCGCGGAGGATGTCGTCGAGGGTCCGGTGCGCGAGCGCCGCGTCCACCAGTGCCTGCAGCGCGCCAACGAGGTCGGCCACCCGCTCGGCCTCGGCGCGCGCCGCCTGCTCCCGCAGCAGCGCCTCGCGCTCGGCGTCGCGGCGCAACCTCTCGGTCACGTCGGTGACGAAGCCCGAGACGAAGATCTCGCCGCGGATGTCGACCTTCGACACCGTGGCCTCGCCCGGGAAGCGACTGCCGTCGCGGCGCACGAACTCGGCCTCGAAGTTCGCTGTCGCGAGCGGGGAGCGACTCTCGATCAGCGCGCGGCGGCGCTCGTCGTGGCGCTCGGCGAACTCAGGCGGGACGATCAGCGCGCGCATCGTCTTGCCGATCGCATCGCTCGCGGACCAGCCGAAGAGGCGGTCAGCCGCCGCGTTCCAGCCAAGGATCACGCCGTCGCTGTCGAGCGTGATGAAGGCGTCGGGAGCCGTGTCGAGCACCAGCCGGGTACGCGCCTCCGAGCGCTCGAGCAGCTGGGCGCGGTCGCTCAAGCGGCGCAACAGCGAGGAGATCAGGAGGCCGGCGAGCAGCGGCGTGCCAACGGCAAGCAACCAGCGCACGATCGCGCTGTCGGGATCCTGGATCGCCAGCACGATCGCGTACGAGACGGCCACGACCGTCATGTGGGCGAACGCCTCGATCGGCGGGAAGAAGTAGAACGCGTAGAGCGCGGCCCACATGTAGAGCAGCGGGTAGAGCGTGGACGGGCCCGCGTAGTAGTTCGCGAGGCTCACGATCAGGACGCCGGAGACGAGCACCGCGTGGATGTGCCAGTCGCGGACGTGCTCGGCGCTCGCCCAGACCACCAGGGCCACCACGATCGCCGCCGACGCGAGCAGCGCGAGCGCGAGGTCGTTCACCTCGTCCGAGTGCGGGAATACCAGCGTGAGCAGCCCGAGCAGCGCGCCCGCCCCGAACAGATAGGCGATCGAGCGAGCCTTGATGCGGACGTCGAAGAGGTCCGGCAGCGCCCTCACGGAGAAAGCCTAGAAAGCGGTGCCGCCGCCTCGCGCCGAGAGGCGCGCGAGCGCTTCGTGGCATTCGACCACGCGGCGCTTGACCGGATCGTCGTCCGCGCGGTCGTGCACCAGGTCCCACGTCTTGTCGGCCACGTCGCGAGCCGTCTCCGCCGTGGCCTGCGCGCAGAGCATGTCGATGAGCTTTAGCTCGAATCCGGCGAGCTGCTCGGTCGGCTCACCCGGAGGCATGCGCGGGAGCGCTTCGGTGGTTGCCTCACGCCACATCTGGGTCGCCATCACGAGGCGGTTTCGCAGCTCCATCTGATCCACGGCCGCGCAGGCTACTCCGGGCGCGCGTGACGGGCGGCGAGCCGCAGCAGCAGCGGCAGCGGATCGAGCGCCCTGCCCATCGTGCCCTTGCCGCGGCGCATCTCCAGGTGGAGATGATCGCCCCAGCACGAGCCCGAGCACCCCACCGAGCCCACGCGCTGGCTCCTCCGCACGCTCTCGCCAACCCGCACGCGCGACGGGCGCAGCATGTGCAGATAGACGAAGGTGCGGCGCACGTGGCGGTTCCAGATCGCGACGTAGTTGCCGCGCCCGCCGTCGTCTCCGGTCTCTACCACGCGCCCGTCTCGCATCGCCAGGAGCGGGGTGCCGGCCGGGGCGAACACGTCCTGGCCCTCGTGGACGTGCCCGCCGCGCCAGGCGCCGAAGCGGGCGTCCCCTTCGCCGAAGTCCACCCGCCCCCCAACCGGGAACACAACCGGCGGCTTCGGCGGGTTGCGACGGCTCTCGAGCGTGGCCAGCCGGCTCGCCTCCTCGAGCGTCGGGGCAAGCGGGGCGAGCTCGTCCGGCGTGGCCGCCGCTGCGGGAGCGCCCGCGGCGACGGCCGCCATTGTCGCGGCCGCAAGGGTCAGGCCGCGGGGTCCTAGCGGTCGCATCGAGGTCGGGGAGCGTAGCGTTGAGGTATGCCGACTCTGCATCTTCTGCGCGTTTTCTGCTCTGAAGACGGCTCTGGAGGCAATCCACTGGGCGTCTTCCTGCACGGCGGCGAGGTGGCGCCGGAACTGCGCCAGGCCGTTGCCGCCGATCTCGGCCTGAGCGAGGTCGTGTTCGTGGACGACGCCCAGCGTGGCGAAATCCGCATCTTCACTCCTGCCGTTGAGCTCGACTTCGCCGGACACCCAAGCGTCGGCACAGCGTGGATGCTCGATGGGCTGGATGCGCTTCAGACTCAGGCGGGCGAGCTTCCGGTGAGACGCGAGGGCGAGAACGTCTACGTCGGCGCTCGGCCCGAGTGGGGACCGCCACACGACCTGATCGAGCTCAGCTCGGCCGACGAGGTGGAAACGCTCGACGGTCCGCCGCAGGGGCACGACCTTGCGATGGCCTGGGCGTGGCTCGACGAGGGCGCCGGCATCGTGCGCGCGCGCGTGTTTCCCGTGCGGATAGGGATAGCCGAGGACGAGGCCACCGGATCAGCGGCGACGAAGTTGGTTGCGCTCATCGGACGGCCGATCGACATCCGCCAAGGTCGCGGCTCGCGCATCCTCGCCCGGCCCGGCGCGAACGGATTCGTCGAGATCGGCGGCAGCAGCGTCGAGGACGACGTGCGCGCCTACGCGCTGCCCTGAGCGAACTGCTCGTCGCTCATGCGCAGGATCGGAACGGCCACGGCCACCCCGCCCGCGAGCAACACGCTTGCGCCCGCGATGAAGTAGGCGTTCGACACGATGGCTGTCTCCGTTCCGACCATGAGCACAGCGAGCGCAAGCAACGCCGCGGCCCAGGCGGGCGCGGCGCCCTGGCGGGCCGCGCCGACGGCCAGCATCACCACGCCGACGATGAACCCGACCGGCGCGAGGTAATAGACGTACGACCAGCCCGACTCCTGCAGCTCCTTCAGCGCCGCCGCGGCGCCGTCGGGGCCGACCTCCGGGTTCGTCGACAGCTCACCGGCGACGCCCCAGGCGAAACCGTCGATCGTGATGGCCGCGGCGAGCCCCAGAAGACCCGCGATGGCGAGGGCCCCGGCCACGAGCCCAAGCGTCGGCTGACGCCTCCGCACGAGGAACGCGAGACCGAGGGCCGCGGGGGCGAAGGCGAGGACTGCGACGAACCCGATCGCGTGGGCGGCCTGCCAGCGATCGTAGGAGTCGGCGATCAGGCCGACCTGCTCGAGCTCGTGCCCGCGCGTGAGCTCCTCGGGGTGCAGCAGGTTGTCCACGAGGAAGAGGAGCGGGGCGAGGATCAGCGCCCAACCCGTGCCAAGCCGGTACAGCCGTAGGTGCGGGAGGTTGGTCATCGCGGCGTCATGAAGGCGATCGCGGGGCCGAGCCCAGCCTCGGGCCTCAGCGTGGCGATCCTACGGCCGGGCTGCACGGCGTCGCGCGGCGTGCCGACCAGATCGCCGAGGGTGGAGGTGGTCCGCTCGAGGTCCTCGACCAAGAACGCGAGCCCCCAGAGCCGTGCGGGCCCGTCGGGGTTCCGGGCGACGCTCGTGCCCTCGGGGGCCTGCACAACCTCCAGGATGGGCTCGCCGACGCGGAAGAACGCCTGCCGGGTGGACCCGCCGGGTGTCTCACCGTCGCGGATGCGGCGCAGCTCGAAGCCGTCCGCGCGCAGGTCGTCCACCGTGCGGTCGAGGTCCGGCGACATCAGCACCACGTGGTCGATCCGGGCAACGCCATTGGGATGGGGCGCTTTCGCGACCGGCGCCGGCTCGCCTTGGCCGAGCGTCCATCCGAGGATGCCGCGGCGCGGCCCCTTCCCCACGAGCCGCAACAGCACGCTCGACACCTCACATACGCCATCCTCGACCACGAACCCGAGCGCGCGCCAGTCCGAGGGCTCGTCGGCGATCTCGAGCTGCTCGAGCGTCGGCACGACCGGGACGCTACCCGCGGGCGCTACTTCCGCAGCTTGAGCTGGCCCGGCGGTGTGGCCTTCGGCATGGTCGGCGGCGCTGCCGCCGGCTGGCTCGCGGATGGCGAGGACTCCGCCTTCTGCTGAGGGGCGGGTTTGGCGGCCGGCGCCTTCTGCTCGACGGGTGCCTTCGCCTGGCCACGCGCGAGCGCGTTCGATTGACCGCGTCCGCGTGGCTCCGCCGCTGGCTGCTTCTCCGTCCGCTTGATTTGGCCGAGCTTGCGCCCGCCAGCCTCCTCGCGTGCCGGCTTCGACCGGGTGCCCGCGTTCGAGTGACCGTTCGAGCGCGCGGCACTGCGCTCGGCTCCTCGGCGCCCGTGACTGCGCTCGGCACTCATGCGCTGCCCGCGATCGGAGGCGTGGGTCGCGCGCTCGCTCCCGGGCGCGCCTACCGAAGCTTCGCGGTCAACCCGGTGAGGTGCGGCCGCCGCCGGCGCGGAGGTGGCCGACCCACCCGCGCGTTCGACCGCAGCCTCGCCCGCGACCACTCCGCTGCCGGCCAGCACCGCCACGAGCGCGACCTTCGCGACCGCTGCGGAGCCGACGGTGCCGCCGAGCGCCATGCCGCCGCCAGCAGCCGCCGCGCCGGCCGCGCCGCCGCCTGCCGCGGCCGCGACGCCTCCGCCCGCGGCGCCTCCGCCGATGCCGGCGGCCGAGAGCACACTCGACTTCAGACCCATCGACGGCACCACCGGGAGCGCGGCGGCGAACATCTGGCGCTGGCGGCGCACCTGCTCGCGGTAGTCGCTGCACCCGGGGCAGTGGTGTAGGTGGTGTCGCAGCTCGCTGCGTCGGAGCGAGCCGCCGCGCAGGTTCGCGAGCTGCTCGCGGATGTCGGCGCACGGCGTTTCGCGCGCCTCGCGCCGCTCGATCAGCCCGCTGCGCGCACGGAAGACGAGCGCCTTCACGCGAGCGACCTCGCACCCGAGCACCCCGGCGACCTCCGCGTGCGAGAGGTCCGCCGCCTCGGCGAGCAGCAGCGCGGCTCGCTGCTCCTCGGGAAGCTCACGCAGGTCGCCGAGCAGCTCTCGCAGCTCCGCGCGCCGCTCCACCTGCTCGTGGAGGCCGTCAGTCGGGATCTCCTCGAGCTCGGCCGTCGGCTCCCGGCGGGCTCGCAGGAGCGAGAGGCAGCGGTTGCGGGCGATCGTGTAGAGCCACGGCTTGAGCGCGATCTGGCGCTCGCCACCGCGCTGGAGATCGTTGAAGGCGGCGGCGAAGGTGTGCTGCACCGCGTCCTCGGCCTCCTCGCGCGAGCCGAGCATGTGACGGCAGAACCCAAGGATCGCTCCGCCGTAGCGTTCGAAGGCGACCTCGAAGGCGCATTCGTTGCCGCGACGGATCTGCTCGACGAGCCGATCGTCACCAGCAAGGGCGAGCAGCCGCTTCGAGCCGAACTTCCGGGCAGGCAGGCGCGCGGTGAGGGCATCACCCATGAGAACGCCATCGGCTGCTGAAGGTTCAGGCATTACTCCCGAACTTTCCCCGTAGACCTGCGTTTCAGGCCACATGAAGAAGATCACAGTATTGATTGGCCTGGCCCTTGCCCTCGCTCTGCCGGCGGGAGCCGTCGCCAAGCCGACCCCAGATAATGCTGACAAGCGCGCCGCAAAGGCCGAGTGCAAGACGCTTCGGGGGAACACGGACGTCACTCGTGAGGCGTTCCGTACGCAGTTCCGCAGCTTCGCGGCGTGCGTGCGCAAGACCGCCGTCGAGGAGGCGCAGGAGGAGCAGACCGCTCGTTCGAACGCCGCCAAGGACTGCAAGACGGAGCGTCAGGCTGACGCGACGGCCTTTGCCGAGAAGTACGGCACGAACGGGAACAAGCGCAACGCCTTCGGCAAGTGCGTCTCCCAGAAGGCCAAGGCCAAGGAGCAGGCGGCCGATGAGCAGGACGCCGAGGAGGCGACCGAGTTCAAGAACGCGGCTAAGGAGTGCGACGCCGAGCGCACGGCGGATGCCGGCGCCTTTGCCGAGAAGTACGGCACCAACGAGAACAACCGCAATGCCTTCGGCAAGTGCGTGTCCTCGAAGGCGTCCGACGACGAGGGGGAGACCCAGACCGCATAGGTCGTGACGGCGCAGGGAAGCGCCGTCCGTGGGTCAGGCGAGGGGTTCCTGCGGGGGCCCCTCGTCGCGTCCGGGGCCGCTCCTCGGCAGGCCGATCCGCTCCAGCAGCTCGTACGGGAACGCCTCCGCGCGGTTGCCGTCGCGGCCCTCCATGGCCTCCGCGGAGCAGAGTGAGTTCAGGATCGACTCCTGAACCACGTCGCCCGCAGCCTCGAACAGATTGCGAAGCGCCACGGAGTCGTCGCGCAGGAAGGTGAACTCGTCGTGGTCGCGATCCACGCGGTGCGGCACGGTCTGGGCAGTGGAGAACGAGATCACGTACTCGCCGCTCGAGTTGGTCGCGAAGCTGCCCGCGCGGCCGAGCCCGAACGTCCCTCTCGCCGCCAGGCGCCGGAGCTGGCGCTCGGAGAGCGGCGCATCCGTGGCCACGATGATCATGATCGAGCCGCCCTGAGCCGGTGGCTCCGCGCCCGCCTCGGGTAGCTCGGAGTCGGGGCCGATCAGCATCTGCAGGTCCCGCCTCGCGCCGTAGTTGGACACCACGAGACAGCCGAGCACGTGGCCATCGAGCCTCCGCGATGAGGTGCCCACGCCGGACTTGAAGCCAAAGCAGGTGGTCCCCGTGCCGGCGCCGACGGCGCCCTCGCTCGTCTCGTCGGGCGCCGCCGCGGCTATCGCCTCGAGTGCATGCTCGGGACGCACGGCGAGCGCCCGAGCGTCGGAGAGCCAGCCGTCGAAGCACTCGCCCACGATCACATTCACCGTGTCCCGGTCGCGCGCGGCACCTGGGTTCAGCTCGAGCAGGTGGCGCAGTCCTCCCTCCCACACAGGCCCCACCGAGAGGGTGTTCGTGAGCAGCAGCGGGCTCTCGATCGTTCCGAGCTCGACCAGTTGCGTGAGCCCCGTGGCCTTGCCGTACCCGTTCACCACGTGGCAGCCGCCAAGCACCTTGTCCTCATAGAGGTTGCCGTCGTGCGGGAGGATCGCGGTCACGCCCGTGCGCAGACGGTCGCCCTCGACGAGCGTGCGATGGCCCACGCGCACGCCCGGCACGTCGACGAGCGCGTTCAGCTCACCCGTCGGAAAGCGGCCGACCGCATAACCCAGCTCACGTAGGCGCCTGCGCATCCGGCGCGCAGCTTATGGGGCGGCCTCCAAACGCACTTCTTACGAGTGAGAAGCGATCAGCGGGGCACAAGACGGGTCTGGCGATCCGACGACGAGGGGAAGGAGCCCATGTACATCGGTGTTGGAACAGTTCTGTTGATCCTGGTAATCGTCCTGCTGATCGCGTTCGTCTTCTAGCGACGCGTTACGCGCACACGTGTGTGCGCGAGCGCACGCCGGCGGGCGGCGGCGCGCCGCTTCGCAGCACGACGCTTCGCGGCGCGGCGCTTCGCGCGCTGGTTCTTCGCCACCGTCGTGCTGGTTGCGGTGCTCACGCCGCCCGCGGCGTTCGCGGCGATCCAGGGCCGCAGCGTGTCGTCCCCTACGCGCCCGTACACACCTGGCTTGTCCGGGCCGCGCGCAGCCCTCACCGAAGCTCGTGGTCCCCACCACTCGAAGGGCGCCCGCGGAGGTGCGCCCGAACATCGGGCCACCTGAGTCACCCTGGCAGGTGTCCACGCCACCCTCGGGGAAGCCGGCGCAGACCATCGTCGCCGGGTCGAAGTCGCTGTAGGCGCCCGCGCAATATGAGTCGGTCGTGATCGGGACCTGCGCCTCCTGGAGGTTGTCCGGCAGATCGCCGCCCTCCTCGGTCGCGCCCCAGCCGACGATCGTCTCGAGCGTGCCGGCCGTCCAGATGCTGCGCTCACCGGCGCCGGCCACCTGCGTGGGCGCCATGGTCGAGGTGCTCGAGAGCTGAAGGAGCGAGATGTCGTACCCGGAGGTGAGCAGGTAGTCGGGGTGCATCACGACCCGACTGACGGTGCGGCTCTGGCCATCGCTCTGCGTGACCCCGCCGATGCGCACGTTGATGAGCTGGGGCGGCCAGCTCGCGGGCGTCGCGACAGCGGCCCCCGTGATGCTGCTGCAGTGCCCGGCGCTGAGGACCCAGTCCGGCGTGATCAGCGTGCCGGTGCACAGGAACGGCCCGAATGTGATCTCAGCAACCGACGGATACTCGCCGGGACTCGCGTTCCCCCCGCCAACCACGGCGGAGGAAGGAGCGGCGGCCGCACCAAGCAGCGCGGCGGCGGTCACGGACACGGCAAGAACCCGGCGAAAAGCGCGCATGGACCCTGGAACGCGGCGCCGCCGCGAAACTTGCGGAGAACTCGACGCTGTTATCCACCGTTAGGAAGGTTCGGCATGGCAATTGACCAAGCTCCGATCGGGCAGCTCACGGCACGCTTGATGGACAGGCTCGAAGACGAGTACGACGAGGGAGAGATCGGGGCCGTGGCGCTCGTCGTCGAGATCACGTCGGCGGACAAGGGCAACCAAGTCACGGCAGACTTCAGCGATCCGCGAGGCTATGTGAACGTCGGCCTGCTCGAGGTGATCCGGACCGGCCTGCTGAGCGATTAGGGGTTGCGCCCTGTGTGAGATTCCTCACACAGCGGTCACGCGTCGTCGTGGAGCCGGGTAGATTGCGGCCATGCCCGCTGGGCTTCCGCCAGGGCCGCGACTTCCCAAGACGCTTCAGACGCTTGGCTGGTGGACGCGCACGGTTCCGTTCCTCGAGCAGTGTCGCGCCCGCTACGGGAAGCGCTTCACGATGCGGCTGCTGCAGTCGCCGCCGTTCGTGCACCTCTCCGATCCCGCCGACCTTCGCGAGCTGTTCACCGCGCCGCCCGAGGTGCTCCATCCCGGCGAGGGAGCCAAGATCCTCGAGCCGGTGATTGGGGCGAACTCGGTGATCCTGCTCGACGAGGGCGCCCATCTCAGCCAGCGCAAGCTGATGCTGCCTGCCTTCCACGGCGAGAAGATGCAGCGGCTCTCGGGCCTGATGCAGGAGGTGACCGAGGACGAGGTGGCGCGCTGGCCGCGTGACGAGCCGGTGGCTCTTCATCCGCGGCTCCAGTCCCTCACGCTCGAGGTGATCCTGCGGGCGGTGTTCGGACTCGAGGCGGGCGAGCGCCTGGACGCGTTGCGCGATCGCCTCACTCGCATCCTCGAGTTTGGGTCGCGTCCGGCCTCGATGCTGCCTGTGCTTCAGCGCGGGCGCACGTGGCAGGAGTTCGAGCGCCGCCGCGCGGAGGCCGACGCCGTCATCTACGAGACGATCGACGAGCGTCGGGGCGCGCACAACGGCGACGGCGGCAGCTACGGCGACGACGTGATGGCCATGCTGCTGGAGGCGCGCCACGAGGACGGCTCCCCGATGTCGAACGTCGAGCTTCGCGACGAGCTGATGACGCTGCTCGTGGCGGGCCACGAGACCACCGCCTCCGAGCTCGGCTGGGCATTCGAGCGGCTGGCGAGGACACCGGCCGCGTCCGCCCGTCTGGTCGAGGAGATCGACTCCGGCGACGGCGATGCCTACCTGACGGCGACCGTCCAGGAGACGCTCCGCCACCGGCCGGTGCTCCCGAACGCCGCACCGCGGCTGACGATGGAGCCGGTCGAGATCGGTGGCTGGACGTATCCGGAGGGCGTGTGTCTGCTGCCGGACGCGTACCTGGTCCATCACGACCCGGAGATCTACCCCGACCCCTACGCCTTCCGGCCCGAGCGCTTCCTCGACGAGGGACCCGGCACCTACACCTGGATCCCCTTTGGCGGCGGCCGGCGCCGTTGCCTCGGCGCGAGCTTCGCTCAGCTCGAGATGAAGATCGTGCTGCGCGCCGTGCTCGGGTCGAGCGAGCTCGCCCCTGCCGAGGCGGGCCAGGAGCACGGGCGCCGGCGCAGCATCACGCTGAGCCCGGGGGCCGGTGCCCGCGCAATCCTGCGCGCCCGCCGACCCGCGCAGGTGCCCGCGGCGGCGTAGCGGCTCGCCGGCGGCGCCTGCCGCGCCGGTTCCCGAACGGCAGCACTGAGGACATCGACCGTACTGCCTAGCCCACCAATACGGTGGGTAGAACAGGACAGTCGCCGGACTGGCCGGCCCCAGTCGGCGCCAGGGCGCTACCTTGCCAAACCATGCTCTCCAGGACCCAACCCTTCATCGACGAATTGGAGCGCGCGCTCCCGTCGCGCCCCTTCGCCGTGGAGCTCTGGGACGGCTCGCGTCTCGCCTCCACGAACGGCGGCGGGGGACCCACATTCAAGGTGCGCTCACCGGACGCGCTCGTGCACGCATTGCGAGCCCCCGGGCAGCTCGGCCTCGGCCGCGCCTACGTGTCCGGCGACCTTACCGTCGACGATCTCGACGACGTGCTCGAGCTGCTCGACAGCTGGGAGCCGCCGCCGCTCGACCGCCGCGCGCAGGCGCGCCTGGCCCTCGCCGCGGTCCGCGCCACCGGCCTGGTACGCCCGCCCGCCGTCCCGAAGACGGAGCTCCGCCCGCGCGGGCGCCGCCACAGCCGCGAGCGCGACGCCCGCTCGGTGCGCCACCACTACGACGTGTCGAACGACTTCTTCCGGCTCATGCTCGGCGAGTCGATGACCTACAGCTGCGCCCTGTTCTCACAGGGAGCGACCACGCTCGAGGACGCGCAGGAGGCCAAGCTCGAGCTCGTCTGCACGAAGCTCGCGCTGAGGCACGGCCAGCGTGTGCTCGACATCGGGTGCGGCTGGGGCAGCTTCGCTATCCACGCCGCCACGAACCATGGCGTGCACGTAACCGGCATCACGCTGTCCGAGCCGCAGGCTGCGCTCGCGCGCCAGCGAGCCGAGGAGCGCGGCCTCGCCGATCGCGTCGACATCCGGGTGATGGACTACCGCGACCTCGGCGGCGAGCCGTTCGATGCGGTCGCGAGCATCGGGATGGTCGAGCACGTGGGCTCGGAACAGATCGACGTCTACGCGCGCCAGGTGGCCCGGCTCGTGAAGCCCGGCGGACGAGTGCTGAACCACGGCATTGCCCGGCTGCGGGTGGGCGATCCCGAGGCGGGACCGTTCTCGGAGCGCTACGTCTTCCCCGACGCCGCGCCGCTCCACCTCTCACGGATCCAGCTGGCGCTCGAGCGTGCCGGCCTCGAGACCGAGCACGTGGAGGGCCTCCGCTCCGACTACGCGGAGACGCTCAAGCACTGGGCGGCGAACATCGACGCCAACCTCGACGAGGCCACCCGCCTCGCGGGGCCCGAGCGGATCCGCGTGTGGCGGCTCTACCTGCGCGCCGCGCGGCGCGGCTTCGAGAGCGGCTTCACCTCGATCTATCAGGTGCGCGGCTCGCGGCCCCAACCGGGGTAACCGATTTGCGTTAGACGGGCGGGCCGATTTAGGGTGACCCCATGCCCTCGAATCGCATCGTCGCCACAGCTCTCGCCCTGCTTGCTCTGACGCCCGCCGCCGCGCAGGCCGACCAGATCGACATCTCGGTCCTGTCCAGCCGTGCGGATCAGGTGAGCGGCGGCGACGCCCTGGTGCGCGTGGACGCCCCTCCCGGCCTCCGCGACAAGCTTCAGGTGCTCCGGAACGGCACGGATGTGACCGACGCATTCGAGGCGCGCGACGGCGGCCTCGTCGGGCTCGTCGACGGTCTCCAGCTGGGCGAGAACGAGCTGACCGTCAGGCACAACCGGCGCTCGAACGCTCCGGTTCATGCGGTCGCGACTCTCACCAACCACCCCACCGAGGGTCCGATGTTCAGCGGGCCGCATCAGGTGCCGTTCGTCTGCAAGACGATCCAGGCGGGGCTCGGCGAGCCGCTCGTGGACAACCAGGCGGGCGCCGGCTTCCGCGTGCTGAACCCGAACGGCACGACCGCGGGCTTTAGCCGAAACTGCTCGACGAACACGCGCGTCGACTACCAGTACAAGAGGACGAACGGCCAGTTCGCCGCGCTGCCGGCGGACGGCTCACGGCCGAGCGACATGGCGCAGGCCACGCTGCTCGACGGCCGAACTGTCGACTATGTGGTGCGTCGCGAGCGCGGCACGATCAACCGCTTCATCTACTCCTTCGCGATGCTCGCCCCGTTCGGCGAAAGCCCCGCAGCAAAGCCGGACACCTCACGCTGGAACAAGCGCCTCATCTACACCTTCGACGGCGGCGTGGCGATCGGCCGCAACCAGGGGACGCCGGGCGGCAGCGCCTTGTACGACATTGGCCTGAGCAAGGGCTACGCGATCGTGCACTCGAGCGGCACGCGCACGAGCACGCACTACAACCTCGAGCTCGGCGGCGAGACCGCGCTGATGACGAAGGAGGAGTTCGTCGAGCGCTACGGCGTGCCGCTCTACACGGTGGGCGTCGGCGGCTCCGGCGGGGGCATCCAGCAGTACGTGTACGGGCAGAACCATCCGCAGCTGCTCGACGCGGGCATTCCCCAGTACTCCTACCCGGACATGGTCACGCAGACGATCCACGTCGGCGACTGCGAGCTGCTCGAGCAGTACATGGACGTGACCGACGCGGCCAACCCGAAGTGGCAGAACTGGGACAACCGCGAGTGGCTGGAGGGCCTGAACGCGCATCCGACGCGGCCGAACCCCTATACCGGCCGGCCCGGCAACAGCGAGTGCGTGAACGGCTGGCGGGGCCTGACGCCGCTCGCCTTGAACCCGCTCTTCGGCAGCGCGGGCGCGGGGACCGAGCGCATGGACCCGGCTGTGATGGCGCGGGTTCACTGGACGCACTGGGAGGACGCGAAGAACGTCTACGGCGTGGGGCCTGACGGCTACGCGCGGCAGACCTGGGACAACGTCGGCGTCCAGTACGGCCTGGGCGCGCTCACGGCAGGGAGGATCACTCCGCAGGAGTTCCTCGACCTGAACGCCAAGGTCGGAAGCTGGAAGTCACCCGGCGACATGGTCCAGGAGGGCCAGCCGTTCCTGCCGACCGGCGGCTTCGACCCGTGGAGCCGGCGCAACATGCGCCTGAGTCCCGACGGAGGCGTGACACCGGCGCCCCGCCGCGAGGGCGACCTCGGCGCGATGCACGCGGCGTACAACCGCGGGCTGTACTTCGACGGCGACGTCGACATGCCCATGATCGACTGGCGGCACTACCTCGAGGAAGAGCTCGACATGCACAACAGCCATCAGTCGTTCGCGTCGCGCCAGCGCATGCTCGACAACGACGGAGACGCCTCGAACCAGGTGATCTGGTTCACCGACGCTCGACCGGCACGCCAGGCCGACCAAACCCCAGAGGCGTTCGCGGTGATGGACGAGTGGATGGCGAACATCCGCGCGCACCCGGACCAGGGAGTGGCCGGCAACAAGCCGGAGCTGGCCACGGACCGCTGCTTCACGACGCAGGGCGTCGAGATCGCCCGCGGCGCGCACGTGTGGGACGGCATCCTCGACAACGGTCCAGATGGCGCCTGCACGCAGGCACTTCCGATCCACTCGACCTCACGGATCGTCGCTGGCGGGCCGCTTCGCGGCGGCGTCTACAAGTGCGCGCTGCAGCCGGTCGCCGACGCGATCGCCAAGGGTCTATACGGCGACTGGGCGCCCACGGCGGCACAGGTCGCGCGGCTCGAGGCGATCTTCCCGACGGGCGTGTGTGACTACTCGATGCCGGACGTGGGCCGACCCTAGGGCTGCAGCGCCGCCACGAGGAGATTCGACGCGCCCAGCATCCCGCCCAGGTTCGGGTGGATCGGGGCGGCGGCGTTCACCGGGACCACCGGCTCGACCCAGCGGATCACGGGCGGCTGGCAGGCGTCGTGGCCGATGCTCGCGGTGTACCAGTCGATCACCTCGGTGGCGTTCGCGTCGGCCTGCGCGGCCACCATCGCGTTCAGTTCCTTCTGCTTCGCGCGCATGTACGGTACGTCGCCTTCGGTGATCGGCATCTGCGGCCAGCAGCCGGGCCGGTGTCGGGGAGGATCGCCGCGTAGTTCACGAACAGGACGCGCGCCTCGGGCGAGCGGGCGTGGATGCCCTGGAGCACCGCCGCCACGAGCGGCGCCGCGGCCTGGATGCGTTCGCTGATCTCGTCACGGCCGTCGTGCACGTAGCGGTCCTGGCAGGGAGTGCCCTCGGGCGAGGTGCTCGTGCAGTCCTCCGCGATGCTCGAGAACCCGATGTCGTTGCCACCGATCTGGATCGTGACCACGTCGGTCTCCGCGGTGAGCGAGTTGAACTGCGGCGGGTTCGGGCCGTCGGGGTCGACGCCCTGCGGGTTCGTCATGTCCTCGGTCTCGGCGCCGCTGCAGCTCGCGTCGGTGAGGGCGAAGCCGAGGTCTCTCGCCGCAAGGTTCGCGTAGTTGTTGTTCGACTTCAGACAGCCGAATGGCGGGACCTGCAGCGGGATCAGCGGTCCCGCGGCATACGAGTCGCCCAGCGACACGTACTCCGTGGCCGCCGAAGCCGGCGCCGCCAGCACCAGCATCGTGATGAGCACTGCGAGCAGTGGCGCCAGCCGCGGGCTCGGCCCGCGGCGCCGCGATGCTTTTCTTGCCCGACCCCGCTTGATCATGCGCACGTTCTTCCCAGCGCCCAGGTGGATGTATCGGGACAACCGCTGCCTACGGAAGCAGCCTCATCAGCCGGTCCGCCACGAGCTCGGGCTTCTCGTCGACGATGAAGTGCCCGACGTCGGCGACCAGCTCGAGCTCGAGCCGGTCCGTCTGAGCCGCAGCGTCCTGGGCGGCGCGGCTCGTGATCACCAGGTCATCCGTGCCGAACATCAGCGTGCTGGGCACGCTCAGGTCCGAGGCGGAGTAGCGCGCGCGAAGCAGCATGGGAAGCTCGCGCCAGAAGAAGCTGCGATACAGCCGCTCGGTCGCGCGGCCGCGCTCGCCGTCGAGTCGGCCGACGAATACATCGACGTCGGCCGGAGCCACACCCGCGTCGCGAAGGCCGCGAGCGGCGAAGCCGCGCCCGAACCGCCCACCGCCCAGGCCGCGCGTGCCGAGCACGGGCATGTACAGGAAGCGCCACGCGTCGAGGATCGTGCGCCTGGTGTCAGGCGGCCACGGCGGCAGCACGTTCAGGGCAAGGAGGCTCTCGATCCGGTCGGGATGGTCGAGGGCGAGCATGAAGCCGATGTAGCCGCCCCAGTCGTGTCCTGCGAAGGTGACGCGCTCGAGCCCGAGGGCGTCCAGCAGCGCGAGCACGTCGCGCTTCAGCTGGTCCTTCTCATAGCCGCGCTCGGGCACGTCGGTCCACCCGAACCCGCGCAGGTCCGGGCAGATCACGCGCGCGTTTGGCGCGAGCAGCGGGATCACGTCCCGCCACTCGTACCAGTGCTGCGGCCAGCCGTGCAGAAGCACGACTGGCGGGCCGTGGCCCGCGGTCGCTACATGCGTCCGCAGGCCGCCGGCGTCAACGAACTCGTGTGCGACGCCTGTTACGTGAGGGATGTCGGCGCTCACCGTGGCGGGAAGCTACCGGCGGGCGCGATGACTTTAAGCCGCTCTGCTCGAACTCGGCGTGCAGGCGAAGCTCGTGCGCGATCTTGCCGATGTCGTGGGCCTGGTCGTGCATTACGAACGTCACGCCCACTCCCGTGCGTCCCGCGCGACCTGTGCGGCCGATTCGGTGCGTGTAGGTGTCGCGGTCCTCGGGGGCGTCGAAGTTCACGACCTGGGTGATGTCGTCCACGTCGATGCCGCGCGCGGCCACGTCGGTCGCCACGAGCGCGGCCACGCTGCCGTTGTGGAACCGCTTGAGCGCCTTCTCACGCTGGGATTGCGACTTGTCGCCGTGCATCGCGGCCGCCTCGACGCCGCGCTTCGAGAGCCGCTTGACGAGCCGGTCCGCTCCGCGCTTGGTGCGCACGAACACGAGGCTGCGCCCGGAGTCGTCGCCGCGCAGCGTGCGCACGAGCGAGTCGAGCTTGTCCTCGTGGGCGACCGCGAGGAAGCGGTGCTCGATGTCCACGCGCGCATCCGCCTGGTTCACGTGCTCATGCCGGCGCGCATCGCGCGTGTACTCCTGAGCGATGCGGCCGGCCTCTCCTTCGAGTGTCGCGGAGAGAAAGAGGGTCTGGCGGTCACGCGGCACCTGGGCCACGATCCGGTCGACGGCCGGGCGGAAGCCCATGTCGAGCATCCGGTCTGCCTCGTCGAGCGCGAGCACTCGGACGTGGTCGAGCCGCACCGCGCCGCGCGCGATGAGGTCCTCGAGCCGGCCGGGGGTGGCGACGATGATGTGCGCCTTGCGGGCTTGCTTGATCTGGCGCTCGAAGCCGACGCCGCCGTAGACGGCAGCGACCGAGAGGGCGCGCGCGGTTGCGATGTCGCGGATCTCCTCGACGATTTGGCTTGCCAGTTCGCGCGTGGGTGCGAGCACCAGTGCCGCTGCGCGCTGGTCAGTGGCCTCGATGAGGTCGACGAGCGGGATTCCGAGCGCGAGCGTCTTGCCCGACCCGGTCGGGGATTTCACGAGCACGTCGTGACCGGCCAGCGCGTCGGGAATCACCGACGCCTGGACGGGGAACGCACAATCTAGGCCGCGCCCTGCGAGGGCGCGTACGACCACCGGCGATACGCCGAGGTCGGCGAAGGACTGCTTCTTCATTCTGCTCCTGACGGCGGCCGTGCAAAAACGGCCGCTAGCTATCTGGGAGATTCACTTGACCCAGATCGCAATGCCATCGGAGACGAGAACCTCGCGGGCAACGGCGTCACCCACATCGGGGACCGTAGCAGGCGTGTAACTACCCGCCCCCTCTTTGGGTAGGGTCCTGCAAGTGACCACGCAGCTAGTCGCAGAGCCCACTGGACCGACCGCGGACGACATTCAGCCCGTCAAGAACGAGACGGCTGACCGGATCGCCACGGGCACCATCACCGCACTTCCGTTTATCGCGCTCGGGGTCGTGTGCTGGCAGCTCTGGAACGATCTCCTGCACTGGAGCGACGTCGCCGTGTTCGGGATCATGTACGTGGTCTGCGCGATGGGGGTGACCGTGGGCTTCCACCGTCACCTCACCCACCGCAGCTTCAAGGCGAGGAAGCCGGTGCGCGCCGCGCTCGCCGCCGCGGGGTCGATCGCCATCGAAGGCCCGGTGATCTCCTGGGTGGCCGACCACCGCAAGCACCACGCGTTCTCCGACCAGGAGGGTGACCCTCACAGTCCGCACGTCGGCCACGGGAGCGGCTGGAGCGCCGCGATCCGCGGGCTCTTCCACGCACACGTCGGCTGGCTCTTCATCCACACCCAGCGTGGCAAGCGCGACCGCTACGCGCCGGACCTGATCGCCGACCCGACGATCAGCTTCATCGACCGGACCTTCCTGTTCTGGGTGTTCGCCGGCCTGGCGCTGCCGTTCGGCCTCGGCTACCTCATCGGCGGATCCCTGAGCACCGCCCTGACCGGACTGCTGTGGGGCGGCGGGGTGCGCATGCTCGTGGTGCACCACGTGACCTACAGCATCAACTCGCTCTGCCACTTCTTCGGTCGCCGCGACTACGACACCGGCGACCACTCGCGCAACCTCGCGTGGCTGTCCATATTCACGTTCGGGGAGGCGTGGCACAACAACCACCACGCCTTCCCAACGTCGGCCGCGCACGGGCTGCGGCGCTGGCAGATCGATCCCTCGTGGATGGCGATCCGGACGCTCGAGTCGCTGGGCCTCGTGTGGGACGTCGTGCGCGTGGACGAACGCCGGCGGGAGCGCAAGGCGCTACCCGCCGACGCCGCCTAGACGCAGGCCTTAGTCGGCCTTGGGCATGAGAACCCAGAGCGCGATGTACGAGAGCGGGGTCGTGAGGAGCACCCCGAACACCGCGAATACGCGCATGGCGAACGGGTTGACCTCGTAGCGACGGGCGAACGCGCCCGCCACGCCGGCGAGCATCCTGTCCTCTCGCCTTCTCGCCAGGCCTCTCTCCGCGAACCACGCACGAGCGCCGTCGAGGGAGTTGCTCTGGACCGTCTGATTGGTTGCTTCCATGTTGCTCTCTCCTTCTGTAGTTGACATGGAAGAGCATGGGCCAGGAGGGGCCGCGGAACCATGGGGCAGCCAGGCCTCGGGGCAGTGCGGTTAACCGCCTGTAGAGTCTGTGGTGCAGCAACCACCGTCGGATGCTCTGCTCCTCGCATCTCCCTGTGGCAAAATCCGGGGGGGCAGTTTGGAAGCGTCCAATGAGCGAAGCCGCTTGGAAAGCCGAAAAGGAGCGCATCGCCCAGCGCAACGATGAGACGCGCAAGGCGGGCAAGAAGGAGCGCGAGACACAGGAGCGCGAGCGCGCCGAGCGCAAGCGCGTGGCGGCCGCCGCCCGTGACGAGGCGGGCCGGGCGGGTCGGGCAAGCCGCAAGCGCTAGAGCGCGCGTAGCGCCGCTGTAACCGCGGGCGCGATCAGTACGCAGGCGATTATCGAGCCGGTTCGCCAGGCCGCCAGGCCTCCGGCGGCCACCCCGGCGGTGTCCGCACCTATCGCGAGCTTGTCGCCGTCGGCGAGCGCCTGGGTCGCCACGAGCGCGGCCAGCAGTGCCGGCGCCAGGAGCACGACCACGCTGGTGAACCACGTCGGGAGCTCGCGCCCGCCCAGTGCAACCGGCCCCGCGGCCTTGATCGCAAAGGTGATCACCGCGGAACCGAAGATCACCGTGGCGCCCGTGCTCATCGCGGCTCCCCCTCCGCCTCCTGACGCTGGAGCATGGCGTCACGCGCGCCCCTGGTGAGTCCCGCGAGCGCCGCGAAGCTCGCCACCAGCACCGGCACGCCGGGCGGTGCCACCGGAACCAGGACCAGCGCGATCAGCGCGCCGGCCGCTGCGACGCCCCGCGCGCGGCCGCTGCGCGCCTCGTTCACCAGCAGGCCGAGGAAGAACGCTGGGAACAGCGCGTCCACTCCGAGGTCGTGCGGGTCGCCGAGCGCCCCTCCCCAGACGGCCCCGACGGTGGTGCCCGTGACCCAGGTCACGTACGCGGCCGCGGAGGAGCCGAACAGCAGCATGCGGTCGAAGCTGCCGTCCCGGCGCGCGGCGAGAGCCCAGGATGCGTCGACCACGGCCTGCCCCTGGAGCGCGCGCTTGACGGGCCCGCCGCGAAGCGAGGGTGCGAACGCCACGCCCATCGGCAGGAAGCGCGAGTTCATCAGCGCCGCGGCGGCGATGGCGGCGCCGGCGCCACCGCCCTGAGCGAGGATCGCGACCGCACTGAACTGCGCCGATCCCGCGAACACGATCGCCGACATCACGATCGCTTCAAGCTCAGAGAGCCCGGCGTCCGTGGCGACGACGCCGAACGACACGGACAGGAGCAACCCGGCGGCCGCGAACGGCAGGCCCGCGCGAACGCCCTCCCAGAAGGTGGACTCTCGGCGCGCCGATGCGGCCGGCGAGGTCAGGTCTCTACGAAGTAGCTGCCCGACTCGCCGCTCGAGAAGTAGCGCGACGTGACGGTCTTCTTGCGCGTGTAGAACTCCACCGCGTCCGTGCCGTGGGCGTGCAGGTCGCCGAGGAAGCTGTCCTTCCAGCCGCTGAACGGGAAGAAGGCGACCGGCGCGGCGACGCCGATGTTCACACCCACCATGCCGGCCTCGACGTCGTGCCTGAACCTGCGCACCGCGGCACCCGACTCGGTGAAGATCGACACGCCGTTGCCGAAGCGGCTCTTGTTCACGGCCTCGATCGCCTCGTCGAGCGTCTCGACGTGGATGAGCGAGAGCACCGGGCCGAAGATCTCCTCGCGCGCGAGCTCCATCTCGGGCGTGACCCCGTCGAGGATCGTCGCCCCGATGAAGCAGCCCTCCGAGATTCCGGTCTCGCGGCCGTCCACGACAAGCTCGGCGCCCTCGTTCACCCCGCGCTCCACCGCCCCGAGGATGCGCTCACGCGCGGCATCTGAGACCACCGGCCCGAGTTCGTTCTGCTCGTCGAGGCCGTCGCCGACGCGGACGGCCTCGGCGGCCTCCTTCAGCGCGGGCAGCAGGCGCTCGTGCGCCTCGCCGACCGTCACGACCACCGAGCCGGCCATGCAGCGCTGTCCCGCCGCGCCGAACGCGGAGCCGATGATGCCGCTGACGGTCTTGTCGACCACGGCGTCCGGCATCACGACCATGTGGTTCTTCGCGCCGCCGAGCGCCTGCACGCGCTTGCCGGCCTTGGCCGAGCGCTCATAGACGATCTTCGCGACCGGGGCCGAGCCGACGAACGAGACGGCGTCGATGCCCGGGTGATCGAGGATCCCCTCCACCACCTCACGGCCGCCGTTCACCAGGTTCACGACGCCTGGCGGCAGCGCGAGTGAGTCCAGCACCTCGAAGGCGATCTGCTGGGTGAGCGGCACCTGCTCGGAGGGCTTCAGGATGAACGTGTTGCCGCAGCCGATGGCGAAGGGCAGGAACCAGAACGGGACCATCGCGGGGAAGTTGAACGGCACGATCGCGGCGCAGACGCCGACGGGCTGGCGGATCGTCTCGGCGTCGATCCCGCGCGAAACGTCCTCGAGGACGCGGCCCTGCATGGTCGTCGGAATCGCGCAGGCGGCCTCGACCATCTCGATCATGCGCGCCACCTCGGCGCGCGCGTCGGAGATCGTCTTGCCCATCTCCATTGTCACCGAGCGGGCCATGTCCTCACGGCGGTTGTCGAGGCCCTCTCGCAGCGCGAACAGTTTGCGCGCCCGCGCGATCACCGAGACGTCGCGCCACGGGGCGAGCGCCGCACGGGCCGCCTGCACGGCCGCATCGAGATCCGTCGCGGTCGAGAGCGGCACCCGTGCCAGCACCTCGCCGCTGGCAGGGTTCGTCACGTCGAGCTGCTCGGACGCGATGGACGGGGTCCACGCTCCGCCGATGTAGTTGTCGAGCACGCGGGTGGCGTCGTGCGCGAAGCCGCGGGCGTTGCCCGCGGCGCCGCGATCATTTCCAGTGACAGTCATGTCACGTCGAGACTATCGCCGCCGCTGAACGGCCGCAGTGATCAGTGGAGGGCCGCCGGCGCGCGGGCTTGGAGCTCGCGCGGGGCGCTCGCCTGCTCCGCGTCGCCGGGTTCGCTCGGCCGGTCCTCGTGCTCGGCGGCGCCGGCGCCCGCCTCGATAAGCGGTCTCAGCACATCCATCGGGAGCGGGAACACGATCGTCGTTCCCTGGTTGGCACTGATCTCCGACAGCGCCTGGAGGTAGCGCAGCTGGATCGTGACCGGGTTCGGGCGGATCACCTCGGCGGCGTCGGCGAGACGGTGCGCCGCCTGGAACTCGCCCTCCGCGTGGATCACCTTCGCCCGCCGGTTCCGCTCGGCCTCCGCCTGCCGCGCAAGAGCGTGCTGCATCCGCTCGGGGATCTCCACGTCCTTGATCTCAACGATCGTGACCTTTATCCCCCACGGCTCGGTCTGCTCGTCGATGATCTGCTGGAGGCTCTCGTTGAGCCGCTCGCGCTCGGACAGCAGCGTGTCCAGCTCGGCCTTGCCGAGCACCGAGCGCAGCGTGGTCTGGGCGATCTGGAGCGTGGCGGCATTGAAGTCCTCGACCTCGACTACCGAGCAGCGCGGGTCGATCACCCGGAAGTAGGCCACCGCCGCGACGCGCACCGGGACGTTGTCGCGCGTGATCACGTCCTGGGGCGGTATTCGCAGCGTGACCGTGCGCAGGGTCACGCGCACCATGCGATCCACCGCAGGGATGAGCAGCACCAGGCCCGGGCCCTTCTGGTCGATCACGCGGCCGAGCCGGAACACGATTCCGCGCTCGTACTCGCGCAGCACCCTGACGGACGCGGCCGCCAGGACCACGGCCACCAGCGCGGCCACCACAACGACGATAAGGATCACCGCAATCACCAGGGTTCCTCCCATTCCTCTGCTCTGCGTACCGCGAGCGTCAATCCGCTCACGCGCTCCACGATCACCGCGTCGCCCGCGGTCAGCTCCTCCTCCGCGTCCGGCCAGCTCGGCCGTGCCCGCCACAGCGCGCCGTCAATGAACACCTGCCCGCCACCGCCGTTCCAGCGACGCACCACGCCGGTCCTGCCGCTGAGCGCCTCGCGTCCTGACGAGACCCGTAGCCGGCGTACCGCCAGGCCCTTGCGGGTGGCAAGCGCGAGCCAAAGGCCGGTCACGACCGAAGCGGCGAGGATGGCGCCGATCACCAGGGCGACTGCGCCACCGGACGCGCCGATCGCGAGCGCGGTGCCGGATGCGAGCGCCACACCACCGGCCACCCCGAGCACTCCTCCGGGCACGTGGGCCTCAGCCACCAAGAGGGCGGCTCCGACCACAAGGAGAGCCACGCCTAGTTCAACCATCTCGCTAGCTGAATCGTACGCCTCCGCCCCAATCCGCGACTGAATTTGGCGGCTCATCGCTACAGTGCCCCCGCTTGCGCCCGAGCCGAATCAACCGCCTCACGCGACGAGACCTCATGCGCTACGGCGGAGCGGGGGCGGCCGGCGCAGCCGCGCTCGCGGCGGCCGGTTGTGACCTGACCGACTCAAGCGACGCCGACGAGACGCCGGCGCCGAAGGTGGTCAGGCGCGACGAGCACCCGCTCAACGTGCTGCTGATCGTGACCGACAGCACGCGGCGCGACTTTGTGAGCGCATACGACGGCGACGAGCTCGCCCACACGCCCAACATCGACTCGCTCGCGAAGGAGGGGCTGCGCTTCGACCGCGCGGTACCCGAGGCGATGCCCACGGTCGCCGTCCGGCGCGCGCTCCTCACCGGCACGCGCTCGTTCCCCTTCCGCGACTGGAAGGTCGCCCCGAAGCTGCCGCAGTTTCCCGGCTGGAGCCCGATCCCGCCGTACAAGCGGATCCTCACGGAGTTCATGGACGCGGGCGGGATAGAGACCGCGTACGTGACCGACAACCCCTTCCTGATCGGGCCGCGGTTCGAGCGCTTCCGCAAGACGCTCGACGTCTCGAGGCCGATCTACGAGCAGGGCGAGTACCGCAGCTGGAACGTCGGCATCGATCAGAACCGGATCGCTTCCAAGCAGCAGATCGAGGAATACCTGCTGCCCGCGCTGCAGGGGACCGAGGCGGAGAAGCGGATAGCCGAGAACGTGGGCTTCAACAGGGGCCGCTCGGGCCGCCAGCTCTCGGGCGCGCAAGTGCTGACGGCAGGCATGGAGACGCTGAGGGGACTGAAGGACAAGCAGCCGTTCTTCCTGGGCGTGGATGCGTTCGACCCGCATGAGGCGTGGAACGTGCCCACCACGTTCAAGCTGCGCTTCAAGGACCGCGACGGCGTGGAGCCGATCCTGCCCTTCAAGACGCCCTACTCCAAGGTCGAGGACCTTGAGGTGACGGAGGACCAGGTGCAGCAGGTGCGCGAGCTGTACGCCGCCGAGCTCACCTACATCGACTCGTGGATCGGCCGCCTGCTCAACCTGCTGGACGATCTCGGCCTTGCCGAGAACACAGTCGTCTACTACCTGTCAGACCACGGCATTCTGCTGGGAGAGCACGGCCTGATGGGCAAGGCCAACTCGATGCTCGCCAAGGAGATCCACTCCGTGCCGTACATCATCCGCCACCCCGAGGGAAAGCGGGCCGGCGAGACGAGCGACTACTTCGCGTCCACGCACGACGTGGCGCCCACGATCCTGTCGTTCCAGGGCCTGACCGTGCCCGGCAAGATGGACGGCGAGGACCTCACCGTGATGTTCGACGGCGGCGATCCGCCCGAGCGCGACCACTGGACGACCGCATACGCCGACCAGGTGGCCGCGGGCGACGGGCGCTACCTGCTCATCGCGGACAACCAGGGCAAGGAGAGGCGCCTCTTCGACACCGAGGAGGATCCGGACGAGGAGAACGACGTGGCGGATGACAATCCGGACGTGGTGGCCCGGCTCTGGCAGAACGTGCTCGACGACGCCGGTGGGACGATGCCGGTGTTCGGCAAGACCGGTGTCGTGCGCGGCTGAACTAGGCCGGCACAGCCTCGCCGCAACGCACGAACGCCGCGAGCGCCTCGACCGCGTCCGGATCGAACTGCGTGCCCGCATGGCGGGAGAGCTCGAGTAGAGCCGTGTCGACGTCGAGCGGCTCGCTGTACGGGCGACGCTTCGTCATCGCGCCGTAGGCGTCGCACACGGAGACGATGCGGCTGGCCATCGGGATGCGCTCGCGGGAGAGGCCGTGCGGATAGCCGGTGCCGTCGGGGCGCTCGTGGTGGAGGCGCACGATCAGGGCCACCGCCTCGAGGCCGGGGATGCGGCCGACCATCTCGGCGCCCCACTCCGGGTGCAGACGGACCAGGCGACGCTCGTCCTCGGTCAGGCTGCCGGGCTTGCCGAGGATGTGCGGGGGCAGGCGAAGCTTGCCGACGTCGTGGAGCAGCGCGCCCAGCTCCACCTCGACGACCTCCGTGCGCGCGAGCCCGAGGCGCTCGCCGACCACCGTCGCAGTGGCCGCAACCTCGAGCGAATGACGGTAGGTGTCGCCGTCCGCCTCGGCCAGCGCCTTCACCAGTCCGCGAATCTCGGCCTGCGAGTCGCCCGCGCTCAACTCTCGGCGCTCATGGTGAATCAGGGCCTCTCCGGCGAGCGTGCCGAGCTCACAGAGCAGCTCCATCTCTCGCGATTCGAGCTTCCGCTGCTCGTCCCTGCCGCCGACGCAGAGTGCACCGCGCTCCTCAAGCCCGGCGAGGAAGGGAGCGGCGGCCACCGCGCCGAGCCCGGCGGCGTGCACACGCCGGCCGATCACATCCGGATCGGTGCCCACTCCGGCCACCACGATGAAGCCGCCCGGGTCGCGCGGGGCGCGCGCCACCACCCACGCCTGTTCGAACCCCAGGACCGCGCACGCGTGGGTGGCCAGGCGGTCGAGCACCACGCTCGAATAGCCCAGCCCTTGGGGCGACGGCACCCCTGCCGGCGATGGAGCGGCGAGCCCCAACACTCTGCCCATTGCCTAGGCAGTCAAGTTTTTTCGCAAAGTGCGGTCAAGCCACAACCCGAAGCCGCACGGTTCCGCGGGAGGTTTGCGCCACCAAAGGTGTGCGCTACGCAGAGGGTTCCTTGCAGGCGGCTTTCCGGTGACGGACTACTCGAGCACGCCCTCCAGCCGCAGCACGCGGCGCAGGATGGCCAGCGACGAGGCGTACGTGGAGTCCATCCCGTAGTAACTGAGCCCGCGGGCGCCGAGCGTGCGCGCCTGCGTGTAGGGCGTATCTGAGGCGTAGTGGATGATCCCGAAGTCCACCGGCAACTTCGAGAAGTTCACCGCGGTGTTCACCGGGTGCCGGTCCGCGTCCGCGATCTCATAGAGCGCGTTGCAGTACGGCCCGGCCTCCATCTCGACCACCGTGAACGCCTCGCGGTAGTAGAAGTCGAGGTAGGAGCGGTTCTGGAGGAACGTGCTCTTAACGGTGACCGCGCGCTGGTTGTCGAGGCCGCTGCCGAAGCGCAGGTCGGGTGCGATGTCGTTCACGCTGAAGGCGTTGTCGAGCCAGTAGGTGGAGCCCGAGTGCTCGTCGTGGACCACGGTCGAGAGCATCACGTCGCCCACGTCGGCGTTCAGAGTGGCCGCCTTGCCCAGCACGTAGACGCCACGCAGCATCGAGCTGTCCACGGCCACCTCGCGCAGGATGTTGTAGGCGGCTACGCCGAGCGGATAGTCGATGTTCACGACCACTCCCTCAGCGGCCGCGAGCTTGTCCGGATCCACCTGGCCGAGCCGCGGGTCCATCCGCTCCGGGTGCAGCTTGGACAACGGGATTATCTGAGCCGGCACGCGCAGCGCCGTGGTGCTGCGGATATGCGAGACGCCGGACTCGGCCTCCGAGCGCCGCCGTGCCGCGCGGCCCTCCTCGCCGTGCATGTCGAAGTAGAGCCGGGCCACGAAGTAGAGGAAGTTCTCCCACGAGCCCTCGGCGCGACCCTCCCGAAAGGCAGCCAGCTCGGTGCGCAAGATGTCGTCCTCCGGCAGCGTCTCCACGAACTGGACGAGCACGTCCTCGCGCTCGCGCGCCACGCCCGTGGCGATGTTCACGAGGCTGTGCGTGTTCGAGCTGACGAAGTAGAGCGGACGGTCCGCCAGCCCCTGCTCGGTGAGCGAGTTGTGCACCGGCGTCCACCAGCGCCGCGTCATGCGCGCGTATCCCACCTGAGTGCCGCCGAGCATCCGCACCCGCAGGTTCATTCGCCTGTCGGCAATCAGCCGCAGGCGCTCGCCGAACTGGTCGCCCCAGGCGCCCTGGAGGCGGCCCCAGTCCTCGGCGGTGCCCCCGAGCACCTCGGCGCACTCGTCCGGAGCCGGCTCGTGGTCCGCCGGCCAGCCCGCCGCGCGCTGGCGCACGCGGATCTTGTTCCACTCGATCTGGAAGGCCACGAGCGTCGGGATCAGGTCGTCCACGTCGGACGCACTGGCGAGCAGCACGGCATGCGTGCCGTTCCCGGCGTCGTGCCAGCGCCGCCGCCGGGCCGGGGCGTCCGCCTCCTGCCACTCGTCGATCACGATGCCGTTCTTGGCGAAGACCTCGGCCTCCTGGCCCATGATCACGAGCTCCGCTCCAGCGGACATCCCGTCCGGCAGCCGCCGGATCGCGTAAATCAGCGCGCCAAGATCAGGCTCGTCGCTGTCGGCCAGCGGGTGCAGGCTCGAGCCCATCGCCCGATGCGCGGGCTCGAGCACGCGCAGGTGAGTCTCGCCGCTCGATCGCAACAGCGTGTTGTAGGTGCGCTGGTAGAGCTCGACCTCGTCGCTGAGGCGCCCCGTGTGCTCGTCCGTGGGGCTGGCCAGGGTGAGCCTGGATACGACCAAGAACTACTCCTTCACATACGGCACGCCGATTGCGGCGGGCGGTCGGGAACGGCCGATGACGCCGGCCACCACGACCAGGGTCACGACATAGGGAAGTGCCTGGAATAGCACGGCCGTGGATTCGGAGAAGGCTGGCAGGCGCTGCGCGAGTGCCGTCGAGAAGCCGAACAGGCACGCGCCGGCCAGCGCGCCGAACGGTCGCCAGCTGCCGAAAATCACCGCGGCCAGCGCGATGAAGCCGCGGCCCGCGGTCATCTGCTCATTGAACGAGCCGAGCAGCCCGATCGACAGGAACACACCCCCGAGGGCCGCCAGGGCGCCCGATGCGGTCACGGCGAGGTAGCGCGTGCGCAGCACTGGCAGGCCCAGGCTGTCGGCGGCACGCGGCTTCTCGCCCACGGAGCGCAACCGCAGGCCGCCGCGCGTGCGGAACAGGTAGACGGAGAGGATCGGGACGAGCAGCAGAGCGGCCCAGGTGAGGACGTTCATCTGGCCGATCGCTTCCCCAATGAACGGGATGTCCTCCACCAGCGGAAGCGTCACGTTCGGGGCGCGCGAGATGTCGGAGGGCGTGCCCTGGTCGCCGTAGTGGTAGATGAAGATGTAGCCGGTGATGCCGATCGCCAGGAAGTTGATCCCGGTGCCGCTCACCACCTGATCGGCGCGCAGCTGGATCGACACGAAAGCGTGAACCAGGCCAATCAGTGCGCCTGCGGCAACTCCGACCACGACGCCAAGGAACCAAGAGCCGAGCAGATCCGAGCCGAAGATGCCGAAGAACGCGCCGATCAGCATCATGCCCTCGAGGCCGATGTTGATGACGCCGCTGCGCTCGGACAGGATGCCGCCCATCGCGCCGAAGATCAGCGGCGTCGCGTAGCGGAGCATGCCCGCGACGAGCGCGGACCAGACGAACACGCGCTCCAGGTTGCTCTCCCCCGACTTTGCGGCGATCACGCCGAGAATGGCGCCGAGCACCGCTATGACCACCGCGATCCAGCCAAGGCGCTTTTCGCCCTGGCGAGTGGCGTAAACGCCCGCGAGGACGCCAGCGGCCGCCAAGACGAGCGACACGGCCGGCGTGCGGATCAGCAGCGGCGGCAGGGCCACGTAGGCCGCCACGATCCCGAGCGCGATCCCCGCCCAGGCCGCGGCGCGCGCCGAGATCGCAAGCTGCCGGCCTGCGGCCACCGTGGTGCTCATGGCTCACCCTCCGCGGCGGGCGCCGGCGCCGCTCGGCGCCGACGGAAGAGGCCCCGCCCGCGCGCGATCATTCCGAGCACCAACACGTCGGCGCTCACGATCAGAATGACGAGGCCCTGGATTATCCAGGTGAGGTTCGTGGCCAGCGAAGGCTCGAAGATCGTCGGATCGAGATTGCGTTGCGACGTTCCGCTGAGTAGCGCGCCGAACAAGAGGGCCGCCGCGACCGTGCCGACCGCCGTGTTGCGCCCGAGCAGCGCAACAGCGATCCCGATGAAGCCGAAGTAGGCGATCTGAATGTCGTTCGTCGCGATACGGAATTGCCAGCCGAGCACGTCCATCGCTCCCGCAAGTCCCGCGAACAGCCCGCAAACCGCCATCACCAGGATGTAGTTCTTGCCGACGTTCATCCCGCTGTAGCGGGCGGCCTCAGGGTTGAAGCCCACCGCCCGCACCTCGATAGCCGATCGTCGAGCGGTTCAGGAGAATCCAGAACACGATCACCGCGAACAGCGCGATGAAGAGCCCTATGTGGAGGCCCTGCAGGACCGGATCGCCCCAGAACACGGGCAGCTTGGCCCCCTCGACCACGTCCTCCGACACCGGAATCGACTTCTGGGCCTTGTTCTGGAGCGGGCCGCCGAGCGAGAACAGCCAGACGCCGACCCACACGGCTATCCAGTTGAGCATGATCGTGCTGATCACCTCATGAGCGCCTGTCGTGGCCTTCAGGAATCCGGCGATGCCCGCCCAGAAGGCACCGGCTGCGCACGCCGCAAGATCGCGAGCACGATGTGGAGGAGGCTCGGCATGTCGGCGAACGAGGAGCCGACCCACACGGCTGCGATCGAGCCGACGATGTACTGGCCGTTCCCGCCGATGTTGAAGAGTCCGGCCCGGAACGCGAACGCCACCGCCAGACCCGTGAGGATCAGCGGCGTGGTGATGATGAGCGTCTGCTGGAGGTTCGAGGCCGCGAGGGTACGGTCCGCGCCCGTCGTCCACGGGAACAGCCACTGGAGGCCGGTGCCCTTCCAGATCGCCTCGTAGGTGGCGATTGGGTCCTTGCCGGTTACCAGCATCACGAGCCCACCCGCGAGGAACGCCAGCGACACCGTGAGGAGCGGGACGATCACGCCGCCGCCGCGCACGTAGCCGGCGAGCCGCGACGCCGGGGTCTGGGCCCGTACCTCCGGTTCCTCGGTGGCGCTCACGCCGCGGCCCGGCCGCCGCCCGTCATCGCCACACCAAGCTCTTCCTCGGAGGCGTCTGGCGGGAACTCACCGACGATCTGCCCCTCGTAGATCACGAGGATGCGGTCCGCCAGTGCGCGGACCTCCTCGAACTCGAGCGAGACCAGCAGGATGCCTCGTCCCTCGTCCCGCTCCCTGAGCAGCCGCCCGTGGACGAACTCGATCGCGCCGACGTCGAGCCCGCGCGTTGGCTGGTGCGCAATCAGAAGCTTCGGGTTGCTGGCCACCTCGCGCGCCACCGCAACCTTCTGCTGGTTGCCTCCTGACAGGGAGCTCGCAAGCGTGTCCGGCTCGCCGCCGCGTACGTCGTACTCCTTGAGGAGCGCCCTGGCCAGCTGGTTCATGTTGCGGGGCGACAGCAGCCCGTGATTCGAGATCGGAGGCGACCGGTACTCACGCAGAGCAAGATTCTCCGCAAGCGTGAAGTCGAGCACGAGGCCGTACAGCTGACGGTCCTCAGGGATGTGCGCCAAGCCGGCCTCGGTCGTGCGGCGAACGCCGACACCCGACACGTCCTGCCCTCCGATGGCGATCCGCCCGGATTCCGGCTCGCGGACGCCGGCGATCGCCTGCACCAGCTCGAGCTGCCCGTTGCCGTCCACGCCGGCGAGCGCCACAACCTCCCCGCCTCGAACGGTCAGGTTCACGCCCTTCACCGCAGGCAGTCCGCGCTCGTCGCGAACGTGCAGGTCCTCGACCTCGAGCATCGGCTCGCCGAGCTTTGCCTGCGCCTTGTCGACCCGCAGCAGCACGTCCCTGCCGACCATCAGGCGGGCCAAGCTCTGCTCGGTCGCACCCTCGGTCGGCACCGTGTCGATCTGCTTTCCGCGCCGCAGCACGGTCACGCGGTCGGAGATCTCGAGCACCTCGTTCAGCTTGTGGCTGATGAATACGATCGAAACGCCGTCCTTCTTAAGTTCGCGAAGGACCTCGAACAGCTCCTCGGTCTCCTGGGCCGTGAGCACCGCGGTCGGCTCGTCGAGGATCAGGATGCGGGCGTCTCGGTAGAGCGTCTTCAGGATCTCCACACGCTGCTGCATCCCGACCGAGACCTGCTCGATCACCGCATCGGGGTCGACCGCCAATCCGTACCGGTCCGACAGCTCCTTAACGCGGCGAGCGCCCTCACGAACGTCGAGCAGAGCGCCGCGCGTGGGCTCCTCCCCCAGGACGATGTTCTCGGTCACGGTCATCACCGGCACGAGCATGAAGTGCTGGTGGACCATGCCGATGCCAAGTTCGATCGCCCGCGACGGCGACTCGACCTCGACCAGCTCTCCATTGACCCGAATCTCGCCCTCGGTCGGGCTGTAGAGCCCGTAGAGGATCGACATCAGGGTGGACTTCCCAGCCCCGTTCTCGCCAAGCAGCGCGTGAACCTCGCCTGGGCGAAGGTCGAAGTTGATCCCGTCGTTCGCGACGACGGGACCGAACCTCTTCGTTATTCCGCGTAGCTCGAGCGCGGGTGCTTCTGCCGGCACTCCTGGCTACTTGACCGTGTCGGGAATGTCCTTGATCTCGCCGGCGGCGACCTGGTCCGTGACGTCCTTCATCTGGTCCTCGTACTTGGTGCCCGCCGGCCCAATCTGGCCGAGGCCAACACCGCCATTCTCGACGGTGGCGATCACGTCCGTGCCGCCCTTGAACGTGCCGTCCTGGGCGCGCTTGATCGCGTCGAACACCGCCACGTCGACCTTCTTCAAGGCCGAGGTGAGGATGAAGTCGCCGAGGTAGGCCTGGTCGGCGTCGACGCCGATGCCCTGGACGCCCTTCTCCTTCGCCGCGTCAAGCGCGCCGAGGCCGCACTGGCCGGCGACCTGGAACACGACCTTGGAGCCCTGGGCGATCTGGTCGAGCGCGATCTCCTTGCACTTCGCCTGGTCGACGAAGTCCTGCGAGTACCCGTTCAGCGTCTTGACGCCAGGGAAGGCCGCCTTCGCGCCGGCCTGGAAGCCGGCGATGTAGTGGTCCACCGGCGGGATCTTCTGGCCGCCGACCGTGGACACCGTGGTTGCGTTGTTGTCCTTCGCCCAGAGGCCCGCGAGGTAACCGGCGAGGTAGCCGGCCTCCTGCTCCTTGAAGAGCAGACCCTCGACGTTCTGCGGCTTGCCCTTCAGGCCCGAGGCCGGGAAGTCGACGATCGCGAAGCTGTTGTTCGGGAACTTGCCGGAGACCGTGGCGAACGCGTCAGCCATCAGGAAGCCGACCCCTACGGTCAGGTCGTACTGCTGCTGTGCGAGCGTCGTCAGGTTCGGAACGTAGTCGGCATTCGACTTCGAGATCAGCACGCGGCCCTCGACGCCGAGGTCGCCCTCCGCGTCCTCGAGGCCCTTGTTGGCGAGGAAGTTGAACGAGCGGTCGTTTAGGCCACCGATGTCGGTGACCACTCCGGCCTTGATCGCCTTGCCTTGATCCTCCGACGCAGTGTCGCTGCCACCACCCCCACCGTCGTCGTCGTCGCCGCAGGCGGCGATTCCGAGGGCGAGCGCTGCAATGAGCGCCAGAAGGAAGAAGCGAAAGGACCTAGGCACGGTTGAGTCTCCTCGTTGGGTCAGGAATCTCGCCACCCTACACCGTTTGCATTAACCCCTGCTTGAGTTTTCCCTCGCAGAATGCGGCGTCGATCGCCGTGCGGGTGATGCCCCTCAGTGCCTCGTCGTCCAGGGCGTAGTGCTCGGCGCACAGCGCGTACTCGCCGCCAATCGTCGCGCCGAAGTAGGGGGGATCGTCGGATCCGAGCGTCACCTGGACGCCGGCGTCCAGCAGCCGTGGAAGCGGGTGCGCGTCGTAGGTCGGGTAGATGCCGAGCACCACGTTGCTGGTGGGGCAGACCTCCAGCACGGTCCCGATCTCGGCCAGCTCCTCCACGAGCGCCGAATCCTCGATCGAGCGCACGCCATGCCCGATGCGGCTCACCGGCAGCTTCAGCCCCTCGCGCACGCTCTCCGGACCGGCCCACTCGCCCGCATGCACGGTGCAGCCGAGCCCCGCGGCAGCGGCGAGCTCGAACGCCTCGGCATAGGCGGCCGGCGGATAGTTCTCCTCGTCGCCGGCCATCGAGAAGCCAACGACGTACGGATGCGGGCGCTCGGCGGCGTAGCGGGCCACACGTAGGGCGGGCTCCACGCCGAAGTTGCGCACGCATGAGATCAGGATGCGCCCCTCGATGCCGCTCTCCGCGCGGGCGTCGTCGATCCCGCGCGCGATGCCGTCCAGGTGCTCCTCGTCGCTGAGACCAACGAGCTTCGCGTGGTCCGGCGAGGCCGTGAGCTCCACGTAGATCGCGCCCTCGGCGGCGCAGCTCACGAGGTACTCGTAGGTGATGTCGCGGTAGTCCTCGCCGGTGCGGATCACGCTGGCGGCCTTGTCGTAGGTCTTCAGGAAATCGAGGAAGTCCGTGTAGGCGAAGAGATCCGGCGCGGCGAACACGCCCTCCGGCACCGGCAGGCCGTTGCGCTCGGCGAGCCGCCTGATCAGGTCCGGAGGGGCGGTGCCCTCCAGGTGCACGTGGAGCTCCACCTTGGGGACGACGGTCACCGCAGCACCTCGAGGACGGGTGGGCTGGCGTCCGGGGCGGAGTCGCCCAGCGTGTAGGCGGCGCGCAGCGCGTCGGCCGCCTGGCCCGCGGCCTCCTCGTCCTTCGCGTGCACGAGCGCGAGCGGGCGCCCGCCGGACGCCACGTCCTCGCCGGGCGCAGCAACCTCGGTGAGCCCCACGGAGTGGTCCACCGGATCGTCTTCCCTGGTGCGGCCTCCGCCCAGCGCCACGACGGCGAGACCCACGGCGCGCACGTCCACCGCTGTCACGGTCCCAGCCTCCGCCGCCTCGGCGGCGAGCGTGACCGGCGCCTCGGTGAGATGGCGCTCCGGCGCCTCGAGTAGGTCAGCCGGGCCCCCCAGCTCGCGGACCATCGCGGCGAAGCGTTCCGCCGCGGCGCCGCTGTCGAGCGCGGTCTCGGCCGCCGTGCGTGCCGATGCCGGGTCCGGCTCCACGCCACCGAGCGCGAGCAGCTCTGCGCTCAGGGCGAGGGTGACCTCGCGCAGGCGCTCGTCGCTGGCGGCGCCGGTGAGGTGGTCGATCGACTCGCGCACCTCCACCGCGTTGCCGGCGCTGCGGCCGAGCACGCGGTCCATGTCGGTGAGCACCGCCGAGGTCGGGAGGCCGTTCCCATTCGCCACCTCCACGATCGTGCGCGCGAGCTCCTCGGCCTGCTCGCGGTCGGGCAGGAAGGCCCCGGAGCCCACCTTCACGTCCATCACGAGCGCATCGAGCCCGGCGGCAAGCTTCTTGGAGAGAATCGACGCCACGATCAGCGGGATCGACTCGACGGTGCCGGTGGCGTCGCGGATCGCGTACAGCCGCCGATCGGCGGGTGCGAGGCGCGCCGTCTGACCGACGATCGCGGCGCCGGCGCCGGCCACGGCGCGGCGGAAGGCATCCGGGTCCGGCGTGGTGTCGTACCCCGGGATCGCCTCGAGCTTGTCGAGCGTGCCGCCGGTGTGGCCGAGGCCGCGCCCCGAGATCATCGGCACCGCGCCGCCGCACGCGGCCACGATCGGCGCCAGCAGGAGGCTCACCTTGTCGCCGACTCCGCCGGTCGAGTGCTTGTCGAGCGCCGGTCCGGGCAGGCCGGCGTCGGACCAGTCGAGCACGTCGCCGGAGTCCCGCATCGCGCCGGTCAGCGCGATGCGCTCGGTCCGGGTCATGCCGCGCAGCACGATCGCCATCGCGAGCGCACCCACCTGTGCGTCGCTCACGTTGCCGTCGGTGATCCCCTGGACCAGCTCGCGCAGCTGTGCGTCGCTCAGCTCACCACCATCGCGCTTGATCCTGATCAGGTCCGGAACGTATGTCACGGGCCGAGCCTCTCCACGAAGCGCACCAGCAGCGGCACGAGGTCCTCGGCGGCGCGCTTGGCATCGCGCAGGGTCTGCTCGTGGCTGAGCGGCACGTCGCTCATCCCCTCGGCGAGATTCGAGATCGCAGAGATTGCCGCCACGCGGAGGCCGCAGTGGCGCGCGACGGCGGTCTCGTGCACGGTCGACATCCCCACGGCGTCGGCGCCAAGCGCAACGAAGGCCCGGATCTCGGCGGGAGTCTCGAACGTCGGTCCTGAGACGGCGAGGTACACGCCTTCGGCGAGCGTCGTCCCGAGCTCCTCCGCGGCCGCGCGCAGGCCGGCGCGCAGCTCCGGGTCGTAGGCGTCGTGCATGCTCGGGAAGCGCGGGCCGATCTCCTCGTCGTTCGGCCCGGCGAGCACGTTCACGCCGCTCAGGTTGATGTGATCGGAGATCAGCATCAGGCTCCCGGGGCCCACCTCCGCCCGCAGCGAGCCGGCGGCATTCGTGAGCACGACGATCTCGGCACCGGCGGCGCGCAGCGCCCTCACCGGGGTGCGGAGCTTGTCGAGGTCGCCTCCCTCGTAGAGATGCGCGCGGCCCTGGAGCACCGCCACCGGCACGTCGCCGATCTCGCCCAGCACCGCCTGCCCGCCGTGGCCGGCCACGCTGGGAACCGGGAAGCCGGGCAGCTCGCCGTAGTCGATCGTGGTCGGGTCGGACACGGCCTCTGCCACCGCCCCGAGCCCCGAGCCGAGCACCACGCCCACGCGCGGTCGCAGGCCCGAGCGCTCGTTCATCACCGCAGCGGCCTCCGCGTGGCTCATGCGGGCGGGTCCAGCTCGAAGGCCAGCGGCAGTAGCTCGCCGACCGTGGTCGTCTCGCGCGGCCCGTCGGGACGGCCGAGGTGGACAAGCGTGTCCGCGCTCGCGAACTCGGCGAGCCGCTGCCGGCAGCCGCCGCAGGGCGGGCAGATGTCCATCCGCTCAGCCGTGACCGCCACCTCCGCGATCAGCGTATGACCGGCTGCGATCAGCGCTCCGATCGCCGATGTCTCCGCGCACTGGCCCTGCGGATAGCTTGCGTTCTCGACGTTCGAGCCCACATGGATGCTGCCGTCCGGCGCCCGCAGCGCGGCGCCGACAGGAAAGTGCGAGTAGGGCACGTAGGCCGTCCGCATCACCTCGTCCGCGGCGCGCATCAGGTCGTCCGCGGCGCGCGCGTCATCCGGAGGATTCAGGAGCAGGTCGGAGTAACTCGTCGCGATCAGATCGCCGTCGTCGATGCCGAGCTCCGCGCGAAGCCGCTCGACCCTGTCGCGCTCGGCACTCAGGTCGGAGTCCGGCCCGGCCTCCGCCACGGCCTCGAGCTCGAGATAGCTGCCGAGCCCCTCGACCTCGTCGAGATGGATGCGCACGCCCTCCCAGAGCAGCAGGCGGCGGCGCTTCGTAACCGTCACGAGCGTCCCGTAGGCGTCGTCGAGCGCCGCGCGTAGCGCATCGGCCTCGCCCGTCGGCACGCGCCTGTAGCTGCTCGTCCTCGCGTCAGTGGAGTTCTCGCGCGAGTACTGGATCAGCTCGTCCTCACCGGGGTCCTGCTCGCGCAGCTTGATGCGGCCGCTGGCGCCGGCGAAGTAGGTGTCGCGCTGGCGGATCTCGCCCTGGTCCTCCGCGCCGAGAGCGAGCGAACGCTCGAGCGAGCGAGCCGGATCGGGGTCGCGGGCCTTGAGCTCTACGTTGCGCATGGAGGCGGACAAGCGGCCCGCGAGGTTATCGTCGCGTCCATGTCCCAGCGCCTCGAGGTCGTCGACCACCCAGTTCTCGCAGACCGGCTCGCCGTAATGCGCGACCGCAACACCGGCCACGGCGAGTTCCGCCAGGCCCTCTTCGAGGCCTCGGCAATCCTGGCGGTGGAGGCCGCCCGCGGCCTACCGGTAAGCGAGGTCGAGATCGAGACGCCACTCGAGCGCACCACCGGCAGCCGCCTCCCGACCGAGATCACGATCGTGCCCGTGCTGCGCGCGGGACTCGGGATGGTGGACGGCTTTCTGCGGCTCCTCCCGGGTGCCCGCGTCGGCCACGTGGGCGTGTACCGCGACGAGGAGGAGCACCGGCCCATCGACTACTACGAGCGCCTGCCGCCCGGCCTCGCGGACGCCCACGTGTTCGTGGTGGACCCGATGCTCGCCACCGGCGGAAGCGCGGTTCACGCCCTCGACAAGCTGAAGGCGGCCGGCGCGCGCCGGCTCGGGCTCGTGTGCCTGGTGGTGGCCCCGGAGGGAGTCGAGGCGGTGGAGAAGGCCCACCCCGACGTCCACATCTGGACCGCCGCCGTGGACCGCGAGCTCGACGAGAACGCATACATCCGCCCCGGCCTGGGCGACGCCGGCGACCGCGTGTTCGGAACCGAGTAGCGCCCGCGGGCCTAGGCCCTGCCCCCGGCGGACCGCGCGCGCAGGCTCACCGCCCCCTCCGCCCCCTCCGCCGCCGCGAACCGTTCGTCCACCGCCACCCCCGCCACCCAGACGATCGAGCCGTCCGATTCCACGACGGGAAGCGTGTGGCGCAGTGCGCGCGGGACCTTTCGGTCGGTGAACAGGTCCTGGAGCGACTTCGATCCTCCGAGACCGGCGGGACGCATGCGATCTCCGTCGCGCCAGGCGCGGACGGTGAGCTCGGGTGCGAGGTTGCTCACGGTCACGTCGCCCAGGCCGCCAAGGCGCGCCTCGACCTCCCAGTCGCCGAAACGCGCCCGTCCGGGCACCGTGAGCGGCACCGGGTCGGGCGTGGCCGCATCGACGCTACGGGTGAAGCGGAGCGTGCCGTATTCGGATACCGCGCGCAGGCCACCGCCGAGGTCGAGCGACTTCGAGCCGCGCTCGCCGAGAGCGAGGACCTCCTCGACTTCGAGGCTCGAAAGGGTCCGCCCGGCGACCTTCCGAAGCACAAGGCGGCGCACGGCCGGCGGATACTCGAGCAGTGCAGCGAGCAGCACGGCCGGCCCGCCACCGAGGTCCTTCACCGCCTCGGTAACCACGCCGTCCAGCACCTCCGCCTCCTCCCGGAGCTGCCTCGCCGTCTCCGCGATCGTCCGCTCCGCGCCGGGTGACAGCTCGCGCAGCGCTTCGATCACGTCGTGGCGCACGCGGGCTCGGGCGAAGCGGCGATCGGCATTCGAAGGGTCCTCGCGCCACTCGAGCCCGCGCGCACGCAGATACTCACGCACCTCCTCGCGCGTAACGCCCAGCAGCGGCCGCACCAGGCGCCCGCGGCGCGGCGACATCCCGTGCAGCGCCCGCGACCCCGGCGAGACGGCCAGGCGGTAGAGGATCGTCTCCGCCTGGTCGGAGGCGGTGTGCGCAGCCGCGTAGTCCCCAGCCGTAAGAGCCTCGGCCAGCGCGTAACGCGCATCGCGAGCCCGCTCCTGCAGGTTGCCGCCGCTGCCCAGCTGTACACGCTCGACCGCGAGCGGCACGCCGAGCTGCTCGCAGAGGCGTTCTACGAAGGCCTCGTCCTCGGAGGCCCCGTCGCGGAGCCCGTAATTGACATGGAGCGCTGAGATATCTGCACCGAGGCGGTGGGCGACATCCAGCAGCGCCACCGAGTCCCCGCCACCCGACACCATCACCAGCAGCGACTCGCCCTGGCGCACCAGCCCGCTCTCGCGCGCCGCCTCAAGCGCCCACTCGCTCATCCGTCGGGAGGCTCGCGCAGCGCCGCTCGGCACAGCTGCCGCGGCTCGGCGAAGCCCTTCAGCTTCACCTGCCCGATCTCGTCGAAGCTGAGGTGCGGCGAGTCGCGCACGGCGTCCACGACCGAGTCGGTCACGAGCACCTCGCCGCCTCGCGCCCGCGCCACCACGCGGGAGGTGAGGTTCACGTCGCGGCCGAAGTAGTCGCCGTCGCGGTAGAGGGTCGTTCCCCAGTGCACCCCGATGCGCGGCTCGGGCCGCTCGTCGAACAGGCTCGTGAACCCGACCGCCCAGTCCACAAGCGCGCGGACGTCCTGGCCCACGACCATCACCTCGTCGCCGATCGTCTTGACCACGCGCGCGTCCTCGGGCAGCGTGTTGGTCACGCCCTCGACGAAGCGCTCGACCGACGACAGCGCCTCCTCCTCTCCCTCCTCCTCGGTGAAGCGTGTGTAGCCGGCGAGGTCGGCGAAGGCGATCGCCACGCGCACGCGCCCAAGGTCCACGTCCTCGTCATCGAGCTCGCTCTCCATGTGCCCCACCACGTCCTGCTCGACGAAGTGCTGGAGGAAGCGCTCGTGGACGTAGTCCATCATCGGCGACGCGAGCGGCAGCAGGTCGCGCGCGAGGTCCTCCATTTCCTCCGCCATCTGCAGCCCGGGCACGCCCTCCCGGATCAGCGGCTCGTGCACGTATAGGTGGAAGAGCCGCACCTCGGCCTCGGCGATCTGCGCAAGCGCCTGCCCGTAGACCCGGCAGAGCTGGAGGAATGCCACCAGCGGGAAGCCGGCAGCGAGCACGGCGGAGACGTAGTGGAGCGCCTGGATGTCCTCGTCGCTCAGCTGCTCGAGCCCGCGAGTGGGCAGGCCCAAGCTGGCCCAGAAGCGTTCGATCAGCGCGGGCTCGAGGTCGGTGAGCTCGGCCGCCTCCTTCAGCGTGCGCTCGGGCTCGTCCCCGCCGAAGAGCTCCTCGATGTACCCATAGGCGAGCCGGCCCTCCCTGCCCGCCTCCTTGATCTGCTCGAGCTTGTGCCCCCGCTCCCGAAGCCGCGCAACGATGCGCGCGTGCGCCACCGCGGCGGTGGTCCACTTGGCCTTGCCATCCACCTCCGGGATCACGCCGTCGCGCGCCCATCGGCGCAGCGTTTCGGGCGAGACGCCCACCCGCTCGGAGGCTTCCTTGAGGGAAACGCTCTCTGCCACGGCCCGCATTGTGGCGGTCGAGAGAGCAACGGCGGAGTGGAAGGGTTCACTCCGCCGCTGCGTGCGGGGCACGGCCCGCGTCGTAGGCCGGTGACGGCGGGCCGCCAACCGGTCTCTACAAGGACTTATGCGAAGTCTTTCGCACGCCGGGGCCGCCGTCAAATGCGGGGGCGGCGCAGCCGGCCGAGCCGGCTGCTTGCCCAACGAAATGCGGGGGCGGCGCAGCCGGCCGAGCCGGCTGCGTGCCCAAGACTTAGACTGCGGGCGCACACGCCTAGGGAGGATTCTTGAACTACTTCGTAACCGGCGCGACCGGCTTCATCGGCAGGCACCTGGTGGCCGAGCTGCTGAAGCGCGACGGCACGATTTATGCGCTGGTGCGCGAGGGCTCGCGCGGGAAGCTCGACGCGCTAGCCCAGCGACTCGGCGCTCCCGAGGGGAGGATCGTGGCCGTGGCGGGCGACCTCTCGAAGCCCGGGCTCGGCGTCGAGAACTTCGACCAGCCGATCGATCATCTCTTCCACCTGGCGGCCGTGTACGACATCGAGGCCGACGAGGACGCATCGGAGCGCGCGAACGTCGACGGCACGCAGCACGTGATCGAGTTTGCGAACGCGCACGACGTTGTCCGCTTCCACCACATCAGCTCGATCGCGGTGGCCGGCGACTACGAGGGCATCTTCCAGGAGGACATGTTCGACGAGGGCCAGAAGCTGCCCCACCACTACCACCGCACCAAGTACGAGTCGGAGCGCCTGGTGCGCGAGGGCGTCGAGACCAAGACGCTCGTGTTCCGGCCCGGCATCGTGGTCGGCCACTCAGAGACCGGCGAGATGGACAAGATCGACGGTCCGTACTACTTCTTCAAGCTGCTCCAGAAGCTGCGCAACGCGCTGCCGGAGTGGTTCCCGCTAGCGGGTCCCGAGGGCGGGCAGACCAACATCGTGCCGGTGGACTTCGTAGCGCGCGCGATGGACCACATCTCCCACCTGCCGGACGGAGACCTGCCCAGCGACACGTTCCACCTGGTGAACCCGGAGCCGATGACCGTGGGTGAGACGCTCAACGCGTTCGCGAAGGCTGCTCACGCGCCTCAGTTCGCGATGCGGGTGGATCAGAACCTGACCAACGCGGTGCCGAAGGGGGTGCGGGCGGGCCTCAATGCGTTGCCCATGGTCAAGCGGATCCGCAACCAGCTCTACCACGACATCGGTGTCCCGCCGGCCGCGATGGAGAACCGCGACTTCCAGGCGAAGTTCGACGCCCGCGACACCCAGCGGGCCCTGAGCGGCACCGGCATCGCCGTGCCGCCTCTGTCGACCTACGCGCCGCGCCTGTGGGACTACTGGGAGCGCAACCTCGACCCGGACCTGTTCCGTGACCGCTCGCTCGCGAGCGTGGTGAAGGACAAGCGCGTGCTGATCACCGGCGCCTCCAGCGGAATCGGCCTCGAGACCGCGCTGAAGGTCGGCGAGGCCGGCGGCATCGTGCTGCTCGTCTCGCGTACGCGCGAGAAGCTCGAGGAGGTCGCCAAGCAGGTGGAGGAGCTCGGCGGCACTGCGCACGTGCACCCCGCGGACCTCTCCGACCTCGAGGACATCGACCGCCTGGCCGCCGAGGTCCTCGAGCAGCACGGCGGCGTCGATGTGCTCGTGAACAACGCGGGCCGCTCGATCCGCCGTTCCGTCGAGCGCTCATACGACCGCTTCCACGACTTCGAGCGCACGATGCAGCTGAACTACTTCGGCGCGCTGAAGCTGATCCTGGCGTTCATGCCGGGGATGCGCGAGCGCAAGTCGGGCCACATCATCAACGTGAGCTCGATCGGGGTGCAGACGAACACGCCGCGCTTCTCGGCGTACGTGGCCTCGAAGTCCGCGCTCGACGCGTTCTCGCGCTGCACGGCCCCGGAGGTGGTGGCCGACAACGTGAAGTTCACGACGGTCTACATGCCACTCGTGCGGACTCCGATGATCGCGCCCACGGACATCTACAAGGCCTTCCCGACGCTCACGCCGGACGAGGCCGCGCTGATGCTGTGCGACGCGATGATCGACAAGCCCAAGCGAATGGCGTCGCGGCTCGGCACGTTCGGCGAGATCCTCTACTCGATCTCACCGAAGACGGTCGACATCGTCCTCAACCAGGCCTACAACCTGTTCCCGGACTCGACCGCCGCGAAGAAGAAGGGCAAGGACGAGAAGAAGCCGCTGCCGGCCGGTGACAAGAAGGACGACGGGGAGATGTCAACGGAGGCGGTGGCCATGGCCTACCTGCTCCGTGGAGTGCACTTCTAGCGGCGCGGGCGCGCGCGGTGGCGCTGGCGCAGCTTCTTCGCGGCCTTTGCCGAGAGGCGCAGGCGTGTCGGGCGCGAGCGGTTTCCGACAGCGTCGACCGCCACCGCCTCGGCGCGATAACGCACGCGGCGCGTGCGCTTCGCCCCTCGCGCCCGGCTCTGTGCCGAGAGGCGGTTCTTCCCTGCCTTTCCGTTGTGGCGCAGCACCCGGATCGTGCGCCAGCGCTTGCCCTTCTGCTGCTGTAGCTGGATCGTCACGCGCGCAGGCTCGGATAGCCGGTAGGTGATCGTCAAGCCGCGCACCCTGAGTGCGCTGATCACCGGGCGGATCGAGTCGATGCTGAGCGGCGCGCCGGCCGTGCCGGAGGCGCCGTGCGGGTCGCTCGCGCGCACACGCGGGGTGAACGTGGTGGTCCCGCTGTACGCGTGCGTGATCGTGGGGCTCGTGCCGCCGTCGGTCTCGAAGCTGCCGTTGCCGTCGAGGTCCCAGGCGTAGCGGAGCTGGAGCCCCTCCGGGTCGCGCGAACCGGACGCGTCGAGGCTCACCTGGCGGCCGCCGGCCACCTTGGCGGGCGATACCGACAGCGCTGCCACGGGCTCGCGGTTGGTCACCACGGCCACGCCCAGCGGGTTGTTGAAGAGCTGGCGGTCCTGGCGCAGGATGCTCTGCCCGCCGTCGGGCAGGTCCACGGACACGAGCCCGCCCTCCAGATCGTCGAGCGTGAAGTCGCTCACGACCACGTCGCCGTCCGGCGTAAGGGCAGGGCGCTGAGGCAGGACCAGCCGGTCGGTCCCTGTGTTCGTGGTCTCCGCGTCCTGCACACCGGTCTCCGGGTTCACGGCCACCAGCGCGGTCCCGCCGTTCTGGTTCACGAGCAGGATGCGCCCGCCCGGCTCCACCGTCACTCCGAGCGGGTTGCGCAGCAGGTTGCCCCACTGAGCTGCATTGCGCGAGAGGATCGACTGGCCCTTGGTGACCGGGTCCACCTTCACGAGCGCGCCGAAGTCGTGGGTGCAGTTGATGACGGTGGTGCCGTCGCTGAAGTCGCCGTAGTCGGTCACGAGCACCGAGCCGTTCGGATGCACGGCGATGCCGAACGGGTAGCAGAGCTGCCCGCCCTGGGTTACGAGCGTCTGCGCGCCCGTCGCCGGGTCCACGCTCACGACGCCCGGCTGTCCGATCGTCCCCACGTTCTCGATCACGTAGATGAGCCCGCCCGGGGCGATCGCGAGGCCGGCCGGATCCACGAGCAGGTTGCCCGAGGTCACGAGCGACTGCTGGCCGGTCACCGGGTCCACCCGGATGAGGCGCCCGTCCGGAGTCCGGTCGGACGGTGTGGCGTACGAACCCATGTCGGCCACCAGCAGGCTGCCGTCCGCGGCCACCGCGATGTCGTACGGATGCCGGAACAGATCACCCTGCAGCCCGTTGCGCGAGATTTCCGTGAGCGCGCCGGTGGCGGGGTTCGCCCTGAGGACCACCGGGGAAGCCGCCGACTGCTTGGTCACCACCGAGTTCGCGACGTATGCGACCCAGGGGTCACCCGGCGCGGCGAGAGCCGATCCGGGCAGGAGTAGTGAGGCCAGCGCCGCTAGCAGGACGGCAAGTTTTTGCATCTCCGCCAAATATCGGCCGAATTGCCCTTTTATATGAAGGCGGGGCCGCGGCGTACGAGGTTCGCGTAGAGCGCCTGCTGTATCTCGCCGCGGACACGCTCGGACAGTTCGAGGACCAGCGCACGGTCGTCGGCGGCCTCAGGCCCGTAGGAAGCGGTCTCGATCGGCTCCAGGAACTCGATCCGCCACTTCGACGGCAGCGGCACCACGCCGAGCGGGCCGAGCCAGGGGAAGGTGGGAGTGAGCGGGAAGAAGGGTGCGCCGAGGATGCGGGCCAGGGACGGGATGTCGCCGAGCTTCGGGTAGATCTCCTCGCTGCCCACCACCGCCACCGGCACGATGGGTGCGCCGGTGCGCAGCGCGATCTCCACGAAGCCGCCGCGGCCGAAGCGCTGGAGCCGGTAGCGCTCAGAGAAGGCCTTGCCCGTGCCCTTCACGCCCTCGGGGAAGACCGCCACGAGCTGGTCCTGCTCCAGCAGCCGCAGCGCGTTGAACGGCGACGCGACCACGCCGCCGACCTTGCGGATCGCGCCGGAGATCCACGGCAGGTCGAAGGCCCAGTCGAGCACCAGGAAGCGCGGGTGGCGCGGCAGCGGGTGCTCGCGCAAGAGCGCCATCGAGATCATCGTGGCGTCCCAGGGCAGGATGCCCGCGTGGTTCGAGGTGAGCAGCACCCGCCCGTGAGCAGGCACGCGCTCGGCGCCCTCGACCTTCACCCTCCACCACGACTCATACAGGAACGCGAAGAACGGCTCGACCAGCTCGGCGAAGTCCTCGTCGAAGCCCCACTCGTCCTCCGAGTAGTCGCCGTCCATCCGGTCGAGGATCCGCTCCACGGTCTCACGCGCATCGTGCGGGAGCGCCGCCGCGCCGCGGGTGATCGCCTCCGGCAGCTCGAGCCCGGAATCGAGCCCGGCCCGAAGCCGCCGCATGAATGCGATCGCGGTGCCCTCGTTCATGCGGCCGCCCTCGACTGCCCCGCCCAGCTCTCCACCGCATCCACCGTCGAACGGCGCGGCGTGTAGCCGACCTCCTCGGTGAGCCTGCGCGTATCCACGCCGCGGCCGTACCGAAGCAGGCGCTGGAAGTCGTCGGACTGGGTGTCGAGGCCGAGCCGCTGGCCGGTGGACGTCACGGCGCCGAACAGAGGGGCCGCTATCGGCAACGCGTGCTTGCCCGCGAGCCGGATCATCCGCGTGAGCCCGATGGTTCCGGGGCCCGCCACGTTCACGGCGCCCCGCACCGGGTTGCGCACCGCGGCGACGATCGCCTCGAGCGCATCGTCGATGTGCACGAGCTGGATGCGCGGGTCGAAGCCCATGAACGTCGGGCAGACCGGCTGCGAGAGGTAGCGCGTGATCTGCGTGCGCATGCCGGGACCGATCGCCGGCTGGTAGCGGAGCATCGTGCAGTCCACGCCCTCGTGCCTGCGCGCGTAGGTCTCGAAGTAGTTCTCGATCTCCGCGACGTCGCGCTGGAAGCGCGTCCTCAGCGGGAACAGGCGGGTCATCTCCTCCTTGAAGAACTGAGGCGCCTGCGGCTCGGCGCCGTACACGCCGGCCGAGCCGCGCACGACGATCGTGCGCAGGGTAGGCACGCGCTCGCAGGCAGCGAGCAGCTGGAGCGTGCCGATCACGTTGATGTCGTGCATGGCACGCGGCGACATCCCCGGACCGGGCTGCCGGACGATCTGCTCGTGCACGATCGTGTCCACTCCGGTGGCAGGGATCAGGCGGCCGATCTCCGGGTCGCGGATGTCGGCGTCGATGAACTCGGCGTGCTCGAGCGGGACCTTGGGGCGGCGGGTGTCGAGCCCCGCCACGTACTCCACGTCGGGATCGCGCTCGAGCTGAGCGGCGAGGAGGCTTCCCACGTGGCTGCCCACGCCGGTGATCAGCACCCGGCGGCCGGTCACTAGGTGGCGCGCTTGGAGGACGGCTTCGCGCGCTTGGACGCCGGCTTCGCGCGCGTGGAGGTGGACTTCGCGCGCGTGGAGGTGGACTTCGCGGGCGTGGACTTCGCGGGCGCCTTCGCGCGCGCGCGCGTCTTGGAAGCCCCGCGCTTGGCCGGCAACCGCTCCTCGAGCTTGTCGATTCGGCGACCGATCGCGCCCAGCTCGGCCTTCAGCTCCTTGATGTCGTCGGAGGTGGCGGGGCGCCGACCCTCGAGCACATCCGTCACGGAGCGGCGCCCGCGCGAGATGCGCTCCTCGGCGCCCTTGCGAAGGTCCTCGACCGACTCGACGAGGTCGTCGAGCGCACCCTGGGCGGCCGACCGGCTGCGCCCCGCCGAGCCAAGCGTGGCCTCGACGGTCTTCTCGACGGCGTCGCGGAGGTTTGTCGGAGGCTTGGCCATCCGCCGGAGGTTACCCAGGCGCTGTAACCACCGGCTCTCACTACTGTGCAGCTCTCTTGGCTCTCCAGCACAAAGTCCGCCCGAACCATCTCCGACCCACCGCCGAGCTGGCCGAACGCGTGCTGCTGCCAGGTGATCCGGCACGTGCGCTCGCGGTGGCCCAGGTGCTGCTCGACACGCCGCCGAAGATGTTCAACCACGCGCGTGGACTATGGGGCTACACCGGGATCGCGCCGGACGGTGAGCCGCTGACTGTGCAGGCCACCGGCATGGGTGGCCCGAGCGCGGCCATTGTCTGCGAGGAGCTGATCGCGCTCGGCGCCACGCGGCTCGTCCGGATCGGCACCTGCGGCGCACTGGATCCGGAACTCGAGCTCGGGACGCTGCTGGCCGCCGCGTCAGTCCTCCCCGCTGATGGCACCAGCGCAGCGCTCGGCGCCGACGCTCTCCTCGAGCCCGACCCCGAGCTGCTCGAGCGGCTGGTGGCGGCCGGTGCACGCCCGGCGACGATCGCGACCAGCGACCTCTTCTACGACCCACGCGACGGAGCCGCGGCCGGATGGATGGAGCAGGGCGCCGTGGCCGTCGAGATGGAGGCCGCCACCATCCTGCAGATCTCAGCGCGGCGCGGCGTGTCCGCAGCCTGCGTCCTGGGTGTCTCCGACGTGCCGTCCTCGAACGGCTCGCGGCGGATGGGCCCGGACGAGTTGGAGCAGCTGGGCGTGCGCGTGGGCGAGGCCGGCTACGCGGCGCTCAGGAGTCCGTGACGGTGAGGCGCTCCTGCGCACGCGGCATGGGCTCCTCACCGGGAGCCACGAGCGCGGAGAGCGCGGCGAGGTCGCGGCTCATCTCGTCGAGCCGGGCCTCGATCCTTGCGAGGCGTTGGTCGCCCGACGCGCTTGCGGCACCTGCCACCCGCTCGTCGAGCCGGTCGATGGCGTCCTCGATTCCCTCGAGGCGCTGCGAGACGGACCTGATCCGTCGCGTGACCCGCTCGATGTCGGCGGCCGAAGGTAGGTTCAGAGCACCCATGGCAGCCTCCTGCGCCTGGACGGCCTTCTCGCGCGCCTCGAAGGCGCGGGCGATTGCGCCGTTTATGACTGGATTCGAGATCAGTTCCTCGGCGATCTTGCCGAGTGCCTCCTCACCCTGCCGGGAGAGGCGGTCGACGAAGCGCTCGTCCTGCTCTGGGGCCGCCATTGCGGCGGAGGGTACATCACTGCCTCGGGAGAGACTCCCAGAGGGCGCCTCGGAGGGATACCCTAACCCTCGACTTGACCCTTATGCACGTTTGAATAGCTCCCCCGCAGGAACATATGCCTCACCTGGACGATGCATCCGGCATTTGAAGGGTGTCCAGTCCGCGGGAGGGCGGTATTGAAGTTATGGGCAGGGTCGGTCGATACAACGACGAGATCTCGCATACCCGCCCCCGGGCGGATACCCCGTCCCGACCCCACGGTTCCCCGTTGCACAGCACAAAGCCCTCAAGTACCGTTCAGGCCGCAGCAGGTGGCGAAAAGTCGCGCGCGGTTACGCGCGGTCGTCTGCGGCGTCCCGAGGGAGGGCCTAGAGCAGCAAGGATGAAGACGCGCGTTATCACGCTCCTGCTTGCAGCAGGCCTCCTTGTCGTGGCCGGGCTCACCGCGCTCAGCATCCCCGCGGCCGCGCAGACGCAGACCGTCTACGTCCGGCTCGCCGACGGCTCGGTCGTGCCCGTGCAGGTCGACGTGCCGCCCGGCTCGTCGCTCGACGACATCCAACTGCCCGGCACGCCGGTCCCGCCGCCCGCGCCGCCCACGCCGACCACGCCCACTACGCCAACCACGCCCAGCGTTCCGAAGCCGCCCGAGACGGACAAGCCGGCGCCGGCTCCGCAGGACGACAACGGGCCGAGCTCCAACGGCGGCTCGCCGCAGGAGCGCTCCGACTCGGGACAGCGTGTTAAGCGCAACAGCGATGGCACCCGCGAGCTCGTCGGCGAGGTCGAGGGTCGAGCTAAGGATGAGATCTCGCGCGCGAAGCGTCGCGGCCGCCGCTCGCCCCTTCGCAACGCCGACGGCACGCCCACGCCGAGCAACCCCGGCTTCGTCGACGTCCTGCCCGGCCCCTCCACGGCCACCGGGGTCCCCAACTTCATGATCCGCAAGTTCCGCGTGCCGCCCTTCCTCCTGTCGATCTACCAGGCCGCCGGCATCGAGTACGGCGTGCGCTGGGAGGTCCTCGCGGCTATCAACGAGATCGAGACGGACTACGGACGCAACCTGAACGTGTCATCCGCCGGCGCCCTCGGCTGGATGCAGTTCATGCCGGCCACCTGGAAGATGTACGGCACGGACGCGAACAAGGACGGCCGCAAGGATCCGTTCAACCCAGTCGACGCGATCTTCTCCGCAGCCCGCTACCTCAAGGCCGCCAACTACGAGAACGACGTGCGCGCCGCGATCTGGGCCTACAACCACGCGGACTGGTACGTGGACTCGGTGCTACTACGCGCGCGTCTGATCGCGGGCGTCCCCGCCGACCTGATCGGATCGCTCACCGGCCTGACCGAGGGACGCTTCCCCGTCGTCGCACGCGCACGTTACGCCGACGACATCGCCGAGCGGCAGCTCATCAAGCGCGTCAAGGCCGGCGAGAACGCGGCCAACGTCATCGAGTCGGATGACTCCCGCCGCAGCATCGACATCTTCGCCGACAAGGGCTCGCCGGTGGTCGCCGTGAACGACGGAGTCATCAAGGCGATCGGCCGCAACAAGAAGCTCGGCCGCCACGTCGTGCTCCAGGACGTCTACGGGAACCGCTACACGTACGCCCACCTCGGAGAGGTCTCGCGTCTCTATCCGGTCCCCAAGAACGACACCGCCCCGGATCCGAACAGGACCGCCAGCGCGATGAGCGCCAACTCGGACCCGCAGCCCGACAAGGCCGCTTCGGCCGGCCGGCAGCTCGACACGTCCGACAAGAAGCCCGAGCGCGACCGCGGCGGCGACGTCTCGGACTCCGCTGCCCAGGCCTCCGCCCCGGTCAAGGAGCGCCTGTTCGCGCATCCCGATCTCCCGGGCGCGCGTGACGCCGGCGGCCTCGAGCAGCAGCTCGACGCCCTGACCCGCAAGAACGGCAAGTACGAGACCTACAAGAACTACTTCTCGCGGCCCTTCGGCCTCGACCCGAGCAAGGTCCGCCTGCGCCCGCTCAAGAAGGGCTCGCGCGTGATCGGCGGGACGATCGTCGGCCGCATCGGCCGCACCCAGGCCGGCACCGCCTCCCACGTTTCGTTCTCGATCCGCCCCGCCGGGCGCGGCGCGCCGAAGATCGACCCGAAGCCGATCCTCGATGGCTGGAAGCTGCTCGAGGCCACGGCGATCTACCGCGCCTCCGGACGCAACGTCCTCTACGGCAAGGACAACGCCGGCGCCATGTCGATCGGCCAGATCATGCTGCTGCCGAAGCCGCTGCTGGAGAAGCGGGTCCTCTCCGACGAGCGCATCGACATCTACGAGTGCGGTCGTGACGACATCCGCTCCGGCCAGATCGACCGTCGCGTGCTCGCCTCGCTTGCCTACCTCGCCGAGTCCGGCCTGAAGCCGGGCGTGACCTCCCTCAAGTGTGGGCACGGCTTCTACACCGCCGGCGGCAACGTCTCCGAGCACTCCTCCGGCAACGCCGTCGACATCGCCACGGTCAACGGGATCCCGATCCTCGGCCACCAGGAGCCCGGAGGCATCACCGAACAGACCGTGCGCCGCGTCATGCAGCTCCAGGGCACGATGGCGCCGCACCAGATCATCTCGCTGCTCGAGATGGGTGGCGCCACCTTCGCGATGGCCGACCACAACGACCACATCCACCTCGGCTTCCAGCCGATGTTCGGCGCCAACCGCAAGCTCGGCAAGCAGGCGCTCGCCGTGCTCGCCCCCGAGCAGTGGTCGGACCTGATGTCGCGCCTGCGCGAGATCGACAACCCGGTCGTGCCGACCAAGCCGTCGAAGTACGCGCTGCCCGCCAAGAAGGGCAAGCGCGCGAGCCAGGCCCACCAGGGCGAGTAGGACCACGGCCACGCCCGGCGACCGCGAGGGCCCGTTCGGCTTCGTCCAGCTGGAGTTCGGCTTCCTGCTCGGGCCGCCCGACGGCCGCTACCTGGTCCGGCCCGCCCCCGACGCGCTCGTCGAGTCGGTGCTGGTGCTGTCCACGCTGGGCGCGCCTCAGCGTGCGCGACTGGGGGCGCGGCGGCCCCGCTCGATCGAGGAAGCCGACCCCGAGCCCGTCCCCACCTCGCGGGCCACGGTCGTGTCCGCCAGCCCACTCTCATCACCAGCCGCCTGGCTGGCTGAGCTGGACCGCGACGCCGAGGTCGATAGCGCCCTGTCTGTGCTCAACCGCGCCCTGCGCGCGCACCGCGCCGCCACCGCCGACCCGTACGTTGCGGAGGTCTCACGCGAGCGCGCCCTCGTGGTTCGGATCGGTTACGGAAGCGGTCACGAGGTGGCCGACGGGCGTTACGGGGAGGCCATCGAGCTGCCGCGCGGGGGCCGTCGCGTGAAGCGCTCGATGGAGGCACCCGAGGAGCGCTTCGCCGCCCTGCTTGGCGGACGTGAGGAGATTCACCCAGCCGAGGAGCTCGTGCTGAGGGCGCGAGCCGACCTGAACGCAGGGCGGCCGGCGGAGGCGGCGCTGCAGTGCCGGGTGGCGATTGAGGCGCTGCTCGCTTCCTCTGGCGCGGACGAGCTCGCCTCGCATCGAGAGGCCGTTGCCGCGGCAGCCAACGCGGCGCTAAGCGGAGCGGTGCCCGGCCAGCACGCAGCGGCGCTGGAGGACGCCGTCACCGCGATGGAGCGTGCACTGAAGCGCCGCCGCCTGGGCGGCTAGAGGGCGGCCAGGACCGCGCGCAGCTCCGTGACCACGTCGCCGTCCAGCTTCACTTCGGCGTCGCCGTCGTACGGCGTCGGGCCCTGGGTCACGAGCACCAGGCGGCCGCCGCCTCCGTGGGTGATCGCCGGAAGGCCGGCGACGGGATAGACCTCGAGGGAGGAGCCCACGCAGATCATCAGATCGGCATCCATCGCGAGCTGCTGAGCCTCCGCCAGGGCCTGCTCCGGGAGCAGCTCGCCGAACAGGACCACGTCGGGCTTCAGGGGCGCCACGCATGCCTCGCAGAGCGGCGCCCCTTCGCTCGAGGCGAGCAGCTCCACCACTCGCTCGATCGAGACCTTGCCGCCGCACTCCATGCACACGCTGCGGTCGATCGAGCCGTGCACCTCGATCAGCCGCTCGCTGCCGGCGAGCCGGTGGAGGCGGTCGATGTTCTGGGTGATCACCGCCCTCACCAGCCCTCGTCGCTCGAGCTCCGCGAGCGCGAGGTGAGCCTCGTTGGGCTGCTTGTCGGTGAGCGAGGCGAAGCGCTCGCCGTAGAAGCTCCAGAAGCGGTCCGGGTCGCGGCGCCATGCGTCGATGTGGGCGACCTCCATGGGGTCGACCTTCTCCCACAGCCCCGTTTCGGGCGATCGGAAGTCCGGGATGCCGGACGGCACCGAGATCCCGGCGCCGGTGAGCACCACGGCGCGCTCAGCCTCGCGGAGCAGGCTCGCGACCTGCTCCGCGCCGGTGGATACGGTCCTCACTGGCCCTTGAACCGGGGCCGGCGCTTCGTGAGGAAGGCGGAGATGCCCTCCTTCGCGTCCTCGGACCCGAAGGCGCGCGCGAAGCCCTCTCCCTCGCTGCGCAGTCCCTCGTCGAGATCCGGCTGAGCAGACCTCTTCTTGATCTCCTCCACCGCGATCGGCGCCTGCTCGGACAGCTTGCGCGCCCACGCCAGCGCCGTGTCGAACAGCTCGTGGTCCGGCACCACCTGGTTCGCGAGGCCGACGCGATGCGCCTCGTAGGCGTCGATCGGGTCACCGGTGAGGTTCATCTCCAGTGCCTTCGGCTCGCCAACGAGCCGCGGCAGGCGCTGGGTGCCGCCGAAGCCCGGGATGATCCCGAGGTTGATCTCCGGCTGGCCGAAGGTGGCCGACTCGGCCGCGATGCGGAAGTCGCACGCCATCGCCAGCTCGCAGCCGCCGCCGAACGCGATCGAGTTCACGGCGGCGACCGTGACCGTGGAGGACTGCTCCATCCCACGCATGAAGCGGTGGGCCGACTCGACGAGGTCGGCGCCCTCGGCGTCGGGCGACATCTTCGTGAACTCCTTGATGTCGGCCCCGGCGCTGAAGGTGAAGATGTTCGAGGAGGCGATCACAAGCGCGCGCACCTTGCCCTCCACGGACTCCCACACGTCGATCAGGTCCTTCACGGCCTGTGGCGAGAGCGGATTCGCCGGCGGGCGGTTGAGCCACGCGATCGCGATGTCGCCGCGCGTCTCGAGCAGGACGGTTTCTCTTTGATCGCCTGGGTCCGGCTGTGGATACGGGAAGAACCCCTGTCCCGTCTTCTTCCCCAGCCGGTTCTGTGCCACCAGCCGCTTGAGCACTGAAGGCGGCTCGAAGGCGTCGCCCCATTCCCTTTGCGCGTTTTCGAGCTGCTCCAGGATCGTGTCGAGGCCGGCGTCGTCGGCGCGCGTGAAGGGGCCGGGCAGGATGCCCGCGCCCATCATCATCCCCATCTCGATGTCCTTGGCCGAGGAGACGCCCTCCTCGAGCACGAGACAGGACTCGACCAGGGTCTTCAGCCCCATGCGCTCGACGATCGTGCCGAGCCCTGAAGCGCTAGCCGTGCTCATAGAACCCCTTCCCGGTCTTCTGGCCGAGATTGCCGGCCTCAACGAGCTCCTTCATCCGCTTCGAGACATAGAAGCGGTCTCCGCCGTACGAGTCGTGCAGGTGCTCCGCCACATGAAACGCCGTGTCGAGGCCGAGCAAGTCAGTGAGGTAATAGGGCCCCATCGGCACCGTGCCCGACTCCTGGATCGCCTTGTCGACGTCCTTCACGTCGAGGTCCTCCTCCTCGGTGACTCGCCACACCTCGGACATCGCCGAGATGAGGATCCGGTTCACCACGAAGCCGGGCACCTCGCCGCAGCGAACGGCCGTCTTGCGAATCGCCTGGGCGAAGTTGGCCGCGGCCTGGAGTGTCTCGTCGGAGGTCTCGTCCCCCTCGATCACCTCGATAAGCCGCATCATCGAGGCGGGATAGAAGAAGTGGAAGCCGCAGACCTTGTCCGGCCGCAGTGTGGCCTCACCCATCTCGGTGATCGACAGCGACGAGGTGTTCGACGCCAGGATCGCGTGCCCCGGCGTGACCTCGTCGAGGTCGGCGAAGACCGTCTGCTTGATGTCCATGCGCTCGGGCACGGCCTCGATCGCGAGGTCCACGTCGCCGAAGCCGTCGTAGTCGGTCGTCCCGATGATCCGCCCGAGGATCTCCTCGCGCTGGCGGTCGGCGTCCTCCTGGCTGATCTTCTCCTTCTTAACCAGGTTGCCGAGCTGGGCCTCGGTCACCTGCCGAGCCTTCTCTAGCCCGGTGTCCACGAACTCCTGCTTGACGTCCTTGAGGACGACCGGGATCCCTGCGGCGGCGATCACCTGAGCGATCTCACCGCCCATGGTCCCGGCCCCAACCACGGCGGCTTTGAAGACGAACATGGCGGCGGAGGCTAGCGGAGCCCGCCGAGCCACGACCCTCGCGCGCGCGGCGACTGCGCGGGCCCCGCGGGGGCGAGCTTTTCGACCGTACTGCTTAGGGGACCGTATGGGTACTCCAGGCAGTACGGTCGATCGAAAATTGGCGCGGATCGCGAGCGGGCGGACACGGGGTGGTCACGCGCACGCAGCTCCTCAGTGCCGGTGTGACGGCGCGGCAGATCAAGCGGCGCGTAGATAGCGGCAACCTCATCCGCGTGCACCGCGGCGTCTACCGAGTGGGCCACCGGGCACCCAGCCTCGAGGCCACCTACCTGGCCGCTGTCCTGGCCGCCGGCGAGGGCACGCTGTTGAGCGGGCGAGCGGCCGCGCATCTGTTCGCGTTAACGAAGGGCACGGCCCCGACACCCGAGGTCATCGCCCGAACCCAACGGCGCATTAAGGGAGTGACAACACACCGCTCTCACTCCCTCGATGCCCAGGATGCGACCACGTTTCGGGGCATCCCCGTCACAACCGTGCCGCGCACGCTGGTTGACCTGGCGGGCGAGCTGTCGCCTGATGCACTCGCACGAGCCTGCCACGAGGCCGGGGTCCGCTACGGCACCACGCCGAAAGCAGTCGAGGAAGTGCTCGCGCGGCGGCCGAGCACCCCCGGCGCAAAGAAGCTCCGAAGGGTCCTCCACGGAGACGTCCACGTGACCCTCTCCACCCTCGAAGCCCGCTTTTTGGAGCTCTTGAGCGAGAACGGGCTCGCCCCGCCGATCACCAACCGCCCTGCCGGCGGCCGGCGGGTCGACTGCCGCTGGCCGGAGCAGCGGCTGACCGTCGAGCTCGACGGCTATCAGTTCCACAACTCACGCCATTCGTGGGAGCTGGACCGGCTTCGCGAGCGGGAGGCGCGAGCGCGCGGCGATGAGTTCCGCCGCTACACGTACGGGGACGTGTTCGAGCGCCCGGCGCTCATGCTTGCGGAGCTGGTTTCGCTCATCTGAGACCGGCCTCGTCCTGCGCCTCGACCGCGAAGCGGAAGAGAGTGCGGCGAAGGGCGTCCCGGAGCGCGCGACGGATGAAGATCGCATCCGCGACCCCGGCGAGCGGCCCGTACTTCGCGAGCCGATACTCGAGCGTCAGCTCGATCTCGGAGCCCTCGCCGGAGGGCCCGACGCGCAGCGTCTGGGTGCCCATCAGTGCTTCCTCGTACACCTGGGTACCGAAGCGATCGGCCGAGTTCTCCACCACCGTCTCCGTCACTCGGCCGCGTCCGTCTGGCACCGACTCCCAGACGACTCGCGCGCCCTTCGCCGGCCACTCGGGTGAGAGCTCCAGCCGGCGCGCGAAGCCCTCCACGAAGCTCGGCCAGCGTTCAACATTGCTCCAAAGGGCGAGCACGTGAGGAGGGGGAAGGGGGAGCGTCGCGCCTGCCCGCGCCGTCCTCACCGTCCGTACACCTCCTGCACGATCTCGTCGATCGACGACTTGACGGAGTCAAGAAAGGGTCGCACCTCCTCGACCAGCCGGGCGTACTCGGTGCGGCCTTTCCCGGTGAGTGAGTAGTAGCGGCGGGAGCGGCGCTCCGGGTGCTCCCACTCGCCCTTGATCAGCCCGCGGCCCTCGAGCTGGCGCAGCAGCGGGTACATCGTGTTCGGATTCACCGACAGGACCCCAGCGGTCATGCCGCCGATCCGCTCCATCAACTGGTTGCCGTAACTGGGGCCCTCATTGATCAGATGCAGCACGAGCAACGGCAGGACCGCCCGGCGCCGCAGCTCGCCGGTGAACGGGTCCTGGGCGCGCCTGGCGGGGGCGACGGCCTCTTCGATGCCCCCGGCCTGCGCGACCGCGTCGCGCACCGCCTCCCGGCTGCGCTGGGATTTCTTACCCGCCATCTCTGACGGGCATTGTTACGTCTAACTAGGCAGCAGCCGTGGCCGGCTCTTCGACGCGGCGAGGCATCAGCACCTCGCGCGCGATCACGAGGCGCTGGATCTGGGACGTGCCCTCGTAGAGCTGCATGATCTTCGCGTCGCGCATCAGCTTCTCCACCGGGTACTCCTTGATGAAGCCGTAGCCGCCGTAGACCTGCACGGCGTCGACGGTCACCTCCATCGCGGTGTCCGCGGCGAAGCGCTTGGCGTGCGAGGAGATCAGCGTGTTGCGACGGCCCTGGTCGAGCTCCACGCCCGACTTCCAGACCATCAGGCGCGATGCCTCGATCTTGGTCGCCATGTCGGCGATCATGAACTGGATCGCCTGGTGCATCGCGATCGGCACGCCGAACTGCACGCGCTCCTTGGCGTAGTCGCGGGCGAACTCGAAGGCCGCCTGCGCGATGCCCACGCCCATCGCCGCCACGCCCGGGCGCGTGCGATCGAGCGTCATCATCGCGAGCTTGAAGCCCTTGTTCTCCTCGCCGATCAGGTTGTCGGCCGGAATCTCGACGTCGCTGAACGAGATCATCGCCGTGTCGGAGGCGCGCTGTCCGAGCTTGTCCTCCTTCTTGTCGACGCTCACGCCGTCGAGCTCACGCGGAACCACGAAGGCGGAGATGCCGCGGTGGCCGGCCTCCTTGTCGGTCTTGGCGTAGACCGTGTACCAGTCGGCGTGCGAGCCGTTGGTGATGAAGCACTTGGTCCCGTTGATCACGTACTTGTCGCCCTTGCGGACGGCTGTCGTGCGCATGGCGGAGACGTCCGAGCCGGCGTCCGGCTCGGTGAGGCAGAACGATGCGAGCTTGGGCTCCTCGGTGAGCCTGCCGAGGAACTCCTTCTTGACGTCCTCGGACCCGCCGAGGATCACCGGAGCGGTGGCCAGGCCGTTGCACATCAGCGAAGTGCCGATGCCCGAGCAGCCCCAGCCGAGCTCCTCCTCGATGAGACAACCCGTGAGGTAGTCGAGCCCTGGCCCGCCGTACTCCTCCGGGATGTGGTTGTTCATCAACCCGAGCTCCCAGGCCTGCTGGACGATCTCGGTCGGGAAGGTGGAGTCCTTGTCCAGCTCCCAGGCGACCGGCCGGATCTCCTTCTCGGCGAAGTCGTGGGCGAGCTGGCGAATGTCCTTCTGCTCGTCGGTAAGCGTGAAGTCGACCACTGCGTGCTGCTCCTTCGTTCGGCGCCCCGATTGACTCGTCAGTCAATGACTGTACCCGGCACTTTACAGCAGAAAACGCGCCACCACGTAGATACCCCCTGCCAGCGCGGCAAGGGTGACCACCAGCAGCCCGACCTGCTCCATGTAGACCGCCGGGCGGCCCGGCGCGAAGCTCCGGCGGCGTAGGCGCTTCCACATCCGGTCAAGGGTAAGCCGTGGGACGCCGTGCGGACGCCGCCGCACGGCGTCAAACTACGTCCATCGACGCGTTCGGCACGATCCTGATCGCCGTCTCGCTGCTCGCCGTGGTGATCGCGGCTGTCTCCTACTGGGGCAGCGGACGCATCTACAGCGGCCTGGGGCGCGGCGATCTCGACATGGATCGCGAGCGCCCGGTTGCGGCGGCGTCCGCCGCGGAGGCGCAGGAGGAGATCCGCCAGATGCTCCAGGCGAAGTCGGACCGCCGGCAGGCCCGCGGCGAGGCCCCAATCGACATCGACGCGGAGGTGGCATCGCTCACGCGCGGCCCCAGCCTTGGTGATCCGGGACTCCGCGACGAGGTGCGCCAGCTCGTGATCGCCCGCAACGAGCGACGGCTGCGCCAGGGCAAGGACCCGCTCGACGTGGAGGCGGAGGTCAACCGCCAGCTGCGCGACCTCGGAGGATGAATTAGGCCCACCGGCGGGTATAGGGTGGCTCGATGGCCGACGAGCGACGATTTGACCTTGAGGACCTGCTGCTCCGCCCGGGCTGCTACTTCAACCCACAGACGGAGATCTTGGTTGTGGTGGACGACTCCCCCACCCTCGACGCCGAGATCTTCAATCTCGAGCCGTTCGAGGGCGCCGACTGGGTCCTGATAGCCGACGAGGTGCCGGTGGACGACTCACGCCGCGACGAGCTCTTCGAGACCTTCCAGGCCACCTACGGCGAGGCGGACGGCCGCGGTCTCAGCCAATCGGTGATCGAGGGCGATGACGAGCACGTCGACGACGACGAGAACAAACCGCCGGAGCCGGACCCGGACGACGACCTCGACGACTAGCCGCTCGCCTTGGCCAAGCTGATCTATTCGGCGCTCGCGTCGCTTGACGGCTACGTGGCCGACGAAGACGGCAACTTCGATTGGGCGGCGCCGGACGAGGAGGTGCACCGCTTCGTCAACGACCTCGAGCGGCCAATCGGCACCTACCTGTACGGGCGCCGGATGTACGAGGTGATGGTCTACTGGGAGACCGCGGAGACCGCCGCCGATCAGCCGACCGCCGGGCAGGACTTCGCGGAGATATGGCAAGCGGCCGACAAGGTCGTCTACTCCAGGACGCTGGACGGAGAATCCAGCGCCAGGACGCGAATCGAGCGAGACTTCGACCCTGAGGCGGTCCGCCAGCTGAAGGCGTCAGCCGGGCAGGACATCGGCGTCGGCGGTTCCGACCTCGCGGCTCAGGCGATCAGGGCCGGCCTGGTCGACGAACTGCACCTGTTCCTCAATCCCGTCGTGATCGGAGGCGGCACGCGAGCCCTCCCAGACGATGTCCGCCTGGACCTCGAGCTGCTGGACGAACTCCGTTTCGCGGGCGGCGTCGTCCACCTCCACTACCGCATACGGATGTGAGCTAAGCGGGTGCGCCGGTCTCGTCGAGGCTGGCGCGCAGCTCGCGCACCTTGTCGCGGTACGCCTGCTCACTTCCGCCCAGGAGATACGAGCCCCAGCGGACCCCGTTGTGCACGTGCGGCACCTCGTCCGCCAGCAGATAGTCGAACACGAGCGCCACGCGCTCCTGGCCCAGCTCCATCAGCTTCTTGCGCCGGTGTGAGTGCCTCCACATCGCCCGCTGTTCGCTGGTGCCGTTGAAGAGGCAGAGCCTGCCGAGCAGGTCGTAGGCGTAGATCGACTTGAAGTACGAGAAGCCGACCGGGTAGTCGCCCCACTCGCAGCCGAGCTGGTCCTTCATCAGGAGGTCGTGCAGCTTGGCGTGCCGCACCTCGTCCCAGTTCTGGCGCGCCATGTCCGTGTGGAAGTCCCACGGCATCTCCGGGTGCTCGTGCGAGTTGCGCGCCATCAGCTCGGCCGCGCTCAGCTCGGCGTCCATCAGCCCGTGGAAGAAGTGCCGCTGTTCCTCCGGCTCGATCGGCACGTGATTCTCCGCGCCGTTCACGTACAGCTCCCGCGAGAGGTACGGGTCGCCCTCGGCGGTCACCTCCACGAAGTCGTCGCGCGCCGGCTCGTCGAGCGGCGGCAGGATGCGGAGCTCGCGCGGGGCCTCGCGCAGACGTACGGGGAGCGCCCCGATGTCCTGGTCGAAGCCGCCGTGCCCGTCCGTATGCCGCTCCTGGCGCTCGACGATCTGCGTGAGCAGCCGCAGCGAGGGCTCGTCCGCGACGGGGTCGAGGTTGTCGAGGTGGATGCGCATCGCCCGAGCCAGCGCGGGCTTCGCCTCGGTGTAGGCGACCGTCAGATATTCCTGCGCGCTCTGCGCCTGCGCCATCCGGTCGAGCAGCCGCTCGAGCTCGGGCGACGGCGAACCCGGGTACTCGCTCGGGTTGCGCAGCTCGTACAGGCGGCGCTTGATCTTGATCAGCGCGCGAGCGTCGTCGTGCACGTGGTCGCCGAGCGCATACTTGCGCTCGAAGCTCGGCTCGAGCGGCATCCAGCCGTTCGTGAAGTGCACGAGCTCGCGCAGCACGTGGAAGTAGTTCGAGAAGCGGCTGGCGTTGTCGTCAACGTCGTAGCCCAGCGGTCTCTTCATCCGCACCCTCCTCTGCGAGTAGTCGTTCCCTGTGGCGCCCCATCACGCTCGGCAGCAGGCCGCCTCCGGCGGAGACGTTAATCACGGCCTTGTCCGAAATCCGGGTGATCATCCCGGCGTAGCGGCCGCCCAGCCCGAACGGGTTGATGTTGAAGCGCTTCAGGCGCATCTGCACGTGGCCGTTCTCCACTGCGGGGAACATCTCCTCGGGGACCGGCACGTACTCCTGCACCACGTAGTCGCCCTGGCCCAGGTGCTCCTCGATCAGGCGGTCCCACTCCGCCTGCTCGGTCTCCATGCCGAGCGAAACGCCGTGCCCGCCATAGTCGGACGCCGGCTTCAGCACGAGCCGTTCGCGGTTGTCTGACACGAACGCCACCAGATCCACGACCCAGTCCCCGTACGCGGCGCGGCCGTCGCGCAGCACGCGCGTCCACGGGATCGTCTCGTCGATCACACGCCGCTCCGCATCCTCCACGAGGTGGGCGAAGCGCGGGTCGGCGAGCAGGGCGAAGAGCTTCTTGTTGTTCGCCACGCGGGCACGGAACGGGTTCACCACGGCGGCGCGGCGGTCGCGCGCGGCGGCGATCAGGTCGCCCTCCGGCAGGTCCTCGAGCAGCGCGCGGCGGTAGACGAGATGCACCGGCTCGCCCTGCACGCGCAGCAGCGAGCCGTCGTAGGCCACCTCGTCGAGTGTGGCGTGGAGCGCATCGACGCCGGCCCGCTTCGCCGCCTCGCAGATGATCCGGAACTCGGGCACTGAAGGGCTGCCCGCCACGTCCACCAGTGCGAGGCGCGGCGTCTCGGGAAGGTCCGAGCGCTCATCGCGCAGCTCCCGGTACGCACCGAGCAGTGTCTCGATCAGCACGGGCAGCATCGGCGTGTAGGCGGTCTCGAACTCTGTGTCCACGCGCGGCAGCGAGATCGAGCGACGCAGCCCCTCGTAGAGCACGTCTGTGTAGCCGATTCCCGCCGGCGAGTCGGCGTTGAACTCGAGGAACTTCACGTCGTAGCCCTGGAGGAACGCGTCGAGCCTGCAGATTTTCAGCGGGCGCGAGAAGCCGGGGTCGAGCCGGATCAGCGCGTCCTCGGCCGCCGGCACCGCGAGCTCCTCGCGCAGGCGCTCGTCGTCCGCGTAGGCGTCGCAGAAGCGGTCGAGCACCTGCGACAGACAGGCGACGGCCCGCCGCACCCGGCCCAGCTGGCGCGGCGACACGAAATGCGGCATCAGGACGAACGGAATCGTGCTGCCCGCAAACACCACGTCGTGCTCGGCGAGCCAGCCCTCGATCTCCTCCTCGATGCCGGCACAGCGGTCGCCGAGCTTCGAGAGCTCGACCAGATGCTGGAGCTTCAGATTGTTGACATGGTCGATCACCCTCGCCCCGAGGTTACCCCGTAAGGTTCCCGCGCCATGCGTCCGGTTCACTACCTCGGGGTCTTCATCCCCGCTGCGATCGCCCTGGAGCTCGCGCACGCGAGCCCGCTGATCGTGTTCAGCGCAGCCGCGCTCGGCGTGATCCCGTGCGCCGCCGTGATGGGCGAGGCCACGGAGGCGATCGCCGCCAAGAGCGGACCCGGGATCGGCGGCCTGCTGAACGTGACGTTCGGCAACGCACCGGAGTTGATCATCGCCTTCTTCGCGCTGCTCGAGGGCCTTCAGGAGGTCGTGAAGGCGTCAATCGTCGGCTCGATCATCGGCAACGTGCTGCTCGTGATGGGCGCCGCGATGGTCGTGGGCGGCTGGTCACGCGACAAGCAGACGTTCAGCCAGACGGCGGCGAACGCCCAATCAGCGATGTTGACGCTCGCGCTGGCCGCGCTGATCTTCCCGGCGCTGTTCCAGCTGATCCACGGGGGCAGCCTTCCGGGCGTGGGCGACGATCACGTGGACTTCGGCTCGGACCTCGAGAAGCTCTCGCTCGGCGTCGCGCTCGTGCTGCTGGTGAGCTACGCGGCCGGGCTGTGGTTCTCGCTGAAGACACATCGTGCCGTCTTCAACCCCTACGGGGGCGAGGACGACGAGGAACCGCACCACTGGCCGGTCAAGCGGGCGGCCATTTATCTGGCGCTTGCGGCGGTGGCCGTCGGCGTGATGAGCGAGATATTGGTCGGGTCGATCAGCGAGGCGTCCGAGGACATCGGCCTGTCCGAGTTTTTCGTCGGCGTGTTCGTGGTGGCCATCGTCGGCAACGCCGCCGAGCACTGGGTCGCGGTGCTCGTGGCGGCCAAGGACAAGATGGACCTCGCGGTGAACATCGCGATCGGGTCAAGCGCGCAGATCGCGCTGTTCGTGGCGCCGGTCCTGGTGCTGCTCTCGTTCGTGGTGGGCGACGACCCGATGGCGCTCGTGTTCAACGGCTACGAGCTCGGAGCCCTGCTGTTCGCGGTGCTGATCGCCAACCTGGTCACGCAGGACGGCGAGTCGAACTGGTTCGAGGGCGTTCAGCTGCTGTCGCTGTACGCGGTGCTCGGGCTGGTCTTCTACTTCGCCTAGCGTCGCAACTCACGCCCTGGCGCGCCGCCCGCCTTCGCCGGGGACCTATCGCGATTCTCCGCGTATATCGCGGTTATCCGCGATAGCACCCCGCGCGGCCGGGCAAACACACCCTTCACCGCAAGACGAGCGACAATCTTCCACGGGCCGCTTATTTGTGACGTGCGGACAGGCGGCTGAGCGCCTCCGCCGCGGCCCGCGCCATTCGCAGCAGCACGGGGCGGTTCACGCGCTCGACGGTGTCGCAGGCCAGGTGGTAGCAGGCGTCGCGGGGGCGCCCGCCGGGCCCGGGCTCGTCTGCGCCGGTGTAGAGGCCACTCACCGGCACGCCGGCCGCCGCGAACGGTGCGTGATCCGATGACCCTCCCGCCTCGACCGTCCCGAGTGGCCGCCCGGCCGCGCGCCTCAGCACCCGCCCGAGCTCGGCATCCCCATCGGCGTAGAACTCCGGAACGGCATTGGGCGATCCGACCATGTCGAAGTTCAGGTAGGCGCTGATCCGCCGGCGCTCGTCGCGGTCGAGCGAGCGGACGTAGTGGCGCGACCCGAGCAGGCCGAGTTCCTCGGCGCCCCAGAAGGCCAGCCGCACCCGCGCGCCGGGTGGCTTCGGGCCGATCGCCTCGGCTGCTTCGATCAGAGTCGCCGCTCCGCTGCCGTTGTCGTTGATGCCGGGTCCGCCCCGGACGGAGTCGAGGTGCCCACCGGCCATCACGACGCGATCGCCGTCACCGCCTGGCGTCTCGGCGATCACGTTGTGCGTCGCACGGCGCCCCGACGTGGCGTCTACGTCCACCCGCACGGGGGCGCCGTCACGGGCGAGTGTGTCCGACACGAGTACGACCGGGATGCGGATTCCGGGCGCGGCGAGCGTGCCGCTCGGAACTCCTCGCTGCGTGGGCGAGTCGTCGATCACCACGAGCGCGCTCGCTCCCGCCCTCTGCGCAAGGAACGCCTTCTCGCGGAAGAAGCACACGCCGCGGCTCACCAGAGGCACGTCGCCGGCGACCAGGCCGGAGTACTCGTCGGCCTCGCAGCCGGTGCTCAGGCGTCGCAGCCGCCCGTTCGTGCGCCCGGCGCCGGAGTAGCTCAGCACCTGGAAGTCGCGCGCCTCGCGCAGCCTGCGGCCGCCGATGCTCATCGAGGCGCGCGTGAGGTCGAAGTACGGGAATCGGACCAGCTGGAGCCGCACCGTCCAACCGGCCTCGCGCAGCCGCTTGGCCACATAGTCCACGGACGCGCGGTCACCCGGCGTGCCTGCCGCGCGCGTGCCGTCGCTCCGGTTGGCTATCTCCTGGAGCGCACTCAGGTGCTCCCCGAGCTCGGCTTCGGTGATCGCCCGCGGCGGGGCCGGCTCGGGTGCCGGCTTGCTGTCGCCGCCGGAGTCGCAGCCCACGAGCAGGGCCACGACGAGCAGCAGGGGCAGCAGGCGCACACCTTGTGTTCTACTCGCCCGCAGCGGCGGCCGCGAAGCCCGAGGGCGGCCGATGTAGCTCGCTGGCGCTCACGATCCGGTCCACGAGCCCGTATTCCACCGCCTCCTCGGCGCTGAAGAAGCGGTCGCGCTCCATGTCCTCGTGAACCTCGTCCATCGTCCTGTTGGTGTGCTTCGCGTAGATCTCCTCGAGCAACCGGCGCAGCTCGAGCACCTCGCGGGCGTGGATCTCGATGTCCGACGACTGACCCTGGAACCCCGACGAGGGCTGGTGGATCAGGATCCGCGAGTTCGGCAACGTGAGCCGCTTGCCTGGCGTTCCACCCGCAAGGATGAGCGAGCCGGCCGACATCGCCATTCCGTAACAGATCGTCTGCACGTCTGGGCGGATGTACTGGATCGTGTCGTAGATCGCGAGCCCGGCGTGAAGCGATCCGCCCGGCGAGTTCACGTAGACGGAAACGTCCTTGTCCGGATCCTCGGACTCGAGGTGGACGAGCTGCGCCACGACGAGGTTCGCGATCTCGTCGTCGATCTGGCGCCCGATGAAGACGATCCGCTCGTTCAGAAGACGCGAGTAGATGTCGAAGGAGCGCTCGCCGCGCGAGGTCTGCTCCACGACCATCGGCACCAACGAGCTGTGTACGCGGCCGATCTGCATTTCCGTGCTCCTCTCCGATAAGCTGCAACTGTCTGGTTGCATCACAATAGCAACCGTTCGGTTGCACAACGGAGGCGTTCATGGATCACACGGTTGAGCGGGAGCTGACGGTGCCGGAGGAAGCGGAGGAGGTCTGGCGCTCGCTGGCCCAGCCCGAGTGGCTCGGCGAGGACGCGTCGATCGAGCTCCGCGAGGCGGGCGACGTCCGTGCCGGCGACCGTGACGGCTTCGTCGAGGAGGCGGACGCCCCACGGCGCCTCGTGTTCTGGTGGAGCGCACCCGACGAGGACGCCACCCGCGTGGAGATCGACCTCGACGAGACCGAAGACGGCACGCGAGTGCGAGTGACCGAGTCGCGTCCGCTCGAGATCCTGGACGGCCGCGACCTGGCCGTGGAGTTCGGCGGCCGAAGCGGCGGCGGTGGAGCGAGCCCGATGGCAGTGGCGGGTGGCGCGCCGGCCGGCGCGCTGCGCTGATGCCAGCGGCGGATCCGGCCGACGCCGTGTTCGCGGCGCTCTCGGACGGGACTCGCCGAAGCCTCTACTCCCTGCTCGGTCAGCACGGCGAGGCCACGGCAACCGACCTCGCCCGCGAACTCCCGGTCACGCGTCAGGCGGTGCAGAAGCACCTCGGCACGCTTGCCGGGGCTGGGCTCGTGGCCACGCGTCGGTCGGGCCGCGAGGTGCTCTACCGGCCGACCCCCGCGCCGATGTCCGAGGCGCTCGAGTGGATGGCCGAGGTTGGAGGGCAGTGGGACGATCGCCTGGCGGCGCTCGAGCGGCAGCTCGCGCGTGGCCGTAGCCTGTCCCCATGACGTCCCTCGCCGTTGGGTTCGGACTCGGGTTCTTCGTGGGCGCCCAGCCGGGGCCGGTCTCGCTGCTGTGCATCCGCAGCGTGCTGCGCGGAGCACTCGCCAGCGGCGTCGCGATCGGCGCCGGCGCGGCGCTGATCGACCTCGTCTACGCCGGGCTCGGCCTGGCCGGCGCGGCAAGCCTGCTCGAGGCCGACGCCCTGCGCCTGGCCTTCGGCCTGATCGGCGCGCTCGTGCTCGGCGTGATCGGCGTGCGGACTCTCTGGAGCGCGTTCCGGGTGCGCCTCGGCGGCGAGTCCGAGGAGGAGGTCGCCTCGCCGCGACGCGCGTTCGTGACCGCGGTGGCCGCCACCGCTTCGAACCCGCTCACGATCGCTACCTGGGCCGCGATCTTCACCGCCGCATCCGCGGCCGCAGTGGGCGACGCCGCCACGTCCGCCGATGGTGCCGCGCTGATGCTCGGCGGTGTGGCGCTCGGCACGCTCACCGCCTTCACGACGCTGTCAGTGCTGGTTGCGCTCGTCCAAAACCGCTTCGGCCCGCGCCTGCTCACGACTGTCGACGTCGTCGCCGGCGCCGGCCTGCTCGGGTTCGCCGGCCTCCTCGGCTGGCGCGCCGTCCACGAGTCCTGACCCTTCGTTCATCGCCTCCATCCGCTCCTGGCGGTGTTGTTCGGCCTCCGGATCGTGCCTGTCGGCGCGCACCGATAGGCCGATCCCGATCGCGAACGCCACCGCGATCCCCGCGAGACTGGCCACCGGGCCGATCTTCACGAGGTCCTCGATCAGCAGCTTCACGCCAACGAGCCCGAGCACCACGGCGATCGTCTCGTCGAGATAGCGGAAGCGGGCGATCAGACTCTCCACCAGCACGAACAGGGCCCTCAGGCCGAGCAGCGCGAACACGTTGCCCATCCAGATCAGCAGCGGGTCGCGCGTGATGGCGAAGGCGGCCGGGATCGAGTCGATTGCGAACGCGATGTCCGCGAACACGATCGCCGCCAGGCAGAGGAAGATCGGAGTGGCGAAGCGCCTGCCGTCGCGCTTCACGAACCATTGGCCGCCGTGGAACTCACCCGTGACCGGATAGATCTTCCGCACCAGCCGCACCATCAGGTTCTTGTCGGGATCGACGTTCTCGGCCACGCCGCGCCAGATCCGGTAGGCAAGCACGATCAACAGAGCCCCGAGCACATAGATCAGGACGTGCACACGCTCCAGTAGCTCCGTGCCGCCCAGGATGAAGATGCCGCGCAGGGCGAGTGCGGCGACAATCCCGAAGAACAGCAGGCGCGGGCGGTACTGGTACGGCACGCCGAAGTAGGCGAACAGCAGCAGGAAGACGAACAGGTTGTCGAGCGAGAGCGAGCGCTCGATCAGGTAGACCGTCGTGTAGGTGACGGCGTCCTCGCTGCCCTCGAGCACCAGCACTGGGATGGCCGCAAGCAGGCTCAGGGCGAACCAGCCGACCGACCACCAGATCGCCTCCTTGAAGCTCGGCTCGCGCCCGCGCGCGAAAAAGTGCAGGTCAAGCCACAGGAAGAAAATCAGGGCAGCGATCAGCGCCGCCCACGGAGCTATGGACCCGACATCCACGATCTGGACCTTAGAGTGAGGGCATGCTTGGTCATGTCGCAGTCGGCACCTGGAGCGGTGGGCGCTTCATGCACTTCGGCGAGTCGATCTCCGACGAGCGCTTCGAGGCGCTGCTGCGCCCGGGCGCCGGGATCCACACGCTCATCACGGCGGACACCTACGGCGCGGGTGAGGCGGACACGCTGCTCGGCCGCGCCCTCGCGGGAGTGCCGCGCTCCGACTTTGCGCTGGTGGGCGCCGTCGGGCACGACTTCTACGAGGGGGAAAGGGAGGGCGCGAAGGGCTTCCCGCGCTTCACCGATCCGCGCCTCCGTGGCCCCGACGGCTATCGCGACTACCTGCGCATGGCGGTCGAGCGCAGCCTCGAGCGCTGCGGTGTGGACTCCTTCGACCTGTTGCTGCTGCACAACCCCGACCGCCGCGGCTTCGAGTCACCCGAGGTGTGGGAGGCGCTCCGCGAGCTGCGTGACGAGGGCCTGGCGCGCGAGCTCGGGCTCGCTCCCGGGCCGGCAAACGGTTTCACGCTCGACGTGATCGGCTGTTTCGAGCGCTACGGAGAGCTGATCGACTGGGCGATGCTGATCCTCAACCCGTTCGAGCCATGGCCAGGCGAGCTGGCCCTCGACGCCGCCACGCGGCACGACGTGAAGGTGCTCACACGGGTGGTGGACTACGGCGGGCTTTTCCACGACGACGTGCTGCCCGGACACGGCTTCGAGGGACACGACCATCGCGGCTTCCGGCCCGAGGGCTGGGTCGAGGCTGGGCGCGAGCGCCTGGAGCGGATCCGCCCGATTGCCGATCGCCATGGGCTCACGCCGTTGCAGCTCGCGTGCGTCTGGAACCTGGCCCACGACGCTGTCGAGTGCGTGGCGCCCACGCTGATCCAGGAGGCGGGCGCGGGCGCCAAGCCGATCGAGCGGAAGCGCGAGGAGCTGGCCGCGGTGCCGGCCGATCCCGTGCTCAGCGACGAGGAGCTGGCCGAGATCCGCGCGGTGGGCGACAACCGCGGCTCGATGCTGCTGAAGGGCGCCACCCCGGACCACGAGGGCGAGGAGCGACCGGACCGTTGGGAGCTGAGCCCCGAGCAGGCCGAGCTGGCGGCCCGCTGGGGCATCGACCCCGAGCGCGATCTGCGCAAGAGCGCCCGTGAAACGGGGTCTGACCCCGTTTCACGGCCGGTCTAGGGGGTCTGCAGCAGCTCGGCGCAGCGCTGGAGGGCCTCGGTGTCCTCCGGCCGCGCCTTGTCGAGGCAGTCCGCGTAATCCTGGAAGTCCTGCGCCTCGGGGGTCGTTCCGTCGCTGCTCGGCGGCGTGGGCGTCGTCTCCTGCGAGCCGCCGCCGAGGCCCGGAAGCGCACCGGCCCCGCCGAGTGACGTCGTCAGATCAGAGAGCGGCCGCGGGTTGGCGGGCGCCTCGATCTGCTGGTCGCCGTTCACCTTCGAGAACTCGACCTCGAACTCGATCGCTCCGGACTGGATCCCGCCCAGCGAGTCCCGGCTCTCCTCGGGCACGTCGAACTCGATCTTGCCCGCCACGCGCCGGATGATGTCGTCTTCCTTGCCGACGTAGACGTGGAACGTGGGGTCGCGCACGACCTCCGCGACCTTGCGGATGTCATCCTCGCTCAGCGGCTTCGGGGGCGTCTGGCCGGTGGCACCGCCCAGCGTCGAGCCGGACTTGCGCACGAACGCGTTCAGGTTCCGCATCACGGCCTCCACGTCGAGCTTCCCGGAGACGTGGCGGGTCTGCACGCCGGCGATCTCCTCGTCACCCTCGACCTTCGCGTCTGAGAGCCAGCTGCGCGGATCGAGGCCAAGAGCCCGCAGCGAGCCGCGCTTGTCCTTGTTCTGAGCGATCGCGCGGTTGGCCTGCGCCACCTGGGCGGCCGGCTGCTCGTAGTAGATGTCCTGGAACTTCACGAAGGCCCTGTCCCCCGTCGAGAGGAATCCGGTGGTCACGGTCTGGCCGCCGCCGTCAGTGCCGATCTTCAGGTCGATGTCAGCGGACGGCAGCTTGCCGTCGTTGATCCTGAACGGACCGGAGGCGCTGATCCGCACGGGCTTGTCGAGCCCTGGGCTGCCCTTCAGCTGGATCGAGGCGTCGATCTTCAGGTCGGCGCTCTTGATCGACGAGCTGAACGCGTTGTCGAGCAGGTCTTGGACGTTCTCCGTGTCGTCGCCGCCACCGCAGGAGGCCAGGGCCAAGGTGGCGAAGAGCAGTGCAAATAGCAGGCGACGCACGCGGGGCAGAGTAGCTGGGCCACCGCAACTCGATGTAGTTTCCGACGTTGGACAACCAGATGGGGTACATGAAGCGAATCGCAGGGATCGCGGCAGTCGCCGCGCTCACGCTCGCCGGACCCGCCCACGCCGGACAGGTGATCGTCGTGGACGGCGACCACGCCAAGCGCGTGGAGGACCCGGCCGTTCCGACTCGGGCGGAGATCGCGCTCGCGATGCCTGCCGTTGCGAGCGCCTCGCGCGTGCGCGCCCGCGCATCCACTAAGAGCGGCCGCCGCGCGGTCTACTCGGCGTTGAGAAAGGAGCTCCGCCGCAAGCGCATCAGTAAGGCCTCATACCGGCGCTGGCGCACGACCTACGTGCGCTCACTTCGCACGCTGAGGCGGCTCAGCGGGGCCCGTGCAACCCAGCTTCGCTACGTGCTCACCTCCGTCGAGTCGCTGGCCCTGCGGCGCCGGCTCGGCGCAACGCGCATGCCCGTGGCGTTCCTCCAGCTCGAGCGCAACCGCCAGTACTGGCCACGCATGCCCTACCCCGCGCCCGCCGACCAGGTGAGCTTCCGCGGCAGCGAGGTCCTCTTCCAGTACTTCGCCGGCGAGGGCCTTCAGCTGCACCCGCTCTCCACCTTCAAGAAGGCCAATTCCCTGCACGGGTTCTGCGAGCGCAAGGAGGCGAGCTGCGACCAGCCGGCGCTCCGCCGGATCCTCGACGAGATGACGAGGCTCGCGGTGAAGCGCGGGCGCAACTTCATTGCCTGGGAGTACCTCTTCTACTTCGGCGGCGGCACGCCCCCGTGGATGAGCGGAATGGCGCAGGCCACCGGCATCCAGGCGCTCGGGCGGGCGGCCACGCTGCTGGGCGAGCCCAAGTACCTGGAGACGGCCCGCCGGGCCATGGGAGCGTTCGAGACCCGCCCACCGACGGGCGTGCGCACCACCGGCTTCCGCGGCGGAGTGCACTACCTCCAGTACTCCTTCGCGCCGCGCCTGTTCATCTTCAACGCGTTCCTCCAGTCCCTGATCGGGCTCCACGACTTCGGTCAGCTCGCCGACGACGATCGTGCGCGGGGGCTCTACCAGGCCGCGGAGCCCGAGGCGCGCCAGGAGATTCCCTACAGCGACCTCGGTGACTGGTCGCTCTACAACTACGCCGGCCACGAGTCGGCAGTCGGCTACCACGAGCTGCTGCGCGAGTTCCTGGAGAGCATGTGCAAGCGCCGGCTCGGCCCGATCTACTGCGACTACGCGCGCCGCTACCGTGGCTACCAGGTCGATCCACCCGAGCTCACCTGGAACGGCCCGAACGTGGCGACCGAGGAGGAGCCTGCGGCGATCCGCTTCAACGTGTCGAAGCTGTCGGCAATCGAGGTCCGGGTCACGAACCCGAGCGGCAAGCTCGTCTTCAGCCGCCTGGCGACGTTCCGCCGCGGCGACGGCGCGTTCACCTGGACCCCGCACGGACCGGGGCTGTTCACCGTGAGCGTCGCTGCGAAGGAGCTGCGCACCGGGCTCGGCAAGCGCGACCGCGACGGCGGCGAGATCGAAGTGGAGAACCGGCCGGGCTGAGAGGGCGCCGTGCGTGAGGCGCGGGGGGAGCCCCGCGCGGAGCGTTGTCTTAGAGTGCGGCGGCTGATGGCGCCCCGCACAATCCTCTACACGGGCAAGGGCGGAGTCGGCAAGACGAGCGTGGCCGCCGCGACAGCGCGCAGCTGCGCCGCGGCGGGACTGCGCACCGTGGTCCTGTCCACGGACCCGGCCCATAGCCTTTCCGACTCGCTCGAGGCTCCGCTCGGAGCCGAGCCGACGCACGTCGGCACGAACCTCTTCGGCCAGGAGGTCCAGGCCCAGGAGGAGATGGAGCGCCACTGGGACGGGGTTCAGGGCTGGCTCGGCGACCTGCTCGCGGAGCGCGGCATCGACCGCATCTCGGCCGAGGAGCTGACCGTGCCACCGGGCATGGACGAGCTCTTCTCGCTGCTCTGGATCAAGCGCCATCACGAGGAGGGCGAGTTCGACTGCGTGGTGGTGGACTGCGCCCCCACCGGCGAGACGCTCCGGCTCCTGTCGTTCCCCGACGTCGTGACCTGGTGGCTCGAGCGCATCCTGCCGTCGCAGCGGCGGCTCGCGCCGTTCGCCCGCACGCTCTTCGACATGCCGCTGCCAGGCGAGGCCGTGTTCGACGACGTGGAGCGCCTGGCCCGCAACCTCGTGGCGATGAACGGCATTCTGCGCGACCGCTCGCGCACGACGATCCGGCTCGTGACGAGCCCGGATCGGATGGTGGTGAAGGAGTCGATGCGGACCTTCACCTACCTGAACCTCTACGGCTATCTCACGGACGCGGTGGTGGTGAACCGGCTGCTGCCGCCGGACGGCTACTTCGCCGCATGGCGCGAAGCCCAGGAGGAGCAGCTCGAGCTGGTGCGCTCGGCCTTCGCGCCCGTCCCGGTACTCACCGCGGACTACTTCGAGCGCGAGGTGGTCGGAGCGGAGATGCTCGACCGGCTCGGGGACGCGGTGTTCGGCGAGCACGATCCGGCGGCGATCCTGTACGACCAGCTCTCGCAGGAACTCGTTACGAATAACGGCAGCGCCACCCTCCGCGTGGCCGTCCCGTTCGCCGAGCGCGATGACCTGAGCCTGAAGAAGATCGGGCTCGAGGTGATCGTCCGCGTCGGCGGCCAGAAGCGCACGATCATGCTGCCGCCCGCGCTGTCCGCATACGCAGCGGCGGGCGCGCGCTTCGAGAACGGCGCGCTGGAGATCGTGTTCGAGAAGGGCCCCGATGGAACCGACTGACGAGCCGCGCCCGAACGGCGAGCAGCGCCCCCCGGACCCCGCCGCGCTCTTCGCGATGCTCGACGGGATGCGCCGAATGGCGCCACGCGAGCTGGAGGGTCAGGTCACGAACCTGATCCGCGAGTTCCTGCTGACGCTGCGCTCGCTGATCGACTGGTACCTGGAGCGCCTGGACCGCGAGCCACAGGAGACCAAGATCGAGGACATCCCGATCGACTAGCTAGCCCTCGGCCCCGCCCTCCGGGAAATGCGGCAGGTGGCCGCCGGCGTCGCGGAGGATCAGGTTCCAGAGGCGCCGCACCTCCTTCGGGTGGCGGTGCGCGACGTTCTTGAATTCTCCGCGGTCGTGGCGGCGGTCGTACAGGCGCAGTTCCTCGCGGCGGTTGCCGGCGATCAGCAGCCAGCGGTCGTCGCCCGCGCTCACGTAGGTGTTGTACGCGGCCGTCCTATAGCCGCGCTTCCTGCGCGGCTGCCTGCCGTTGAAGAGCGGCGAGAGGTCCGCGCCGTTCATGCCGCGCGGCTCGTCCACGCCCAGCATCGAGAGGACGGTCGGGCCGATGTCGTGCGTGGAGGCGTAGTAGCCCGTCGTCCTGCCCTTCGCCTTCCCCGCGGGATGGCGCATCGTCATCGGCACGTGTGTCAGCTCCTGATGCATCTCCGAGTAGCGCTTGCCCACCCAGCCGTGCTCCCCCAGCAGCACGCCGTGGTCGCTCACGAGCACCACAAGCGTGTTGTCCGCGAGCCCGAGGTTCTCCAGCCGGTCGAGGAAGCGTCCCAGCCACACGTCCACGAGCGTGACCTCCGCGGCGTACAGCTGCTGCACGCGCCGGAGCATTCGCCGGGACAGGTCCAGGTCGCGGGTCTGCTCCCCGGGTGTGGCGAACGGCTGGATCGGCTCGAGCCCTCCCACGCGCGCCGGCCCATACATGTCGATCAGGCGTCGCGGCGCATCCCAGGGCTCGTGCGCGTCGAACGAGTCGATCACGAGGGCGAACGGCTGGGGACGCGTGCGAGCCCATTCGATCCAGCCCATCGCCTCGCGGAACACCTTCGCCGCGTTGTAGTCCTTCTCGTCGCGGTTGCGGGGGTTGAGCGCCAGGTAGTTCGCCATCCGCCGCTCGGAGGTGGTCCCCTTGAGCGCCCTCGGCAGGTAGTGGTCGAGCTCCCGCCGCGACGGCAGGCCCCGCGGCCGGCTCCGCACCGGCACCTGTCCGGCCACCATCTCGACGCGGTCGAACTTCGCCCGGAAGCGCCTGTGCACGGGAAGCAGGAGGTGCGGGTTGTCCGTCACGTAGCCGGTGGTCCAGCCCGCCTTCCGGAGCGTGGCGGTCCACATCTCGCCGTCGCTGCCCACCGGCTCCCAGCCCGGCTGCCGGGGGAGGTCCTTCCAGCGCGGCCGCCAGCCCCGAAACGGGAAGGTCCGCTTCCCGGCCATGATCGCTCGGCGCGCCGGGATTGTGGGCATGCCCTCCGGATACGCGTTCAGGAAGCGCACTCCCTGGCGCCCAACCTTGTCCCAGCTCGCCGTGCGTGCGCGACTGCCGTAGATGTGGTCCGCCCGCAGGCTGTCCATCACCACGACAACGACGTTCATGCGCGGCGGTGCCTGGGCACCCGCTCCGCTGGTGGCGAGCAGCGTGAGCCCGGCCGCGCCGGCTCCCCCGGCGCGAAGGAGCTCGCGTCGCGAGACCTCGTGCGGCATGGTTCGGCTACCGACCCTTGGTGATGTCGATCGAGCGGATAGCGGGCTCGTCAGGCAGCTTTTCGAGCACCTCGCGCACGATGTCGTGGACGTCGCGCTCGTCGTGCCCGAAGTCGTGCAGGAACGACTTCAGCGCCGTGTGGGTGATCTTCAGCTGGGCGGGAGTGAGGTCGAGCCGGTAGGCGATCTCGTCCGGCCCGATCAAATGCAGCTCGTCGTCGGCCATGAGTGCGGGGAAGCGTACAAAGTAGGCTTCGACCGTGGCCAACACCTGGGTGCTCACCGGCTCGATCGAGAACTTCCGCGCCACCCGCGAGCACGGCTTTCGCGTGATCGGCGCGAAGGAGGGCCGGCGCGGAATGGCCGAACAGATCGCCCCCGGCGATCGGATCGTCTTCTACGTGACAGGCGTCCAGGCGTTCGGCGGAATCGTCCGCGTGACCGGCGAGATGTACGAGGACCGCGAGAAGATCTGGCCCGGGAAGCCGGGCAAGGTGGATCCCTACCCGTGGCGCTTCGAGACCGAGCCGGAGATCGTGCTCGAGGAGGACGACTTCGTGCCGGCCGTCGAATTCGTCGGGCGGCTCGAGCACATCGGGAAGTGGCCTGCGGAGCACTGGCAGCTCGCCTTCCAGGGCCAGCTAAGGACGGTCTCCGCAGCCGACGCCAAGCTGCTCGAGCGCGGCATCCGCGAGCGCGCCCGCGCCGCGGCGTGATCCACGCCCGCCACTACACACTCGAGGAGGCGTCCGAGCTGCTGCCACGGGTGGTCGAGATCATCGAGCGGATGCGCGTGGCCCGCAACCAGCTCGGCGACCGAGAGGCGCGCGATGCCCTCTCCGAAGCGGGGCCGACCAACGGCGGCGGCACCCCCGGGCGCACCGTTTCCCAGGGCTTCCTCGCCCTGCGCGACTCGATGATCGAGCTGCGCGAGCTCGAGGTGGTGCTTCGCGACCTCGACCGTGGGCTGCTCGACTTCCCGTCGCTCCGAGACGGCCGCGAGGTCTACCTCTGCTGGCAGGACGGCGAGGACGCCATCCGGTTCTGGCACGAGCCCGACGCTGGCTTCGGCGGCCGCCGGCCGCTCGACGATGGCTGAGTTCTCGGCCCGCCTCTTCCGGGCCGCCCGCCTGCTCAACTTCGAGCAGCGCCTCGCGGGCGCGGCCGCGATTCTGCTGATCATCAGCACCTTCGGCCCGTTCTCGTTCGTGGAGGCCGGGGAGCTGCTGCTGGCCTGCGGAGTGCTCGCGCTGCTGTTCGCTCGCGCCGAGGGCAGGCGCTTCCACCTCCCCTTCGGGGATGGGACGGCGATCGCCGCAGCGGGGATCTGGGCGGGCGCGCTGATCGTGGCGCGGCTGTTCGACCGCCCGCTCGGCCAGAACCTGCTCGCGCTCGCCTGTGCGACGATCCTGTTCCTCGCGGGCGCACGCGAGCGCGCGAAGCGGCCGGCGGACGATCTGCCTCCCGAACACGAGACCCCGCCCATCCGCACGCGCCGCCCGCCGCGCCGGCCGGGCGCGGCCGCCGAGGCCACAACAGATCCGCTACCGCCGCCCGAGTTCAAGCCCTACGAGCCGCGCTCCGGCGAGCAGCTGCATCTTGGGCCGGACGACCAGGAAGACTCATGAGCGTCACGCCCACAACGGCCGCCACGATCTGCAGCGTGGCCGCCACCATGAGCGCCTCCGCCGAGCCGAGGCCCGTGACCACCGCGCCCGCCAGCGCGGCACCGAGCGCGAAGGAGCCGACCTTTACCCCGACCGCGCTCGTGAACACCTGCCCATAGAGCGAGGGCGGCACGTACTGCTGGCGCACCGCGAACTGGGCCGCCAGCGCAGGGCCGTCGACCATCGCCGCCAGCGCGATCAGGACCAGGAACACGGGCAGCGAGCCGGCGAGCGGCCAGGTGAGCATCAGCAGGCCGAAGGTCGCATACCCGGCCACCACGATGCGCTCGGGCGGGAAGCGCCGCTGGATGCGCACCAGACTCAGCGCTCCGAGCGTGGAGCCGACCGCGAACGCGGCCCACATGTAGCCCGACGCACTCCGCTCCACGCCGAGGTGGTCGACCGCGAACAGCGGGAAGGCGACCGTGAGAAGGCCAAGTCCAGCCATGCCGAACGCCGCGGCGGCAGTCACTCCGCGCAGCTGCGGGACGAGGACGATCTGGCGAAGGCCGTCGACGGCGATGCCCCAGAGCGTGCGCTCGTCAGCCCGCTCCGGCGGCGCGTCGAGGCCCGGGATGCGCACGATCAGCGCCAGTGCCGCAAGCGCCAGCGCGGCCTCCACCAGCAGCGGGGTCGCCGGACCCGCCACCGCGGACAGGGTCCCCGCCAGCGCGGGACCGATCACGAGCGCCGCGTTGAAGCTCGTGGTCTCCACGGCGTTGGCTGGAGGCAACAGCTCACCCGGCACCAGCACCGGGATCATGCTCGTGAAGCCTCCGAACGAGAGCGGATACGTGATCCCCGCGGGCAGGACGACAAGGGGGATCAGCCAGGCGGGCGCGTGGCCGATCAGCAGCACGAGCGCCACCAGCACCGTGGCGATCACGATCTGGTCGATCACCATCAGTGTCCTGCGCCGCCCCGTCAGGTCGAGCCACGCGCCGAGCAGCGGGCCGCTGATCAGGCTCGGCAGGGTGATCGCCGCGACCGTGGCGCCTGCGAGCGCGGGGCTGTCGGTCCGGTCCAGCACGAGCAGCACAACGCCCACGCCGAACATCTCGTCGGAGACCCGCGCCAGCGTGGCGGCGCAGAGGAACTTCAGGTAGCCGGGCTGAGCGCGCAGCCGCCGCAGCGAGTCGCGGTCCATCAACGGGCCGGCGGTATCGCCTGAGGGAAGCGAAAGCGGAAGTCGGGATCCATCTGCTTCTTGATGTCGCGCAGGCGCTCGAGGTTGGATCCGTAGTACGCCCGCTGCCATTGCTCGAGCTGCGGGTCGATGTAGTTCTGGTAGGCCTCGCCCGAGACGTGCGGCCGCAGCGCCCGCCACACGCCGTTGATCCAGCGCCGGCTGGCCCTGCCGGCCGTCCCGCCGTTGAAGTAGGCGAGGTACTGGAGCGAGAAGAGCATGTCGCGGTGCACGAATGCGGTGGCGTCGGCGGCGGGCCGGTTGAGGGCCCCGCCGTATGCGTCGAGCAGCAGTGCGCCGGAGCCGAGCGACGGGTTGCGCTGGCGGCGCTCGATCCAGTCGATCATGATTGCCCGGCCCCTCGGCCCCAGCCGCTTGTCGAAGTAGTCCGACTTCGCGAAGAAGCTCGATCGCGTGGAGCGGTGGCATGCGGCGAGTCCGCCGTCGAGACAGCCGGCCCAGCGCAGCACGAGCGCGAAGTAGGTCGAACCGCCGCTGCTGAGGCTCGCCCCCGCCACGCGGGTGAGCGGCCTCACGAGCCGGTGCAGCTTCGCGAGGTCGCCGAAGTACTGCCCGACCGCGGCCACACGCGGAGGGCCCGAGCCGCCGGTCGTACCGAGCGAGAAGATCGAGGTGAGCGCGGGCGGAGCCTCGGGCGCGAAGCGCTGCCAGGCCGCCAGCGCCTCCTCGGCCTGGGACCAGGGCCACGAGACGCTGAACCACGTCCCGCCCGGCGCGCGGTGTGTTCTCAGGGTAAGCGCGGTCACGATCCCGAAGTTGCCACCGCCGCCGCCGCGGCACGCCCAGTACAGGTCCTCGTTGGTGTCGGCGTCCGCGTGCCGCACGCGCCCGTCCGCGGTCACGATACGGGCGGCGACCAGGTTGTCGCTCGTGAGGCCGAAGCGCCGTCCGGCGAGGCCGTGCCCGCCGCCGAGCGTGAGGCCGCCGATGCCCACCGACGGGCATGAGCCGGACGGGACGGTGAGGCCCCGGCGAGTGAGCGTGCGCTGCACGTCGATCAGCTGCGCGCCCGGGCCGACCGTCGCGCGGCCGCCCGCCACCCGCACTCCCCGCAGCTTCGAGAGGTCGAGCACCACGCCATCGCCCGTGCTGGAGTAGCCCGCGTAGCTGTGGCCGCCGGAGCGGGCCACGACACGCACGTCGAAGCGGTTCGCCCAGCGCACCGCCGCGGCCACGTCGGCGGTGTTCTCCACACGTACCACCGCATCGGGCCGGAGACCCTCGAAGCGGCGGTTGTAGACGATCTGGCTGCTGTCCCGGGGCGTGAGCACCCTTCCCCTGACGGCGGCCTTCAACTCCCGCAGCGCCCGCTTGGATACGCCCGAGGCCTCGGCCGGCAGCCGCAGGAGGATCGCGCCGCCGGCGGTGCCTACGAGGAACTGGCGACGATCGAGCTGGGCCACCTGGTCATTCCAGCTCTGGGCGGTCAGGAACCGGTTGCGCCGGGCGCCTCGAAATGCATCAGGACCGCCTTTGTCGAGATTCCCTCCTCGCCCGACCGCTTCAGCCGCGAGGCACTTGCCGATCCGATCTTGTCCACCTCCGCAAGCACGCCGGCGAGCAGGCGGGTCAGATCCCTCCACCCCTCCTCGTCGAGCTCCAGAGCCTGGTGCGACAGGTGACGATCGGGACGGCCCTCGAAGGTGCCGCCCTCGATGGCCTCGGACACGTCCTCCCAGATGATCTGGAGAGCGACATCCGAGATTGCAGCCCGGCCCGAGCGCGGAAGCCGCTTCCAGTCGCGATCGCTGAAGAACGGGCGGACAACAGCGCGGTAATAGTGCTCGATCGCCCCGCGCCGCTGGGCCGTACTCACGAGCTCGATGCACTCGAGGTCCAGAAGGGCTCGCACGTGGTAGCTCACGTTCGGCAGCCGCTCGTGGATCTCCTCGGCGATCTCGTTTGGACTGGCTACCTTCTCGTTGAGGATCCCGAGGATCCGCGCGCGCATGGGATGAGAAAGCGCCTTGGCAATCCGCGGGTCGACCAAGTCGAGCGTGTTGCGGGCCATTGAGACCGACCTTAATCGAAACCGGGCCGTCAGCGTACGACGCGTGGGCCGGATTCGCGAGCTAGGACAGCCCCGGATTCAAGCTTGTGCGGCTGGACTCGGACTGACCGCCGGATCCTCGCCGTGCCGGTAGAACTCCACCGGCTCGGCGGGCAGCGGCGAGTTGCCGAGGATGAGGTCCGCCGACTTCTCGGCGGTCATCATCACCGGCGCGTAGATGTTCCCGTTCGTCACGTAGGGGAACACCGAGGCGTCGACCACGCGCAGGCCCTCGACTCCATGCACCCCCATTGTGAGCGGGTCCACAACAGCCCTGTCGTCGCTGCCCATCTTGCAGGTGCACGACGGGTGCAGCGCGGTCTCGGCGTCCTTCGCGACCCAGTCCAGGATCTGCTGGTCACTCTCCACCTCGGAGCCTGGCGACAGCTCTCCGCCGCTGTAGGGCTCGAACGCGGGGGCGCCGAGGATCCGGCGGGTCACGCGGACGGCCTCGATCCACTCGCGGCGGTCGTTCTCCGTCGAGAGGTAGTTGAAGAGGAGCGCCGGCTTCACGCGCGGGTCGCTGCTCACGGCCTTGCAGGTTCCGCGCACGTCGGAGTACATCGGGCCGACGTGCACCTGGTACCCGTGCCCGCCGCCGCCCTCGGGCAGGGTCCCGTCGTAGCGGACCGCGATCGGTAGGAAGTGGTACATGAGGTTCGGGTAGCGGACCTCGTCGTTGCCGCGGACGAACCCGCCCGCCTCGAAGTGGTTCGTGGCTCCGGGACCGGACTTCCGCAGCAGCCACTCGAGCCCCACGAGCGGGCGCCGCTTCATCGCGAAGTAGGGCGCCATCGTGACCGGCTGCGTGGCGCTGTGCTGGATGTAGACCTCGAGGTGGTCCTGGAGGTTCTCCCCCACGCCGGGAAGGTCGGCCACAACGTCTATCCCCAGAGCGACCGAGCTCGCTCGCCGCACCGATGCCGGAGAGCTGAAGCAGCTGCGGCGAGTTGATCGCTCCGCCGCAGAGGATCACCTCGCCCGCGCCAGCGGTCCGGCTGCCCCGGCCGCGGCGCGAGTACTCGACGCCCACGGCGCGTTCGCCCTCGAACTTGATCTTGGTGGCGAACGCCCTCGTCTCGACGGTGAGGTTCGGACGATTCATCACCGGGTGCAGGTACGCCTGTGCGGCGGACAGGCGCTTGCCGTTGTGCACGTTGCGGTCGAACGCTGCAAAGCCCTCCTGGCGGTAGCCGTTCACGTCCTCGGTGAGCGGGTAGCCGGCCTGCTGCACGGCCTCGAAGAACGCATCGAAGAGCGGCCCCTTCGCGGGACCGCGCTCGAGCACGAGCGGGCCGTCGTGGCCGCGGAAAGGATCGTCGGCCGCGGCGGCGAGGCAGTTCTCCATCCGCTTGAAGTAGGGAAGGCAGTGCGCGTAGCCCCAGCTCTCCATCCCTGGGTCGGACGCCCACCGCTCGTAGTCGAGCGGGTTGCCGCGCTGGAAGATCATCCCGTTGATCGAGCTAGACCCGCCGAGCACCTTGCCGCGCGCGTGGTACACCCGTCGGCCGCCCATGTGCGGCTCCGGCTCGGACTCGTACTTCCAGTCGTAGAAGCGATTGCCGATCGGAAACGCGAGCGCAGCCGGCATGTGGATGAACACATCCCATGGGTAGTCCGACCGCCCCGCCTCCAGCACGAGCACACTCGTGCCCGGGTCCTGCGAAAGGCGGTTGGCGAGCGCGCTGCCAGCCGACCCGCCACCGACGATCACGAAGTCGTAGTGCGAGCCCATGGCGCGGATCCTATGCCCTCTGCAATCCCCTGCACATATTGGTTAATGCATCCCCAAGTGGGTACCCCGAACGAGGGAAACAGATGTTCTCGATTGGAAGGGTGTCACGGATGGCAACCAGCAAGTCGGCTTCAGCCAAGAGGCAGAGCAAGAGCAGCACGTCCAACGGTTCGGCCTCGAAAGCCAAGGCGAGCCGGTCCTCTCGCTCCGGCAGCAGTGGATCTGGCAATGGCGCGTCGCGCTCCTCGGGCGGCTCGTCCCGTTCGAAGTCGGCAGCTTCGACGCGCGCTCGCAGCAACGCCTCGCGCTCGACCGCGAAGCGCAGCCCGCAGACCCGAAGCAAGGCGAGCACGCGCAACGGCGGAGGTTCAAGCCGCAGCAGCGCGGGCCAGAACGGCAAGGGCATTGTCGGGACGGTCAAGAACGTTGCAAGCAAGGCCAGCGGACCGGCGGTTGCCGTGGGCGCTGCCGCGGTGGGGGTCGCAGGCGGGTTGGCGCTCAATCGCCGCACGCGACGCACGAAGGTCCTCGGTGTGACCCTGCCGCGTTCGATGGGCAAGGCGAAGCTGCCCGATCTCGACGTCAAGTCGGTCGCCAAGAGCGTGGGCAAGGCAAGCAAGCAGTTCGGCCAGACGTCGAAGACCGTGTCCAAGGACATCGAGCGCGTGGGTGACCAGGCGGAGCGCATCGGAAAGATTCTGGGCTAGCCATGGCAGCGACCAAGACGCGATCGACGCAGGCAGCCAACGGGAGCTCGGCGTCAAGCGCCGTGGCCAAGGCCAAGGACACCGGTGACTCCATCGCGACGGCGGCTCGCAAGGCCAAGGGTCCGATGCTCACGGCGGGAGCGACCGCAGCCGGCTTGGCCGGCGGGCTTGTGTTGGGATCCCGGGCGAGGTCAAAGAGCCGCGGTGTGACTGCGCTCCTCGCTCCGCAGCGCAGGGTTCTCGGCGTGCCGGTCGGGCGCAAGAACGGCGTCGTCCGGACCGCCAAGGCGCTCGGCGAGGTGGCACGCGAGCTCAGCTCGGCGTCCAACCGGGTCTCCGCGGCTACCGATGAGGTCCGCCAAGTACGCGAGGAGCTCGAAAAGACAACTCGGCGGTCGCCGATCGAGGTCTTGCTCGATGGTCTGACGCACCGACGCGGCGCTCACAAACGCGAGTCCTAGCGGGCGTGCAAGCCTCAGACCCCGGCGACACTCGCGAGGCCCGCCGACGCAGCCGCGAGACTCGGCGCGTCGAGTCGCCTCAGGGCATGGTGCCGGCCCGCGAGCGCCGCCGCACGAGGTTGGAGCGCGGCACCATGCGCCTGGTTGCAACCAGCGGCATTGTCGGCATCGCCGTGGCTCTCGGCGCGGTGCTCGTGGGACAGGACGTCGCCGGCTGGATTGTCGGGCTGGTCATCGGGCTCACCACGGTGATACTTGCCGCCCTGCTCTGGTCGTCCCGGCAGCTCTAGCCGATCAGCAGCACGCCGGCCGCTCGCTTACGAGCTCGCGGCCAGCTCCTGCTTCGGCGTCTCCTTCTTCGGGTCGATGAACGGCTTCTCTACGACGACCGCGGAGGTCACGCCCTCCGGCCGCTCGACCTCGAGCTCCGTGCCGAGGTCGGAATGCTCGATCGGCACCATCGCGTAGCCGATGTTCTTCTCGAGCCGCGGCGAGAAGCAGGCCGACGTGACCTTCCCGATGCGGCTGCCGTCCTTGTGGACCGGGAAGACGTCGACCATCGAGCCGTCGTTGTACGACCCGAGCCCCTCGCCGCCGATCTCGACGCCCACCAGCTTGCGCTTGGGGCCCTCGGCCTTGATCTTCGTCAAGGCCTCGTGCCCGATGAAGTCGGTGCCCGACTCGAGGTCGACCATCCAGTCGTAGCCCATCCCGACCTCGTAGGGATTCGTGTCGTACCACATGTCACAGGTGGGGCCGAGGGCGAGGATGCCGCCCTCGATGCGGCGGATGTGGCACGGCCCGATCACCTCGAGCCCGTGCGGCTTACCCGCCTCGAGCACCGCGTCCCAGAGCTTGACCCCGTTCTTGCTCGCCTCGTACAGGTAGATCTCGAAGCCGAGCTCGGCCGTGTAGCCGGTCCGCGAGACGAGCACCTTCATTCCGTCGAGCTCGTAAGGGCGCAGGTAGTAGTAGGGGATCTCGAGGATGCTGTCGCCGAAGAGATCGACCATCACGTCCTTCGATTTCGGCCCCTGCACCTGCACCGGCCCAACGTCGATCTCCTTGATCGTCACGTCGTGTCCCGACTTGTAGGCCACGCCGCGTGCCCACAGCTCCACGTCGCTGTCGGCGAGCGAGAGCCAGAAGCGGTTCTCCTCGAGCCGCAACAGGACGGGGTCGTTGATGATCCCGCCGTCGGGAAGGCAGAGGAAGACGTACTTGCACTGCTCGACCGCGCACTTGTTCAGGTCGCGCGCCACGAGCAGGTTGGTGAACTCGAAGGCGTCCGGTCCGCTGATCTCGATCTGACGCTCAACGCCTACGTCCCACAGCGTGACCCCGTTCAGGAGGTGCCAGTACTCCTCGACCGGGTCGCCGTAATGCCGCGGGTGGTAGGTGTGGTTGTAGACGCTGTACATCGCGATGCCGTGGCGGCGTGACGCGTAGAAGTACGGCGACTTGCGGAGTCGCGAATAGAGCAGGATCTCCGGGTGCTCGTTCACCTGTGTCAAGGGGTCTCCTCCTGGTTCTTCAGGCGGTCGACGAGCTGCCGCCGCCAGGTTTCCGTCTCTTTGATCTCATTGAAGGTGTACACGTGGACTCCACCGACCTTGGCGGCCGGGTCTGCGAAGGATGGGGCGAGCGCGATCAGCAGCTCGGTGGGCGTGTAGGTGCGCGGCCCCAGGAAGCGGCGGAGCATGCCACGCTGCCCGCGCAGGAAGCGGACCGACTGCCCCAGCCCGATCCGCAGCGAGGTTCGGAGCAGCTTGCGGGTCTCCACCGCGCCGGGAACGCCGATCCAGATCGGCAGGAAGGTTCCGCGCTCGCGCACGCGCCGGATCCAGGTGCGGATCACGTCCGCGTCGAAGCAGATCTGGCTGACGATGTAGGTCGCTCTCGGCTCCTTCTCGAACATCGCCTCGATCGTGGTCTCGTCACTGATGAAGTGGTGGCTCTCGGGGTAGCCAGAGATGCCCACCTCGGCGAGCCGTTCGGGGAGCTCGGCCATGGCGGAGAGGAGCTCGGCGGCGCCCTCGAACTCGCCCGCCGGCTGGCGCGCGTCGCCAGCGATGACGAAGGCCTCGCGCACCCCCACGTTTCGCAGTCGGAGGACGACCTCCTCGAGATGTGCGTGGTCCGCGATCAGCCGAGCCGCCAGGTGCGGCACGACCTCGTAGCCGCGCGGCGCGAGCTGCTCGGCCAAGCCGAGCGTGGCCTCGAGCCCCCGAGACGGCGAGGACGTAATTGTGATCTTGCGGCCCGCGGGCACGTGCTCGAGCACCTCGTCGGCGATGCCGTCGAGCGGCAGGATCTCGTAGCGCGGCCGCTCGAGCGCCTCGACCAGCGACGGGCCGGCCGCGGACGAGCGCTCCGGCGATCGGACATCCGGCATGGTCATCGGGCGACGGCGGGGGGCACCTGAGGCGGCACGCGTCCTGATATATCAGTTACCGGGCTCGGGGGTCAAACTCAGTTCCGGGGCTCGGCGTCAACCCAGCCGCCCGAGCGCCTCGTCGAGACCGATCCGCCGGTAGGTCTCCACCGGCACGCCGTCCTCGACCAGGTCGCGCCGTCCGGCGAGCACGCGCTGCCGCGAGTCCCGGTCGACCTCGCCGGCGCGGGCGGCGATCGCATCCGCACGCTCCTCCTCGCCCTCAGCGCGGAGCCTGGCGATGCGCGCCTCCGGGTCCAGGATCGCCTCGACGTAGCCCTCGGTCACCGGGTTGCCGGCGATCCGGACGTCGGCGTCTTCCACGCGGCCCGACGGCGAGTACGCCAGACAGGTCTGGATGCGGCTGCGGGCGCTCGCCCGCGCGGCCGGGTCGGACGGAGGCTCGCCCGCGGCGCCGTCTTCGACCACCAGCCGCGTCACGGCCCGATCGTTGACGGCTTCGAGCAGGCGGTCGGCGTCGGCCGGCACCACGACCTCCTTGTGCCGCGGCCAGACGTCGAGCCGCGCGTGGTCGCCGAGTGGCCGGTCGACGTGGAACAGGAAGTAGTCGGGATAGACGACGAAGTCGGGCCCGCGGGCGCGCTGAATGTCGTAGAAGGCGGTGATCGTCGCCGTGATGAGCGCGCTCGCGCCGACTGCCCCGCACGGCCGGGTCAGCACCACCCCCAGCCGGTCCTGCTCACCGAACCCCTCGAACAGCCCCTCGAGCGGGGTCGCGACGCCGCCGACCTCGATCTCGAAGGACGAGCTGCTGAGCTCGCGCGACGAGTGCATCCGTGTGATATATCAGACTCCTGGCCAGCCCCAACCCCGAGGTGATCCCTGTGGCAGACGAGACCGGAGCAGCGAGTTCCCTGCCGCCGAAGGCGCGCGCAGTCGTCATCGGCGCCGGGATAGTGGGCAACTGCCTCGTCGGACACCTCGCGCGGCTCGGCTGGAAGGACCTCGTACTGATCGACAAGGGGCCGCTCCCGAACCCGGGCGGCTCCACCGGCCACGCGTCCAACTTCATCTTCCCGGTGGACCACTCGCGCGAGATGACGGACCTGACGGCCGACAGCGTGCGTCAGTACGACGAGCTGGGCGTGCTCACCGTATGCGGCGGCATCGAGGTGGCACGTACCGAGGAGCGGATGGAAGAGCTGCGCCGACGGATGGCGTCCGCAAAGTCGTGGGGCATCGACGACGTCGCGCTCGTGACGCCCGCCGAGATCAAGGAGCTCGTCCCCTTCGTCGACGAGAGCGTTGTCGTCGGGGGCTTCTACTCGAAGGGTGTGGGCGTGGTGGACTCGCTGCGCGCGGGCACGCTCATGCGCGAGGAGGCCCAGAAGGCGGGCGCACTCACGGTCTCCGCGAACACCGAGGTGACCGGCATCGACACCGAGGGCGGGCGCGTGAAACGCGTGTGCACCGACCGCGGTGACGTCGAGGCTGAGTACGTGGTGATCGCCTGCGGCGTGTGGAGCCCGCGGCTGGCGCGAATGGCAGGCGCGTCGATCCCGCTCACCCCGGCGGTGCACCAGATGATCGACGTGGGCCCCGTGCCGCGCTTCGAGACCTCGAAGAGCGCGATCGAGTTCCCGATCGTCCGCGACATGGACACGAACATGTACGAGCGCCAGGACGGCAGCGGCCTCGAGGTCGGCTCGTACGCCCACCGGCCGATCCTGCACGATCCGGACGAAATTCCCTCGATCGAGGAGTCGGCGACCACCCCAACCGAGCTGCCCTTCACGCAGGACGACTTCGTCCAGCAGATGGAGGACGCGCTGGAGCTGGTGCCGGAGATCCTCGGCGACGAGTCGGTGGGCATCAAGTATGCGATCAACGGTCTGCTCTCGCTCACGCCCGACGGGCTGCCGATCCTCGGCGAGACCTCGGAGGTGCGTGGCCTCTGGTCGGCCGCCGCCGTGTGGGTGAAGGAGGGCCCGGGCGTCGGTCGCGCGCTCGCAGAGTGGATGGTGAAGGGCGAGCCCGAGATCGACCTCCAGGCGTCCGACGTGGCTCGCTTCTACGAGCACCAGAAGACCGCGGAGCACGTGCAGGGCCGCGCGGCTGAGGGCTTCAACAAGACGTACGGCATCGTGCATCCCGGCGAGCAGTGGGAGTCGGCGCGCCGCGTGCGCCTCTCGCCCTACTACGGACGGGAAGAATCGCTGGGCGCGGTGTTCTACGAGGCCGCCGGCTGGGAGCGCCCGCACTGGTACGAGTCGAACGCCCCGCTCCTCGAGGAGTTTGCGGACCAGATAAATGATCGCGAGGCCGAGTGGGACTCGCGCTGGTGGTCGCCGATCATCAACGCTGAGCACCTGGCGATGCGCGACCGCGCCGCGATGTTCGACCTGACCGCTTTCTGCGTGTTCGACATCGTGGGGCCGGGCGCACTCGAGTGCGTGCAGAAGGTCTCGATGCGCCAGATGGACGCCAAGCTCGGCAAGGTGGTCTACACGCCGGTGCTCACGCCGAACGGCGGCTTCCGCTCGGACCTGACCGTGATGCGGCTCGGCGACGAGCACTTCCGAGTGGTCACCGGCGGTGCCCACGGGATGGCCGACCTGAAGTGCTATCGCGACCACCTGCCGGACGACGGCACTGCTCAGGTCTTCGACCTCACGTCGAGCTGGACCACGCTCGGGCTCTGGGGCCCGCGCGCTCGCGACATCATGCGCGAGCTCACGCGCGATGACATGTCGCATGAGGGCTTCCCATTCGCCACCTGCCGTGACATCGAAATGGGGCCGCTGCGCGTGCTCGCATCGCGCATCTCGTACGTGGGCGACCTCGGCTGGGAGCTGTACGTGCCGATCGAGCAGGGGGCGCGGCTGTGGGACATGGTCGCCGAGGCCGGCGAGTCGCACGGGATCGTGCCGGCCGGCATCGGGGTGTACGGCACCACCGGCCGGCTCGAGAAGTGCTACCGCGCATTCGGCTTCGAGCTCGACGGCGAGTACAACGTGGTCGAGGCCGGTATGGCGTGGGGCAAGGTCAAGGACCAGGACTTCGTGGGCAAGGAGGCGCATGTCCGCCACCGCGAGGAGGAGCCGGCAACCGTGATGTGCACGCTCACGGTGGACGACCACACCTCGGCGAGCGGCGTGAAGCGCTACATGCTCGGCGGCGAGCCGATCGTCACGCGCGCCGGCGAGCCGCTCGTGGATTCGCACGGCCGCCGCTCGTATGTCACGAGCGCGGGCGCGGGCCCGTCGGTGGGCAAGCACATCCTGCTCTCCTACCTGCCGCCTGAGTACGCGAACGTCGGGCAGGAGCTGGCGGTTGAGTACATGACCGAGCGCTATCCGGTGACCGTGGAGTGCGCGGACTCCACGCCGCTCTTCGACCCGGACAACGAGCGCGTTAAGGCGGCGGACGCGATCCCGGCATGAGGATCCTCGTCTGCGTCAAGCGCGTGCCGCTCACGGGCGGCAAGATGGTGTTGACCGCCGACGAGCAGGCGCTCGAGACTCGCCATCTCGGCTTCACGATCAGCCCGCACGAGGAGTGCGGCGTGGAGGAGGCGGTCCGGCTCGTGGAGGAGCACGGCGGTGAGGTCACCGTTCTCACGCTGGGCCCAGCCGAGGCCGAGGAGCAGATCCGCGACTCGCTCGCGAACGGCGGCGACCGCGGCGTCCACCTCGTCACAGACGGCGAGGAGTGGGACCCGCAGGCCACCGCCGCGGCGATCATCGACGCGGTCCAGGCGGAGGAGGCCGCTGGCGGCGGCTTCGACCTGATCGTGTTCGGCAACGAGTCGGCCGACTCGGGCAACTACCAGGTCGGCATCCGCGTGGCGTACGCGCTAGGGCCGGCCGATCGCGACCGGACTGAAGGGACTGTCGGTGGCCGACGGCCGCGCGCGCTGTGAGCAGGAGGTGCCCGGTGGCCGCGACATATACGAGCTGCCGCTTCCGGCCGTAGTGAGCGTCCTCGAGGGCATCAACCTGCCGCGCTACCCGTCGGTGCCCGCGAAGCTGCGCGCGCGCTCGAAGCCGGTCGAGCAGCGCAACCCCGAGCGTCCTGCCGCGCGGCTCGAGAAGCTGCGGCTCGTGGTGCCTCCGGGACAGGGCAAGCAGGCCGAGGTCCTCGGCAACGGGCCCGACGCGGCACCGGCCGTGGTCGAGATGATGCGAGAGATCGGGGTGGCGGGATGAGCGTCCTGGTCCTGGTCGAGCCTGGCGAAGAGCTCTCGCTTCAGGCGCTCTCTCTGGCACGCGAGCTCGGCGAGCCGCTGCACGCGCTCACCTTCGACGCCGCCGAGCTGGGCTCATACGGCGTAGAGACTGTGCATGTCGCGAAGCACGACCAGCTTTCCTCCTACGCCCCGGGCGCGTGGGCAGCCTGCCTCGACCAGCTCATCGACCAGATCGAGCCCACCGCCGTGGTCGCCGCGGGCACGAACCGAGGCAACGAGGTGCTCGCTCACCTCGCCGCCCGCCGCGATCTCCCCTTCGCCGCCAACTGCATTGCGGTCGGGAGTGACGGGACCGTTACGAGGGTGCGCTGGGGCGGAAGCCTTCTCGAAGAGGCGCGCATCACCTCGGAGCTGAAGGTTCTCTCGGTCGCCCCGCACATGGTCGAGGCCACGACCGTCAACGGGGGAGCGGCGAACGTCGAGAGCTTCGAGCCCGAGCTGGGCGAAGAGGTCGTGAGAGTCGTCGAGCATGCCGAGACGCCCACGGCGGGCATCTCGCTTGCCGAGGCGAAGGTCGTGGTGAGCGGCGGCCGCGGCGTCGGCTCGGCCGACGGCTTCGGGATCCTCGAGGAGCTCGCCGGCCTCCTGAATGCGGCGGTCGGCTGCTCGCGCGTCGTGACCATGGCCGGCTGGCGCCCGCACACCGACCAGGTCGGCCAGACCGGCACGAAGGTCGCACCCGATCTCTACATCGCGTGCGGAATCAGCGGCGCGACCCAGCACATCGCGGGCTGCAAGGGCGCGAAGAAGATCCTCGCCATCAACTCCGACGCCGAGGCGCCGATCTTCGCCAGCGCGGATTACGCGGTGATCGGCGATCTGGCTGAGATCGTGCCCGCGATCACGGCGGAGCTCAGAAAGGCGCAGTCCTCATAGACGTTGCGCTCGGAGCGCTCGCGCTCGCCGCGGTGCTGGCGGTCGGCGGCACGCTGTTCGGCCGCCGCGCGAAGCTGCTGGTGGATCTGGTCAGGCTCGGCAAGCCGGTCGAGCGCTTCGACGACGTTCCGGAGCGCGTCAAGAACGAAGCCGTGATCGTGCTCGGCCAGAAGAAGCTGCTCCAGCGGCTCGTGCCGGGGCTGATCCACGCCGCGATCTTCTGGGGCTTCCTCGTCCTCTTCCCCACGATCGTGATCGCGATGATCGGCGCGGTCAGCCGCGACGCCACGCTGCCGTGGCTCGGCCACCAGGGCTGGTTCGCGCTGATGGTGGACGTATTCGCGGTGCTGGTGCTCGTGGGTGTGATCGGCGCCGTCGCGATCCGCAAGATCCAGCGGCCGGCGCGCTTCGAGGGCAGCCATCTCCGCGAGGCCGACCTGATCCTCGCGCTGATCGCCGGGATCGTGACGACGCTCCTGCTCTGGCACGCGTCGCGCATCGCGCTCGGCCTGAACGAGTGGCCGGCGTCGTGGTCGCCGGTGTCGAACGCGCTGTCGGGACTGTTCGGCGACGACGGAGTCACGGAGGTCCTCGAGCGCGTCTTCGTCTGGGCACACGTGCTGATCATCGTCAGCTTCCTCGCGTACCTCCCGCACTCGAAGCACCTCCACATCGCGACCGCGGCGTTCAACGTCTACTTCGCGCGCACGCGTGCGCGCGGGCGGCTCGAGCCGCTCCGCTTCGACGTGCCCGAGGAGGAGATGCGCTTCGGCGCCGGCACCGTGCCGGACCTCACCTGGAAGCAGACGCTCGACACCTTCTCCTGCACCGAGTGCGGCCGCTGCCAGGACGTGTGCCCGGCCTGGACCACCGGAAAGGAGCTGTCGCCGAAGCTCTTGATCATGGCGCTGCGCGACCAGGTGTTCGAGGAGGGGCCGAGGCTGATCCGCGGCGAGGAGGGCTTCGAGCCGTCGCCGCTCGTGCCGAACGCCGTGACCGACAACGTCGTTTGGGACTGCGTGACCTGTGGCGCCTGCGTGCGCGAGTGCCCGGTGTCGATCGAGCACGTGGACCACATCATCGACCTTCGCCGTCACCTGGTGATGATGGACTCGTCGTTCCCCTCGGAGTCCGAGCAGATGCTCCGCGACGTGGAACGCGCCTCGAATCCATGGGGCAAGCCCCAGACCGAGCGCGCCGACTGGGCCGCCGAGCTTGGCGTGCGCGTGCTGGAGCCCGGCGACCCAGCCCCCGAGGTGCTCTATTGGGTGGGCTGCGCGGCGTCGTTCGACGAGCGCGCGCGCACGGCCGCCCAGTCAACCGCCAAGCTGATGAAGGCCGCGGGCGTGGACTTCGCGATCCTCGGTCCGCGCGAGTCCTGCACCGGCGATCCCGCGCGGCGGATGGGCAACGAGTACCTCTTCCAGGCGCACGCCGAGCAGAACGTCGGGACTCTGAACGAAGCCGGCGTGACCAAGATCGTGGCGAGCTGCCCGCACTGCTTCAACACGCTCGGTAACGAGTACTCGGACTTCGGCGGCAACTACGAGGTGGTGCATCACACCGAGCTGCTCGCCGACCTCGTCCGCGAGGGCAAGCTCGAGGCCAAGGGCGACGCCGGCACGATCACCTACCACGACTCCTGCTACCTGGCCCGCCACAACGACGTGCGCGCCGACCCTCGCGAGCTCGTCGAGGCGGTGGGAACGCCGATCGAGATGGAGCGCAGCGGAGAGCGCACGTTCTGCTGCGGCGCCGGCGGCGCCCACATGTGGATGGAGGAGCGCGGCGGCCTGATCAACGATGAGCGCGCCCGCGAGGCGGCCGAGACCGGCGCGGAGACGCTCGCCGTGGCCTGCCCGTTCTGCACGGTGATGCTCGACGACGGCGTGCGGGCACGCGGCGACGAGCTGCGCGTGGTGGACGTGTCTACTTTGCTGGCTGAGTCGCTGGAGCCGGGCGAAGCGCCCTAGACCTGCTGCGCCCCCGGCTCGCCGTCCTCGACGACGAACGAGGCAAACGTCGACACCGGCGCGTCCGGCGTCGAGACGGTCGGCACCATGCGCAGGTCCGTCCGCCATTCGTCGTGGTCGAGCTTGCAGAGCACGTAGCCGCGACGGTCGCCGTCGAAGAACTTGATGTCGGGATTGAACTGGATCATCGGCCCGTAGTAGGGGCCGTAGCAAATGCAGTCTCCGTTCGACGAGATCGACGTGCCGACGAACTCGGTCGCCACGACGGGCGCGTCCTCGTCCTCGTAGTCCGCCTTCAGGTCGTTCACGAAGGTGGAGTGCCAGTCGCCGGTGATCACGACCGGGTTCCGGACCTCCGCGTCGGCGATGCGCTGGAGGATCCGCGCGCGCTGCCCGGGCCAGCCGTCCCACGAGTCGTTCCAGAAGCGGCCGCCGTCCGCGTCGTGCTTCAGCTGCCCCATCAGCACCCCGTTGGCGATCACGTTCCAGCGGGCCCGCGAGTTCTCGAGGCCCTTCAGCAGCCACTTCTCCTGCGCCTTGCCGGTCATGGTCGCGTCCGGATCGAAGCCGGCGTCGCAGGGCGGCTGCTCGCCGTCGCCGCAGGGATTGTCCGTGCGGTACTGGCGCGTGTCGAGCATGTTGAACTCCGCGATGTCCCCGTACTCCAGCCGCCGGTAGAGCTGCACTGCGCCCTTCTTGGGCGTGGCGCTCAGCGGCACGGGCATGTTCTCGAAGTACGCCTGGTAGGCGGCGGCGCGTCGCGCGAGGAACTCGGGGCTCGTGTTCTGCGAACTCGGGAAAGATGCCCGAGTAGTCGTTGGCCACCTCGTGGTCGTCCCAGGTGACCATCCATGGAAACAGCCGGTGCGCCTCCTGGAGGTCGGGATCCGTCTTGTAGAGCGAGTGCTGCAGGCGGTAGCGCTCGAGGGTGAAGCACTCGGGCCCGAACGAGGCGGGAATTTTCGCGTTCCGCACCCCGCCCGAGCCGACCCCGTACTCGTAGATGTAGTCGCCGAGATGGATGACGAGCTCGATGTCCTCCTCCGCCATCCGGCGGTACGGCGCGTAGAACCCGTCGTCCCACTTCTGGCAGGACGCGAACGCGAACGTCAGGTCCCGCACGTGGTCTGCGACCCGGGCGCGGTCTTCGTGCGTCCAACCGGACTCTCGTCACGGTCGGTGAGGAAGCGGTAGAAGTACTCGCGGCCGGAGCGAAGCCCGCTCACGTCCACGTGAACAGAGTGGTCGAGCTCGGGCACCGCCGCCACCGTGCCCGACTTCTCGACGTGCCTGAAATTCGAGTCGGTCGCCACCTGCCAGCGCACACTGATGTCCTTCGCGGGTATCCCGCCGCCTTCGACGAGCGGCTCGGATGCCAGGCGGGTCCACAGCGAGACGCGGTTCGGCGTGGGATCGCCGGACGCCACGCCGAGCCGAAACGGGTAGCCGTTAGCGGCGGGGCCGCGAGTGCCAGGTCGCCGCGCGTCCCTGCGTAGAGGGCGGTGCCGGCCAGGGCGCCGGTGAACACAAGGAACCGGCGGCGGTCCATGACCCTCCCGTTGAGCTCGGCCAGGGTCGTACGTGGGTCCGACATTCTCCCCCTTGTGGCGCTGGGCGTGCCCCGCTCAGCGGTGATATATCAGCCGTAAGATCCTGCGCAGCGCGATGGCCGTCGAACCCTCGACTACCCAGGTCCCTGACGCACGGCCGCGCGGCTGGTGGCCGAGCGCGCGTACACGGAACTGCGCGACCAGATCGTGACGCTCCATCTCCCGCCTGGCACGGTCCTTCGCGAGGACCAGCTGATGGGTGACCTCGGCATCGGCCGAACTCCCCTCCGAGAGGCGGTCAAGCGCCTCGCGCTCGAGAACCTTGTGGACGTGCAGCCGCGCCGCGGCACGTTCGTCTCCCCGGTCGAGGCCGCCGACATCGTGAGCATCACCGAGGTGCGCGCCGAGCTCGAGGGGTATGCCGCGGAGCTCGCCGCGCTCCGTCTCGACCCCGAGGGGCACGCCACCGCTGAGACGCTCCTGCACGAGGTCGAGCATCTCCGTCGACCGGACGACCAGGACTGGCTGATGCGCTTCGACGAGCGCATCCACCGCTTCACCTGGGAGGCCGCCCGGAACCCGTATCTGACCCAGACGCTCGAGCGCTACTTCACGCACTCGCTGCGCATCTGGTACGTGGTGCTGGACCGCGTGCCAGGCCTCGGCCATGCGGTCCACGACCAGACGCAGCTGCTCGAGGCGGTGCTCGATCGCAACGGCCCCCACGCGCGCACGATCATGCACGAGCACGTCCTCGCCTTCCAGCGGGAGATCCTCGCCGCTTTCAGTTCGACGGCCTGAGGCCGCCGGGCCCGTGCCACAGCTGCCGGGCGCGCAGATCCCAGCGCGCGCGCGTGAGTGCGCGCACCGTCCCGTGGCCGCCGGCTTCGAGGTGAGTCGCCATGGCGAGGAACACCTGCGCGGCGGTGAGGGCGTCCCCCTCGGCCGTGTGCGGGCGATGCGCGGGCAGGCCGAGCGCCGCGGCGATCGTGGAGAGGCTGCACGTGCCCGGATCGCGCTCGCCGCGCTCGATGCTCAGCAGCCGCCACAGGACCGCCGTGTCGATGATCCGGCGCGGCAGGGGGCACCCGGCCTTCTTGAGAAACGTGCGCTCCACCCAGCTTGCGTGCACCACCGGTATCCGCCCGGGCATCTGTGCCGCCAGCGGCGCCAGCGCCTCCGGCGCTCTCGGCGCCCCGGCGAGGTCAGCATCGCGCAAGCGGTGGATCTCGATGGAGGCGCTCGTGGACGTGGCGCGGGGACGGACGAGACCGTGAACCGACTCCGACGCGATGATCCGGGCGTACTCGATCGGGATGCCGGCGAACGAGATGACCTCGTCCCGCTGCGGGTCGAGCCCGGTCGTCTCGACGTCGATCGCTATGAACCGCGCCTCGCGCCACGACCGGTTCCGAAGCGGCGTCAACGGAGCTGGAAGCCGTACTCGTTGGCGACTCCCCGCTGCACCCGCGCCACTGCGCGGAACGCCTCCTTCAGCGAGGTTCGGGCAAGTGGCGCAAGGCTCTTGGGCTCGATCAGGTCATCGGGAGCCGCGCCCTCTCGGAGCTGCCCCACCTGGTGCTCCATGCGGAGCGCGGAGAACAGCTCGAACGCGTCGCGCAGGTTCGTCGCGTCGTCCGGGCTGAGGGTTCCCGCCTCCCGCGACGCCTTCAATCGGGCGCGCGTGGAGGCGGCGCTCACGCCGGCGCGCAGGCCGCTCCAGCGCGCCAGCGACTCGATGGGGAGCAACCCGCGACGCTTGATGTCGAGCACGCCCCTGCGCTCGCCGCTCGAGTGGAGCACGAAGTTGCGCAGGAACCCGGTGGGCGGGCGCTCCGCCAGCGCGGCCGCGGCCAGCCTCCGCAACATCAGCTTGCGGTCGGGAGCCTCCACGAACGCCCGGGCCAGATGGTCCGCCATCGCCGTGGAACCCCAGACCGCATCGGCCTCGACGACCACTGAGAGCAACAGCAGGCCCCGGTCGCGATCGGGATGCTCGACCCAGGTCCTGGCAGCCCGCTCCCACTCCTCGACCGAGCGGGCAAACAGGGGGTTGGAGGCGACGGCGCCCTTGGTGTCCGGTTCGAACCCGCACTTCCCCAGTCCCTCGAGCACGTGCTCGGCCAGCGCGGCAATGGCGCGGCGGATCTCGGGGTCGTCGTCGGGGCCCTCCCACGCGATCGCGCTGTCCACGTCGGAGCTCGGGAACGGCTCGAAGCGGCCGAAGCTGCCCGTGGCCATCCAGGTGTAGGGCACCGGCGGACGGCCCAGCTCCTGATGCGTGAACTCGATCATTCGCCGCGTTACCGCGTCGTGGATGCTCGCGATGGCGCGGCTGATCGAGCCGGGCGCGAGACCCGCGTCGAAGAGCGCGATCACCGAGTCCGGGAGCTCGGCGGCCGCCTCGGCCATCTCCTCTGCATCGCCGCTGCGCGCGATTGCGGCGCGCAGCCGGAACGGCGCGCGTCGCTCGTTCGCCATCAGGTCCACGTCGTCCAGCACCCCGAGCAGCCGCTTGCCGGCCGTGAGCACCGGCAGATGCCGGATCCCGTGGTCGAGCATCTCGAGCAGCGCCTCGGTGGCGGTGCGGTCGGCGGCCACGGTCCACGCCGGGGCGGTCATCACGTCCGACAGCGGGGTCTCCGGGCCGGCGCCCGCGGCCACCACACGAGTGCGAATGTCGCGGTCGGTCACGATCCCGAGGCCGTCGTTCAGCTCGACCACCACGCAGGTCGCGCCGGCCTCGGCCATCTGACGGGCCGCCTCCTGCACGCTCGTCGCAGGCGGACAGACCAGCGCCGGGGCCCTGATCAGCTCTCCGACCGGCCGGCCGGCGGAAGAGAGCGGCGCCTCGGGCTGGTGCCCGGCCAGGAATCGGAGTCGCTCGTTCATCACCCCGGTCACGAACCGGACGAAGGCGGGGCGCTCCAGCACCGGGCGGATGACCTCCGCGGGAATGCGGTAGACGAGCGTGTCCTCGGCGGCACGAGCCTCGAAGCCGAGCGGTCCCTCGGACAGGAGGGAGACGAAGCCGAACATCTCGCCCTCGCCAATCAGATCGAGCAGGCGGCCGTCGATCACGAGCTCGACCGACCCACTCCTCACGACGTAGGCGAACTCCACGACATCGGCGCTGTCGAGGATCTTCGCGCGCGCCGCGTAGAACTCGATTTCGGCGCTCTCAGCCACCTCGATGAGCGTCTCCTCGTCGAGGCTGTCGAAGGGCGAATGAGTGCGAAGGAACTCGGCTATGTCATGCATTGACTCGTCCTGGCGGCACTGCGATATTCGCCATCATGGCGACTACAGCGGCAGGCGCAGACCACGACGATGTAGCGGACTTCGGCTACAACCAGCAGCTCGACCGCAGCATCGGCAGGTTCGCGAGTTTCGCGGCGGGCATCAGCTACATCTCCATCCTGACGGGCACGTTCCAGCTGTTCTACTTCGGCTTCGCATTCGGGGGCCCGGCCTACTGGTGGACCTGGCCGCTTGTCTTCAGCGGCCAGCTGATGGTCGCGCTGTGCTTTGCCGAGCTGGCCGCGAACTTCCCGGTGGCGGGCTCGATCTACAACTGGGCCAAGCGCATGGGGAGTGGAACGATCGCCTGGCTCGGCGGCTGGATGATGCTCACGGCGTCGATCGTGACCATCGCCGCGGTCGCGCTCGCATACCAGCTCACGCTCCCGCAGATCTGGTCCGGGTTCCAGATCTACGGAGACGGCAGCGGCAAGTACGACTTCGCAGCGAATGCCGTGATCCTCGGCACCGTGCTCATCACCTTCACGACCGTCATCAACGCCCTTGGCGTCAAGCTGATGGCACGCATCAACAGCACCGGCGTCTTCATCGAGCTGATCGCCGCGGTGCTGCTGATCATCCTGCTCGGGGCCAACATCACGCGCGGCCCCGACGTGCTGTTCGAGACCCATGGCACGGGCGCGGGCCATGAGTGGGGCTACTTCGGCGCGTTCCTTGCGGCCTCGCTCGCGTCCGCTTACGTGATGTACGGCTTCGACACGGCCAGCTCACTGGGCGAGGAGACGAAGGACCCGCGCCGCACGGCACCGCTGGCGATCATGCGCGCGGTGATCGCCTCGTTCCTACTCGGCGGTCTGATCCTGATGTTCGCGATCCTGTCCGTGAGCGACATCAATGCCCCCCAGATCGGCGAGTCTTCGGGCGGGCTCCAGTTCGTCGTCCTCGACGTGTTGGGCGACACCGTCGGCAAGATCTTCCTGATCTGCGTTGCGATCGCGGTGACCGTCTGCTGCCTGGCGGTGCACACCGCAACGATCCGAATGGCCTTTGCCATGGCGCGCGACAACAACCTGCCCGGCGGCGAGCGGATCGCGACGGTCCACCCGAAGACGAAGACACCCATCGTCCCGGCCGTGATCACGGGCGTCCTGGCGATCCTGATCCTCGTCGTGAACATCCGCCAGTCGCAGATCTTCACGGTGATCACCAGCATCGGGATCATCATGATCTACATGGCCTACCTGCTGGTCACGCTGCCCATGCTTCGCAAGCGGCTCAAGGGCGAGTGGCCTCCGAAGGACGCCAGGGAGAAGGGCTACTTCACGCTCGGGAAGTGGGGCCTTCCCATCAACGTGCTCGCCGTGAGCTGGGGCATCTTCATGGCGGTGAACCTGATCTGGCCGCGCAAGGACGTGTACAACGCCACCGCGCCGTTCCACTGGTACCTCCAGTACGGAGCGATTCTGTTCATCGGCGTGGTGTTCTTCGGCGGACTCGCCTACTACTGGTTCGTGCAGCGGCACAAGACGGGCGTGCTCGAGTCGCACCGCTTCCAGTCGGCGTCGGAAGCTGTGCCCCACTCGGCGCCGTGACGACGCGGATGTTCATCGACGGCGAGTGGCGCGACGCGACCAGCGGCGCCACCGTCGAGGCCGTAAGCCCGGCCACCGGGGAGTCGCTCGGCCCGGTCGCGGAGGGCGACCGCGCGGACGCGCGCCTTGCAATCGCCGCCGCGAACGCGGCGTTCCCCGCGTGGGGGGCGCGGACCGGCTTCGAGCGCGGGGCTCTCCTCCATCGCGTGGCCGACGTGATGGAGGGGCGTAGCGACGAGCTGGCGCGCGTCCTCACGCTCGACCAGGGGAAGCCGCTGAAGGCCGAGGCCGAGGTGGAGGTGGGCGAGCTCGTCGAGTTCTTCCGCATGGCGGCCGAGGACGGCAAGCGCTTGGAGGGCTCGATCCCGCAGAGCGCCGCCCCAGGACGGCGCGTGCTTCTGTTGCGCCGCCCGCTCGGCGTGCTCGGCCTCATCACGCCGTGGAACTGGCCCTACACCATGCCGGCGGAGGTACTCGCGCCCGCGCTGGCCTGCGGCAACACCGTCGTCTGGACCCCCGCGCCCTCGACGGCGGTGTGCTCCGGCCTGCTCGCCGAGTGCGTAGCGGAGGCCGACCTCCCCCCGGGCGTTTTCAACTTTGTGCTTGGACCAGGCCCAGAGGTGGGCGACGAGCTGGCGGCGAGCCCTGGGACCCACGCGGTTGCATTCACCGGTTCGACGGAGACCGGGCTGATCGTCTCGCGGCAGGCCGCCGGCAAGGCGCAGCTGCTGGAGATGGGAGGCAACGGGCCGCTTGTGGTTCTCCAGGACGCGGACCTCGCGGCGGCGGCGGAAGCCGCCCGCGTGGGCTCCTTCCTCGGCGCGGGGCAGAGCTGTTCCGCGGCTGAGCGGATCCTGGTCCACGAGGCCGTTCGGGACGAGTTCGTCTCCCTGCTCGCGAGCGAGGTCGAGCGAGAGGTGCGGCTGGGCGATCCGCTCGATGATGCGACGACCATGGGGCCGGTGAACAACGAGCCCGGTGCCGCGAAGATGGATGCGCACGTTGCCGACGCCGTCGAACGGGGGGCGACCGTCGTGACCGGGGGCAGCCGCGCCAAGGGCTTCCCCACCACGCTCTACTGGGAGCCGACGGTGCTGAACGACGTGCCGCCCGATTCGATCGCGGTCACGCAGGAGACCTTTGGGCCGATCGCGCCGATCGTCGGCATCGGCTCGCTCGAGGATGCCATCGAGCAGACGAATGCACAGACGTACGGGCTGATGGCGGCGATCTTCACCGCCGACCTCGCGGCAGGCATGCGCTACGCCGACTCGGTCGCGATGGGGCTCGTGAACATCAACGAGACCACCAACTACTGGGAACCGCACCTGCCGTGGGGCGGCCGCGCGCGGTCGCAGAGTGGGATCGGCCGCGTGGGCGGGCGCTACCCGATGGACACCCTCACGGAGCTCCAGACAGTCCTAATCAAGGCCTAATATCAGGGCTGGCGCGGGCCGCCCGGCCTGATATATCATCGCGACGTGAGCGACTCGCACGGCTCTGGCGCCGTGGAGACCCTAGAAGCACCACCGGCCACTGATCGCACCGGCGACCCACTGCTCCGTGCCGAGGGTGTCTGGAAGCTGTTCGGGAAGAACGCCGACAAGGTGATCGGCACTCCCGACGAGGCCCTGTCGCGCGCGGAGCTGCGCGAGAAGAACGGCACGGTCGTCGCGGTACGCGACATCTCGATCGACGTCTGGCCCGGCGAGGTATTCGTGGTCATGGGCCTGTCAGGCTCCGGTAAGTCGACGCTCGTCCGCACGCTGATCCGCCTGATCGAGCCCACCGCCGGCAAGGTCACGATCTGCGACCAGGACGTGACGGGCGCGGACGCCGGCGAGCTGCGCGAGCTGCGCCGCCACAGGGTCTCGATGGTCTTCCAGCACTTCGGCCTGCTCGCGCACCGCACCGTGATCGACAACGTGGCGTTCGGGCTGGAGATCCAGGGCGTGTCGAAGCCGGAGCGGCTGGCAAAGGCCAGCGAGATCCTCGAGCTGGTGGGCCTCCACGACGTGGCCACCTCCTTCCCGGCTCAGCTCTCCGGCGGCATGCAGCAGCGCGTCGGTCTTGCGCGCGCCTTCGCGGTGGACCCCGAGCTCATGCTCTACGACGAGCCTTTCAGCGCGCTCGACCCCCTCATCCGCCGCGACATGCAGGACGAGGTGATCCGGCTCCAGGCGGAGACCGGCAAGACCATGCTGTTCATCACCCACGACCTGCCCGAGGCCCTGCGGCTCGGCGACCGCATCGCCATCATGCGCGACGGCGCGATCGTCCAGCTCGGCACGCCGGAGGAGCTCGTGGGGTCGCCTGCCGACGAGTACGTCGAGAACTTCATCCGTGACATCCCGCGCACGCACGTGCTCACCCTCCGCTGGATCATGCGCGACGCGGAGCCCGGCGAGGCCAGCGACGGACCCGAGCTGCCCGTGACCACCACGCTCAAGGACGCTGTGCCGGTCGTGGCATCCACCGACAAGCCGGTGCGAGCCACCAAGGACGGCCGCGTGGTGGGGGTCGTCGACCGCGTGGCGGTCCTCCGCGCGATGGCCGAACCCGGGGGATAGCGTGGCGGTAGCTACCGGCAGGGTCAGGGCCCCGGCGTTCGCGGCACCATCCGCCCGCTGGCGCAGCCGACCCGCGCAGGTCGGCTTCATCGTCCTCGGCATGGTCATCGCCTACTTCCTGTGGAAGGGCGACTATCCATGGCCAGACTCGCTGATCTGGCATCAGCTGCCCAGCGAGATCGACAAGGCGCAGGACTGGCTGCTGGAGCAGCGCACCGCGGAGAACCCGAACATCTTCTTCGCGATCCTCGACGGCTTCCGCGCGCTCGCCGACTGGCTCGTGACCGCGCTGCTCGACTTCTTCGAGTGGCTCACCTGGGTCGGCATCATCGCGGCCAGCACGCTGTTCGTCTGGCGCTTCGGCGGCTGGCGCGCCGGGCTGATCGTGTTCGGCGCCTTCGTGTCGTTCGCGCTCATGGGCCTCTGGGAGGAGAGCATCCAGACGCTGGCGCTGATGACGGCGGCGGTGCTGCTCTCGCTCGCGATCGGCGTGCCCATCGGCGTCTACGCCGGGCGCAACGACCGCTTCCACCGCGCAATCACGCCAGGTCTGGACGCGATGCAGATCGTTCCCGCCTTCGCGTACCTCATGCCGATCGTGATCCTGTTCTCGGTCGGGCCGGCCGCCGCGGTGATCTGCACCCTCATCTACGCGATCCCCCCAGCGGTCCGCATCACCGCGCTGGGCGTGCGAGGCGTCACAGCAGAATCGGTAGAGGCTTCGCAGGCCTTCGGCGCGACGAAGTCTCAGACGCTGTTCAAGGTCCAGCTCCCCCTTGCGCGCCGCCAGATGCTGCTGGCCGTGAACCAGACGATCATGTTCGCGCTCTCGCTCGTGGTCATCGCCGGCCTGATCGGCGGGAGGGGCCTCGGCGACGTTGTCACCAACGGCCTCTACTCGAACGCAGCGCTCGCGCTGCTCGCCGGCATCGCGATCGTGATCATGGCGATCGCGCTCGACCGCTCTACGCAGGCGATAGCCGAGCGCACCGACCCGGCGCGGCGCCAGCTCACCGACGAGGGGCGCAAGCGTGAGCGCAAGATCACACTCGCCACCTTCGGCGCGATCGCCGCGATCGTGTTGATCGCACGCGCCCTCGGAGTCGACGCCATCTACCCGGACGAGTTCGAGACCTCGACCTCCGTCTACCAGGCGAACATCCAGGACACGATCCTCGGCTGGATCCAGTCCTGCCTCGACTACGTGCAGGACCCCAACTCGTTGATCTTCCAGATCACCGAGCCGATCGGGAACTTCATCCTGACGAACTTCCTCGAGCCGCTGCGCCTCCTGCTCGTCGAGTCGCCCTGGTTCGTGACCCTCGGCGGCCTCACCCTGATCGCCTTCGTGCTGAGCGGGATGCGCCCGGCCGTCACGGCGCTCCTGATGCTCGCCGCGATCGGCGTCATGGGCGTCTGGGACCCGGGCATGGACACCGCCTCCCAGGTGCTCGTGGCCACCGCCATCGCGGTCGTGATCGGAGTGGCCATTGGGATCTGGGCGGCTGAGAGCGAGCGGGTGGAGAAGGTGCTGCGGCCCATACTCGACACGCTGCAGACGCTCCCCCAGCTCGTTTACATCATCCCGTTCATCTATCTGATGCCCGTGTCTCGGGTGCCCGGCGTGGTCGCGTCCGTGCTGTACGCGATCCCCGTGATCATCCGACTTGTGACGGCCGGTATCCGCGGCGTGCCGCCGGCCGCCGTGGAGGCCGCTCAGGCCTTCGGCGCATCACGCATGCAGGTGCTGGCAAAGGTCAAGGTTCCGCTGGCCCGCGAGAGCATCATGCTCGGCGTGAACCAGGGCATCATCATGGTCCTGGCCGTCGTCGTGATCGGAGGACTCGTGGGATCCGGCGCACTGGGCGACATGGTGGCGCGCGGGCTGCAGCGCAATGAGTTCGGCGAGGGCGTCATCGCGTCGCTCGCCATCCTCGCGCTGGGTATCGCGCTCGACCGAGTCACTCAGGGCCAGCGCGCGACAAACCCCGAGCGTTCGAGCCGCGGCCCGCTGTTCGGCTTGGGCAGGAAGAGACGACAAGTGCAACCAGGAGGAGGGGCAGTTTGATTACGCACCCGAGATTGCGCGCTAAGCGCATGTGGGCGGTCGTGATGGCGCTTGTACTCGCGCTGTCCGTGGCGGCCTGCGGTGAGAAGAAGGACGACAGTGCGTCGGAGAGCGGAAGCAGCGCTTCATCCGGCAAGGACTGCGGAAAGGTCGTGCTGAACGAGCAGGCCTGGGCAGGATCGACGGCCAACACGTACATCGCCAAGGCCGTACTCGAGGACCAGCTCGGCTGCTCGGTCGAGGTGACCAAGATCGCCGAGATCCCGGTCTTCCAGGCCATGGCGGACGGCAAGATCGACGCCGTGCTCGAGGACTGGCAGCACACGGACGAGTACGCGAAGTACATCGACAAGGCCGGCAAGGTCGTCCAGGGTGGGCCGCTCGGAGTCGAGGGCCACATCGGCTGGTTCATCCCCAAGTACCTGATGGACGAGCATCCCGAGTTCAAGAGCTGGGAGGGCCTGAAGGGCAAGGAGGACCTGTTCAAGACCGCCGAGTCCGGCGACCAGGGCATGTTCCTCGGAGGCGACCCCTCCTACGTCCAGAAGGACAAGGAGCTGATCGAGGCTCTCGGGCTGAACTTCAAGCACGTGACCGCCGGCGCCGAGCCGGCACAGGTGGCGCGCTGGAGCCAGCTCTACAAGCAGCAGGAGCCGGTGATCTTCTACTGGTACACGCCGCAGTACCTCAACCAGCAGTACGACCTGGCGGAGGTGATGCTGCCGCCGCGTACCGACGCGAACAAGGACTGCAAGGACGACGCGAAGGAGGGCGGCGACCCCAACCAGTACAAGTGCGCGTACGACATCACGGTGATCAACAAGCTGTTCTCGAAGAAGTTCGCGGACAGCGGCTCACCGGCGTACGACATGCTGAAGAAGATGAAGCTGACCAACGAGGATCAGGAGCTCGTCGCGAAGGCGATCGCCGGCGACAAGCAGGATCCCGAGGAGGCCGGGGCCGACTGGGTGAAGGACAACCAGGACAAGGTCGACGCGTGGCTGCAGTAGGCCGCTAGTCACACCCGCCGTTTCGAGGAGCCCCGCCGAAAGCGGGGCTCCTCCGCGTTCTCATGTTCATTTCATGAAGCATGGGGAACCTACAACCGATGGGGCCGCATGAGATCCCAAGCACCACGGTGCAGTCGATCCTCGAGAGCGCGCGTCGCTTCGGCCTGAGCGAGGCGGCCACATGGGGGGCGATGGACGACGCCCTGCTGGCCGTCGGCACCGACGCCACGGTCGCGGAGTACTTCGACGAGCTCGCCGGAAGGCTGGCCCGCCGGATCCTCCTCAGCGAGCGGCAGGCTTCCCGAAGCGCAGGTAGAGGGAAGGCAAGACGAACAGATTGAGCAGCGTGGCGGTCGCAAGGCCGCCGAGGATCACGATGGCCATGGGGTGCTCGATCTCGTGACCCGGGATGGCGCCCGCGACGGCCAGCGGCACCAGCGCGAGCGCCGTGGCCGACGCGGTCATGAGGATCGGCGCCAGCCGCTCGGACGCCCCGCGTAGCACCAGCCCGGGCCCGAACGCCTCACCCTCGTTGCGCTCGAGGTGCTGGAAGTGGCTGATCATCAGGATGCCGTTCCGCGCCGCTATGCCGAAGACCGTGAGGAAGCCCACGAGCGAGCCGAGCGACAGCACCCCGTCGCCCAGCCATACCGCGAGCGCTCCGCCCACGAGCGCCATCGGCAGGAGGAGGAACGTGAGCAGCGCCAGCCGCAGGCTGCCGAACGCGGCGTGGAGCAGCAGGAGGATCGCGAGCGCGGCGGCGATGCCGAACACGAGCAACCGATCCTGAGCGGCGTTCAGCTCAGTCGACTCGCCCACGACCTTCGCGTGGTACTCACGCGGGAACTTCACGCCCTCCACACGGTCCTCGACGTCGTCCACGACCGAGGCGAGGTCACGACCCTCGACGTTGGCCCCCACGTCGATCCGCCGCGACTGGAGCTCGCGCTCGATGTGGTTCGGAGTCGGGGCGACGCGCACGTCCGCGATCTGCTCGAGGCGCACGTGCCCACCGTTCGGGGTCCCTATCGGGAGCCGCTGGACGTCGGTGAGGCTGTCGCGCGCGGAGGGCACGCTCCAGACGTGGACGTCGTGGGCCTTCCCGGCGATGAAGATGTCGCCGACCTCCTCGCTCGCGAGGAGGGTCGACGACTGGCGCCGCACGTCCCCGGGCTTGAGCCCGTGCCCGCGGGCCGCAGCGAGGTCCAGCTCGACCTCCACGTGCGGCAGGTCCTCGGCGAAGTCCGCGTGCGCGTCGATCACCCCGTCCACCTCGGCGATCCGCTTCGCGATCTCGTCGGCCTTCTCGCGCAGGACCGTCAGGTCCGGGCCGAAGATGCGCACGACGATCGACTCGCTCGTGCCTGTCAGGACCTCCTTGATGCGCTCGCGCAGGTAGGTCTGCACGTCGCGGTAGAGGCCCGGGTAGCCCTCCACGGTCCGGTGGACCGCATCGAGGGTCTGGTCGTAGTCGACGTCCTCGTCGACGCTGATCCAGTTTTCCCCGAAGTACACGCCGTAGATCTCGTCGGACAGGAGCGCCTGCCCGATGTGCGAGCCGCAGTTGCGGACGCCCGGGACCTCGCGCAGGTCTCGGCAGGCCCGTATCGAGATGCGCTTCTCCTCCGAGGCGGAGGTGGCCGGCTCCGTGAGCCAGTGCATCAGGAAGTCGCGCTCCTTGAAGTTGGGCAGGAGCTGCGACCCGAGCGTGGGGTAGATCAGGAGACCCGCGAGCGTGAGCGCCCCGGCCGCCACGATGGACGGACTCGGCCGGCGGATGATCCGCGCGAGCACCGCCGTATAGCCGCGCTTCAGGACGCGCAGGAGCGGCGAGTCCCCGCGCCGGAGATGTCCCCTGGACAGCATCAGAAGGCACAGCGCCGGCGTGACCGTGAGCGCGACGAGCATCGACACGAGCACCGCGAGCCCGTACGACAGCACCAGCGGCTGGAAGAAGGAGCCGGACAGTCCCTGGAGCAGGAAGACCGGCACGATCGCGACGACGTTGATCACCGTTGCGTACGTGATCGCGCTCCGCACCTCGACCGAGGCGTCGAGGACCACTCGGAAGGTCGACGCCTTGCTGTCTCCCTCGCGGGCCTGCCGGAGCCGCCGGACGATGTTCTCGACGTCGATGATGGCGTCGTCGACCACCACCCCGATGGCCACCACCAGCCCGGCGAGAACCATCACGTTGATACTTCGGTCCCCCAGCTCGAGCACGGCGACCGCGGACGTGAGCGACAGCGGTATCGCGATGAGGCTGATGAACGCGGTGCGCCACTCGAGCAGGAAGGCGACGATGATCAGGATCACCAGCGCGACGCCGAGCAGCAGCGCGGTCGTCAGGTTGTCGATCGACTGCTCGATGAACGTGGCGGGGCGGAAGATCGTCGTGTCGATCTCCAACCCGGGAAGGCCGGGGCGCATCTGGTCCACCGCGCGCTCCACGCCGTCCGTGACCTCCAGGGTGTTGGCGCCGCGGTACTTGTGGACGATCAGGAGAAGGCCGCCGCCGCCGTTGACGACCCCCTCTCCCCAGACCGGCTGATGGTCCTCGCGGACGCGGCCGAGGTCCGCCAGGCGAGTCACGGCGCCGGTCGTGCTCACGACCGGCACCTCCGCGAGCTGCCGCGGCCCGGTGATCGCCTGCACGTGCCGGACGTTCATGCGCTGTCCACCGGACTCGACGAAGCCACCGGTCCCGGGCGCGAAGTTCTCCGTGTACTGGAGCACGCCGGCGTCCACGGCGTCGGCCGTCGACTCCATAACACGCTCGAGTGAGATGCCGTGCTCGCTGAGGCGGGCCGGGTCCACCTGCACGTGCCGCTGTTGCAGCCGTTCGCCGTAGATGTCCACGGTCGCGACCCCGGGAACCCGGAGAAGCCGCTGCCGGATCTTCCAGTAGGCGATGGCTGACATCTCCATCCCGTTCAGCTCGTCCGACGCCAGCCCGATCTTCAGGATCCGGCTCGTGGCCGAGAGCGACGGCATCATGAAGGGCGGGCTCGCCCAGGTCGGCAGCGACGGAGTTAGCTGGGCGATGCGCTCGGCGACCGCCTGACGGGCATTCAGCTCGTCGGTCCCGCGCTCGAAGATGAGCTGGATGGCGGAGAGCTGCGCCACCGACTTCGAGCGCAGCTCCTCGAGGCCCGGAACCCCGTTCAGCTGCTCCTCCATCGGGACCGTGATGAACTCCTCGACCTCCTCCGAGGAGTTGCCTAGGGCGATCGTCTGGATCTCGACGCGCGGCGGCGCGAACTCCGGGAAGACGTCCACCTTCGCGCTCGGCACCTGGGAGAGGCCGAAGGCCATCGCCGCGGTGGCTCCGAACAGCACGAGCCACCGGAACCGCAGGCTCCTCGAGACGACCCAGCGCATCACTTGGCCGGGACCTCCAGCTCCGTCCCGTAGACCTCGGCGGCCCCGGTCGTCACGACGCGGGTGCCCGGCGGGGGCCCGCGCGCCAGGACCACGCGCCCGCTCTCGACCCGGGCGACCCGGACCTCGGCCTTCACGTAGTGCAGCTCCTTCGGGCTCGTGTACACGTAGGTCTTGCCCTCGGGGTCGTAGAGGAGGGCCGCGTACGGCACCGACACGCGCCTGCCGGTGCGCTCCGCGGCCTCGGTCCTGAGCCCCGTCCGTTTCGCGCCCTCGGGGGTGAACTCGACGTGCGTCTTCCGGAGCTTCGACGGCTCGTACCCCGTCTCGGACTCCGATTCGACCTCAGTGCAGCCCGCCAGCGCAGCGGCTCCAAGCGCCAGCACGACGCGCACTGAGGAGAACCATGTCGCTGTGTCAGACAGCAGGCGCACGCTCGACCGGCTCCTCCGCTGGGGCGTCGGCCCACCGCTGCATCAGCTCCTCCTCCGGCGAAAGCGTCGGCTCATGGCCGCCGAAGCGCAGGTAGAGGGCGGGCAGCACGAACAGGCTGAGCAAGGTGGACGTCAGGAGCCCACCGAGGACGACCGTGGCCATCGGGTGCACCACCTCAAGGCCCGGCGGGCTCCCCGCGATGGCGAATGGCAGCATCACCGCCGCGATAGCCGCAGCGGAGGTAAGGATCGGCCGGAGCCTCTCCTGCGCGCCCCGCTCGACGACCGGCGGACCGAAGCGCCCGATCTCGGGCGCGAGATCCTGCATATGACGAATCAGGACCAGGCCGGTGCGAGTTGCGAGCACCAGCACCGCGAGCAGGCCGAGCAGCGAGCCAAGCGACAGCTCGCCCCCGCTGATGAGCGCCACGGCGAGGCCGCCGACGAGCGCCAGGGGCAGCGTCAGGAAGACGAGCGCCGCCACGCCCCAGCTCCTGAAGGCCGCCTGGAGGAGCAGGAAGGAGGCGAGCGCGGCAGCTACCGCGACGACGACCATTCGCGTCGTGTTGATCTCGTCGGCCGCCGTGCGCTTCAGTACCTCGGCGTGGTACTCGAGGGGGAACCGGGTACGCGCGAGCCGGTCCTCGATCTCGCCGGCAACGTCGTCGAGGCTGCGGCCGCTGACCCCCGCCTCGATGTCGAGCCGGCGCGAGACCGCGTCGCGCTCGATGGACTCGGGCGTCTGCCCCACACGCACGTCGGCCACGCGTCCTAGGCGCACGTGCCCGCCGCCCGGCCGGTCGAGCAACAGGTTCCGCACGCTGGCCACGCTCCGGCGAGTTGCTGGGATGCCGCGCACGACGACGTCGAAGACCTTCTGCTCCTTGAAGATGCTGCCGACGTGGATGCCCTGGATCAGCGCGGCCTCGGCGCGGCGCACGTCGCCGGGCTTGACCCCGAAGCGCTGCGCCCGGTCGAGGTCGGTCTCGATCTCGATGGTCGGCTGGGTGACTGGGAGCTCGAGCGTCGGGTCCACCACGCCGTCGACTCCCGACACGACGCGCAGCGCTCGCCGCGCCTCTCGACGAAGCGTCGCGAGGTCCTGCCCGTAAACCCGGACCACCAGCGGCTGGTCGGAGCCTGTCAGGACGTCGATGTCGTCGCCGCTTGCCGCGTTGTCGCCTTCTCGGAGCGCGCCCACGTCACGGATGCGCTGAGCCGAGTAGGTGGTGACGTCGTGATCCACGCCGCGTGCACGGTCCACGACCGCCTCGATCGACGCGAGCGTCCGCTGGTGGTCGGCGTCCGGCTCCAGGCTGACCCAGAGCTCGCCGGAGTTGACGTTCACGAGCTGGTCGCCCGTCTTGGCGCGACCGATGTGGGCGCCCACCTGGTCGACCCCCGGGACGGCGCGCAGCTCGCGGCCGAGCGCCGTCGCGATCCGCGTCATCCTCGGGTTCGACGTCCCGGGCGGCGCGTCGAGGCGCACGAGCACGTCGCGGTCCTTGAACTCCGGGACCGCGGATGTATCCAGGAACGGCACCGTGGCGAGTCCGACGACCGCCGCGACGCCGACGACAATCAGCGCCGCCCTCGGACGAGCCAGGAAGCTCCGGAGGGCCGCGCCATAGCGCGGTGCGAGTGCGCGCAGCAGCGCGGAGTCGCGCGCAACGGTTCGCTTCGAGAACAGTGTGAGGCTGAGTGCCGGGGCGAGGGTGAGCGCAACGAGCATGGCCGCACCCACCGCGAGCGCGTATGACAGCGCCATCGGCTCGAAGAAGGCGCCGGGCCGGCCCTCCATCACGGCCACCGGGGCGATCGCGAGCAGAGCGATGAGCGACCCGTATGCCAGCGGGGCTCGCATCTCGTGCGTCGCGTCGAGGATGCGCGACGCGGTGGACCGCGACGCGCCGTTGGCGCCGTTCGCGCCCTTCGCGCCCTGCGGGCGCCGCAGCCGCCTGCCCACGTTCTCCGCGCTCACGACCGCCTCGTCGATCACGATCGCGACCGCGGCCGCGAGGCCGGCGAACGAGATCGCGTTGAAGGTCTCGCCGAGGAGGTCGACCACGAGCGCCGCCGCGGCAAGCGAGACCGGAATCGTCGCGAGCGCGATCGCGACCGTGCGCCACTGGAACAGGAACGCCACGAGCACCAGAACGAGGAGGGCGCCCGCGATCGCGATCGTCAGCGTGAGGTTGTCGATGGCGTCCTCGATCAGGCTCGCCGGCCGGAAGCTTGACGTGTCAGTGCGCAGCCCCGAGAGCGCGGGCTCGAGGTCGTCGAGCGCTTCCTCGACGCCGTTGGTGACCTCCGGCGTGCTCGCGCCGGGGAACTTCTCGACGGCCAGGACGAGGCCGTCGCGGTCACCGACGACCGCGTCGCCGATCAGCGGCTGGTGCCCGACCCGGATCTTCGACACGTCGGACAACCGCATCCGGGCGGGCGCGCCCTCGACTGGAACCTTGCCCAGCTCCCTCGGGTCGGCGATCTTGTCGAATACGTTCCGGACCTGCAGCCGCTGCTGCGGCGTTTCGATGAAGCCGCCCGTTCCGGGGGTCGAGCCCTCGAGGAAGCTCAGCGGCGAGACGACCTGCGCGTTGCCGGCCGTCCTGATGACCTGGCTCAGGGTGACGTTGCGGTCGCGGAGCTGCTCCGGGTCGACCTGGACCTGGAGCTGCTCGTCACGCTGGCCCCAGATGGCCACGTTCGCGACTCCCGGCACGCCCATCAGCCGCGGCCGCATCGTCCAGCGCGCGATCAGGGATTGCTCGGTCGGCGAGAGCGAGTCGGACGACAGACCGATCATCACGACGCGGCTCGACGAGGAGAGCGGCTGTAGAAGCGTCGGGGCCTCGGAGACGTGCGGCAGCGCGTGCGCCTGCGTGAGGCGCTCCTCGACGAGCTGGCGGGCGCGGTAGATGTCGGTGCCCTGCTCGAAGACGAGCACGATCGACGACAGCCCAGGCAACGACTCCGAGCGGATCACCTCCACGCCCTCGACCCCGTTCAGCAGGTCCGCCTCGAGCGGGACGGTGATCAGCTGCTCAACCTCGTCGGCCGACAGGCCGAGCGCCTCGGTCTGGATCTCCGCGTAGGGCGGCGTGAACTCCGGGAGCACGTCGACAGGGGCGTCGCGCAGCTGTACGACGCCGGCCACCATCACTCCCGCCGCCAGCGCGACGACCAGCAGCCTGAAGCGCAGGCTGGATCGCACGATCGCGCGAATCATCGGCTCGGCCTCCTCGGCTTGGCCATCACGCGAACGGTCTTCGTCGTGCGGCGCCCCGCCTTCGGCTTGGTCCACACGACCCGGCCCCTGCCGCGAACCCTGTGCCGGCACTTCGCGCGCCTGAGCTTCCGCTTCGCCTTGCGGACCGTCAGGCCGCGGACCCTCGGGACCTTGCAGGCCTTCTTCTTGGCCGGCGTGCCGGAGCCCGGCACCAACGGCGGGAGCGACGGCTCGGTGAAGACCGCGGCGGTCTGGATCCGGCCGATCCGGTTGCCGGCGAACTCGGTGAACCAGAGCGCGCCGTCGGGGCCCGCCGTGATGTCCGATGGCTCACCGTTCGCGGTCGGGACCGGGAAGCGGTCCGTGATAAGGCCCGCGGTCGTGATCCTGCCGATCACGCCCGCGGCGGGATTCGAGTCGGTGAACCAGAGCGCCCCGTCCTGGCCGACCGCCAGCGCGGATGGGTCGACACCTGCACCGGGGTATTTGTTGATTTGCCCGCCCGTGGTGCTCGCGGCGATCCGACCGGCCAGCGCCTCGGCGAACCAGAGCCTCCCGTCCGGACCGGCGGTGATGGCCGACGGCTCACTGGGAGCCGACAGAGTGCCGGGGTGGGTGATCACCCCGCCCGTCGTGATGCGGCCGATGCGATTGCCGTCGCCCTCGGTGAACCAGAGCGCCCCGTCTGGGCCGGCTGTGATGTCGCCGACCCCGGATCCGGCTGTCCCCGTCCCCGATGGATACATCGTGATCCCGTTGGTGGGCGTGGCCGGCGGGGGCACCGGAATCCGGCCGATCTTGTCCCTGCCCGCAGCGGTGAACCAGATCGCGCCGTCCGGCCCTACCGCGATCCCCTCGGGCTCGTTCTCCGTGTTCGGAACGTTGTACTCCGTCACCGCGCCGCTCGGGATGGTCATGCGCCCGATCTGATCGTCGGCCGGCTGTGTGAACCAGAGGTTCCCGTCCGGCCCGAGCGTGATCTGATCCAGCGAGCTGACATCCGGGGGCGCGGCCGCGGCGTTGACCGCGAAGTGGCCGGTGACCGCGCCGCCGGTGGTGATGCGCCCGATCGAGCTCGGCCCCTCCTCCAAGAACCAGAGGGCGCCATCGGACCCGGCCGTTATCCCGCCCGGCTGGGTGCCTGCCGGGAGGGGGAACTCGTCGATCGCTCCGGCCGCGGCGGGCGTGGCGAAGACGGTCATCAGGGTGGCCGCGAGTCCGCGGAACAGCCTGGCGAGTGGCATCGGAGCTCCTCTCGGGCCTGGTGACGCCAATTGACCACCGTGCGGCACACAGTGCAAGCAAAGTCATCAATGGGGGTGACGGAAATCGCCAGTTGGCGGGTCACCCGCCGGCGGAGCGGCTACGAGCGCCGTGCTCCCGCAGGAGCACGGCAGGCGACTAGGAGACGGTGCGCCGGAACAAGAGGCCGCAGACGATCGCCACGATCGCCGCGATGAACGGAATGCCGAATCCAAACACGCCCACGGCCGCGAGGATGAAGCCAACGACGGCGATCACGCCTGCCGTGCCGCCCACGAGCGCGAGCTGGTAGGCGCGCCGCTCGCGGCTGCGTCGAGAGGGCGGTCCGCCGGATGATGGTGAGAGTCCCATTCGCTCAGAACGGTACTCATTCGCCGAGCAGGCGGCGGTCGAAGCCCGCGGGCGCGTGGATGTTCAGCACGCGGGTGGGTGTGTCGAGCGGGTTGCGGAAGGTGTGGTTCACGCCGGGTGGCACCAGCACGAACGTGCCCTCCGGCGCCGCGACCTCGCCCTCGTCGAGCAGGAACGTGAGCTCGCCGTCGAGGATGTAGAAGGCGTCGTCCTCGTCGGCGTGCACGTGACTTTCCGGGCCATCGGCGCCCGGCGCCATCGTGATCACGCTCACGTTGAACCGCGGCGAGTGCTCGCTCAGCCCGAGGAACTCGACGTTGCCGAGACGGACGCCCTCACCCGGCGGAATTACGACGGCCCGAGTCACCCTGCGAGAGTATTGCGCTGTGATCCGGAGGCAGGCACCTTTGTCGGGGCTCGTCGCGTCGCTTGCATCCGTGGCGGTGATCACCGCGCTGGTCTACGCGCTCAAGGAGGTGGTGCCGGTCGTCTCCACGGGCGTCGTCTACATGCTCGCCGTGCTGCTGGTCGCGAGTCGCTGGGGGCGCTGGTTCGGGGTGCTGACGGCGGTCCTGAGCGCTCTGGCGTTCAACTTCTTCCACATACCCCCGACCGGGCAGTTCAGCATCGCCGACGGGGAGAACTGGGTGGCCCTGGTGGTATTCGTGGTCGTCGCCCTGGTCACGAGCACGCTCTCCGGCACTGCGGCGGCCCGCGCGGACGAAGCGGAGCGGGGACGGCAGGGAGGCCGACCTCACCGCCGAGATGGCACGCCTGCTGCTCGGCGGCGGCAGCATCGAGGAGTCGCTGCGGACCGTCGCGCAGCGGATTGCAGAGGCTTACGAGCTTCCGTCGGTGTCCGTGGAGTTGGCCTGGGTCGACAGTGATCCCCGCCGGCGCGCAGTGCCACTGATCGTGGACGGGAACCGGATTGGCACCGTGCTGGTCCCGTCAGCCATCGACCCTGTCGTGTTCGACGCCCTCCAGGACCGTGTTGTTCCGGCGCTCGAGACGCTCGTGGGTGCGGCACGCCGCCGCGACGAGCTGGAGGCACAGGTGATCGAGACGAAGGCGCTCCGGCGCAGCAACGTCGTGAAGACCACGCTCCTTCGCACCGTCTCGCATGATCTGCGCTCGCCACTGACCGCGATCACCGCGGCCGCGGGCGGCCTGGCCTCCCCGAAGCTAGACGAGGAGCAGCGCCGGGAACTGACCTCCGTGATCAGCGACGAGAGCGCGCGACTGTCGCGGTTGGTGGACAACCTGCTCGACCTGTCGCGCCTTGAGTCGGGGAGCGCCGAACCTCGGACCGACTGGTGCTCGATCGAGGAGCTGATCGAGAGCGCCATCGAGTCGGTCGGCGCGACTCCCGGAGGGTTCGACGTCCGGTTGGATCCGGACCTGCCGCTGATCCAGGCGGACGCCGCCCAGCTCGAGCGAGCGTTTGCGAACGTGCTCGAGAACTCGAGCCATTTTGGCGGGGCGGACCCGGTGGTGGTACGGGGCCACCTCGCCGGACGCCTCGCGATTCTGCGAGTGACCGACCACGGGCCAGGGGTTCCGGCCGACGAGCTCGAGCGAATCTTCGAGCCCTTCTACCGCTCGCGCGAGCGGGCCGGCGCCGGCACGGGCCTCGGGCTGGCGAT
>CAWDLE010000020.1:0-15502 GCA_963803085.1 uncultured Thermoleophilaceae bacterium | reverse complement strand
CCGCGATCGTGTCGGACCTGCCCGTCTTCGACGAGACGCTCGGCGACGGCGCGCTTCACGTGCCGCCCGGCGACCCCGACGCGCTGGCCGCCGCGCTGCTGCGGCTCGCGCGCGAGCCCGAGCTGCGCGGGCGGCTCGCCGCGGCGGGCGCGCGAAGCCCTCGCCCGCCTGTCCTGGGAGGAAGCCGCCCGCGCGACCCGCGCCGCGCTCGCGGAGGCCGCCGCGTGACCGGGTTCGCGATCGTCACCGTGATCCACGACTCGGAGCCTGAGCTGCCCGGGCTGCTCGACTCGGTCGCCGCCCCCTGCCGGAGCCGCGGCCGCGCGTGATCGTCGTCGACAGCGGCTCGTCGCGACGGCGGCGCCCGCGCTCGCCACCGAGCACGGCGCCGAGGTGATCGCGCTGCCCGACAACCCCGGCTTCGGCGCCGGCTGCAACGCCGGCATCGAGCGCGTGACCGAGCCGGTGACCGCGTTCGTCAACCCGGACGTCGAGCTGCTCGACGACGGCCTGGCCCGGCTGGCGGGCGATGCCGCCGCCGGCGGCGCCCTGCTCGCGCCGCGCCTCCTGAACGCGGACGGCAGCGTGCAGGACAGCGCGCACCCTCTGCCCGGCCGGCTCGGAACGCTGCTGCCGGCGCTGCTGCCGCGCCGCCTGCTCCCCGTCCGCTTCGAGCCCTGGCGCAGCGAGCGCACGCGCGAGGTGGGCTGGGCGGTGGCCGCCTGCATCCTCGGGCGCACCGACGAGCTCCGCGCCCTCGGCCCGTTCGACCCCGACGCGTTCCTGTTCTACGAGGACATGGAGCTGTGCCTGCGAGCGCGGCGCGCCGGGATGCCCACGATCCTGCGGCCGGACGTGGCGGTGCGCCACCTGGGCGGCGCCTCGATCGGGCGGGCGCTCGCGGAGGAGCGCGACCTCGACCTGCGCGCCCGCCGCCGCCGCGAGGTGATGGCGCAGGAGGGCCGGCTGCCACTCGCGGTCGACGACCTCTCGGAGGGCCTCACGTTCGCCGTCCGCGGCGCGGCGAAGGCGCTCGTGGGCCGCGGCCAGATCGAGCGGCGCCGCCTCCGCGCGCTGCTGCGAGCTAGGCGCCGCTGAATCATGTATGCCGAGGACCTCGAGCTCGGCCTGCGCGCCCACGACGAGGGAGTCGACACGATCTTCTGGCCGGCCGCGAGGGTCGTGCACAGCGGCGGCCACTCGGCACGCCGGGCGTTCGACGGCGAGCCGTTCGAGCTGCTCGCCGGGCGCCGCCGGGAGGTCGTCCGCGAGCGGCGCGGGCAGCGCCGGGGACGCGTGGACGACCTGCTGCAGCTCACCACCTTCAGCGACCGCCTGCTGTTGAAGCGTCTCACCGGGCGCCCGGCGGAACGCGAGCGCCGCCAGCTCGCGTCGCTGGTGCGCTACCTGCTCGGGCGCCGCGCGTAGTAGAGCGAGCCGGGCCGCCTGCCCTGGGAGGGCCGCCGCCCGACGTGCATCTCGCCGTCGGCCCGCTCGACACGGCGCGAGCGAAGCGCGGCGTCCACCTCGCGCTTCAGCGCGTCTCGGAACACGCGAGTGTCGAAGCGCGCCGCATTCTCGACGCAGGCCCGCGGGTCCACGGAGGTGGTGTCGAAGGCGGACACGGCCTCGGCTAGCTCCGCCTCACCGCCGTCCCAGAAACAGCCGGTGGTGCCCTCGATGACGGTCTCGAGCAGCCCGCCCCCGGCGCGCGCTATCACCGGGCGGCCCGCGGCCTGGGCCTCCACTGCCGCGATCCCGAACTCTTCCAAGCTCGTCACGACGAAAGCGCGGCAGCTTGCCATCAGCTGCGCAGCCTGGTCATCGCTGACGCGGCCCGTGAACTTGACGTTCGGTCCGGCGAGGCGCGACAGCCGACGGCGGTCCGGCCCGTCGCCGGCCACCACCAGGGGAAGCCCAAGCCTGCTGAAGGCACGGACCGCGGTGTCAATCCGCTTGTGCGACACCAGCTCAGACAGCACCAGGTAGTGCTCGGCCACCGGTCCCGGCTGGAAGCGCTCGGTCGCCACCGGCGGGTAGACGATCTGCGACTCCCGTCCGAAGTAAGAGGTGATTCGTGCCTGGGTGATGTGCGAGTTCGTCAAGTAGCGGTCGACCCGCTGCGCCGCGATCCAATCCCATTCCCGCCAGCGCCGGAAGAGCCCGCGGAGCGCTGCGCGTGACAGCGGGTCGCGGCGTTCGGCGAGCGTCCGGTGACGCTCGTTCCAGGCGTACCGGAAGGGGTTGTGGCAGTAGCACACGTGCGTGGTGTCGTCCCCGCAGATCACGGCGTGGGCCCAGGCGCTCGAACTGGATATGACGACGTCGTAGTCCGACAGGTCGAACGACTCGATTGCGGCCGGGTAGAGCGGCAGGAGCGCCCGAAAGGTGTTCGCGTTGGGCCGCAGTCGCTGAAGGAAGGACGTGTTGATATTGCGATGCGCGAAACGTCCTTCGGTGCCGTCCTCGTTGTAGACCGGCGTGAACACGTCCGCGTCCGGCCACAGGTTGCACATCTCGAGGAAGACGCGGTCCGCGCCGCGCACGCTAACGAGGAAGTCGTGCACCAGCGCAACGCGCTGCGGGCGATCCTTGCCTGGCGAGCCGATGCGGTCCACGGCGGGGCAGTCTAAGGGCGAACGCCGCTGGCGGCACTCTGCGGCGGTGACGCCCGCTGCCGCTACGCTGTGCCGCCTATGCGCCGCCGCCTGATCGCGACACTCGCGGCCCTCGCTCTGCTCGTCGCCCCTGCAGGGGCTCTCGCCCAGAGCGCGGGAGACGAGCAGTACGCCGACCCGTTCGGAGACGCGGAGCAGCCCACGCAGGACCAGGGCGGGTCAAACGGGTCACCGGCACCCACCCCGGATCCGGCCCCGCAGGCGCCTGCGAGCGGCTCTGCCTCTGCCGCCGGCGCCGATCCGGGCACCGGGGGCTCCCTGCCCCACACCGGGTTCCCAGCGCTGCTCAGCGCCTTGCTCGGCGCGCTGTTGCTCGGCTCGGGGATCTCGGTGCGCCGTCGCGCCCAGCCGGCCGCCGCGCTACCTCCGTGGCTCGTCCCCGCCGCATCGCGCCGGAGTCGGTTCGGCGCACGACGGCGACGCCGCCGTTAGCACGAGCGTCGCGATAAATGCCCGTGCCGCGGTCAGAACGAGGACCGGCGGCGTGGAGCGCGTCGCGAGCCAGCTCGTCTCCCGGCTGCCGGCGCTCCGGCCGGATCGGTACCGGGTGGTTGCTCCGCGGCCGGCGCTCGCCCATCGCGCCGGGCACGTGTGGGAGCAGGTCGTGCTTCCGCTCATGGCTCGCGACGCCGCCCTGATCCTCTCCCCCGCCAACACCGCGCCGCTGGCAGGCCAGCGCAACGTCGTCTTCGTCCACGACCTGGCTCCGCTGCGCGAGCCGGCGTGGTTCGGACGCGCCTACGGCGCCTGGCACCGGATCGGACTACGCCGAATCGCGGCGAGTGCGCAGCTGCTACTGGTGCCGTCCGAGTTCGTCTCGCGGGAGCTCCAGGAACTGCTCGGCGTCGAACCTGATCGCATCTGCGTCGTGCCGCCCGCGGCAGCGAGCCACTTCTCGCCCGAAGCCGGGCCTCGCCCCACCGCGCTCGACGCTCCATACGTGCTGGCCCTCGGAACGCCGAGCGCGCGCAAGAACCTCGAGCTGCTCGACCGGGTGGCACCCGGGCTCCGCGAGGCCGGCCTGGAGGTCGTCGTCGCAGGAGCAGGCCGCTCCTACCTGCAGGAGTCGGCTGCGGGCGCCCGGCAGCTCGGCTACGTCGATGAGCGGGACCTCCCGGCGCTCTACGCGCACGCGGAGGTCCTGGCGATGCCCTCGCTCTACGAGGGCTTCGGGCTACCGTGCATCGAGGCGATGGCATGCGGGACACCGGTCGTGGCGGCCGACCGCGCCGCGTTACCCGAGGCGTGCGGCGGCGCGGCGCTGCTGGTGGACCCGGACGACGCGGACGCCTTCGCGGCCGCGCTGATCCGCGCGGCCGGGCCCGAGCGCGAGCGGCTCGTCGATGCCGGCCGTGCCCGCGCCGCGGGCCTCAGCTGGGCCCGCAGCGCCGAATCCGTGGACGCCGCAATCGGCGCCCTGCTCTAGGGCTTGTAGTTCAGGACGAACGGCCCACAGGGATTCGCCCCGTCCATCTGCGGCTTGCCGTTCATGTCCCTGGGCGTGACCGTGAGCTTGCTGCCCGTGACGGTGACCTCGCCGTAGCTGAACTGGTCGATCACCGAGCATTGCATCCCGATCCCAGCCGGGGGCGGCGGGGTGAGGAACGCCGTGTCCACGAGCGCGCCGTTCCCCGAGCCCCCTGTTGCCAGGTCGATCTCGAGCCCGAAGTTCGCCGTGGCCACCGGGCCGACCGTCACGTCCATGATCCCGCTGTTCTTGGCGCCGCCGCTCTCCAGCGTCTGGAAGCGGGCGTCGTTCACGAGAGTGGCGTGCACGTCGGTGGTCAGGAAGATCACGTTCTTCACGCCCTGCAGCTCGGTGAGCACGCGCTGGCGCTCTGCCTCGAAGCCCTCCCAGCGGTCGTACGGGAGCACGTAGTACTGCTGGATCGGCAGCTCGTTCATGATCACCTTGAAGCGGGCCGTCGAGCTCTTCACGTCCTTGAGGAAGCGCTTCAGCTGCCGCTTGCCCAGGTATGTGCGGTTCGGGCTGCGGATCGTGTCGAGGCAGGCCTGTGACACCGGCTTTGCCAGCGACGGCGTCACAAGCGCGAACAGGTCGCGCGTGGTCTGCGGCGCGGTCGGCGCAACATCCGGGCTGCCGGTGTCGGGGTTGTCGCAGACGTGGTTCGCGTCCGCGTTCGCGCTCCGGAAAGAGCGCTGGTCGAGGAAGAAGACCTCGAGGTTGCGGCCCCAGCGAACGGTGCGGTAGAGACCGTTCTGCTTGCTCCAGCTGACCGGCGCGTAGTCGCGGAAGGCCTGCACACCGCGGTTGTAGAGCGTGTGGCCGTTCACGAACACGTCGTTGTCGAACTCATTCTCGGCGGGCGAGAAGTCGTTCACGAACTCGTGGTCGTCCCAGTGCGAGTAGAAGCCCGCCGAGCGGCGCAGCGCCTGGAGGTTCTTGTTGCCCAGGTTGATCCTGTACTTCTCCCACTTCTGCTTCACGCTCAGCGCGATCGGCTGGAGCCGGCCGGGCACCTCGCTGTCGGAGTAGATCGTGTCGCCGAGGAGCACGTTGAAGTTGTTGCGCTCCGCCTTCATGCGGGCGAGCACCTCGCCGTTGTTCCAGAACGGCGTCGTCTTGCCGGGCTCTGAGTTGAAGTCCTGGTCACCGCTCCAGGCGAATTTGATGGTGGCGTTCTGTTTCGGCTTCGGCGCGGTCTTGAAGGTGCCGACGTCGCTGCGCTTGCCGCCCTTGCCAGTGAAGCGGAACCAGTACTTCGTGTTCGCGTGCAGCCGCTTGACCTGCTTTTGCACGGTGTTGTCGTGGCCCTTCTTGGCGGTCACGGACTGCGACGTCTTCCCCTTGAACTTGCCGTTACGCGCAACCTCGAGCGAGTACTTGCCGCTCTTGCTCGCCTTGCCCCAGAGCACTGCGCTACTCGATGTGACCTCACCCGCCGTAACTCCGAGCTGGAATCCCTTGGCGGCCAGCGCTGGAGGCGCGAGCAGCAGGACGGCTACGAGTGCGAGCAGGAGAGCGCGGGCGAAGTTCATGGATCGCATCCTAAGCGCAGGTAGGCTGCAATTTGCAAATGGAGATCTCCCAGGCCACTCACGACGTCGAGAATCAGCCGCCGCCGCTGGCGCCGTACAACGTGTTCGAGGCCGACCTCGCACTCCGCGAAGCGGTGGAGCGAGAGGGCGGTGGCTGGGGCGTGGACCGCCTGCGCGACACCGGCGAACTGGCCGGCACCGCCGAGGCGCTCGACCACTCCGAGCGCGCCGAGCGCAACGAGCCGATCCTCCGCACGCACGACCGCTACGGCAACCGCATCGACCAGGTCGAGCTCGACCCGTCCTGGCACTGGTGCCTCCGGCAGGCAATCGAGCGCGAGATCCATGCGCTTCCCTGGCGGGACCCGCAGCCCGGCGCCCACGCAGTACGCGCGGGCCTCTTCTTCGTGTGGAGCCAGGTGAACTCCGGGGTCATGTGCCCCGTGTCGATGACGTACTCCGCGATTCCCGCCCTGCGCGAGGAGCCCGAGCTCGCGGCCGAGTGGGAGCCGCGCATCACGAGGCCGAGCTACGACGACGGCGCGCTCGTGGGTATGGCGATGACCGAGAAGCAGGGCGGCTCGGACGTTCGCGCGAACACCACCCGCGCGACGCCGAACGGCGACGCCTGGGAGATCACCGGGCACAAGTGGTTCTGCTCCTATCCCCCGTGCGACCTCTTCCTCACGCTCGCGCAGGCGCCCGCGGGCCTCTCCTGCTTCCTGATCGAGGGGCGCGACCCGGGCTTCCGCATCCAGCGCCTGAAGGACAAGCTCGGCACGCGCTCGCTGCCCTCGAGCGAGGTCGAGTTCCAGGGCGTGCGCGGCCGCCTCGTGGGCGAGGAGGGCCGCGGCGTTGCGACCATCATCCGGATGGTCAACCACACCCGGCTCGACTGCCTGATCGGGTCGGCCGCCGGCATGCGCTGGGGCCTCGCCCAGGCGGTGCACCACGCGCGCCACAGGAGCGCCTTCGGCAAGCTGCTCGCCGAGCAGCCGCTGATGCGCAACGTGCTTGCCGACCTCGCCATCGAGTCGGAGGCCGCCACGGCGGTCACGATGCGGGTGGCGCGCGCGTACGACGAGGGTGACGCGCCGTTCAGGCGCATCGCCACCGCCGTGATGAAGCACTGGGTCTGCAAGCGCGCCCCCGGACACGCGAACGAGGCGCTCGAGTGCCTCGGCGGAAACGGCTACGTGGAGGAGTCCGGGATGCCGCGCCTCCTGCGCGACTCGCCGCTCAACTCGATCTGGGAGGGCTCCGGCAACGTGTCCGCCCTCGACGTCCTGCGCGCGCTCGCCAAGGAGCCGGAGGCGCTGCCGGCGTTCCTCGCCGAGTGCGAGCTGGCGCGCGGCGGCAACGCCGCGCTCGACGCACAGCTCGACCGCCTCCAGGGAACGCTGCCACAGGATCCGGAGTTCGAAGCCCGGCGCGTGGTCGCGGACCTGGCCGTGACGCTCCAGGCGAGCCTGCTCGTGCGCAACGGGCCCGCCCCGGCGGCCGATGCCTTCTGCGCCTCGCGGCTCGACGGCGGCCCGCGCGGCGCATACGGGATGCTCCCGCCGTCGGTCGACGCCGAGGCGATCGTGGACCGCGCCCTCGCCGCCTGAGGGGCCCATGAGCCCGACCACGCTCCGCTACGAGGTCACCGGGCGCGTGGCCCGCATCACCCTCGACCGCCCGGAGCGGGCCAATGCGATCACCCTGGCAATGCCGCGCGAGCTGGCTGAGTGCGTGGAGGAGGCGAACCTCGACCCGGCGGTTCACGTGATCGCGCTGGCCGGCAGCGGCAAGGGCTTCTGCGGCGGCTACGACCTCGTGGAATACGCCGAGACGCAGGCGCCGAACCACGACCCCAGGCGAGCCGTGGGACCCGGTCACCGACTGGCAGATGATGAGCCGCAACCTGCGCGGCTTCATGAGCCTGTTCCACTCCGACAAACCGGTGGTCTGCAAGGTGCACGGTTTCTGCGTGGCGGGTGGCACGGACATGGCCCTGTGCTCGGACCTGCTCGTGATCGCGGACGACGCGCGGATCGGCTACCCGCCCGCCCGCGTGTGGGGCGTGCCGACCTCGGCGCTGTGGGCGTTCCGCGTCGGAGACCAGCGCGCCAAGCGGCTGCTGTTCACCGGCGACCTGATCGACGGCCGGACCGCACTCGAGTGGGGACTTGCTGTGGAGGCTCACCCGGCCGACGAACTCGATGCCCGTTTCGACGAGCTGGTCGAGCGCATCGCGCTCACCCCGGTGAACCAGCTCGTGATGATGAAGCTGCTCGTGAACCAGGCCCTGTTCAGCCAGGGCCTGCAGGCGACGCAGGCGCTCGGTGTCTTCTTCGACGGCATCGCGCGGCACACGCCGGAGGGCTACGACTTCCAGCAACGTGCGGCCGACGTGGGATTCAAGGAAGCCGTGCGAGAGCGCGACGAGCCGTACGACGCGCCACAATCCCGCGAATGAAGTCGCGAGTCGACGCCGAAAGGCTCCGCGATCTACAGCGCGTAACCGACGCCGCGCTCGCGTACCTCCCACTCGAGGACCTCCTGGACGAGCTGCTCGCACGCGTGGTCGAGATCCTCGACGCCGACACTGCGGCGATCCTCATGCTCGAGGACGACGACAAGACCCTGGTCGCGCGCGCCGCCTACGGACTCGAGGAGGAGGTGGAGCGCGGCGTGCGCATCCCGGTCGGCAAGGGATTCGCGGGACGCATTGCCGCATCGCGACAGCCGGTTCGGATCGAGAACGTCAGGAGCGCGGACATCTACAACCCGATCCTGCGCGAGAAGGGTCTCGAGTCGCTGCTGGGGGTGCCTCTGCTCGTGGAGGGGAGCGTGATCGGCGTCCTGCACGTAGGGACGCTGGAGCATCGCCCGTTCGCCGACGACGAGGTCGACCTGCTTCAGAGCGCCGCCGACCGCGCTGCTCTCGCGATCGCCAGCCGCGTGACGGAGCGGGAGCGCGGCCTCGCCGATGCGCTCCAGAGCAGCCTGATGCCACGGCTTCCGGACCTGCCGGCGGTGGCGCTCACCGGCCGCTACCTGCCCGCGGCATCCGCCCAGCTCGGCGGTGACTGGTACGACGCGTTTCAGCTTCCGGACGGCAGGCTCGGCATGGCGATCGGGGACGTCGTCGGCCGCGGGTTCCATGCCGCCGCCATCATGGGGCAGCTCCGCAGCGGGCTGCGCGCGTACGCGCTGGACGGAATGCCTCCGGGCGCGGTGCTCGAGCGCCTCAGCCGCCTTCTGCGCCACCTCGAGCCGGGCCGCACGGCGACGGTGCTCTATCTGGTGCTGGACCCCCATGGTGGATCGCTGGTCGCATCGAGCGCCGGGCATCCCCCTCCCCTGCTCGCGCACGAGGACGGGGATCCCGAGTTCATCGAGCTTCCCGGCTCGCCACCGCTGGGCGCCACGCGCCATCCGACCTACGAGGAGCGCGAGCACGCGCTCGAGCCCGGCTGTGCACTGGTGCTCTACACCGACGGCCTCGTGGAGCGCCCGGGTGAGTCGCTCGACGCCGGGCTCGAGCGGATGAGGGCGATGGTGCGCGCGGGCGACGGCGATCTCGAGCACCTCGGGGACGCTCTCATGCACGTCCTCCTTCCCGAGGGCCCGACCGAGGACGACGCCGCGCTGCTGCTAGGCCGAGCGCTTCCGCTGACCGACTCGCTGACGGCACGCCTGCCCGCCGACGTGGAGTCGATCCCGCTCATGCGCCGGATGCTCGGGCGCTGGCTGAGCGAGGCCGGCGCCACCCCGGCCGAGGCGGACGACCTTTCGCTCGCGGCGTCGGAGGCGTGCGCGAACGCCATCGAGCATGCCTACGGCCCGGGTCCCGGGATCCTCGAGGTCAACGCCTCGATGTCAGCGGCGGGCGAGGCCGTGGTTGCCATTCGCGACTTCGGCAGCTGGCGCGCGCCCCGCGGCCACAACCGCGGCCGCGGGCTGATGCTGATGCAGGGCCTGACGGACTCGGTCGAGGTGATCCAGCGCGACGAGGGAACAACGATCCAGCTGTCCCGGCGGTTGGAAGAGAGGGCGGCATGAGCGCCAGCATCGAGTTCGACCACCGCGACTCGGTGGGTATCGCACGGCTGAACGGTGACGTGGACATCACCCAGGCGAGCGTGCTCCGCGAGCAGCTCCTTGGGGCGGTTCGCAACGACGACCTGGCCCTCGTCGTCGACCTGACCGATGCGCGATACGTCGACAGCGTGGGCGTCAGCCTGCTGTTCGAGCTCGCTGAGCGCCTCACCGGCCGGCAGATGCGCTTCGCGGTGATTGTCCCGCAGCAGGGGCTCGTCCAGCGCGTCCTGACGATCGTCGACCTGAAATCGGTCGCGGAGGTCTACCCAGAGCTCCGTGAAGCGCTGTCGGCGCTGCGCCGCCCCTAGGCGTCGGCCGTTTTTCGTCAGCGGCGGGCGCGGAACCCGTAGACCCCTGCACCGGCGAGTGCGAGGCCGAGAGCGGGGATCCACAGCGCTATACCGTCGTCGTGCGGCGGCTCGGGGCCTGTGACGACCTCTGGCGGTAACGGCGTCCCGCGGCCCTCCGAGTCAGTCTCCGGACCCTGGCTCCATACGCCTCCGGCCCCCTGGCGAGCAGCGTCGCTGCCCTTTGGGAACGCCACGTAGTCCTGGGGCGCGGCACCGCTGCCCACCGCGACCGCGGGGAACGAGAACCGACGCTTCGCCGCCACCACCGCGAGGCGCCAGCGACCCTCGCTCGGGAAGACGATTCGAAGCTTGAAGCCGACCGCACCGGGCATGCTGGCCGGAACCGGCCGAAGCCGTGCCGTCACATGCCGATCGCCCCGACTTGCAACCACGAACGGTTGCGGCGGGCGCGAGAACTCGTTCAGCTCGAGTGTCGCGATCCAGGCCTCGCCAGGCCGCACGGCCTCCGGCCCGGAAGTGAGCACGGCATGGGGGCCCTTTGCCTCAGCAGTAGGCGCAAGGACAAGACCAAGGGCGAGCAGAATGGCGAGCCTGCGTGCCATGCCTCCTATACACGCGCCGCGGCCGCCGGGTTCCCTTGTCGCTAGGGACCTGCCGTAGCTAGCGCGCGGGCTCGTTCTGGCTCGCGAGGAACTCGTCTAGTCCCGCTCGCGCCTCGCGCTGCACCTTCCCGTGCACGATCGGCGTCCAGCCGAGCGCCAGCCCGGTCGGCCCTAGCGCCTGCCGGGCCCAGGCGTAGAAGGAGAAGGAGTCCCGATGCTCGGCGATCAGGCCATCCTCGAAGCGGAACGCCGCGTGGATGTCGTTGTGCACCCGGCGGCCTGTCGAGAACGTGTAGTCCGCGAGCCAGTGCGCGCTGCCGCGCTCCGCATTCCCCTCGTGCTCGGCGAGGCTCACCTCGAGATCCTTCGCGCGGCCGGTGAGCATGCGCCACATCGCGCCGGGCTCCTCGCCCCGGAGGTCCGTGAAGACCGGGTCCGAGAACTGGGCGCCAGGCGCGTAGCACGCCGCCATCGCGTCGCCGTCGCCGCGCGCGAAGGCGTCGTAGAAGCGGACGATCAGGTCGTCGTTCGGATGCGCCATCAGTCGTCGAACCGGCCCGCGACGAGCGCGAAGGTCGCGCCCTGCGGATCCTGGGCCACGAGTATCTGCCCGCCGGGCACGTCCATCTTCTCGACGACCACCCGGCCGCCCGAGGACGTGATTCGCTCGCCCGCGCCGTCGATGTCGTCAGTTCCGAAGTAGACGAGCCAGTGCGGCGGGGCGGGCTGCCCGGGTGGCATCTGCATCATGCCGCCGTTCAACCTGTCGTCATGGTAGATCCCGTAGTAGGGCGCGGGCCCGCCCTCGACCCCTTCGAAGCGCCAGCCGAACAGGTCGGTGTAGAAGCGCTGCGCGGCCTCGGGGTCCGTGGTGTTGAGCTGGTTCACGCTGAGCGCACCCGGCCCGTTCACCACCTCGGCGCCGATGCTCGCGCGCGGCTCCCACACGCAGAAGACGGCGCCGGGCGGGTCCTGAAGGACCGCCATTCGCCCGAATTCCATCACGTCGAAGGGCTCCGAGATCACGTTCGCGCCGAGCTCCCGGGCCCGCTCCGTGATCGCGTCGGCGTCTTCCACCGTCACATAGGACGCCCACGCTGGATGGCGTTCCGTGGACTCGTACATAGCGGCCGCCGCGCGGCCTCCGAGCTTCGCCATCACGTAGACGCCGCCCTCGGGAATCGGGTTGTCCCTGAAGTCCCAGCCGAACAGAGGCCCGTAGAACGCCTTGGACGCCTCGGCGTCCGGGGTGCTCAGGTCGGTCCAGGAGAAGGTGCCGTACTCATACCTGTCGCGTTCGCCCATGGGCCGACATTACAGGGGGCACTCGTAGGCTCCGTGGCATGACGCCTCCACTGCGGCAAACCAGATGGTGTAGGCGACGACGAGTCCAAGACCAGCCAGCGTGATACCGCTCCACCGCGCCTCCGAGTAGTCGACGCCGACGCGAATCAGCTCGTTCGCGCGGGCCGCTGCGCCGATCAGGGCTGCCACCGGCATCGATGGAAGAGCCCAGGCCACCTCGTTGCTGTCGCTTGTCGAGGAGAGGGCTAGCAGCGCTGCCACCGCGGCGAGAAGTATCGGAAGGGCTGCGGGCGCTACCCGAAGGGTCACGCGGAGTAAGTGGCTCCTGTCCGACACATCTCGAACCTAGCCCTCGTCCCGGTCGGGTAATTCCGGTTGCTTGTAGGGTCGGCCCATGGACCCTCTGCGCGAGCGGCGCGAGGCCGTCGTGCGCGAGCACATGGAGTCGGAGAACCGTCACGAGTTCGATGTGACGCTCGGGACCTTCCACCACCCGCGCTACGAGATCATCGCCACCGGCGAGGTGCATGACGGGCCCGACGAGGTGATGCGCTACTTCGACACGGCCACGATCCAGCGCCAGCTCGGCATCGCGCACGACCCGATGACGCTGAAGGGGCGCCTGGCGACCGCGCTGAACCATCCAGTCACGATCGCCGGCGCCTTCCTCCGGCGAGCCCGCCAGAACTAGCTGCTCGGCGCCATCTCCTGCGCCTGCTGGCGTCCCTCTTCCTTGACCGTCTGGGCGGCCTCCTGCGCGACGTGCTTGCCGCGCTCGAGGGCCTCCTGGCCGGTCTCCTTCGCCTTGTCCTTCACCTGATCGGCCATAGGACCGATCTTCTCGTCCTCCACTCGGGTGGACGGGATGAGGAGCCCGGCCACGAACCCGACCGCGGTCGCCCCGATGGCGAGCCCGAGCGGGTTCTCCTTGGCGACGCCGGCAGCGCGCTGAGCGCCCTGCTTCATGTCACCGCTGTCCGGCGTGGATCCCGAGATCGTCGACTTCACGCTCTCGACGCGGCCCGAGATGGCCTCCTTGGCCCGCCCGGGCACGTCGGCCTTGTGGCCGAGCGCCTCCGCCGTGTCGCCCATGCGGGCACGGGTTTCGTCTATGTCATTCCTGATTTCGCTCGGGTCTTGGCCCATTGCACGTCCTCCTTCACGCTGTCCATGGCCTGCTCCGGGGCAACCGGAGTGGCTTCCTTGACCTTTTTCTTGCCTGTCAGTGCCAGCACGCCCGCCACCGCCGCGTAAACCACGGCGACGATCAGGGCGGCCAGCCAGATCGGCAACGCGCCGTCGAGCAGGGCGATGAAGAACGTCGTGAGCGCTGCGAAAGCGCCCACTCCGAACAGCCCCGCGCCGCCGAACATGCCGGCGCCGATCCCGGCGGTCTTACCCTTCTGTGCAAGCTCGGCCTTGGCGAGCTCGATCTCCTGTTTGACGAGCGTCGTCGTCTGGTCGGAGAGCTCTTTCAGCAGTTCGCCGGTCGAGTTGTCGCGCAGCGCGTTGTCCGGCCCGGCCGTCATGCCCGCGGTTCGGTTGAGATGATCGATTCCCGCTGGCCGAGGGCGTGCTCCTCACGAGCGAACTGCCCGCCGCTCGTGGATGCGCCCGATGGCATCGGCTCCGCCGCAAGGGAGCGGGCCTGGCCGTTCGAGCCGCCGCGGTTCTGCATCGAGCTGCGGTAGCGCTCGTTGCTCGAGGCCTTGAGCATGCGCGAGGCAGCGAGCCCGAGCACGAGCCCGCCGGCTGCGACCGCCCACGGATTCTTGCGCGCGAAGTCCTCGACATCGCGGAGAAGCTCGTCGCCGCTCGCGTGCTGGAGCCGCTGACCGACCTTCTGCGCCTTCTCGGCCGCCTGCTCGGCGTAACGGGCGGGCGTGTCCTTGCCCTCGCGCGGAGCTGCTCCGCGACCGAGCGGACATCGTCCGCCGCCGAGCTGACCTGGTGGCCGGCCTCCGTCGAACGCTGATCGACCTGCTCGCGCAGCCGTCCCTTGGCCTGGCCCGCGACCTCCTTGGCCTTTTCCTGGGCCTGTCCCGTGTCCTCCACGGTGGATTCCTCCTCCATTTGGAAACTCATTGCCCGCTTGGGGTACCCGCCGGTCCCTTTGGGGAACAGATGCGTTGCAAGTGGATTGGTTGCGGCCCATCCGGGTATTCAGGAGTCGGGCCCATGAACCAGCAGCGCTACTTCGCCTATCGATCGCTGCTCTCCGAGCTCCGCGAATGGCATGCGACGGACGCGCTCGAGGCGGACACCTATGACGAGCTGTGCGACGCCGCCGAGGGCCTGCTGCTCTCGCGCGCGGGTGAGGAGGCGGAGGAGCCGCTCGCCCGGGCCAGCACCGCGGTGCTTGGAATGCTGGCGGTCCACGAGCTGGACGAGCAGAACGCCTCCTGGCTCCTTGACTCGCTCCTGGCCTGCGGGCCGCGCGTGGCGCTGAGCGACGCCGCCTAGGCCGTCGTCACAATGCGCCCGTGGACATCGTGCGCGCGGGTGCCGAGCGCATCCCTGATCTCCGGCCGCTCTGGGAGTCGCTGAGCCGGCATCACGCGGAGGTGGCGCCGGAGCTTGCCATGCTCGGCGAGGTGCGCCCCGAGGCGGACTCGTGGGCGGTCCGGCGTGAGCTCTACGAGGAGTGGCTCCAGGATCCCGACGCGTTCGTGCTGATCGCGGAGTCCGATGGCGAGCCGGTCGGCTACGCGATGGTCGAGCTGCGCGGCCCTGAGGAGACCTGGGCCACCGGCGACCGCGTGGCCGAGCTGGAGACGCTGGCCGTGCTCCCCGGGCATCGGGGCAGGGGCATCGGCAGCGCACTCGTGGAGCGGATGCACGATGAGCTTCGGCGCCTCGGGGTCAGCCATTTCGTGGTGAGCGTGATCGCCTCGAACGCCGATGCGGTGCGCTTCTACGAGCGGCTCGGGCTCACAACGTTTCTCGTCACCTACGCGGGCTACGTACCGCCGACCACGAATCCGTAGGGTCATGCCAATGAACGAGAAGCCCCAGGTCGAGGTCCCATCGGACCAGCCGCCGTCCTACCAGCTCGAGCTCGACGACATCACGGTTGGCGAAGGCGACGAGGCCAAGCCCGGCCAGGTGGTCGAGGTGCACTACGTCGGAGTCTCCTGGTCGACCGGCGAGCAGTTCGACGCCTCATGGGACCGCGGGGACACCTTCAAGTTCACCCTCGGCAAGGGCAAGGTGATCCAGGGCTGGGACGACGGCGTGGCCGGAATGCGCGTGGGCGGCCGCCGCCGCATCACGATCCCGCCGAACCTCGGCTACGGAAAGCGCGGCGCAGGCGGCGTGATCGGCCCCGACGAGACGCTCGTCTTCGTCGTAGACCTCATCGGCGTGCGCTGAGCGCCGCCACGGCTAGTCAACCGCACCCGGGTACCGTTGAGGTGTGCCCAAGCGCAGGCGCATCCTTGTCTACGGCGGTGCGGTCGTCCTTACCCTGGCCGGCATCGGGTCCGCGGCGCTCGGCAGCCTGGCGGGGCAGGTGGCG
>CAWDLE010000019.1:0-252732 GCA_963803085.1 uncultured Thermoleophilaceae bacterium | reverse complement strand
CCCTTCGTCCGTCGGCTCGTCGATGGGTCCTCGCGCCTCAAATGGTGGCGTTTTGGAATCCATACGTAAGTGCCGCCCCTCCTGCGAGCGTCGGGGAGAACGTCGAAAGGATCGATAAAGACCCCCACGATCGTCATCGGAGTCGAGCGGCGCAGCGCCGAGCGCATCGCGCGCATAGGCGGCGAGCTGGCCGCAGAGATCGGAGCGCGGGTCGTATTGACCCATGTCCGCGAGGACGTAGCCCGTCGAACCCGAAGTCGCAGCGGGATCGGGCCCGCCACCGCAGCAGGCGACGCGTCCACGAGATCCTCAGCGCGCGAGCGACGCCCTGCCGCCGACGGTGGACGCCGACGAACGCCTCAAGATCGGCGGCGTCGCGGACCAGCTGGGCGAGGTCGCCGACGACGTCGGCGCCACGCTTATAGTGGTGGGCTCCCGCGGCCGCGCCCGCCTCGCCTCGGCGCTCTTTGGAAGCATTTCGCGAGCGCTCGCTCGGAACGCGCCGTGCCCGGTGATGATCGTGCCGGACGACGTGCCAGTGGGCGCTCCGCAAGCCAACGGCGATGCGCCCGACGGACGCGCGGCGATCATCGCCGGCGTCGATGGCTCGAAGGAGTCGACCGTGGCGGTCTACTTCGCCGGACAGCTCGCCGAGCGCCTCGGTGACCGGCTGCTGATCGTGCGCCCTAATGCCGTTGCCGATCCACCCGCCCACACGCTCCAGGCGATCTCCGCCAGTGAGGACGCGCGAATGATCGTTATCGGGGGTGACCGCGCCCGCTTCCCTCTCGGAAGTTCGCTGGCGGCCCGGTTGCCGCGGCTCGCGCGCTGCCCGGTCATCGTCGTGCCAGAAGATTCGACCCCGACTCTGGCCGAATTCCCCGAGGCGGAGATGCGGCGCGCCGCATAGGGCAGAGGCGGCGAGTGGCGACCGGAGAACCCAAGTGGGCCTGAGCATCTTCGTCTGGGCGATGATCGGCATCGCGTTCTGGCACTTCTCTGTACTCGTCCCGGACAAGTTCTGGGGGGGCATCATCGGCGCCTTTCTAGCGGCGCTGGCGGGCGCCTTCCTCACGGGTTTCCTGCTCCCGCAACCAGGCATCTCGACGGCCAACCCGCCCGGTCTGGGCGAGGCCGTCTGGGCTATCCCCGGCTCGGTCGGCGCGCTCGTCGCGAGCTACTACTACGGAGCCCGCAAGGACGCCGCGAACGGGATCGTCCGCGACTGAGCGCCGGCCGATGCGTCGGCTGACGACGCCCGTGGTGCTCGCGGCGTGGCCGACATGCGCCGGAAATGGGAGTAATCACCCATAGCCGGAGGGCCTCCGGCAGGCCACCATTGGCCGCATGACCACGCACCTCGCAGGCGACGCGATCGTTCGCCACCCCGAACAGCCAGCGGCGACTCCTCCGGGGGTCGACGCGCACCCGCCCGGCGCCGCGCTCATGACGGCAGCGGGCCTGGAATCGCTTCGCAGCGAGCTCGGACGGCTGCGCGAGCGCACCGGCGTCGAGGTCGCGCACCGGCTCCAGGAGGCGCGCCCGTACGGCGACGGCGCCAACAATGACGAGTACCACGCCGTTCGCGAGGAGCAGATGGTCCTCCTGGCCAGGATGGCGTCACTCGAGGAGACGATCGCGCGCGCGATCGTCGTCGACCCCGGCGACGCTGTGCAGGGTGTGGCGGCGATCGGATCCACCGTCTGGGTCGAGGATCTCGCCTCCGGAACCACGACGCCATACCTGCTGACCAGCGCGCATCAGCCGATCGGACCGGACGCGATCTCGGCCGCTTCTCCCATCGGACGGGCACTCATGGGAGCCGTGCCCGGCACGGTCGCGACCGTCGATCTGCCGAACGGGCGCTCTCGGAGCGTGCGCCTCGTCGACGTGGAGACGGGAGCACGCGGGCGGGGTGATTTGGAAGCGGCCGCGTAGCCCGCTGGAGCCTTCCTCCACGAGAACCCGAGCACCGGTAATGTGCGCGCTGCCCGAGCATGAGCAATAGCTCGACACTCAGCCCTTGCGCTCGATTGTCATAGGAACGGATGGTTCGCCCAGTGCCGCGGCAGCCGTGCGCCGCGGAGCGGAGGTCGCGCGGGGCAGCGGCGCCCGAGTGCACCTCGTCACCGCCTACCCGGACATTCCGTCGTACCGGGAGACGATCGAGAGCAGTGCCAAGGCCGAAGCCATCGATCTTCAGGAGGTGGCTGAGGCGGTGCTCGCCCGCGCCGTCGGAGTGCTCGAGGCCGAGGGCGTCGAGGTCGAGACGCACGCTCGGGAGGGCGATCCTGCAGATGTGATCATTCGGGTCGCGGAGGAGGTGGGCGCCGAGCTGATCGTCGTTGGGTCAAGGGGGCTAACCGGGCTCGAGCGGTTCCTGCTGGGAAGCGTGTCCAGCAAGCTTTCCCAGCACGCTCCCACCAGCCTCATGGTCGTGCGGGACGGCTAGCTCGGCTGAACGGAGGTACTCCACATGGATCTGCGTGAGAACGCCGCCTGGGCGATGGTCGTGCCGACGAGTATGGGTGTGCGGCTTACGCCGGCTGATGGGCAGCCGGTTCATTGCAGCCGCGTGTTTGGGTTGGAGGTGACGTCGGCGGAGACGAATGTCGCGTCGATCGCGTCTTTTCTTGGGTTACCGGTGAAGGTGTTGACGGCGTTTGTTGCGGGCAGTCCGATCGCGGCGTTGATCAAGCATGATCTCGCCGGCCGGCACATGGCCTATGAGGGTCCGGAGGTCGCGCAGGGGTCGGCGTGGGGTTATCGGCATCAATTCAACATCGCCGACAGCGGTCGAGGTGGCCGCGGCCCGCGCGTGCACAACGACCGCGCCGGTGAGGTCGGCCGCGCGCTCAACGTGAACGACTTCGACCTCGACCGGATCTTCGGTGTGGAGGGGGCGCGGATCCTGCATCTGTCGGGCGTGATCGCTGCGCTGTCGCCAGACGCGAGCCGCTTCTGCCTTGAGGTCGCCCGGGCCGCGAAGCGGAACGGTACGCGGATCTCGTTCGACTTGAACTACCGTGCGTCGTTCTGGGAGGGCCGCGAGCAGGAGCTTCGCGCGATCTTTGCCGAGATCGCGACCGCCGCCGACATCCTGGTCGGCAATGAGGAGGACTTCCAGCTCGCGCTCGGCATCGCGGGCCCGGAGGCCGGCGGGGCCGCGGTGGCATCGAAAATCGACGGCTTCAAAGAGATGATCGGCCGCGTCGGCGAGGCGTACCCGAACGCGTCGTATTTCGCCAACACGCTGCGCGAGGTCATCGACGCCAACCGGCACATGTGGGGCGCGCTGATCTTCGCCGACGGTGCGTTCCATGTTGCAGAGCCGCGCGAGATCGGCGTGCTCGACCGGATCGGCGGCGGCGACGGCTTCGTCGGCGGCATGCTCTACGGCATCCTGCGTGGCTGGCAGCCCGAGCAGTGCCTGCAGTTCGGCTGGGCCACCGGCGCGCTCGCCGCCACCTTGCTGACCGACTATGCCATCCCGGCCGACGAGCAACAGGTCTGGAGCATCTGGGAAGGCAACGCCCGCGTCAGACGCTGACCACGCAGTGCGAGCCCGGGGCAAGTCGGACCGGGCGCCCCGCCTGAGGAGGCGGGAGCCAGCGAGAGGATCCTTGTGCTTGCTACGCGCCCGGTTCGCTGGACGCTGCACACGCTCCCCGAGCGCCTCGCGGATCACGCGACCTCTGGGCCGACATTTCACGCGAAAGCGATAGCGAGCTCAGCGCGCCGCGCCACTCCTGCGTTTCGTCCGGAGCGGTCGTCTCGGGCCGTGGCGCTGAGACGCGCCACGCGCGAGTCAGCGGCCCAGCATCGTGTCTCTCCGTCAGGCGGCTGGTGCGGGAGGGCCCGGAGCCGGCGCCTCGGGCGTCGCCGCGGGCGCGCCCGTCCGGCGGGCGCGCCATAGCGCGACCGCCAGCGCTCCGAGTCCCACGACCGTCGCCGCGAGCCCGACGAGCGCTCCGGCGACGGGGATCAGGGCCAGCACGCGCAGGATCCCCCAGCCGACCAGCAGCGCCGCCCAGGGCGATGCCGATCGGTTGCGCAGCACCCTGCGCCCCACGATCCACGCGGTTGTCGCGTAGGCGACGACCAGTACGGGAATCGCCGCCAACAAGAGCGCGACCCCGAACGGGATGCCCACAAGCGTGACGAGCGCCAGGATCGCAAGCACCGGCACGCCGATCGCGATCGCAACGCCCCACCCGACCGTGGCGCCGAGACGCTCGCTCACCGCCCGCTCCGCCGCAAACAGCGCGGCCGGCGCCAGCCAGACAAGGAGCACACCGACGATCAGCGTCGACACGGACACCGCCAACCACCACGCCAACCCGCTCACCCAGCCCCACCCGTTCGCTGAGTCGGCCCAGTCCTCATTGCTGATCTTGCCGCCCACGCTCGCGCCGCGCGCGAGCACGGGCGACTCGTCGCCGTAGCGCAGGTCGCCGCCTATGCGCGCCGTCGGGCCGAGGAAGGCTCGGTCCGACACGGCGATCAGATCGCCATCGACACGACCGGAGACACGCACCGGCCCGGCCACCGATACCACATCGCCCGTGACATGTCCGGCGATCCTCACGGTCCCGTCGAGCACGACCACGTCGCTGGCAGTCTGGCCCGCCGGAACGACTACGCCACCCGTGATCACCACATGATCGGTCGCGGCGGACGCGCTACCGGCTCCCAGCAACACGGCCAAGAGCGCGACGATCGCGGCGCGGACAGCCTGGGGCCTATACACCTGAACGCTCCTAGTGGCGGGTCGACGCCAGTCTCCCATTCGGTCCCGGCCGCCGCAAGCGGACGTCGCCGCTCGTCCGCGCCGACGGGCGCGCCGCTCGCTCCACCGCTCGGCATGGAGCCCGCAGGGCACGGCTCGCCGTCAGCGACGGCTGCCCCTTGTCGCGTACGACGGGGCGGCAGCTCCTCGGGCGCGCATGCGCGGCGCTGACGCGCGATCCTATGGCGATGGAGCTGCTTGCGACGACGGGGGACGCGTTCGTGAGGGTCGGTGCCCACACGCGCCTGCAGGGTTCGGGAGCGCAGTGCCTGGCGCTCGACGGTGACACGGTGTACGTCGGGTGTCGGGGGCGCGGCCTGAAGCGCAGCGCTGACGGCGGCGACACCTTCGAGGACGTGCCGTTGCCGGAGCGAGACGTGTTCAGCGTTGCGGTGAGCGCGGCGGACGGCGCGGTGTACGTGGGAACGGAGCCCAGCCGGCTGTTCCGCAGCCGCAACGGCGGCGAGAGCTGGGAGGAGCTGGTGGCGCTTCAAGAGATCCCGTCGCGGCCGGACTGGAGCTTTCCGCCCCGGCCCTGGACCTCGCACGTGCGCTGGATCGCACCGAGCCCGCACGATCCCGAGGTGGTGCTGGTCGGCATCGAGTTGGGCGGGCTGATGCGCAGCGAAGACGGCGGCGCCTCGTTCAGCGATCATCGGCCCGAGGCGGCCCGCGACGTCCATTGCCTGGCGTGGCATCCGAGCGCAAGGGGGCGTGCCTACGAGGCCGGCGGCGACGGCGCCGCGTGGAGCCGCGACGGCGGCCGCAGCTGGGACAAGGCGGACGCCGGGCGAGACCGCCGCTACGCCTGGGCGCTAGCCGTCGACACGGCCGATCCGGACCGCTGGTTCGTCTCGGCGGCCCCCGGCCCGTTCGAGGCACACGGGAGCGGCCCGTCCGACTCGGCGATCTACCGCTGGGAGGGCGCCGGCCCCTGGCAGGCGATCACGGGCCCGCTCGACTCCCACGTCTACACGCTTGCGACCGGACAAGGCCAGCTCTTCGCCGGTCTGGGCGACGGCACGCTGCTCCACAGCAAGGACGGCGGCGAGAGCTGGACCGAGCTGGACGAGCAGATCGGCGGGATCACCGCGCTGGCACTGAAGTGAGGCCCGCGGGCCATGGCCATGACTCGACGCGAGCCGCCGTCACCCGCCGACCGCGCTCGATGTTCGCCGCTCCCTCGCTTCGCCTCCGCATTCCTGTCATGCGTCTCGTCCCACAGCAGGTTCTTCGTCTTAGGCGCGTTGCCGCTCGGCCCGGCGAGGCGGTGCGCGGCTTAGTTGGTTAGAGGACCGGTACGGTGCTGCCGTGGACGAATTCGAGTTTGGAGGAGTCGGACCGACCACCCTTCGCGACGCGACTCGAACGCCTGCTCGCGGCCCGCTACGGCGACGTGAGCGGCCCGGTCGGTGACTACATGCTCGCGCCCGATCGGCTCGAAGAGGCGCAAGCGGTCGAGGAATACGCTCGGGCCTTTCGGCTCGCCGAGACCCTCGACAACGGTCCGACCGTTGGGATTGGCCGGATTAACCCGGCAGGCCCGCCCAGGCTCAGAGAATGCCTGAAAGCAGGCCGGAGGCACAACTGGGGTCTGGAGCACATGCTCATCGCTGCCGAGCTAAACGATCTGCTCCTAGCACACGGCTACGACCTGGGAATCAGTGCTGAGGCTGAGGGTGCCGCAGCGCTGCTCGCCGGCGAGTTCGAACGCGTCATGGCGTGGGAGACGATCGTTGCGCTCTGCCAGGCTCCAACAGACGAGCTCTACCCCGAAAGCCGGTGCGCGGCGGTGGGGGACCGGCAAGACGCTCGCCGCGATCGAGGTGTTGACTCGCCTATTGGCGCAAGTTGGACTCCGCGCCGCGGATCGTGATCGGCGACATCTAACTCCGGCGCGGTGGCCGATTCGGTACGCACGCATTCGCACTACAGGGCCTCGACATGGCGGCCTAATACCGGCGCCGCGGCCGTGGCCGCGCGATGGCGCCTCGTGGACCGGGCGACATCGATCGCAGGGGCTTGTGGACGAGAAGACGCTGCTCGTCGCGGAGGAGGACTACATCGACACCGACGAGGTGCCGCCGGGCGGCTGCCGCGGTCAGGGCAAGTTCGAGACCTGGGACCTCTCGGCGCTGAAGAGCGGCTCGATCACGCCGCAGGGCACCTGGGAGACCGAGCTGAACGGCATGTTCACGAGCGGAGCGCGACCAGACTCCCCATCATCAGTAGCGGATCTGCCCCGTCACATTCGCCCAGATGTCGCTCCAGTCGCGGTCGCCCTTGGCGGCGATGACGGTGTCCAGGAACCGCTGCGCATTGTCCTTCGTGAGCAGCGTGGTGCCGAAGTAGAACTCGCGGTGCTCGCGCGGCAGCAAGGCCACGTCGAGCTCCCCGGACCTGGCCTGCCAGGCGATCGCTAGGCCGCGGCCGCCCTGCTCGACGGCGTCGATGCCGGCCGTGCCGACCATGTCGCCGGCGAGCACCGCGCGCACGGCCTCCTCGACGCCGGCGATGCCGACCACGCCGATCTTGCCGGCCTGGCCCTTGGCCTTGACCGCCTCGAGCGCGCCGAGGGCCATGCCGTCGTCCGCCGCCCAGATCCCTCTGAGGTCGGGGTGGGAGGCGAGCATCGACGCGGCGACGCTCTGCGCCTTCGTCGGCTTCCAGTCGGCGTTGTCCTGCTGGACGAGCTCGACCCCCGGGTTGTCGGCGAGGACCTGCCTGAGTCCGCGCAGGCGGCCCTGCGAGGACGTGTTGCCGAGTAGGCCGAGGATGGCGCCGATCTTGCCCTGGCCGTTCATCGAGTGCACGAGGGCCTCGCCCACCTGCTTGCCCATCGCCACGTCGTCGGCCGACATGTGCGAGACCCAGTACTTGAAGTCCCAGGGATGCAGGTCGTCGGCCTTGTTCCAGCTGGTGACGAAATAGCACCGCGAGCGCTCGCACAGGCGCGCGATCGGCAAGGCGTCCCTGGCCTCGTTGGGGTCGACGTTGAAGACGACCTTGCCGTTCCCAGCGTGCGCGATGAGCGCGCGGATGTCGCTCAGCTGCTTGGCGCTGTCGCCTTCGCTGAGCAAGGTCTTGAGGCGGTCCGCGGCGTCGACCGACGCCGCGAAGTCCTCCCCGCCCTGCTTCCACAGAGCGTGGTACGGGTTCGAGAGGCTGCGGATCGACGTGCCGAGCCACACGTCGGCCATCGCGTTCGCGCCGGCTTCGACCGTTGGCTGGGCCTCATCCCCGCCGCATGCGCCGAACACCGTCGGCACTGCGCCGAGCATGCCGACGCCGAGTGCGCCACGACCCACGCGCTGCAGGAAGCGCCGGCGGTCGACGCCGCCCGACGACCTCCTCACGTTCCCGGTGTCGCTCATCCCACTCTTCCTCTGACCTCCATCGCTGCGTCAAGCTCGGTGCGTCGATGTCCACGCCGAGTGCGGCCGGGATCCGGGAGGTCGACTCGACGGTCGGTCGGTTCTCGATGTACATCACGCGCGAGAGGCGGACGACCTCGTCTCCGACCGAGGTGGCGAGGGCGAAGCGCGAGGCCTTCCGGCCGCACCTGGCGCACCCCCTCGGAGAAGCCGCGCAGCCCCATCAGCGTCTCGGCGTACGACATGAGCATCTTGGTACGGACAGTAGGACGTTCGCACGTAGTTGTCAGTGACGTCCGACGTAGCTGACACCGCGGAATAGCCGCCCCCGGGACGGCCGGGGGACAGGATTGTCAGAGACCGAGGGTTCGGTGGGGTCCGTCGGCGTCGGACCAGCCGAAGCGATTCCGCGAAATGCCTGCTTGAGGACAGAACCGGCCAACTGCGAGGATGCCGGAGGAGGGGCTCGAACCAGTTCGACATCCTTGTGCACGACGAAGCCGCCGGGTCTGCCCGGCGTTTTCTACGTCGGCATTCCCGAGTACCAGGACGTCGCCGACCGGTGCACCGAACAGCTCTCCTCGGTCATCGCTCGCGAACTAGGAGAACATGGCGTCCCGCGTCGAGCAGTAGCGCGCCGTCGGTCATGGATCCAGCGCCTTGCCGCGGGTATCGTCACGGAGGACAATCACCCGCATCCTCTCAGGTTTGGCCGTACGGCCGCGACATATCACACGTGTCGTGCTGTGCCTGGGGCTGATCGTTGTGGCTTTCATCGTCGCCCGGGTGCTCGCCGAGCGCGATGTGCGACGCGACTCCGACCGTCGCGCCGAGGTCGCCGCGGTTCAGATCCGTGGCCGCATCGACCAGGCCGCATCCCTGACCGAGAGCCTGCGCCGGTTCATGCTGGATGCCAGCGGTACCCGCGTCACGAGCGACGAGTTCGCGAGAAACGCGTTGAGATGGCTCGGCCCGCCGCGCTTCTCGGCCGCTGCATGGGTGGAGCGGGTTTCCGATCCAGGGCGTGCGGCTTACGAGCGGCGTGTCGGACAGCCCATCGTGACGCCTGACGAGCGCCGTGGGGTGGCGCCACTCGGATCGCGCCCTTCCTATCTGCCGGCGACGCTCGTGTCTGGCTTCCCTCCCATGGCCGTTCCCGGCATCGATTTGAGTGGCACACCTGGGATGGCCACGGCCCTCACACGTGCGACCCGCCTTGATGGCGTAGCCGCCACCCCGGTGGCGCGCCAGCGAACCGGCAGGAGCGGACTCTTCATGGTCGCGCCGGCGCCGAATCTCGTCGGGGAGGCCCCGCGCTCGGGGTACGTGGCGGTCTTCGTATCGGACCTGAGCCTGCGTGCGGCGGCTACCGACGAGCCGGCGGTGCAGATCAGGAGCCCCGGCGCAGCCACGGAAAACGGTGAGCGCGCAGAAACGGCCGGCAAGACGTTCACTGCGGCAGGCCAGCGATTCGACGTCGTCGTGCCGCGGGAATCGGTGCACGGTGCTGCGGCGGTTCTGCCTTGGCTCATCCTTGCTGGCGGTCTCGTGGTGGCCGCTCTCGGCGGTGCGCTAGGGCTGAATGCGGCTCGGCGCGGCAGGGCTCAGGCGGAGCTCGACCGCATCTTCAGCATGTCTCAGGATCTGATCGCGGTTGCCGACTTCGACGGACGATTCACCCGTGTCAACCCGGCCGCCTCGGAGATTCTCGGCTACACGGAAAAAGAGCTGCTCGCGCGCCCGTATGTCGACCTCGTCCATCCGGCCGACCGGGACAGCACCGCGGCGGAGGCGGACGCGATCGCCCATGGAAAGCCGACGCTGTCGTTCGAGAACCGGTACGTCCGCAAGGACGGCTCCCTCAAGGTGCTCGACTGGACGACGACGCCAGACGTCGAGAACAGGCTCATGTATGCCGTGGCACGCGACGTGACGGAGCGCCGCCAGGCCGAGGCCGAGGTGGAGCGACTGGCCGAGGAGCAGGCGGCGCTGCGGCGTGTGGCGACGCTCGTTGCCGAGGGGGCCGAGCCAACTGCCGTGTTCGACGCGGTGGCCGGGGAGATGGAGGGTCTGCTCGACGCCGACCAGGTCGCACTGAACCGCTACGAGCCCGGCGCCGAGATAGCCGTGCTCGCCCACCGAGGGCTGGACGTGGCGCGAACGCCCGTCGGCTCGCGGTTGAGCCATGCGGGCGAGAGCGTCACGGCAACGGTCCGGCGCACCGGGCGGCCGACCCGGATGGAGAACTACGAGGGAGTTCCCGGCCCGATTGCGGAGCTCGCACGGGACACGGGTCTGGAGGTGAGCGTCGGGGCACCGATCGTCGTGGACGGCCGGCTCTGGGGGATCGTCACGGCGAGCTGGAAGACTGAGAAGTCGCCGCCGGCCGGCACCGAGGACCGGATGGCTCGCTTCGCCGAGCTACTCGACACCGCCATCGCCAACGCCGACAGCCGCGACCAGCTCACCGCGTCGCGGGCCCGTCTGCTCAGCGCCAGCGACGACGCGCGCAGCCGCGTGGTGCGCGACATCCACGACGGCGCCCAGCAGCGGCTAGTGCACACGATCGTGACGCTGAAGCTCGCCCAACGGGCGTTCCGAGAGGACCACGAGAAGGCCGAGTCCCTGATCGACGAGGCGCTCGGGCACGCTGAGCGGAGCAACGCAGAGCTGCGTGAGCTGGCACGCGGAATCCTTCCATCGGTGCTCTCACACGGCGGCCTGCGCGCCGGCCTCAACGCGTTCGCAGCGCGGCTCGACCTCCCGGTTCAGGTGGACGTCCCGGCGGAGCGGCTCCCGCCGAAGGTCGAGGCGAGCGCCTACTTCATCGCGGCCGAGGCCCTGACGAACGTCGTCAAGCACTCCCAAGCTCAGCGCGCCGCCGTCACCGCCTTCCTGGAGGATGGGATGCTCCGCCTCGAGGTTCAAGACGACGGCATCGGAGGTGCCGACCCGGGCGGTCACGGCCTGGTGGGGCTGGGCGACAGGGCAACCGCCCTCGGCGGACGCCTCGGGATCGAGAGCCCGGCCGGCGGCGGCACGTGCGTGTCCGCCGCCCTCCCGCTCGTAGCCGGCTAGGGCGCCGTCGCCCCGGCTGCGAGATCACGCCGCTTCGCGCAGGTTGCAAGCGGCCAGCTCGTGCAGGTCGTACGGGACCGGCGCGAAGTTCGCGGGCAGGTCGTCGCGCCGGACCAGAGCGATCGGCTCGGTCTCACCGAGAGCGGGCGGATCCATGTGAACGATCACGCCGCCGCTCTCCGATGCGAGAACGACGACGCGATCGCCAAACGTGGGCTTCGTGGCGTGGCCAGGTCGTACGTCAGCACCGTCCTACGTCGGATCCGCGTCCAATCCAACCTATCCCCGGGCCGAGCGGTTGGACTGTCGAGACCTTGAGCAACGCCGGCGCGCACCTCATGGGTGCCACCACCTATGCAGCGTGGGCCGCCTACTGGCCCGGCGCCTCCGGGCCGTTCGCCAAGCCGATGAACGAGATCCCCAAAGTCGTGTTCTCGGACTCGCTCGCGTCCGCCGACTGGGGCGAGACGACGATCGCCACCGGAGACCTGGCCGCAGCCATCACGCGGCTCAAGCAGGAGCGCTCAGACGGATATCTGCTTGCTCACGGCGGGGCACGGTTCGCCCGATCGCTGGTCGAGACCGGCTTGATCGACGAGTACCGCCTTGTCATCCACCCGGTCGTCCTGGGCGCGGGCGAGCGGATCTTCATGGCACCGCTCACCATCGAGCCGACGAGCACCACCGTCTTCAGCGGCGGAGCCGTCGCCCACGTCTTCGCGGCGCACCCGTGATCGCCACGCGACGGCGCCGCCGAGCGGATTGTCAGGGAAGGCACCGGGAGCCCGCGCGCTGTCGAGCGTTGGGGCTCACCGCGGCGTCCGCGTCAACTCCAGGCTCGCGAGCGCGGCGGCCACGCTCGCCGGGAGCGGCCGCGGCCCGCCCCCGGCCAGGATCTCCGCGACCAGTGCACCCGGCTCGCCCAGCCCACGCTGCGTCCCTGCAGCGGCGGAGACGCGGACGGGGCAGGCCGCGCAGCGCGGAGTCGCGCGGCAGCACCTCCTCGTCACCACGTCGCCCCCTCGACCACTAGGCTGCGTGCATGGCCTCCGAGCGATTCGCCGACGCGTTGAACGCCCAGATCGCGCGCGAGTTCGCGGCGGCCCACCAGTACGTCGCCGTCGGCAACTACTACGCCGCGGAGACGTTTCCGCGGCTCGCCTCTTTCTTCTACGAGCAAGCCGAGGAGGAGCGCGAGCACGCGATGAAGATGGTCAACTACCTGCTCGACCTCGACGTGACGACCGATATCGGCGCCGTCGCCGCGCCGCGGCAGTCCTTCGGCGACCACGTCGAGCCAATCAAGATCGCGCTCGAGCAGGAGCGGAAGGTGACCGTCCAAATCAGCGAGCTCTTCGAGATCGCCCGGGACACGCGCGACTACCAGAGCGAGCAGTTCATCCAGTGGTTCCTCGAGGAGCAGGTCGAAGAGGAGGCTGCGATGTCCGACCTGCTCGCGGTGGCCGAGCGGACGCGCAGCGTCCCGATGCTCCTCGAGGAGTACCTCGCGCGCGACACGCCGGGCGAGCGGCCGGACGGCTGAGCAGCCCGGTCGGCGGGCCGCGCCTGCTGCCTTAGCTGTGAAACGTGTCTCGGGAGTCTGGCTCAAGGGTGGCGCCTGGTCAGCTCGCTCGGATCAGCTCCACGAGCACGGTGACAATCAGAACGCCGCTCCCGAGGACGAGCGCTCGCTGTGTCGAGCGATCAAGGCGCGCACGAAAGCTGTCGGACGGCCGCGTCACCGAAGTTAGGGTACCCTAACGCGCGCGCAGGAGCCCGCGCTCGACCACCAGCGGCACGAGCAGGTCGCGGTAGCCGTGGTCGTCGAACAGCACGGTGACTTGGTCGCCGTCGTAGCGCTGCACGGTTCCCTCGCCCCAGCGGTCGCTGGCCACCCGGCCGCCGACCGGGAACGGCTCGACCGCGGGCGGCCTCGCTGCCGCCTGCAGGCGGTCGTTGTCGCACGCGCCGCACGGACCGGGGTAGTCCTGCCCGAAGTACGAGAGCAGGAACGAGCGCCGGCACCCGGTGTGCTCGGCGTAGCGGCGCATCATCTCCAGTCGAGAGCGCTCGACCTCACGCTCGCGCTCGCCCTCCTCACGCGATGCGGCGAGCGCGCCGGCGACGTCCACCGCCCCGGTCCAGCGCACCCGCCCGTCGGCCGCCCACGCGGCCGCGCCGACGTCGACCAGCCGTGCCAGCGCCAGCGTCGCCGAGCGCGAGCCGAGCTCCCCGACGCCCGCCGCGGCGAGCCCCTCCGCCACCTCGGCCACCACCGCCTCGGACACCCCGCGCGCGGTCAGGTGTCGCGCCGCGCCTATGTCTTCCGGCCGGTACAGCAGACGCGCCTCGGCGCGCTCGCCGTCGCGTCCGGCGCGGCCCAGCTCTTGGTAGTAGGCGTCGAGCGACACCGGCGCGTCGGCGTGGAGCACCCAGCGCACGTCCGGCTTGTCGACGCCCATCCCGAACGCGACCGTGGCCGCGACGATCCGCGCCGAGCCGTCAAGGAACTCCGCCATCGCCCGGCGCCTCGCGGCGGCGCCGAGCCCGGCGTGGTAGAGCGTCACTCGCTGGCCGACGGCCGCCAGCGTGTCCCTCGCAGACTCCGCGCCGGCATGGGTAGCGGCGTAAACGATCCCCGAGCCTCCGAGCTCGTCCACGGCCCGCGCGAGCAGCCGCTGCTTGTCCTTAGGCGAGCGCGCGTGCTGGACGGATAGCTCGATGTGCGGGCGGTCGAAGTCGCCGATCACCACCTCGGGGTCGCGCAGCCCGAGACGGCCGCAGATCTCGCGCCGGACGGGCGGTGCCGCGGTGGCAGTGAGCGCGATTCGCACGCCCGCGCCGAGCTCGTCGGCCTGCGCACCGAGCCGCAGGTAGTCAGGCCGGAAGTCCCGCCCCCACTGGCTGACGAGGTGCGCCTCGTCGACCACGAACAGCCCCGGGCGGACGCGCTGCAGCGCCGCGCGGGTCTCGCCGTTGGCGAGCTGCTCGGGCGAGACGAAGACGAACTCCTCGGGCCCGCAAGCCTCGACGAGCGCCGCCGACCGCGCACCCGCCGACTGAGCGGAGTTGAGGACCGTGGCCGGCAGCCCCGCCGCCCGGAGGTGCGCCAGCTGGTCGTCCTGCAGCGCGATCAGCGGCGACACGACAACCGTGGGCCCGCCGCGCAGCAGACCGGCCAGCTCGTAGATCGCTGACTTGCCGCCGCCGGTGGGCAGGACCGCGAGCACGTCCCGGCCAGCCGCAGCGGCGGCGACCGCCTGCTCCTGGCCCGGCCGCAGTCGCTCGAACCCGAGCCGCTCGCGCGCCAGCTCGCTGATCTTCACCGGGCTACCCCTCGTGGAGCTCGTCAATGCGGACATGCTGCCGGACGTCCGCGGGCCCGTCTAGGTCATGAGCGTCATCTGGGTCGAGTTTCGTGATGAGCCTGTGAGGGAATTGTGGGTCCGTGGGGGGGTCGTGCGTCCGCGTTGCTCTATGTACCGGCATGCTCGCGTTCGCGTTCACGGCCGCAGCGGGCGCGGGCGTCGCGACAGCGCAGACGACGTTCAGCGCGCACGGCAGTGTGGAGCAGGTCTACGTGACCGGCTTGGCCCCGGGCGCGGAGATGTCGCTGCTGAACAGCGCCGGGGCGACGATCGCCACCCGTCAGGCGAGTTCGCGGGGAGGCCTGCTCTTCCGCGACGTGCCGCCCGGCAGCGGCTACCGCGTACAACCTGCGGGGGGAGGGGCGGCATCGGATCCGCTGACCGTGCTCTCGACGCAATCGGCTCCGCCGAGCACCGCCATCTACGACCAGGCGATCCCGTCCAGCGGCTACGGCTATCTGACCACCCGCGACGGCACCCAGCTGTCCATGTACGTGCATCCCCCGCAGGACGTGACGAAGGTGCTGCCCGGCGTTCAGCTGCCGCCGATCCCTTCGGGGCCCACGCCCACCTTGATCGAGTACTCCGGCTACGGCTACGCGGACCCGGCCGGTCCTCAGAGCGGGATCTCCATCCTCGCCAACCTGATGGGGTTCACGGTGGTGGACGTCAACATGCGCGGCACCGGCTGCTCGGGTGGCGCCTTCGACTTCTTCGAGCCGCTGCAGAGCCTCGACGGCTACGACGTGATCGAGACAATCGCGCGGCAGCCGTGGGCTCTCCATCACAAGGTCGGGATGATGGGAATCTCCTACGGCGGGATCAGCCAGCTGTTCACCGCGCAGACCAACCCGCCTAGCCTGGCGGCGATCTCGCCGCTCTCGGTGCTCGACTCCACGCAGACGACGCTCTATCCGGGGGGCATCCTGAACACGGGCTTTGCGGTGGCCTGGGCCCAGGAGCGGATCCATGACGCCCAAGCGGCGTCACCCACCGGCGGGCAGCCCTGGGCCTACCAGCGGATCCAGGGGGGCGACGCGACCTGCGACGCCAACCAGGACCTCCACCCGGAGGCGGCGGACCTGATGGCCAAGATCCGCGCCAACGATCACTACGTACCGTCCGTCGCCGACCCGCTGTCGCCGATTACGTTCGTCGACAAGATCAACGTGCCGGTCTTCATGGCCTGCCAGTGGACCGACGAGCAGACCGGCGGCCACTGCCCCGCCCTGGCCAAGAACTTCAGCGGGACACGGCGCAAGTGGTTCACGTTCACCAACGGCACGCACGTCGACTCGCTCGATCCAGAGACCTTCAACCGGTGGTACGACTTCCTGAAGCTCTACGTCGCGCGACAGGCGCCGATCCTGAACTCCGCGACCATCCACGCCGCCGCGCCCGTCATCTACCAGGAGGCGATGGGGATCACGGGCGTGACGTTGCCGCTCGACCCGATCCAGCTGCAGCCCACCCACTCGACCGCGTTGGCGGCGTTCGAGCGGCTGCCGTCGATCCGCGTCCTCTTCGACAGCGGCGCCGGCGGCCTGTTGCCGGGCCATCCGGCCCCCGCCTTCGAGCGCTCGTGGCCGAGCTTCCCGATCCCGGGCACCACCGCGCGATCCTGGTACATGGGGCCGGACGGCGCGCTCAGCGACGGCGAGCCTGCGGAAGCGGGAGCGGACTCGTTCACCTGGAACGCCCACGCCCGGCCGCTGACCGACTTCACCGGCGACACGGCCGCGGGCACCGGCGGCCTGTGGACCGCCACACCCACCTATAACTGGACTCAGAACCCGACGGGTAGCGCCGTGTCCTACCTGACGAACCCGCTGAGCGGCAACAACACCGTCGTCGGCGCCGGCGCCGTTCACGTCTGGGTCCGCTCCTCCAGTCCCAATGTCGATCTTCAAGCGACAATCAGCGAGGTCAGGCCCGACGGCAAGGAGACCTTCGTGCAGAACGGCTGGGTCCGAGGCAACATGCGCAAGCTCGACGCTGCCAAGAGCACTCCGCTCGAGCCCGTCCTGAGCCTCAGGGAATCCGACGTGTCGCCCCTGCCGTCCGACAGCTTCGTCGAGGTCACGATCCCGCTCTACTACCAGGGGCACGTCTACCGGGCCGGCTCGCGAATCCGCGTCACGATCGCAGCCCCGAACGGCGACCAGCCCATCTGGTCGTTCGGCGAGACGGACCCGGCTGGACCCGCGACGGTCTCGATCGCCCGCTCGACGCAGATGCCATCCAGCGTCGTGCTGCCGGTGGTTCCAGGCGTAAGCGTCCCCACCGGGCTTCCGCCGTGTCCGGGTCTGAGGGGCGAGCCGTGCCGGGACTACCAGCCCTTCGTGAACCAAGCTGCGGCTCCTGCGGGTTAGCCGAGCTTGCTCTACATGGTCATCGAGGGCTTCACCGGCGGTGCGCGTCCGGTCTACGAGCGGGCCGCGCGGGAGGGGCGCATGCTGCCGGACGGGCTGAGGTACCTCGACAGCTGGGTGGATGAGCGCCTCGGGCGCTGCTTCCAGCTGATGGAGACCGACGATGCGCACCTGTTCGACGAGTGGATCGCCCGCTGGGGCGACCTCGCCGACTTCGAGGTCGTCCCGGTGATCGGCTCGGCCGAGGCGGCCGCGCGCGTGCTCGGCTAGCTCACTTCGCGGAGGGTGCCGGTCTTCACGTCGTACACGAACCCGCGAATGCTGTCCTTGCTCTTGATGAAGGGGCTGAGCCTGATGCGTTCGATGTTCTGGCGTACGTCTGCGTCGAGATCCGAGAAGGCCTCGGCCGCCCACTCCGGACGTACACCGGTTTCCTCCTCGAGCCGACTCCGGAAGTCGTCGTCCTTGAAGGTGAGCATCCCGCAGTCGGTGTGGTGGATCAGAATGATCTCGGTCGTCCCGAGGAGCCACTGCGAGATGGCCAGCGAGCGGATCTCGTCGTCGGTCACCACGCCGCCGGCGTTGCGGATGATGTGAGCGTCGCCCTCGTCGAGGCCAAGGATCTTGCTGACGTGTAGGCGCGCATCCATGCAGGCGACCACCGCGACGTGCTTGGCCGGCGGAAGCGGCAGGTCACCCTTGTCGAACGCCTCCGCGTAGCGCTCGTTGTTCTGCAGCAGATCGTCTGTGACGCTCATATCTACGCCTCCCAACCAAGGAAACCGAGGATCCCCGCCAGAGTAACGCGGCGATGAGTTCGGCGTGGCGCGCCGGTCTTAACGTACGAGCCTCAGCGGGCGGCCACCGACGATCCACGACCGCCGGCGTACGCTGAGGTAACGAACGGCCAAAGGAGGCGCACGATGCCCGAGCACACGATTGGAACCCGCGAGGACTGGCAGGCGGCTCGCGATGAACTTGCGAAGCTCGAGGCCGAGCAAGCCGAACTCGATCAGAGGGTGACCGAGCAGCGACGCCAGCTTCCCTGGGTCCCGGTTGAGAAGGAGTACCAGTTCGACACCGAGGACGGGACGAAGACGCTCGCCGAGCTCTTCGACGGGCGCTCGCAGCTCCTCGCCTACAACATCATGTTCGGGCCCGACTACGAGCTCGGCGCCTGCCCCGGGTGCTCGAACCTAGGGGACGAGCTCGACGCCACGCGCGTGCATCTGAACCACCGCGACGTGACGCTGATCTGCTTCTCGCGCGCGCCGATCGATCGGCTCACCTCCTACAAGGAGCGGATGGGCTGGCAGTTCCCCTACGTCTCGACCAATGGGACGGAGTTTCCCTTCGACTTCGGGCTCGCCCTCACGCCCGAGCAGGCGCAGGAGATCCCCGAGGTCAAGGAGATAATCGACCACCCACCCGAGTGGCTCCAGGACTGGGGGCGTCAGATCGGAGCCAAGCTCGAGGACGGCCTGCGCGAGGCCCCGAGCTTTATCGCCTTCGCGCGCGAGAACGGGAGCATCTACCACACGTACACGGTGACGGCGCCCGATCCGTTCGTCGCGCCGTACAACTCCTTCCTGCTTAAGCGAACGCCGAAGGCTGAGTCCTCGGAACCCCGCGCCTGGCGCAAGGACGAATACCCGGACTGATCCCGCGGCTAGGCCGGTGGAGCGCCGGCCGGCTGCGTCTCGATCGCCTCGTCGAGCACGAAGATGTGGCCGGCCATGTCGGCCTTCAGGTTGGTGTCGCCCATCATGGCCACGACCCGGCAGTTGGTCAGCGTCTCGACGGCAGCCATCAGGTCGGGCTTCATCGTTACGAGAAGCTCGTGTCGCAGGGCCATCACCGCGTCTTCGTGACCGGAGGACACGAGGGTGCGCTCCTCCTTCGCGAGCACCTGCTCAAGCACCACGACGACGATGCTGCCGCGGAAGAACGCCTGTGCCTTCGTCGGCCCGCGGCCCACGCTGTCGCGGTGGATACGAACGACCGCTCGTGCGATTCCGGCATTCAGCTCGCCGCCGATCGGCTTCTCGGTGCGTTGCGTGATGGTCGTGGGCGCGCCGTCTGAGTCTGTCGCAGGATTCTGCATAGGTTTGGGCACCAATGTTGACAACTTGCCGCGGCCGTTCCATGAGTCATTTGGCTCATTGCAAGGGCCAGACCTCGCCGAGCGACTAGCGCGAATCACCCAGCGGTGGTGAGGGTGCGCAGCTCCTCCAGCGCGTGCTGCTCGATCTGACGCACCCGCTCCGCGCTGAGCCCGAGCTCGTTCGCTATCTCCCGGAGCGTCTCACGCGGGCGGTCCAGGCCGAAGTGCGCACACACGACCTCGCGTTGACGCTCGTCGAGGCCGTCGAGCGGCACCCTCCGCGCCTCCACCTCGAGCCGCGTTTCGACACCGTCGTACTCGTCCTCCGAACGCGGGTCCGTGATCCGCTCCCCGAGCGTGGCCATCCCGCTCGGGTCGCCACCAAGCGGCTCGTCCAGCGCGCGCGGCGTGGACTCCACGGCAAGCAGGCGCTCGACGTGATCCTGGCTGAGGCCGGTGGCCCCCGCGAGGTCGCAGCTCGACGGCTCGAGGCCCCCGCCACGGAGGTGGTGCTCGGTGCGCGCGTCGCGCACGCGGGCGAGTTGGCGCAGGGCGCGGTCGGACATCGAGACCGGGCGCACGAGCTGGGCGACCAGCCTTTGCATGGCCTGCCGGACCCACCACGAGGCGTAGCCCCAGAAGGGCACGTCGTACGAGGGGTCGTAGCGCTCGAGCGCTCGCAGGAGGCCGACGACGCCCTCCTGCATGAGATCGATCCGCTCGATCGAGGGAGAGCCGCTGTATTGGCGTGCAACGGACCTCACCAGCGGGCGGAACTCTCGGACGAGCCGATCGCGCGCCACGGGGTCGCCGCTCTGGGCCGCGAGCACGAGCTCTAGCTCCTGGTCCCGCTCCTTCATCGTTCGGGCGGACGCGTTGACGGACTGGACCGGCGTCGAAGCTGTTCGTGTAGCTCGCGGGAGAATTTAGATGAGCGGTACGCCCGAGCGGGTCGGGGGAGCGCTGCGCCGCAGCGCAGGCAGTCGTCGGTGCTTGACCAGGACGCGGCGCTGAACGTCCTCAGACCACAGTTCACGCAGCGGACGTACGGCAACGCGCAACCCTCCAGACGAGGGAGCCGCGAGGGGGGGAAATGGGCTGCCTCCAGAGTGAAGCTGCTGCGGACGACCCGTTCCGGTGCCTCATGCCCCGGTGCGTGCCATCACGAGAGGCCAGCGGCGACGCCGTTCGATCGCCACCGCTACTTGGACTGTACCCATATCCGCATTTTGCCTGCCGGGGCATCCAAAGGCCGCTAATAGCGGCAATTTCGGCCGCTATTAGCGGAAATTTCGTTTCCTATGGCGCCGATGCGCTCCCAGCGATCAGCGTGGCCGCCACAAGGGGTACCCCGGGCCGGTAGACCAGATGCGTGTAGGACGGGGCCTCGAGGATCACGGCGTCTGCACGAGCGCCGGGCGCCAGCCGGCCCACGTCGTCGCGGTGCAGCGCGCGGGCGCCTCCCAGCGTGGCGGCCAGCAGCGCCTCCTCGGCAGTCATCCGCAGGTCGCGGACGGCCAGAGCTATGCAGAACGCCATCGAGGTGGTGTAGCTCGAGCCGGGGTTGCAGTTGGTCGCGATGGCCACCTCGACGCCGGCGTCGATCGCCCGCCGGGCGTCCGGGTACGGCTGGCGGGTCGAGAAGTCGGTGGCGGGCAGGAAGGTGGCGATCGTGTTGCTGCCGGCAAGCGCCGCGATGTCGTCGTCCGACATGTAGGTGCAGTGGTCGACGGACGCCGCCCCCATCTCGACGGCGAGCTGCACGCCCGGCCCCTGCCCGAGCTGGTTGCCGTGAACACGCAGGCCGAGCCCGGCGGCGCGGCCGGCCTCGAGCACCGCGCGCGACTGATCGGCGTCGAACGCGCCCTCCTCGCAGAACACGTCGATCCAGCGCGCGTACGGACTGCACGCGTCGAGCATCTCTCCGCACACCAGCTCCACGTACTCGTCCGCTCGGCCGTCGTATTCGGCGGGCACCGCGTGCGCCCCGAGGAACGTCACGTCGTCCGTGAGCTCGGCGGCCACGGCGCAGCAGCGGCGCTCGGCCTCGGGCTCGAGCCCGTAGCCGGACTTGATCTCGAGGTGGGTGATGCCCGCCCGTGCGGCCTCGGCGCGGCGGGCGCGAGCCAGCTCGCGCAGCTCGTCGTCGCTCGCCGCGCGCGTGGCCTCCGTCGTGACCCTGATTCCCGACGCCGCGTACGGACGGCCCGCCATCCGCGCGGCGAACTCGTCGGCGCGGTCGCCGGCGAAGACGAGATGCGTGTGGCTGTCCACGAACCCCGGGATCACGCAGCGGCCGGCGGCGTCGATCCGCTCGTCCGCGGCCGTCCCCGCCCGCTCGACGGAGGCGACGCGCTCGCCCTCGACCACGAGGGCCGCGTCGCGCACGAGCCCGAGCGGCCCCTGGCCGATCACCGGGTCGGCCGTGACGAGGAGACCGATGTTGTCGATCACAAGCGAGCTCACGCGACGACCCTTCGGATCGCGCCGTGCAACTCGTCGGCCACGTTCACGCTCAGGTGCTGGCCGTCGCGGACGATCTCCTCGCCGTCCACCACCACACTCCGCACGTCCGCGGCGCCGGCGGCGAAGACGACCGCGTCGAGCGCGAACTCGGGCTCCCAACCGGCCAGCCGCACGCCGTCCAGCGACACGGTCACGAGGTCCGCGCGCGCCCCGGTTTCGATCCGCCCGGCGTCCGGCCAGCCGAGGCACGCGTGCCCGCCCGCGGACGCAGCCTGGAGCAAGGCCGCCGCGCTGTGGTGCACGCGCTGGCCACTCGCCAGGCGCTCGTCCAGCTCCACCGCGCGCGCCTCCTCGAACATGTCGATCAGTGCGTGCGAGTCGCTGCCGAGCGAGAGCGATGCACCCGCGTCGGTGAGCCGGCGCATCCGGCCGATGCCGTCCGCAAGGTCGCGCTCGGTGGTCGGGCACACGCAGCAGCACGCTTCCGCCCCACCGAGCAGGCTCACATCGCCGTCGTCGAGATGGGTGGCGTGCACGGCCGTGAAGTTCGCGGCGAGCGCACCAGCGTCCTCGAGCAGCCTCGTGGGCGTCCGCCCGTACGCCTCCACGCACGCCTCGTTCTCGGCGGGCTGCTCGGAGACGTGCGCGTGCAGCGGCCGCTCGCGCTCCCGCGCCCAACTCGCCACGGTCGCCGCAGCCTCGGGATCAACCGCGCGCATGCTGTGGATGGCTGCCCCGATGCGCACGGACTCGTTCTCGGCGAGGTCGCTCACACGCTCGGCCCAGGCCTCAGCGCTGGCGTCCGCGAAGCGACGCTGCGTGTCGTCTGGCGACGTTCCGATCCCGCCGTGGAGGTAGCAGCAGTCGAGCAGCGTGATCCGCACGCCGGCCTCGGCCGCCGCGGCCAGGAGCACGCGGCCCATCTCGTTGGGGTCGCCGTAGCGCGCGCCGCCGGCGGCGTGGTGGAGGTAGTGGAACTCGCCCACCGTCGTCACGCCGGCCAGCGCCATCTCCGCGAACGTCGCGCGCGCCAGCGCGAAGTAGGTGTCCGGATCGATCCGCTCGGCCACCCGGTACATCTGCTCGCGCCAGGTCCAGAACGAGCCGCTCGCCCGGTGCGTCCGGCCGCGCAGCGCCCGTTGGAATGCGTGCGAGTGCGCGTTTGCAAGGCCAGGAAGCGTGAGCCCCTCCAGGCGCCGGGCACCGGGCGGCGGCGTGGCCGTCCCGACCGTCACGGCCGCGACCACGCCGTCCTCGACCTCGACCAGCACGCCCGACTCGGCCCGGCCGCCGCCCATCCAGGCCAGTTCGCACCAGTACCTGGTCACGAGCCCACCCGCTCCACGAGACTGCGCGCACGCTCCACAAACTCAGCTTTGTGGAAGCGCTCGAACTCGGCCCAGGTCGACAGCGTCGCAGGGTCGCTCACGCGGTCCACAAACAGGATCCCGTCGAGGTGATCGAGCTCGTGCTGGAACGTCCCGGCAGTGAGGCCGCGTCTGACCTCCTCGTGCTCGGTGCCCTCGCGGTCGAGGTAGCGCAGCCGGATGCTCACGTGCCGCGGAACCTCCCCACGAAGGTTGGGCACGGAGAGGCAGCCCTCGTTGACCTGCACGACCTCCTCGTCCAGCGGCTCGATCACGGGGTTCACGATCACGGTGAGTGGGACCGGCGGCTTGTAGGGGTAGCGCGGGTTGCCAGGCCGCACCTCCACCACCGCCACGCGCACCGTCTCGCCCACCTGGTTCGCGGCCAGCCCGGCGCCGTCCGCCGCCCTCATCGTCTCGATCATGTCGTCGATCAGCCGCTGGAGCGGCTCCGATCGCAGCTCATCGACCGCGACCTCGCGCGCTCGCTGGCGCAGAACCGGATGCCCGATCTCGACGATCTCGCGCGTGCTCACGCGTCGTGCTCGCGCATCGGGATGCGCACGCCGCGCTCCTCCGCAACCTCGATCGCGCGGTCGTAGCCGGCGTCGGCGTGGCGCATCACCCCGGTGCCGGGGTCGGCCGTGAGCACGCGGTCGAGCTTCTCGGCGGCGAGCTCGGTTCCATCGGCCACGCACACCATGCCCGCGTGGATCGAGCGGCCGATCCCCACCCCACCGCCGTGGTGGATGCTCACCCAGGAGGCGCCGGAGGCGGTGTTCACCAATGCGTTCAAAAGCGGCCAATCGGCGATCGCGTCGGATCCGTCGAGCATCGACTCGGTCTCGCGATAGGGGGACGCCACCGAGCCCGAGTCGAGGTGGTCCCGTCCGATCACGATCGGCGCGCTCAGCTCTCCGCTCGCCACCATCTCGTTGAAGCGCAGCCCGAGCCGGCGGCGCTCGCCGTAGCCGAGCCAGCAGATCCGCGCGGGCAGCCCCTGGAACGCTATGCGCTCGCTTGCCATCCGGATCCAGCGGGCGAGGCTCTCGTCCTCGGGGAACTCCTCCAGTACGGCACGGTCCGTGGCGGCGATGTCCTCCGGGTCGCCGGACAGCGCCACCCAGCGGAACGGGCCCTTCCCCTCGCAGAACAGCGGGCGTATGTACGCGGGGACGAAGCCGGGATAGGCAAAGGCGCGCTCGAAGCCGCCGAGCTTGGCCTCGGCGCGCAGGCTGTTGCCGTAGTCGAAGACCTCCGAGCCCGCGTCCATGAAGCCGACCATCGCGAAGCAGTGGGCGGCCGCCGACACGCGCGCGCGCCGGATGTACTCGTCCGGATCGGCCTTGCGGAGAGCGTCGGCCTCCGCGAGCGTTAGGTTCGCCGGCACGTAGCCCACCAGCGGGTCGTGCGCGCTTGTCTGGTCGGTCACGACGTCGGCCTCGAAGCCCTGCCGGAGCAGCTCGGGAAGGACCTCAGCGGCGTTCGCGCACAGGCCCACGCTCAGCGGGCGGCGCTCGCGCTTCGCGCTGATGCAGCGCCCGACGGCGTCGGCCAGATCGTCCGCCTCCTCGTCGAGGTAGCGCGTCTCGAGCCGGCGACGGATGCGGTCGCGGTCGACTTCCACGCAGAGCGCGACGCCCTCGTTCATCGTCACGGCAAGCGGCTGTGCCCCGCCCATGCCGCCCAGGCCGGCGGTGAGGGTGATCGTGCCTGCGAGCGAGCCGCCGAAGCGGCGCCGCGCGATCTCGGCGAAGCACTCGTAGGTGCCCTGGACGATCCCCTGGCTGCCGATGTAGATCCACGAGCCGGCGGTCATCTGACCGTACATCGTCAGGCCGAGGGCCTCCAGGCGGCGGAACTCGTCCCAGGTGGCCCATTCGCCCACCAGATTCGAGTTCGCGATCAGCACGCGTGGCGCCCACTCGTGCGTGCGGAACACGCCCACGGGCTTGCCGGACTGGACGAGCATCGTCTCGTCGTCGGCGAGCGTGCGCAGTGTGCGGACGAGGGCGTCGAACGCCTCCCATGAGCGCGCGGCCTTGCCAGTCCCGCCGTACACAACCAGCTCGTCGGGCCGCTCCGCGACGTCGGGGTCGAGGTTGTTCATCAGCATCCGGAGCGCAGCCTCCTGGCCCCAACCGCGGCAGGACAGCTCGGTGCCGCGCGGAGCGTGCACGGCCCGCACGCTCACTCGAGGCCGCCGATCGCAGCCTCGACGCCGTCGAGGACCGCCCCGGACGCCACGAGCGCCTCGGCCTCCGCAAGCTCCGGCGCGAGCCAGCGATCCGGTCCGGGCCCGGGAACCACCGCCCGCACAGCGGCACGCGCGGCCGCGGTGCCGGGGCCCGGCTCGAGCGGTGCGCGCAGGTCGAGCGCGCGCGCCGCGCAGGTGAGCTCCACGGCGAGGATGCGGCCGAGGTTCGCGACGACGGTTCGGAGCTTGCGCGCCGCGCCCCAGCCCATCGACACGTGGTCCTCCTGCATGGCGCTCGTGGGCAGCGAGTCGGTGCTCGCGGGCACGGCGAGCCTGCGATTCTCGGCCACCATCGCGGCCTGCGTGTAGTGGGCGAGCATGACCCCGGAGTTCACGCCCGCGTCCTCGGTGAGGAAAGGCGGCAGGCCGTACGAGCGCGCCTGGTCGAGCATGCGGTCGGTGCGGCGCTCGGCGATCGCGCCGACCTCGGCGGCTGCGATCGCAAGGAAGTCGCAGCCCATCGCCACCGGAGCGCCGTGGAAGTTTCCGCATGACTCGACGCGACCGTCGGGCAGCACCACCGGGTTGTCGATCGCCGAGCGCAGCTCCGCGGCGGCCACGCTCTCCACGTGTGCGTGTGTATCCCTGGCCGCTCCGTTCACCTGTGGTGCGCAGCGCAGCGAGTACGCATCCTGCACGCGCGGGTCGTCGTATCGGTGGCTCGCCACGATCTGGGAGCCGGCCAGCAGCCGGGTGAGGTTCGCCGCGCTGTGAGCCTGGCCGGGCTGGGGGCGCATGCCCACGAGGTCGGACGCGAAGGCGCGATCGGTGCCGAGCAACGCCTCCGTCGACATCGCCGCCGTCACGTCGGCCGTCCGGAGCAGCCGCGCCAGGTCGTGGAGAGCGAGCAGCAGCATCCCCAGGATGCCGTCGGTGCCGTTGATCAGAGCGAGGCCCTCTTTCGGCGTGAGCGTGAGCGGCTCGATGCCAGCGAGCGCCATGGCGTCTGCCGCCGGCGCGCGCCTGTCCCCCGCCGTCCAGACCTCTCCCTCGCCCAGCAGGGCAAGCCCGCAGTGGGCCAGCGGCGCCAGGTCGCCGCTCGCTCCGAGCGAGCCGTACTCGGGCACCACCGGGTCGAGCCCGGCCGCGAGCAGGGCGAGCATGGTCTCGGCCACCACGGGCCGGGCGCCCGAGCGCCCCATCGCGAGCGAGCGCGCGCGCAGGAACATCATCGCCCGCACCGCCTCGCGCTCGATCGGCGGTCCCATCCCCGCCGCGTGCGAGCGGATCAATGCGCGCTGAAGCTCCTCGCGGCGCTCCGGCGGGATCCACGTGCCGGCAAGAGAGCCAAACCCGGTCGACACGCCGTACACCGGGCTCGTCCGAGCTCGCGAGACGCTCGACCATCGCGGCGCTCTCGTCCATGGCGGCGCGCGCCTCATCCGAGAGCCGCGCCGGCACTCCGTGGCGCGCGACTGCCACCACATCGCCCGGCTCGACCCGGTCGCCGGTCAACTCGATCGTGGCCGTCCGCATCACGGCCATTCGATCACATCGCCGCACGGCGTCGGGCTGCCGACCTGACTTGGGTCATTTCAGGTGTCGCTGCCATCAGAAGCTGCAATCGTGGTGGCATGCGACCCGCCGCTGCGGGCAGCGCCGGCACCTTACGAACCAGGCGACTTCGCCTGATCGGCCTGGGTGCGGCCGCAATCGCCGCGGTTCCCTTCTGCGACTCGCCCGCCGCCGCGCAGAGCCAGGTCATGCTTCGGCCGGCGGCCGGCGTGGCAGGGACCGTGGTCCAGCTCACCGGCCGTGGCTTCCGTGCAGGCCGCCCAGTGACCGTGGAGGCGGGGCAGCGAAGGCTGGCCGTTCGCAAGCCCGACGATCGCGGTCATTTCACGGCGAGGATCCGCATGCCCGCGAGCCCGACGAGACTACGACTCGTCTCATTTACCGGCAAGGTGCGCGTGGTCAGCATCTTCCGAAAGGGGCATGAGGCCAATCGGATGAACGTCGGGGAGGTTGCTTCATCCACCGGCCGGCGGGTGCGCTGGAGTCCGCTCCACGCGCTTCCGGGAGCAGCGATCCGCCTGCGCGGCTCGCGGTTCAGGCCAGGTGAACGCGTCGCGGTGTCCCTTACGCGGGAGACCACGCGCCCCCGCCCGACCCGTCGCGGGAGCTTTGCGGCGATCATGACCGCCCCGGCGAGAGCGGGGCGCTACGTTGGCAGGGTCCGGACGCCCGGCAGCTCCCTCCGCCTGGCCGTGACCGTCGAGCGAGGATGGTCCTGGCCGTTTCCCCGGCCCGGACCCCTCCTCGGAGCGGGGGCGGTGATAGCTGGAGCGGGCGACATCGCCGCCTCCAACCTCAACGCGGAGAGGACCGCGAAGCTGCTCGACGAGATCCAGCCCGACGTGGTGTACACGACCGGAGACAACGCCTATCCCAGTGGTGCTGCCGCGGACTACGCGCGCTTCTACGAGCCCACCTGGGGGCGGCACAAGGCGATCACGAGGCCAACGCCCGGGAATCACGACTACCAGCAGTCGGGCGCAGGACCGTATTTCGACTACTTCGGACCCCTCGCCGGGGATCGGGAGAGCGGTTACTACGCCTACACACTCGGCTCCTGGAGGCTGTACGCGCTGAACTCGAACATCCCGATGGAAGCCGGCTCTCCTCAGGAGACGTGGTTGCGGGAAGACCTCGCCGCCAACCGCCGCGCCTGCGTGCTCGCCTATTGGCACCACCCGCGATTCTCGGCTGGCAAGTATCACGATGACGATAAGTCCGATGCAATCTGGCGCGCGCTATACGACGCGAACGCCGAGCTCGTGCTGAGCGGCCACGATCACAACTACCAGCGCTACGCACCCTTGAGCCCGGCTGGAGGGGTGGAACAGGGCCGGGGCATCCGCGAGTTCGTCGTTGGGACGGGCGGCATGGAGCACTACCGGCTCGCCGGCCGCGCCGACGCCACGCGCGAGGCCGCCGACGACACGACTTTCGGTGTTCTGAAGCTCACGCTGTCCCGAGACGCCTACCAGTGGCAATTCGTCCCAGAGCCGGGCATGGGTTTCACCGACACCGGGTCGGGCGTCTGCCACTGAGGGCGACCTCATCTGGGGTGGTGATCGCGGCGCTCGCGGCCCTTGGCGCGCCGTCCGCAGCGGGCGCGCCTCGCGTGACCCTTGCCCCCGCGGCCGGTCCGCCAGGATCCACGGCGGTGCTCCGCGGCGCGGGTTTCTCACCGCTGTCAGCGGTTGTCATTCGCCGTGGTTCCAGCGCGCTGGCGCGAACACCGACCACCCGACGCGGACGGTTCCGGGTTGCGCTCGAGATCCCTAGCAAGACCCCGCTACGCGCGCTGACGTTCCGGGTGGGTCCGTCCCGACGGTTAACAACCGTCTTTCGGCTCGACCGCACCGCGCGCCCGGAGTCCGTCAGCGCAGTGGCCTCTCGCGGGGCGCGCCTTCGGTGGGGGCCTACCGCGGGTCCGGTCGGCACACGAATCAGGCTCGCCGCGGCGGGGCTACGTCCCCTTTCGGCCGCGCGCGTCTCGTTCCAGCGGGTGCATAGGAGGGTGAGGGTCGGTCGGCGCGGGCGTGTCGCCATCGCCCTGGAGGTCGCGGGTGGCCTGGCCAAGCCTCGCGGGCTCATACGGGCGGCGGGCACCCGTCTGCCATTCAGCTTCCGAATCACGCCAAGAGCGTCGCCGCAGCCCGAGCTGCCCGTCCGCGCCTTCTTCTATTACCCGTGGTTCCCCGAGACGTGGGGCAGGCTGAGCGACCACACGCGCTACCACCCCTCGTTGGGCTTCTACAACTCGAGCTCCGGAGAGGTGATCCGGAGGCACGTGAGCGCGCTGGGGTACGCACACGCAGAGGTCGCCATCTCGTCCTGGTGGAAGCACGGAGATCATCCCGACACCCGCCTCCCGGCGCTGCTTCAAGAGACCACCGCCTTGGGCAGCCCGCTGCGTTGGTCCGTGTACTACGAACCCGAGGCCCAGGGGGATCCGTCGGTCGAGCAGATCCGCTCCGACCTCGCCTACCTGCGCGACCACTATGGGACGCCACCCCGCCTTCTTCCGAGTGGAGGGGAAGTTCGTGGTCTTCGTATACGCCACGGCGTCGGACGGCTGCTCCATGGCCGAGCGCTGGAGGCAGGCGAACACCGTGGGCGCCCACGTGGTGCTCAAACTCTTTCCCGGCTACAAGGGCTGCCCGAGCCAGCCCGACGGCTGGCACCAGTATTCCGCCAGCCCTGAGACGAGCCACGGGCGCGACTCCTTCACAGTAAGTCCAGGCTTCTGGAAATGGGACGAGGACAAGCCGCGTGGGGCGCGCGACCCCGACCGCTTCAGGCAGAACGTGACCAACATGGTGGCGTCCGGTGCGAACTACCAGCTCGTCATCTCCTTCAACGAGTGGGGCGAGGGCACCGCGGCGGAGAGCGCCGAGGAGTGGTCGAGCCCGTCGGGGTACGGGGTGTATCTCGACGCCCTGCACGACATCTCGGGTGGAGGCCCATAGCCACGCCCCCGGAGCGACTCGGGATGATCCGCGCGCAGTTCCAGACGGTTTAGGCGGCCACGGCCGGTGCGGCCGCGGGAACTCGCGCCGGGACCGGAGCCGTCGCCGGCGCATTCGCCGCGGCCCGCGCCTGAGCGAGCTCGGCGTGAACCTGTCCCGCCGGCAGCCGGCCGGATAGGAAACAGGTCAACACACGCTGCTCTGCCGGGCTCAACCGGTGGATCACGACTGGTGCCGGGGTCCTTCCCATCACCTCGGTGTTCTGGTTCCCCGCCAGGCCTCCTGCAAAACAGAACACCGGCTCTAATGTTGATTGGCGGTGAAGATCTTCTGGCGCCTGCTCGGCTTTCTCCGCCCGTACCGCCGCGGGGTGATCTTCTCGTTCCTGCTCGCGGGCGCCGCGATGGGCGTGAGCGTGCTGATCCCGTACCTCGTCGGGCGCACGGTCGACGACATCGGCAAGGGGGGCGCCAACCTCTGGCCGCTGGCGATCGCAGTGGCGGTCGCCGGAGTGCTGCGGCTCGTGTTCAGCGTCGCGCGCCGGATCGTGGCCGGCACCGTCTCGCTCGGGGTGGAGTACGACCTCCGCAACCGGATGTACCAGCATCTGCAGTCGCTCGAGCTCGCCTTCTTCGACGGCCAGCAGACCGGGCAGCTGATGTCGCGCGCCACGGTGGACCTCCAGTCCGTCCGCTTCTTCCTCGGCTACGGCCTGATCTTCCTCGTCCAGTCGGCGATCACCATCGTGATCGCGGCGGCGGTCATGTTCGTCCTCGACCCCAGGCTCGCGGCGGTGGCGCTCGCTCCCACGCCCTTCGTCGTCTGGATCGCCTACCGCTACGGACAGCGCAACCGGCCGGCCACCCAGGAGGTGCAGCAGCGCATTGCCGAGCTCACCGCGGAGGCCGAGGAGAACATCGGCGGCGTGCGCGTGGTCAAGGCTTTCGCGCAGGAGGAGCGCCAGCTGACGCCGCTTCGACAGGACGGTGGCCCGCGTCTTCGACCAGTCGATGATCTCCACGCGCCTGCGCGCCTTCTACTCGCCGTTACATCGGCTTCCTCCCCCAGCTCGGGCTGGCGGCGCTCCTGCTCGTGGGCGGCCGGCAGGCGATCAACGGCACCATCACGGACCGGCGAGTTCATCGCGTTCTACGGCTACGTCCTGATGCTCACCGGTCCGATGCGCTGGCTCGGCATGGCGCTCGGGATGGCACAGAGGGCCGTGGCGAGCGGCGCGCGCGTGTTCGAACTGCTCGACCGCGAGCCCCGCCTCGTCGCGGCGCCTGATGCGAAGCCGCTGCCGCCCGGCGGCGGTCGCGTGGAACTCCGCAACGTGAGCTTCACCTACGACGGCGAGGAGCTGGTTCTGCACGGGATCGACCTCGACGTGGAGCCCGGCCGCACGGTCGCGATCGTCGGCCCCACCGGCTCCGGCAAGACGACGCTCGTGATGCTGATCCCGCGCCTGTACGACGTGAACGAGGGCGCCGTGCTGGTGGACGGCGTGGACGTGCGCGACATCGATCCCGCGTCGCTGCGTGGCGAGGTGGCCGTGGTTTCCGACGATGCCTTCCTGTTCTCGGCCAGCCTCGGCGAGAACATTGCCTACGCCCGCCCTGACGCGAGCGATCAGCAGATCGTGGACGCCGCCGAGCGCGCCGGTCTTGCCGAGCTGCTCGAGGAGCTGCCGGAGGGACTCGACACGATGGTCGGCGAGCGCGGGCTCACGCTCAGCGGCGGCCAGCGCCAGCGCATCGCGATCGCGCGCGCCCTGATCGCCGAGCCGCGCATCCTGATCCTCGACGACGCCACCTCGAGCGTCGACGCCACCACCGAGAACCGGATCAAGTCCGCGCTCGGCGAGGTCATGACCGGCCGCACCACCTTCGTGATCGCGCACCGGCTCTCGACGATCGCACTCGCCGACGAGGTGGTGGTGCTCGAGGCCGGCGAGATCGTCGCCCGAGGCACTCACGCCGAGCTGCTCGCAGAGCTCCCCGCTCTACCGCGAGATCGCCGAGAAGGGCCTCCCGGACCAGGTGTTCCTCACGCGCGAGGACCCGGAGCGAGAGGTGGCCGGGCTGTGAACCGCGCCAGCCGCCTGCGCCACCTGATCAGCCTGCTGCGCCCCTATCGCGGGCGCGTGACGGCTGATGTTCGTCTCGCTCTTGATCGCCACCGCGGCGGCGCTGGCGCCCCCGTACCTCGCCGGCCGTGCGATCGACGACGGAATCAGCCAAAAGGACATGAGCGCGCTGACCATGATCGTGATCGCGTTCGTTGCGGCGGCGATCCTCAACTGGGTCACCACGTACCTGCAGACCTACCTCATCAACTGGGTCGGCCAGCGCGCGCTCCAGGACCTCAGGGTCGAGGTGTTCGAGCATCTCCAGCGGCTGTCGATCGGCTTCTACTCGCGCAACAGGGCCGGCGTCCTGATCTCGCGCCTGACGAACGACGTCCAGGCGCTCGACCAGCTCGTGACGGAGGGAATCTCGACGCTCTTCTCGGCCACGCTCACGCTGGTCGGCACCGCGGTGATCCTGGTGGTGCTCGACCCGGATCTTGCCATGATCACCTTCCTCACCTTCCCCGTCCTGCTGGTGGCGAGCGTGGCGTTCCGGCTGGCGTCTGCCGGGGCGTACCGGCTCACGCGCGAGCGGATCGCGCACGTCACCGCGTACCTCCAGGAGACGTTGTCCGGCGTGCGCGTGGTGCGCGCGTTCGGCCAGGAGCCGCGTCACCGGCAGCCCTTCGCGACGCTGAACGACGAGCACCGCGAGGCCAACATGAAGACGGTCTACCTGAACGCGGCGTACTTCCCGGCGGTCGAGCTGCTGTCGGCGGTCGCGACCGCCGCGATCCTGGTCTACGGGGGCAACGAGGTCGTTGACGGCGCGGTCACGATCGGCGTGCTCGCCACGTTTGTCTTCTACCTCGCGAGCTTCTTCGACCCGATCCAGTCGCTCTCGCAGCTCTACACCACCTACCAGTCCGGCATGGCCGCGCTCGACAAGATCTTCGAGCTGCTCGACGAGGAGCCGGACGTGGCCGACAAGCCGGACGCCATGGAGCTGCCGCGCGTGCGCGGGGAGATCCGCTTCGACCGCGTGACCTTCTCCTATGGCGGCGATGCGATCGCCCTCGACGAGGTGACCCTCGACGTACCGCCGGGACAGACGCTCGCGCTGGTGGGCGCCACGGGCGCCGGCAAGTCGACGCTCGCGAAGCTGGTCGCGCGCTTCTACGACCCGGACGACGGCCGCGTGCTGATCGACGGGTACGACCTCCGCGACGTGACCGAGCGGTCGCTGCGCTCTCAGCTCGGGATCGTGCCGCAGGAGAGCTTCCTGTTCTCGGGGACGATCCGCGACAACATCGCGTTCGGGCGCCCGGGGGCGACCGACGAGGACGTGACCGCCGCGGCGCAGGCGGTTGGCGCGCACGACTTCATCGAGCGGCTCGCCGAGGGCTACGACACGGAGGTGGGCGAGCGCGGCGGGCAGCTGTCCGCGGGCCAGCGCCAGCTCGTGGCCTTCGCGCGCGCCGCGGCGGCCGACCCGCGCATCCTGATCCTCGACGAGGCCACCTCGAACGTGGACGTCCGGACCGAGGCACAGATCGAGCGCGGGCTGCGCCGGCTGCTCGCCGGGCGCACGGCGATCGTGATCGCCCACCGGCTCTCGACGATTCGTAACGCGGGCCGCATCGTCGTGCTCGACCACGGCGGCATCGCGGAGCAGGGAACGCACGAGGAGCTGCTGGAGGCGGGCGGAGCGTACGCGCGGCTCTACCGCGACTGGGCGGCGCAGTCGGCCGCCTGACCCGGGTATTCTCCCCGCCGTGGGGAGGGGTCTAGTTCTGGTCTTCGGGGTTGCGGCGCTGCTTGCGCTGCCCGCCTCGGCGTCGGCGACGGTCACGATGACCGACTTCAAGGTGGAGCCCAGCTCGAAGCAGGGCGGCGGCCACCCGAGCGTCACGATTACGCAGTCGTTCAGCTACTCGAACGGAAGCGACAGCGTCAAGGACGCCTTCCTGCGACTCCAGCCCGGGCTGCTGGGAAACCCGCAAAACGCAGGCTTTTGCACGCAGGCCCAGTTCAAGGCCGACGCGTGCCCCGCGGACTCGCTGGTCGGCAGCGTGGTGGTGGATGCCAAGGTGCTGCTCCTGCCGCTCACCAACAACGGCAAGGTCTACAACCTGCGTCCCACGGGCGACGAGCCCGCGCGCCTCGGGATCGTGGTTGCGGCGGGCGGTGGCCTGTCGAAGATCTTCCTCCAGGCGCCGGTCTACGTGCGGCCGGGCGCCGACGGCTACGGCCTCGAGTCCACGTTCGCCGACCAGCCGCGGGATGCGAACGGCCTGGCACTCCAGATCACCAAGATCGCGGTGACGTTGAACGGGAAGGCGAGCAAGGGCTCCTTCATTCGCATGCCGACGTCGTGCGCGGAGGGCACGTCGGTGAGTCGCGCGAACTCATGGGAAGCACCCACGACCTTCTCGCAGCGCGAGTTCAAGATGACGCCTACCGGCTGCGACTCTCTCCCGTTCACGCCGACGGCCGAGGGCTCGTTGGGCGCGCCGGGAATCACGAGCGTGCACGAGTTCCCGCCGGTTAGCACCACGCTCAAGTTCGACCCCGAGGAGGCCGCGCTCAGGCGCGCCGAGGTGATCCTGCCGCTGTCGGTCCAGCCGAGCCTGCCGGGCGCCCAGCGCGCGTGCTCGCGTGAGGCGTCCAACGCGAGCAGCTGCCCGGAGAGCTCGCGCGTGGGAACCGCGACGATCGACTCGCCGCTCCAGGCCACGCCGGTGCAGGGGCCCGTGTACATCGCCTTCAACACACCGGCGACTCTGCCGGGCCTCCTGATCCTGCTGCCGGCGCCCGTGTCGGTGCGGCTCGACGGCGCGGTCGACTCGGGCACCTTCGGGACGCGCAACACGTTCGCCGCGAACCCGGACCTGCCGGTGAGAAGCTTCAAGCTCGAGTTCGAGGGTGGGCGCCCCGACGCGCTCCTGGCGCTCACGCAGGACCTGTGCGCCAAGGGCACCGACCTCACGATGAGCGTGAAGCTCACGGCGTACAACGGCAAGGAGTCCGCGTTCGAGCAGGAGCTGACCACGCCGGGCTGCGACCCGCGCGCGAGCGTCTCCGTGAAGCGTCGCGGCAAGCTCGCCAACCTCGTGGCGAAGGTGACCGCGGCGCGGGGCGGTCCGGGCGTGACCGGCATCACCGTGAAGCTGCCGAAGGCCCTGAGGCGCGGCAAGCCCAGGGCGACCGTCCTCGCCGGCGGCCGGAAGCTCCAGCCGCTCAGGACTGGAAAACGCCGCGTGAGCATCCGGTTCGCCGGCGACGGCGTACGTTCGGCGAAGATCGTCTGGCGCGGCCTGCGCACCAGCCGCAAGCTCAAGCGAACCACCCTGATCCGCGTGAGCCTCAAGGACGCACGCAACCACAGGACGGCGCTGAAAAAGCGCGTCCAAGTCCGCGGCAAGCGCCCGAAGCGCAGCCGTTAGCACGCAGCTAGGCCGCCTCGTCGAGCAGTGCCCGACCCGCCCGTTTGAGGCGCCTGTTTCTACCCGAGAAATTCGGCGTCTGGGTGTGGCAATTGGGACACAGCATCATCAGGTTCTCGAGGCGGTTGTCGGTCCCCTCTCCGTTCACGTGGTGCAGCGCCATCGAAAGCGGATCGCCGAGCCAATCCTCTAGTCCACAGCGCTCGCAGCGATTCTCCTTGAGCCCGGCAGCCAGCAGACGGCCCTTGAGGTGCGTGCGATTCACCCGTCTGCCCCGCACGAGGTACTCGCCGACCGGGGCGCTCTGGGGCCGGGTGATCAGTACGCCGCGCGCCACGGCGTCCATGAACGTCTTGCGCGCGAAGCCGAAGTGCTCTTGGCACTCCGTGATCGTGTGTCCCTCGTCATAGAAGCACTGGACGGCGACCCAGTCATAGCGTCGGTTGCAGCGTTCATCGATCGGCTGGCCGAGCCGGCGCCTGTGATAGCTCACCGTCGATTTCGAGATCCCGAGACGCCGCGCGACCGCAGCGCCCGACATGCCCGCCTCGAGAAGTGCCGCTACCTGTCGCCGGGTGACTATTTCCCGTCCAGTGGATATCCTCGACCCCGCGTTGGGGGGTCGTCTAATCGGCAAGACGCCAGCCTCTGGAGCTGGTTATCGGGGTTCAAGTCCCTGCCCCCCAGTAATCCTGCGTCCTATCATGTCGAACACATGTTCGCATCTTCATCGGACGGCAGCGCCGGCTTGTATCATCTGTAGCAAGCAGCACTACAGAGAGCAGGCTGGTATGGAGCCGCTCGCAATCGCCTTCGTCCTGTTTTTCTTCGTGACGATCGTGCTCGGGCCCATCTTTGGCGCCGAGGACCGGCCCGGAATTCCTTCGCCCGGACAGCAAGTTCCGGAAGCTGTACGGCAAGTTCGGGCAACGGCCCGACTAAAGCGAGCCGAGGTCCGTCTCTGGGTCCGCCAGCGCGGCCGGGTCGACCTTCGTGTGCTCTGTCAGGAAACGGCGGGCGTGCTCCAGGTCGTCGGAGCGGCCCACGGTCATCGCCGCCGTGACGCTGCCGTCGTCCACGTAGAAGACGGTGAAGTCGTGCTCCTCCAACGAGCCGCGCACGATCGGCTCGCCGGAACCGGGACCCACGTACTCCATCGAGACCCAGTCCGCGAGGTCCGAGAAGAAGTAGGGCACCACGTCGTGCTCGACGCCGCGACCGAGCATGTTGAGTGCGGCGGTCTTGCCCTGGTTGAAGGCCACGTCCCAGTGCTCGATTCGCATCGGCCCGCCTTGGATCGGGCTCTCGTACTCGCAGATGTCGCCGGCCGCGAAGATCCCCGGCACGGAACTCTCGAGCCCCGCGGAGCAGCGCACGCCGCCCGCGTCCCCGAGCTCCAGCCCGGCCGCGCGCGCGAGAGTCACGTCCGGCATCACACCGATGCCGGCGACCACGAAGTCGCAGTCGAGCTCCAGCCCGCTCTTCGTCACGACCCGGGTCACGCGCTCGCCGTCACCCTCGAAGCGCTCGAGCTCCTGGTCGCCGTGCACCGTCACGCCGTGCTCCTCGAGCACGTCCTGGAAGAAGCGCCCGACCTTCTCGCCGAAGAACGACTCGAAGGTCACGTCCTCCATCATCACGATGGTGCAGTCCACGCCGTGGGCCGCGGTGAGCGATGCCGCCACCTCGCAGCCGATGTAGCTGCCGCCGATCAGCACGGCCCGCTTGCGGGTCTGGGCGTCGGCCTTGATGGCATCCGAGTTCGCGAAGGCGCGCAGGTAGTGGATCCCGTCGAGGTCGCAGCCGTCCGCGCGCAGGCGCCTCACGTTGGAGCCCGTGGCGAGCAGTGCGGTGTCGAACTCGATCTCGTCCTTCGTGGACAGCGTGGCCACCCGCTCAGAGGTGTCCAGCTTCATCACGCTCGTCCTCTGGAGCCGCTCGATGTTCTGCTCGTCCCACCACTCGTCCGGGCGAAACAGAACGTCCTCGCGCGATTCCTTCCCCTGGAGGTACCCCTTCGACAGCGGCGGCCGGTTGTAGGGCGGGTCCGGCTCGCGGCCCACGAGCAGGATCGACCGCTCCCCGCCCTCCTCGCGCAGCCAGCGCGCGCAGTTGCCGGCGGCCAGGCCGCCGCCGATGATCAGGTGGTCGACCTTGCGGCGCGTCACGGCTACGCCGCGGTGCGGGCGGTGAACAGCTCAGTCACGCGTGACTCAATACCCACGTCGAGCACGACCAGCACCTCGTCGTTGGGCTCGATCACCGAGTCGCCGGTGGGCACGAACCCGCCGCCCTCGCGCAGGATCGAGATCACGAGCGAGCCGTTCGGCAGCCCGAGGTCCTTCACCGCACGGCCGGCTGCCGGCGACCCCTCGGCCACCTCGAGCTCGATGATCTCGAGGCGCTCCTCGGGCAGGTCGAGCAGGTGCACGAGGCCGTACTTCGGCACCTCGTGCTCGATCAGCCGCAGGATCAGGTCGGTGGCCGAGATCACCGGGCGGACCCCGAGCAGCTCGAAGTGCTGGAGGTTGCGCGGGTTGTTGCAGCGCGCCACCACGCGCTCCACCCCGTACTTCTCGCGTGACACCTGGGAGATCAGGATGTTGTCCTCGTCGTCACCCGTCACAGCCACCACGAGGTCGGCGCGCTCGATGCCGGAGCGCTCCAGCACCCACAGCTCCGAGCCGTCGCCGTACATGGCGCTGTGCTCGAGCTCCTGCTCCACGACGGCATAGCGGTGCTGGTCCGCCTCGATCACGGTCACCTCGTGCCGCTTGTTGATCAACTCTCGGGCGAGGTTCCAGCCCACCTTCCCGGCGCCGACGATCACCACGTACATGAGCTAGTGGCCTCTCCGACGAGTTCGTGCCCGGGCTGGCGAGCGAAAGTCGAGCATGGCAAGGAGCCGCGAAGCCGGCATAGCAGCGCTATGGCGGCGAGCGGGGACGCCGCCAGGCGAAGACTTGCAGCCGCCAGACGGGTGCGAAATCGGAGGAGCGGCCACCTAGCCCGCCACTCCCTCGAAACGGATCTGCCCGCGGACCGCCGCCTCGAGCAGCTCGATGGCGGTCTGCGTCGGGCAGACGGTCTGGAGGCCCTGCTCGGCGTACCAGCGCGCGCGGGCCGGATCGAGCACTCGCACGACCACGCGGTCGACGTTGAAGCGCCGCCGTGCGATCTGCGCGATCACGAGGTTGGTGTTGTCGCCGTCGGTCGAGGCGACGAAGGCGTCCGCCCGCTCGATTCCGGCAGCAAGCAGGGCGTCGATCTCGAGCGCGGTGCCCTCGGTGAACTGACCTCCGCGCTCCTCCCAGCTGTTGGCCTGGCCGCGGTCGAGCAGCGCGATCGCCTCCGCATCCTCGTCGAGCACGGAAACCTCGTGGCCCTCGTCAAGCATTGAGTTGGCTATGGCGGACCCGACGCGCCCGCAACCAACGATAAGAACGAACATATTGGTCTCACAATACATCTGGCCGGGACCAATGCCGCGCCAGTTGTAGCCCTTATGTCAGCGCTAGGGCAACACGCCCTCGCGGGTGCCCTCCTCGCCCGCGGGCGGGGCGGTGAGGATCACCCGGCAGGGGGCCTTGTCGACCACGTAGCGGGTGGTGTCTCCCACGAAGCGGTCGCGGGCTCGGCCGCGCCCCCCCAGGATCGCGCCACCGCGCAGGCCGCTGGGCTCCTCGGCTCCCAGGATGATCGCCTCGACGCCGCGGCGGCGCGCCTCGGAGACGATCGCCTGGCCCGCCGAGCGGCCGCGGACCATGGCGGTGGCCACCTCGACGCCGGCGTACTCCTCCCCCACCTCCTTGGCGCGGGCAAGCACGCGCTTCGCCTCCTTCACGCGCTCGTCGGGCACGCGCGCGTCGATGGGGAGTGACATCGGTATCTCGAACACGTAGAGCGCCTCCAGCACCGCGCCGCCCTCCTCATCCTCGCTCGCGGAGGCGGCCAGCCGCCCGGCGGTGCCGACGATGTCGTCGTCGAGCTCCTCCCCGAAGACGGGAACGAGGATGCTGCCGTACTGGCCGCCGCGCGTCTCCTGGAGCGCCTCGGCGGGGATCGTGAAGCGCTGCGTGAGCGACTTCCCCTGTCCGCGGCGGTAGACGACGTAGAGCGTGATGCCCGCAGCCATCCAGGCCGTGCCGACGAACCGGGCGCCCCCGTGGAGCGTCACGACGCTCAGCCACACCAAGATCGCGTACAGCGCCCCGAAGACCGCCGGGAGCGGCACACGCGCGCCGCGGATCGGGATCGAGAGAGGCACGCGGAAGGCGCTCGGGCGGTCGGGCTCCCGAAAGCGGAGCGCGATCACCGACAGGTGCGCGATCGCGAACGCGATCATCGCGCCGTAGGCGAACAGGCCGGCCAGGAACTCCACGTCGTGCGGTACCGCGAGCGCGAACGCGATCAGGGCCGCCATCACGATCGTCACGTACGGCGTGCCGCGGCGCCTGTGGAGGCGCCCGACCGCGCTCGGTATCTGCCGGTTGGTCGCGAGCGAGTAGGCGAGCCGGGCCAAACCCAGCATCTGCCCGTTCATCGCCGCGAGCAGCATCGCCGCCGCCGTGATGCCGACCAGGTAGCGGGCGGCGTCGAGGAGCGCCCCCGGCTCGTAGGCCGAGACGATCGCCAGCACCGGATCCTCGATGAAGCGGTCGCCGAGCGCCGTGTGGTCGCCCACCACCGGCGCCGCCATCAGGCCCGCGATCGACACGAATACGAACAGGAGCATCGCGGCAGTGATCGAGACGAGCACCACGCGCCGCAGGCCGCGGCGGCCCACGCGAATCTCCCCGGCCAGGCCGGACGCGGCCTCCACGCCGATCACCGCCACGGTCGCGATGCCCGTGGCAAAGATGAGGTCGTCCCAGCGCGGCGCGACACCGAGGTCGATCGACGAGGTGATCGCGCCCGGGTCCCAGTACTGGGCGAACCCGATCAGGGACACGCCGACGAGCACCGCGATGCTGAAGAGCGAGAGCCGTAGGACTGCCCCAAGGCGGTTGGCAGACAGCCCGCGGATGTTCTGCATCGCCACCAGCAGGAGCGCCGCGCCCGCGATCACGAGCGGCAGGGCGCCCTCGTCGAGCTCGGTCCAGAAGACGGTGAGGTACTCGGCGATGACGACGGCCCCGATCGCCATCACGATCAGGTAGTCGAGCAGGATCGCCCAGCCCGCCACGAAGCTCCAGAACTCGTCGAAGGCATAGCGGGCGAAGGTCGAGGCGCCGCCGCGCTCCACGTGCAGCGAGCTGCCCTCGACGTAGGTGGCCATCGTCACGGCGAAGAAGACACCCGCGAGCAGGAAGACGACCGGGGTGAGCCCGAGCGCCCGGTCCGCCACCACGCCGAGCGAGAAGAAGATCGCGGAGGCGACCGCGCTCAGCGTGATCGCGAACAGCGCGGGCTCACCCAGACCGCGCGTGACCAGCACGCGCGCGCGTTCTCCGCTGCGCCTCAGGCCCACCCGCGCGCGCTCGGACATCTGGCTCGGGCGGCGCTCCTCACCCCCTGGGCCGTCTTGACCGGGGCCGCTCACCGCGCGTCGCCGTCGCCGCCGCCGTGGGCGCTCGCCAGCCACACGCGTCCCGCGCCGAGCAGCGCGAGCATCGTGCCCAGCACCACACCGAGCGCCAGCGGGCCGCCGCCGTGGGCCAGGGCGGACACCACCATCGCCACCCCGATCACCACGAGCAGCGCGCCGAGGATGCGCGTCGAGGCGCCGTAGGCGCTCCTCACTTGGTGGCCCTCGGGGAGGAGTCGATGATCACGCGGCAGGGCCGCTCGCTGAGCACGGTCTCCAGCGTACGCCCGAAGAGCGAGGCGCCGGTGCGCCGCGGCGGCAGCGGCATCACCACGGCGCGCGCGCGGATCTCCTTGGCCTCCTCGACCACGCGGCGCCCAGCCTGTCCAGGCCGCACCTTCTCCCAGTGGCCGCTCACCCGGCGGCCTCCGCGCACGCGGGCCGAGTCGATGATCGAGGCCGCCTTCGCCTCCTGCTCGGGCATGGCAGCGTTGATCGGCGAGTTCGGCGGGACCGTGATCGTCACGAGCACGTGGATGCCCCGGCGCCGCCGGGCGGCGAGCCGGACCGCCGTGGAGACCGCCTCGGGCGAGTAGTGCTCGTCCTCGAAGGCCACGAGCACGGACTCGTACTCGACCTCGTGCTCGACAGCCGGCTTGGGCACCACGACCTTGTGCGTCTCGGTGAGCGAGAGGCCCTGCCGGCGCCGGTAGATCACGTACAGGGTGATGCCGAGCGCCATCCAGCCGACGCCGGACGACGAGCACGCGCAGGTCGAGCACCGTGGCGACGATCAACGCGATGCCCGTGCCGAGGCCGCCGAAGCACCGAGTACACCGGCAGCGCGTATCCGCGGATCCTGATGTTGCCGGGGCCCTTCCAAGGCCGCTCCGCATCTGGGCGCTTGACGCGCAGCGTGGCCACCGACGCGTGCGCGATCGTGAACGACAGCATCGCGCCGAAGGCGTAGATCACACCGAGGAAGTCGGCCTTGCCCGGGAGGATGGCGATGCAGGCGACCGCACTGAAGACGGCGATCGCCACGTACGGCGTGCGGAAGCGCGGGTGCAATGCCCGGAGCAGCTCGGGGAGCTGGCGGTGCTGCCCCATCGAATAGCTCAGCCGCGAGACGCCGAGGATGCCGGCGTTCGCGGCGATGAACAGGATCGTGGCGGCGAGGATGCCGACGTAGATCTCCGCCGGGTGCGCGAGCGAGCCCAGGTCCATGTTCGCGACCACGCCGAGCACCGGGTCGTCGGCGTAGCCGCCCTCCTCCTTCGGCAGGGCGAGGAGCGTCTCGCCGTTCTCGACCGGCATTGCCGACAGCGCCACCGCAGGGAGGAACGTGTAGATCACCGCGACCGCGCCGACCACGAGGCCGATCCCGCGCGGAATCGTCTTGCCGTAGTCGCGCGCCTCCTCGGCCATGTTCGAGATCGTCTCGATGCCCGTGTAGGCCACCATCGCCGACCGGGATCGCGATCAGGAAGTCGCCGATGGTGGGCGTCGTCCCAGATCGATCTGGCGGACGAGCAGCTCCGGGTCGAAGACGAGCACGATGCCGACCACCACGAGGACCACCTGTGTCAGGAAGTCCGCGACGGCGAAGCCGATGTTGACCCGCGACGACTCCTTAACGCCCACGATGTTGAGCGTGCCGAGCATGACCACCACGACGATGCCGGCGACGATGTCCGCCGGCGACTCGCCCAGCGGCTCCCAGAACACCGCGAGGTAGTGCGGCACGAAGAACGCCGAGATGGCGATCGTGATGATGTAGGTGAGCATCTGGCCCCACGCCGCGAAGAAGGACCAGAACTCGTTGAAGGCGCGCCGGGCGAAGCTGGAGGAGCCGCCGGCCTCCGGGAACATCGTCGTGGCCTCGGCGTACGTGGCGGCTGTGGCGGCGAAGATCAGCCCGGCGATCACGAACACCACGGGGGTCATCCCGGCGGCGTAGATCGCCACGAGACCGAGGGCGTAGTAGATCGAACTGCCCACGTTGCCGTAGGCGGTCGAGAACAGCGCGCCGGTCCCGAGCACACGCTCGAGGCCACGGTTCTTGGGCCGGTACTCAGCCATCAACTCTCGAACGCTAGTGGTCCGAGAGGCGGTTACAGCTTGCCATTTGCACTCTGCACGAGATCGGTCAGCCTAGCTATCGAAGCCCGCGCCAATGCGGTCGAGGCCGCGCAGCCATGCGCCGCGCTTGCCGCCGCGCTCGTCCGCACGGGCGAGCGCGCGCCGGGTGGCCTGGATCACGGCGTAGCGGAGCGGTTCGGGCGGGAACGGGATCGGCCGGCTGCGGACCAGCTCGAGCCGGGTGAGTTCTGTGTCGCGGTCGTGCAGCAGGTCGAGCGCGACGCGGGCGCCGAAGCGCGTGGCGGCCACGCCCAGGCCGGTGTAGCCGACTGCATACGCGGCGCGGCCGCCGAGCGAGCGGCCGAAGGTCACGCAGAAGCGGCTCGAGGTGTCGATCGCGCCGGCCCAGCGGTGGGTGAAGCGGAGGCCCTCGAGCTGCGGGAAGGTCTCGGCGAAATTGCTGGCCAGAAGCTCGAACGTGGGCGCGTGGTCCTCGAGCTCCGGCCGCATGCCGTTGCGGAAGTGGTAGAGCGCCTCGTAGCCGCCCCAGAGGATGCGATTGTCCTCGGTGAGGCGGTAGTAGTGGAAGCGGTTGCCCGAATCGGCGACGCCCTGCCGGCGCTCCCAGCCGACCGCCCGCCGCTGCGCCTCGCTGAGCGGCTCCGTCACCAGCACGTAGTCGTAGACCGGAACCATGTAGCGCCGGATCGAGCGCACGAGCGGCGGATAGGCATTCGTGGCGAGCAGCACCCGCCGAGCGCGCACCTTGCCGGGCGCCTGTGCGCCGCCCGCCCGCGCGCCGCCCGCGGCCGACCCCGTCTCCAGCACGACGCCGTCACCGTCGCGTCGCAGCTTCGTCACGCGCGTGTGCTCGTGGATGCGCACTCCGTGGCCGAGTGCGGCTCCGCGCAGACCCCACGCCAGGCGTGCCGGGTTCACCGTCGCGTTGCCGGACCGGTGCCACAGGCCGGCGAGGTACGTCGGGGAGTTCACCTCCGCCCTGACCTCCTCGCGGTCTAGCAGCACCGACTCCTCCCCATACTCCCGCCCGGTGGCCGCCGCCTCCGCGAGCCACTCGACCTCGTGCTCGCGGGTGGCCACGCCTATCACGCCGGCCTCGTCCCAGGCGGCATCGATCCCGTGCGCGGTGAGCGTCTCGCGGATGGCGTCGAAGTTCTCGCGCCCGAGCCGCTGGAGCGTGTTGATCTCGTCCGGCCATCGCGACAAGCCGTTCTCGAGCCCGTGGCTCAGCGAGGCCTCGGCGAACCCGCCGTTTCGACCGCTCGCCCCCCAGCCGCAGCGATCGCCCTCGAGCAGGACGACGCTCTCGTCCGGCCCCGCAAGCAAAGCCGCCCACAGACCGGTGAAGCCGCCACCGACGATGGCCAAGTCGCAGCGCGTCTCGCCCTCGAGCGGCGGAAGCGGCTCCGGCGCGGCGGGCGAGTCGAGCCAGAAGACGCTCTGCTCGGAGTCGGCGAGCGGGCCGCTCAGCCGCTGCGAAGCCAGTCCAGCACCTCCGCGGCGTGTCCGTCGGGCGGAAAGACGGGGTAGAAGACGTGCGTGATGTTCCCGTCGTCGATCACGAGCGTGAGCCGCTTCAGGAGCGTCATGCCGCTGGTCTCGAAGGTGGGCAGGCCGAGCTCGCGCGTCAGCTCCAGCCGCTCGTCGCTCAGGACAGGGAACGGCAGGTGGAGGCGCTCCGCCATCTCTCGCTGGTAGGCGCTGTCCTGGGTGCTGAGCGCGAGGACGCGCAGCGCCGATGTCCGGTGAACTGCGCGTGCGTGTCGCGAAAGCCGCAGGCCTCCGGTGTGCATCCGCGGGCGCCCGGGATGGCGTTCCAGCCAGGCGGAAGCTCCTCGTCGGGGCGGCCGGTGCGGGGGTAGCAGAAGAGGACCGTCCGGCCCGGGAGTTCGTCAAGCCGCACCTGGTCACCATTGGTCGCCGGCAGCGCCAGCGCTGGAACGGCAGCATGGAGGAGATGGTCCGCTGCGCCGTCGTCCTCCGGCACGGGCAGGTTGTCCGGGATGGTGTGGATGTCGTCGGTGTGCGGCACGCTCTTTCAGCCTATGCGCTCGCGAGCCTGAGTCGCCGGAGCGTGCGCTCGCCGTGCAGGGCCACGTCGTCCCAGGTGAGTCTCATCACCCGATGTCCTGCGAGCTCCAGGTCGGCGTCGCTGTCCGCATCGCGCTCCCGGTCGCGACGGGTTCGGTGGAACTCGAAGCCGTCGAGCTGGACTGCGAGGTTTTGTTCCGGCCAGAAGGCGTCCACTTCGTGGGTCGTTTGCTCTCCTTCAACTACCGCATTGAAGGTGGGGCTCGGTATGTCGGTGGTGGTCTTCAGGAGTGCTTTGAAGCGGCGCTCGAGCTCGCTCTTCTGGGTGCTGGGCTCGTAGGCGGCGATCGCTCGTCTTAGCGCGCGTGCGCCGCGGCGGCCTTTCGCGCGCCCGAGGACGTCGTTGACTGCGTTTAGATCAAAGAGCCGAAGCCGCTCGGCGCGGTCGATCGCCTTCGCCAGCTCCTGTGGCCTCACGACGGCACTGAGATCAAGGAGGGTCCGGGCCACGGTGGTCACCGGAATGCCGTCGTGCACGGTGAAATCCTGCGGAGCCAGCATCCGGGTGCGGTGCACATGGACACCTTCGGCACGGCCGCCCTCCTGGGGCACGCTCACCTCTAAGCGCGTGGCGTTCGGCCGCATTCCCCACAGATCCGCCGCCGACCGATAACTGAGCGCTGCACGCTGACCGCAGGCCAGCACGGCAGCGAGGTACCTGGCTCGCATCGAAAGAGGCGCGAGCCCCACCGCGTACACGCGCCCGCCATGTGAGCGGATGCAACGTGCCGGCTGCTACCCGCCGCCGTAGCGCCGACCGATCGAGGCCGAGCACTCTTAGCTGCGCGCGTCCGATGACCCCGTGTTGGCGGCCGGCCAGCGTCGCGATGGCTGGCCCCACGCCAGGTGAGTGCTGGGCGGTGCGTATAGCGCGACGTTCACCTCTCACCTGGCCAGGGTGGCACCGCGGGTGTTACGGGTGGGTGACTCGTGTGACGGGGGCGTTACGTCCGCGGCGCGCGGGCCGTAAGGCTCGCCGGGCGGCGCTGGCCGGCGGTCGGCCCGGCCCTGCCGCATGGCGGCCGGGCCGTCCGCCGGAGTTGCGCTTGGCTAGACCAGGAACGGGATGATCAGCAGGGCCACGATGTTCGCGACCTTGATCATTGGGTTGATCGCTGGGCCGGCGGTGTCCTTGTAGGGGTCGCCGACCGTGTCGCCCGTGACCGAGGCCGCGTGGGCCTCCGAGCCCTTTCCGCCGTACTCGCCGTCCTCGATCAGCTTCTTGGCGTTGTCCCAGGCGCCGCCGCCGGCCGTCATCGAGACGGCCATGAAGAAGCCCACCACGATCACGCCGATCAGCAGGCCGCCGAGGGCCTGGGTCGAGAGCAGGCCGACCACGAGGGTGACCACGATCGGGATCAGCGCCGGGATGATCATCTCCTTCTGCGCCGAGGCGGTCACGATTGCGACGGCCTGGGCGTAGTCCGGCTTCTCCGTGCGATCCATGATGCCCGGCTTCTCCCTGAACTGCCGGCGCACCTCCTCGACCACGCCGGCGCCGGCACGGCCCACGGCCTCGATCGCCAGCGCGGCGAACAGGTAGACCATCATGCCGCCGACGATCAGCCCGACGAGCACCTCGGGCTGCGAGACGTCGAAGCTGACAACCTGCGCGCCTTCCTTGGCCGCCTCCTCACGCAGCTCCTCGACAAAGGCGGCGAACAAGACGAGGGCAGCAAGGACGGCCGACCCGATGGCATACCCCTTTGTCACTGCCTTCGTCGTGTTGCCGACCGCGTCCAGCGGATCGGTGACCGCGCGCACTTCCTCCGGCAGGTCCGCCATCTCGGCGATGCCACCGGCGTTGTCGGTGATCGGCCCGAAGGCGTCCAAGGCGACGATCAGTCCGGTGAGGGACAGCTGTGCCATCACCGCCACGCCGATGCCGTAGATGCCCGCCAGCTCGTTGGCGAGCAGGATGCCGCCGACGAGCAGAAGCGCCGGGGCCGCCGTTGACTGGAAGCCCTGGGCGAGGCCCTGGATGATGTTGGTGGCGTGGCCCGTCTGCGATGCCCGGGCGGTCGTGCGGACCGGCCGGAAGCGCGTGGACGTGTAGTAGTCGGTGATCACGAACAGGCCGGCCGTGACGCCCACGCCGACGAGCGTGCAGAACCAGAGCTTGATCGCGCTGGGTGCGTCGGTGCCTGCCCGCAGCAGGTCGGAGACGCCCTCCTTGTAGGTGAGGTCGTCCAGCATCAGCAGCGTGATCGGGAGGAACGCGATCGCCGCGAGCACTCCGGACACGATCAGACCCTGGTAGAGCGCCCGCTCGACGTTGCCGGCGCGGCTGCGGACCGCGTACGTGCCGATGATCGAGGCCACGAGCGACACGCCGCCGATCACCAGCGGATAGGTGGCCACCGTCCCGATCTCCTGGAAGGTCAGGACGCCGAGCAGCATCACGGCAACCGCGGTCACGGCATAGGTCTCGAAGAGGTCCGCGGCCATGCCGGCGCAGTCGCCGACGTTGTCTCCCACGTTGTCCGCGATCACGGCCGGGTTGCGCGGATCGTCCTCGGGGATTCCGGCCTCGATCTTGCCGACGAGGTCAGCGCCCACGTCGGCCGCCTTGGTGAAGATGCCGCCGCCCAGACGGGCGAAGACGGAGATCAGCGAGCCACCGAAGCCCAGGCCGAGCAGCGCGTCGATCGCATCACGCTCTTCGGTGCCGGCGAGGATCAGCACGCCGTAGTAGCCGGCCACGCCGAGCAGCGCGAGGCCCGCGACGAGCATGCCGGTCACGGCACCGCCCTTGAAGGCGACCTCGAGCGCCTTGGACACGCCGGAGCGCGCCGACTCGGCCACGCGAGCGTTCGCGCGCACCGAGACGTTCATCCCGATGAATCCGGCCGCACCCGAGAAGGTACCGCCGATCAGGAAGCCGATCGCCACGAGGATGCCGTTGGCGTCCTGGGCCTCGAGCCCGATCGCAAGCACGATCGCGAGCACGACGGCGACGCCCGCGATGATCGTGTACTGGCGACGGAGGTACGCCTTCGCGCCTTCCTGCACGGCCATCGAGATGTCCTGCATCTCCTGGTTGCCGGGCGAGAGAGCGAGCAGCCAGCGCGAGGTGACGACGCCGTAGATCAGAGCGCAGCCAGCGCACACGAGCGCGATTACCACGCCCCAGTCAGTCAGGAATTCCAAGGGGTATGTCCTCCGTCTTGGTTCAGAAGAGTCAGCGCGTGGCTAGTGGTGGACGATTGCGCTGTCCAACGCCGTCGCGCAGATGTCGTCCGGCTGTGGCCCGATCTTCGGCACCGCCCGGAACAGGAGCGCGCGCAGTCTATCGAGGTTGTCGGCGAACGCGCCGAACGCCATATCCGCGGACACCGGCGCGACGTCTGGCCTGTCCTTGAGCCCCACGTCGTAGTCGGTGACGAGCGAGATGTTCGCGTAGCAGAGCTCCAGCTCCCGAGCGAGCCAGCACTCGGGGTACTGCGTCATGTTGATCACGTCGAAGCCGGAGTCCGCGTACCAGCGCGATTCAGCCCTGGTGGAGAAGCGCGGCCCCTCGATCACGACCACGGTCCCGCCCTCCACCACCGGGATCCCCTCCTCGCGCGCGGCCTCGGCCAGGATCCTGCGTAGATCCGGGCAGTAGGGGTCCGCGGCCGAGACGTGCGTGGTCTGCGGCCCGTCGTAGAAGGTGCTCTCGCGAGCCGCGGTGCGATCCACGAACTGGTCGCAGAGCACGAACGTGCCCGGCTCGAGCTCCGGCTTGAGCGATCCGCAGGCCGACGGGCCGACGATGCGGTCCACCCCCACCTCCTTCATCGCCCAAATGTTCGCGCGGTAGTTGATGCGATGCGGAGGAAGCGTGTGCTCGTCCCCATGGCGAGGCATGAACGCGACCTCGGTGCCCTCGATCGTCCCGACGCGCACCGGCGCCGAGGGCGGCCCGTACGGCGTGGCCACCGGCACCTCCGTCATGTCGTCCAGGAATCGGTAGAAGCCGGAGCCTCCGAAGACTCCGATCACGAGCCGGGCGTCCAGATCTTCGACGGCGGGGGCTTCTGCGGCGGCTGCTCCGACGGCTGGTCGGGCGCCGCCCCTCCCTGACTCTCCTTGGCATAGAGCATCTGGACCTGGTCGAGCGCGTTTTGGATCGGTCCCACGGCCTCGTCGGGAACCAGCGGCAGCATCTGCCGCGCCGCGTCGATGGCCTTCTGCGCCTCGACCGGGTCCTTCGCACCCTCCACGGAGAGCTTCTGGCCCGCGAGGTTCACAAGGGTCGCGACCGTCTGGAGGACCACGTCCTCTGTCTTGATCTGCTTCAGGGCCTCGAGGAGCTGCTCCTCTGTCGGCTGCTGCGGCTCGTTCACGTGGCCACCTCCTCCGCCGCGTAGGTGCGCTGACTGAGCGCCACCTCGGCGGCATAGATGTCTTCCATACTGGCCCCTTCCGCCAGAGCACGCTTCTGGCGTTGGGCCCCGTTCTGCTCCGGTAGGCCGGGATCGATGCCGAGCACACCCCGCGCCGGCGCCGTCCATGCCAGAAGCCTGTCGAGCGCGGCCGCGGCCGGGTACTCCTCCGCCCGGTCCAGGTCGATCAGCTTGCCGTCGAGCCCGTGGCGGATCGCTCTCCAGAAGTTCTCCTCGATCATGCGACCAGGGGGATCCTCGAACGGCACACCCTCGTCGTGGTCGAATGCAGCCTGCGCAATGCAGGCCGTGATCAGTCCGGCCAGCGCCGTGGAGTCGCCGGCGCTCGTCTGCGCGTCGCAGATGCGCATCTCGACGGTCCCGTACGTGTGGTGCGGCCGCACGCTCCACCAGACCTGCGTGAACTCGATGATCGAGTGCGTCCGGACCAGGAAGTCGATGTAGTCGGCGTACGCCTGCCAGCGGCCGAAGGCATCCGGGATCCCGCAGCGGGGAAAGCTCTTCGTGAAGATCTGGCTGCGGGCGGAGTGGAGCCCGGAGTGACGCCCGTCGAGGAACGGTGAGTTCGCCGAGATCGCGAGCAGTTCGGGCATCACCACGCGGAGCCGGTCGCACACGCGGATGGCGCGCTCGGCCCCGTTCACCCCCACGTGCACGTGAAGGCTGAAGGTGTTGTTCCGCCACGCCACGTACTGGAGCGATTCCTGCACGCGCCGGTAGTGCTCGGTGTCGATGATCTCCTGCTCCTGCCAGGCGCTCCACGGGTGTGTGCCGGTGGCGCCGAGCAGTGCGTCATGAGCGGCGGCCAGCGCGAATAGCCGTGAGCGCGCCTCGCGCTGCCTCACCACAGCGTCGGCGAAGTTCTCTCCCCGCCCCGAGCGGATCTCGATCTCGGACTTGATCAGCTCGCCGGCAACCGCCTCGGCGAGCACGGGATCCTCCTGCGCCGCCGAGCGCAGATCCTCGAAGCGCTGGGCGAGCGACAGCGTGCGCGGGTCGAGAATCGCGAACTCCTCCTCGAGCCCGACCGTGAAGTCCGTCGAGGCCTCGAAGACCTCCCTGACCCTCGGCATGTCCAACATGGATGAGGTCTCAGGTGAGGTAGAAGTAGAGCGCGTAGAGCAGGTCGACGGCCGGGCTCGAGGTGTGAACCGTGACCTCGGGCGGGACCTGCAGCAGGGCTTCCGAGTAGTTGAAGATGATCTTCACGCCGGCCTCGACGAGGTCGTCGGCCACCTCCTGCGCCGCCTCGGTCGGAACCGCGAGCACGCCCACCACCACGTCCTCGTCGCGGATCACCTTCTCGAGCTCGTCGTACGGCCGCACCGTCAGCCCTTCGCCGATCTCATTTCCGACCTTGCCGGGATCCTTGTCGAACAGCGCCACGACCCTGAAGCCGTGGTCCGCGAAGATGTCCGACCCCGCGATCGCCTGGCCGAGGTTGCCCGCCCCGAACAGAGCGATGTTGTGCTTGCCGGTGGTCCGCAGGATCTTCCGGATCTGCGACACCAGCGAGTCGACGTTGTAGCCCACGCCCCGCTTCCCGAACTTGCCGAATCCGGACAGGTCGCGCCGGATCTGCGTGGAGTTGACGTGCGTGTAGTCGGCCAGCTCCTGGGACGAGATCGTCTCGCGCCCCATCTTCTTGGCCTGGGTCAGTACCTGCAGATATCGCGACAGCCGGGCAGCGACCCCGAGCGAGAGCCGCTCCGAGGCCACCGGCTCGCCGTCCGGGCGGACCGGTTGAAGCCCGACGCCGCCCGCTGTGGGGTCGTCGTACCTCACGAACCGTCCACTCTATCTAGCTGTTGCAACAGGGCCGCCTCCTCGACGTGGAACTCGAACAGCTCAACGCCGTCTAGGGCAAGTACCGGGATACGTTGGCCGTACTCCCGATGCAGCGTGGGATCGAGCGAGACGTCCACCTCGTCCAGTTCGAACGGCCGCTGCGCGCGCACCCTCTCCACGATCGCACGGGCGTCGTCGCAGAGGTGGCAGCCCGGCTTGCCGTAGAGCGTGACGACGGCCATCGCAGATGATGCTGCCACTCTTTTCGCGTGGACGACATCGACCTGCTCGTCTTCGGCCTCCTCGTGGCCACAGCCGCGCTCGGCGTGCTCGCGGGCCTCCTGCGCGTTCCCTACCCCATCACGCTGGTGCTCGGCGGCGCGGTAATCGGCTTCCTCCCCGGTGTCCCCTCTGTCGAGCTCGACCCGGACATCGTGCTGCTGATCTTCCTGCCGCCGCTGCTGTACGGCGCTGCCTTTTTCACATCGGTCCGAGAACTGCGGCGGAACGTCAAGGCGATCGCGGCACTGGCGATCCCACTCGTGTTCGTGACGATGGCCGCGGTGGCGGTCGTGGCCCACGAGGTGGTGGGCCTGGGATGGGCGGAGTCCTTCGTCCTCGGCGCCATCGTGTCTCCCACCGACGCCGTGGCACCAGCCGAGATCATGCGCCGGGTGGGCGCGCCGCGGCGGCTGAGCGCGATCATCGAGGGCGAGAACCTCACCAACGACTGGACTGCGCTGATCCTCTACCGCTTCGCGGTGGCAGCGGTGGTGTCCGGCTCCTTCACGCTCTGGGAGGGAGGCCTCGAGTTCGTGGCGAGCGGTATCGGCGGCGTGATCGTCGGCCTCGCGGCCGCATGGCTGATCCGACAGGTTCGCGCGCGCATCGACGACCCGCCCACGGAGATCACGATCTCGATCCTCTCCGGGTACGTGGGCTACCTGCCCGCTGAGGAGCTGGGCCTGTCGGGCGTTATTGCGGCCGTGACCACCGGGCTCTACATGGCCTGGTACACACCGCAGCTCACCACCCCGATCCTGCGGCTTCAGACGCTGGCGATCTGGGAGATCCTGACTTTCCTGCTGAACGCGGTCCTGTTCCTGCTCGTGGGTCTCCAGTTGCCGGGGATTCTCGACAACCTCTCCGGGACCTCGACGGCCAACCTGATCCTCTGGGGCGCGCTCGTGAGCGCTGCTGTGATCGGCGTCCGGCTCGCATGGGTTTTCGTGCTCCCGTACGTGTCGCGATTGCTCGAACGCCGGGACACTCAGCCGCGGCGGAGAATCCCGGCCGACCAGCGGCTTGTGGTCGGGTGGGCCGGCATGCGCGGCTCGGTGTCGCTCGCCGCGGCGCTCGCGATCCCGCTGACCGTCGACGGCGGCGGACCGTTCCCCGACCGCCACCTCATCATCTTCCTCGCCTTCGCCGTCATTCTCGTGACCCTCGTCGGCCAGGGGCTCACGCTGGGCCCGCTGATCAACTGGCTCGGGATCGAGGACGACGGCCAGGAGAGCCACGAGGACACGCTTGCGAGGCGGCGCGTCGCCGAGGCGGCGCTGGCGAGGCTCGAGGAGCTCGGCGAGCCCGACTGGATCAGGCCCGAGAGCGTGGATCGCGCGCGCCAGCTCTTCGACTACCGGCAGAGGCGCTTCGGCGCGCTCGAGGACGGCGCCGACGAGAACTTCGAGGATCGCGCCGATGCATGGCGGCGGCTGATGTATGACCTGTTCGACGCGCAGCGCCAGGAGTTGCTGGAGCTGCGCAACCAAGGTGAGATCAGCGACGACATCCGGCGCAACGTCGAGCGCGACATCGACCTCGAGGAGACTCGGATCCAGAACTAGAGGCGGGCGGCGGCGTCCAGGCTCAGGTAGCCCGGGTACTCGACCGGCTCTAGGAAGCGCGCCGCGCCGGCGATCATCGCGGCGTTGTCGGTGCAGAGCTCGACCGGCGGGACCCAGACCTCGGCGTCCAGTCCCTCCACGGCCGCCCGTAGCTCGGAGTTCGCCGCCACGCCGCCCCCGATGGCGAGCCGCTCGAGGCCCTCGCGCTCCAGCCCCGCGCGCGTACGCTCGACGAGAGCGTCCACGATCGCGCGCTGGTACGAGGCCGCCAGATCCGCGGCGCGCGACTCCGCCTCCGCGCCGAGGTCCCGGGTCACGTAGAGCAGGGACGTCTTCAGGCCGCTGAAGCTGAAGTCGAGCTCGCCAGGCGCGCTGCGCGGAAAGTCGAAGGCCACCGGATCGCCCTCGCGGGCAAGGCGGTCGATCGCCGGGCCCCCCGGATAGCCGAGCCCCAGCAGGCGGGCGCCCTTGTCGAAGGCCTCGCCAGCGGCGTCGTCGAGCGTCTGGCCGAGGATGGAATAGCGCGACGGGTGATCCACGCGCGCGAGGAACGTATGGCCGCCGCTGGCCACGAGCGACAGGTACGGCGCCTCGATGGGGTGCGGGCCGAGCGTGCTCGCCACCACATGCCCGTGCAGGTGATCCACGGGTACGAGCGGGAGCTGCCGGGTCGCGGCGAGCGCCTTCGCGGACGACAGGCCCACGAGCAGCGCCCCGATCAACCCCGGACCGCGGGTCACGGCCACGGTCTCGATGTCATCGAGCCGGACCCCGGCGCGCTCGAGTGCGTCCGCCGTGACGGCATCCACCAGCTCCAGGTGGTGGCGCGAGGCGATCTCCGGGACCACGCCGCCGTAGCGCGCGTGGAGCAGGCCCTGCGAGGCGATCACGTTCGACGCGATCTCTCCTTCGGCGCTAACGACGGCCGCGCAGGTGTCGTCGCAGCTCGTCTCGAGGCCGAGGATCACGCGGTGGTGCGTTCCTCCACGGTCCGCCACATGATGAGCGCGTCCTCGCGGTTGTCGTGGTAGTAGGCGCGGCGCCGCCCCGCGGCCCGGAAGCCGTAGCGCTCGTACAGGCGGATGGCGCCGTCGTTCGAGGTGCGCACCTCGAGCGTGTACTGCTCGTTCGGCTTGTCCGCCTGCTCGAACAGGCGGTCGAGCAGCGCGGTCGCGATCCCCTGGCGGCGCCTGCGCGGATCCACGGCCACATTCATTAGGTGCCAGACGGTGTCGTAGCGCGAGCAGACCAGGTAGCCGACCATCACGCCGTCCTCGAGCGCCGCGAGACAGATGCCGGACGGCTTCGAGAGCTCCAGCACGAACATCGCGAGCGACCACGGCGTGGGGAACGCGCGGCGCTCGATAGCGATCACCTGCGGCAGGTCGGCGTAGGCGAGCTGGCGGATCTCGAGTTCGGGGGTCACTGTTGCGGCTTGGCGTCCGGGTCTCTCAGATAGTCGGGCAGAACGGCCTCCGGCGGCGCTTCGGGTGCCCCGGCGCCCAGGCGGCAAACGTGCAGCGCACGCACCACGTGCGCTTCGGAGTCGTCCGGCTCGACCTGGATGCCTGCCTTCTCGAGCACCTCCCGAAATCGTACCGAGCCGTCTCCGGCTGCCCGCGGCGTGAATCCGTCATCACGTAGGCGCCGGACCAGCTCCTCCGGAGGGATGGCGACGGGCGGCCAGACGCGCTCGTCGACCTCGTACAGCGCGCCGAACACCTCTCCCCTCCTGGCGTCTATCAGCGGCAGCCGCAGCGGTCCCTCGATCCCGGCCGCGAGCGCGGCCAGGGACGACACCGGGCGCAGCGGCAGGCCACTTCCCCTCGCCAGGCCCCGCGCCGTGGCGATGCCGATGCGAAGGCCGGTGAACATGCCGGGGCCCACCCCCACCGCGATCGCGTCGAGGTCCCCCCAGCCCACGTCCGCGCGGCTCATCACTTCGGCCACCGCCGGCATCAGCTCGCTCGCGTGAGCCGGCGGCCGCCCGAGGCGCTCGGGCGGGGGCGCCACCTCGAACCACTCGCCGTCCGCGCGCAGCACGCACGCGCTGGCGGCCGCCGTGGAGGTGTCGAGCCCGAGGAGGGTCACGCGACCGTGATCCGGCGCCGGTCGCCCCCGGCGTGCTCCAGCAGGACGCGCGCGGTCACCCGCTCGAACGCGGGCTCTGCGACGGCGGGCCACTCCACGAACCCGACCCGCTCGGGGGTCAGATAGTCCTCGAGCAGCGCCGGATCCTCACCCGCCAGGGAGCCCAGCCGGTAGAGGTCGAGGTGGGCGATCTCGGGCGCTCCACCCAGCACCTGCCCGATCGTGAAGGTTGGGCTTGTGACGGGGCCCTCCACGCCGAGCGCGCGGCAGGCGCCCCGCACGAATGTGGTCTTCCCGCTCCCGAGCTCCCCGCTCACAAGCACCACATCACCACGGGTGAGGCGGCCGGCAAGCTCCGCGCCGGCGGCCTCGGTGTCCTGCGGGCTGTTCGAGTGTTTGACCGTCGGGGGCATCGGATACGCCTTTAGAGAGCCATCAACCTTGGCAGGGGAGATCGGAATGCGTAGTTGGCTGGTCGCGGCCGTCCTGGCCGCGCTGACCATGCTGGTGAGTACGACGGCTGCGTCCGCGGCGACGCCCGCTCTGGGTTCGTCACCGAACTGGCGCAGCGTCGACGGTGCGGTGCCCTATGGCATCGGCCACGCGGTGCCGCTGAAGGCCGCCACTCCAGCCTGGTTCACCGACGCGCTCGCCGCTCGCGTGGACGCCGCGAACGGCGCCCCGGTTGCGGCCCCGCCTGAGGCCCCGCTGCCCGGCGAGGTCGGCATCCGCCCCGGCTCGTGGATGATCGCGCCAGCAGGCTGCACCATGAACTTCGTCTTCGGCTCGCCCGGCAGCTATTCGATCGGCACCGCGGGGCACTGCGGCAATGCGGGTGAGGCAGTCACCCTGCTGACTCTCGCGCCCGGTGGCGCCAACCCCGTGCTGGTCGAGCTCGGCACGGTCCAGAAGAGCGTGAACGGCGGCATCGGCAACGACTTCGCCCTCGTGTCGATCCGGCCCGAGCTCCAGAGCTGGGTCAGCCCGACGATCGCCGTCGTGGCCGGCCCCTGCGGCTCCTACACCGGCTCAGGTCCGGAGCCCGTCTTCCACTACGGACACGGCCTCGCGGTCGGCACCGGCGGCACGCCCCGCGCCGGTCTCGCCCTGACGTGGGAGAACAACGCGTTCGGCTGGTCCGGCGCCGCTGCGCCTGGCGACTCCGGAAGCGCCGTGCGCGTGAACACCGGGATGCAGGCCGCCGGCGACCTGACCCACCTCGTGGTCGACACCGCCTGGCTGCCGAGCTACATCGCCGGCACGCGCATGAGCCGCATCCTCCAGATCGCCGGTCAGCCGCTGGCCAACAGCCCACTCTGCTGACCCACCCGGTTTCCCCCCGGGCGCCGGCCGGCCACCCCCGTCCGGCCGTCGCCCGCCCTCTTCAGTCGAACAGCGTCGGCGGCGGCGTTTCCTGCTCCGCCGGAGCTGCGGCCGCCGCCGCGGCCACCGGCGCCACGGCGCCTATGGGCACCGGCGGCGGCTCCTCGAGCAGCGCCGGCAGCCGCGCGAAGTCCTCGCGCACGTCTTCGAGAGTCTTCGTGCTGCGCAGCGCCGCCGCCGGGTGGAAGAGCGGGTACACGCGCAGCAGGCGGCCACCGAGCTCGTGCACCTGGGGGCGCCCGTGCACGCTCGTGATCCCGCGCTGCGAGCGGGTGAGCAGCTTCGTCGAGAAGTTGCCCAGCGTGCAGATCACGCTCGGCTCGATCAGCTCGATCTTTCGGTGAAGGAACGGCCGGCACGCGTCGATCTCGTCCGGCTGGGGGTCGCGGTTGCCAGGCGGCCGGGACTGGAGCACGTTCGCGATGAACACGTCCTCGCGCGCGAGCCCGATCTCCTCGAGCAGCTTGTTGAGCAGCTGCCCGGCCCGCCCCACGAACGGGAGGCCCTGCTGGTCCTCGTGCATTCCGGGCGCCTCGCCGACGAACATGAGGTCGGCGTCGGCGTTCCCCGATCCGAACACGACCTTGGTGCGCGTCTTGAAGAGCGGGCAGCGCTCACAGGCGGCCGCTTCCCGGTACAGCTCGACAAGCTCCGCGCGGCGCTCCTCTGCGCTGCGTGACTGCATGGCCCAAAGCCTAGGACCTGGGGTTGACGGCAGGGCTCGTGGGTATCCTCCAAATCGTCGGCCGCTACCGACGGTGGAGTGGACCGACCGGGATGAACCCAGATCAGACCAGCCTCAACGGCCCACTTCGGGTGGGCATCGTCGGCCCCGGGAGGGTCGGTACCGCGCTGGCGCGCGCCCTCGGCGACGCCGGCGTCCAGGTGGAGGGGCCGCTCGGCCGCGGAGAGCGCCCGGCCGGCTGCGACGCCATCCTGCTCTGCGTACCCGATGTCGAGATCGCCGCGGCCGCCGAGGTCGTGACCGCCGCAGCGCCACTCGTGGGGCACACCAGCGGCGCCACGCCGCTTTCCGCGCTGGCGCACGCCGGCGTCGCGGCATTCGGCCTGCACCCGCTTCAGACCGTCGCGCACCCGGGCGTGCGCTTCGAAGGTGTGGGCGCAGCGGTTGCCGGATCGACTCCCGAGGCCCTTGCCTTTGCCGCCGGGCTAGCCCAGCGGCTGGGGATGACGCCGTTCGAGATCGACGACGAGGGCCGCGCGGCTTATCACGCCGCGGCGTCGATGGCCTCGAACTTCCTGGTCACCCTCCAGGCCGCGGCGGAGACGATCGCCGCCGGCGCCGGGCTCGAGCGCGAGGAGGCCCGAGCCCTGCTTGCTCCGCTCGTGCGCCAGACCGTCGAGAACATCGCCGAGCTCGGGCCGGAGGAGGCGCTCACAGGACCCGTGGCTCGCGGTGACGACGCGACGGTCGGGACGCAGCGCGCCGCCGTCGAGGAGGTTGCGCCGGAGCTGGTCGACCTGTTCGACGAGCTGGTGCGGCGCACGCGCGACCTTGCCGCGCAGAGGGCCACCGCATGAAGACGGTGCGCACCGTTGCCGAGCTGCGGGAGCTCCTCGCTCCCGAGCGCCGCGCCGGACGCGGGATCGGACTGGTGCCGACCATGGGCTTCTTCCACGACGGCCACCTCTCGCTGATGCGGCAGGCGCGCGCCGACAACGAGGTCCTCGTGGTCTCGCTCTTCGTGAATCCGGCCCAGTTCGGGCCCGGCGAGGACTTCGCCGCATACCCGCGCGACGAGCAGCGCGACGCCGAGCTGGCCGAGGCCGAGGGTGTGGACATCCTGTTCTCGCCGCCCGTCGAGGAGGTCTATCCCGACGGCTTCGACGTGGCGGTAGCTGTCGGCAGCCTCACCGAGACGCTGGAGGGCGACGAGGCACAGCGCGGCGCGGAGCACTTCCAGGGCGTGACGACCGTGGTGACCAAGCTGTTCAACATGGTCGGCCCAGATGTTGCGTACTTCGGCCAGAAGGACGCCCAGCAGGCGCTCGTGATCCGAAAGCTGGTGCGCGACCTCGACATACCGGTTCGGATCGAGGTCTGCCCCACGATCCGGGACGCGGATGGGCTGGCGCTCAGCTCGCGGAATGCCTACCTGAGCCCGGACGAGCGCGAGCGCGCCCTCGCCCTCAACCGCGCCCTGCGCGCCGCCGAGGCCGCGGTGGAGAGCGGCACGCGCGAGGGGGCCGCGGTGGTGGCCGCGGCGCGCGACGAACTCGCGCGCGCGGGCCTCGAACCGGACTATCTCCAGCTCCGCTCCGCCACGGACCTCTCCCCCGTCGAGCGTGTGAACGGCTCGACCCTGCTTGCTGTGGCCGCCCGTGTGGGGCGCGCCCGACTGATCGACAATGCGATTCTCGGAGGCGAGAAATGAGTCACCGACCCACCCAGCGTCCCGCAATCAGCCTCAGCACCCTCGCCGAGAAGAAGGCCCTGGGCGAGCCGGTGGTGATGGTGACGGCGTACGACTACCCGAGCGCGCAGGTGGCCGAGGAGGCCGGCGTCGACGTCGTGCTGGTGGGCGACTCCGGCGCGATGACCGTGCTCGGGCACCCCTCGACGGTGCCGGTGACGCTCGCGGAGCTGCTCATGCTCGCCCAGGCGGTGCGGCGCGGGCTGAGCACGCCGCTGATGATCGGCGACATGCCGTTCGGTTCGTACGAGGCCTCGAACGAGGAGGCCATCCACAACGCGCAGCGCTTCATCAAGGAGGCCGCCTGCGATGCCGTGAAGATCGAGCGTGGAGGCACCTCCGTGGAGCGGGCGCGCGCGCTGGTGGGTGCCGGGATCCCGGTGATGGGCCATGTGGGGCTCACGCCGCAGACGGCCACGGCGCTCGGCGGCTACCGCTCCCAGGGCCGCACCGCCGAGCGGGCACTGGACGTGCTCCACGACGCGGTCGCGCTCCAGGAGGCCGGCTGCTTCGCCCTCGTGTTCGAGGCGATCCCGAGCGCGCTCACCGAGGCGATCATGCCTCGCATGGAGATCCCGGTTATCGGCATCGGGGCGGGCGGCGCCACGGACGGCCAGGTGCTGGTCTTCCACGACCTGCTCGGCATCTACGACGGCCATGCCGCTCGCTTCGTGAAGCGCTACGCGAACGTGCGCGACGAGATGATCAGGGGCGTCACGGCGTTCGCCGACGAGGTTCGCGCTCGGCGCTACCCGGAGCCGGAGCACGGCTACACGATGGCCCCAGACGAGGTTGCGCGACTCCACGAGCTGCTCCAGGAGCAGACCGGCGAGCCGTTCACCGGCGGGTTCTCGCTCTGACGGTCCACAGCGGGCAGCTCCGCTTCTCCACCGAGGGGAACGGGGACACGATCGACATCACGGCCGGCGTGCAGAGCGTGGTCGAGCAGTCGGGCGTGGAAAGCGGCCTCGTGTCCGTGTTCGTGCCGGGCTCCACCGCCGCGGTGACCGCTATGGAGCACGAACCGGGAGGGGTGCACGACCTGCGCGAGACGCTCGGCCGGCTGATCCCCCAGGACGGGGATTACCAGCACAATCGGCTGAACATGGACACCAACGCACATGCACACATTCGAGCCGCGATCGTGGGCCCTTCCGAGACGTTTCCCGTTCGCAGCGGCCACCTCGCGCTGGGCACCTGGCAACAGATCGTGCTGGTGGACTTCGACGATCGCGCGCGCGAGCGAACGGTGGTCGTTCAGGTCATCGCGTAGCACCGAAACCCCTGCCCGCCAGTGGGGTTCAGTTCTCCATGACCCGATTTCGTCGTTTTCTTCCATCGCCCGCGATGGCCGTGGCGCTGCTCGCGCTCTTCATGGCCATGGGGGGCTCGGCCTATGCCCTCGTCATCACGAGCGGGAGCATCAAGAACAACACGATCAAAAGCGTCGACGTGCGCAATCACAGCCTTGGCGGCACGGACGTGCGCTCGAACGGGATCGGCGGAGGGGCGGTCAAGGAATCGACCCTCGGCATCGTGGGCAGCGCGTTGGTCGCGCACGGCGGCGCCCGGTTTGCCGTCGTGAACGCCGGTGGGCAGGGCGTTCGCGGACGCGGCACCACATCGGTGGCGCGTACCGGTGAGGGCCGCTACCAGGTGATCTTCGACGCGGACGTTCGCGGGTGCGGCTACTACGCGACGATCGGGGGCCCGACGGCGGCCGCGCCGCCCGACAACGGCCAGATCACCGTGAGCGGGCTTGGCTCAAACGTGAACGGGGTGGACATCCGGACCACGGGAGCCAACGGCGTCCAGGCCAACAAGCCGTTCCACCTAATCGTGTTCTGCTAGGACGAGTCGTCTGGGGGCGACTGGTCGTATTCCACGCGGCGGAGCACCTTTGCGGGTGCTCCGGCCGCGATGGAGTACGGCGGGATGTCCTCGGTCACGACGCTGTTCGCACCGATCACGCTCCGCTCCCCGACGGTCACGCCGCTGGTGACCACCACGTTCGCCCCGCACCAGACGTTGTCGCCGATCCTGGTGGGCCCCTTGCTCGTGAAGCCCTGCCAGGTGATCGGCCTGTCGGGGTCGTCGAAGCGATGGTTGGCGTCCGTCACGAAGCAGCCATTCGCGAACATGCAGTGATCCCCGATCTCCACGAGCTCGGCGGATGCGACCATGACGGCGATGTTCAGGAACGTCCCCTCGCCGATCCGGATCCGCGCCTCATCCGGCGCGGTTAGCCAGACGTGCGGCTCGAACAGGGTGCCCTCGCCCACCTCGAGCCGGCCCTCGCGGAGCGCCTCGAGCACGTTCCCGTGGATCGGCCAGCGGGCGAACGCCCGCCGCCGGGCCAGCTCGCGATGGATGCTGAGCCGATTCCACGGCAGCGAGTTGCGCTCGTACCAGCGCCATTTCTGCCACCACAGTCGAGCGTTCTGGCTAGACACGCCCGCGACCGTACCTGGCATCAGGTGCCTTAGCGGACCTGGAGGGGCAAGTGGGGTGGAAAAACGGATGTACCGTCGGGCACAAAGTTGACCCACCCCGACGGAGTAGTACAACCGAAGGCGGGGGGCCGGCTTCCCGGATGCGACCCTGCGGGTTAAGTCCTTGGGTTTCCGGTCCCCCGCCTACGCAGGTTGTCCAGCCAACTCACGGTACGCCCGAAACCCTCGTACCGCCAGCGAAAGGCGCGTAGCTGGACGAACGTCCGTGTGCGCGCGAGCCGCGTAGAACGCAGGTCGGAACCAGCGGCTTGTGCGAACGGAAGTAAGCCGCATGGGTTGGCGTTATTCGAACGGGGCGGCGTGGGCTCCGCAACGGACCCGGTCCAACACGGGGTAGGGCTACCTCGGGCGGTCGGACTGCGAAGCGCCGCCCCTCCATAGCCGGCGCGGGCGTGGTTGCCAGTCGAGCCGCGAGGCGTAGATCCCGACGTCGACCGGCGCGCCGACGGTGTCGAAGATTCGTGTGCGCCGCCGGCCTGCCGCTCCCATCGTGAAGACGGCGTCAGCCGAAAAGCCGGAGTGCTGGATGCTCTTCACGTAATCAACCCACACGAGCCCCTCCTTCGATGTCCAGGCTGTATGCGTTGATCTCCTGAAACGCTCACGGGCACCGCGCGGCAGGGCACACTGAAGATTCGGCAAGTCGTTCCACCGGTAGCCCATGCCCGCTCTTCTCCGTCCCCCACGATCCCGCACAGCCCGCGTGACACCGGCACGGTCGCGGGCGGTTCGACCGCTGCTGATAGCGGTGCTGGTGGGGCTGGCGGTAGCGGCAGGCGGAGCCCCGGCCGAGGGGCACGCGCCACGAGACGATCCCGCAAAGACAATCGTGACTAGCCAAGACCCTTGGGACGCGTCCCTTATTACTCGCGTCAAGCCCGGCGAGACCGTCGCTTGGCGCTCCCGCCGCATCGGGACTGTCACGAAGATCTCCGCTGTGACAAACGGGTGGGAAATGGCCTACGAGCCGAAGCCCAGGACGAACAACTGCGTTGCCTTCGCCTACGGCCAGGGGATCGCCGTGAGGCTCACCGACTGCGTAAACGGCAGGCGGGTCAGATATGTCCGGGTCTCGGCGGTGAACGTGGGTGCCAAGCCCGCACGGTTGACGCTGCGGTTCGCCACCGGCTAGGACGCTATGACAGCGCAGGTAGAGCGGATCCTGCTCTACTTGCAGCTTCGTGGACGTAGCGCCGGTGCCGGTTCTGTACGACCCAGATTGCGGCTTCTGCCGGGTCTCGCTCGCGCTGTTGCTCCGGTGGGACACGAGGGGCCGACTCCGTCCCGTGGCGCTAGGGACTGACGAGGCGCGGGCTCTTCTGGCCGGGATGTCGGAGGAGCAGCAGATGGCCTCGTGGCACCTCGTCGAAGACGGCGCCATCCACTCCGGCGGCGGAGCGTTCCCGCCAGTGCTCGCCCGGCTGCCCGGCGGGCGCCCGCTCGCCCGCGCCAGCGAGCGTTTCCCGGGCGCGTCGGATCGTCTCTATCGCTGGGTGGCGGACCACCGCTCGCTGCTCGGGCGCCCACTCCCGCATCCGCCCGCCGGTGGGCCGACCGCGTGATCTCAGGGTCTCGGCCGCACGGCCGATGATTACCGGGATGGCAATCGACCCACTCATCGATCTTCCAACCGCAGACGACTTCCATGCTCTGCTGGCGCGCGAGGAGCTGCGCCGCGCCCGGACGGGCGAGACGATCACCATCGCGATGCTCGACGTGGACGGTCTGCGCTGGGTGAACGCCCACCACGGCGCCGGCGCCGGCAGCGACGTGCTGCGCCTCTGCGTGACCACGCTCAGGTCGAACCTGCGCGCGGTGGACGAGCTGGCTCGGATGGGCCCGGATGAGTTCGGCGTGCTTCTGCACGCCACCGACGCGCGCAACGCAGGCATCTGGGCCGACCGCTTCGAAGACGACCTGCAGGCCATCTCCTTCGAGATGGAGGCGGGCCCGGTCACGTGCTCCGTGGGGCTTGCGGACACCTCGAGCGGCATCACGCTGATGGAGACCGCCACCCGGGCGCACCGGCGCATGGAGGTCATCCAGACGGTGCGCAAGCTGCGCCGCACGCGCGGCGGCGACGCGCTCGGCCCAGCGTAAATCCGGGTTCCTCGCAGTTTCCGGCTACGGCGCGCTCGCTGGACGAACGAACGGTTGACGTCCGACCCGCCTGCGCAGAGTATCCCTCAGACCTGAGCCCAGGAGGTTCTCTGGCCCCCCGGACTCGACATCTCCCACCATGGAGGAATGGACTCGATGCGTGAGTTTCTCACGAGCCGCCGGCCGACACCGGCTATGGCGGTCGCGTTCGTCGCCCTGCTGGCCGCGCTTTCCGGAACCGCCGTAGCGCTTCCGGGCACGAACTCAGTCGACAGCGGCGACATCAAGAACAACGCTGTTAAGACAAAGGACATCAAGAACAACGACGTCCGCAGCAAGGACATCCGCAACAGCGCCCTGACGGGCGGTGATGTCAAGAACGACGCCCTCACGGGCTCCGACATCAACGAGGGCACGCTCGGCCAGGTCCCCTCCGCGAACACGGCGAACACCGCGAACTCGGCGACCACGCGGCACATGCCAACTCGGCCGGAGCGGTGGAGCGCAGGCGATCTCGCAGGTCCGCAGACGGACGCGCGTACTCGGCGGAACGCGGGGACCAGCATCAGTGGCCTGGTCTGGACCCGACAACGACGAGCAGGCGGAGCCTTCTGGTTCACGACACGTCGCACCTTCAGCCAGGACGTGTCGAGCTGCGCGTGGACTGGATCGACGTCTCCGATTTCCGCTCTCGGTCGGTGACGGTCGGGACGTCGTGCCACGACCGACTTCATGCGGGCGCCGCTGGTGACGGACAGGGTCAGCACGGTCGTTGACATCGCTTGCGACACAGCGCTGTCAGCACAACGGCGATCAGCCGTTCGACATCGCAGTGTTCTGCGAGCCGAGGCACCACTGATCGCTGGCGTCGGGGAATCGCTTCGGCGCTGCTGCTCGCCTGTAACCGTCGTCGCACGCGTTCTTCGACCTGCGTCGGCGCGTAGCTGCAGTCGCCATGCTGGCAGCGGACTCGCGACGGCGGCAATGGCGAGGGCAGCTCGCGAGCGGAGCCCAGCGAGACCCCTCGGAGTGCTGCAGCCGCGCCGAGATCCGGCCGCGAGGCCCGCGATCGGCGCATCCCGAATGCGCAACGTGAGCGCGCGCGGGCGACCGCCCGCGAGCGCACGAGCCCCGCCGCTAGCGCAGAAGCACCGAAGCGCTGCGCGGCGCAGACCGCCCGGCAGCAGCGCACAGGACGAACGCAAATCCGACGCTGCCGAGGCAGGCAGATTCGGTCCCCGAGCAGCGCCGCCGAGGCGTCCGATGAACCAACCGCGCCGCAGCCCAGCCAGGTAACCCAACGCTCGGCCGCGCGGACGCGCGGACGTCAGGCCGCGGCTGGGACCTTCGCCCGCGTGCCGCGCTTCTTGCGCGTGGCCGGCGTGACTATCTCGGCCAGGAAGCGGCCGGTGTGCGAGCCCTCGGTGCCGGCCACCTGCTCCGGCGTTCCCTGCGCCACGAGCTTGCCGCCCTCCTCGCCGCCTTCGGGGCCGAGGTCGATGAGGCGGTCGGAGGTCTTGATCACGTCGAGGTTGTGCTCGATCACGACGACGGTGTTGCCCTGGTCCACCAGCCGGTTCAGCATCTCGAGCAGCCGCTGGACGTCCGCGAAGTGCAGCCCGGTGGTGGGCTCGTCGAGGATGTAGAGGGTCCGCCCCGTGGCGACCTTCGAGAGCTCACTCGCCAGCTTCACGCGCTGCGCCTCGCCTCCGGACAGTGTGGTGGCGGGCTGGCCCAGCCTGATGTAGTCGAGCCCCACGTCGTGCAGTGCCTGGAGCTTGCGCTTGATCTTCGGGATGTGCTCGAAGAAGCCGACGGCCTCCTCGACGGTCATGTCGAGCACGTCGGCGATCGTCTTGCTCTTGAAGCGGACCTCGAGCGTCTCGCGGTTGTAGCGCTTGCCGTGACACTGCTCGCAGGGCACATACACGTCGGGCAGGAAGTGCATCTCGATCTTGATCTGGCCGTCGCCGCGGCAGACCTCGCAGCGGCCGCCCTTCACGTTGAACGAGAACCGGCCCGGCTTGTACCCGCGTGCGCGCGCCTCCTGCGTGCGCGAGTAGAGCTCGCGGATGTGGTCGAACAGCCCGATGTAGGTGGCCGGGTTCGAGCGCGGCGTCCGACCGATCGGCGACTGGTCGATGTTGATGATCTTGTCGATCTCGTCGAGACCGCTGATGCGCTTGTGCGCGCCCGGCCGCTGCTTCGCCCGGTGCAGCCGATTCGCGACCGCCTTGAAGAGCACCTCGTTCACCAGCGTGGACTTGCCCGAGCCCGACACGCCCGTCACAGAGCAAAAGACCCCAAGCGGGACCTTCACATCAATGCTCTTCAGATTGTGCTGTGAGGCGCCTTGTATCTCGATGTAGCCGCTCGGTCTGCGGCGCTTCTTCGGAATCGGGATCGAGATCTTGCCCGACAGATACTGGCCGGTAAGTGACTGGGGCGACTTGAGGATGTCGGCTGGAGCCCCCTCCGCCACCAGCTCGCCACCATGCTCGCCCGCCCCAGGGCCGAGGTCGACCACGTGGTCGGCCGCTCGCATCGTGCCCTCGTCGTGCTCCACCACGATCACGGTGTTGCCGAGGTCGCGGAGCCGCTGGAGGGTGGCGATCAGGCGCTCGTTGTCGCGCTGGTGCAGGCCGATCGACGGCTCGTCGAGGATGTAGAGCACGCCGACGAGCGACGAGCCGATCTGCGTGGCCAGCCGGATCCGCTGCGCCTCGCCTCCGGACAGCGTGGCGGCCGCGCGCTCGAGCGACAGGTAGCCCACGCCCACGTTGTCGAGGAAGCGCAGCCGCTCGTCGATCTCGCGCAGGATCATCCGGGCGATCTGGCGCTCGGTGTCGGACAGTTCGAGCTTCTCGAGCCACTCGATCGCACGCCGCGCGGACATGCGCGTGAATTCGTGGATCCCGAGCCCGCCGGTCTTCACGGCCAGCGACTCGGGCCGCAGCCGCGCGCCCTTGCACTCCGGGCACGGCCGGAGGGTCATGTACTCCTCGATCTTCTCGCGCGACCAGTCCGAGTCGGTCTCGCGGTAGCGGCGCTCCAGGTTCGGGACGATGCCCTCGAAGGTGGTCGTGTACGAGCGCCGGCGGCCATAGCGGTTGCGGTAGGAGATGTAGATGCGGTCGCCGTTCGTGCCGTAGAGGAAGCACTTGCGGACGTCCTCGGCGAGGTCCTCCCAGGGGCGGTCCATGTCGACCTCCCACTTGTCCGCGATCGCCTGAGTCATCTGCTCGTAGTAGTTGGAGGCGCTCGTGGACCACGGCAGGATCGCCCCGTCGTTCAATGACAGCGACGGGTCCGGCACGATCAGCTCGGGGTCGATCTCCATCTGCGAGCCGAGGCCCGTGCAGCGCGGGCAGGCGCCGTGCGGCGAGTTGAAGGAGAACATCCGCGGCTCCAGCTCCGGCATCGAGGTGCCGCAGTGGAGGCACATGAAGCGCTCCGAATAGGTGGTGACCTGGCCGCTGTCCGCATCCTCGATGTCGACGATGCCCTCGGCGCGCGCGACCGCCGTCTCAATCGAGTCGGCGAGCCGCTTGCGGAGGTCGTGCCGCATCACGAGCCGGTCGATCACGACGGAGATGTCGTGCTTGTACTTCTTGTCGAGGGCGATGTCCTCCTCGAGCCGGCGCAGCTCGCCGTCGACCTTCACGCGCGTGAAGCCGTCGGCACGCAGCTCCTCGAAGAGCTTGCCGTACTCGCCCTTGCGCCCGCGGACCACCGGCGCCAGCACCATGAACTTGGTGCCCTCGGGAAGCTGCATCACCTGGTCGATCACCTGCTCGGCGGACTGCGCGGCGATCGGCCGGCCGCAGTTGTAGCAGTGGGGATGGCCCACCCGAGCCCAGAGGAGGCGCAGGTAGTCGTAGATCTCGGTGACCGTGCCCACCGTCGAGCGCGGATTGCGCGAGGTGGTCTTCTGGTCGATCGAGATGGCCGGGCTGAGGCCCTCGATCGAGTCCACGTCCGGCTTGTCCATCTGGCCCAGGAACTGGCGCGCGTACGCGGACAGCGATTCCACGTATCGGCGCTGCCCCTCGGCATAGATCGTGTCGAATGCCAGGCTCGACTTACCGGACCCGGATAGGCCCGTGATCACGATCAGCGAATTGCGCGGCAGCCTCAGGTGGAGATCCTTGAGGTTGTGCTCGCGGGCCCCGGATACGACTATCTCGCCACTCGGATTCACTGCGAATAACGAGTGTAGAGCCGCTGGCGGATCGAACACCAGTTCGTTTTACGCAGATTGCGGGGTTCGAGGACTAGGGTGACGGGCGATGCAGTTCGGCTACACGATCCTCTATGTCTCCGACGTCGCATCCAGTCTGGACTTCTACGAGAGGGCGCTGGGGCAGCGACGCCGCTTTCTGCATGAGAGCGGCCAGTACGCCGAGTTGGACACCGGCGAGACCGCCCTCGCCTTCGCCGCCCACGAGCTCGCCGCGGCGAACCTGCCGGGGGTCTACCGGCCCGAGGAGGGACCCAACAGCAGGCCACCGTTCGAGGTCTGCTTCGTGACCGACAACGTCCAGGCCGCCTTCGACCGTGCCGTCGAGGAGGGCGCCGCCTCGGTCAGCGCGCCGCAGACGAAGCCATGGGGACAGGACGTGGCCTACATCCGCGACCCTGACGGCAACCTGGTCGAGCTCGCCTCGCCGGTCTAGCGCGAACGTCCATCCCGGGGACCGGCGGACTGGGTCCGGCCTCTTAGCTGCCGGCGCGCGCGTACACCTCGTCGAGCAGCGCTTCCGGGTTCTCCAGCTCGAAGTTCTCGTCGAGGTAGCGGGCGGTCTCCTCGCGGGGCGACCCGTTCAGGGCCATGTTGAGGGCGATCACCCGGGCGCCCTCGTGGCCGTCGCCGCTGGGCGGGCCGGCGGCGGGCGAAGCCGCGGGCGCGAGCTCGGCGGGATCCGGCTCCGGCTCGGCCTCGGCGGGCTCCGGCTCGGCGGGCTCCGGCTCGGCCGGCTCCGGCTCCGCCTCAGTGGCCGCCGCGGGCGCTGGCGCCGGCTCCGCCGGCTCGGGCTCCGCGGCCGCAACCTCGGCCGTCCGTCCGCGCTTCCGTCACGCCCTCCCCCACCGCGCGCAGCTCCTCGAGGTCGGCCCTCAGCGCCGAGAGCTCGTCGCGGACGCTGTCGGCGATGGCCTGGAGCGACCGCTCGATCTGGTTGGCGCGCTCGGCGAGTCGGGCCGCGACCGCCTCGGCTCGCTCCAGCTGCGCGTCGATCTCCTGCGCCGCCTCAGCGCGCAGCTCAGCGGCGCTCTGCTCCGCCGCCTCGAGCACGGCGCGCACCCGGTCGCCTGCCGCCGCCGCCGTGGACTGCTTTCCACTCCCCTCGCTCATTGACGGGAGCGTACAGAGCGCCTACTGCTTGACCCGGAAGGCCCCTCGCATGAACGGGTGAATGCGACAGAAGTACGTGTAGGTGCCCGGATTGAGGTTGTCCGGCGTCTTCCATTCGACCGTTCCCACGCCGGGCAGCCGAGTGCCGAGTTGCCCTGACTCGAACTGCACGGGACCGTCTGCGATCGGGTACGCGATGCCGGTGGAACGGTTGCACGGCGCCTTACAGGAGGTGATCGAGTGATAGATCTCCTTCCCGTCGTCGCTGTTCCGGAAGGTGAGCGCCTGGCCGGCTTGGATCACCGGCGGCCGTCCCGCATCGCCGGGCAGGCCGAGGTCACCGACCGTGTACTTGAAGTCCTTCACGTCAATCAGCGAGCCACTGAATGCGCTTGCGACGAGCGCCCGTGCGTCGGGCATGCTCGTGGGCCTGCCGCCGTGATTGGAGTTCTCCTTGAGGTGGCCGTGTGTGACCCGACCGGGCTTGTCCACCCGGGTCGTGAAGGGGTTCGCACCGCGCCCTGTGTCGGCCATGTAGGCGACCATGATCCCCATCGATTCGGGCCACGCGGCTCGGCGCGTCTCGTACGTGACGGTGGTGCTGAGCACGTCGCCTCGCTTCAGCTTCACCCGCCAGTCCGGCCGGGTCGCGGTCATCGAGACATCCCATGAAACCGGGCCGGCGGGCTCCCAGTACTTCGCAGTCGACCGGAACAGGTGTGCCCGTTTCGCCCCTCTGCGCACGTAGAGGTCGTTCCAGAGACCGCCAGAGTGAAGGTGTCCCGCTGTGGCCACGAGGACACCAGGGCGGTCGACCGTCCATTCGTTCTGCGGCGGCCCCGACCCGTAGGGAGCCTTTGCCTGGGTCGGGTAGGTGAAGCGGCCCCTTCGACCGGTTCCCTTCAGAACGTCGAACACCGGGTAGAGGTTGCCGTTCCTCACGTCCATCCAGATCGGCCGCACCGGGCGCGTGCGCGCAGCCTTCTTCGAGGTGGCAGGGATGAAGTCGAGCTCGTAGGTGAAGTAGAGCTGGTAGCTGCGCGGCGTGAGGTTGTGGATCATGTGGTTCAGCAGCCAGCTATCGGTCGCGCGGTAGGGATAGCCGAAGCCTCGCGGCAGCGTCAGGATCGACTTCTCCTCGCCGATGGCGAAGAAGCGCTCCGGCAGTGTGCGGTTGGTGCTGGCGTCCTGCTTGGACATGTTGAGCCAGACGCCGTGGTGGAACATGATCTGGCTCGACGGCGGGACGCTGCCATCGGCCTTCACGAGGTTCGCCTTGATGCGGGTGATGTAGCCGTCGACCTGGGGCTTCTGCCCGAGCACGTCGTACGCGATCCGGTTCTGGCCCGGCGTCACCTGCACGGGGCCGACCCGATACTTCAGGCGCTGGACATCCTGCGCCGCGAACGCGGATGGAGCCGCGACGGCGAGCAGCGCGAGCGTTGAAATCAGCGCGCATCCGGCGCGGCTCATCACGAGGGAGCACGCGATTCATCCTAGCTATTTGCGCTCATCCTGCAAATTAACGCTGGCCGCGGCGATGGAGGCGAGCCGGGCATCTGCGCGCGTGACGCCGTCGGACGCCGCCGCGAACTGCTCAGCGCTCCCCGCGCCTGCTGCCGCTCCCAGGTCCTCGTACGCGCGCTCGGCTGCCTGCGCCGCCGACGCCAGCCGCGGCGATTCGGCCGCATCCGCCAACCGGCCGTACGCGTCCGCCAGCTCGGCGGCCGCGGCCGCCTGCTCCTGCGGGGTCTCGCTGCCCGCGAGGGTCGCCCTCAGCGGCGTGCGCTGGTCGTCGAGTCGCCCGAGTGCCCGCGCGTCGACGCTCGGCCCCGCGGCCGGGGCGCGACCGCCGTCGAACGGATCCAGCACGACCCCGACCGCCAGGCCGACGATCAGCCGCGGCGAGCGCGAGCGCGGCCACCGCCGGCCCGGGGACGCGGCGGATGCGGACCGGAGCGGAACGGTGGCGCGCGCTCTCCTGGCCCTCTCCGGACGCGTGCCGCTTGGGCAGCTCCACGCCGGACGCTGCCGCTTGGGCAGCTCCACGCCGAGCGCCGCGGCGGCCTCGCGCAGCAGCTCGCCGGCCGACGCGGGCCGCTCCCCTGGCTCCTTGGCCATGCCGTGCGCGACGACGTCGTCGAATGCGGTGCCGAGCCGTCGCAGGTGAGCGCTCGGCCGCGGCGGGGGCTCCACCAGGTGCCCGTAGGCCTGGGCGGCCGGGGCGCCGTGGTAGGGCGTCGTGCCGGTGATCGCGTGGACGAGCAGCGAGGTGAGCGAATACACGTTGCTGGCCGGCTCGAGCGGCTCGCCTCGCAGCTCCTCCGGCGGGCAGTAGCGCACCTCGTGCACGCCCACCGACTCGAAGCTCAGCTCCCGCGGACCGCCCGCCAGGCCGAATCCGTCGAGGAAGAGCGAATCGCCCTCCATGAGGAGACTGGTGTCGGAGAGGCTCTGGTGAACCAGACCATTCGCGTGAGCCAGGTCGAGTGCATCGCACACCGGGGCCAGGAGCGTGAGCACCTGGCGGGCCGGAAGAGGAGCGCTTCCGAGCAGCTCCTCGAAGGTCGCCTCGGGATACCGGTCCATGGCGAGATAGGGCCGGCCGGAGTGCTCGCCGACGGCATGGACGGGCACGAGCGCCTCGTGCTCGAGAGCCGCCCGTGCTCGCGCCAATCGCCGGAATCGCGGCCAGGCGTGCCTGTCGACCGGCCGCCTCCACGCGACCACGAGCGTCACGGCGCTCGTCGTCCAGGCTAAAGGCGTCGCAGATCAGCTCGGAGTGCCCGCGGTCGGCCACGAGGCCCTCGACGACATAGCCGTCAACCACCTCGCCCAGCTGCGAGAAGCGGCCTGGGTGGCTTGCGCGCAATTGCCCTCATCCGGAATCGTCGAACGTTTCGGCTGGCGGTGTGGGTGCGGGTGCGGGTGGCGGGGTTGGCGTGGGCACAGCTACCGGAGGGGGCGTGGGTGGCGCGACGGGCTCCGGCACGGTCGTGGTCGGCGTCTCCACAGGCGCCGGTGCCGCCGGGAGCTCGGCCGGCGCCGCGGCGCGCCTCGCAGCCGCCCGGAGCCGCTCGCGGCGGGCCTCCCGGCGAGCCCGCGCGAGTTCGACCGCCGGATCCTTCGCCAGGGTGGGCAGGGCCGCCACGGAGCTCAACCGGACGTGGGCGGGCTCGGTGCTCGCTGTCCGGCTCGGCCTCGCCTCCGAGCGCCGCGCTGGCCACCAGGAACGCCGCCCCGAAGGCAAGCACCGCCAGCGCTGCCGTCCACGCGCGCGTCATGGGCAGCGTCCCGGAGAGCGCCTTGTCGGGAACAGGCACAGGTCCGCCCGCTTCGGCGGCGCGCCGGCGCGGATCAGGAAGCTCGTGTACTTGCCGATCCGGTTCTCCTGCCGCACGAACAGCCTGAGGCGGGTACCGGCCGCGAGCCTACGCTCGAACTTGCGGAGTCGGACGAGCCGCTTGGCGCTCGTGGTGGCCATCGAGCCGACCGGGCAACCACGACCGAGGCAGCGCACCTGTATCCGCGAACCGCGCGGCGCTCGCACCGACAGGATCTGCACCCGTGCTCCACGCGGAAGCACCACACCGGCGATCCGCACGACCGGGAACGGGCGCATACGGACGAGCGGGGTGAAAGGGTCTCCGAGCGGCTTCAATCCGGCAACGGGAGCGCTGGCCGGCGGCCCTTCGGCAGGCGGCGCCTCGGTCGGTGCCCTTACCGTCACTGTTTGGAATGTGGTCCCCGACGCCCCGTGCTCGTCGGTCGCTGTGAGCGTGGCGGTGTAGTCACCCGCATTCGCGTAGGTATGACTGGGTGTCGGCCCGGTATCGGTTGCGCCATCCCCGAAGTCCCACAGGCGCGTCACGGAGTCGCCGTCGGGATCGCTTCCGCCCGCGAACGAAACCGGCTCGCCCGCCACTGGGCTGCTCGGAGTGAAGCTGAAACTCGCCGAGGGTGCCGCGTTGGGCGTGCACTGTGATCGTTGTCGTGTCCTGCGGGCCGGTCGTCCCGTCGGACTCGAGCACGCTCAGTGTGACGACGTACGGTGCCGGCCTCGGTGTAGACGTGGGTCACGGTCAGTTCCGTGGTCGGTGACGCTGCCTCCGTCGCCAAAGTCCCATGCCAACGTATTCACGCCTGGCCCCGGATTGTCCGTTACGGCCTGGAACGTCACCTGGTCGCCCGTGACCGCGCTCGGCTGGTGAGGCGCGATGACGTACGCGGCCGCCTGCGCATGGCTGGCGGCGGGCAGCAGGAGCAGGATTAGCAGGGCGGGAATGAGACTGCGACGGACCAGTGCAGGACGTCCTTATCCAATGGAGGGGCCTCAGGTGTAGCCTGAGAAAAGCAGGAATGGGTGGTTCCGTCATCCCTTCGCGCCGGGGGAGGACTAGGGGCAGGGAGCCGGTCTCGCACGACCCGGGTACAGGCAGAGATCCAGGCGCCGCGGCGGAGCTCCGGCACGGATCGCGAAACGCGTGTACTTGCCGATCCTGTCCCGCTTCCGGACGAAGATGCGCAGCCGGGTCCCTGCGGGGAGCCTGCGCTCAAAGCGCCGCAGTCGCATGACCCTCGTCGTGCTCGTGCGTGCCACGGACGCGAGCGGGCACGCGGTTCCGCTACATCGGACTCGGATGCGCGCACCAAGCGGCGCGCGTACCGAGAGGATGCGGACGAGCGCTCCCCGAGGCAGCACCGTGCCGGCGATCCGGACGACTGGAAATGGGCTCAGCATCAGCGGGCTGCTGCCGGACGGCGGCGGGCTGCCCGGCGCCGGTGGCGGTGGCGGTGGCGGCGCCGGAGCCGCGACGATCACCTCGCGTGTGGCCACCGCCTCCTTTCCTTTCTCCTGCCTGACCCGCAGGCGGACGGTGTGCGCGCCAGGCTCCGAAAATGACCACGTGGCCGTGGCGCCGTTGAAGTCGTCGAACTTGCCCACCCCGTCGAGATCCCATGCGAAGTCCGTGATGGAGGCACCGGGTGACGGCTGGGACGTCGACGTGAACGTGACGGTCTCGCCCACGGTCGGGGCCTCGGGCGTGAAGACGAACGAAGCTGTGGGGCGGTCGCCACCGGGGCCCGGTTGGGCGCTCGCATCGACAGCACCTGCAACCAGCGGCGACAGGACAACCAGCGGGACGGCGAGAATTCGGGCTCGGAGCGCCATGGGCTCCCGTTACCCCATTCTCAGGCGAAAAGTCCCGTTCGTCAACGTCAGGCGCCGGCTTCGACCTCGGCGAGTTCGTGGCGGAGCGACTTGATCTCGTCGCGCAGCTTGGCCGCGTATTCGAACCGGAGGTCGTCGGCGGCGGCCAGCATCTCCTCCTCCAGCTCCACGATCGTGCGCCGGATGTCCTCGGCCGACATGCCCTCGGTATCGCGCCTGCGGCGTCCGCGACCGGCCGGGACCTTCGACTCCGACATCAGGAAGTCGCTGATGTCGGAGATGCCCTTCTGGATCGTGGCCGGCGTGATGCCGTGCTCCTCGTTGTACGCCACCTGGATCGCGCGGCGGCGGTCCGTCTCTGAGATCGCGGTGCGCATCGCGGCCGTCTCCTTGTCCGCGTACATGATCACCTTGCCGCGGATGTTCCGGGCGGCGCGGCCGATCGTCTGGATCAGCGAGGTCTCGCCGCGGAGGAAGCCTTCCTTGTCCGCGTCGAGGATCGCCACCAGTGAGACCTCCGGAAGGTCGAGCCCCTCTCGCAGGAGGTTCACGCCCACGAGCACGTCGTACTCGCCGAGCCGCAGCTCGCGGATGATCTGGATGCGCTCGAGGGTGTCGATCTCGGAGTGCAGATAGCGGACCTTGAAGCCGTACTCGAGCAGGTAGTCCGTGAGGTCCTCGGACATCTTCTTCGTGAGCGTGGTCACGAGCGTCCGCTCCTCGACCTCCACCCGCTTGCGGATCTCCTCCATCAGGTCGTCGATCTGGTTCTTCGTCTCGCGGACGTCGACCTCGGGATCCACCACGCCGGTCGGGCGCACGATCTGCTCGACGATCTGGGACGAGTGGTTGCGCTCGAAGTCGCTCGGGGTAGCCGAGACGAACACGATCTGCGGCGTGTGCGCGAGGAACTCGTCGAAGGTCTGCGGCCGGTTGTCGAGCGCGCTCGGCAGCCGGAAGCCGAAGTCCACCAGGGTGTTCTTGCGCGAGCGGTCGCCCTCGAACATGCCGCCGATCTGCGGCACCGTTTGGTGCGACTCGTCGATGAAGCACACGAAGTCGTCCGGGAAGAAGTCGAGCAGGCAGAAGGGCCGTTCGCCGGGCGCGCGGCCGTCCAGGATGCGCGAGTAGTTCTCGATTCCGTTGCAGAAGCCGAGCTCGCGCATCATCTCCATGTCGAACTGGGTGCGCTGGCGCAGCCGGTGCGACTCGAGCAGCTTGCCCTGCTCCTCGAGCTCCTTGCAGCGCGCCTCCATCTCGTCACGGATCTCCCCGACCGCGCGCTCGATGGTCGGACGGTCAGTGGCGTAGTGCGTGGCGGGCCAGATGCCGGCGTGCTCGAGTTCCGCGAACACCTCGCCGGTGAGCGGGTCGAAGTGCTGGATCGCCTCGATCTCGTCGCCGAAGAAGACCGCCCGGTATGCGGTCTCGGCATAGGCCGGGAACACCTCGAGCGTCTCGCCGCGCACGCGGAAGGTGCCGCGGCCGAGGGCCTGGTCGTTGCGCGTGTACATGTTGTCGACGAGCTTGCGAAGCACCTCGTCGCGATCCACCATCTCGCCCTTCTTCAAGAGCGTGACCTGGGCGTTGTACTTGTCGGGCGAGCCGAGTCCGTAGATGCAGGAGACCGACGCCACCACGATCACGTCGCGCCGCGCGAACAGCGCGCTGGTGGCCGCGTGCCGGAGGCGGTCGATCTCCTCGTTGATGGAGGAGTCCTTCTCGATGTAGAGATCCTGGGCCGGGACGTACGCCTCAGGCTGGTAGTAGTCGTAGTACGAGACGAAGTACTCGACCGAGTTCTTCGGGAAGAACTCCCGGAACTCGTTGCAGAGCTGGGCGGCGAGCGTCTTGTTGTGGGCTATCACGAGCGACGGCCGCTGGACCTGCTCGATCGTGAACGCCATCGTGGCCGTCTTGCCCGAGCCGGTCACTCCGAGAAGCGTCTGGAATCGGTCGCCGTCCTCGATGCCCTGCGAAAGCCCAGCCACCGCGGTCGGCTGGTCGGCTACGGGCTTATAGGCGGAGTTGAGCTCGAACTTCGGCACGACCTAGAGACGTTAGCGGGCGCAGCGGGCGATCAGGCGAACAGCCCGCGTTTGCCGGCGGGCGGGAGGCGCTTGATGCGTACCTCCTCGCGCATCGCCTCCGAGCGGGTGGCGAACTCGCGGGTGTACACGAGCTCCACCGGCCGGCGCGTGCGCGTGTAGCGGCTGGCGGTGCCGGCCTGGTGCTGGCGTAGGCGCCGCTCGGGGTCCGTCGACCAGCCGCAGTAGAGCGTGCCGTCGGCGCAGCGCAGCAGATAGACGAAGGCGCCCACAGGGGGAGCTAACCGCACCCCTCGGATGCCTGCTAGCTCCAGCGAATCGCGAGCCCCTCGGTGAGACCGTTGTCTCATCGCAAATCACAACGCATCGGAGGAACTCGAAATGAAGAAGCCAAGCATCGCCCTCGTCATCACCGGCTCCCTCGCCACCCTGTTTGCTGTGGGCCTCCTGGCCATCGGCGGACTTGCTTTCGTAGGCGAGTCAGAGAAGGACAGCGACGGCTACCTGTCGACCGACACCCACCAGTTCGAGGCCGGAACGCGTGCACTCGCGACCGAGAACCTCGATGTGGATCTGGATGGCGGCGACTGGGTCCTGGACACCAACGACCTCGGCAAGGTGAGGCTCCAGGTCGAGTCTCGCGACGATAAGCCGGTGTTCGTGGGCATCGCCCGTACGAGCGACGTGGAGAACTACCTCCAGGGCGTCTCGCACACCACCCTCACCGACGTGGACACCTCGCCGTTCGAGGCGAAGTACAACAACCACGGCGGCGATCGTCGCCCGGCCGCACCCGCGGACTCACAGATCTGGGTCGCATCCGAGCACGGCTCGGGCAAGCAGACCCTGAACTGGGAGATCGAGGACGGCGACTACTCGGTCGTGGTGATGAACGCCGACGGCTCCACCGGAGTCGACGCCGACGTCAGCACGGGCGCCAACATCCCGTTCCTCGACGAGATCGCATGGACCGCCGTCGGTAGCGGTGCGTTCGTGCTCCTCGCGGGCATCGCCCTGCTCGTGGCGGGCATCCGTCGCCCGAGCAACCCGACCGGAACGGCTCCGGTCACGAGCTCAGCACCGGCAGCCGCCTAAGGCTCCGCGGAAACACAAACTGACGCACCGAACCGCCCCGGGCTTGTTGGCCCGGGGCGGTTCTTTGCGTCACGCCGGCCCCCGACCGGCGCTTACAACGGCACTGAAGGAGTCGACCGTCCTGGATAGGGCTTGCATACCAAGCCCTAGGCAGGACGGTCGCCTGAACCCAGCGGAGACCCGTGCCCAGCGGGGGACCCGGCTCAGAGGCGACCGTCCTGCTTAGGGGGTCTATATCCCGATTAGGCAGGACGGTCGCTCTCCTCAATGCTGTAGTTCGACCCTCCGCGCGGCCTATTGGACGGGCTTGGCCTTGAACGTCGCCTCGCCCAGGCAGCTGTAGATGACGAAGGTGCCGATCGGGTACTTGGAGACCATGAACTCGTACTGCTTGCGCAGATGGCCCCGGATCGTCCCGTTCCTGAGCTTCTTGGTCGTGACCTCGAAATTGTTGGTCACCTCATTCCAGTAAAAGGCCGGCGTCAGCATCGCCTGGAACTTGGCGGTTCGGTTGACCAGGAACCAGCTGTTCGGCCATACGTCGACGCCCGTCATGGGTGTGCCGCCACCCTGAATCGGGATGCAGGTGGTCGGTATCCCGGTCTCGAAGTCGTCGATCTTCTTGCCGCCGTAGAGCTTGAAGGTGACCTTGTGACCACCGCTCGTCTTGCCCACGTACTTGACCGGCTTGGCGGCTACCGCGCCCGCCGGGACGGCGAGCGCACAGAAGGCCGCGACTGCGAGGACTGTTGCTGTGAGCTTGTTCATGGCACAAGCATCCGTCGTTGCAGACGCAATTACATCGGGGACATCCCCCATCTGACCCCCTGATCTTCTGTCGCGCCCCTTAGCCTTGACCCCTACATGGCAGTGGTGATCGCAAGCGCGCTGGACAAGGACATGGCAGGGAATCCCCTGTTCCGTGGCGTGTCGTTCAAGCTCGAGCGCGGCGACCGCATGACGCTCGCCGGTCGCAACGGAGCCGGCAAGACGACCCTGCTGCGGATGCTGTCGGGCGAGACCGGCATCGACGGTGGAGAGCTGGCGCTGGAGAAGGGCACCCGCGTGGCCCTGCACGACCAGCGACCGCCCCGCGAGCGCGACCTCACGCTCCGGGACTACGTGCTGTCCGGCTGCCGCGACCTCGTGGCGCTCGAGGACGACCTGCACCGGCTCGAGGACCAGATGGCCGAGCGACCCGATGATGGCGCTCTGCTCCAGCGCTACTCGCGGGCGCAGTCGCGTCTCGAGCACGCCGGCGGCTGGAACTGGCGAGCGCGTGCCCTCGGCCCGCTGCACGGCCTCGGCTTCGCCGACGAGCAGCTCGACCGCAAGCTCGCGACCTTCTCGGGCGGCGAGCTCACGCGCGCGTCGCTCGCCCGCGCTCTGGCCGGCGACCCCGACCTGCTTCTGCTCGACGAACCCACGAACCACCTCGACATCGCGTCGCTCGAATGGCTCGAGGAGTACCTCACGGACCTCGACTCGGCCGTGATCCTCGTGGCACACGACCGCTGGTTCCTCGAGGCCGTGGGCACCTCGGTGCTGGAGCTCGAGGCCGGGCGCTCGCGCTTCTTCCCGGGCTCGTGGCACGCATGGCGGCGCGAGGCGGCGGCGCGTGAGATCCAGCTCGGCAAGCAGATCGAGAAGCAGCAGGCGGAGATCGCCCGGATGGAGCGCTTCATCGAGCGCTTCCGCTACAAGGCAACCAAGGCGCGCCAGGCCCAGTCGCGCGTGAAGAAGCTCGACAGGATGGAGCGGATCGAGCGGGATCCCACCGACAACCGCTCGCTCGGCTTCAAGTTCGGCGGCGCCGAGCGCGCCGGGCGGGTCGTGCTTCACATGGAGCACGGCCGGCTCGAGGTGCCAGGCCGGACGCTCGTCGACGACGGCGAGCTCTGGCTCGAGCGGGGCGAGCACGTCTCGCTCGTCGGACCGAACGGTGCGGGCAAGACCACACTGATCGAGGCGCTCGCGGGTCGGCGCGAGCTGGACGGCGGGCGGCTGCGCACCGGCCACAACGTGCAGCTCGGATACCTCTCCCAGCACGCCGAGGAGCTGGGCTCATCCGGCACGGTGCTGGAGGCAGCGCAGCGGGCCACGCGCCTCACCCCCAACAAGGCGCGCGCGCTGCTCGGGCGCTTCCTGTTCAGCGGCGAGGAGGCCGAGAAGCCGATGGACGGCCTGTCGGGCGGGGAGCGGCGGCGGCTGTCGCTGGCGATCCTGGTGGCCTCGGGCGCAAACGTCCTCATCCTGGACGAGCCGACCAACCACCTCGACATCGATGCGCGCGAAGCCCTCGAGGACGCACTCAGCGGCTTCGACGGCAACGTCCTGCTCGTGTCCCACGACCGCGCGCTGCTCGACGCGGTGGGCACCCGCACGATCGCACTCGAGGACGGGCGGCTGCACAGCTATCAGGGTGGATGGGCCGAGTACTCACGCGTGCGCGAGGAGCGCCGCGACGCCGAACGCGCGCGTCCGGGACGGGAGAAGCGGGCGACCGCCAAGGCGAAGGCGGCGGCGAAGTCGTCGGGCAACGGGCGCGCAAAGCCCGCCGGGCCGTCGAAGAACGCGGTCAGGCGCACAGCGCAACTGGAGCGCGAGATCGAGAAGGCGGAGGCGGCGCTGCGAACGATCGAGGACGAGCTGGCCGATCCCTCGGCCTGGGCCAGTCCGACCAGCAGCGAACGGGCGACCGCACGCCATGCGGCGGCCAAGCGAGCCGTCGAGGAGGCGTACGCGCGCTGGGAGGCGGCTTCCACCTAGCGGCCGGCTGGTGGAAGTGGCCGGCTAGAACGCTGTCGGCGTAGCCTTGCAGACGTGGCTGCACCCGCCGTTGCACTCATCGCTGTCCCGTACTCGTCCGGGCGGCGGGACCATGGGATGGGCCGCGGCCCGACCGCGCTGCTCGAGCAGCACGGTCTGGAGGAGCGGCTGTCGAGTGCGGGCTTTGACGTGGCGGTCGACACGGTCGAGATTCCCGACGCCCTCGTACCGGAGATCGCGCGTACGTTCGAGCTCAACCGCCGGTTGGCGCACTCGGTGCAGACTGCACGTGCCGAGGGCGCTTTTCCGATCGTCCTGGGCGGCAACTGCAACTGCGCCTGGGGGGCGACGGCCGGATCCGTGGATGACGAGGCGCCCGCGGTGTTGTGGCTCGACGCACATGCCGACTTCGACGTGCCCGACGACAATCTGTCGGGCTTCCTCGACGTGATGGCTCTCTCGACCCTCACCGGAGCGTGTTGGCAGGCACTTGCCGCGACCATCCCAGGCTTCAAGCCTGTGCCCGAGCGCAACGTGCTGCTCGCCGGCGCGCGCGATCTGGACGACTACCAGCGGGAGCGCCTCGAGCAATCGGAGATCTCGGTCTCATGGGGAGCCGCTGACCCCGTCCTCGAGGCCTTCGACCCCGAGCCCTCGGCCCTGTACCTGCACATCGATCTGGACAGCCTCGACCCATCCGTGGGCCAGGCCAACGAGTTCTCGGCACCGGACGGGCTCGCCCTGGAGCGAGTGCTCGTGCTCCAGCGCGAGGCGGTCGAAGCCTTCGACGTGTCCTGCGCGAGCGTTACGGCCTACAACCCAGACTTCGATGGCGATGGCAGGATGGCCGCCGCAGCAGCCGAGATCGTTCTCGGCCTCGCCGCGATCGGGACCGGCGAGGAGGCCTAGAGCCCGAGGTCGTCGGCGTAGTTGTCCCGGTACTCGCCCCGGCGCTCCATCACGTTGTCCACGTAGGCGCGCGTCTCCGGGAAGGGGATGTGCTCCGCTGACTTGAAAGCGGACGCGCCTCCGGCCTTCGCCACCCAGCGGTCCACATTGCCGAGCCCCGCGTTGTAGGCGGCCACGGCGAGCGGCTCGCTCCCGTCGTAGTGGTCGATCAGGTAGCGCAGGTAGTAGCTGCCGTACGAGATGTTGATCTGCGGCGTGGCGAGGTCGGACTGCTTGAAGCGGAAGCCGCCCGAGTGGCGAGCGATGAAGTCAGCCGTGTCCGGGGTGATCTGCATGAGCCCGCGCGCACCCGCGCGCGAGGTCTGGTCGCGGAAGCGCGACTCCTCGTAGATCACGGCCGCGATCAGTGCGGGGTCGAGTCCCTTGTCCGCGGCCTGCTGGCGGATGATGTCGTCGTGCTTCAGCGGCAGGGTGATCTCCCGCACCGCCTGCTCGCCCAGTCCCGAGACGACCGCGGCGCAGAGCACGCCCAGCAGGGCCACCACCACGACAGCGCTGAGCCGCCGGCGCCGGGTTCGGGCGCGCGGGCGGCGGCGGGCGGTGCTGCTGGCGGCGTGTGAGCTCACGGGACTCGGTCGAGTTTCGCAAGTACTTGGGACAGCGTATGCCTCAACTCGTCAAGTGTGCCGTCGTTGCGGACCTCGAAGTCCGCACGCTCCGCCTTTTCGGCCTGCGAGAGCTGACGTCCGTTGCGCTCCGAGACCGCGGCGTGCCCGCGGGCGCCCGCGCGCTCCTCGCGTAGTGACTCGTCGGCAATCACGGCGATCGTGGCGTCGAAGGCCGCCTCCATCTGGGATTCGAACAGCAGCGGCACCTCCACCACGGCCGCTGGGGGGGCCGGGTCGAGCGCCTCGACCTCCTGCTTCCAGTCAGTCACGCGCTGGCCGACCCGCGGCCACAGCTCGCCCTCTAGCCAGGCGCGGGCCTCGTCGTCGCCGAACACGCGCTCCGCGATCAGCGAGCGGTCGAGGCGGCCGTCCGGCGCCACCTCGGGGCCGAGGCGCTCTGTGACGATGTCGCGTAGCTCGTCACTCGCGAGCAGGTCATGGACCACCGCGTCGGTGGACAGGGTGGCCGCGCCGAGCTCTGCGAGCGCGCGCAGCGATTCGGACTTCCCAGCGCCCAGACCGCCGGTGAGCCCCACGAAGGGGACCCCGGCCATCTACTGGTCCTGGGACTCTTCGTTCTCGGCGGGAGGAGCCGCGGGATCCTCGGTGGCCTCGGCGGCCGGCTCGGCCTCCGGGGCGGGGTCCGGCTCTGCGTCGGGCGCGGGCTCGGCGTCGACGGCGTCCGGTGCCGGCTCGGCCTCCGAAACCTCGGCCTCGGGCGCAGGGGCCTCGGCATCGGCCTCTGGGGCAGCGGGCTCGGCCTCCGGCGCGGAAGCGTCGGGCTCAGGCGCGTCAGGCGCCTGCTCGTCGGCCGGCTCGTCCGCGGGCAGGTTGCGGAGCGCGTCCAGCCCTCCGATCGACGGCCCAGCGAACACGTCCTCGGAGAGCCCGAGATCCGGCACGTCGCCGATCTCGCCGGCGTTAGCCTCCGCCGCAGCGGCGCCGGCCTCGGCGGCCGACTTGATGTGCGCGAGCTGCTCCTCCACGCGCTTGACGCTCAGGGAGAGCCGGCGGCGCTCGGAGTCGATCTCGAGAATCTTCACCCGCACGTCCTGGCCGGGCTCCACGATCTCGCGCGGGTTCTCCACGTGGTGGTGGGCCAGCTCGGAGATGTGCACGAGGCCCTCGACGCCGTCCATGATCTCGACGAATGCCCCGAAGGTCACAACCTTGGTGACCTTGCCCTCGAGCTCGTCGCCGATCCGGTAGGTGTCGATCACCCGCTGCCACGGGTCCTCCTGGGTCTGCTTGAGCCCCAGTGAGATGCGCTGGCGGTCGCGGTCGATGTCGAGCACCTTGACCGGCACCACGTCGCCGATCGAGAGGATCTCGGACGGGTGGTTCACATGGCTCCAGGAGAGCTCTGAGATGTGGATCAGCCCGTCGATGCCGTCCAGGTCCACGAAGGCGCCGAAGTCGACGATGTTCGAGATCGCGCCCTCCACGACCATTCCCGGCTGGAGACGGTCGAGGATCTGCTGGCGGACCTCCTTGCGCTCCTCCTCGAGGACGGCGCGGCGGCTCAGCACCACGTTGTTGCGCGAGCGGTTCAGCTCGATGACCTTGCACTCGATCTTGGTGCCGAGGAACTCGTCCAGGTTCTGGACGCGACGGATGTCCACGAGCGAGGCGGGCAGGAAGCCGCGCACGCCGAGGTCGATGATCAGGCCGCCCTTCACGACCTCGATCACGGTGCCCTCGACGGGCTCGCCGGACTCGGCGGCGGCCTCGATCTTGCGCCAGGCCTTCTCGAAGCGGGCGCGCTTCTTGGAGAGGACGAGCCGGCCGTCCTGGTCCTCCTTCGTGAGGACGAGGGCGTCGACCTCCTCCCCCAGCTCCACCTCGTCATGCGGATCGACCGACTTGCGGATCGAGAGCTCATTCATCGGAATGACGCCCTCGCTCTTGTAGCCGATGTCCACCAGGACCTCGTCCTGGTCGATTCGGACGACCTTGCCCGAAACGACGTCACCCTCATCGAACGGGACGATGGTGGCGTCGTAGTTGGGAACGATCTGACCGTCGATTTCGAGCAGCATTCCGCCCGAGCCCTCGACGGTTCGAGGTGGTGTAACAGTCTCTGTATCCGGCACTGAACGCACTAGCCTAGCTAGTCTGCCCGCATGCCGACTCGTCGCACGACGCGTGGCCCCGAGCGCACATCGCTGGGCGGTGAATATGACGTCCTGATCTGCGGAGCCAGCTTCGCTGGGCTGACCGTGGCCCGCGAGCTGACGGGCAGCGGCGCGCGGGTTCTGGTCCTGGATCGGTACGAGATCGGGGAGCGGCAGACCTCCGCGTGCGGGATTCCGACCGAGTGGCTGCGCGCGATGGGGCTGATGGGCTCCCACCGCCAGACCTTCGACCGGCTGGTGGTCCACACCCCATATGGCACCTCCCTCCTGGAGCTGCCCTGGACATTCTCGACTTTCGACTACCCATCGCTGTGCGAGCTGCTTGCCGCCCAGTCCGAGCACGAGTTCGAGACGGCGAAGGTCAACGGACGCAGCGGCGACGTGATCCACACCGACCGCGGCGACCTGTCCGCGCCCCTGATCGTGGACGCACTCGGCTGGCGGCGGGTGCTCGGGAGCGGCTACCAGCCGCCCGATGCGCCCCTCTCGCGCGGGCTCGAGGTGCACCCGTGGGGCGTCGGCGAGGACATGGAGCTCTGGATCGACCGCAAGTACGTGCCGGCCGGCTACGGCTGGAGCTTCCCCGCCGGCGAGGAGACTCGCATCGGCGTGGGCTCCTTCGACCCGCGCTTTCACGTGAAGGACACCACGGTGATGCTGGCCGAGGACCTCGAGCGCGACCCGGTCCGCTACCAGGGCAACTGGATCCCGCACAAGCTGCGCGCCGCCACGGCTGACGGCGTGTTCTTCGTGGGCGACAGCGCGGGCCACTGCCTCCCGCTCACCGCCGAGGGCATCCGGACGGCGTTCTACTTCGGAATCGCATGCGGCCGCGAGCTGCGCGCGGTCGTGGACGGCGGGCAGTCGATCGCCTCCGCCCTCGCGCGTTACGGCGACTTCTCCGAGGCCCATCGCTGGAAGTTCGAGGCGATGCTGGCGGCGCAGAAGCTCGTTCCCCGCGTGCCGCCTCGCCTCCTGCACCGCTCGATCAGCGCGATGCAGGCCAAGCGCTTCCTCGACTGGAGCTTCGGCGCATACCTGGAGATAGCGCCCCCGGAGTTCGCGGCGGGAGGCCCGCCGCCGCGCAGCGCACGCCGGGCCGCCGAGTCGCTCGCGGCCTAGCTAGCCTGGCCGCCCTGCCGGCCAAGGGCTCAGCGGTTGTGGTTCACCAGTTCGATGTTGTTGCCGTCGGGGTCCAGCACGAAGGCTCCGTAGTAGCCAGCGTGGTACTCCGGGCGCTCGCCGGGTCGGCCGTTGTCGCGGTAGCCGGCCTCGAGCGCGGCCTTGTGGAAGTCTTCGACGGCCTCGTTCTCGGATGCCGGAAAGGCCATGTGCAGGTTCTCGGTCAGGTGGTCGCCGGTGAGCACCGAGAAGGAGCCCGCGTCTCCGTTGAAGCTCGCCCGCTCGGGTGTGTCGGTACCCAGCCCGATATGCGCGTACGGGGCGATCGTCTCGTAGAAGCGCTTCGAGGCCTCCACGTCGGCCACCCGAATCCAGAGGTGATCGACGACGCCGGTCCGCGAGCCCTCGAAGTGCACGCGCCTCGACGCTGTTGCCATCCCGGTCGAGCAGGAAGCCGCCGTAGTAGTCGTCGCCGTAGATCGGCCTCGGCCCGGGCTCGCCGTCGCTCTCGAATCCGGCGTCCACGCCGGAGCGCCAGAAGGCGTCGACGTCATCGCGGGACTTCGCACCGAAGCCGATGTGCAGCCCGCGCGTGACGGGCTTGTCCGCACCGGCCGCCGCAAGCGAGAACTCGTCCCACTCGGGGTAGTGCTCGCCGGTCGCAGTCCGCTCGATGCCGATCGCACCGAGCACCGTGTCGTAGAAGCGCACCGAGGCCCCGCGGTCGGAGACGCGAATGGTCACGTGGTCGAACACCACCCGAAGGCTACGACGGCCCGCAGCGTAACCTCGGGTCCGTGACGCCTCGCGCGACGGACTGGGGCCTGGCGCTGCTGGTCGGGCTGCTGTTCGCGACCGGCGTGATGAGCCTGTTCGCCGGTCGCTCCGGCGACGCCTGGGTGTTCGCGGTACACGGCGCCGGCGGCTTCGCGCTCGGGGGCATGCTCGTGTGGAAGGGCCGCCGCGTCTTGCGGCGGCTCGTGCGCCCGTGGGACCGCAGGACTGTGGCGGGTGCGGGGGCCGCGGCATTCGTCGCGGTCTCCTTGGTTTCGGGCTGGGCATGGTCGAGCGGCCTCCAGCTTTCGTTCGCCGGCTACAACCTGCTCAACTGGCATTTCGTGCTGGGCACCGCGCTGACGCTCGTGGTCCTCGGCCACGCGCTGCTGCGTGCGAAACCGCTGAGGCGCGCCGATATCGCTGGGCGCCGCCAGTTCCTGACTGGCGGAGCGGTCGCACTCGGCGCCTACGCCGCGTGGTGGATGCAGCGCCCAGTTGGTGAGCTGCTCGAGCTACGCGGCGCCACGCGGCGGTTCACGGGCTCGTATGAGCGGAGCTCCTTCACCGGCAACGATTTCCCGACGACCTCGTGGGTCGCCGACAAGCCGCGCGTGCTCGACCCGGACCAGTGGCGCCTCGAGGTGGCCGGGCTCGTCGAACGCCCGGCCGAGCTCACCCTCGACGATCTCGATGCCGGCGACGAGCTGGTCGCGACGCTCGACTGCACGGGTGGGTTCTACTCGCGTCAGCGTTGGCGCGGGATCGCACTCGAGCGGCTGCTCTCGCGGGCTCGTCCGCTAGGAACAGCCACGCACCTGCGGGTGATCTCGCACACCGGGTACCGCTGGGGCTTCGGGCTCGGCGAGCTGGACGACCTTCTGCTCGCAACCCATGTCGGTAGCGAGGCGCTGTCACACGGCCACGGCGCGCCGTTGCGCCTCGTCGCACGCGATCGGCGTGGCTTTCAGTGGGTGAAGTGGGTCGTGCGGATCGAGTTGCACGACGGGCCGGATGGCGGCGCGGCGGCGTCCACGGTCTGGAGCAGCTTCACCGACGAGGGCCGCGGACGCGCGTGAGCTAGCCTGGGTACTACGGGTCGAGCTCCGCTCGATCAAAGCAGTGCCCCGCGTACCCGCAGTCGTTGCCTTTCCGCGCCTCCGCGTCTCGCAGTGCACATATCCCGGAGGCGGACAAGATGGCCACAGGAACCGTGAAGTGGTTCAGCGACGACAAGGGCTTCGGATTCATCACCCCGGATGACCCCGGCAAGGATCTGTTCGTGCACCACAACGCCATCCAGGGCAGCGGCTTCAAGTCGCTGGCCGAGGGCGCCAAGGTGAGCTACGACGCCGAGCAGGGCCCCAAGGGCCCGGCGGCGGCGAACGTCCAGACACTCTAGGAGGACAGGCATGGCCTCAAGCGGCAAGAGAAAGACCACGATGGCAAAGCTCAACCGCGAACGGAGACTCCTCGACCGTCGGTTGGAGAAAAAGGCCAAGAAGGATGCGAGGAAGCGGGCAGCACAGCTCCCAGACCCGCCCGGCGACGCATTGACCGCGAACGACGGGTAACTCGGTCCACGGCGCCGTAACCTGTTCCCACAGTCTCGAGGGAGGAGCGCAGGAGCCAGATGCAGATCTTCGGCGACGACATCCGCTTCGGGGTTCACTCAGGACCTCAGAACACGAGCTTCGACGACTACCGCGATCTCTGGGTTCGCTGTGAGGACCTGGGCTACGACTGGGTCTCGGACTTCGACCACTTCTATCCGATCTTCAGCGATCCGACGGGACCGCAGTTCGAGGGGTTGACGCTGCTTTCGGCGATGGCGGCGCACACGAGCCGGGTTCGGTGCGGGATGCTGGTGCTGGGTGTGACCTACCGACATCCGGCCGTGGTGGCGAAAATGGCCGCCACGATCGACCACGTCTCGGGTGGCCGGCTGGAGCTCGGGATGGGCGCCGCCTGGTTCGAGCTGGAGCACGACCAGTACGGCATCCCGTTCCCGCGCATCGGCGTGCGGATGGACATGCTCGACGAGGCCTGCCGGATCATGCGGAGCCTCTGGACGCAGGAGACGACGACGTTCGAGGGCAAGCACTTCCAGCTGAAGGACGCTCGCTGCGAGCCCAAACCGGTGCAGGACCACCTGCCGCTAGTGATCGGCGGCGAGGGCGAGCGGCGGACACTGCGGATCGTCGCCGAGCACGGCGACATCTGGAACATGTTCTACGGCGACGTGGACGAGTACCGGCACAAGCTCGACGTGCTCGCCGGGCACTGCGCCGACGTCGGTCGTGACCGCGCCGACGTGCGCAAGTCGCTCACCTTCCGCGCCCTCCTTGACGAGGACGAGCGAACGGCGCGTGAGCGGGCGCGAGAGCTCTTCGGCGACCCGATGCCCGAGCGACTACAGAAGATGATGATCGTGGGAACTCCCGAGCAGTGCATCGAACGCCTGCGGCCGTATGCCGAGCTCGGCGTGGGCGACTTCCTCCTCGGCTCCATGAGTCCCGTGGACTGGCAGACGATCGAGCTCGTGGCGAAGTCCGTGGCCCCCGCGCTCAAGTCCGCGGTCGCGGCCTAGCGCAGAGCCAACCCGCGGACACGCACGACCACACGGGTCGGGCGTGTGGGCTCGGCGAGCGAGAGGAAGTCGCGCACCGATCCGGCGTGCGAGCAGAAGCCGCACGAGATCGGATCGGGCGGAGACATGGCGTGCGCAGAGGGCAGCACCGGCGCGTCGCAGGAGGGGCACGCGAGCGTTCCGGTGGCGAGCTGCCACGTGGTCTCTGTCCGACGCAGCTCGTGGCGTCCGGCCAACCGCTCGACCGGCTGTGCCCGGTCGGGCTGCGCTCCCTCGATCTCGCGATGCAAAGCCACTCGAGCTAAGTCTAGGGCGCGTCCGCCGCAGTCCTACTCGCGCACGATCAGCACGGTGCCGGCTGCCAGCAGCGCGATTCCGAGCAGCTTTTCCCAGGTGATCGCGCGCTCGTCCAGCCCGAGCACGCCGAGCCGGTCGAGCACCACCGAGGCGCTAAGCTGACCTGCGATCACGGCGGCGGTGAGGCCGCCGGCGCCAAGCTCGCGTACGGCGACCAACGTGGCCAGCACGATCAGCACGCCGCCGAGCCCGCCGAGGACCCAGTAGTACCAGGCCGGCGTCTCGACGCTTTCGTCGACGTGGTAGCCACCGTCGAATGCGAAGGCGACGAACAGGACCAGCACCGTGCCGGCGACGAAGTTGACGGTGACCGCGCCCAGGTCGCCCAGCTTGTGCGAGATCACGTTGTTGGCGGGCGCCTGCCCTGCGACGACGGCGCCCGCAGCGACGGTCACCAGCACAGCCAGCTCCTTGCTCACTTCGCCTCAAGCCAGTTCTTGCCGAAGCCCACGTCCACCCCGAGCGGAGGATCCATCTCGAAGGCGTTCGCCATCTCGCGCTCGATGATCTCGCTGGCGGCGGACACCTCGTCCTGCGGGCCCTCGAACAGCAGCTCGTCATGGATCTGGAGGACGAGCCGGGTCGAGAGGCCGGCGGCCCGCAGCTCGTCGCGCGCCCGCACCATCGCCATCTTGATGATGTCCGCCGCGGTGCCCTGGATCACCATGTTCACCGCCAGCCGCTCGCCAAGCGAGCGCGTCTGGAACTGGCGCGAGCGCAGCTCGGGCACGCGCCGGATCCGGCCGAACAGGGTCGTGACATGTCCCTCCTCCCGGGCGCGCTCGATCGTTTCCTCGATGAACAACTTCACGCGTGGGAAGCGCTCGAGGTAGGCGTCGATGAACACCTGCGCCTCCTCCTGCTCGATCTGGAGGCGGTCCGCAAGCCCGTATGCCGACAGCCCGTAGACGATCCCGTAGTTGACCATCTTCGCCTTGGAGCGGGTGCCGGGGTCGGTCTTGCCCCCGAGGATCGCCTCGGCGGTGGCGGTGTGCACGTCCTCTCCGCGCCGGAAGATCTCCTTCAGCACCGGCTCGTCGGCGATGTGGGCGAGCAACCTGAGCTCGACCTGCGAGTAGTCGGCTGAGATCAGCATGTTGCCGGGCTCGGCCACGAAGCAGGCGCGGATCTCGCGGCCCTGCTCCGTCCGGATCGGGATGTTCTGGAGATTCGGATCGGTGCTCGACAGGCGCCCGGTGGCCGTGGCGGTCTGGTTGAAGGTGGTGTGGAGGCGGCCGTCGTCGCCGATCAGCTCGGGGAAGGCGTCCAGGTAGGTCGACTTGAGCTTCGTGACCTCGCGCCACTCCTCGATCGCCGGGATGATCTCGTGCTCGTCGCGGATCGCCTGGAGCACGCGGGCATCGGTGGAGAAGCCGGTCTTGCCGCGGCGCTTGCGCGAGAGCCCCAGCTTCTCGAACAGGATGTGCGCGAGCTGCTGCGGAGAGCCGATCGTGAACTCCTCGCCCGCAAGCTCCCACACGCGCCGCTCCAGCTCGATGGCCCGCGTGCCGAAGCGCTCGCTGATCTCAGCCAGGCGCTCCACGTCGAGCTTCACGCCGGCGCGCTCCATCTCCACGAGCACGTCCACGAGCGGCAGCTCCACGTCGTGGAAGAGCCCTGTGAGCCCGTCCTCCTCGAGGCGCGCGCGCTGGCGCTCGGCCAGCACCCGAGTCACGACCGCGCGCTCGGCGATCCCGTCCGCTCCCTCCACGCTGGCGGCGATGCCGGCCTCGGTGGTGAGCTCCTCGAGCGGATAGCCGCGGCGCGTCGGGTCGATCAGGTACGCCGCGATCAGCGTGTCGTGCTCCAGCACTGCTGCCGGGGCGGCCTCCTCGCTCACCGCGGTGGTCTTCCAGTCGTGGTACACGAGCGGGCGCTCGCCGCGCGCCATGGTGAGGGCCGCGAGCGTCTCGCACTCCGCTACGAGCACCTCACCGCCACCGTAGGCGGCGATGCGCATGGGTCCGAGCGGAGGGCCGCCCACGTCCAGCGTCTCCTGTCCATCCTGCTCGCCCGCCGGCCGCGGACGCTCGGCCGCGATAGCCACGAGGTCGCCGTCGAGGGATCCGAGCTCGGTGAGCGGGACCACCCTCGCCTTGACGGAGATCACCTCCTCCACCCGCTCAGCCGGCGCGGCCACCTCGCCGTCTCCGAGCGCCTCCTCGAGCCGCTCGAGCGGAGCGCGCAGCTCGAACTCGCGGAATGTCTCGCGCAGCCGCGAGCGGTCCGGCTCCCGCGCGGCGATCTTGTTGAGATCGAGATCCAGCTCGATGTCGCGAATCGCGGTGGCGAGCTGCTTCGAGATCCGGGCGTCCTCTGCGTGGTTGGTGAGGTTCTCCTTGCGCTTGGCGCCGGAGATGCTCTCGATGTTGTCGAGCACCCCCTCGAGGTCGCCGTGCTCCTGGAGCAGCTGCGTGGCCGTCTTCTCGCCGATCCCCGGGACGCCCGGGATGTTGTCCGACGTGTCGCCCTTCAGCCCCACGAAATCCGGAATCAGCTCCGGCTCGATCCCGTAGCGGTCCACCACGGCCTCGCGGTCGTACACCTTGGTGTCGGTGATCCCGCGGCTAGTGGCCATCACGCGCACGCCCGGCTCGATCAGCTGAAAGAGGTCGCGATCGCCGGTCACGACCATCACGTCGAAGCCCTCGTCACGCGCCCGCCGGGCCACCGTGGCGATCACGTCGTCGGCCTCGAAGCCCTCCACACGCACGTTCTCGTAGCCGAAGCTATCCACGAGCGGCTCCATGTGCGGCCACTGCTCGGCGAGCAGATCGGGCTTCGAGTCGCGCTGGCCCTTGTACTCCGAGTACACCTCCTTGCGACCTGACATGCCTGCGTCCCAGACCACAAGCGTCGGCTTCACGCCGTACTCCGAGATGATCTTCACCAGCATCGAGGCGAAGCCGAAGATCGCGTTCGTGGGCTGCCCCTTGGACGTGGCGATCGACTCAGGAAGCGCGAAAAACGCACGGTAGACGAGGCTGTTCCCGTCGATCAGGAACAGTTCTTTCGGCGGTTCGGGCGGCACCGTTCAACCCTATCGAGGGCATCGGCCCCAGCCGGGCCAACTACAGCGGTGAAGGGTCAGAGACTTCGACCGTCCTGCCTGGACTACCCATACGGTCCACAGGGCAGGACAGTCGCTCCTTTTCAGTGCTGTGGTGCGGGCCCGAGAGCGGCTCGACCCTATGATGGCTCGCAGCCATGGCCACGCCCTCCGCACAGTTCTCGCTCACGCTCCGCGTCGCCCTGCCGCACCGTCCGGGCGGGGTGCTCGGGAAGGTCACCGCGGCGATCACACGGGTGGGTGGCTCGATCGTGGCCGTGGACACGGTGGACGCCAAGGGCGAGCGGACGATCCGCGAGATCACGGTGGAGTGCGGCAGCGTCGACCATCGCGGCCGGGTGATCTCCGCCGTTCAGTCCGTGAAGGCGGCCGAGGTCATCGAGATCACCGACCGCACCTTCGAGGTGCATCGGCGCGGCAAGATCCACACAGGGCTCAACATCCCGCTGAAGAGCCGCGACGACCTCTCGATGGCCTACACGCCCGGCGTCGCGCGCGTGTGTACCGCCATAGCCGAGAACCGCCAGAAGGCCTTCAAGTACACGATCAAGGCGAACACGGTGGCCGTGGTGTCCGACGGGACCGCGGTGCTCGGCCTCGGCGACATCGGCCCCGAGGCAGCCATGCCCGTGATGGAGGGCAAGGCGATGCTGTTCAAGGAATTCGGTGATGTGGACGCCTTCCCGATCTGCCTCTCCACGAAGAACGTGGACGAGATCGTGGACACCGTGATCCGCATCGCGCCGACCTTCGGCGGCATCAACCTCGAGGACATCTCCTCCCCCCGCTGCTTCGAGATCGAGCAGCGCCTCCAGGACGCGCTCGACATCCCGGTCTTCCACGACGACCAGCACGGCACCGCGATCGTCACGCTCGCCGCGCTGATCAACGCCTGCCGCCTCACCGGCCGGCGCATGGAGGACCTCGACGTGCTGATGGTGGGCGCGGGCGCCGCGGGAGTGGCCGTCGCGAAGATCCTGATGGACGCCGGCGTGACCTCGATCGTGGCCTGTGACCGCTTCGGCGCCATCCACACCGGACGCGACGACTACCAGGCGGGCTCCATGAACGCGCCCAAGCGCTGGCTCGCGGAGCACACGAATCCGGGCGGGCGCAATGGCCAGCCGCGCGAGGTGATCGAGGGCATGGACGTGTTCATCGGCCTGTCGGGCCCCGGGATCATCGACGCTCAGGACCTTCAGAAGATGAACACGGACCCGTTCGTGTTCGCGATGGCGAATCCCAATCCAGAGGTGAAGCCCGAGGACGCCGCGCCGTACGTGCGGGTAATGGCCACCGGCCGCTCGGACTACCCGAACCAGATCAACAACGTGCTCGCCTTCCCCGGCATCTTCCGCGGCGCGCTCGACGCGCGCGCGACTGCGATCACAGAGGACATGAAGCTGGCGGCCGCCCGAGGGATCGCCTCGGTGGTGGGCGACGACGAGCTGGACGAGGACTACATCATCCCGAGCGTGTTCAACCGCGACGTGGCCCGCGAGGTCGCGGCCGCCGTGTCCGAGGTGGCTGAGCGCACCGACGAGTCGGGCGAGCCCGACCAGCCGACGGTGGAGCGGGCCACGGTCGGCTGATGCGGGTCGCGGTCACTGGCGCGACCGGCATGCTCGGCAGCGCGCTCGTGCGCGCGCTCGTGGAGCGCGGTGACGAGGTCACGGCGCTCTCACGCAACGCCGGGCGGGCCAGCGACGCGCTCGGCGTGCCCGCGGAGACCTGGGCCGATCCCGAGGCCGAGCGCGCACCGCTCGACGCGCTCCGCGGACGCGACGCCGTGGTGCACCTGCTCGGGGAGCTGATCGCGCAGCGATGGTCGGACGAGACCAAAAGGGAGATCCGCGACTCGCGCGTGCTCTCGACCCGCAACCTCGTGGCCGCCCTGGCGGCCCTGCCCGCAGAGGAACGGCCGCGCGTGCTGGTCTCGGGCTCGGGAGCCGGCTGGTACGGCCACCGGGGCGACGAGCGAGTCGACGAGTCGACCGCCGAGCCCGGCGACGACTTTCTCGCGCAGCTGAGCGCCGACTGGGAGGCCGAGGCCCGCGCCGCGGAGGAGTTGGGGGTTCGCGTGGTTCTCAACCGGACGGGCGTGGTGCTGTCCGACTCCGGCGGCGCGCTCGAGAAGATGCTGCCGTTCTTCAAGGCCGCGATCGGCGGGCCCGTGGCCGGCGGGCGCCAGTACGTGCCCTGGGTCCACCGGGACGACGTGGTCGGCGCGACCATGTTCGCGATCGACAACGAGGCCGTGAGCGGGCCTGTGAACGTGACCGCGCCGGAGCCCGTGACCAACAGGGAGCTCTCGCGAACGCTCGGTCGCGTCCTGGGCCGCCCCGCCTTCGCGCCGGTGCCCGCGCTGGCGGTGAAGGCGCTCTACGGCGACATGGCGCAGATCGTGACCACCGGGCAGCGCGCGGTGCCGGGCCGCCTCACCGAGCTCGGCTACTCCTTCAGGCAGCCGGACCTCGAGCCGGCCCTGCGAGACGCCACCGGCAGGGCCTAGCGGGTCAGCCGCCGCACTCGCGCGGCAGCTTCACGAGGAACCGCGACTGGATGCTGAGCTCGCCGGGCCGGCCGCTCACCTTGCACCAGCTGAAGCTGCCCGTCTCGGGGTGGACCACGGCGGCGAAGGGATGGCCAACCGTCCCCCCCACGGTGCTGCCGGTGTCGGGCAGGTCGCTAGTGACTGCGAGACATCGATAGCCGCCCAGCCGGTGTTTGAGCGGCTGGCAGCTCACGCGTTTGGGGGGCGGGCCGGGCAGGTCGCCCGCCGACACCCGAGAACGTGCGTCGGCGAGGATCGCGCTCTGAAGCTCGGCGACGATGGCAGCGCGTCCGCTGCCGGCGGGAGCGACTCCACGGTGGGGGCGCTGCTCCGCCCTCAGCCTGGTCCGCTCGGCAGCCAGCGCGCTGGCCGAGTCCTGCCGCGCGCGCTCCGCGTTGTCGCGCTTCGTCTCGGTGATCTGTGGAACGAGGATGACCGCCGCGACGACCGCCCCGACCAGTGCGACGGCGGCCACGATCGCCAGCGCCCTGCGCCCGCGCGGGCCCAGCCGACGGACGAGAAAGGCGGGAATCGAGAGAAGGCCGGGAAGCGGCTCGTAGCGGTCGCCGGTGCTGCTCAAACCTCGTCGAAGGCTAGCGGGATCCTCGCCGGCCAAGGCGGGGAAGCACTTCGCCCAAGAAGAAGAACACGAACAGCAGCACCGCGAAAAAGGCCAGGATCACGAACGTGATCAGAAGCATGTCCCAGAAGCGCTGCGGATAGCTCACGGCGGACGCGATCAGGAGCACGACCGCGTACACCGCTCCCAGCAGCACCAGCCCGAACGCAATGTCGGCCAACTTCTCGGCACGGGCCCTGTCCCCGCGGCCGCGCGCCGCGTTTCCGACCACGGACACGACCGCGAACCCAACCAGCACCACGACGAGCGGCATGTAGGCGCCGAACGGCAGGTTCGCAGCGATCGGCAGGAAGGTCATTTGCCCTCGCCCTCCGCGCCGGCCTTCTCGGCGCGCGCCTCGGCGACGGTCTTCCCGTCGCCCTTGCCGAAGGGCCCTTGCAGCTTCCAGCGCGAGTCACTTCGGGCAGGCCAGAGCAGCCATACCAACACCCCGATTACGCTGAGCAGAAGGCCGGAGGCCAGGCCGGGCTTCTCGCCGTAGCCCTTGCGGTCGGAGAGCCACGAGGCGATGATTGCCGAGGCGAGCCACGCGTATAGGAGATACAGGGACTGCGCTCCGAGGGCGGCGATCACGATCATGCGCCCAGGTACGCTTTCTGGACCTCGGGGTTGTCGCGCAGCGCGTCGGACCGGTCGCTCAGCGCGATCTGGCCGGTCTCGAGCACATAAGCGCGCTTCGAGACCCCCAGCGCAAAGTTCGCGTTCTGCTCGACCAGCAGGATCGTCGTGCCTTGCCGGTTGATCTCGGCAATCGTCTCGTAGATCCGCTCAACGAGGATCGGCGCGATTCCCATGGACGGCTCGTCGAGCAGCAGCAGTTTCGGCTGAGCCATAAGGGCGCGCCCAATTGCCAGCATCTGCTGCTCGCCGCCGGACATCGTGCCGGCCTTCTGGCGCTCGCGTTCCTTCAGCCGCGGGAACAGCTCGAACACCCTGTCGCGGTCCGCGTCGATGTCGGAGTCTCGCCGCAGGAACGCACCGAGGTCGAGGTTCTCGCTCACCGTCATGCGCGGGAAGCAGTGTCGCCCCTCGGGCGACTGCGAGATGCCGAGGCGCACGATGTCCTGGGCGGCGGTCTCCGAGATCTCCTCGCCCTTGAAGCGGACCGACCCCTGGCGCGGAGGGGTGAGCCCGGAGATCGAGCGCAGCGTCGTCGATTTGCCGGCGCCGTTCGAGCCGATCAGCGTGACGATCTCGCCCTCTTCGACCGTGATCGAGACGCCCTTGAGCGCCTCGATGTTGCCGTAGAAGGTATGGACGTCCTCGAGCTCGAGCAGCGCCATGTCAGCCCCCCTGCTTTCCGAGGTACGCCTCGATCACGCGGTCGTTCGACCGGATCTCGTCCGGCTTCCCTTCAGCGATGCGCTCGCCGTGATCGAGCACGGTGATGTGTTCGGACACACCCATCACGACCTTCATGTCGTGCTCGATCAGGACGATGGTCAGATCCTTCTCGCTGCGCAGCCGTTCCATGAACTCCGTCAGCCGCTGCGACTCCTGCGGGTTCATGCCTGCCGTTGGCTCGTCGAGGAGCAGCAGCTGCGGGTCCGACGCCAGCGCGCGAGCGATTTCGACGCGGCGCTGATCTCCGTACGACAGATTGGCGGCGGTCTGGTCGGCGAGCTCGGACTTGAGGCCAACGTAGTCGAGCATCTCGCGCGCCTTGTCGGTGACCTCTTTCTCCTCCCTCCGCACGCTGGGCGTGCGGAGGATCGAGCCGAACAGCCCCGCCGCCATGCGCGAGTGGGCGCCTACCATCACGTTCTCGAGTGCGCTCATGGTCGAGAACAGGCGGATGTTCTGGAAAGTCCGCGCGACCCCGAGCGCCATGATGATGTCGGGACGCCGGGCCGTCACGTCCTTTCCGTCGAACAGGATCCGACCCATCGACGGCTTGTAGAGGCCTGTGAGCATGTTGAAGAAGGTCGTCTTACCGGCGCCGTTGGGGCCGATGATCGAGACGATCGAACGCGGGGCGACGTTGATCGAGATGTCGCTGACCGCGACGAGGCCACCGAACACCTTCGTGACGCCGACCGTCGCGAGGATCGCCCCGTCGGCCGACGGGGTCTCCTGAACCTGGGCTGTTCCGGGAGCCTCGCTCACAGGCGTGACTCGAATACGGATTCGTCGGACCCGATCCCCTCGGTGAGCTCCATCTGGCGTCTTCGCTCGGGGAGAATGCCCTCGGGTCTGAGCACCATCATGATCACGAGGATGAAGCCGAAGACACCGAACGAGATCTCGGTGAAGCTGAAGTCCAGGCCCGCGTCCCTGAGCGCGTCGCCGACGAAGCCCTGGTCGAGCACGTCCGGGATCAGGCGGTTGTTCACAAACGCGAGGGCGACCGCGCCGAGCACCACCCCCCAGATGCTGCCAAGCCCGCCGAGGATGACCATCGCGAGGATGAAGATCGAGAAGCCGAACTGGAACGAGATCGCGTTGACGCTGCTGAAGTAGGCGGCGAGGAATGCGCCCGAGATGCCGCCGAAGGCCCCGCCGGCGGCGTACGCGAACAGCTTCGTCTTGACCAGTGGTACGCCCATGCTGGCAGCGGCCACCTCGTCCTCGCGCAGGGCGATCCACGCCCGGCCGAGCCGTGAATCGCGCAGACGGATGTTCACGAACAGCACCACGAGCACGAGCCCGAACGCGGTCCAGTAGAACGGCCTGAGGTTGATAGCCCCGTCGAATGGAGCGATGAACGGCAGGTCGATCGCGTCGATCGGCGAGATCGACTGGCGCCCGTTCGACAGCTTGTTGTCGCCGAAGATCGTGATCTCATCGCCGTTCTGGAAGATGCGGCCGATGATCTCGCCGAAGGCGAGCGTCACAATCGCGATGTAGTCGCCGCGCAGGCGCAGCGTTGGTAATCCGATAATCGCCCCCGCGATGGCGCAGACGAGGATTGCGCCGACCAGCAGGATCAGGAAGTTCAGGTGGATACCGGGCAGGCTGCTGGCAAAGTCGCTGACGCCGACGTGGATGCCCTTCTCGTCGTTCACCGTGGCGAAGTGGTCGGAGGCCCACCAGCCGACCACCATTGCGCCCAATGCGTAGAACGCGACGTAGCCGAGGTCCAGCAGCCCTGCGAAGCCAACAACCAGGTTGAGGCCGAGCGCCATCACGACATAGGCGAGGGCGAGGATGCAGTCGTCCATGAACCCGTCGAGCGGTGGCCGGAACAGGGGGAACACCGCGACGGCAATGATGACGGTGACAGGGAGCACGTACTTCGACCACGGCTGTGTCCGCAGCCCATGGATCGTGTTCATCCCGCCTCCCTCGTTTCCTCGCCGATGAGGCCCTGCGGCCGGAAGACCATGATCAGGACCAGGTAGGCGAAGATGACCGCCGGCGTCCACTCGTTACCGATGCGGTTGTCGGAGATCTGCTGGATGCAGCCGATGATCAGACCGCCGAGCACGGCCCCGCGGAGGTTGCCGATACCCCCCATGACTGCGGCGGTGAAGGCGATGAGTCCGGCGGTGAAGCCCTGGAAGTACCAGACGTTGGTCTGGTAGAGCGTGTTGATCAGGCCGGCAGCGCCCGCCAGCAGACCGCCGAGCAGGAAGGTGACGGAGATCGTCGTGTCGACGTTGACGCCCATCAACCTGGCGGCCTCCGGGTCCTGCGCGGTGGCGCGCATCGCCTTGCCGAGCCGGCTGCGCCCGACGAACGCGGTCAGCAGGAAGACCAGCGGGACCGTGACCACGATCGCGAGTATGTCTCCGCGCGAGATCGAGACGCCGAAGAGGTCGATGACCTCCTTTTGGGAGTCGATCAGGTCGGGCACGCTGCGCTGCGAGGCGCCGAGCCAGAGGATGCCGACGTTCTGAAGGATGAACGAGAACCCAACGGCCGTGATGAGGGGCGCCAACTTTGGCGCCCCGCGTAATGGTCTGTAGCCCACCTTCTCGATCATCACGTTGAGTGAGCCGCTCACAGCCATCGCAATGACGAGGATGACCAGCAGGCCCCCTGCGAGGCCGGCAGTGCCGGTCTCCGTTGTGAGACCGAGTACTCCGTAGAGCGCGAACGAAGTGAACGCGCCGATCATGAAGATCTCGCCGTGGGCGAAGTTGATCAGCTCGATGATTCCGTAGACGAGCGTGTAGCCGAGGGCCACGAGCGCCCAGATGGCGCCGTTCGAGAGCCCATCAGCGAGGTTGTTGCCAAGCCGTGTGAGATTGCCGTCGTTGATCAGGTCCTGAATCCCGTAGTAGGCGGGGAACGCGACCAACAGTGCAATCAGCCCGTACTTCGAGATGAACTCAGAGATGACCTCCGAGGTTCTCGGCTTCAGCACGGGTTGCGAGGGGATGCCAGCGGCTTCCAAATCGGCCTCAAGGTGTTACGCGGTGGGGACGGGCTATAGCCCGTCCCCATATCCGCTGCGTAACGTAACCGATCCAGACGACAGGATCGAGGGTTGGCTACTCGGCCTTGCTGGCCTCGGCCTTGATCGCCTTCTGGAACGTGAGCTGTCCGTCCTTGATGTCGTACAGCCCGTAGTCCGTCAGGGTCGTGTCGCCGTTCTCGTCGATGTCGTAAGTGCCGAGAACGCTGTCGCGCCCCTTGGTGTTCTCGAGCAGGTTCTTGCGAACCTCCTCACGGTCGTTGGCCTTGTCGCCAGCGGCCTTGAGCGTGGCGAGCGCCAGGCTCATGGTCTCGTAGCCATAGATGGCGTACGGGTCCGGCTGAGCGACGCCGTACTCCTTCTCGAAGTCCGAGAAGAACGTCGCCGCCAGGTCGATGCCCTGCTTCTCGAACTCTTCAGGGCTAAGCGTGGCGACCGTGACCTTCGTGCGGGCGCCGACGTCCGCCGGGATGCCGCCCTCCTTCGGGTCGGTGAAGGCCGCCTCGGCCACGCCGTCCGGGCCGTACAGCTTGCAGTCCGGGCAAGCCGCCGCAACGTCCTTGAACACCTGGACGTAGTTCTCACCGGTCACGCCGCTTCCGACGAAGCAGTCGGCCGTGATCTTCGAGGCGAGGGAGCGGTAGTTCGGTGCGTTCTTGTCCGTGCCGTCGTTCAGCTGGACCGTGACACCGATGTCCTTCGCGGCGGTCTCGACGTTCTTCGCCAGGCCGGCGCCGTACGTGGTCTTGTCATTGAAGATGGCGACGGACTTACAGCCGTCCTCCTTCATGATCGTGGCGAGAGCCGCACCCTGGATCGTGTCCGTGGGGACGATTCGCGCGTACGTGCGCTTCTGTGCGGGGTAGTACTTGTCCGGCTCGCCCGGCTCCGAGCCCGGCGCATCCGTGGTCAGACCGACGTAGGTGTTCGACGGGCTGATCTGCGGGATGTTCGCCTTGTTCAGGATCGGCAGCGAAACCTTCGTGCCGCCCGAGTTGAACTCGCCGAGGTAGAAGATGGTCGACTCGTCCTGAACGGCCTTGCGGGCGTTCTGGGCGGTCTGCGCTTCATCGGCCGTACCGGGGTTCTGCGCGGTGGAGTCGTCAAGCGACACGTACTTGATCGTGTACTTGCCGACCTTCCCGTTTACTTCCGATAGAGCAAGCTTCTCACCATCGATCACGGCTTCCGACTGGCCCTTCGAGGTGCCCTGAAGCGGAAGGCTCGAATAAATGGTCAGTTCGTTGCCGGAGATGGCCCCGCTGTCGCCGCTGCCGCTTCCGCCAGTGGATTCTTCATCGTCGCCGCCGCAGGCCGCCAGGCCCAAGGCAAAGACGCCGACAAGGCAGCTCAGAACTGCCAGCCAACGTACTCGCACTGTGTCCCTCCCTAATGGAATGGCTCCAACCTCGGGCATCCTAGGCACGCCGCCCGCTCGCATGCAAACAGACCCCCCGGCTTAACGCGGAGAAAATCTCGCGAGGGAGCTTTCGGAGGCCGCCTCAGCCTCGTGATCGGGCGGCGCGACTGCACGCAGGCCACCGCGACGAGCACGGCCATCCCGCCTCCGATCTGCACGGCGGCGAGCGCCTCGTCGTGAATTACCCAGGGGAAGACGGCCGCCAGGACGGCTTGAGCGTGGCCACCATGGCGGCTCGCGGGGCGGCGATGTGGCGAAGGGCGGCGACCATGAGGATGAACGGCACGAGCGTGCCTCCCACCGCCGAGCGCCCAAGCCGAGCACGCCAAACACGGGGAGTCCGGGCAGCTCGCTCCGCTCGACCCTCAGCAGGTCGCGCCAGGTCAGGCCGAGCACGACGGGGAGGATCAGGCATGCGCCGGCGGAGCGCACCGCGAGAGGCGTGCTGCGTCGACCCCGTCGTCGAGCAGGTAACGCGCCATGCTTCCGTTGTGCGAGAACAGGGCGGCGCCGGAGGCGGCGAGCAATAGCCCCGCGTCGGGTGGCGCTCGAAGGTGGTCAGCGGTCAGCGCGCCGCTCCGACGCGCTCGAAGCGCCCGTCCGCGCCGGGTCGGTAGACGGCTAGGCGGGCGGACGCCACCTGCTCGTGCAGGCGGAGCGCCGCGGCGATCACCCGCTGGCGGTCGCGTCGCCCCTCCTCGACCGCCTCGAGCACCAGGCGCATCGCGTCGTACCCCGCGCGCTCCGGCGCGAGCGCGGGCCCAACGGCCTCGATCCGAGCCACGCCGGCTGGAAGCGCCAGGGTCTCCTGCGCGGCGAGAATCCCGCTCGAAGCGAACAGCGGCACGGAGGGCAGCGCGGAATCGATCTCCTCCAGCAGCCGCCCGGTCGTGGGCCTGGCGACTCCGAGGTGGATCACCGCGTCCGGTCGCGTCTCGGCAAGCTCGCGCGCGAGCTCGGGGATCTCGTCCGGTTCTCCGCGGAACTCCTCAGAGGCGACGGGCTCGATCCCCGCTCGGCGCGCGAGGGTCGCGATCTGCCCGGCCAGCTCGCGGCCGTAGATCTCGCGGTCGAAGACCGTGGCCACGCGCCGCCCGCCACTGGCTCGTACGCGCTCGACGAGCCACTCGGCCTCCTCAAGGTCCAAGGGCCCCACGCGCACGAAGCTGCGCTCATCCGATGGGTAGTAGCGCTCGGGGCCCGCGCGCGGCCGGCCCGGCGGCCGCCGCGTGAGGCTCGTTAGCCCGTCGCCTGGCGACACCTGGAGCAACCCCGCGTCGTTTGTGATCGGGAGCGACACCGCGCTCGCCCCGTAGTCGAGCTCGCCCAGGTACGCGATTGCGCTCGGGTCGTCGGCGGCGCGATGTGCGTTCGTGCTCACGAGCGCGGGATCCCAGGGATGGTCCGGCGCGTCGTCGGTGGTCGGCAGCTCGACGAGCCGGATCCGCAGGCCGCCAGCGCGGCCGCCCGCCTCAGAGAGAGCACGTCGCTCCCCCGCCAGCACGGCGCGAGCCACCGCGGTGGACACGCCGTGCCGGGGAACGCTCGAGTAGACGGTCGCGGTGTTCCCCTCGATGCGCGTCGGCTCGTCCGCGCCGCCGCATCCGCCGAGCAGCACGGCCAGTGCCGCCGTTCCCCAGATCAATGTCCGTACGAGTCCCAAGGGGCGGCATTGTGACGGGCGTGGGTATCGTGATCGGCGTGCGGATCGGCGTGCTCACGGGGGGAGGCGATTGCCCTGGCCTGAACGCGGTCATCAGGGCGATCGTGCGCAGGGGCATCGACGACCATGGACACGAGATCGTCGGCTTTCGTGACGGCTGGCGCGGGCCGATCGAAGGCCTTCGCGAGGACCTCACTGTCGAGTCGACGCGCGGGATCCTGCCGCGGGGAGGCACGATCCTGCGCTCGTCGCGGACCAACCCGTTCAAGCGCGACGACGGGCCCGGCGTGATCCGGGCGACGCTCGACGCGGCCGGCCTCGATGGGCTGATCGCGATCGGCGGCGAGGACACGCTCGGCGCGGCGGCGCGCCTGCACGGCGAGCACGACCTGCCCGTGATCGGCGTGCCGAAGACGATCGACAACGACATCGCGGGAACGGACATGACCTTCGGCTTCGACACCGCGGTGCAGATCGCGACCGATGCCATCGACCGATTGCACACCACCGCGGAGTCGCACAACCGGGTGATGATCGTCGAGGTGATGGGCCGCCACGCGGGCTGGATCGCGCTCTACTCGGGGCTGGCGGGCGGCGCGGACGTGATCCTGATCCCCGAGCGGCCCTTCGACATCGAGGAGGTCTGCCGACTGATCCAGCGCCGCCACTCGCGCGGGCGCTACTTCTCGATCGTGGTGGTGGCGGAGGGCGCGGTGCCCGAGGAGGGCACGATGGAGACGATGGCCGCGGGCGAGGACGAGTTCGGCCACGCGCGCCTCGGCGGCATGGGACAGCGCCTCGAGCGCGAGATCGAGGAGCGGACGGGCTACGAGACGCGCGCCACCGTGCTCGGCCACATCCAGCGGGGCGGCACGCCGACCGCCTTCGACCGTGTGCTCGCCACCCGGCTCGGGCTGGCGGCGGTGGACGCCGCCAGCGAGGCACGCTGGGGAATGATGCCGGCGCTACGCGGCACACGGATCGAACTGGTGCCGCTGTCGGAGGCGGTGGCGGACCTGCGAACCGTGCCGGCCGAGGACTACGAGGCCGCGGCGACGTTCTTCGGCTGAGGGCCGAGGGACGCCGAGTTAGAAGCCGGCGCCCTGCTCCTCGGGCTCGGCCACCTCGCGGCCGAGCGCCTGATGGACGAACGGCTTCATGATCTGCCAGGCCGCGGCGCCCACCACGAGCGCCGCCGTGAGCAGGAATGCGTCGAAGGCCTTGATGCCGAACGCCCAGGCGGCGATCCACCAGACCAGCCCTACCGTGAGGGCCACAAGGACTGCCATCAGGCGCTTCTGCGCTCCGCGACCGCGCGGCGCAGCTTCGTGACGGCGTTGAAGGCGCTCTTCATCGCGCGATCCGCGCCCGAGCCATCCGCCGGAAGCATCCCGATCTGGCGTGCGAAGGCGGCGCCGTCGAAGTAGCCGGTGTTGGTCACGATCTCGCCGTCCTCGAGCTCGAACAGATCGAGCCCGCGGATCTCGATGTGGTTGCCCGTGGGCTCGATGCCCAGGTACGGGGCGCCATCGAATGTGCCCTCGATGCGCCACTCGACCGCACAGCTCTGCTCGCCGGCCACCAGGCGGGTGACCGTCGTGCGGGCGTCGGGCGTGGCTGCGAACACCGACTTGAAGTACTCACGCATCTCGTCGCGGCCGCGCAAAACGCCCACGGGCACCATGTCGTCAACGCCGTCCTCACGCCAGTGCGAGACGATCGCCTCGACGTCGCGGCGGTCCATCGCCTCGAAGTAGCTGCGCACGTGGGCCTCGACAGCCTTGCGCCTCGTGATGCGCTTGCGCTGGGGCTTCGCGTCGGACTTTGCGGGGGCCTCAGGCGCCGCCTCAGCGGCGGCGTGGTCGGCTGTTTTCGAATGGGCCATAGTGGGCGCCACCCTACCAGCGATGTCCGCTGCCAGCGATGGCTTCCGCGGGTCTGGCGCCCATGCGTCCGGCGCCATTCGGACGCAACGCGAGCAGCGTGAGACCGGCCAGAACAAGAGCCGCTCCGACGAGCGCGGCGGCGCCGGGACGCTCGCCCAGCACGATGAATCCGAGGGCCGCCGCGGTCACCGGTTCGGCCAGGGTCAACGTGGCCGTCTCGCCGGCGCCGAGGCGCTTGAGGCCGCGGGCGAAGAGCGTGTAGGCGGCTGCTGTGGGGAGCGCGCCGAGGTAGAGGGCCAGGGCCAGGCCTTCGCCGCTGATTAGGTCGCCCGTGGGCACAAACGCCAGCAAGGGGACCAAAACTGCAGCACCGATGGAGAACACGCTTGCCATCAGTGCTTCCGGTGTTGCGCCCTGGTCCATCAGGCGCTTTCCGGCCACGGCGTAGCCGCCGTAGCCGGCGCCGGCGAGCAGCGCGAGCCCCACTCCGGGCAGTGACACCTCGCCGCCCGAGCCGCCGCCGAGCACGAGCGTGCAGACACCGGCGCAGCCGAGGGCCGTGGCCGCCGCCCAGCGGACGCTGAGCCGCTCGCCCGTGAACGCTCGGGCCATCAGGCCCGTGAACACGGGCGCCGAGCCGATGGCCACGACGGTCCCAACCGCCACCCCCGTGTCGTCCACAGCCGCGAAGAAGGTGGCCTGGTAGGCGGCCACGCACAGGCCCGACAGCAGGACCAGCCGGCGATCCGCACCGCCGAGCTGGAAGCGGTTGGTGGCGAGCGCTATCGCCACGAGCAGAACAGCGCCAATCGCGATGCGCACCGTGCCGACCGCCAGCGGCTCGATCTCGGGCCCGAGAGCCTGAGCGGTGCCGGTGGTGCCGAAGAGAACGGCAGCAATGAGGACATAGGACCGAGCCACGCTGGGCAAAATTGTTCCACAATCCGAGCGGGAAACAAGCCCTCACGGTCAGGTGAGAGGCAGGCGTGTCGCTATACGCAACGCTTACCTCTCACCTGGCGGTTCGGGCAGCCTTCGGTGCTGCCGTTCGGAACGCTAGGCCCGCAGCGCCGCCGCGAGCTCCGCCACCAACTCCCCGACCGCCTCAGGCCCGCCCTCACCCGCTGCTCGGACCACGCGGCTTCCCACGATCACTCCATCCGCGATCTCGGCCACGGAGCGGGCCTGGTCGGGCGTCGAGATGCCGAAGCCGACCGCCACGGGCACGTCGGTTGCGGCGCGCACGCGGCTGACCGTGTCGGCCAGGCCGGGTGGCAACTCGCTGCGCTCTCCGGTGGTCCCCGTGAGCGACACCGTGTACACGAACCCGCGTGCGTCGGCACCGATGTCGACGATTCGCTCGGGCGTGGTCGTGGGCGCCACCAAAGGCACCAACGCCAGCCCCTCGGCGTCACAGGCCTCCCGCAACTCCCCGGCCTCATCATGCGGAAGATCAGGCACGATCAGCCCCGAGGCACCGGCCGCGGCCGCCTTCAATGCAAAAGCGTGAACCCCGGCGGTGAGCACGATGTTCGCGTACACCATCAACACCACGGGCACCCTCGATGCAAGCTGTTCGCAAACGCCCAGCACCGAGTGCGGCGTCGCCCCCGCAGCAAGAGCCGAGGTCCCAGCGGCATGGATCACGGGCCCATCAGCCAGCGGATCCGAGAACGGAATCCCCAGCTCCAGCAGATCAGCGCCGGCATCTGCTGCCGCCAACCCAGCCAAAACCGACCCCTCAATGCTCGGATAGCCCCCCATCAAATACGGCATGAGAGCTGCGCGCTTCCCGTTCTGAGCGAACGCGGACTCGATGCTCATGCGAGCGCCAGCACCTCAGCCAAATCCTTGTCCCCCCGCCCCGACAAGGTGATCAGACTGAGGGCAGGCGAAGGATTCGCGAGCAGCCACGCCACCGCGTGCGACGACTCGAGCGCCGGCAGGATGCCCTCGAGCTCCGCCACCTTGTGGAAGGCCGCCACCGCGGCGCCGTCCTCCACGGCCTCGTAGCGGACGCGCCCCGAGTCGCGCAGCCAGGCGTGCTCTGGGCCCACGCCCGGGTAGTCGAGGCCAGCCGAGATCGAGTGGGCCTCGAGGATCTGGCCCTCCTCGTCCTGGATCACCCCGGTGAGTGCCCCGTGGAGAACGCCCCGGGCGCCGGTGGTGAGCGGCGCGGAGTGACGCTGCGTCCTGAGCCCCTCCCCCGCCGCCTCCACGCCCACGAGCTCCACCTCGGCGTCGTCCACGAACGGAATGAAGGTGCCGATCGCGTTGGAGCCGCCGCCCACGCAGGCGATCGCCCGGTCCGGCAGCCGCCCCGCCTGGTCGAGCAGCTGCGCGCGCGCCTCGTCGCCGATGCGGCGCTGGAGGTCGCGCACCAGCGCCGGGTAGGGAGCCGGCCCCACGCACGAGCCGATCACGTAGTGGGTGGATTCCACATTCGCCACCCAATCGCGGATCGCCGCCGACACAGCCTCCTTGAGCGTGCGAGCGCCAGCGTCCACGCCCCGCACCTCGGCGCCCAGCAGGCGCATGCGCTGCACGTTCGGCTCCTGGCGGCGCATGTCCTCGGTCCCCATGTACACGACACACTCGAGGCCGAGCAGGGCGCAAGCGGTGGCCGCCGCCACGCCGTGCTGGCCGGCGCCGGTCTCGGCGATCACGCGCGGCTTCCCCATCCGCTGAGCGAGCAGCGCCTGGCCCAGCGCGTTGTTGATCTTGTGCGAGCCGGTGTGCGTGAGGTCCTCTCGCTTCAGCCATACCGCGCCCCCCACGAGGTCCGAGAGCCGCTGCGCGTGATAGAGCGGCGTCGGGCGCCCGACGTAGTCGCGCAGCAGCTCGTCGAGCTGCGTCACGAAGGCCGGATCGTCACGGGCGGCGGACCACTCACGCTCGAGCTCGTCCAGCGCCGGTATCAGCGTCTCGGGCACATAGCGGCCGCCGTAGGGGCCGAAGCGCCGCTCGAGCGGCGTCCTCGTCATGCCACCACGTGGTCCGCGGCCTCGACCGCCCTGAAGAACGCGGCCAGTTTCGCTGGGTCCTTGCGGCCGGGCTCGGCCTCGGTGCCGCTCGCGGTGTCGACGGCGAACGGATTCACGGCGGCGATCGCCTCGCCGACGTTCTCGGGCGTGAGCCCACCCGACAGGATCAGCGGCGGATTACCCGGGTGCAGGCGGGCAAGCTTCCAGTCGAAGCTCTCCCCCGTGCCGCCGGGCGCGCGCTCGGAGTGAGCGTCGAGCATGTGGAAGTCGGTCCGGTAGGCCCGCAGGGCCTGGACCTGCGCCGCGTCGCGCACTCGCGCGGCCTTGATCACCCGACAGCCGGTGCGGCGCTTCGCCTCCTGGCAGTACGCGGGGCCCTCGTCTCCATGGAGCTGGAGGAGGGTGAAGCGGCAGACGTCCGCGGTCTCCGCCACGTGATCGAGCGTCGCATTCACGAACACGCCGGTGAGCTCGACGCGCCGGTGGAGCTGCGCCCCGATCGCCTCGGCCTGCTCCAACGTGCACACGCGCGGGCTGCCCGGCCAGAAGATCATTCCGAGCGCCCAGGCGCCGAGGTCCGCCGCCAGGTGGGCGTCCTCGAGGGCCGTTATTCCGCAGATCTTGACGCGGGTCATCGCCCGCCTATCGTGGCAGGCGCGCCGCTAGGGCAACAGCCCGCCGCCGTCGCCGCCGCCCTGATCCGACGAGGGCTGATCGGCTGACTTCGGGCGCTTGGCGAGCTCGACCGTCGCGGTCTTCTTCGAGTCACCGCGGTAGTACGTGATCTCGGCAGTGTCGCCCGGGCGCTTCTGCGAGATCGCGCTCGCGACCTCGCTTGAATCGCTCACCGACTTGCCGTCCACGGCGACGATCAGGTCGCCGCCCGCCGCGATGCCCTGCGAGGTCTGCGTGCGACCGCCGCGCAGGCCGGCCTTGTCGGCTGGGCTGCCCTTCGTGACGCTCACCACGAGAGCGCCCTTGTCCGAAGCTAGGTTGAGGTCGTCCGCGACCTGCTTGGTCACGTCCTGCATCTGCACCCCGAGGAACGCGTGCTGGATGGTCTCGCCGGCCTTGAGGTCCGGCAGCAGCCGCTTGGCGGTGTTGATCGGGACGGAGAAGCCGATGCCCACGGAGCCCTGCCCGCCGCCGGTCGCGATCTGCGAGTTGATGCCGATCACGCGCCCGTTGGCGTCCAGCAGGGGACCACCGGAGTTGCCGGGGTTGATCGAGGCATCGGTCTGGATCACGTCCGGGATCGTGAAGCCGTTCGGCGCCTGGATCTCGCGCTGGAGACCGGACACGATGCCGGTGGTGACCGTGCGGCTGTAGCCGAACGGGTTACCGATCGCGATAACGGGGTCGCCGACCTGCGCCTTCGAGGAGTCGCCCAGCGGGATCGGGGTGAGGTCGCCGGCCTTCGACGGATCGATCTTCAGCACCGCGATGTCCGTGTCCACGTCGACGCCCTTCACGTCGGCGTCGATGAACTCGCCGTTCTCGGCGAAGCGAACCTGCACGCTGTCCGCGCCCTCGACCACGTGGGCGTTGGTGATGATCGTGCCGTCGCCGTCGACCACGAAGCCCGAGCCGGTCGCGGTGCCCTGCTCCGGGGTACCGAACGGGGAGCCGCTGTCCGTGGTCACGCCATTGGACTGGATGAAGACCACGCCGCGCCCCTCCTGCTTGTAGATGTCGCGGACGCTGCGCCCCTCGGTGCCCGTTGAGGTGGCGGTCGGCTGCGTTATGGACGTCTCGCGCACAACCGTCTTGGTGTCGCCCGTGTCGATCACATCGGTGGCGATCAGGACCGCGCCGATGACCAGCACGATCAGGCCGCCGAGTACACCTGAGAGAACGTTGGCGAGCGGGCTCTTTGTGGTCATAGGAAGGTATTTAGCGCCCCGACCTTACGTTTCAATAAAGGCTACGAGCGTGGCGCGCCTGGCGGAATGGCGATGAGGCCGCGCAACCTGTCGAAGAGGCTGCCCCGGCTCAGCTCCCGGCGCAACGCCCTGCGCTGGCCCAGCCCGGGGGCCGCCGGCGCCCGCGGGTCGTACCGGTACCCGCGCAGGCCCTTTGCGTAGGCCTCCGACGCCGGTCCGGCAAAGCGCCCGAGCCGCCGCTCGAGACCCAGCAACGTGGTCGATGCCGGAACCTCCCAGTCAAGCCGCACGAGCGCGCGGCGCAGCTCTGAGAGCTGAATCTCCGCGAGCTCGTCGCGGTCCGAGTGCACGAAGCCGCCGTACGCGATTTCCCATGACGAACGCGCCCGCCACGAGCGGCGCGGCCACCAGCAGAAAAAGCAGCGGCCCGAGCCAGCCGTTTCCGCCGTCGGATCCCAGTCCGCCGCCCGAGTCCGTCACGCGATCCGAGGCCGCCACTCCTTGGCGCTGGCGCACCTCACCCGCGTCGGCCGCCGCCGCGCTGGTCGCCAGCGCACTGGACTGCGACTCTGCCGGCGAGCGCGCGGGAGTGGGGTCGAACGGAACCCAGCCGATGCCGGTGAACCAAACCTCCACCCACGAGTGTGCGTCGAGGTCGCGGACCCGGTACTCGCGGGTGTCCTTGTTGTACGAGCCCGGGGAGAAGCCCGCGGCCACACGCGCCGGGATGCCCGCCATGCGCAGCATCAGCGCCATGGCGCCGGAGAACTGCTGGCAGTAGCCGCGCTTCTCGCCATACAGGAAGCCCATCAGCGGGATCGGCCGGGTGGGCACGCGCTCGGAGTACGTGAACGTGTCCTGCAGGTAGCGCTCGACGTTCTTGACCGCGGCGTAGGCCGTCGGCTGGTTTGCGGTGAGCCGCTGGGTGAGGTCGTACATGCGCTCGTAGGGCGAGCGGCGAATCGCGGCCTCGGCGCGCGGGCCCCAGCCGCTCAGGGGATCGCCGCGCAGCGGCATGAACACGTTGTCACGCGCCTGGGCGGCCCGCTCGCGGGCCGCATCGTCCTGAAGCCCGAGGCCGTCCGTGGCGCTCTCGCCCGGATTGGGAAGCTGGATCTGTGTGTAGGCGACCATGCCCTGCGAGTAGCCGCTTGGCACGTCCTCCATCTGCGCCTTGGTGGGATTTGGTGCGTACGCGCGGACGAAGTAGGAGTCGCCCTTCTCGAGGGTCACGCCTCGCCGCAGTAGCGTGGTTCCGTCGGAACTCGGCCTGGAACCGCCCACACCGTCAACGCGGAGCGTGACGCCCGCTCCCACGACCATGGTGCTGGACAGCGACCGGACCGTGAACTGGATGCGCTCGTCCCACTTCGGGTTGTACTCGTTGTAGTTCCAGCGGCCCTCGGGATTCGATTCCGAGAACGTCACCTCGGGGCCGTAGCGGTTGTCGTCCGCCGCCGCGGAGCGCACCCAGCGCAGCCCGTCGAAGGAATCGAGCGCCTCGGCCTTCCAGTAGTGCGGCCGGGTCGACTTCACGTTCAGCACGGTGGCCCCCGCGCGCGACCAGTCGAGCGGCCCGTACTCGTGGTTCCAGTCGAACGTGATCGCCTCGCCCTTGCCAAACAGGCTCCACGCCCCGTAGTTCCACCAGGCGCGGTCCCCGTCGAGCGCGGCGGCCACGGGGAGCGACAGCACCCCGACGCTCGCCACCACGGCGGCGCCGATCGCGGCCTCGCGGCGCGGCATGCGCGGCAGCCACAGCCAGGCGCCCACGAGGAGGAGTAGCACGAGACCGCGCAGCGCCGGCGCACCCGGGTCGTTCTCGGTCACCGGGGTGCCGTACAGGATCAGCAGGGTGGCGAGTCCGGCTATGCGCAGCCCCCCAGCGGCCCGGCGCGCAGGCCAGAAGGCGAGCGTGGCGGCGACGGTGAGGAGCGCCGGCACGCCGAGCAGGATGCTCAGCCGGATCCAGGTGTCGGGGCCGTCGTAGGGCCACTCGATCTCCTGCATGCCGGCGAGGCCACGGTCGAGGCCGTCCGCGAACTCGCCCCAGTGAGCCGGGAGCAGCAGGCGCCCGGGAAGGCCCGCGGCCATCAGCCCAAGCGCAAGCATCGCCAGCGCGATCACGGCGGCCAGCGCGTGCAGTGCCGGCCGCGGGAGCGGGGTTCGCCTGAGCAGCCCGAGCGCAGCGGCGCCGCCGGTGGCCACGAGGACAACGAGGAGCGTCCGGCCAACGGGTGGGTCCTTCACCAGAAGACCCCAGTGCGCCGCGCCGAAGGCGCCGAGCGCGGCGAAGGCGATCAGCCGCATGGAGAGCGAGTCGTGCATGACCGCCGCGGCGGAGCGCGCGCTCCCGGTGGCGGCGGGCGGAGCGCCTACCGTGGCCGGTGCCGGTGTGCGGCCGAGCACGCGGCTCATGCCGCGCTCCGGCTTCCGGTGGCGCGCCGCGCCCGCTCGACTAGACAGCCGGTGCAGCCGGCCACCTCGAAGGCGGGCCGCACTCCGAGCAGCACGCCGGGCGCCACCACATAGCGCGACCCGGCGGGCAGCCGCTCGAGGGCCCGCGGGGTGGCACGAAGGTCGGCTCCGGTCACCCAGATCACCGCGCCGCCGCGCGGGCCGAGCACGCTGCCGGCCGGAGGGGCGCCCTCTTCGACGAGTGCGAGGCGCGCATGCACGGCGGGCCAGGATCCGAGGTCATGACTGATGTCGATCGGCCGACGGTCGCCTGGCAGAAGCACGGCGCAACCGTCGCTGCGGGCGAGCCACACGCACAGCGACGCGGCTGCGCGGACGGCCTTGTCGAGGGCCTCCTCGTCCGCGGGAGCGGACGGGTCCATCACGATCAGCGGCGCCGAGTCCAGCTCGGCGACCAGGCGGCGCTCGAGCATCTCGCCGTGGCGCGCCACGGACGGCCAGTGGATCCGCGAGGCGGGGGCGCCCTCCCGGTACGCGCGCAGGCCGTCGATCTCGAGCTCCGCGGCGGACGCGTCCAGCCGCCTTCCCGACAGGCTCGGCTGCGCGCCCATCCCGGCCTGGGAACCGGCGCCGGCACCGCCGCTGCCGGGCGCGGTCACCGGCTCGACGCGCGGAAGCACGAGCACCTCCTCCCCGCCGTGGCCCTGGAGCTCGCGCGAGTAGAGCCGCAGCGGATCCCGGATCACGAGCAGCTCGGGCTCGAGCACGCGCCGTCCGCGCCGGGAGAAGCGCACGTTGATTCGCAGCCGGCGCGACCATCGCCCGCCCACCGGCACGGGCCAGCCGAGCAGCGGCTCGAGCAGCTCGCCGCCAGGTGGCGGCAGGACGCCGCTCCGCACCTCCACCCGCAGCGGATACGGCTCCTCCTCCACGACCGTGTGCGGCCCGGGCACGCGCATGACCGTGGCACCCTTGGCGGCGAGCCGCACCCAGACGACGGCGCCGAGCGACAGCACGATCAGGCCCACTCCGGGGACGTACAACGATGGTGTGTCGAACGTTCCCCCGGCCAGGCACAGCGCCACTCCGAGCAGCGCCGTGAAGAGCGGGCGGAGCATCAGCGCGTCAGAGCGCGGGAACCCGCTCCAGCGCATCGCGAACGACCGCGGCGCGCTCGTCGGCACCGCTGCCGGGCGCGAGCAGCAGACGGTGGGTGAGCACGGCGCCGGCAAGCTTCTGCACGTCGTCGGGAAGCGCGTGGTCGCGGCCGTCGAGCGCCGCATAGGCCTTCGCGGCCCGGAAGAGCATCAGGCCGGCGCGCGGGCTCGCGCCGAGCTCCACACGCGGGTCGGCGCGCGTGGCGTCTGAGATGGCGACGACGTAGCGGCGCAGCGCCTCACTCCCATGCACCGCGGAGGCCGCGTTCTGGGCGGCCAGGATGCCCGCCACGTCGGCCACCGGCTCCAGGTCGAGCACGCGGTCGCTCGCGGCGTGATCCATGAGCATGTCGCTCTCCTGCTGCGCCGTCGGATACCCGAGCGAGACGCGCACCATGAAGCGGTCGAGCTGCGCCTCCGGAAGCGGATACGTGCCCTCGTACTCGACGGGGTTCTGCGTCGCGACGACGATGAAGGGCCGCGCCAGCTCGTGCGTGTGCCGGTCCACCGTTACGTGGCCCTCCTGCATGCACTCGAGCAGGCCGGACTGCGTCTTCGGCGAGGCGCGGTTCACCTCGTCCACAAGCACGACGTTTGCGAACACCGGCCCGGGCCGGAACTCGAAGCGATTCTCGCGCTGGTCATAGACATTCGTGCCGACCACGTCGGCCGGCAGTAGGTCGGCCGTGCACTGGATGCGTGCGTACTCGGCATCGACCGAGCGGGCGAGAGCGCGTGCGAGGGCCGTCTTGCCCACGCCCGGATAGTCCTCGATCAGCACGTGGCCCTCTGCGAACAGCGCAACCAGCACGTCGCGAATGACCGAGTCCGGGGCCTTGACAGCGCGAGCGATGTTGTCTCGGAGGCGCGCGCCGAGCTCGGCTACAGCGGGCGGGTCGAGCTCAGGGACGGTCGACATGCATCACCATGGTACGGATACGCCTAAGCGGGGCCGATGGGTTCCGCGCCAGGATCGGTCGAGTGCGTGAGCTCGCGCGCTGCCGCCTGCGGATCGGGCGAGCGCATGAGCGCCTCTCCGATCAGCACAGCGTCCACCCCGACCTGCTCCAGCTCGTCGATCTGGTCGCGGTGGTGGATACCCGACTCGGACACCACGACCTTGCCCGCCGGCACGTCAGCGAGCAGGTCGAAGGTGCGCTGGATGTCGACGCTGAAGTCCTCGAGGTTGCGGTTGTTGATCCCGATCACGTCGGAGTCAAGCTCCAGCGCGCGCTCGAGCTCCTCGTCGTCGTGGATCTCGACGAGCGCGTCGAGATCGAGCTGCCGCGCCTCCGCAGAGAGCGAGGCGAGCATCGAGTCGTCGAGCGAACCCACCACGAGCAGAACCGCGTCCGCGCCCGCGAGCTTCGCCTCGTAGAGCTGATACCGGTCGATAGTGAAGTCCTTGCGAAGGATCGGCAGCTCAGTGGCGGCGCGGGCCTCGCGCAGGTCCGCCAGCGATCCGCCGAAGTGCACCTCCTCGGTGAGGATCGACACGGCCGCGGCGCCGCCGCGCTCGTAGGCTTGGACGATCTCGGCGCAGCTCGAGCCGCTCGGCGCGAGGTCACCCGCGGACGGCGAGCGGCGCTTGTGCTCCGCGATCAGCGATGTGCCGGGGCGCGACAGCGCCTCGGCGAACGGGCGGCCCTCGCGCCCCGTCTCGACCTGCGCCTCGAGCTCGGAGAGCGGGTGCTCGCGCTGGCGCCGCTTCAGGGCGTCGCGCGTGGCATCGACGATGTCGTCCAGCCGGATCACGCGGCAGTCGCTCCGAGCCAGCGCTCCAGCACGTTCGCGGCGGCGCCGTCATCGATCGAGCGCTCCGCGGCGCGCACGCCGTCGGCGAGCGTGTCGGCGCGGCCGGCGACGTAGATGGCCGCGCCCGCATTCAGAACCGCCAGCGAGCGCTCGGTGCCGGCCTTCCCGGATAGCACGTCGCGCAACACCTGGGCGTTCTGGTCGGGCGTGCCTGCGCCCACCGCGCCGTCGGCCGAAGGCTCGATGTCGACCTGCTCGGGCGTCACCTCATAGCTGCTCAGACGGCCGTCTCTCAGTTCCACAACGCGGGTTGCCCCGGAGACCGAGAACTCGTCCAGGCCATCGGCGCTCGACACTACCAGGGCCCGTTCCGCCCCAAGCTCTCCGAGGGCCGCCGCCATGATCTCGATCTTCCCGGGATCGGAGACGCCGATCACCTGCCGCAGCGCCCCCGCGGGGTTGGTGAGCGGACCGAGGAAGTTGAAGATCGTGCGCACGCCGAGCTCCCTGCGCACCGGCACGATGTGCTTGAACGCCGGGTGGTGAAGCGGCGCGAACATGAACCCGAAGCCGATCTCTCCGATGCAGTCCGCCACCTCCTCGGGCGAAAGGTCGATGCGGCCGCCGAGCGCCTCGAGCACGTCCGCCGACCCGCACTGGCTCGTGGCCGAGCGGTTGCCGTGCTTCGCCACGCGGCAGCCCGCCCCCGCGGCGACGAACGCCGCCGTGGTCGAGACGTTGAAGGTCGGGCGGCCGCCGCCGGTGCCAGCCGTGTCCAGCAGATCATCCCCCGCATCGACCTTCACCGAGCGCTCCCGGAGCACTGCCGCGAGGCCGGCGATCTCCCCCACCGTCTCGCCCTTCGTACGCAGGGCGATTAGGAACGCCGCGGCCTGCCCCTCGGAGGCGTTGCCCTCGACGATCTCGGCGAGCACGCGCGAGGCCTCGTCCGGCGCGAGGTCCTCGCCGCCCGCCACCCGGTCGATGGCCTCAGTGAGAACGCTATTCGGCATGAAGGAAGTTCCGCAGCAGCTCTTTGCCGTGCGGTGTGAGCACCGACTCGGGGTGGAATTGCACGCCCTCGAGGGGCAGCTCGCGGTGGCGCAGGCCCATGATCACGTCGCCCGACCGAGCCGATACCTCGAGCTCGTCCGGCAGCTCCGGATCGACGACAAGCGAGTGGTAGCGGCCGACCACGAGCGGTGATTCGAGACCGTCGAAGATGGTCCTGCCGTCGTGCTCGGCCTCGGCGGTCTTGCCGTGCACCGGCTCGCCGCGAACCACCCGCCCGCCGTACGCGGCGGCGAGCGCCTGGTGCCCGAGGCACACGCCCAGCACCGGCACCCCGTCCTCCGCGTAGCGCCGAATCGCTTCCTTGGAGAGCCCCGCCTCCTCCGGCGTGCACGGGCCGGGTGACACGATCACGCGGTCGGGGCTGCGCTCGAGCAGCTCCGGAAGGTCGTTGCGCACCACCTCCACGTCGGCTCCGAGCTCGCCGAGGTACTGGACGAGGTTGTACGTGAACGAGTCGTAGTTGTCGACCACGAGCACGCTCGTCATGCCCAGTCCCCCTGGTCGCAGGCAAGCCCGATCGCGTCCATCACCGCGCCGGCCTTCGCCTCGGTCTCGCGCACCTCGTACTCCGGGTCCGAGTCCGCGACGATGCCGCCGCCGGCCTGGATGTGCACGCGCCCGTCCTTCACGAGCGCGGAGCGGATGTAGATGCAGGTGTCGAGGTCGCCCGTGTACGAGAGATAGCCCACGGCGCCGCCGTAGGGACCGCGCCCGACGGGTTCGAGCTCGTCGATGATCTGCATGGCGCGGATCTTCGGGGCGCCGGAGAGCGTGCCGGCCGGCAGCGAGGCGCGCAGCGCGTCCATTGGGGACACGTCGGGAGTCAGCGTGCCGGACACCGAGGAGACGATGTGCATCACGTGCGAGTAGGTCTCCACGGTCATCAGCTCGTCGACCTTGACCGAGCCGTACTCGCACACGCGCCCGAGGTCGTTGCGGCCGAGGTCCACCAGCATCACGTGCTCGGCGCGCTCCTTTGGATCGGCGAGCAGCTCGCGGGCGCGCTCGAGGTCCTGCTCGACCGAGTCGGCGCGCGGCCGCGTGCCGGCGATCGGGCGCTGGCGCACGGTCCTCCCCGTCACGGTCACGAGCGCCTCGGGCGACGCGCCGGCGATCTCGAAGTCCTCGAAGTCGAGGAAGTACATGTACGGGCTCGGGTTGATCGCGCGCAGGCCGCGGTAGATCGAGAAGGCGTCCACGGGGCAGTCGGCGCTCCAGCGCTGGCTCGGGACCACCTGGTAGACGTCGCCCGCGCGGATGTACTCCTTGGCGCGCTCCACGGCCTCGGCATAGCCGTCGGGGCCCAGGTTCGAGCTGAAGCTCGGCGGCTCGGTGCGGCCCGTACCCACCTGAGGCACCGGCCCGCGCAGGCGCTCGCGCACATCCGCGATCGCGGCGGCGGCCTCCTGGTAGGCGCGCTCCACGTCTCCCTCCGCGACCACGTTCGCGAGCACGGTGACCTCGTGGCGGAGGTGGTCGAACGCGAGCAGCACGTCGGTGACCATCACCGCGAGCTCCGGCATGCCGGTGTCGTCTGGGTTCGGCTCGCCCACGCTCGGCTCGGCGCTCCGCACGAGGTCGTATCCGAACATCCCCACGGCGCCCCCGGCGAACGGCGGCAGCCCATCGAGCGGCGCGATCCGGTAGCGCGCGAGCTCCTCCGCAACGGCCGCGTACGGGTCCGGGTGCTCGCCGCGGTCGAGCCGGATCACGGCGCGCGGGCGGAAGCCGAGGAACGACCAGCGCCCCACCTGCTGGCCCTGCTCCGCCGACTCGAGCAGGAACGACGGGCCGTCCCCGCGGAGCTTCAGGTACGCGGACACCGGCGTCTCGCAGTCGGCGATGAAGGTGTGGCGCACCGGCACGAGCGTGTGCTCGCGCGCGAGCTCGCGCGTCTCGTCGAGCGAGGGGGTCAGCTGGAGGTCAGCCGCGGCGACGTTCATTCAGGACCTCGTATACGTCGGCCAACTCGACCCCGCGGCCCGCCAGCAGGACGGCCAGGTGGTAGAGCACGTCCGCGGCCTCCTCGGCCACGCGCTCGTCTGACTCGTCACGCGCCGCGCGCACCACCTCCTCGGCCTCCTCCTGGACCTTCGCGCCCACCAGCTCGCCGTCGGCCAGGAGGGTCCCGGTGTAGGTGTCGGCGCCCCGTCGCGCCTCGATGGTGCGGGCCAGCACCGCCAGCGCCTCCGCCGGAACCGGATCGAGCTCGCCGTTGTGGAAGCAGGTGCGCTCGCCTGTGTGGCACGCCGGGCCGGCGGGCTCCACGAGCGCGAGAATCGCGTCCTCGTCGCAGTCGAGCCGCAGCTCCTTGAGCTTCTGGACGTTCCCGGAGGTCTCGCCCTTGTGCCACAGCTCGTTACGGGAGCGCGACCAGAACCACATCTCACCCGTCGCGCGCGTGCGCTCGAGCGCCTCGTCGTTCATGTAGGCCAGCGTGAGCACCTCGCCGGTGCGGGCGTCCTGGACTATGCAGGGGAGCAGATCCACGCTGACGATTATGGCCGCGAGCTGATCGGGAGCTTCAGGAACTCGTACGTGGCGCCGATCTCGTCGAACCCGAGGCGGTGGTAGAGCTCCTTGGGCCAGTCCGCGGCATCGGTGACCATGAAGACACGCTCGCAGCCGTCGGCGCTGGCCGCGTCGGCCGCCGCCGCCACCGCCGCCCGGGCGTGGCCGCGCCCGCGCCGGGCCTCGACCGTGCCAACCTCGTCCACCTGGCCCAGCCCGTCGTGCGTGTAGAGGCGGCACGCGCAGGCGGGATCGTCCGGAGGCGAGGCGAAGTCGCGGGCGGCCAGCACGCGCGTATAGCGGTCGTCCATCTCCGCCAGCTGGCGCACCGCCTCGTCCTGCCAGCCGAAGGGCTGCTCGCGCCGGAAGGCGGCGAGCGCTGCCGCTCCCACATCGCGGGGAACCTCCGCGCCGGTGCCCGGCTCCTGCTCACGGTCGGCAGGACGGCGGCGCAGCATGATGAGGACGCGAAAGACGTTCCATCCCGCCTTGGCGAGCTCCGGAGCCAGCCGCATCCCCAGCCGCTCGTCATGCGTCACGAGCTTGCGGTGGCCGAACGCGCCCTGCATCTCGTCGGCCTCCGCTGTGAGCTGGGCCACCCGGGCCTGAGGGTCCTCCACCCGGATCGCGTTCACCTGCCACACCAGCGGCAGGCTCGGCGTGAGCATGGCGGTCCCGTGGGCGGTCTTCACCACCTCATCGCAGACGCCCTCCTCGGCGCGCCGCATGAACGCATGAATTCGCTCGATCACTCGATGCCCAGGCGGTCCAGAAGTCCCTCGTCGCGGCGCCAGCCCTTGCGCACGCGCACGTTCAGGTCGAGGTGAATGCGACGGTCGAGCAGGGCCTCGATCTCCTTGCGGGCAGCAGTGCCCACCGCCCGCACCATCTTGCCTCCCGCACCGACCAGGATGCCCTTCTGCGACTCGGTCTCCGCCCACACCCGTGCGCGTACCACGAGCAGGCCGTCGCTCTCGCGCTCTTCGATCTCGTCGATCTCGACCTCCACCGCGTGCGGCAACTCCTCTCGCGTCCGCAGCAGCACCTGCTCGCGCACCAGCTCGGCGAGCCGCAGCTCGAGCGACTGGTCGCTGGTCTCCTCCGGCGGATAGAGGAACGGGCCCTCCGGCATGAGCGAGATGAGCTGCTCGACCACCGGGCCGACGCCCTCTCCGTTGATAGCGCTGATCGGGAACAGCTCGCCCTGCACGTCGAGCTCGGCCGCGGTGGACAGCGCCTTCACGGTGCGCGGGGTGTTGAGCCTGTCGACCTTGTTCAGCACGGTCACGGTCGGTACGCCCGAAATCTTCAGCGCCTCCGCGATGAAGCGGTCGCCCGCGCCGATCTCCTGCTCGCCGTTCAGCACGAACAGCGCGGCGTCGGCATCGGCGAGGGTGCGCTCAACCTGGCGCTGCATGCGCTCGGTGAGCGCGTCGCGTGGGCGCTGCACACCGGGCAGGTCCACCAGCACCAGCTGCCAGTCGCCCCCGCTCGCCACGCCGCGGATCTCGCGGCGCGTTGTCTGGGGCTTGTCAGACACGATCGCGACCTTGCCGCCGACGATCTGGTTCACCAGCGTCGACTTCCCCGCGTTCGGCCGCCCGGCCAGTGCCACGAACCCGGAGCGGCTCACAGCTCCTCCAACACGCGGCGCTGCAGCTCGAGCATCTCGCCGCCGTCGCGCTCATGGTCGTATCCGCACAGGTGGAGCACGCCGTGGACCACGGCCTCGATCAGATCCTCCGTGTGCTCAGGGCAGATCACCACGTCGCCGAGTTCGCGCGGCCCAGCGGACGGGCCGCCCTCGTCAACCGGGAAGGACAGCACGTCGGTGGGGCGATCGAGGTTGCGGTGCTCGCGATTCAGCGCCCGGATGGCGTCGGCGTCCACCAACTGCACCGCCAGGTGGCCGTCCTCGACCCCGGCGGCCGCGAGCGCGGCCAGGGCCGGTCCGCGGAACTCCTCAGGGGCGTCTATGAGGTCCACGTCGATCAGGGTGACTAGCCCTGCTGGCGGCGCGCCTGCCGGAGCGGCGGGGCCTGCTTCTCGGCGTGCTCGCTGTACGCAGCGACGATCCGCTGCACGAGCTTGTGACGCACCACGTCCTCGCCTCCGAAGCGCACGAACTCGATGCCATCCACGTCCTTGAGGATGTCGGCGATCATCACGAGCCCCGAGTGCTGGTCCTTCGGAAGGTCGATCTGGGTGATGTCGCCGGTCACGACCATCTTCGAGTTGAAGCCGAGCCGCGTCAGGAACATCTTGATCTGCTCCGGGCTCGTGTTCTGCGCCTCGTCGAGGATTATGAAGGAATCATTAAGCGTTCTACCCCGCATGAAGGCCAGCGGCGCCACCTCGATCACTCCGCGCTCCAGGTGCTGGTTCACCTTCTCGGGCTCGAGCATGTCGTAGAGGGCGTCGAAGAGCGGGCGCAGGTACGGGTCCACCTTCGCCGCGATGTCGCCCGGCAGGAAGCCGAGACGCTCGCCGGCCTCGACGGCCGGCCGTGTGAGCACGATGCGGTTCACCTCTCGTCGCGACAGCGCCGCCACGGCCATGGCCACGGCTAGGAACGACTTGCCGGTGCCCGCCGGTCCGACGCCGACCGTGATCGTGGAGCGCCTGATGGCATCCACGTAGTGCTTCTGGTTCACGGTCTTCGGGGCGACCTTCAGGCTGCGGTGGCGCCAGACCACGTCCTCGAGGATGCGACTGGGGCTCTCGTGACGGTCGAGCGCGCCTGCGATGGCCTCGATCGTGCCGGGCGCGATCTCGTGGCCCTGGCGAACGAGGTCGGTCATCTCGCGGACAACCGTGCGGGCGGTGGCCACGGCCTCGTCCTCGCCGTCGAGCGTGAGCACGTTCCCGCGCAGAAAGACCTCGCAGTCGAGGTGCTCCTCGAGGGTCTTCATCACCGCGTCGCCGGGCCCGGCGAGCTCAGCGGCGACCTCATTCGGAAGCTCGAGTTGGATTCTCACGACGTGGTGGCCACTTAAGGGGTGAGCATCTCCTTCACCGCCGCGCTTACGCGCTTCCCGTCCGCGCGACCCTTCACCTGCGGCATTACGAGCGACATGACCTTGCCCATCTCCTGCGGAGACGAGGCGCCCGACTCGGCCAGGGCGTCGCCCACGATGGCGCGCAGGTCCTCGTCGGAGAGCTGCTCCGGCATATACGACGTGATGATCTCCGCCTCGCGCTCCTCGGCCTCGGCGGCGTCGGCGCGGCCGCCGTCGCGGTAGGCCTCGGCGGCCTCCAGGCGGCGCTTGCGCTCGCGCTGGAGCACCTCGACGGGATCGGCGCCGTTGTCCTTCTCGGCCTTCTGAAGGGCATCGGCGATCATTCGAAGCGCATGCACGCGCTCGCGCTCGCCCGCCTTCATGGCGGTTTTCACGTCATCCTGCACCTGGTTCAGCAACGACATCTAGTCAAAGTGTAGGTATGGAGCCGGTTCGAGTCGCGACATTCGACTGCTACGGCACGCTGATCGACTGGGAGGGCGGCGCCGCCGGGTTCCTCTACGAGATCGCGCGCCGCCACGAACGGCACCCTCCGCCCGGGCGCGAGCTACGCGCGCGCTGGGAGGAACTCCAGTTCGAGCGCCTCCAGGGCGACTATCGCGGGTATCGCGAGGTGCTGGCCGACAGTCTCGCCGAGTGGGCCGGTGAGCGCGGCTATCGCTGGAACGACCGCGACGGCGAGGCCCTCGCTCGCTCGATGGAGAGCTGGCAGCCGTTCCCGGACACAGTGCCGGCGCTGAGGGCGGCGAAGGAGGCGGGGCTGCGCCTCTGGATCATCTCGAACACGGACCGGGCGATCATGGACCACTCGCTCCGCCACCTGGAGGTCGAGTTCGACGGCGTGACCGTGGCCGAGGACTGCCGCGCCTACAAGCCCGACGACGGGCCGTTCCAGCACGCGCTGCGCGAGATCGGCGCCTCCCCAGAGGAGATCCTCCACGTGGCGTTCGGCTTCAAGTACGACCTCGCGGCGGCGGAGCGCCACGGCATGCGGACGGCGTGGGTGAACCGCGGCGGCGTGCCCGCGCCGGGGCCGGAGCGGCCGGATCTGGAGTGGCGCGACCTGTGGCCGCTGGCGGACGTGAACAGCAGCACTGAGGGGTAGGCCGGACGGCCTGGGCGGGAAGGTCAACACATTGGGCAACCAGGACGCGCCCGATGTGTTGAGCCTCGGTCGAGGCACCCTTCAATGCTGCTTTTCAGTCGGGGACGATGCCCACTACCCGCGCCGGCGCTCCGCCCGCGCCCACGAGCTTCAGTGGGAAGCAGGCCACCTGGAAGCCGGTCGGCGGGAGCTCGGCGAGGTTCACGAGACGCTCGATCTGCGAGTACGGGAGGTCCGCTTGGTGGGCCGCCCAGAACACTCCGCGCTCGTTTGACTCGAGCGCGGCCTGAGCCTGGAGGTGGAGTGGGCCGTCCCAGCCCCAGGCGTCGATGCCCATCACCCGCACGCCCCGCTCGTAGAGCCAATGTGTGGCCTCGACGGTGACGCCCGGGCCGAGCGCCATGTAGCCCGGCTCCTCGACGAACGCGTCGCGGCCGGTGCGGACGAGGACGATGTCGCGCTCGCGCAGCTCGTGGCCGATGCGCTCGAGCTCCGACTCCACGTCGGCCACGTCGATCGTCTCGCCCTCCTCCTTGGCGGACATGTCCAGCACCACGCCCGGGCCGAAGAACCAGTCGAGCGGAAGCTCGTCGATCGTCTGGGCAGGCTCGTCGCCAATGCGCGAGTTGTAGTGCCAGGGCGCGTCAATGTGGGTGGAATTGTGGGTGCCGAAGCGGGTGAACGTCTCCACCGCCCAGCCCTCTCCGTCACGCAGCAGGCTGGCCGGTACGCCGAGCAGCGATTCGATCATCGCGGCGCCCTCGGCGTGGCCGCTGAACTCGATGTCGGTGCGCAGGACCTCCGGGGTCTCCGGCGGGCTCTGCCGAATCGGGGCGGACAGGTCCACGAGGCGCACGTGAGGCAGCGTATCCGCCCACAAACCGGCTGGACGGATGTACTAGGAAGATGGGTCCACAGGCTGCCGATACCGAGTCCGACTGCGGAGGAGAATCGCCTGCAAAGCCCTAGCTACGGGGGCAACGTCTAGGGCCGGGTCAACAGGAGGGCGCTCCACCCCTGTAGTCGTACGCGGCGGCGTTCGCGCAGCGACGCGAACGCCGCCGCCACCTCTTCCTCCTCGCCCTCGAGCAGTCCGGACACGATCAGCGTCTCGGGCTGCTCGGGCAACAGCTCCGCCACACGGAGGAGCAGCGGACGCATGAGGTTCGCGGTCATCACAGGCGCCAGGGGCGCCGGGTTCGTGCGCAGGTCGTGACGCTCCACGCGCTCGAGCGTCACGCCGTTCACGCGTGCGTTGTCGAGCGTCGCCTCGATGGCAGCCGGGTCGTGGTCGAGAGCGGTGACGGGTGCGAAGCCGAGCTTCGCCGCGGCGATGGCGAGCACCCCGGAGCCGCACCCGAGGTCGACGAGCGGCGCAGGCCCAACGTCGAGGAGAAGCTCCAGGCTGAGACGCGTGGTTGGGTGCGCGCCGGTACCGAACGCCTGCGCGGGATCGATCACCACATCGATGCCGTCTCCCCGCGCCTCGTACCACGGCGGCCTGACGTGCATGTGACCGATCTGGACAGGTTTGTGAAATTCCTTCCAGCGATCGACCCAGTCGTCGGCGAGTTGCGTGGTCGAGATGTGCACCTCGGTACGCCCGATGAGGGCTGTGCCGGGTGGCAGCGCGGGCAGCTCGCCCGGCGCGCCGTAGAGCGCGAACTCCACAAACCCGTCGCCGTCCACCTGCTCGAAGCCCGCGGGCGCCAGCTCGACCAACTCGGCGAGCACGATCTCGGCGTGCTCCGCGGGCGCCCGTATGGCGAGGCGGATCAGCGCAGCGCCCGCCTGACCTTCGAGAGCAGGGACTCGTCGGCCTGCTCCTCGAGGTTCTCGGCCGTGAGCGACTCGCGCAGCTCCTCGAGCAGCTCGCTCTGGCGCGGGCTGAGGTTGCGCGGGATCACCACGTTCAGCACCACCTGTTGGTCGCCGCGCCGACCGCGGCCGAGCGTGGGCATCCCGTGCCCGCGCAGTGTGAGCACAGTTCCGGGTTGCGTCCCGGCGGGCACGTCGAGTTCCTCGTCGCCATCCAGGGTGGGCACCGAGATCGTGGTGCCGAGCGCGGCGGCCGGCGCCGGGACGTCCACGACCGTCACGAGGTCGCTGCCGTCGCGCAGGAAACGCTCGTCCTCGGTCACCCGCACCAGCACGTAGAGGTCACCAGGAGGACCCCCGCGCTCGCCGGCGTGGCCGCGGCCGCCGAGGCGGATGCGCTGCTCGTCGGCGATCCCAGGCGGCACGTCCACCTGAAGGCTCTTGCGCACGGCTCGCCGGCCGCGCCCGTGGCACTCGTGGCAGGGCTCGGCTGGGATGCGGCCCTCCCCTCCGCAGGTCTCACATGCCTGCTCGCGCACCAGCTGGCCGAAGGCCGTGCGAGTGACGGCGCGTACTCGGCCCGCGCCGTTGCAGGTGGGGCAGGTCTCGATCGGCGTGCCGGGCTCGGCGCCGTTGCCGTGGCAGTGCTCGCACACGTCCACGTGCTCGTACGTCACCTCAACCGTCTTGCCGGCGGCCGCCTCGGCCAGCGAGATCTCGACCTCCACCGCGAGGTCGCCGCCCTGGATGCGCCCCGCTCCCCCGCCACCGAATGCGCCGCCGAACGGGTCGCCGCCGAAGAAGGCGTCGAAGATGTCGGCGAACGAGCCGAAGCCGTGCGCCTGCGAGCTGAACCCGCGCGAGTCGAGCCCCTCGAAGCCGTAGCGGTCGTAGGTCGCGCGGCGCTCGGCGTCCGAGAGGATCTCGTACGCCTCGGCAGCCTCCTTGAACTTCTCCTCCGCCTCCGGGTCGTGCCGGTTCACGTCGGGATGAAGCTCACGGGCGAGCCGCCGGAACGTCTTCTTGATCTCCTGCTCGTCGGCCTCGCGTGCGACGCCGAGCACCTGGTACGGGTCGCGCCTCACTCGTCGTAGACCTCAGCGACGAAGCGCGACAGCTCCGTGGCGGCCTGGCGCACGGCGATGATCGCACCGGGGTAGTCCATGCGCAGCGGGCCGATAACGGACACGGAGCCGAGGTTGCGCCGGGCAAGTCCGTAGTTGGCGGCCACCAGGCTGAGCGTCTGGAGCTCGGGCGCGACGTTCTCGCTCCCGATGCGCAGGTACACGTTCGGCTCGCCGAGCGACTGGCGCAGCACGCCGAGCAGCGCGCGGCGGTGCTCGAGCACCTCCATCAGAGCGCCTATCTGTGACAGCTCCTGGAAGCGGTGCTCGGAGAGGAGCCGGGCGGCGCCCTCCACGAAAAGCGTGTTCTCGGCCGTGTCCTCGAGCTCGGTGAAGGCCGGGGTGAGCGTGGCGAGGAAGCCCTGCTCGCCCGCGCTCAGCTCAGGCGCCGCCAGGCGCGACTGGAGCGCGCGCGAGCCGACGTCGAGGCCGCCGAGCGCCTCGTTCAGATAGCTGCCCGCCCAGTCGACGAGACCGGGGTCGACCGGGGCGTCGTAGGAGATCACCCGCTTGGTGACGCCCCCAGTGGACGTGATCACCACCACCATCGCCACCTGCGGCTGGAGCAGCAGCACCTCCACGCGTCTGATCGTGGCCGTCTCGATCGGCGGCGCCGTGACGAGCGCGAGCAGGTTCGTGACCTGCGAGAGCTGCTCGCTGGTGGCGCGCATCGCCTCGTCGACCTCGCGGCGCATCGTCGTGAGCTCGACCGGCCTGCGCGGCACCGGCAACGTGCCCGCGGCCATCAGCTCGTCGACGTAGACGCGGTAGCCGCGGTCGGTCGGCACGCGCCCCGCGGAGGTGTGCGGGTGCTCCAGCAGCCCGGTGTCCTCGAGCTTGGCCAGCTCGGCGCGCACGGTCGACGGCCCCCAGGGGACGTCGGCCTGGTCGGCGATCCACTTCGACCCCACCGGCTGGTCGAGATCGCGGTGCGCCTCCACCAGCTTTCGCAGGAGGAAGCTCTGACGGGGCGTGATTGCCACGCCCCTATTGTGGCGACCGCCGCGGCTCAGCTGGTTTCGAGCTCTGCTTCGGCGTTCCGGATGATGCGCTTGCCGCCCTGCTCCGCCTGGGTCTCCACGATCACGCGGCCGTCGCGCTCCTCCTTGACGCTGCCCGTAACCGTGATCTCCTGCTCGGGGAAGCCCATGCCGCGGAACTGCACCGACAGCCGCCTGAGGCTGCGTGGGTCGCCGCCGGCAGCGTTCACGTTCGCGCGCGCCACCTGAGCCATCGTGTACAGGCCGTGGAGGATGTTCGAGGGCAGGCCGACCTGCTTCGCGAAGTCCACGTCGATGTGAATCGGGTTGAAGTCGCCAGACGCGCCCGCGTAACGGTGCGGCAGGTACTTGTCGGGAGTCACCTTCAGCTCGACCTTCACGACACGCCCCTCACGATGTTGGTCCAGGTGCCGCGCACCACCTCGGCGCCATCCTGGTTGGTGGAGACCGTCTCGAACACGTAGAAGCCCATCCCGCCCTTCTCGGAGATGTCCTTGACGCTTGCGACCGTGCTGATCACGTCGTTCGCGCAGACCGGCTCTCCCCACTCGAACTCCTGCCCGCCGTGGACGAGCATCGCGAAGTTCAGGTCCACCTCGGGGTCCAGCGCGGGGAGCGCGACGGAGCCCCACGAGTAGACGACAGCGAACATCGGCGGCGCGGGCACGTCGCGAAAGCCGGCCTCGCGGGCGGCCGCGCGGTCGAAGTAGATCGGGTTGTCCTCGCCGACCGCGCGGGCGTACTCGCCGATTTTCTCCTTGCCCACCTCGTACTCGAACGGCGGGTAGGTCTTTCCGGTCGCATCTGCATTCACTGCCACGGCGCGGCAGTGTAAACGGCATCGCGGCGCGCCCGGCCGAGCCGGGCGCTTGCGCGAACATCCGGCATCGCGGCGCGCCCGGCCGAGCCGGGCGCTTGCGCGAACATCCGCCCGTGAACCTGGGTCGGTATCTCGCGGTTCTGCGCACGCCGGGCGTCGCGCGTGTGGCGCTGTTCGCCACCACCGGGCGCCTGCCGTTCGCGATCGTGCCGCTGTCGGTGGTGCTCCTCATGCGCGAGGAGGGCTACCAGTACGGGCAGATCGGGCTCGTGGTGGGCGCGGAGGCCCTGGCCGTGGGGGTGACGGCCGGGTTCGTCGGCCGGCTCGTGGACCGCGTGGGTCGCCGGCAGGTGATTCTCGTGACCGGGGCCGTGACCGCGCTGTTCCTGTGCGCGGAGGCCGTGGCAATCCTCTCCGGTGCGCACGTCTGGCTGCTGATCGCACTGGCGGCGCTCCACGGCGCGACCATCCCACCCATCTCCGCCTCGATGCGCGGGCTGTGGTCCCAGCTGGTGCCCGATGACACTCTGGAGAGCGCGTTTGCGTTCGACGCCATCCAGCTCGAGCTGGTGTTCGTGGTCGGGCCGCTGATCGCCGCCGGCCTCGCCACGGCGCTGACCGCCGCAGTCGGCCTGTTCCTGTGTGCCTGCCTCTACCTCATCGCCTCGGTCGGGTTCGCCACCGCACCGGCAGCCCGCGGCGCGCCCGAAGAGCAGGTCGAGCGCACACGCGCCGGAGCGCTCCGCTCGACGGGCATGCGCACGCTCGTTTTCACCGGCGCGGTCACCGCGGTCGCGCTGGGCGCGCTCGAGGTCGCGCTGCCCGCCTTCGCCGAGGAGGAGGGCTCACGCGGCGCCGTGGGCCCGCTGATCACGCTGTGGTCGATCGGTTCCGTGATCGGAGGGCTCTGGTACGGATCGCGCTCGTGGAGCTGGTCTGTTGAGAAGCGCTTTCTGCTTCTGGTGGCGCTGCTCGGGCTCGGTTCGGCACCGCTGCCGCTCGCGCCGTCGATCGCGGTGATGGGCCTCCTGCTCGTGCTCACCGGACTGGCGCTGGCGCCGCTCGCGATCACCGAGTACGCGCTGGTCGACCGGCTGGCGCCCTCCGGCACGCAGACCGAGGCCTACTCGTGGCAAATCGTCGCCAATGTCATGGGCGCCGCGGCCGGCTCAGTGATCGCCGGTGTGCTCGCCGAGAGCGCGAGCGTCGAATGGGCGCTCGCCGCACCTGGCATCGCCTGCGCCGCCGCGTTCGTCCTGGCGGTTACCCGTAGGCGCTCCCTGTACCCGCCTGTCGCTGTGAGCGAGACCTAGGCTGCTTCGCGCAGCGCCTGCGCCTCGGCCAGCGTGGAGAGCTTGCGCAGGGCAGCCTCCTCGATCTGGCGAGTGCGCTCGCGCGTGAGCTGGAACAGCTTGGCGACCTTGTCGAGCGTCTGCGGTCCCTCGTCGCCGAGGCCGAACCGAAGCTCGATGATGCGCTTGTCGCGGTAGGGCAGGTTGTCGAGGCACGCCCTCAGGCGCTCGTCCCGCATCGACTCGACCGCTTCGTCGAACGGCGAGGCCGAGTTCTCGTCCGGGATCAGGTCCCCGAACTGCGCGGCGTCCGAGTCGTCACCGACCGGCTTGTCGAGCGACACGAGCTGCTGGGCGGCGCGCATGATCACGTCCGCCTCGCCCGGATCGACTCCGGCCATGTCGGCGATCTCCTCGATCGTGATCTCGCGATCGCCCTGGGCCTCCAGCTTGCGCTGGGCGCCGTCGAGCTTCTTGAGGATGTTGTCGATGTGGATCGGGATCCGGATCGTCCGGCCCTTATCCGCGATCGCGCGCGAGATCGCCTGGCGAATCCACCAGGTCGCATAGGTCGAGAACTTGTAGCCCTTGCGGTAGTCGAACTTCTCGACCGCGCGCACCAGGCCGATGGTGCCCTCCTGGATCAGATCCAGGAAGGGCAGGCCCTGGTTGCGGTAACGCTTGGCGATCGAGACGACGAGCCGCAGGTTGGCCCGGGTCATGTGGTCTTTGGCGACGAGGTCGCCGCGCTCGATGCGCTTGGCCAGCGCGACCTCCTGGTCAGCGGTCAGGAGCGGCGTCTTGGCGATGCCGTCGAGAAACTGCTGAAGGGAGTCGACTGTGGGATCGGGCGCGGGCGCCGTCGGCGCAAGGGTGTCCGTACTCATCGCGCGCCAAGTTAAGACTTAGCCTTAAGGGCGACCTAAAGGCGCATTTCGCTCTACAAAGCGGTGGTGAGCCGCTTGTAGCGGCAGAGGGAGAACTGACCTCTGCCGTCGCAGAGTCCCGCGATCCGCAGCCGAGCGATCGTTTGCCCGCCCTGGAGCACCTTGACGTCCACGCCCGCGGGGCTGAGGACATGGCGGAGGCTGCGCCGACTGGCCGGATAGCCGCGCGGCAGGGTCACATGGACCTCCACAGCCGCGGGAGCCACGCGTCCACCGCGGGCGTAGACGTTGATCTCGGGGCCCGTGGGCCAAGTGGCGATCTTCTTCGGGCAGACCAGCGTAAAGACGCTGCACGTGCCCAGCACCCGGTTCTCGTTGCCCTCGCCCACATTGTCCGAACCCCGCATCGCGAAGGTCCGCCTGCCGGCCTTCACGCGCGGTCCCGGCACCTTGGCGCGTGGAATCCCCCGGGCCTCGACCGTCATTGGCCTGCGGTCGCCGGTCGGTCCTGGCTTCACGGTGAAACGGAACTCGCTGTCCCAGCGGAGCTTCGGGTCCGCCTTGTACACGCGCGGCCGGCGGAGCTCCGAGACCTCCGGGGTAGTTGCGGCCTTCACCTCGAAGCTGCCCGTCCCGCTCACCGTGCAGGAGCTGCCGTCGCTGGTCTCGGTGAGCAGCGTTGCGGTCGCATTGAGCGTCCCGGGCGAGTCGGCCACTGCCGCGATCGGGTTCTGGATTTCGTCTTCGCTCGGGAGCAGGCGGGCCCCGGACACCTCGAAGCTCAGGGTGGAGAAGTTCGGGTCGCCCGGCTGCTTCACCCGCACGACCAGGTCGTGCGAGGTGTACACCGGCCCCGCCTTCCCGTTCACCGTGAACGTCGGGGTCGGCGTACCTGAAGCGCACGGCGGATAGGTCGTCTGAGCGGAAGCCCCGGCAGCCAGAGCCAACGCAAGCACGGCAAGGGCGCCAGCGAGGCGCAGGAACGTCACCCGCCGACCCTACACCCGGTCTCCGGACTCGCGATGCCGGAGTGGACGAGGACGATTACCCGTTGCCGTCCCCCGATAGCTCGAGTACAGCCAGGAACGCCTCCTGGGGCACCTCCACCCGGCCCACCTGCTTCATGCGCTTCTTGCCTGCCTTCTGCTTCTCGAGCAGCTTGCGCTTGCGGCTCACATCGCCGCCGTAGCACTTGGCGATCACGTCCTTGCGCATCGGCTTCACGGACTCGCGCGCGATGATCTTCGCGCCGATCGCCGCCTGGATCGCGACCTCGAACTGCTGGCGCGGGATCTGCTTGCGCAGGCGCTCCGTGAGAACGCGACCGGCGGGATACGCCTTGTCGCGGTGAACCACCATCGAGAGCGCGTCGACCTTGTCGCCCGAGAGCAGGATGTCGAGCTTCACGAGGTCGCCCTCGCGCATGCCGATCAGCTCGTAGTCGAGGGACGCGTAGCCCTTGGTGCGCGACTTCAGCTGGTCAAAGAAGTCGAGCACGATCTCCGCCAGCGGCAGGTCGTAGTGGAGCTGCACCCGCTCCTGGGACAGGAAAGTCATGTCCACGTGCGTGCCGCGGCGCTCCTGGCAGAGCTCCATCACGGCGCCCACGTGCTCCTTCGGCGTGAGGATCGTCGCGCGGATGTAGGGCTCCTTGATCGCGGCGATCTCGGCGCGGTCCGGCATGTCCGAGGGCGAGTGCACCACCACCTCGCGGCCGTCAGTGAGGGTCACGTCGTACTCGACGGTGGGCGTCGTGGCCAGGAGCTCCAGGTCGTACTCGCGCTCGAGGCGCTCGCGGACGATGTCCATGTGCAACAGGCCCAGGAAGCCGCAGCGGAAGCCGAACCCGAGCGCCTCGCTCGTCTCCGGCTCCCAGGTGAGCGCCGCATCGTTCAGCTCGAGCTTCTCGAGGGCGTCGCGCAGGTCGGGGAACTGGTTCGTCTCCACCGGGAACAGCCCGCAGAAGACCATCGGCTTGATCTCGCGGTAGCCCGGCACGGGTTCGGTCGCGGGGTTCGACCTCGTGGTGAGCGTGTCGCCCACGCGCAGCTGCGAGACGTCCTTGATGCCCGTGATCACGTAGCCCACCTCGCCCGCGTGCAGGGCATCCACCGCGGTCATCTGGGGGCCGAAGAAGCCGATCTCGTCGATCTCCGCGTGCGTCCCGGTCTGCATCGCGACGATGGCGTCGTCCTTGCGAAGCGTCCCGTCCACCACCCGGACGTAGGCGATCACGCCGCGGTACTGGTCGAACTCGGAGTCGAAGATCAGCGCGCGCGGCGCGGCGTCGAGGGCGCCCTGCGGTGGAGGCACCTGTGCCACGACCGCTTCGAGCAGCTCGGCAACGCCCTCCCCGGTCTTGGCCGAGATGCGCAGGACGCTCTCCGGATCCACGCCGATGAGCTCGGAGATCTCGCCAGCCACGCGGTCCGGCTCCGCGCCCGGAAGGTCGATCTTGTTCATCGCGGGGATCAGCTCGAGGCCGGAGTCGACGGCCAGGTAGGTGTTCGCCACGGTCTGCGCCTCAACGCCCTGGGACGCGTCCACGAGCAGTAGGGCGCCGTCGCACGCTGCGAGCGAGCGCGATACCTCGTAGGTGAAGTCCACGTGGCCCGGGGTGTCGATCAGGTGAAGGCGGTAGAGCCGACCGTCCTTCGCCGTGTACTCCACGCGCACCGCCTGGGCCTTGATGGTGATGCCGCGCTCGCGCTCGAGGTCCATCGAGTCGAGCATCTGGGGCCTGTGATCGCGCGCGTCGACCGCCCCCGTGATCTCGAGGATCCGGTCGGCCAGCGTCGACTTCCCGTGATCGATGTGGGCGATGATCGAGAAGTTGCGGATGTTGTCTGCGGGTGATGCCACTGCGGCGTACGAGTATGGCGATGGGTCATAGTTATGACCGGACTCGTGATCGCGACCGACATCGACGTCGTCAAGGCGGTGTTCGCCGCCTTCGCGGACCGGGACCTCGAGACAGTGCTGGGGCTGGCAGACCCGGACATCGAGTTCACGGCCGTGACCGGTGAGCAGGCCGGCCGCACCGAGCCCTACAGGGGCCACGCCGGCATGCGCCAGTACTTCCGCGACGTGGCCGCCGTGTGGGAGGAGCTGCACCTCACGCCGCGCGAGTTCCGCCCGCAGGGCGACCTCATCCTCGTGACCGGCAAGGTCAGCGCGCGCTCGCGAGCGCGCACCATCAGCGGCTCGACCGGCTGGATCTGGCGGGTCCGCGACGGCAAGGTCGTGTACGGAAGGGTCTACGACTCGGCCGCCGATGCAATCGCGGCGCTGGAGGAGGAGAGCTAGGACACGGGCGTTCCCGCGCCGCATGCGTCTACGGCAGCGGTGCCGCTCCTACCCCTCCGAGCCGCCGCGGCCAACGAGCAGGCGCGGGATCTGCCGCGCCTCGGGGACGCGCAGCACCCACACCGCCGCCGCATAGACCGCCGATCCGGCGGCGATCGCGGCGAGCACCGAGAGCGCCTGGCCGGCGAGCGAGCGGCCGAGCGCGTCGTCAAGCCCCTTCCACGCGAAGTACGACACCGCCGCGAGCAGCGCACCCGCCGCGAGCATCCGCACCACGGACGAGACCAGCCGGGCACCCTCTATTCCCGCGAGTTCCTTGCGCAGGATCCAACCCTGCGCGATGCACATCACCAGCGTGCCGACCACGGTGCCGAGCACGATTCCGGCGATCCCGAACGGTCCGTAGAGTGCCGCGGCGAGCCCGGCGTTCACGAGCATGTTCACGCCGGCGAGCGCCGTCGTTGCCCAGGGCTGCTGGAGGCTGAAGAACGTGCGCGAGAACAGCAGGCTGACGCCCTGGAACGGCAGCGAGATCGACCACCAGACCAGTGCGGTCGAGGTGAGGTCGGTGGCCTCGGGGCCGAACGCGCCGCGCTGGTAGACGAGCCGGACGATCGGCTCGGCGAGCACCGCCATCAGTACGGCGCTTGGAATCAGCAGCAGGCAGATTTGGCGCACGCCGCCGCCCATCGTGCGGCGCAGGTCGTCGCGTGCTCCCCGGGCGGCGAAGCGCGACATCGTGGGAAACAGGATCGTGGCGATCGCGATGCTGAACAGCCCCTGCGGCAGCTGGTAGATGCGAAAGGCCTTGTCGATCGCGGCGGGCGCCTCGTCGGACACGAGCGTGCCGAACACCGAGTTGATCAGGAGGCTCAGGTTGATCAGCCCGAGGGCGAGCGTGACCGGCAGCATCAGTTTCAGCACGCGCCGGACACGCTCGTCGCGCCAGTCGATCGTGAAGGTCAGGCTTCCGCCGCGCCCGCGCAGCCACGGCAGCGGCAGCAGGAACTGGACGACCGTGCCCACGAGGATCCCGATGGCGTAGGCGTAGATCTCGTCGTCCTCCGGCAGCACGGGAACGAGACCGACCAGCGCCGCGATGATCACCAGGTTCCACGCCACGGGTGCTAGCGCCGGCACGGCGAAGTGCTCGAACGAGTTGAGCATCCCCACCACGAGCCCGGACAGCGCGAGCAGCAAGACGATCGGGAACATCAGGCGCGCGAGGTTCACCGTGAGGTCGTGGAGCGCGGGCTGGTCGTCGAAGCCCGGCGCGAACAGGCTCATCAGCGGCTCCGCGAACAGGATGAACAAGGCCGTGACGGCGCCGAGGATCAGGCAGATCAGGAAGAAGAGGCTCGAGGCAACCCGGAACGCCTCCTTGCGCTCGCCCTTCTCGAGCAGCTCGCTGAAGACCGGCACGAACGCGCCCTGGAGCGCCGAGTCGGCAAAAAGGGCGCGAATCAGGTTCGGCACCTGGAAGGCGATCGTGAATGCCGACATCGCCCCCGTGACGCCGAAGTAGTACGCCGCGACCACCTCCCGCGCCAGGCCGGCGAGGCGTGAAAGGCCGGTCGCGAACGAGAAGAACGCGGTGTTGCGCGCGATGCGCCGTCCGTGTCCGGACCGTCCGGGTGCGTCAGTCGCCATGGGGTGACGCCCGCTACACTTCCGGCTCGCCGCGCCGAAGGTCCCGGTGCGGCGTGACTGCGTCTATGGCCAACATCGCCTCACAAGAAAAGCGGATTCATCGGGCGGAGCGCGAGCGCCTCGAGAATCGGCGCCGTACTTCCCAGGTGAAGACCTGGTTCCGCCGCCTGGAATCGGCGGTCGGCGAGGGCGACGCAACGAAGGCCGATGACGAGTTTCGGAACCTCGTGTCGCGGATCGACAAGGCCGCGAAGTCCGGCGCGCTGCACCGCAACAACGCCGCGCGCAAGAAGTCGCGCGCGTCGCGCATTCGCAGCCGCCTCTCCTAGAGAGCTTGGAAACCCGGCTGCTCATTCGCGGTGAGCAGGTCTCCGGCGACGGCGACTCCCTCTCCGTCGAGAACCCGGCCACCGAAGAGACGGTCACGTCCCTGGCGCTTCCGTCAGCCGAGCAGCTCGACGCCGCCGTGGTCGCCGCCAACGAGGCGTTCCCGGGCTGGGCGGCCACTCCCGCGGTCGAGCGGGCCGAGCTGCTGCACGAGGTGGCCATTCGCCTGCGCGCTCGCACGGACGAGCTCGCGCGGGTGATGACGCTTGAGGGCGGCAAGCCGCTGATCGAGAACTCGGACGAGGTGGGCTGGACCGCGTCGGCGTTCGACTACTACGCCGAGATGGGGCGCAACTTCGCCGGCCGGGTGATCCCCTCGATCGAGTCGACGCAGCTCGCGCTGGTGGTGAAGGAGCCCATCGGGGCCTGGGGCTGCATCGTGCCGTGGAACTACCCGCTGCTGCTGCTCGCCTGGAAGCTCGCGCCCGCGATCGCCGCCGGTAACACCGTGGTGGCGAAGCCGTCCGAGCTCACGCCGCTGTCCACGCTGATGCTGGCTCCCTGCTTCGACCACCTGCCGCCCGGCGTGGTGAACATCGTGGCGGGCGCGGGCGACGTGGGCTCGGCGATCGTGAACGACGAGCGCATCGCCGGCGTTGCCTTCACCGGGTCGGTCGAGACCGGGAAGCGCGTGGCGGCCGCCTGCGCGACGCGCGTGGCGCGGATGAACCTGGAGATGGGCGGCAAGGACCCGTTCATCGTCTGCGCCGACGTGGCCGCGGACGTGGACGTGGCCGCCAAGGGCGGCGCGTGGGCCGCCTATCTGAACGCCGGGCAGGTGTGCACCTCGGCGGAGCGCTTCTACGTGGCGCGGGAGGTCTACGACGACTTCGTCTCCGCGTTCGTCGACTACACGAACTCGCTGCGGGTCGGAGACCCGCTCGACGCCTCCACGGACGTCGGGCCGATGGTGTCGGCGCCGCAGCGCGCGAAGGTGGAGGCGCAGCTCGAGGCGGCGGTGTCGGCCGGCGCGACGCTCGTGGTGGGCGGCGACCGCGCGGGCTTCGAGCGCGGCCACTTCCTCTCCCCTGCGGTCGTGACCGGCGCGCCGGATACCACCGAGCTGCTGCGCGAGGAGACCTTTGGCCCGGTGGCGCCGATCGTGCCGGTGGACTCCCTCGACGAGGCGATCCGCCTGGCGAACGCCACGCGCTTCGGACTCGGCGCGAACGTCTACACGCGGGACCTCGAGACTGCGGTGCGCTGCATGCGGGAGATCCGCGCCGGGACGGTCTGGATCAACGACCCGCTCACCGACAACGACGCCGGGCCGTTCGGCGGCATGAAGCAGTCGGGCTTCGGCCGCGAGCTGGGACAGGAGGGCCTCGAGGCCTTCCAGGACACGAAGCACGTGCACATCGAGACCAAGATCGCTCCGAAGGAGTGGTGGTACCCCTACGGGGCCTAGCCTGTCGCGCGGGCGAGCGCCAGCGAGAAAGCGGTGTCCTCGCCGAGCTGGAGGTCGCTGCCGCCGCGCAGCTCCACCTCGAGGTCGGCGAACACGCACAGCGCGCGCTCGAGCGTGGCCACATCGGCCTTCTTTGCCCGGGCGATCACCTTCTTGCTCGCCCACGGAGGCCCCTTGAGAGCGGCCGCGACCTGGGCGTCCGGCATGCCGGCTCCAAGCAGCGCGGCGGCCTGATGCACCTCGCGAAGCCGACGCACGATCGGCCACACGAGCTTGCTGGGGCGCTCGCCATGCTCGTCGAGCTGCTCGGCCAGGGCGAGCGTGCCGCGCAGGTCGCCGGCCACGAGCGCATCGGCTAGGTCGTAGGCGCCCGGCGCCGTGTCCGTCGCGGCCAGCCGCTCCACGTCCGCGACCGTGACCGTGGCCGACGGGTGCACGGCCAGCGCGATCTTCTCGAGCTCACGCGAGAGTCGCTGCTGGCTCGTCCCGACACGGCCCACGAGCTCCTTCGCCGCCTCCTGGTCGAGCTGCAGGCCGAGCTCGCGCGCGTGCCCGACGCACCACTTCGGCAGCTCCCACGGCTTGGGGGCGGCGTACTCGCGGACCTCACCGCCTGCTTTTTCTATTGCTTTGGAGAGCTGCTTCGTTGACTTACCGCGGGCAATGAGGACCAGCACGGTTTCGGGCGGCAGCTCCGTAAGCGCCTTTTCGAGCGGGGCGAGCTCGGCGGCCTTCCAGGCGCAGACGTCCTCCACCAGCAGGTAGCGCGTGGCGGTCTCGAAGCTCAGCATCGCGAGCGATGCGGTCACCTCACCCGGCTCGCTCTGGCGGGCGTCGAACGCCTCAAGCCCACCCGGTCCGCGCTCGTCCTCCGCCCTGCGGCGCACACGCGCGCGCCAAGCGTCGATCTTGGCGTCGTCGTCTCCGCAGACGAGGTAGGCGGGCTTCAGCGCGGCCACGTGTCCAGTCTACGAAGGCAGGCGGGCGGTCCCCGGGCGAGGCCACCGCCACTGCCACGAGTTTCGTCTCATAGTGCGACCAAACTCGTGGCACCCCGAGCTCAGCGCTCGGTTTCGACCGCGATGCGGCCGTCCCGTACGGTGAGCGTCACGGTCCCGTCACGGTCGGTGCGGTACACGTGCGGGACCGCGGCGTGGAGGGCCGCGAGCGTCTCGGGCGTCGGGTGGCCGTAGGAGTTGTCGGCGCCGACCTCGATCGCGGCAACGCTGGGCCGCAGGCGCTCCAGCACTTCCGGGAGGCCCGAATCGGCGCTGCCGTGGTGGGACACCTTCATCGCCTCGACGGGCCGGAGTGGAAGCGGCAGGATGGCGTCGCTTTCGGCGTCAGCGCTGAGCCAGAGGTCGAAGTCCCCGGAGCTGACGATCGCGGCTACCCCGCGCGGATTCGGGTCCTCCGGCCGCGGGGCGCCCGCGGGCAGTGGCGCGGGTGAGAGCACCTCGATCTCGAGCCGACCCACCTGAAGATGCTGGCCCGCGTGGGCGCGGACCCGGCGGATCCCGCGAGCATCCGCCTCCCCGAGCAGGCGGCGGAAGTCGCGATCGGCGCTCCGGTCGGAATTCTCGAGCAGTAGCGATGTCGGGATCCGGTCGAGCACCTCGTGCAGGCCGCCCTGGTGGTCGCGCGACTGGTGAGTGGCAACCACGAGGTCGAGCCGGCGCACGCCCGCCGCCCGCAGCAGGCGGTAGACGCGCGCCTCCGGCGGGCCGCCGTCGAACAGCACGGCGGCTCCCGCGCCGTCCTGGACCAGCGTGGCATCGCCCTGGCCGATGTCGAGGAAGCGGACCGTGAGCGCGTCGGGTGGCGCGGGCGTGGCAAGCACCACCGCTGCCGCGAGCACGAGCGAAGCCGCGACGAGCACGGCGACTCCCGCCCGAAGCGAGCGCGGACTTCGCCGCCAGGCCGCCGCCAGCTCCAGGGCACCCGCACGACTGCGGGGAGACGCCGGGGCGCGCGCGGGATCACGGAGCGCGGACGCGGGATCGCCGAGCGCGGACGCGGGATCGCGCGGCGCGCCCCGCGCAGACGCGGATCGGCGCGTCGCCGCTTTGCGCGCCAGGCCCGCGCGAGCCGGGGCGCGTAGAGCAACGTCGTCATCACCACGTAGGCGGCCACGACCGCGCCCGGCGACTGGAGCGGCAGCCGTAGACGTCCGCCCGGAAGGGTCGCGCAGCGCTCGGCGAGGCCGTCCAGGTAGGCGATCGCGACGTGGGTCGGCGGACCGAGCAGGTCGGAGAGCCGGTCGCTTCCCGGCAGCAGTAGCTCGACAACACCGAGGCCGGCCTTGACCATGCCGAGCCACATGGCCGGCGCGACCGCCGGCAGCGCCAGGACGTTGGCCGCCAGTCCCGCTAGCGGCACCGACCCGAAGTGGTACGCCACGAGGGGCGCGGTGGCGACCGTGGCCGCCGCGGTGATCGCAACGCCGTCGCAGAGGCCGTCGCGGAGCGCGCGGGATAGGCAGCCTGCGTGCGCACCGTGGCCGGACGCGGCGCGGCCTGGCGGTCCGCGCGAACCGGCCCGGCGCTCCGGCGCCAATTCTTCTGCCACTCGGCGCAGCCTGGCGGCCAGCGGGCGGCCGGCCAGCAAAATGCCGGCGACCGCCACGAACGAAAGCTGCCAGCCCGGGTCGCTGCAAGCGCGTGGGTTCAGGGCAAGAGTCGCGGCGGCCGCGAGCAGAAGCGCGTACCACCGCGACGATGGTCGCGACAGCGTCATCGCCGCGATCCCCGCGGCCCCCATCACGCCCGCGCGCTGCAGCGACGGCCCGGCGCCGGCGAGCGGGACGTAGAGCACCACGAGACACAGCAACGCGACCCCGCGCCCGCGTGGCCCGAGCCCCGCCGCCACGAGCAACGGCAGGGCGAGCGCCATCAGCAGCATCACGTTCTGCCCGCTCACCGCCAGGAGATGAGAGAGACCGGCATCGCGCCAGTCATCGCGCGTCGCACTGTCGATCTCCTCGTCCTCGCCGAGCACCATGCCGAGCGCGAGCGCTGCATCCCCCTCCGAGAGCCCGGCCGCGACCGCGCTCTCCGCCCGACGACGCAGGCCGTCGAGCACACCCGCGATGCCACCACGTCTCGCGCCGGTGAGCCGGACGCGCTCGACCACCAACTCGCCGGCGATCCCGCGGCGACGCAGATGGCCAGCGAAGTCGAAGTTTGCGTCGGGGTCCCTCGCCGGCCGGCGCAGGGTGCCGGTCAGCGAGAGCTCGTCGCCTATCTCCGCCCGGCCGGGGAGCGAGGTCCCGTCTCGGCCGTCGAAGCGCAGCAGGAGGCGGCTGCCTGCGAGGGCGCCGGCGGCGATGCGGGCCTCAGCGGACGCGCCAAACGCGGACGCTCGCGGGCGTGTGAGGAGGTGGGCGCGAGCCGAGAGCGCGCGGCCGTCGTCGATCTCGGTCGATGCGCGGTCGAGCGCATCGAGTCGCGCGGCGCCCGCCGCGCTCCCCGCCAGAAGCAAGGCGGCGGCGAGCGCCGCAAGCAGCGGCGGGCGGGTGCATCCCAGACCCACAAGCAGGGCGGCGGCGGCCGCAAGGCTTAGAGTCGCCTCGGCCTGCGACAGCGCGAGTCCGACAGCAAGAGCGCCAACCGCGACGTGCCACGGCCGGCTGGCAAGCGCGACGGCAAGCGGTCGACGGCCGCCCGCCTCGAGCGGGCGCCAGCCGGCCCCGCTCACAGCTGCAGCGCTTCGCGGAGCGTGGCGAGCCGCTTCTCGCCAATGCCGTCGACCTGCGCGAGCTCGGCCAGGGAGCGGAAGCCGCCATGTGTGTCGCGGTACTCGATGATGCGCTGCGCCAGCGTCGGCCCGATGCCGTCCACCCCGTCGAGCTGCTCGACCGTGGCCGTCGACAGGTGGACTCCCGTGACGGCGCCGCCGGGTGCTGAGTCGGCGCTGGGCGGGGAGCCCGCGGGCGCGGCGCCGGCGTGTGCGGCGCCCGCTCGCGGCACCACGATCTGCTGCCCGTCCGCCAGCTGTGCCGCCAGGTTGATCGCTGTGAGGTCGGCGTGTCGGTCAGGGCCGCCCGCGCGCTGGAGCGCGTCGGCCACGCGTGAGCCCGCGGACATCGTCATCAAGCCGGGCCGCCGTACCGCCCCCGCCACGTGAACGTAGATGCGCGCGTTCTGGCGCTTGCCCTCGGGGGCCAGCCTCACGGGCGCGGGTGGCGCCCCGTGATCCCCTCCGAGCAGCCGCGCGCCGGCCACGACCGCGAGCACGGCGGCAATGGCCCACACGACGATGGTCGAACGCGACGTCTCCGGCACGGACCGAAGCTACGAACCGGTGCGCTACGCGTGGGTGATCACGGTGACAACGGCGTGACGGTTCAGCGGACCGCGAAGCCGCTGAGACCCTCCGGCGCCTCACTGGTCTCATCGACCGACTCGACGTCGGCGCCGCGCGGGCCGCGGCGGCAGAAGTCCACCAGTGCGGCGACAGCGTCCGCGTCTCCCTCGAAGACCGCCTCGACGGCGCCGTCCCGCCGGTTCGTGATCGAGCCGGCCACTCCGCGAGCCTCGGCCTCACGGCGAGCGCTGTCGCGGAAGAAGACACCCTGGACGTTCCCGCGCACCACCACGCGGCGGCGGACCGGCTCACTCATAGAATCGGGACCGTGACGATCGAAGGGACATCGGAGATGGAATCGGGAGCGCGGGCGGAGCCGGCCTGGGGCGTCGACTCGGAGTATGGACGGCTGCTCGACGTGCTGCTCTGCCCGCCGGACAACTTCCACTGGCTGCCCGCAAGCGCGATCTCGCGCGCAACGCTCGCGAGCGGCATCAGCTTCAGCCCAGAGGACGCGCAGCGCCAGCACGCCGAGATGGTGAGCGTGTACGAGGAGGCGGGCGTGCGCGTACACCGGCTCGAGCCCGACCGGGCCCTCCCGTACCAGGTGTTCGCACGCGACTCGAGCATCAACGTGCCCCAGGGCCCGATCGTGACCCAGTGCCACCAGTGGTGGCGCCGCGGCGAGTACGCGCCCGTGATCCGCTTCTACGAGCAGGCCGGGATCCCGATCCATCGGATGATCACCGCCGCGGCGCTCGAGGGCGGCGACTTCATGATCGTCGAGCCCGGAGTGGCGGTGATCGGAAACGGCGAGGAGCGCACCCAGGAGCCGGCCGCCAGGCAGCTCGCCGGCTGGCTCCAGGCCGATGGCTGGGAGGTCCGAATCGAGCGCATCCCGCCGCACTTCCTCCACATCGACGTGCTTGCCGCGATGCTCGGCGAGAAGCTCGCGGCGGTTTGCGTCGAGCAGGTCGGCACGGGGTTCGTGCGCTGGCTCGAGGGCAAGGGCGTCGAGATCGTGCCGGTGTCGCTCGCCGACGCCCTCAAGCTCGGTGTGAACGGAGTGTGCCTCGGCGGTGAGCGCGTGCTCACGAGCGCAGAGTCGAAGGGCCTGAACGAGCGCCTGCGCGCGCTCGGTTTGACGGTGTACGACCCGGAGCTCGCCGCCTTCACGCTCGGCGGCGGCGGGGCGCACTGCCTGATGCAGGCGCTCCGGCGGGAGCGAGTGGCCTAGCTCTCGAGCGCCACGCGCAGCGTCTTCAGCTCGCGGTCGCTCGCGCCGCGCAGGCTGCCGCCGTGGGCGATCGTCTGCTCGATGTAGTCGAGCGTCTCGGCGGTCAGGCGCTCGCCGGGCAACACGTTCGGGATGCCGGGCGGATAGGCCGCAAGCGACTCGGAGGCCACGCGTCCGATGGCCTCGCGAGCCGGCACGATCTCCTGAGGTCCCAGGAAGGCCTCGCGCGGCGTCATGACGAGCTCGCCCCACGGCGGCGGCGGCGCGAACTGCACGTCCTCCGCGGACCGCGGCTTGGCGCTCACCGTCTCCACCACGCGGCGCAGCGCGTCGAGCAGCCGCTCGCTCGCGGCTCCGGCGTCCTCGCCCATGCCATACACCGCCACCATCACGTTCTCCCCAGCGAGCTCCATGAGCACGTCGTGCTCCTCGCGGAGCAGGCGGGCCAGCTCGTACCCGCTCACGCGGGTGCCGCGCACGTCGATCGCGAGCCGAAGCGGGTCGTAGTCGAACACGCCCGGGGCACCGGCGAGACGCTCGTCGAGCACGTCGAGGCCGCGGATCTCGCGCACTGCCTCACGCGTCCGGACGAGCGCGCCCAGCGTCTCGTCGAGCAGCTCGCGGCCGCGTGTCGCGGCGCTCCGGCGCGCCGCATCGAGCGAGCCGAACAGCAGCGCGTTCGGGCTCGTGGACTCCACGAGAGTCACGCAGCGGTCGACCACTCCCTCGGAGATGAGCTCGCCGTGTCCCAGGTGGATCATCGCCGACTGCGTGAGGCTGCCGACGATCTTGTGCGTGCTTGAGACGACGAGGTCGGCGCCAAGGCTCAGCGCATGCGCGGGCAGGTCCTCGTGGAACGGCAGATGTGCGCCCCACGCCTCGTCCACGATCAGGGGGACGCCGTGCCGGTGCGCCACCTCCACGAGACCGGCCACGTCGGCCACCGCCCCGAAGTAGGTGGGCGAGACCACCGCCGCGCCCACGGCCTCCGGGGTCTGTCGGAGCGCCTCGTCGAGCGCCTCCGGGGTCATGCAGTGGGCGATGTGCAGCTCGGGGTCGAGCTCGGGCGCGACGAACGTGGGCCGCAGGCCCGACATGACCAGGGCATCGATCGTGCTCGAGTGCGCATTTCGCTGCGTGACCACCGCCTGTCCGCTGTGTGCCAGAGCAAGCAGGGCCACGTGGTTTCCCTGCGAGGCCCCGTTCACGAGCCACCAGGTTTTGCTTGCACCCCACGCCTCAGCCGCCAGCTGTTGGGCGGCATAGAAGGGCGTGGGCTCCTCACCCACGTCGATCCCGTAGGTGAGCGCGGGGATGTCGAGCTGGAGAGCACCCAAGCTGATCGCGTCGACCAGCCCCGGATCGGCGCCGAGCCCGCCCTTGTGCCCGGGCACGTGAAAGCGGCCGGGATTGCGCCGGGCATATGCGCGCAGGGCGTCGAGATACGGGGTGTGGGACTGGCCAGCCACGAATCGGCGAGTCTAGGTGAGCGCCTCGCCGAGCACGGCTGCGACGGCCGCCTCCGCGTCGCCCACCGCGACCACGCCGTCGATGTCCCATGAGTCGAGTCCCACGACGCGCTTGCCCGCCTTCAGCGCGAGTGCGATCTCCGACAGCGTGCCGTACCCGCCGCCCACCGCGATCAGCGCATCCGCCGCGCGCACCACGAGGGCGTTGCGTGCTTCGCCGAGGCCGGTCGGAACCGCGGTGTCCACGAACGGGTTGGCGGCCGCTCGATTGCTGCCCGGCAGGATGCCGACCGTATGCCCGCCGGCCAGCTTGGCGCCCCGGCAGGCTGCCTCCATCACGCCGCCGAGGCCGCCGCACACCACAACCGCACCCCGCGCAGCCAGCCCTCTCCCCACGGCCTCGGCCTCCGGCGAGTGACCCTCACCCGAGCCGACGACCGCGATGTGAGGCGTCAGGGCCGAGGCTCGTCCGCGATCGTGGGGGCCTGATCGGCGGGAGCCGGCGAAGCGGCCGGAGCGGTGGACGCGGCCGCCGGGCGCCGTGGCTCCACGGCGAGCGCGATTCGAGCCGTCGAGAGGATGGCGCCCGCAAGCATCAGCGAGGCGCCGCCAAGGCCGAGCCAGAGACCGGTCTCGACGTCTCGCCCAAAGCCGGCCGGCGGATGGTTCACCAGCTGGCTGAGCACCACCACGAGCGCGACCACACCGATCACCAGCGGCGTACCCGACCTCAGCGGCGTGTGCAGCACGCCCAGCGCGTCGACCAGCACGACGAGCGAGACCAGGGCGAGCGACACGAGCAGCAGGTCGAGGAACTCGAAGCTGTTGAAGCCGGAGTACGGCCCGTACCAATCGATCCCGAGGCTCACGATCAGCAGCACGGCGCCGATCGCCGCGACGAGCGGCCCGACCGGTACCTGGGTCTCCCGGGGACGAGCGGTCATCGAATCACGAAGTTCACGAGCTTGCCGGGCACCACAACAGTCTTCACAATTTCCTTTCCGTTCAAACGCGCGCTCAGCTTGTCGGACGCTCGCGCCAGCTCCTCGAGCTGCTCGCTGCTCGCGGAGGCGGGAGCGGCCATGCGGTCGATCAGCTTGCCGTTCACCTGCACCACGAGCTGGATCTCGTCGCGCTCGAGCAGCGCCGGGTCGGCCTGCGGCCACGGCTCCTCCCACACTCGTCTGCCGGTCATCAGCTCGTAGACCTCCGAGCCGAGGTGCGGGGCGAACGGGAAGATCAACGAGGCCGCCGTGGAGATCGCGAAGCGAACGTCGGCCGGGGGCGCCGACTCGCGCTGCCGGTAGATCTCGTTCGTGAGCTCCATCACCGCGGCTATCGCCGTGTTGAAGCCGAAGTTGGATTGCATGTCGTGCGTGACCTTGTCGATCGCCCAGTGCGCTTTGCGGAGCAGCTCGCCCGCCTCGCCCGGCTCCGCGCCTGCGGAACCCTCCTCCGGCGCCTCGACGGCTGCGGTCCAGAGCCGCGACAGGAAGCGGTGCACGCCGGCCACGCCGGAGTCCTGCCAGTCGGCGTCCAGCGACGGTGGCCCGATGAACAGGATGTAGCAGCGCGCGGTGTCCGCGCCGAAGCGCTGGACGTAGTCCTCGGGCGCCACGACGTTCCCCTTCGACTTCGACATCTTCGCGCCGTCGCGCGTGATCATTCCCTGCGTGAAGAGCTTGGCGAACGGCTCCTGGAAGCCCACGAGGTCCATGTCCGCCAGCGCCTTCACGAAGAAGCGCGCGTACATCAGGTGCAGGATCGCGTGCTCGATGCCGCCGATGTACTGATCGACCGGCATCCACATGTCCACGGCCTCGCGGTCCCACGGCGCCTGGTCGTTGTGCGGGTCGCAGTAGCGCAGGAAGTACCAGGCCGAGTCGACGAACGTGTCCATCGTGTCGGTCTCGCGCCGGGCCGGTCCGCCGCACTTCGGGCAGGTGGTGTTCAACCAATCGGTGGCCGTCGCGAGCGGCGGCTGGCCCTTCGGCTTGTAGTCCTGGATGTCCGGCAGCTCCACGGGCAGCTGGTCGTCGGGCACCGCCACGAGGCCGTCCGTCTCGCAGTACAGCATCGGGATCGGGCAGCCCCAGTAGCGCTGCCGCGACAGCAGCCAGTCGCGCAGGCGGTAGTTCACAGAGCGCTCGCCCTTGCCCTCCGACTCGAGCCAATCGACGATCTGGTCGTAGGCCTCACGGTTGCCCGTCCCGTCGAAGCGGCCGGAGTTCACCATCGGGCCGTCGTCGGTGCAGGGCAGCTCACCGCAGTCGATCACGCGCCGGATCTCGACGCCGAACTGCTCGGCGAACTCGAAGTCGCGCGCGTCGTGCGCCGGCACGCCCATCACCGCGCCGGTGCCGTACTCCATCAGCACGTAGTCGGCCACCCACATCGGGATCTGCTCGCCCGTGGCCGGGTTCGTGACGGTGTGCCCGAGCGGCACCCCCGTCTTCTGCTTGTGCTCGTCGCCGCGCTCCTCGGGCGATTCGTTGAGCGAGCGGTTCACGTAGTCGTGCACCTCGGGCGAGTCGTTCAGGCGCAGCACGTCCGGGTGCTCAGGCGCCAGCACGAAGAACGTGGCCCCGAAGATCGTGTCGGGGCGAGTGGTGAAGACCGGATAGTCGATCCCCAGCTCCTCGCAGCGGAACACCACCTCCGCCCCCTCGGAGCGGCCGATCCAGTTCTCCTGCATCGTCACCACGTGCCGCGGCCACTCGATGTGCTGCACGTCCTCGAGCAGGCGGTCGGCGTACTCGGTGATGCGGAAGAACCACTGCTCCAGCTGCCTGACCTCGACGATGGTGCCGCAGCGCTCGCAGCGCCCGTCGATCACCTGCTCGTTGGCCAGGACGGTCTGGTCCTTCGGGCACCACTTGACCGCGGCCTCCTTGCGGTACGCGAGCCCGCGCTCGTAGAGGCGCAGGAAGAGCCACTGCGTCCAGCGGTAGTACTCCGGATCGTGGGTGCTGAGCTCGCGCGTCCAGTCGATCGAGATGCCCCACTCGCGGAACTGGCGCCTGAACTCGCGGATCGCCGCCTCGGTGGACTCGCGCGGGTGCTGGCCGGTCTTGATGGCGTGGTTCTCGGCGGGCAGCCCGAAGGCGTCATAGCCCATCGGATTGAGCACGCGGTTGCCGTTTCGGCGCGCGAAATGCGCCACGGCGTCGCCAACCGAGTAGACCTTCAGGTGCCCGATGTGCGGCTCACCGGAGGGGTACGGGAGCATCACGAGCACGTACGAGTTGGGAAGGTCGCCCGGCTCGTTCGACACCTCCCAGGTGTGCTCGTCGGCCCAAATGCGCTGCCATTTGGGCTCAATCGTCTTGGGGTCGTAGCGCTCCATCTTCGGGCGCAAGCGTACCCAGCCGGAGTAAGGCCCCTCTAGCGGCGGTGCGACCTCGCGAGGTAGGAGTGGCCGGCGCGCACCAGCACGTTGCGGCCACGCCGGAAGTCGCGGACGACCACCGAGCCGTCGGTCACGCGCGTGAGCGTGCCGTCGCAGCGGTCCACGGTGAGCCAGCGGGTGCCGCGCACCGTCGCGTGGCTGTGGCGGCCGTGGCTGCGGAAGCGGCCGCCGCTGTCGCGCCCCCAGAGCCGCCGCACCTTGCGCGAGCGGGATGCCGAGGCGGTGCGCGAACCGGCGCGGCGCGACGGCCGGCCGCAGCTCCTGAAGCTGCCGCCTTGCAGGTAGACGTCCACGCGCCCGCAGGCCTTGCGAGGCTGGCGGACCGAGAAGACGCCACCGCCGAAGACTCCTGTCTGGACCCGGCCGCGGCAGCCGGCGGTCCTCAGGTTCACCTTGCCCTGACGCGCGTCCAGCGCCACGCCCACCGGAAGCTCCGCGTTCGGCTTGAGCTCGTGCCAGTCGCCTCCAGGCGCCTTGTAGCGCACGGTGCCGTCGCCGTCCGCCACGACGGTCTTCCCGAAATCGGGCTTGGGCTCCAGCTTCGTCTCCTCCAGCGGCTCGGGCTTCCCACCCGGGCGGAGCACCGGCTCGAGCTGCTCGAGCGCGCCCGTGATGAAGACGCGGTCGGGCCCGATGCTGACCCCCGCGTCGTTCTCGGCGACCACGCGGTAGTGGTACTTCGTTGCGGGCTGAAGGTCCTCGACCTCGGCAAAGACGTGATCCAGGTCGTACGAGCTGCCCGCGTACGCGGTCGCGGTAGTCATGCCGTAGTCCGCGGTGGGCCCGTACTCGAAGTAGTAGTTGGTGGCCTGCGAGTTCGGCCGGACCTTGCCGCGCAGCCGCGCCGAGCGTGAGTCGATCTCGTCGGCGGCCACGTCGCGCACGAGCGGCGGAAGCGTGATCCGCGCCACGAGGCCGGGCAGGTTGTTCCCGGTGAACCACATGTTGCCGTCCGGACCCGCGCTGATGAACCACGGGTTCGAGATCAGCAGGAGGCCGTTCGAGTACTCGGTGATGTCGCCCTCGGTCGTGATCCGGCCGATCCGCCCGGGCGCCGCGGACTCCGTGAACCAGAGGGCGCCATCGGGTCCGGCCGCGATGCCGAGCGGGCGCGAGTTCATCGTCAGGTCGTCGCTGAACTTCATGACGTCGCCCGCGGGCGTGATGCGGCCGATGCCGCCCGGGTCGGCGTTCAGCGTGAACCAGAGGTTGCCGTCAGGTCCGGTCACGATGTCCGCCGGCTCGTCGCTTCCCGAGAGTCCGCTGGTGAACTCGGTGATCGTTCCCGCGGTGCTGATCCTGCCGATGCGGCCGGTGTCCTTCTCGGTGAACCAGAGCTTGCCGTCCGGACCCTTGGCGATCGCATTCGGCTCGGCCGAGGGGTCGAGGCCGTCGGTGAACTCGGTGATCGAGCCGTCGCGCGTGATGCGGCCGATCACGTTCGCGGTCGGGTCCACGTACCAGAGGTTTCCGTCCGGGCCGGCCGCGATGTCAGTGGGGTCACCCGGCGTCGGTACCGGGAACTCGGTGACCACGCCGGCCTTCGTCACGCGGGCGATCGCGCCGTCCCCGCCGGCCTGTGCGACCCACAGGTTCCCGTCGGGACCGGTGACGATCCCGCGCGGGCTGCCGGTGGGGAAGCCCGCGGTGAACTCGGTGATGATCGCGCCCGGCGTGATCCGGCCCACGCCGTTGTTGGTCTCCTCGGTGAACCAGAGGTTGCCGTCGGGGCCCTGGGCGATGCCCCAGAGACCGATGCTCGGCGTCAGGCCGGTGCTGAACTCGGAGATCGAGGGCCCACTTGCCGTGGCGACCGTGGCTCCCGCCCCGAGGGACGCTGCCACGAACAGCGACACGATGCTGGTCCGGAGTCGCACCCTGGCTGCATCGACACCACCGTCCGGCGCTTGATGGAACGTTTGTCCGCGAGATGGCCGAGGCCGGTGAAAAGCGTGTTGCACCGCTGGAGCTGTTCTTCGACCTCGTCTTCGTTTTCGCGCTGACGCAGGTCACAAAGCTCATGGCGGACGACCCGACCTGGACGGGACTGGGCCAGGGAATGCTGGTGCTGGCTGCGCTTTGGTGGGCCTGGGGTGCGTACGCCTGGCTGACCAACTACATCGCGTCCGAGGAGGACCTCGAGCGCCTGCTCATGTTCGCGGTGATGGGCGCGTTTCTGGTCGCGGCGCTTGCGGTGCCTCACGCGTTCGAAGAGAACGCCCTGCTGTTCGCGGTGGCCTACGCGGTCGCCCGCTGGCTCCACATCTTCATCTTCGCCGAGGCGAACGACGACGTGGACACGGCCGACGCCATCCGGCGGCTTGCCCGCACCGCCCTCCCGGGGCCAGCGCTGCTGATCGGCGCCGCTTTCCTCGACGGGACGGCGCAGGCACTCGTCTGGGTCGTGGCGCTCGCGATCGACTTCGCCGGCCCGTTCGTGTTCGGCGTGAAGGGCTTCCGCGTCTCGCCCGGCCACTTCGCGGAGCGCTTCGCGCTGATCGTGATCATCGCGCTCGGCGAGTCCATCGTCGCTATCGGCACCGGCATCCAGGGCGAGCTCGACGCCGGCATCGTCGCCGCAGCGCTGCTCGGGCTGGTGGTGGCCTGCGCGCTCTGGTGGGCCTATTTCGACGTGGTCGCCCTCGTGTCCGAACGGCACTTCCGCGAGATGCGTGGCGAACACATGGTCCGCGTCGCGCGCGACTCCTACAGCTACCTCCACCTACCGATGATCGCGGGCATCGTTCTGGTCGCGCTCGGGGTGAAGAAGGCGATCGGGCACGTCGACGATCCGCTCGAGACCGTCCCGGCCGTGGCGCTGTTCGGCGGGATCGCGCTCTACTACGCCGGGCACCTCGGCTTCCGGCTGCGGAACGTCCGGACCCTGAACCGGCCGCGCCTGGTGGCCGCAGTGGCGTGCCTGTGCCTCATACCGCTGTCGACCGAGGTCGACGCCATCTGGGCACTTGCGCTGGCCGCGGCGGTCACATCAGCAGTGATCGCCTACGAGACGATCCGCTACGCCGAGGCACGTCGGCGGGTCCGAAATTCGCACGCAAGCTGAGCCTAGTTAGGCGGCGGCTGCGCCGCGCGGCGCGGCCTCGTCCTCGCCGAAGCACTCGGCGTGGAGGTCCGCCGCAAGCGGCAGGAACGCGTCGACCAGGGCGGGATCCAGGTGGGTGCCGCGCAGGCTCGCGAGCTCCTTCATCACGGCGCCCAGCGGCCAGGCGTCCTTGTAGGGGCGCGGTGAGAGCAGTGCGTCGAACACGTCGCAGACGGCGCAGATGCGTGCGGCGAGCGGGATCTGGTCGCCCCGCAGGCCCTGCGGGTAGCCGCTGCCGTCCCAGCGCTCGTGGTGGCTGAGCGCGATCTGCTCGGCCAGCTTCACGAGCTCCGAGCGTGAGCCGGAGAGGATGCTCGCGCCGATCGTCGTGTGCGTCTTCATGGTCTCCCACTGAGTGGGATCGAGCTTGCCCGGCTTCAGCAGGATGTCGTCGGTGATGCCCACCTTGCCGACGTCGTGCAGCGCGCTTGCGTGCCGCAGCAGGTCGGCCTCGACGACGTTCATGCCAACCTCGCGGGCGAGCCGCTCGCAGAGGCGGCCCATGCGCTCGATGTGCACTCCGGTCTCAGCGTCGCGCCATTCCACCGCCACGCCGAGCCGGTGGGCGATCTCGCGCTCGGCCTCGGCGAGGTCCGCGGTGCGCTCGCGCACGCGCTGCTCGAGCAGTTCGTTGTCCCGGGTCACGCGATGGCGCACCCGGCGTTCGGCGAGCTCGCTCCAGGCAATCGCCCCGAAGGCGCCCGTCACGAGTGCCAAGAGCGGCGCGGCCACGTCGATGATGGTGCCGCCCTCGAACAGGAACTGGGCGCCTGTGAGGAAGCCCGCCGCCGCCACGACCGTCACGGCGCCGACGGCTCCCAGGGGGAGGCGCCAGCGGGTGAGCGGCGCGAGCATGGCGAGCAGAGCCAGCAGAAGGATGTCCACGCCGACCGGTGCCGACCGCAGCGGCAGGCCGTTCAGCGCGGTCCAGATCGCGTTCGCCTGCACCTCGGCGCCGGGCATCAGCTCCTCGCCGCCCACCGGCGTGGAGTGCACGTCGCGCAGCGTCGGCGCCGTGGCCCCCACGACCACGATGTGGTCACGGATCATGCCGGCGGGCACGCGCCCCTTGATCACGTCCACGAACGACACTGTCGGGATGGTGCCGGGCGGGCCGCGGAAGTCGATCCAGGCCTTGCCGTCGCGGAAGCCGTCCGCGGGCGGCGAGTACCCGCTGAGGCGCTCCGCGGCCACCACGGCGATGCTGTCGAGCTTGCCGGCCGCCCGCGGGAAGCTGGCGATCGCGCCGCTGGTGTCGTTGCGAAGGTCGGAGGCGGCGGCGCGTGCGCCGATGCTGCGCAGGTTGTCGTCGCCGCCCAGGACGTTCGTGCTGCCGTCCGTCTCGCTCTCGCTCGTGGCCAGCACGGCGCCCCCGGCGGCGTCGATGGCGTCGAAGAGGGCGAGGTCCTCGCGCGGACGCGTCTTCTCGGTGAATTGGACGTCGTAGACGATCTCGCGCGCGCCCTTGGCGTCCAGCTCGCTTACGACCTTGCCGTGCAGGGAGCGCGGGAACGGCCACGTCTGCTGAAGCTCGCCGAAGGTCTTGGCGTCGATCCCTACCACGAGCATGCCCTTGACCGGCTCGGCGCCGCGCACGTCGAAGCGGGCCTTGAGCGCCTCGCGCTCGAGCGGGGCGAGGGCGCCGGACTCGCGGGCGGCGAGCGCGATGCCGAAGGAGGCGAGCGCTACCGCTCCGAGAGCCACGAGTCGACGCGATGCGCTGAGAGTCTCCGGGGCGGCGGACACGGCTGTTGTCCCTAGTTGCGCCTGCGCGCGAGGTGAGGATCTCTGGGCGCGAGGTAGGAGTGGCCGGCGCGCACGACGACGCTGCGTCGACGAGTCAGATCACGGACCACGACTGCGCCGGTCATGACGCGCACGCGCTTCACGCGGGAGGCGCTCGCCGTGCGTCCTGCACGTGTCGCGCGGGCGCAGCGCCCGAAGTTCCCGCCGCGCAGGTAGAGGTCCACGCGGCCGCGGCCCGTGCGCGGCTGGCGCACCTTGACGACGCCGCCGCCGTAGGTGCCGGTCTGGGTCCGCGCCGGGCGCCGACCCACGGTGGTGAGCTTGCGTGCCCGCACACGTCACTTGTCGGGCCAGAATGTCCCCCGCTTGACTGGACGTTTGTCCGGTTGGGTCACGTCATGCAGCGACAAGCAGGCGCGGCTCAACCGGAATCATGCGGGCGTAGGGGCGTCCTCTGCGGCTCACGAGGATCTCGTGGCCGTCGGCGGCGCGCTCGAGGTAGTACCCGAAGTGGTTGCGGAACTCATGACACCCGACGTGGAGCGTTTCGGGTGGTGAGGGAGTGGAGCTGAGGGGACTCGAACCCCTGGCCCCCTGCCTGCCAGGCAGGTGCTCTTCCAGCTGAGCTACAGCCCCGGGAAGCTCAAAATCTACCGCAAGGTTGAGACAAGCCCGCTGACCGTTCTTGGGCGGTGTTAGTCGCAGAGAAATCGCACGCCGGTTGGCGACGAGTGAGCTCGGAAGCAGGTAACAACGATCGAGCGGCTCACAGTAGACGGCGACAAGGTCGATCTCTTCCTCGGAATAGCTCGACCGAACGTATCCGGCCGTTGGCGACAACCAGGATCCCTGCAGCTGAACGTGGACGACCGCACCGTCTTCATCAAGCCGGCCCCACTTGCACTGAACGCGAAGGATCCGGTCGCCAATCTCGAATGCGAGGTCGTAGCGCTCGTGATCGACGATCGGCCTGAGGACTGAGACGCCGAGCTTCGTCGCGGCCGCCGCTATCGCGGTCTCCGCTATTGCTCCTTTGCGGTTGGTCGATAGCACGAACGTATGTTCGCACGACAAGCGGACAGAAAGGGCTAGCCCACTGAGCGGGCTGGTGCTTCGCCCCAGAGGTTCTCTAGGCGGTAGTACTCGCGGGCGTCGGGCGTGAAGATGTGGACGACGACGTCCCAGTAGTCGAGCAGGATCCAGCGGGCCTCGCGGCTGCCCTCGGTGCGACGCGGGAGCAGGCGCTCGTCGCCGTCGTGCTTCAGCTCCTCGTAGATCGCGTCGTGGATCGCCTTGGCCTGGCGCTCCGTGTTGCCGGAGGCGATCACGAAGAAGTCTGTGTAGGAGACGATTCCGCGCAGATCGATCACGCGGATGTCCATCGCCTTCTTGTCGGCGGCGATCGCGGCGATCCGCTCCGCCAGCTCGACGGAGTCCACGGTCGGGTCCACGGCGCTCATGTTGTCAGCGCCTCCTTGCGGCTTCCCTGCCCGCCGTACAGCTTGTTCGTCGCGATGTAGTCGACCACCTTGTCGGGAACCAGGTACCGGATCGGCACGCCTTCACGCACACGGCGCCGGATGGCGGACGAGGACACCTGGATCAGCGGCATGTCGAGGTAGCGCACGTCGCGCGCGCCGACCAGCCGGCCGATCTTGATCACGATCGCGTTGCGGCCCCAGCTCAGCCGCTCGAAGACAGCGAGCGTCGCGCGCTCGAGCACCTTCTCGGGCTCGTGCCAGCTCGCGAGCGCCGCCGCCTGGTCGCCGCCCAGGATCAGGAACAGCTCGTCCTTCGGCGACTCCTCACGCAGCTGCTCGAGCGTGTCCGCGGTGTACGACGGCCCCTCGCGGTCCATCTCGATCCGCGACGTCGTGAAGCGCTCGTCGTCGGCGATCGCCAGCTCGACCATCTCGAGCCGTGACTCGGGGCCCGCGTCGTCATCCAGCGTCCGGTGCGGCGCCACGCCCACCGGCACGAACAGGACCCTGTCAAGCTCGAGTTGCACCAACGCCTCCTGCGCACAAACCAGGTGGCCGAGGTGCGGCGGGTTGAATGCTCCTCCGAGGATGCCTACGCGCAAACCGGGCTACTCGCGAACCTGACCGGAGCCTTCGATCACGAACTTGTAGGTGGTCAGCTCGCGCAGCCCGATCGGCCCACGCGCGTGGAGCTTCTGAGTGGAGTTGCCGATCTCGGCGCCCATCCCGAAGACAGCGCCGTCGGTGAAGCGCGTGGACGCGTTCACGTACACGGCCGCCGCGTCGACACCCGCGCTGAATGCCTGGGCTGAGCTGGTCGAGCTGGTGACGATCGCCTCGGAGTGACCGGTGCCGTAGCGGTTGATGTGCTCGATGCCCTCCTCGAGCGTGTCGATCACCTTCACCGACAGGATCAGCGCGTGGTACTCAGTCGCCCAGTCCTCGTCGGTGGCCTCGACGAGCGACTCGCCGATGTCGCCGGCCAGCGTGCGCGTGCGACCGTCCCCGCGCAGCTCCACGCCCGACTCGCGCAGCTCGCGGAGCGCGCGAGGCAGGAAGTCGGCGGCGACGTCGCCGTGCACCAGCAGCGTCTCGATGGCGTTGCAGACCGACGGCCGCTGGACCTTGGCGTTCACGGTGATCGCGACGGCGTCGTCCAGGTCCGCCGAGGCATCCACCAGCACGTGGCAGACACCGGCGGACGCGTACAGGACCGGCACCGTGGCGCTCTCCTTCAAAGCGTTCTTGAGGCCCTCTCCCCCGCGCGGAATGATCAGGTCGACCACGCCGTCCTGGGTGGCGAGCTGGCGCAGCTCGTCTCGGTCGCCGCCGCTGACGATCGAAATCGCGCCATCCGGAATCCCCGCCCACTGCACCGCGCTCGCGGCGATCTGAGCGAGTACCGCGTTGGAGTGAGACGCCGTCGACGATCCGCGCAGCACGATTGAGTTCCCCGACTTCAGGCAGAGAGCGGAGCAGTCGATCGTCACGTTCGGCCTCGCCTCGTACACAACGGCTACGACGCCGAGCGGCACGCGCACGCGCCGGACATCGAGCCCGTTGTCCAGCCGGTGGCCCTCGATGGTCTCGCCGACGGGATCGGGCAGCGCGGCGATCGAGCGCACGTCCTGTGCAATCCCGGCGATGCGGCCCTCGTCCAGCATCAGCCGGTCGAGCAGGCCCGAGTGCAGGCCGGCCTCCTGGCCGTCCTCCATGTCGCGCGCGTTCGCCTCCAGGATCTCGTGCATGCGCTGCTCGAGTGCCTGGGCCATCGCCTCGAGCGCGGCGTTCTTCGTGGCGGTGTCGAGCAGCGCCAGCTCGCGCGCTGCTCGCTTCGCCTGCGCGCAGACCTCGGCTACCGGCTGTGCCGTGGTGGCCATGCTCAGAGGGTACCTGGCGACGAACGGGTTGCCGAGCTCAGCTCTGAGGCGCGCCAACTAGTGCCCAGCGCCGGCTGGAGAAGCGCCAGGCGCAGGTCACCAGCCGCACGGCGATCAGGCCGACGAGGCCCGCCCACACGCCCACGATCCCCCAGTCGAAGGCGAGCGACAGCAACGCCACCGGAACGAACACCCCGAGCGCCGCGGCGAGCATGCCGTACATGAGGAAGCGGGTGTCGCCCGCGCCGATCAGTATCCCGTCCAGGGCGAAGACCGCGCCATTCGCGGGCATCATGAGGGCGAATAGCAGCCAGATCTCCGTGGCGCGCGCGATCACCGCCTCGTCACTCGTGAACGCGCGCGGCAGCACGTCGATCAGCGCCAGGATCACCAGCCCGAACACCGCGCCGGCCGCCACCGCCCACTCGATCATCCGCCTGGCCGCGGCGTAGGCGGCCTCGGCATCGCCGGCGCCGAGCGTGCGTCCCACGATCACCTGCCCCGCGATGGCGATCGCGTCGAGGATGAGCGCCAGGAACACGAACAGCTGGAACGCGATCTGGTGCGCCGCCAGCGAGTCCTTGCCGACCCGGGCGAGCACCGCGCTCGCCACCAGGAACGAGGCGTAGAGAGCGGCCGTCCGCACGAAGATCTCGCCGCCGATCCGCGCCAGCGGCCGCATTCTCGCCAGCGACGGGCGGCGCGAATCGGCCGGCGCCGACAGCAGGGCTCGGACGAACGCCACGCCCATTCCGGTCTGCGCGACCACCGTGGCCCAGGCCGAGCCGGCGAGCCCCCAGTCGAAGCCGTAGATGAACACGACGTTCAGCACGACGTTCACCGCGTTGGCCACCACGACGATCACGAGCGGGCTGCGCAGGTCCGAGACGCCGCGCAGGTAGCCCTGCCCCGCCAGCGCGATCAGCGCGGACGGTAGCCCGAGCGATCCGATCCGCAGGTAGAGGACAGCGAGCTCTCCGACACGTCCGTCGCCGCCGATCAGCTGCACCAGCGGCACGGCGAGGCCCGCCAGCAGCGCCGTGAGGACTATCCCGATGCCCGCCGACAACCACAGCGCCTGCGCGGCGATTCTGCCCGCCGCCACCTCCTGCCCCGCCCCGTGGAAGCGCGCGACCTGCGCGGTCGTCCCGTAGGTGAGGAAGTTGAAGAGCGTGAACGAGCCGGCGAGCAGCGTGGCGGCAATCGCAAGCGCGGCAAGCTCGTCGGTGCCGAGGTGGCCGACCATCGCCGTGTCGGCCAGCAGGTAGAGCGGCTCGGCCGCGAGCGCTCCAAGCGCGGGCACGGCGAGCCGGACGATGTCGCGGTCGTACGGGGAGTGAAGCTGCACGGTCACGCGAGCGCGCGGTGCGCGCGAGCCTTCCGTCTCACTCGAGCACGAAGTAGTCCCGGTGCACGGCCTCCTCGCCCGCCCGGGGCAGCAGCTCGCGCACGGCGTCCGTCTTCATGCCCTTGATCCGGCGCAGTTCGGCGGCCGAGTAGTTCACGATGCCCTTGCCCACCGCCCGGCCGTCGCAGCGAACCTCCACGGCGTCCCCTGCCTCGAACTCGCCCTCCACGTCCACCACGCCCACAGGCAGCAGGCTCGTGCCGCGCTCGCGCAGGGCGTGCTCGGCGCCCTCGTCCACCACAAGGCGTCCCTGCGTTGGCTTCGCGTACTTGAGCCAGAGCTTGAAGCTCGAGACCCGACCCTCCTGCGGATGAAAGAGCGTGCCGCTCGGCGCGCCGGCGAGCGCCGCCGCCACGGCCTCCCGCTCGACCCCACTCGTGATCGTGACCGGGATCCCAGCGGCCGTGGCCATCTCGGCGGCCACCACCTTCGAGCGCATACCGCCGGATCCGAGCGGCGATCTGGAGAGGCCGATGTCGTAGTCCTCGAGCTCGACCAGCGAGCGCACCTCCTCAACGCGCTTCGCATCCGGGTCGCTGCGCGGGTCCGCGCTGTAGAGCCCGCCAGTGTCGGTGAGCAACACGAGCCGGTCTGCGCCGATCAGGATCGCCACCTGCGCCGCCAGGAAGTCGTTGTCGCCGAACGAGATCTCGTCGGTGGTGGTCGTGTCGTTCTCGTTGATCACCGGAAGCACCCGCCAGCGCAGCAGGGTCTGGAGCGTGTGGCGCGCGTTCAGGTAGTGCGTGCGCGCAGACATGTCGAAGAACGTGAGCAGCACCTGGGCCGACGGCACGCCACGGGCCTGAAGCAACTCGTCGTACGAGCGGTAGAGCTTGCCTTGGCCGACAGCAGACGCGGCCTGAAGCTCCTCCATCGAGCTCGGGCGCATCGGCAGCTCCATCAGCCGCATCCCGCGCGCGATGGCGCCTGAGGTCACGAGCACCACGTCGTCGCCGGCGGCGTGGCGCGCCGCCACCTCGTCGCAGAGCGCCTCGAGCACGTCCGTGCGCAGCTCGCCCGCCTCGTCCGCGACGATGCTCGAGCCGAGCTTGACGACGACCGTGGGCATTACTGCGCGGCGCCGGCCAGCTTCCAGTCGCCGCCTTCCTTCTCGAGGAGCAGCTTCTGCTTGATGCGCTGTCCCTGGCGGACAAGCACGGCGGTCACCGTGGCATTGTCCCCGTCGACCTTGGTCGCCTCGATCTTGGCGAGGTTCACCTTCAGTCCGGTCAGGTTCTTGAACTCGCGTTTGCAGGATTCCCTGGCCTTGTCCTCGTCACCCGTGGTGAAGGTGGTCTTCTCGAGGAACTCCTTCGTGATCAGCTCGTCGCAGTAGCGGTCGGCATCGTGCGTGTTGAGCGCCTCCACGAAGTCGCGCACGGTCTGCTGTGCGTCCTTCGTGTCGTCGCCACCGCAGCCGGACACGGCCACGAGCAGGCAGATGAGTAGAGCGGCGCGACGCACGACACGACTTGTATCAGCCGGGGTCGAGCTCGAAGACGATCCCGCGGATCTCCACGTCGTCGCCGGGCTCGAAGCCGGCCGACTCCAGCGCCTTGATCACGCCCAGCGCTCGCAGCCGCTCCTCGACGTACCGGAGCGCCTCCTCGTTGTCCACGTCGTGGCGGGCTATCAGCCGCTCGACACGCTCGCCCTCCACTCGGAAGGCGCCAGGGCCGGTGCGCTCGACCCGGAAGGCGTCGCCGCGGCCGGGCCGGTAGACGCGGTGCGTGGCCGGCGTATCGGCCGGCACCTCCTCCTCCGGCCGCTCGGGCGGCACGTGCGCGAAGATCGCGCCGACCAGCTTGTCGAGCCCCTCGCCCGTGGCCGCCGAGGTGGGAATCACGTCCACGTTCAGGCGCCGCGTCCAGAACTCCACGGCCTCCCGCGCCTGTTCGGGGGGCACGAGGTCTGCCTTGGACAGCGTGAGGATGCGCGGAAGGTCGGCGAGCCCATGGCCGTGCTCGCGAAGCTCAGCCTCGACGGTCTCGAAGTTCTCGACCGGATCCGAGCCGTCGAGCGGTTGGAGGTCGAGCACGTGCACGAGCAGCCGGCAGCGCTCCACGTGGGCGAGGAACTCGTGGCCGAGCCCGGCGCCCGCGCTCGCTCCCTCGATCAGCCCGGGGATGTCGGCCACCACGAGCTGGCGATCGTCCCGCTCGAGCGTGCCGAGCACCGGCTCGAGGGTCGTGAAGGGGTAGTCGGCCACCTTCGGCTGCGCGCGCGTGATCCTGGCGAGCAGCGACGACTTGCCCGCGTTCGGGAGCCCCACGAGCCCGGCGTCGGCCATCAGCCGCAGCTGCAGCTCGAGCGTGCGCTCCTCGCCCGGGAGGCCGCGCTCGGAGAAGCGCGGGCTCTGCCGCGTGGCCGTGGCGAACTGCTTGTTGCCGCGTCCGCCACCGCCGCCGCGGGCCACGAGCGCGCGCTGCCCCGGGGTCACGAGGTCCCAGCGATCCCCGGACTCGGGGTCCTCCACCACCGTCCCGGGCGCCACGCGCACCTCGAGCAGCTCGGGCGTGGCCCCGTGCTTGTTCGCGCCTTGGCCGTGGCCGCCGCGCTTGGCGCGGAAATGCGCGCCGCGCCGGAAGCCCGAGAGGTCCCGCAGCGACGCATCCGCCACGATCACCACGTCCCCGCCGCGACCGCCGTCGCCGCCATCGGGCCCGCCCTTCGGGACATGCGCCTCGCGCCTGAAGGAGACAACGCCGTTTCCGCCGTCTCCGCCTCGCACGTAGATGCGCGCGCGGTCGTGGAACACAGCTAGAACGCGGCCGGAGGCGGCGCTGACTCGGGCTCGGACACGGCGCGCGTACCGATCAGGCGGGCGATCAGCTCGCCATCGTCGGGGAACAGCCCGGCCGCGGGGAGCCGCTTCAGCAGCTCGATCCAACCGTCGTGCGCCCCGAAGGCGCGGCGCAGGATCGGCGCGGCATCGTCCTCGCGGCCGCTCGCGGCCAATGCCACGCCGTGCCAGAAGGCGAGCTCGAGGTTGTCGGGCTGCGAGCGGTGCGCCGCCTCGTACTCCGCGAGCGCGCCGTCCACGTCGCCGGCCGCGGCGAGCTGGTCGCCCACGTCCACCCGCTGGTAGGCACGACGCAGGCTCACCAAGCGCCGCAGCTCGCCCAGGGGATCGGGATGGTCCTCCACACGAAGGTCAATAGGCCGGTCCTCAACCGGATTCCCGGTGGCGCGCGGAGAGACGATCAGCAGAGCCGCGGACTGGCGCCCGCGCAGGTCGCCCCCCTCCCCCTGGGCCGCATCGAGCGCCGCGAGCAGGCGCTCGGCGAAGGAGATGCCGGAGGAGGTCGAATAGGCCTTCACCATCGCCGCCGGCACGGTGTTGCGCTCCATGATGTTCGCCTGCGCGCTCACCTGATCGCCCACCGCGTGCCCGGCGTGCGGGATGCAGCGGGCGCCGGTGTGCACGGCCACCCGCCCGCCACGGTCGATCATCGCCACCTGCCGCACGGTCTCCTGCGAGTCGTCGCGGAGCAGCTGATCGAGCGCCGCGGGGGCGCTCTTGCCCTCGCCCATCAGGGCGAGTCCCTTCGGCCCGTAGGCCGGCTCGACCGTCGACTGGGTCGCCACAGCGCCCACGCCCGCCTCGGCCCAGCTCACGATCGAGCCGACGCCGAAGAAGTGCGACTGGACTGCCACGCCGAGCTCGCCGCTCGACGTGTCTCGTGCGACGATCGAGTAGGTCAGAGCGGGGAGAGTAATCGGTCGGTGCGCACTCGGCCGAGCCGAGTGCTTCCGCAACTACTTGGCCGACTCGGCGGCGGCCGGCTCGACCGAGATCACGCGGCCGCGGCGGCCGGATGCGAACTGGACCGTGCCCGGGCGGGTGGCGAAGATCGTGTCGTCCTTGCCGATGCCAACGCCCTCACCGGGGTGGAAGCGCGTCCCGCGCTGGCGCACGATGATCTCGCCGCCGGTCACGGCCTGGCCCGCGAACACCTTCACGCCAAGACGCTGAGCGTTCGAGTCGCGGCCGTTGCGGCTGGATCCGAGGCCCTTCTTATGCGCCATCCGAGTCCTCCTTCTTGGCGGCGGCCCTGCGAGCGCCGGCCTTGATCGAGCTGATCTCGAGCCGGGTGAGGTGGGCGCGAGCGCCGTAGCGGCGCTTGTAGCCGCGCTTGGGCTTGAACTTCAGCCCGTGGATCTTCTTGCCGAGCTCGTGGCCGGTGACGACCGCCTGGATCTTCACCCTGCCGAGCTCGCCGCTGTCGAGCACGGACTTGTCACCGTCGGCGAACAGCAGCGGCTGGAGATCGACCTTGTCGCCCTCTTCCGCGCGCATCCGGTCGACGAGGATCGACTGCCCCTCCTCGACGCGGTACTGCTTCCCGCCCACTCTGACGATGGCATAGCTCATGGCAGCGGCCGAGTCTAGCGATCACCCCGCCACTGGCACGGGCGTCGATCGGCGTGAGCGCTGGGCGATCAGCAGGCCAGCCGCCACCAAGGCGGCCCCGCCAAGAGCGCGCGCAGTGATCGGCTCGTCGTAGAGAGTCGCGCCGAACATCAGGGCGCCGAACGGCAGCAGCATCGCCAGGAACGACATCGCCTGCGCGCTGATGTGGCGCAGCAGGACCGTAAGGGTCACGAACGCAACGGCCGACCCGAACAGCGCCAGGTATGCGATCGAGCCGATCGACTCAGCGCTCCACACAGCGTCGCCCCAGTCCTCGCTGAGCGCGGACGCCGGGAGCAGCAGAAGCCCGCCCACGAGCATGGCCCAGCCGTTCAGCACCACCGCGTCCAGCTCCCCTGCCCGTCGCTTCTGGGCGACGCCTCCGACCGCCGCCCCAAGCGGGGCGAGTGCGAGCGCGACGGCCCCGAGAGCGGCCTTGTCCTCAGCTCCGAGCTCGACGCTCTCCAGGAAGGCGAGCCCGAGCCCCGCGATGCCGATCAGCACACCCACGAGCAGCGGCGCCCGCAGCGGCTCGTCCGGAAGCAGCACACCCGCGAGCACCGCCGTGTAGAGCGGCAGCACGCCGAACAGGACCGCGGCGAGCCCTGACGGCACGTACTGCTCGCCCCAGTACACGAGCCCATACGCGAATGCGAACGGCGCCAGTGCCAGGACGCCGGCGAGCAGCCAGTCGGTTCGTAGCGGCCGCCTCTGCACCGCCGCGATGACGAGCAGTACGAGCCCGGCCGCGGCAAATCGGATTCCCGCCCCGAGGAGCGCGGGGCAGTCCTCCAGGCCGATCTTGATGGCGACCCAGGTGCTGGACCAGATCAGGACGAGCAGGGCATACAGCCCGAGGACCAGCGAGCGACTCACGCCGATCGAGGCTATCGACGAGCTGCCGACTCCTCCATGTCACACAAACCAGTCTTGTGAACGTCACACCCCTCCAAGCATTTCGTTGGCTAACCAATTGGTTAGCCAACGAGTTCTTCGGGCGCGTGTGACGTGTTCCGTGTGGAAGCGGTCTACCCCGGCAGCGGCAGCGGCCCGCTGCCGGCCACCTGGTGTGCGGCGATCTCGGGCGCCCCGTCGCCCAGCTCGGGCAGCGCGGCGATCAGGCGGGCAATGTGCGGCTGGCGCAGGTGCGCAGCCAGCGCCTCCTCGTCGCGCCACTCCTCGACCGCGATGAAGCTGAGCGGGTCGCTGATCTCGCTGTAGTAGCCGTAGTGGAGGCAGCCGTCGTCGCGGCGCGAGGCCGCCTGGACCTCCTCGAGCAGCGCCACGAAATCATCTCGCCGGTCGGCGCGGGGCCGGAAGCGTGCGATGACGATGACCACGGCCTACTTCCCCAGCCCCACGGGACGCATGATGGGCCGTGCTTACCCCCTGCGCCGCTTCACGAATCGCGGCAAGCGGCGTATCGTCTGAGAATGGCCACCTCAGAGACTCGTTGGGGCACGGGCGAGAACGCCGAGGCGATCCAGGCGTGGGACGGTCCGCTGTTCGACACCTGGCTCCGTTTCCGCCACATCGTCACGACCGGGCTCGGCGCTCACGGTGACGCGGCGCTAGCGCTGGTGCCGCCCCAGCCGGGCCAGCGCGTACTCGACATCGGCTGCGGCCTCGGCGACACCACGCAGCAGATAGCCGGGATCGTCGGGGCGAGCGGCGAGGCGGTCGGCGTGGACGCTGCTGAGCGCTTCATCGAGACGGCGCGCACGGAGGCCGAGGAAGCGGGCGTGCAGAACGCGAGCTTCCTCGCCGCCGACGTGCAGACAGACCCGCTCGGCGGCCCCTACGACATGGCGTTCTCGCGCATGGGGACGATGTTCTTCATCAGCCCGGTGGCCGCGATGCGCAACGTGTGCAAGTCCTTGACCCCGGGCGGCAAGCTGGCGATGGTCGTCTGGCGCCGCCGCGAGGACAACCTCTGGGTCTTCCGGGCCCAGCAGATCGTCGAGGGCATCGTCCAGAAGCCGGAGGAGTACGACGAGCCCACCTGCGGGCCCGGTCCGTTCTCCATGGCGGGCGCGGATACGACGAGCGACATCCTGGTGCACTCCGGCTTCACGGACATCTCGCTCACCCGCTGCGACCTCGAACTCATGGGCGGCACGACCCTCGACGAGGCAATCGACCTCGTCATGTCGATTGGTCCGGCGGGAGAGATCCTGCGGCTTCAGGGCGACCGTGCGGCCCACCTGCTTCCCCAGGTGGACGCAGCCCTGCGCGAGGGTCTCTCCGAGTACGTGCGCGACGACGGCACGGTGTGGGCGCCGGCGTCCACCTGGATCGTGACGGCCGCGCGGCCTATGTCGTAGGGCCGATGAGCTCGGTTGCGCGCCGCCACAGCTCGGCGCGCGCGTCCGGGTCATAGGCCTGGTCATTGGCCCGGGCTTCGCGTGTGCGATCGAAGAACGCGCCCGTGACGCCGGAAAGCGCGGGGTCGCATACGAGCCTGTGAGTGGACGCAACGCCATCCTCGATGCTGTCGACCTGCCGGCCGATCTCTTGGAGGACCATCTTGGTGGGCATGTACGTCGCCGGGTGGAGACTGTTCACCGTCACCTCGCTGGCCGGGACGCGCGCGGCGAGCTCGAAGCCGGCCATGATCTGGGCGAGCTTGCTCTGAGCGTAGGCTCGTGAACCGTCGTAGCCGCGCTCCAGCATCAGGTCGTCGAAGTCGAGCGGGTACTGGCCAAGCGACGCGACGTTCACCACACGCGCGGGCGCCGATGCCCGCAGCAGTGGGAGCAGCTCGAGCGTAAGCAGAAAGCCCGCGAGGAAGTTGACCGCGAAGCGAAGCTCGTAGCCGTCGGCGCTGGTTCGCCTGTCGCGCCCGTCCGGCTCCCCGGACCCGATCCCGGCGTTCGAAACGAGCACATCGAGACGATCTGTCGCGTCACGGACCTCGGCGGCGAGCCGACGAACCTCGGCAAGGTCCGCGAAATCGGCCAAGAACGTGCGTGGGGCCGGTCCGTCGTACGCGTCGGTCAGCTCATCGGCCACCCGAGCGAGCCGATCGGGGTTCCGGCCGTGCAGGAGCAGCTCCTCCCCCTCGCGTGCGAGGCGCTCGGCGAGTGCGCGGCCGAGTCCATCGGTCGCGCCGGTGATGAGGATGACCCCCATGGGGTACTGCATGCCCATGCGGATCTACCCCGACACACCGAACGAGCGCGGCCGTGCCGTCGCGCGCGACGCGCTCACCCTGCTTGCCCTGTTCGTGCTCGCGTGGCTCGCCCTGAAGGTGCACGACACCGTGGACAAGCTCGCCGTGCTGGGCACGGGGGTGCGCGACTCGGGCAACGCGGTGCAGGACGGCTTCGGAGCGGCAGCCGACGCCGTCTCGGGAGTGCCCGTGGTGGGCGGCGACGTGGGCGACGCCTTCCGCGATGCCGGCGAGGGCACCGGCGGCAACGTGGCCGACGCCGGCAGAGCCGGCGAGGAGCGCATCCACGACCTGGCCAACCTGCTCGGCTTCCTCTTCTTCGCGATCCCGGCCTCGATCCTGCTGCTGACAACCCTCCCCGGGAGGATCAGGCAAGTACGAGAGCTGAATGCGGCCCAGCGCTTCCTCTCGGAACCAACCTCAGAGGAGCGCCGCCGCCTGATTGCGATGCGAGCAGCCTTCTCGCTCCCGGCAAGAGAGCTGGTGCGCTTCACACGCGACCCGATAGGCGACCTAGAGCTCGGCCGCTACGACGCACTGATAGCAGCGGCGTTCGAAGCGGAGGGTCTACGAAGTCCCTGACTCCGCCGGCTTCCGACGCCCACGGCCGCCTCGGCGCCCTCGCCGGCGGCGCCTGCCCTCCGGGGATGTGCTGGATGAGGCAGTCGCCATCTGACGAGCTCGCCACCACGCCCTCGGGCGGGTTGACCAGCGACGCCTCGGCGGCGCTTCGGCCCACCTTTTCGATCCGCACCAGCGTCTTCTCGCCCACCAGCGTCGCCGCACCCGAGACCGACACGACGTAGCCGTCCAGCTTCGCCACCGCGTCGTCCTCGTTGTACATGTGCGGCTCCTCGATGTGCACCAGCACCTCCTCGCCCTCTCGGAACGGGAGCGCTCGCTCCTCGACCTCCTCGGCCGTGCCCTCGAGCACGACCTCGAAGTGGTTGATGGGCAGCGCCTCGGTGCCCTCGAAGTGGAAGTGCCTGCCGGTCTCCTGCTCGATCTCGTGGATCGGGCCCTCGACGCCGTGGCTCCCAACGAGGATCGCCGCGACCTTCGGATTCACCCGGATCAGGAACGCGGGCGCCTTGGAGCCGTCGGCCACGAGGTCTCGCAGCGAGCGGTCGACCTCGATCGCGACCGTCTCCTCGGAGAGCACCACGCCCTCGCCCTCGCAGACCGGGCAGGGCTTGGTCATGATCTCGCGCACGCCGTCGGTCACGTTCTGGCGCGTCATCTCGACGAGCCCGAGCGGTGAGATCTCGACCACGTAGGTCTTCGTGCGGTCCTCGTCGAGCGACTTGCGGAGCGTCTTCAGCACCGCGTCGCGGTTGCGTCCGCGGGCCATGTCGATGAAGTCGATGACGATGATCCCGCCGATGTCTCGCAGCCGCAGCTGGCTCACGACCTCGTCGGCAGCCTCGAGGTTCGTCCTCGTGATCGTGTCCTCGAGCTTGGCGCCCTTGCCGCGCCCGGTGAACGAACCGGAGTTCACGTCGATCACCGTCATCGCCTCGGCGTAGTCGATGATCAGGTATCCGCCGCTCGGCAGGTCCACCCGGCGCTTCAGCACCGACTGGATCGCGTCCTCGACGCCGTACTTCTCGAACAGCGGCTCGTCCTTGTCGTCGTAGGACTCGAGCCGCTCGAGCAGCTCCGGCGCCGTCCGGTTGAAGAAGGACTCGAGCCGGTGGTACTGGCCCGGGTCGTCCACGATCGCCTTCTCGAACTCGCCCGAGAAGATGTCGCGAGCCACGCGCACCGACAGGTCGGCCTCCTGGAAGGCCATCGCGGGGGCAGGCGTCTCCTTGGCGCGCTGCTGGAGCACGTCGTGAAGCTTGTGCAGGTACTTGATCTCGCGCTCGAAGTCCTCGCGCGTGGCGCCCTGCGCGGCGGTGCGGACGATTACGCCGCCCTCGCCCATGTCGATCTTCTGCGCGGCGCGGCGAAGCCGGTCGCGCTCCTTGTCGTCGAGCCGGCGCGATACGCCGACGCCCTCTCCCTGCGGCACGTACACGAGGTAGCGCCCCGCGATCGAGAGCTGCATGGAAAGGCGCGGGCCCTTCGTCTTCAGCGGGTCCTTGATCGCCTGGACCAGGATCTCCTGGCCGGGCTTCAGGAGCTCCGTGATGCGCTTGCCCTTCCCGCCGCCGCGACCGCCGCGGCCCCGGCGCGCAACCTCCACGCCCGGGAAGACCACGTCGTCCGCGTGGAGGAAGCCGTTCTTGTCGAGGCCGATGTCCACGAACGCGGCCTCGAGGCCGGGCAGGACGTTGTCGACCTTGCCCTTGTAGACGTTTCCAACGATCGACCGGCTGCCCTTGCGCTCGATGTAGAGCTCGGCAACTCGCCAGTCGTCCGCTGGCTTCTGCTGTCGCTTACCTCCGGAGGGGCTGCCCTCCGATTCCAGGATCGCGACTCTGGTTTCGCCTCGGTCCACCGAGACGAGCAACTGCTTTCTCAAGAAGAATTCCCTTCATAAAGGTCATAGGCGCTTTACAGCGGCCGTTTCGCGCGCCTGCGCGTGTATCGACTGAAGTAGACCTATTGCCATAAGTGTTGTGATTACCGACGACCCGCCGTAACTCATAAGTGGCAGTGGGATGCCGGTGATGGGCATGATCGAAATTGTCATGCCCACGTTTACGAAGACTTGGAACATCAGCATCGCGGTGATGCCGCCGGCGACTAGCGCGCCGTAAAAGTTCTTCGCCATAGTAAGAGTACGCAGTGCGCGCCAGATAAGCAGCGCGAACAGCGAAAGCACGAGCGCGGCGCCCACGAACCCGAACTCCTCGCCCACCACCGAGAACACGAAGTCCGTGTGGTGCTCGGGCAGGAAGTCGAGCTTGGTCTGCGTCGCCTGGTCGCCCCGGCCGGTCTTGCCTCCAGAACCGATTGCCGTGAGCGACTGGTTGATCTGGTACGCCTCCGTGCCCCGGTTTTCTCCGGGGCTGAGGAAGGCCGTGAGGCGGTCCTTCTGGTACGGCTTGAGCGCCTCGACTCCCACCGCAGGCGCCGCCACGAGCACGACGACGATCGCCACCGCCGCCAGCCCCCCAAGCGCCGCGAAGTGGGTCCAGGGGGTGCCTGCGACGAACAGGATCGCCCCGAGCACCGCCAGGTAGACGAGCCCGGAGCCGAGGTCCGGCTGTGCGACCACGAGCATCGCCGGGATCACCGCAAGCAGTGCCAGCCGGCTCGTCGTCTCGCGATCGTTGAGCCGTCTGATGCGGTCGACCGCGAAGCCCGCGAGCGCCACGATCAGCAGCAGCTTGCCGAGCTCCGATGCCTGGAAGTTGAAGAACGGGAACTCGATCGCACGGCGGGAGCCGCGGGCCGAGAATCCGAGCGCGTACACGAGCAGGATCGATCCGATCAGGAATGCGTAGATGCCGAGCTTCCACTCCCTCAGGCGCGAGTAGTCGAAGCGCGTGATCAGCAGCATCAGGACGAATCCCACCGCCGCATAGCCGGCCTGGCGGTAGGCGAAGTAGTTGGGGTCACCCTTGATGTCGTCCTGGGTGGCCGTGCCGACGGTGTAGATGCTCGCCGCGATCAGCCCGATCGTGGCCACCAGCATCAGCGGGTCGATGCGCAGGAAGCGCGAGCCCGCATCGCGGAAGTCCTTGACCGGTGTGGCGGCGGCGTGCATCAGTCGGGGGCCACCATTAGTCCGGCGCCCCGCCGCCCTGCACCAGACCGGTCTCGTGCACGTCGAGCAGCTCGGCAAGGATCCGCCGCGCCATCGGCGCCGCGGTGTCCGCGCCGAAGCCGCCGGCCTCGTCGGTGACCGCAACGACGTACTTCGGATTCGGATACGGAGCCAGCGCGACGTACCATGACTGGTCGGGCTTGCCGATGTGCTCGGCGGTTCCGGTCTTTCCGGCAATTGGGATCGGGAATCCCTCGAAGACGGGCGTCGAGGTTCCGCCCGGGCCGTTCGCGGCGCCGTGGAGCCCCTCGAGGATCGCGTTGCGGTTCGCCTCGGAGATCTTCAATCGCCGGGCCGTCGGCGCGTCGAGCTGCTGTATCGCACGCCCGGCGGCATCCTCGATCCGGAGGCCGAGCCGTGGCCGCAGCACGCGGCCGCCGTTCGCGATAGCCGCATAGGCCACCGCCATCTGGAGCGGGTTCGCGAGCAGGTCGCCCTGCCCCACCGAGAGGTTGATGTTGTCGCCCACGGACCACGGCCTGTCCGTCAGGCCCTGCTTGTACCAGCGATCTCGCCACTGCGGGCTCGGCATCCGCCCCGGCTCCTCGGCCGGAAGGTCGATGCCGGTCTTGCGGCCGATGCCGAGCCGGCGACCCCACTTCTGGAGCGGCATGCCCTTCTCGTCCATGTACTGGCCGAGCTGGTAGAAGAAGACGTCGCTCGACACCGTGAGCGCCTGGCGCAGCGCGAGCGCGCCGTGTACAGCCCCACCGGCGTTCTCGAACTTGACGCCACCGACCGTGAGCGAGCCCGGGTCGTTCAGAACGGTGTCGGGGGTGATGTGCCCACTCTCGAGCGCAGCCGTGGCGGTGACGAGCTTGAAGGTGGAGCCGGTGGGATAGCCGGCCTGGATCGCGCGGTTGAAGAGCGGCTTGCCGAGCGCCTCCGAGCTGAGTGCATTGAGACGCTTCTGGCTAAGCGGCTTCGTGAAGATGTTCGGGTCGAACGACGGCTGCGAGCCGAGCGCGAGCACCTCGCCGTTGTCCACGTTCATGACGGCAACGGCACCCCTGCCGGTGCCGCCGGCCAGCGCCTGCTGGGCCACCCGCTGGACGTCGAGGTCAATCGACAGGCGCAGCTGGCTGCCCTGCTTCGGCTCCCGGCGCCTTAGCGTGTCGGTGAGGTTGCCGTTTGCGTCCACCTCCACTCGCGCGGCGCCATTGACCCCTCTCAGAAAGCGGTCGTACTCCAACTCGATCCCGGCCTGGCCGACGCGGTCGCCCAACGCGACCCGGTTGTAGCGCTGATCCTTCAGCTGCGCCTCGGTGACCTCTCCCACCTGCCCGAACAGGTGCGCGCCCACGGTCTCGTGCGGGTACCTGCGCAGGAACTCCCGCTCAGGCTCCACGCCCGGGAACCGGCTCTGGCGCTCGAGCACGTACGCCACGAGCTCCCAGGGCACGTCCTGCTTGACCGTCGGCTTCGAGAACGGCAGCGCCTTGAGCTCTCCCTCGACCCGTCTCTGGAGACGGCGCGGGTTCAGGTTGAGCAGCCTCGCGAGTCGCCGGTACACCTGGCGGCGCTCTGCGGTGCTCTCCGGGAGCTTGTCCGGCGTGACCTTGATCGAGAGCGAGTTGCGGTTCGCGACGAGCTCCTGCCCATTGCGATCCACGATCTCGCCGCGCGGCGCCTGCACCTTGATCTGCCGCTCGCGGTTGTTCTGTGCCTGCGCCTCGTACTTGTCGCCGGAGAGCACCTGGAGGTACCAGAGCCGGAAGAAGATCAGGGCGAACATCACCAGCGCCACGCCGCCGATCACGGCCACGCGGAACGCGAGCTGCGGGGTCAGCGTCGGACGTCGCTCGTTGTCGAGGTACGGAAGCCGCTAGACCTCCAGGCCCCTGAGGCCGAGCGGGCCGGTCTCGCGCGGCGGGCGCCGGCGGCGGCGGATCTCCGCCGGGTCGACCTTGAGGGAGGGGCGCAGCAGCTTGCGGGCCCCGATGAACACCGGCAGGGCGAGCAGGGCATTGAGCAGGGTGGTCACGATCGCGTCGCGGATCACCAGCGGGCTCACGCTGGCGCCAACGTCGAGCATGAACGACACGGCGGCGAATGCGACCACGAAGCCAGCCGTGGCCGCGGCGCCGACCGCCATGGGCAGGAGACCGTGGCTCGGATCGCGCAGCTCGCGGAAGCGCCCGACGCCGTAGCCGGTGGCCGTGAGCACGAGCGACGACACGCCCATGGTCGCGCCGCTCATGAGGTCGAGCAGGAAGCCGGCCGCGAAGCCAGTGGCGCATCCGGACACGGAGCCGCCGTAGTACGCAACGGCTGCCACGGCGAGCACAACGAGGTCGATATGGCCGCCGAGGATGCCGAGCTGGCTGAGCGCGGAGAGCTGGAGGACGACCGCGAGCAGCAGCAGGAGCCCGACGCGCAGGATCGCGCCCGGAGACAGGATCACGGCGTGATCACCCCGGCGGTCTGGGCGCCGCGCGGGCGGCGCGTGAGCACCTGGACGATGTCGATCGACTTGAGGTCGGCGAACGGCTCGAGGTGCACCCGCTGGTAGATCTCCACCTCGTCCAGGTTCACGTCCGACACGCGGCCGATCGGGATGCCGCGCGGGAACAACGACTGGCCCTTCTCGATCTGGAACCCGGAGGTGGCAACGGTGGTGTTTTCGGTCACGCGGCCACCCTCGACGAACTCCATGATCAGGTCGCGCGGGTTGCCGATGTTGGGGCGAACGATCCCGGTGGCGCCCAGGGGCATCACCTGCGCGGCCACGCCGAACGAGGCGTCGGTGATGAGTGTGACCTCGGCGGTGCCGCCAGTCACGCTCGTGACCTTGCCCGCCAGCCCGCCGACCTCGCCCTTGTCCGGGTCGCTCCCGGCTGCGATCACGGGCTGGTCGAGCTTCACGCCGTCGCTCGAGCCCTTGTCGATCTTGATGCTCGAGTACCAGACATTTGGTGAGCGGGCGATCACACGAGCGGCCACCGGCTCGGTTCCGCGCGGGAATCCGTCCTCCTGCCGCAGCCCGACGAGGCCCTTCAGCTGCGAGGCGTCGCGCTGCGCGGTCTGCGACTCGGCGAGCGCGGAGCGCAGGCGCTCCACCTCCTGCTTGAGGTCCTTGTTCTCGTCCTTCGCATCGAAGGTGTCGCCGGCCCAGCCGAAGAGGTCGCGCACCGGCTTGAGCGCCCGGCTCGCGCCCGTCTCGATCGGGGCGAACGCCTCCTGGGCCCCGCGCTGGAAGGCGTGGAAGAAGCCGCCACCCGATTCGCCGAAGTACGCGGTCAGGATCGCGATCGAGAGGGCCACGAAGACCGCGAGCACCGCCCGCCGCCTGCGGACCACATTCCTGTCGTACACGCCTGGCGCCCTCCGCGCGGCGGGGCTACCGCCGTCGGCTCGATCGGGAATTCTTGTTGCTGCGGTGGATCGCCTCGAACTCCTCGAGGCTGCGGCCAGAACCCACCGCCACGCACGTGAGCGGTGACTCGGCCAGGTGAGCCGGCATCTGCGTCTCGTCGCGCAGGCGGTCGTCCAGCCCCTGTAGGAGCGCGCCTCCGCCGGCAAGCATGATCCCGCGGTCCATGATGTCCGACGCGAGCTCAGGCGGCGTGCGGTCGAGCGTCTCCTTGACGGCGTCGATGATCGCCTGGAGCGGCTCCTCGAGCGCCATGCGGACCTCTTCGCTCGTGAGCACGATCGTCTTGGGCAGCCCGGAGACGAGGTCGCGGCCGCGGATCTCGGCCTGCACCTCCTCGGCCAGCGGGAAGGCGGAGCCGATCTCCAGCTTGACCTCCTCGGAGGTCTGCTGCCCGATCATCAGCTTGTACTCGCGCTTGACGTAGTTGATGATCGCCTCGTCGAGCTCGTCGCCGCCGATGCGAATCGACTGCGACACGACGATCCCGCCGAGCGAGATCACGGCAACCTCACTCGTGCCTCCGCCGATGTCGACCACCATGTTGCCGGTGGGCTCGCCGACCGGCAGCCCGGCGCCGATCGCGGCCGCCATCGGCTCCTCGATCAGGTACGCCTGGCGCGCGCCGGCGCTGAGGCAGGCCTCCTCGACCGCGCGCTTCTCCACGCCGGTGACGCCAGACGGCACGCACACCACAACGCGGGGGTGCGCCCAGCGGTTCTGGTGGACCTTCTGGATGAAGTGCCGGAGCATCTGCTCGGTCACATCGAAGTCGGCGATGACCCCGTCCTTGAGGGGGCGGATTGCCTGGATCGTCCCGGGGGTCCGGCCGAGCATGCGCTTGGCCTCTATGCCGACCGCGTGCACCTCGCCGGTGCGCGAGTCGATCGCCACGACAGACGGCTCTGAGAGCACGATTCCGCGCCCGCGCACGTAGACGAGCGTGTTGGCGGTGCCCAAGTCGACGGCCATGTCACGACCGCCCATACCGGTGAGATAGCTGAAGAAGCCCATTCGCAGTAAATCGGGAGATTGCAGGCGCGCCTCGGCCGCGCCCGCAGGCGTCCCGCAGTCTAGACGACTCCCAGGACCCCAACTATCGGTGCAAGAGGCTCGGCAGCAGCCGCAGCAGGGCAGGGACCGGGAGGCCGACCACGTTGAAGTAGTCGCCCTCGATCCCCTCGACCAGCATCGCGCCGAGCTCCTGGATGGCGTAGCCGCCCGCGCGGTCGCGCCACTCGTCGCTAGCGAGATAGCGCTCGATGTCACTATCGGTCAGCTCGCGGAAGCGCACGCGGGTCACCGCCACGTCCGTGCGCTCCTCGCCGTGCTCGCGAATCGCGATGCCGCCCATCACCTCGTGCCAGCGTCCGGACAGCTCGCGCAGCCAGCTCTCCGCCTCCGCAGCGTCATCCGGCTTGCCGTGGGCGCGGCCGTCCCAGACCACCATGCTGTCCACCGCCAGCACCAGCTCGCCCGGCACCGCGCGCAGCTTCAGCAGGGCGTTCTGCACCACCAGGTCGCGCGGATCGCCCTCGCTGAGCTCCTCGACGTCGGGTACCTCCACGGAGAAGCCCACGCCGAGCTGCTCCAGGATCGCCCGCCTGCGGGGCGAGCTGGAGGCGAGGATCAGGCGCTCAGGCGCCAAGCTCCGGGAAGAACAGGGCGGTCTCGCGTGCCGCCGACTCGGGTGCGTCGGAGCCATGCACGAGGTTGGTCTGCACCTCGAGCCCGAAGTCGCCGCGGATCGAGCCGGGCGCGGCCTCGATCGGGTTCGTGGCGCCGATTACCTGGCGGGCCGCCTTCACGGCCTCGTGCCCCTCGAGCACGAACGCCACGAGCGGGCCACCCGTGATGAAGTCCACGAGCTCGCCGAAGAACTGGCGCTCGCTGTGCTCGGCGTAGTGCTGCTCGGCCAGGTCGCGGTCCACGGTCATGTGCTTCATGGCGACGATCGTCAGGCCCTTGCGCTCGAAGCGGGCGATGATCTCGCCGGTGAGCCCGCGCTCGAATGCGTCTGGCTTCACCAGGATCAGGGTCCGGTCCATTGCTTCTCCTTCTCGATGTGGTGGCTGCTAGCCGGCCGACTGCGGACGGTCGCGGCGAGCGGGCCGCTCGCCCGTGGCGTCCGACGGCGGTGCCTGTCGGGCCGTCCCTGACGGCCTTGCGGCGGACGGCCGTGGCGGCCCGCCGCCCCCGGCGGCCGCGGCCGCCCGGCGTGGACGCGGCCGGCGGCCCTCCGCCGCCTGGCCCACCTCGGCCTCGCAGTAGGGGCAGATCTTCCAACGCGGGTCGAGCGGCTTGCCGCAGACGGTGCACGGCTCCTTGAGCCGCCGCAGGCAGCTCGGGCAGCGCAGGAACGACTTCTCCGTCTCGAACCCGCAGTACTGGCAGTGCTGGTGCTCGAGCTGGGTGAGCCGAGCCTGAGCCGCCGCGATCTCCAGATCTCGCTCGCGGACGTCCTCGAGGTACAGCGGCGGGCGCACGATCAGATAGACGATCGTCCCGATGTACGGGAACAGCGAGGCGGCGGTCGCACACGCGACCAGCATCGGGTCCGCAATCCGCTGACGCGCGTCGCTCCAGGTCCAGTAGACCAGCGCCAGCCAGATCACGATCAGAAACAGCAGGAGCAGGTTCACGGCCAGAGCCAGCCCGCTGTTTTCGATGCCGAACATGGCGATCAAGCCCATTGAACGCGCGAGTGTATCGGCGGCGTCTACAGGAAGAGCCGACCGAGGGCGTACCCGATGCCGAAGAAGACCAGAATCACCGTGGCAACCACCACGGCCACCAGGCCGATCATCGCGCCGAAGCGTGGTCCGTCGCCGTCCATCGAGCGAATCCTACGCGGGGGCTATCGCGCTTTGCCGCGATATAGCGGTTAATCGCGATAGGTGCCCTCGTTAGTGCTGCTGTTTGAGGACCAACGCCGCATCGAACTGCGTCGCCAGCAGCTCCGGCAGCCCCTCGAGCGACTCCAAGACCACGTCCGCGCGCCCGAGCTCCTCCCGCCCGTGCGTGGTCGGCAGCGCCACGGCCGCCATCCCTGCCGCCTTCGCCGCCTCGATCCCGGGCGGGGCGTCCTCCACGACCAGCGCCTCGGCCGGGTCGGCACCCAGCCGACGCGCTGCCGCCAAATAGCCCTCGGGGTCCGGCTTCCCACGAGAGACGTCACCGCCGAAGACGATCACCGCCGGCGGCGCGATCCCCGCGGCGGCCAGGCGCGCGAGCGCCAGCGGACGCGTCCCAGAGGTGACCACGGCCACGCGATCACCCTTCAATGCCCCAAGAGCCGCCACCGCACCAGGGATGGCCACCAGCCCATCCACGTCCTCCGCCTGCCGCCGCTCGATCTCATCCGACTCGGCCCCGGCATCCAGGTCTGGCCGAAGGGCACGGACGACCTCGGCGGAGCGGACACCGTGCATGGCGGAGCGCAGCTCCTCCTCATCGATCCCATTCTTCGAGGCCCACGCAAGCCACACCCGCTCCGTGGACTCGCGCGAGTCCACCAGCACGCCGTCGAGATCGAACAAGACAGCGGAGACGCGGCGCACTAAAGCGTCGACGCTCGGGCGTCGGCGTCCTCTCGTACGAGGTCCGCGATCAGGTAGATCGACCCCGTGGCGAGCACCGCACCGTCCACGCCCGCCAACTCGCGCGCGCGAGCGAGAGCGGCGCGCGGCTCCGCGACCGTCTCGGCCGGCGGCCCACCGAGTTTCTCCGCCAGCGTCACGAGCGTGGCGGGCGAGAGCGAGCGCGGATTCACCGGACGGGTGAACACCACGCGGTCGAAGTGCGGGAGCAGCGCGCTCGAGCATGCCGGCAGCGTCCTTGTCCTCGAGCACGCCGATCACCGCCACGCGCGGGCGGCGCTCGCCGATCACGTCCGGCAGCGAGGCGGCAAGGGCACCCGCCCCGGACGGGTTGTGGGCGCCGTCGAAGAGTGTGAGCGGCCGCTCGCCGACCTGCTCCAATCGGCCCGGCACCACCGTCTCGGCGGCAGCACTCTTCAATGCAACGGAGTCCAACGGCCGCCCGAGAAACGCCTCGGCAGCCGCCGCCGCCAACCCGAAGTTCACGTGCTGGAAGCCGCCTGCCGCGCGCAGCGGCATGTCGATGGATTCCGCGCTGACGAGCGTGGCGTGGCGCTCGGAAGCCGTCCGTTCCGCGATCTCCAGAACCTCCGGCGGGAGCGCTCCGGTCACGAGGGTCCCGTGGTCGCGCACCACCGCGAGCTTCTCCGCGGCGATGTCCTCGAGCGTCGGCCCCAGCCAGCGCGTGTGCTCCAGGCTCACCGACGTGAGCACCTGCACCTTCGAGGGGATCACGTTCGTCGCGTCGAAGCGGCCGCCCAGTCCGGCCTCGATCACCGCCACCTCCACCCCACGCCGGCCGAGCTCGTGGTACGCCGCCGCGGTAAGTGCCTCGAACTGGGTCACGTGGTCGTCCGCGTCGGCGGTGCGGTTCACCATCCGCGCCGCCTCTGCGGCCCGCGTGACCGCCGCGGCGAAGTCGGCCTCGGACACCGGCTCCTCCCCCACCTCGATCCGCTCGCGGAACGAGCGCAGATGCGGCGACGTGTAGCTGCCCGTGGCGAGCCCATGGCGCTCGAGGATCGCCGCGCAGAAGCGGGCGGTCGAGGACTTCCCGTTCGAGCCCACCACGTGAATCGACGCGAAGCGGCGCTGCGGCAGACCGAGCACGGTCATGAGCCGGTGCATGCGGTCGAGCCCGAACCGCATCCCGAACAGCTCGAGCGAGAGCAGGTACTCCTCGGCCTGCTCGAAGTTCACGGCTCGAGCCTCGCGAGCGCCTCGCGGTACTCGTCCAGCTTGCGGCGCTCCTCCTCCACCACGGCCGGGGGCGCCTTCGCCACGAACTGCTTGTTGGCGAGCTTCTTCTCGGCGCGCTCGATCTCCTTGCGGAGGTCGGCGCGCTTCTTCTCGAGTCGCCGCTGGGCCTCCTCGGGGTCGAACGCCTCGGACGGCAGCACCTGCACGCCTCCGCCGGGGATCGGCACGGTGGCCAGGACGTCGCCATCGGCGGACGCATCGTCCACCCAATCGAAGCGCGCGAGCCGACCCATGTGGTCGCGGCAGGCGTCGTAGCCCTCGGCGGCCAGGCGCCCGCGGATGCTCGCGCTCGGCTTCGCACCCACCTCGTCGCGATAGCGCCTCAGCGCAGTCACGGCCTCGATCATCCGGCCCAGCTCGGCCTCGGCGCCCTCGTCGATCAGATCGGCGGGGTCGACCACCGGGAAGTGGGCCACCGCGAGCAGGCCGCGACCCTCGCCCGGCATCAGCGACCAGATCTCCTCGGTCACGAACGGCATCACCGGGTGCAGCAGCCGCAGCGTGCGCTCGAGCGACCACAAGAGCACGGCCGAGACCTCGGCGTTGTCCTCCTCGTAGAGCCGCGGCTTGGCGAGCTCGAGGTACCAGTCGGCGAGCTCGGACCAGAACCCGCCGTAGAGCTCGAGCGCGGCGGCGGAGAAGCGGAAGTCGTCGTAGAGCTCGGTGACCCGCTCCGTCAGGCGCTCCATCCGCGAGACGATCCAGCGATCCTCGACCGTCCCGCCGGCCCGCGGGTCCGGCTCCACGTCGGAGACCCGCAGGAGGATCAGGCGCGCCGCGTTCCAGAGCTTGTTGGCGAGGTCGCGGCCCTGCTTCACGCGCTCCTCGTTGAAGCGGACGTCCTGCGACGAGGACATCGCGAGCAGGCCGAATCGCAGCGCGTCCGCGCCGTACGCCGGGAACTCGCCGCCCTCCTCGTACACGGGCGGGCGCCCGCCGCCGTGGATCAGGTCCGACGGATCGATCCCGGTCCCGAGCGACTTCGACATCCGCCTGCCGTCCGGCGCCTGGATCACCGAGTGGATGTTCACGTCGGTGAACGGGACCTGCTCGGTGAGCTCCTTGCCGAACATCACCATGCGCGCCACCCAGAGGAAGATGATGTCGCGCGCCGTGGAGTTCACGTCCGTCGGGTAGAAGGCGCGCAGCTCGTCGGTCGCCTTCGGCCAGCCGAGCGTCGCGAACGGCCAGAGGCCCGAGGAGAACCACGTGTCGAGCACGTCGGGATCGCGCTCCCAGCCCTCGCCGTCCGGCGCGGCCTCCCCCACGTAGGTCTCGTCGCCGCGGTACCAGACCGGCAGCTGGTGACCCCACCAGAGCTGCCGCGAGATGCACCAGGGCCGGATGTTCTCGAGCCAGTTCAGGTACACGCCCGTCCAGGGCTTCTCCGGATGGAACCTGATCGTCCCGTCCTTCACCACGTCGATCGCGGGACGGGCCAGCTTGTCCATGTCGCAGAACCACTGGAGCGAGATCAGCGGCTCCACGCGCCGGCCGGAGCGGTGCGAGTGCGGCACGTCGTGCACGTAGGGCTGGGTCCCCGAGATAAGGCCCTCCTCGCGCAGCTCGGCCACCACGGCGTCGAGCGCCTCGGACGTCTCCATCCCACGGAAGCGCTCCGGCGCCGCGTCCGTGATGCGGCCGTCCTCGCCGATCACGGTGATCTCCTCGAGGCCGTGCCTGCGGCCGATGTCGAAGTCGCTCTGGTCGTGCCCCGGGGTGATCTTGAGCGCGCCCGTCCCGAACTCGGGATCCACGTAGTCGTCGGCGATGATGGGCAGCCGTCGCCCCACGAGCGGCAGGATCGCCGCCTCGCCGATCAGGCGCGAGTAGCGCTCATCCCCGGGATTCACCGCGATGGCGGTGTCGGCCAGCATCGTCTCCGGCCGCACGGTCGCCACCGTGACCGACCCGGATCCCGACTCGAGCGGGTAGTCCACCATGTAGAGCGTGTCCTCAACGGTCCGCTGCTCGACCTCGAGGTCCGAGATCGCGGTGCGCAGCCCCGGGTCCCAGTTGACCATGTAGTTGTCGCGGTAGACGAGGCCCTTCTCGTACAGGTGCACGAACACCTTGGTGACCGCGTGCACGTAGTCGTCGTCCATCGTGAAGCGCTCGTCCTCGTAGTCGAGCGACGCTCCGAGCTCGCGGAACTGGCGCGTGATGTTGTCGCCGTATTCCTGCACCCACTCCCAGACGCGCTCGACGAACGCCTCGCGCCCGAGCTCCAGGCGCGAGATCCCCTCGGCCTCGAGCTGCTGCTCCACGACCCGCTGCGTGGCGATGCCCGCGTGGTCCTTGCCGTAGATCCACTTGGCCCGCTGCCCGCGCATGCGCGCGACCCGGATCTTCAGGTCCTGGATCGAGGCGTTCAGCGCATGCCCCATGTGCAGATTGCCGGTCACGTTCGGCGGCGGCACCGCGATCGAGTAGTTCTCCTCGGGCGTCCCCTCGGGCTCTGGATGGAAGATCCCGGCCCGCTCCCAGCGGGCGAACACCCGCGACTCCACGTCGGAGGGCTCGTACCGCGTGCGCTCCTCGAGCGTCTTCAATCTGTCCTCGGCCATCGAGCCCGCAAGTTTCGCAGCGCGGAATAATTCAGTCCGTGACCACCACCCGCGGCGAACTCGTCGACCAGCTCTACCGCGGCATGAACGCGCGCGATAGGGACGCGGTCACGGGCCTGTGCCACGCGGACGTCGAATGGCGCTGGCCGGACAACACCCCGGGCGGCGCGGTGTTCCGGGGCCGCAGTGAGATCGTGCGCGGTCTCCAGCAGTGGGAGGAGTCGTGGGAGGAGCTCGTCATGGACCCGGCGGAGATCCTCGAGGACGGCGACTACACGCTCGTGATCACCACCTATCGGATGCGCGGGCTGGGCAGCGGCGTATATCTCGAGCAGCAGGTCGCGCACCTGCACCAGTTCGAGGACGGGCTACTCCGGCGCTGGTGGATGTTCGGCGACCCCGACAAGGCGCGCCGCAGATTTCTCGAGGGAGACCGCCCGGGGATCTAAGCCGACTCGGCGTGCTGCTCGCCGGTCTCTTCTTCGTCCGGCGCTGCTTCGGTCACGAGCGTCGGCTTCAGCTGCTTCTCGATCGTCTCCTTGGTCACGACGCACTTCTTCACGTCGCGTCGTGAGGGGAGCTCGAACTGCACGTCGAGGAGCGTCTCCTCGAGGATCGAGCGCAGGCCGCGGGCGCCGGTCTCGCGGGCGAGCGCCTTGTCGGCGATCGCCTGGAGGGAGTCGTCGGCGAAGACCAGCTCGATGCCGTCGAACTGGAAGAAGCGCTGGAACTGCTTGACGAGCGCGTTGCGCGGCTCGGTGAGGATCGTGACCAGGTCGTCGCGCGAGAGCTGGTGGATCACCGACGCCACCGGCAGCCGGCCGATGAACTCGGGGATCAGCCCGTACTCGACGAGGTCCTCGGGGAGCGCCTGCTCGAAGAGGTCGCCGGTGTCCTTGTTGTGCTTCGACGACACCGTGGCTCCGAAGCCCACGCCCTTGTGGCCGATGCGCCGCTCGACGACCTTGTCGAGGTCCGCGAACGCCCCGCCGCAGATGAACAGGATGTTCGTGGTGTCGATCGTGAGGAACTCCTGGTGCGGGTGCTTGCGCCCGCCCTGCGGCGGCACCGACGCGACCGTTCCCTCGAGGATCTTCAGGAGCGCCTGCTGCACGCCCTCGCCCGACACGTCGCGCGTGATCGACGGGTTGTCCGCCTTGCGCGCGATCTTGTCGACCTCGTCGATGTAGATGATCCCGGTCTCGGCCTTCTTCACGTCGAAGTCGGCGGCCTGGATCAGCTTGAGCAGGATGTTCTCGACGTCCTCGCCGACGTAGCCCGCCTCCGTCAACGCCGTGGCATCCGCGATCGCGAACGGCACGTTGAGGATCTTCGCGAGCGTCTGGGCGAGAAGCGTCTTGCCGCAGCCGGTGGGACCCAGCAGCAGGATGTTGGACTTCTGAAGCTCGAGGTCCTGCTCGGCGTCCGACTGCATCATCTGCACGCGCTTGTAGTGGTTGTAGACCGCCACCGAGAGCGTGCGCTTCGCCGGCTCCTGCCCCACCACGTACTCCTGGAGGACCGAGTAGATCTCCTTCGGCTTCGGGAGATTCTCGAGGTCGAAGGTGGGAGCGCCCGTCAGCTCCTCGTCGATGATCTCGTTGCAGAGATCGATGCACTCATCGCAGATGTATACGCCGGGGCCGGCGATTAGCTTCTTGACCTGTCGCTGGGACTTGCCGCAGAAGCTGCAGAGGAGTTGTTCGTTCGAGTCCGTTGGCCTGGCCACGTTCTTCTCCCTCGTCGGCGAGGGTAGCGCACCTCAAGATACGCGGCGAGGGCCAAAGTCCCTTCTTAGACAGATCGCCGAGGTGTCTGGACGGCGCGCACGTGGGCGCGCCTCCGTCCAGATGCGAGACGCGGCTAGTGCTTCTCGATCACGCGGTCGATGAGGTTGTACGCCTTGGCCTCTTCCGCGCTCATGAAGTAGTCCCGCTCGGTGTCCTTCGCGACCTTCTCGAGATCCTGCTTCGTGTGCTTCGCGAGGATCTCGTCCAGGCGGCGGCGCACGTCGATGATCTCCTTGGCGTGGATCTCGATGTCCGTGGCCTGGCCCTGGAAGGCCGAGCTCACCTGGTGGATGAGGATCTTCGAGTTGGGCAGCGACATGCGCTTGCCCTCGGCCCCGCCGGCCAGCAGCAGCGCGCCCATCGACATCGCGATCCCGCAGCAGATCGTCTGCACTTCGGGCTTGATGAACTGCATCGTGTCGTAGATCGCGAGGCCCGCGTACACCGACCCGCCGGGCGAGTTGATGTAGATCGAGATGTCCTTGTCGGGGTCCTCCGACTCCAGGTGAAGGAGCTGGGCCACGATCAGGTTGGCGATGTCATCGGTGACCGGCGTGCCGAGGAAGACGATCCGCTCGTTGAGCAGGCGCGAGTAGATATCGAAGGCGCGCTCGCCGCGAGACGTCTGCTCGACCACCATTGGAACGAGAGGGCTCATAGGAGCGAAGACTCTAGCGGCCGACGAAGCCTGGGCTGCGCACCGGGCCACGCCCGGTGCTTGCCCCACGTCAGCTTGCGCTCTCTGGGGTCCAGAGCTTCTCGCGGGCCGCGGCCCGCTCCGCGGCGTCCGTGGCCTCGTCCACCGAGATCGGCTTCGCGTTCTCGACCACCAGGTCCACGGCCTTGCGCATCGCGATGTCCTCGCGCAGGGCCTCGTCCGCGCCCTGTGAGCGCGCGCGCTTGAGGGCGCGCTTCAGCTGCTTGTCGGTCGCGTCGGGCGGCGCGGATGCGCGCAGCGCCGTCTCGATCTCCTCGTCCGTGACCTCGATGCCCTCGGCCTGGACGATCGCCGCCAGCACGGCCTCGCGCTTGAGCGCGGTCTCGGCGTCCGACTCGGACTCGACCACGAGCTCCTCCTCCGTCTTGCCGGTCATCTGGAGGTACTGCTCGGGGTTGATCCCCTGCGCGGCGAGCCTGTTCGACGTGCGGTGCCACATCTCGTGTGCCTTCGAGTGCACCAGCTCGTGCGGCACCTCGATCTTGGCCTGGTCCACGACGGCGTCCACCGCCGCCTCGCGGAACTCGCCCTCGATGGCGCGCTCCTCGGCCTGGCCGACGCGCGATTCGATCTCCGCCCGCAGCTCGTCCAGCGAGTCGTAGCCGCCGGCCTCGACCGCGAAGTCGTCGTCCAGCTCCGGCAGGCGCTTCTCCTTGACCTCCTTCACCTCCACGGCGAAGGAGGCGTCCTTGCCCGCCAGCTCCTCCGCCGGGTAGTCGTCGGGGAAGGTGAGCTCGACCGTGCGCTCCTCGCCCGCGGACGCGCCCGCGAGCTGCTCCTCGAACCCCGGGATCAGCCGGCCGGAGCCGAGCTCCACGACCTGCCCGCGGCCCTCGCCGCCCTCGAAGGGAGTCCCGTCGATCGACCCGACGTAGTCCATGACCACGTAGTCGCCGTCGCCCGCCTCGCGCTCGACGTTCTCGAGCGACGCGAGCGACTCGCGGATGCGCTCGAGCTCGGCCTGGACCTCCTGGTCGTCGACCTTGGGCTCGCGGCGTCCGACCTCGACGCCCTTGTACTCGCCGAGCTCCGCGGGCGGCACCACACCGACCTCGATTGTGAACGCCAGTGCGGCGCCCTTCTCCGGCAGATCGTTGAGATCCACCTGCGGGTCGCCCACCGTCTGGATGCCGGCGTCGGCGAGCGCCTCCTCGTACCAGCCCGGCAAGCCGCGGCGGACGGCCTCGTCGAGCACCGCCTCGCGGCCCACCTGCTGCAGCACGACCTCCGGCGGCACCTTGCCGCTGCGGAAGCCGGGCACGCGCATCTCACGCCCGAGCTGGGACGCAGCCGTCTTCAGCTCGCGCTCGAGCGCCTCGGTCGGGACCTCCACCTCCACGCGCACGCGCGAGTCGGGGAGCTCCGTGGTCTTCGTCTTCACAGCGGCCGTCATGGACCGGTGACATTAGCGGCGTCAGTTAGCGCGGTGCTGAGCGAGGTGCGGCAGCAGCAGGCGGTTCCATCATCGACTCGAGCTCGTTCGTCAGCGCGGTGTCGGGGACGGTGATCAGTCCGCGCGTCGGGCGATCAAGGTCCGCCGTGACGAGCAGAAGGAATGCCAGGAGCGCCGCTGCGAGCGTGACCGCCACCACGCCCCTTCCGACTATCGCCAGGTAGGCCGCAAGCAGCCCGATCGCAAGCGCCGCGCCGACCACCTCGAGCGCCAGAACCGCCGTCGGGACCCGGTTGCTGAGGCACGCGACACGCGCGGTCTCCCCATCGATCATCTCGTTCAGGGTCTCAACGTACAGTCGCGGCGCACTGGCCGTCGGCGCCCTGTCCAGGGCTTCGCCCGCGAGACTCCACAGGCGACGTTCAATCCGCTCCTCCTGTGCGCGGGCGTCACGAGCCTCTGCGCTGCCCGGCACCTCGTCCGAGACGCGGATGGCGCTCCGCGTATAGCCGACGAGCAGATCCAGCGAGCGGCTGCGGACCGGCTCGGCCAGGGTCTGGGCGCGGAGGTACGTCGTGCCGATGGCGTTGGCCTCGTCGACGACGTTGGAGCGCCGATCCTCGTAGCGGGAAACCGCCAGTGACAGACCGAAGGCGAGAAGCAGCCCCACCAGCCCGAGCAGCGCTGCCTGCACGACCCCAAACGGCTCCTTGAGGCTGTCCGATAGGTGCCTGACGCGGTGACCGAGAAAAACCCCGAGAGCCGTCGCGCCGAGGGTCGCCCCAAAGAACAGGAGAGCCAGCTCGACGCTGCTGAGCCGAAAGAAGAGGATGCCGCCCCTTTCAGTCGCGGGTGGTCAGCGAGTCAATGGCGACGGTGATCGCGAGTATCAGCGCGGCGTCCTCGCCGGGCGCGACCTCGACGCCATAGGACTCGCGCACGCGAAACCACTTCTTGGAGATCGTTGCGACAGTGTCCCCGTCGCGCTCGATCTCGTACTCGTGGTCGACAACGTTCCCGTGCGCCTTCATGTCGGTGCCGTGCTCAACGTCGATGGCGAAGCGAGCGCGGATCCCGACCAGCGCCTTGTGGACGGTCGCAACGGTGTTGCCATAGCGCTCGATGGCGATCTTGTCGCGGATGCTCAGCTTGCGCTCCTGGATCTTGGCCACCTCGTCTCCCGAGCTGTTCTCGAGAACGAATGTCTCTCGTAGCCGAACCGCCTTGCCGTTGACCTTGTAGGCCCGCTCGCCTTCGCCGTTCTCGATCCAGTAGTCATCGCCGATCGAGAGCAGCTTCTCGCGCATCTGATAGCGCTCACCCTCGGGTCCGTCACCACCACGTCGCAGTACACCCACGCCCCGAAGGTATGACGGCCTGCCGCCCGGCGCCTCGCCCGAACCGGGTGAGGCGATACGAAGCTGTCCCCGCGACGGTGCCTAAGGCATGAGCCTTGTCTTGAGCATCGGCATCCTCATCGCCGTCAACGCGGCCGCGATCGGTGCGATGTTGCTCGTCCGGAGGGGTGCGCCAGAGGGAAGTCGCTTCGCTGATGGCGATCGCGCGTCGGGGGTGTTCGGCGTGCTCGCGGGTGGATTCGCGATCTTCGCGGGCTTCATCATCTTCCTCGCCTTTACGAGTTACGACCAGTCGCGCAGTGGGGGGGAAGCCGAGGCGGAAACGGTGCGGCAGCAGTTCGAGACCGCGCAACTCCTACCGACGCCGCTTCGCGGCCCGCTGGGCGGCGAGCTCGTCTGCTACGGACGCTCGGTCGTGCACATCGAGTGGCCGCAGATGGAGCGGGGAAAGGGCGGCGACACGATCAGCCCCTGGACGGTCGCTCTCTTCCGCACCCTCGCGCTCGCGAACCCGAAGAGCCCGACCGAGCAGGCCGCGTACTCCAAGTGGCTCGATCAGACCTCGGACCGCGAGGACGGCCGGCGCGACCGCCTCCATGGTGCGGAGGGCATCATTCCGAGCTCGATCTGGCTGGTCCTGTTCCTGATAGCGGGCGTCGTCTTCGCATTCATGTTGTTCTTCGCGGACAGCGCCGAGGGCCCGGGCGCCCAGGCAATGCTGATGGGATCGGCGACCACGGTGATCGTGCTCACGCTGTTGGCGATCAACGCGCTCGACAACCCGCACGGCGGCCCTCTGGGACGAATCGAACCGGTCGCCATGGAGCGGACGCTGAAGATCCTCGACAGAGAGCGAGCCGTCGTGAACGACACCGCCTCACTTCCCTGTGATTCCCGGGGCGCTCGAACCTCCCAGCTCGTCCGTGTAGGCATTTCACCCTGAACGGATGAGGTACGCGCGCGGGGGTCCACCTAGATTCGGCGGATGACTGAGGAGCGCCATCTCTCGCGCGACGTTCTGCCGATCCCGGACGTTCCGCCGACCGGCTTGACCACCTACGACGCGAAGGACCCGGACACCTCCTTCCCCCCGATCGAGCCGCTGCGGCCGCCTGAGGGGGCGCCCAACGTTCTGATCGTGTTGCTCGACGACGTCGGGTTCGGAGCGTCGAGCGTGTTCGGCGGGCCGTGCAACACGCCGACCTTCGAGCGGCTGGCCGAGGACGGGCTCCGCTACAACCGATTCCACACGACGGCGCTGTGCGCGCCCACGCGCGCAGCGATGCTGACCGGCCGCAACCACCACTCCGTCGGAATGGGCGGGATCACCGAGGTCGCCACGTCGGCCCCGGGCAACAGCTCGCTGCGCCCGAACACGAAGGCGCCGATGGCAGACATCCTGCGGATGAACGGGTACTCCACGGCGCAACTCGGCAAGTGCCACGAGGTGCCGGTCTGGCAGACCAGCCCGATGGGGCCCTTCGACATGTGGCCGACCGGCTCGGGCTTCGAGTACTTCTACGGCTTCATTGGTGGAGAGGACAACCAGTGGAGCCCGGCCCTCTACGAGGGCACTATCCCCGTGGAGCCGCCGAAGAGCCCAGAGGAGGGCTACCACCTGACCGACGATCTCGCCGACAAGGCGATCGCCTGGGTCAACCAGCAGAAGGCGCTGATGCCGGACAAGCCGTTTCTCATGTACTTCGCCCCGGGCGCCACCCACGCGCCGCACCATGTCCCGAAGGAGTGGATCGAGAAGTACCGGGGGAAGTTCGACGACGGCTGGGACGCGCAGCGCGAGCGCACCTTCGCCCGCCAGAAGGAGCTCGGGGTGATCCCGCAGGACTGCGAGCTCACGCCGCGCCACGAGGAGATCCCCTCGTGGGACGAGATGCCGGATGACCTCAAGCCGGTGCTTGCCCGGCAGATGGAGGTCTATGCGGCCTTCCTGGAGCACACCGACCACCACGTCGGGCGGCTGATCGACGCGATCGATGGGCTCGGCTCCCTGGACGACACCCTCGTCTACGTGATCATCGGCGACAACGGTGCCTCGGCGGAGGGAACCTTGAACGGTGCCTTCAACGAGATGGCCAACTTCAACGGCATGGCGGCACTCGAGACGACCGAGTTCCTGGTCCAGACCATGGACGGGCTGGGCTCGCCGGCGTCGTACAACCACTACTCGGTGGGCTGGGCGCACGCCATGGACACCCCCTGCCAGTGGACGAAGCAGGTGGCCTCGCACTGGGGAGGCACGCGCAACGGCACGATCGTCCGCTGGCCGAACGGCATCAAGGCCCGCGGTGAGGTCCGCAGCCAGTTCTGCCATGTGATCGACGTATGCCCGACGGTGCTCGAGGCGGCGGGCCTGCCCCACCCCGTGATGGTCAACGGCGTCCTACAGGCTCCGATCGAGGGGACGTCGATGGCCTACAGCTTCGACGACGCGGAGGCCGCCGAGCGCCACGACCTCCAGTACTTCGAGATGTTCGCCAACAGGGGCATCTACCACAGAGGCTGGAGCGCGGTCACGAAGCACCGCACCCCCTGGGACCTGGGTACCGCCGTGCTCCCGGCCTTCGACGACGACGTTTGGGAGCTCTATGACGGCTCGCAGGACTGGTCCCAGGCGAACGACCTGTCGGAGGAGATGCCAGAGAAGCTCCACGAGTTGCAGCGCCTGTGGCTGATCGAGGCGACCAAGTACAACGTGCTTCCGCTCGACGACCGCACCGCCGAGCGCTTCGATGCGGACATCGCCGGTCGGCCACAGCTTGTACGCGGCACGACCCAGATGCTGTTTGGCGGCATGGGCCGGCTGTCGGAGAACAGCGTGCTCAACATCAAGAACAAGTCGTTCTCGGTCACCGCCGAGCTCGAGGTGCCCGATCGAGGCGCCGAGGGGCCGATCGTCGCCCAGGGTGGTCGCTTCGGCGGCTGGGGCCTGTACGCGAAGGACGGCAGGGCGGCGTTCGTATACAACGTGCTCGGCCTGCAGCTGTTCGCGGTCGAGGCGGAGGATCCGATCGCGGCCGGCACGCGCCAGGTGCGCATGGAGTTCGACTACGACGGCGGCGGGGTCGCCAAGGGCGGCGACGTCCGGCTCTACTACGACGGCGAGCAGGCCGGCGAGGGTCGCGTGGAGGCGACCCAGCCGCTGATCTTCTCAGCGGACGAGACCACCGACGTCGCCTACGAGGCGGGGACCCCCGTCTCCGCCGAACACACGCGCGAGCGGTTCAACGGCGACGTCAAGTGGGTCAAGATCGAGCTCGGCTCGGACATGCATGATCACGTCGTGGATCCCGAGCACGCCGTGCGGGTCGCGATGTCGGTTCAGTAATGGTCGACTCTCTCGCGAGCGAACGATCCGCGGCTCCCGAGCGGCTGGCCAGCCGCCAGGCTCAGTCGTGAAGCAAAACGAGGGCTGGAGTTCTTCTCCTAGCGCCTGAAAGCAAAATGAGGGCGGGGGCAGCTCTCGCAACCCTCGCCTTGGCGCTCTCCGCCGGCGGATGCGGCAGCGACACCGTCGACGCCGGGAAGGTCGAGGCCGGCATCGAGCAGAGCCTCTCGACAGCGACGGCGAAGGTCTCGGGCGTCTCGTGCCCGGACGACGTCGAGAAGAAGGAGGGAGCAACGTTCACCTGTGACGCGAAGCTCGAGGGCGGTGGCAAGGCCAAGGTCACGGTCACCCAGACGAGTAACGCGGGCGACTACACCTACAGCTTCAAGCCAGGCACAGTGGTGCTGACCGACAACACGCTCGAGCCGGCCCTCGAGGCCGACCTCGCGGCGAGCGGCGTGCCGGGCACGAAGGTGGACTGCCCCGCCACGGTGAAGGTGAAGACGGGCGAGACCTTCACGTGCACTGCGACCGGCTCCGGTGGCCGGCAGAGCCAGCTGACGTTCACTTTCAGCAGCGACGACGGGACGATCGACGAGTCGTCCGTCAGCGGCGAGTAGGTCAGCTTTCGCTGGCCTGAACGGCCCGCGCCATCGCCGCGAGCTGTGGCTCCACCGCGGCTACCGTCTCCGGCGTCAGGAACTCCTCCCCGAGTGGCTTGCCCCCCGCGTCCCGAATCGCGCGCTTCAGGTCTCTTGCCCACACGTGCTCGATGAGCATCATGCCCGCCGCCCCGCCGGGCGGAAGTTCGGCGCCGATTGCCTCGATTTCGGCCGTGCTCATTCCGAAGGAGCGCTCACCTTCCGCCTGCTCGCCGTCGAGCTGCAGGCCGAGCAACGCGCCGACCACGGCGCCCATCGTCTCCTCCTGGTGCTCGAGGACCACGAGTTCATCCGAGTCCGTATCGCGGGCGACGAAGAGCAGGTCGAGCAGGCGGATCGTGCCGGCCTTCTGGAGCTTCGCGAGCTCATCCGCAATGCGTCCCTCGAAGTTTGCGCCGGGTTTTCGAAGGTCGCGGCGGCGCCGTAATCACCCCGAACGGGTGAGGCTGGACGGGGGTCGCGAGCGAGACGATGGTCGCGGTTGCCTGAGCCGACGGACCGAGTCACCTTTGTCGGACACTCCACCGTGCTCATCGAGCTCGGTGGCGTTCGCCTGCTCACCGACCCGGTGCTACGCCCTGGGTTTGCTCATATCAGGCGACACGCCGCGCCGCCGGCCGCGGACGTCACGGAGCGCATCGACGCCGTGCTGCTCTCGCACCTGCACCACGACCATCTGGACCTGGCGTCGCTGCGCAGCTTCGCTCGTGACATCAGGCTCGTCGTCCCGCGCGGCGCAGGATCGTTCTTGCGCCGGAAAGGATTCGCCCGCGTACAGGAGCTGGCATCCGGCGAGTCGCTCGACGTGGAAGGCGTGGAGGTCGTGGCCACCCCCGCGCTGCACGACGACCGCCGCTTGCCGCTCACAGGGGTACGGGCGGCGGCGATCGGATTCGTAGTGCGCGGGCGCCGGTCCGCCTACTTCGCGGGCGACACGGATCTGTTCGAGGGCATGGGTGGGCTCGAACCAGACCTTGACCTCGCGCTGCTGCCCGTCTGGGGCTGGGGCCCCAGGATCGGGGCAGGTCATCTCAATCCCGAGCGGGCTGCCCGCGCGGCGCAGCTGCTCCGCCCGCGCTTTGCGGTACCGATTCATTGGGGGACCTTCTACCCGCGGGGGCGGAGCATGGGAGACCGGCTCACCGCGCCTCCGCGCGAATTCGCCGACCGCGTGGCGGAGCTCGCGCCCGATGTCACCGTCCGCGTGCTCGAACCGGGTGACTCACTGGAGCTGAACGGCTAGAAGTCGTCTGCGTCGATCAGATCACGCTCGAGCGCCTGACTGAATGCTTCGACTTGCCAGCTCATTCGGCCGAGGTCAAGGCGTTTCAAGGCTTCCGCAACCATCTCGAGACTTCGCGCGCTCGCCTGCCTCAATGCCCTGAGGTCGTCGCCTCGCGCGAACGTCTCATGCCATGTGCCACAACCGCCGCAGCGCAGAAGCAGCCACCAGCTGTCATCGCCGGCGTTGGTACAGCGGACCAAATGAACGAAGTCTCGCCGGCACACGAGGCAGATCTCCAAGCCAGAGTGGTCGGTCGACGGTCGCGCCATCGGGCGCTCAGCGCTCCCACCTGGCGCCCAAGCCGCGGCCGTGGCCGTTGCCGTGACTCGAACGGGTGTGGGCCTCCCTCTCGGAGGTCACGTCCTGTTGCACAGAAACCCAGACCCGTCCGTGGTCGGGATGGTCGAAGGCCACGATGTGCGCCTCGCACCAGATCAGGCTTCCGTCCTTGCGCCGGTTGCGTAGGTCGCAGCGCGCCTCTCCTGTGCGTTTCAGATCTGCGACGATCCGCTCCGCCACCAGCTCGGCGTCGCCGGGGTTGTCCTCCCAGTTGATGTCGGTCACCGGCCGTCCGTCGAGTTCGCCGGGCTCGTAGCCCAAGATCTCGGCGAAGCGCTGGTTGGTATAGACGATCACAGAGTCCGAGGCCCGTATCAGACAGACACCCTCAGCCGCCCGGCGCAGCACGGTTGATTGGAGGCGCAGCTCCTCCTCCGCGCGGGCGTGCTCGGTCACGTCCCGCCAGACCACCACGACCCTGCCGCCGCCGAGCGGGGCAGCGCGCAATTCGGAGGACTGCCGGAGGCGCCGGCGGCCACCATCGATCGGCTCGTATGCGTTGTCCTCCCGCACCCCGGGCACCTCGAGCTCGACGATGTGACGAAGCCACCTGAAGGCTTTCGAACCAAGGTAGTCGGGCTGCAGCCGACCGAGGGTTTGTCCGGCGAGCTCCTGAGCCCCCAGTCCGAGGTCTCTCCGCGCGGCGTCGTTCATGTGCTCCACGGCGAAGTCGGCGACATTGCCACGCGCGTCGAGAACGGCGCGATAGATGGCAAGACAATCCGGCAGGGCGTCGGTTGCCCGGCGCAACAGGCTGTCGATCGGAAGCGGCAGGTCGGCGGGTGCCTTCGGCACCGCCCCCATCACGCGCGTCCCCGCCCCGGGGTGCGACTCGATCACCAGCGTGCCTCCCATGGCACCGATCCGGTCTCGCATGTTCGTGATGCCCGCGCCCTCGCTGCCGTGGCCTTGCGGCAACCCCGCGCCGTCGTCGCGCACCTCGAAGTGGACAGCTTCGGCTTCCCACAGCTTGATGGCGACAGACCGAGCGCCCTCGGCGTGCTTCGCAGCGTTCTGCAGCGCCTCTCTGCAGCAGAAGTAGACGGCACCCTCGATCTCGGGTGCGTAACGGCCCAGACTCTCAGCGGTGAGCGTGGTTGGCAGCGCGCACGCCGCGGCCACGTCTGAGACGGCCTCGACGAGACCGCGTTCGAGCAGGAGGCTCGGGTAGAGGCCGCTGGCCAGCGAGCGGATATCCGCCATTGCTTGGTTCACGTCCTCCACGAGCTCGTGAAGGCGCTTGGCGCCCTTGTCGGGATCGGTCGTGACGAGCTCCCCTGCGAGCTCGAGCTCTATCGCGAGCGCCAGGAGTCGCTGCTGCGCGCCGTCGTGCAGGTCCCGCTCGATCCGCCTGCGCTCCGCGTCGGCCGCAGACATGATTCGACTGCGAGAAGCCTTGAGCTCCGTCAGCGAGGAGCGCAGCTCCGTTTCGAGTCGCTGGTTTTGGAGCGCCATCTGTGCGAAGCCGTTCGCGACCTCGGTCATCACCGGCGCCTCCGCCAGTGCGGCATCGTGAACCAGCGCCGCGACCGGTACGCCACGGCTCCGGATCTCCGTTGTCGCCCGGTCGGGAGACCTCTCGGCCAGATCCGCCGCGCGGCCGCTCTCGTCCACCCACTCAGCCGGATCGCCTGAAGTCCGGTAGACGATCTGGAGCGACGGATCGTCCACGGCCTCCGCGATCACCTGGCGCAATTCCTGCGCGCTGGGTCGACCGAGAGCCCCGCTCAGCTTCCCAAGCGCCCGCGCGGCGCGTGCCCGCGACCGCACAAGCCCGATCAGGAACCCGACGGATACGGCGGGCGTCGCCAGTAGCGCGATCCAACCGAGCACTTCCGTGACCTGTGACGTGGCGTCGGCCTCACGTGCAATCAGGAATGCAGCGGTCACGGCCATTCGCACGACGGCCGCAGCCAGTACCGGCACGAGCTCGAGACGCATCAGGCTGCTGCCGTTCAGCAAGCGCCGAAGAAGCTGCAGCGCTACGCAGGCGAAGACCAGCACGCTCGCCGCCTGGGCCACCGGCATGAGCACCGCTCCGACGAACCCGGGCTCGGAGCTCGGAAGCATGAAGGCGTTGGCTGGGCAGTCGGTGCCGCACGTGGCCCACGGGCTCGGCTCCGGGTACTCAGCGAGAAGCGCTGACACCAGAAAGAGGAACACCGCCGCGGCGCCCGCGCGGACGAGGAGCCGATCCGTTCGGCCCCCCAGGTGCCCTGAGGGGAAGGCGAGGACGAGATAGATCAGCAGCAGCTCGGCAAACCAGACCCAGACCCTGCCGATGCTGTAGAGCACGCTGTCGGCCGACTCGGCCAGCATCGTGGGCGACCACAGCACCGCGGCAAGAATCAGCAGCCAGCCGAAGCGCCCCTGTGGGTGTCGGTACACCGCGTAGAGCCCTGCCGCCATCGGGGCTGCGATCACAAGGGCGTGCACGGCGGCGCTGAACCCACGCGGCGGGGTTCCGGCGCCCGTCGCCGCAATCCATGCCGCGGCAGCGGCAAGCGCAACGCCGGCGGCGCCGAGGGCCGCCAAGCCCGCAACGGGTGGAGCTACGTCCGTGTCAGCTCCGCTCGCCAGCGGGAGTGACGCAGGCCTGGTGTCGGGGGGGAAGGTCCTGGTCATGTGGTGCGCAGGCGTGCTATGTCGCGGCTCCCAGGATCCCGCGTCGCGGTGGCGCCAAACAACGGGCGGATGTCCCGCTGACAGTAGGACATTCGACGAGGGCGCCGTACGTCATTTGGCTCATTTGGTCAACGGTCTGCGCGGGCGGTAACGTGAACTATCAGCACTCAAGCTCAGCTGCCCGCCGCGCACGCGGCGCTCCGCCGGATCGACGCGGTTGGCGTACGGTGGCCATCGCTCCGATACGTCGGCGGCGTGGTGCTTCTCGCCGCGGCCTACTACGGAGCCGCGAAGGTCGGCCAGACCCTGCGGTACACGGCTTCGGTGTCCGCGATATGGCCCCCTGCGGGGCTCGGGATCGCCGCTCTCTACCTGTGGGGACTGCGCTGGTGGCCCGGCGTGCTGCTCGGCGAGATCGTGGTCAACGGACAGCTTCTGCTCGACGACAGCTCCTTCCCCGTCGGGAGTCTGCTCGGGCAGCAGACCGGCAACATGGCGGAGATCATCGTGGGCGCACTGCTCCTGCGCCGGCTGATCGGACCGGGTGCAGCGATGGATCGCGTCGAGCAGGTCGGCGGCATGCTCGTGGCGCTTGGGACCGCCACGGCGATCAGCGCGACCGTGGGCACCGTGTCGATGCTTGCCGGCGGTGTCGTCGATGGGTCGGACGCGACCGAGTTCTGGCGCACATGGTGGCTGGGCGACACCTCCGGCGGCTTGGTCGTCCTGCCCCTGATGCTCGCATGGGCGCGGGACCCTCTGGCGGCCTGGCGCCGCATCCGAACCTGGGAAGGAGCCGCCGTGATCGCGGCGGTGACCGCGCTCGGCATCGTTGCGGTCTCGACCGAAGAACCCATCACCTACGTGGTCTTTCCCGCGCTGATCTGGGTCGCGTTCCGATTCGGAGCTCCGGGAGCCACGCTGGCCATCGCGATCACGGCCGCCGTGGCCATCGGCGTCACGGCCCACGATTTGGGCCCGTTCTCGCAGCAGACGATCAATCACAAGACGCTGAGTACACAGCTCTACATCGCCGTGGCTGCGCTGACCACGCTGTTCCTGAGCGCAGTGGTGAGCGAACGCGAGCGATCGTCCAGGGATCTCGCCGAAGCTCGCAGAAACGAGGGCGAGCGGGCGGTGGAGGAGCGACGCCGGATCGCTCGCGATCTGCACGATTCGGTCTCGCAGGCCCTGTTCTCGACCGTGCTTCACACGCGAACAGCGCAGAAGGCTCTCGAGCAGGACGACGCCACCGCGCCGGGACGGATCGCACAATCCCTCAGCGCAATCGCTGAGCTGACGAAGAGCGTGCAGGGCGAGATGCGCGCGCTCATCTTCGAACTGCGTCGTGACCCGATTCACGACGGCCTGGTGTCGGCGCTCTCGAGGCATGCCGCGGGCCTGCGGGCTGCCGACGGGCCGACCATCAGAGTGAAAGGCTCGAGTTCGCGGCTTCCGCTCTCCCAGGGCGTCGAGACCCAGCTTTACGGCATCGGGCGCGAGGCGTTGGCCAATGTCGTCAAGCATGCCCACGCCACTGCTGCGTTCGTCCTGGTGGAGGCTCAGAATGGGCACGTACTCGTAGAAGTCCGCGACAACGGAGAGGGGTTCGACCCGAGCGCAGGACATCCCGGCCACTTCGGCTTGGACTCGATGCGAAGCCGTGCAACCGAGATCGGCGGGCATCTCACGATCACCAGCAAGCGTGGGTACGGGACCCTCATCCGGGTCCGCGTCCCGGCGGAGACGGACGGGGCCTGAGATGGACCAGCCCAATGTCGACGAGAGCATCGGCGTCCTGATCGTCGACGATCACGAGGTCGTACGCCGGGGGTTGCTCGCATTCCTAGACAGCGAACCCGACATCGAGGTCATGGGCCAAGCGGGAGGCGGCGCTCAGGCGCTCGAGCTGCTCGCGTCCATGGAGTCGGACGGCCTTCCGGACGTGGTGGTGATGGACCTCCAAATGGCTCCGATCGACGGCATCGAATCCACTCGTCAGATTCGCGCTCTGTACAACGACATCGAGGTCGTGGCGCTCACGTCGTTCGCCGAAGAGGAGCGTGTGCATGCCGCGCTCGAGGCAGGAGCGTCGGGCTACATGCTCAAGGACTCGGATGCCGATGACGTGGCTGCCGCGGTGCGCGCGGCGCATCGCGGCGAACTGAGGCTCGAGCCTGCGATCGCACGACGGCTCATGGCATCACTTCGAGAAGAGCGCGCCGATGACCCCACCACCGAGCTCACCGCGCGCGAGCTCGAGGTACTGCGTCTCGTGGCTGCGGGCAAGCCCAACAAGCAGATTGCCACCGAGCTCTTGATCAGCGAGCGAACGGCCAGGACTCACGTATCCAGGATCCTCCGCAAGCTGCGCCTGAGCTCACGCACCCAGGCAGCGCTGTGGGCCGTTCGCGAGGGCCTTGTGGAGGTCGAGCCCGAGCGGCACTAGCCGCGAGGGGAGGCGTACCTCTCCCCCATCACACCAGCGTGCGCCATTGCACGTGGCGGCCGATCCGGCTTGGGTAGACCAATGGCCTCGGACGGTTCCAAGCGGCGTCGGGCGCTGCCGCTGACCCTGATCACAATCGGCTCCGTTCTGGCGATCCTGGCGATCTTCGCCGTCTGGGCGAACCGGCAGTTGCTGGACACCGACAACTGGACCGATACGAGCACCCAGCTGCTCGAGGACGACGAGATCCGGGGCCAGCTGGCGATCTACCTGATCGACCAGCTCTACGAGAACGTCGACGTACAGGCCGAGCTCGCAGACACGTTGCCGCCGCGGCTCCAGCCGCTGGCCGGCCCGGCCGCCGGGGCGTTCCAGGATCTCGGAGTGCAAGGCGTGGATAGGCTGCTCGAGCGCCCGCGCGCGCAGGAGCTGTGGGAGCAGGCGAATCGGCGTGCCCACAGGCGACTGCTCCAGGTTGTCGAGGACGGTGGTGGAGAGAACGTGTCCACCGCCGGCGGGGACGTCACACTCGACCTGAAGGGGCTGCTGGAGCAGACCCAAGCGCAGTTCGGCGTCGGCGGCCGGCTTGCCGAACGGCTGCCGGCGGACGCGGCGCAGCTCACGATCCTGCACTCGGACGAGCTGGAGCTCGCGCAGGATGGCGTGAACCTCTTGAAGGTGCTGGCGATCATTCTGGTGATCCTGGCGCTCGGCCTGATGGCGCTCGGTGTGTATCTCGCGCGAGGGTGGCGCCGGGAGGCGCTACGGGCAGCCGGGTGGGGCCTGATACTCGCCGGGGTCGCCGCACTGGTGGCACGCTCGCTGGGGGGCGGGGCCGTGGTCGGACTCGCGGAGACAGACTCTGTCAAGCCCGCGCTCGAGAACACCTGGTCCATCTCGACCTCACTGCTCGTCGAGGCCGCGTCCGCCACGGTCCTGTACGGGATCGTGCTCGTGTTCGCCGCCTGGCTCGCCGGCCCAACCGCCTGGGCAACGTCCACTCGCCGCGCGCTGGCCCCCTACCTGCGCGAGCCTGGGTTCGCGTACGGCGGGCTCGCCCTGATCGTGCTCCTGCTGGTCGCGTGGGGCCCCACTCCGGCCTTCCGCAAGCCTCTTCTGGCGCTGATCCTGATTGCGCTCATGGCGTTCGGCGTTGAGGCGCTCCGTCGCCACACCGCCCGCGAGTTCCCCAACGCCAACCGCGGGGACACAATGCGCGGATGGCGCGAGGCGCGGGCGGCGAGGCGCTCGGGGTCGGCCCGCAGCGCCCAGCCCGCCGGGGACGATCAGGTCTCAGAGCTCGAGCGCCTGGCCGCCCTGCACAAGAGTGGCGAACTGGACGACGCCGAGTTCAAGGCTCAGAAGGCGCGGGTCCTCCTATGACCACCCCGTTCGCCGTGTCCACCGCGGCCGTGGTGTTCATCTTGATTCCGCTCTTAATCGCGTGGATCGCGGGCTTGGTCGACATCTTCCGGCATCCCATGCCGACCAGCCAGCGGGTCCTATGGATCGTGATCGTGATCGTGCTGCCAATCGTGGGAACGATTGCGTACTTCACGCTGCGGAAGCCGACCGAACACGAGATCCGCGCATCCCAGGCCGCAGCCGCCGAGCGCCGTCGCTAGACGACGAGCGGCGCTTCGGAATTAGGCGAGCGCCTTTGTCTTGATCGCGTCGAACTCGGCCTGGGTGATGGCGCCGCTGTCGAGCAGTTGCTTGGCCTTCTCGATTTCAGCGGCCGCGCCACCTGGCCCCGCGACGGTCTTGACGTAGTCGTCGAACTCGGACTGGGCGGCCTGCGACTGCTGGTTCCTGCGCTCGGCCATCTGCTGGCCCTGCGCGATCAGGTAGATGAACACGCCCAGGTAGGGCAGCACGACGACGAGCACGATCCAGCCCGCCTTGCCCCAACCAGAGATGTCGTGGCGGCTGAAGAGATCACTGAACACGATGATCAGGAGCCAGAACCAGATCACCCAGCCGAAGAAGACGAGCATCGTCCAGAGAATGTCGAGGAATGGGTAGTCGGCCGCGATCACCATGTCGTGTCTCTCTCCTTGGTTCCGTGTCTGGTCGCCGGCTCGAACATCGGCCGTTGGCGAGGGGCACACAACGTAGCCCGCAAGTCGGACGGCGGGTGTGCGCTCTTAAGCTGGCACGGGGTCTCGCTGCTCGAGCGTCTTGTAGATCGACCAGCCGACGGCGACCATCGGCACGGCCAGGAAGGCGCCGACGATGCCGAGCAGCTGGCTCCCGACGATGACCGCGGTGAGCGTGACGATCGGGTGCAGGTTGACCGTTTGCTGGTAGACGAGCGGGGTCACGAACATGCTGTCGAGCTGCTGGGCGACGAGGATGACGATGGCCATCGCCACCGCGGCGCCGGTGCCGACGGACGCGAGCGTGACGAGGACGATGACGGCGCCCGAGACCCAGGCGCCGAGGATCGGGATGAATAGCGTCACGAAGCTGAGGAGCGCAAGCGTGCCGACGTGCGGGGTCCCGATCACGAGCATGCCGAGCGTGATCACCGTGGTGTCGATGAGCGCGATCAGACTGATGCCGCGGATGTAGCCGCTCGCGGCGTTCCAGGCGGCGTGGCCCACACCGGCCACGCGATCGCGGCGGTCCGGGCTGAAGCGGTCCCGGATCCAGCCCCAGACGGCGTCGCCGCTCGTGAGCAGGTAGAGGAGGAAGACCAGCACGAGCAGGGCGCCGCTGACCAGCTGCGCAGTGAGGGACAGCGCGCCAAGCGCACCCTCCAGGACGCCGCCGGCGGCGTCCTTCGCGGCGGGCAGGATGCTCTTGAGGAAGTTGTGGATCGCGTCCTCGTGCTGCATGACCCAGTCGTTGTTGTCGCCCAGCCAGGCAACGACCTTGTCGGCACCGTCGCTGATGTCCTCGCCGACCCCTCCCAGGTTGCCGAAGAGCGCGTCGCTGAATACCCACGCCAACCCCACGCCGATCACGATTACGCCCAGCACGCTTGCCGCGACGGCCAGCCCGCGCGACATACCGCGGCGCGTCGCCAGGTCGATCAGAGGAAGCAGTTGCGTGCTTATGAGCGCCGCGACGATCAGGGGAACGGTGGCCGACCGGGCGTACCAGATCGCCCCACCGACCAGGAACACCCCGGCGGTGATGAGGAGCGCCTTCGCGCTCCAGGCAGCCATCGCGCTGCCGGCAGCCGCACGGGGCCGGACTTCAGTCGACATGGCGGCTTAGTTCGACGACGTGCGTCGGCGTCCTGCGAGCGCCCGCGAGACTCGCCGCCTAGTCACCTTGCTCAGCCGCGGTGGACTCCGTGTTCGCCTCGGCTGCCGCGATCGAACGCGCGGCCAGGATCAGAGTCAGGTGGCTGAACGCCTGTGGGAAGTTGCCGACCTGTCGCCGGCGACCCACGTCGTACTCCTCGGCGAGTAGGCCGAGATCGTTGGCCAGCCCGGCGAGCCGCTCGAACAGGCTGCGCGCGTCGTCGACGCGGCCGTTCATCGCGAGTGCGCTGGCCAGCCAGAACGAGCAGGCGAGGAACTGGCCCTCGTCACCCGCCAACCCGTCGTCGGTCTCTGCCGTCGAGTAGCGGGAGACGAAGCCGTCGCGGCCAAGCTCGCGCGAGACCGCGTCGATCGTTCCGCTCACGCGCTCGTCGGTGCCCGGCAGGAAGCCCACGAGCGGGATGTTCAGGACGCTGGCATCGAGCTCACTGGATCCGTAGTACTGCGTGAAGGTACGGCGCTCGCTGTCGTACCCGCGCTCGCAGACCTCGGCGTGGATCTCGTCGCGGACCTGCTTCCAGCGCTCCACGGGGCCCTCCAGCTCGAAGCGCTCGGCGAGGCGGACGCAGCGGTCGAACACGACCCAGGCCATGACCTTCGAGTACGTGTAGTGCCGCTGCGGCCCGCGCGCCTCCCAGATTCCGTCGTCGGGCTCGCGCCAAATGGTTTCGACGTGCTCGATGATGGCTCGCCAGCGCGGCCACAGGCGCTTCTCGATACTGCCGAGCAGCTCCGCCCCGACGAACATGACCCCCGCGACCTCACCGTAGACGTCGAGCTGGAACTGCTCGGAGGCTGCGTTGCCTACCCGGACGGGTCGGGAGTCCTCGTAACCGGGAAGCTCGGGCAGCTCGAACTCGGTCAGGCGCCGCTCGCCGCCTATCCCGTACATGATCTGGATCGTCGTCGGGTCGCCGGTGCCCACTCGCAGCATGAAATCGCGGAACGCCAGCGCCTCGTCGGTGTAGCCGGCGGCGAGCAGCGCCTCCAACGCGAGCACCGAGTCGCGCAGCCAGCAGTAGCGGTAGTCCCAGTTGCGCTCGCCGCCGATGTCCTCGGGGAGCGAGGTCGTCGGCGCCGCGATCAAGGCCCCCGTCGTCTCCGAAGCCATCGCCTTGAGCGCGATCAGCGAGGTCAGTACCTCGTCGCGATACGGGCCCTCGTACGCGCAGCGCCCGCTCCACTCCCGCCACCACGCCTCCGTGCGCGCAAGGGCCGAGTCGGCGTCCTCGACGGGCGGAGTCTCCTCATAGGAGAGATGCCAGGTCAGGGTCAGCCGCTCGTGCGCGCCCTCGAGCGCGACGAACTCCGCGGTGACCGTTCCGTCCTCCACCTGCAGCGGCAACGGCGTGCTGAGCCGAAACGCATCAGGACCGGCGGTGGCAATCACACCATCCGACGCCAGCTCGATCCACGGTTTGATCGACCCGTAATCCGGACGCACCGAAAGCTCCATCCGCATCGGAACACGACCTCGCAGGCCCTCCACGATCCGCATCACGCGCGGCGGCCCGTGAGCTCGGCGCGGCATGAAGTCGATCACTCGGACCGCGCCGTCCGAGGTCTCGAAGTCGGTCTCGAGCACCAGCGTTCCGGGCCGGTAGCGCCGAGAGGTCGCCTGAACCTCACCAGCCGGCGCGACGAGCCAGCGTCCGTGCCTATCGTCCCCCAGCAGGGCCGAGAAGCACGAGGCGGAATCGAAGCGAGGGAGGCACAGCCAGTCCACCGCGCCGTTGCGTCCAACAAGAGCGGCGGCCTCCAGATCGCCGATCAGGCCATAGTCCTCGAGAAGCATCAGCTAGCTCAGGTTCGCGCCGCGCTCTCGTCCTCGCCGAACACGAGGATGCCCCAGACGACCCACACGCACAGGAAGAAGATTCCGAGCGACCACCACGGGTTGTTGCCGCCGACTGACAGCAGGGCGCGATCGCGCCGAGGCTGCCGCCGATGATCCCGATGACCCGGCCGTAGGTGTTGCCGGATATCAGCGAGAAGCCTCCGGTCAGCTGAATCACACCGAGGATGATCAGGACCCACCCCAGGGTGTTGAGGTTGGTGAAGATGTACCTCGTTGTCGTTGACGAAGATGTTCGCGTCATCGAGAGCGCCGATGCCATAGATGATGTTGAGCGTGCCCGCGATCAACAGCAGAACTGCTGCGAACACGACTCGGCCTGTACCTCGCATGCGTACCTCCTCGTTGGGGTGACTGCGCCGCCCCAATCACAGACTGGCGCGGATCTGCGCGCATCACCCCGACCGGGTGAACCTGGGGAGGCGCTCAGCAGGCGTCCGCGCGGACCTACGCCCAGCCGGCCACGTCCGCACCGCCCTCGTAGCTGAGGCGGGAGCCGAAGCGCACCAGCGCCGGGTGCGAAGCGATCTTCCCCGCGGCCAATGCCTCGCCCTGGTCGAAGGCCGTGGCCCGGTCGATCAGGCCGGGCGGCACGAAGGAAAACACCTCGGCCACGTGGGCGAGGTCGGCGATCGAGTTCATCCGCATCAGGACCAGGTTGTCGCACTGCGAGAGCACGTTCTCGTGGATCTTCTGCGGCCGCTGGGTGACGACAATCAGATAGAGCCCGAACTTGCGCCCTTCACCCGCGATCCGAATCGCGTGCTCGGTCGCGAGACCAGTAAGCGGATTGGCCGGGTCCGGGGGGCACACGTTCTGCGCCTCGTCGATGACGATGGCCACCGGCTCGCGTCGCTCACGCTCGCGCCACAGCCGCTCCAGAACCGCGCCCGCGGTGAGAGCCTGCTCGTCGCTGGTGCCAAGCGAGCCGAGGTTGACCACAACGCAGCGAGGGCCAGCCGGGCTCACGAGCTCGTCCAGCAGCGACTCGCCCTCCGGCCCGGGCCAGATGCCGAAGCGATCGATCCCGAGGTTGCGCGCACGCAGCTTCAGGTCCTCGGCCGGCGACTCGGCGAGATCCTCGAGACTGCGGATCGACTCGTCCTCGAGCAGAGCCAGGAGTTCTGCGTACTCCGCACGGTCGCCGAGTGGGTCGAGGCGGAGTAGACCGGCCCGGTGGGCGGGGCTCAGATCGCGGAAGCGGACCCGTATGGGGTCTGAACCGCTGGACCCGCCTCGGACTTGGACCGATGCCGCAGCATCGCGGTAGCGCTCGTCGTCCACGCGCGGCTCGCCGAGGCGCACATAGTCCGAGTTCGGGTCGAGCACGACGACCCGCAAGTTCGTCTCCATCAGCAGGCGCTCGAGCAGCACACCGAGGGAATACGTCTTGCCTGAGCCCGACTGCCCGCACAGAAATGTGTGGCGGCCGAAGCCAGCGGCGTCGAGCCGGAACGGCACGCCGTCGGCAAGCGCAAGTTCCCCCACGTCGAGCTGCGCGCCCTTGGGACGCGTAGCCTCGAGCCAGGCGCCCACCTCGTCCGCGGTGGCGGGACGCACCAAGGCGTCGTGGAACGGACGCTCGTCGCCGTGCAGAACGACGCCCTCCCCGCCGCCAGCTCGAATGCGGACCTGCCCGAACCCCGGCGCGGCCACGTCCTGGTGGCGAAGCTCCAGCGACAGCAGCTGACCCAGGCGGGTGGGACCGCGCCCCTCAATGGCCACGTAACCGCCCGTCTCGAGCTCCAGCCCATCCAGCGATCACCTGGAAGTTGAAGCGCCGCCCGTCCATCGACGTTGCGAGCGGCAGCACGGCCGCCTCGAGCGCATCGCGCGTCCCGCGATACTCCTCGAGCGAAGCTTGTACGTCAGTCAAATCGCGAGTCCGCTAGGCGAGCGCCTTTGTCTTGATCGCGTCGAACTCCGCTTGTGTGATGGCGCCGCTGTCGAGCAGCTGCTTGGCCTTATCGATTTCAGCGGCCGCGCCACCGGGCGCCGCAACGGTCTTGACGTAGTCGTCGAACTCGGACTGGGCGGCCTGCGACTGCTGGTCCCTGCGCTCGGCCATCTGCTGGCCCTGCGCGATCAGGTAGATGAACACGCCCAGGTAGGGCAGCACGACGACGAGCACGATCCAGCCCGCCTTGCCCCAACCAGAGATGTCGTGGCGGCTGAAGAGATCACTGAACACGATGATCAGGAGCCAGAACCAGATCACCCACGCGAACAACACGAGCATGGTCCAGAGAATGTCGAGGAATGGATAGTCGGCCGCGAAGAGCATGGAATCTCCTAACTTGGGGGAATCCCGACCAGCCTGAATAGAAGGCACAGCGCTGCCAAGGGTGTGGGCATCCAGACTGCAGGTGGTGTGAGCGTACGCGGTGTGACAGGGTCACTCCATTCCCGACAGCGTCTACATCGACGGACGACGATTGTTCGGTGCGACTGTGCGTTTGACCGGCACGGTCGGCCTCGCTGCGATGCGGCCCGCCGCCGAGGCGGTGTCGGCCGGCCTGCGCTTGGAGCGCTCGGCGCGCGATGCCGCGGCTCGCCGCCTGGCCGACGCTGCCCTGACTGCGCTCGACGCCGCCCTGGCCTCCCCGCTCGCTGAGGAGGCGGTCGACCGCGCGATGGCGAGTGGGCTCGTCCGGCACGCCGTCGCCCAAGCGCTCGAGGGACCCCTGGTCGACGTGATCGCCGAGGACCTGGTGCGCTACGCCGTCGTGGAGCGCGTCGTGGACCGGCTGCTCGCCGACGGCATCGTCGAGCGCACGGTGGACCGCGCCCTCGACGGCCCGGAACTCGAGCGGGTGGTCGGGACGGTCCTCGAGAGCCCGGCCGTCGAGCGACTCATCGGGCAGGCGATCGAGAGCCGCCTGGCGGACCAGGCCGTTGCACGCCTCCTCGACAGCGAGGAGCTCTGGCTGCTCGTGGAGGAGATCGCCGAGAGCCCGGCCGTGACCGACGCGATCACGCAGCAGGGCTTCGGGTTCGCAGACGAGGTCGCCGGCGGTGTGCGGGCACGCTCACGTAACGCGGATGCGTGGCTCGAGCGCACGGCCCGCAGGGCACTGCGCAGGCCGCGCGATGAATGCGCAGCGTGTGGCGGCGCGCGTCCACGAAAGCGTGCGGGGGCCGGCAACCGAGCTGCGGTATGAGGGCCTCGTCACGCGGGGGATCGCATTCGCAATTGACGCGGCCATCATCGACCTGGTCGCGATCGTGGTGGCCGGCGCCGTCGCCCTGGCGCTGTCGGTCCTCTCGGTGTCGACGGGCTCGCTCGGCACGGCCCTGATCGCGGTCGGCGGCGCCCTGTTCCTCGCGTGGTCAGTCGGCTATTTCGTGACCTTCTGGTCGACCACCGGGCAGACGCCGGGCTCTCGCTTGATGAGAATCACGGTCCGCACAGCCGACGACGCCGACGTCCTCAGACCTCGCCGAGCGGCGGTCCGGTTTGTCGGCCTGGTCCTCGCCGCGATCCCCCTCGGGGCTGGCTTCGTGCCCATCCTCTTCGACGAGCGTCGCCGCGGCTTGCAGGACATGCTCGCCGGGACGGTGGTCGTCGAGGCTCCCGAGCTCAGCCGAGGATCCGGGCCTTCTCCGCCTCGAACTCCTCGTCGTTGAGCACGCCCTGTGACTTGAGCTCCCCGAGCGCCTTCAGCTGGTCGATGCGACTCTCGCCGCTGGGCGCGGGCGCGGCTGCTGGCGGAGGCGCTGCTTCCTGTTCGTACGCCTGCTGGTCCTGAGCGGCCCAGCGGTTCGCCTGGCGACGGCTGGTGCGATTCGATACGGCGGTCGCGGTGCCCGACACTACGGCGACACGGGCCATCCCGCGAAGCAAACCTGGCATGACAATTCCTTTCGGTTCAGGACACCGCGTCAGCGGTATCGATCGCGTCCATCAGCTCCTGCGCCGTGATCCGGTGGTTTGCCACCAGCACGCCGCCGTTGCGACGCACGGCGGCCGCGAACGGAGCTGCCCAGCGGTTCTCGTAGACGATCATCACGGCGGCGGTCCCGGGCTCGAGCGTCTCGCCGACAGATGCGACGTCCTCCTCGCCCAACAGGCCCGTAGATGCCCCCTCGAAGACCTTGAGGTCGCCGATGCTGTCGCCGTCCAGATCGGTCGCCTCGAAGCCGGAGACCGTTCCATCCTCGTTCTGCATGACGAAGAGAACGTCAAGCACGCGGATGATTCCGCGCTCAACGAGATCGACGAATATCGGGACAGCGTCGCCGGTCATCGGTGCGCCGGCGGGATACGCGATCACCACGATGTCGACTGGGCCCAGTTCGTCCTCGTGCGCTTCCATCCATGCCTCCATTCGTCGGTGTGGCGCTCGGACCAGAGGAGCTCAAGGTACAGGAGCTCAAGGTAGAGCCGGGCCAGAGCGGTCACATCATACTTTCCGGGTGAGGTAGTCGATGTAGAACGGCCGCAGCACCTCTGCCACCTCGCCACGGCCCGCATCCGTGATGTCGTTCAGATGGGCGGTCATCTGGACAACGTCCGCCTCGGCCTCGCGCAGATCGCCGGCCGCGGCCTGCGCGGCCGGCAGGACCTCCATCAGCTGCCAGAAGAAGCGGATGTCGACGTGGCGACGGGCATGTCGCACCGCGAGGTCGTGAAGCTCACGTGAGGACATGTGCTCGTAGTCGGCCACGTTCAGTATCCAGGCGAGGTCTTCACGCGCTGGCGCTCGGACTCGTGGACCCCGCCCTTGTCGTCCAGGGTCTGGCACGCTCGCGCGATGTCCGCAGCGAGCGTGTCGACCATTTCGCGGCTGAGGGTCTCCTTGACCAGGGCGCGCATGATCGTCACGTCCTGCGCGTTGGGCGGCAGGGTGTAGGCCGGCACCATCCAGCCGCGCTCCGCTGAGAGCTGCCACGCGATGTCGAACTCGTCGAAGCTCCGAGGGTGGGCCAACCTGAACGCCACGAGCGGCAGCTGTTCATCGTCCTCGCCCACCAATTCGAACTCGCCGGAGCTGGAGAGATGTTCCGCGAGAACACACGCGTTCTGCCGCATCCTCTCCATCACGTATGTGTAGCCCTCACGGCCGAGGCGGACGAAGTTGTAGTACTGGGCAAGGACCATCGCGGAGCCGGTCGAGAAGTTGAGGGTGAACGTCGCGTCGGTCTTTCCGAGGTAGTTCTCGTAGAAGACCAGGTCCTCGCTCAGATCCTTGGGCTCACGGAAGATCAGCCACCCCACACCCGGATATACCAGGCCGAACTTGTGCCCGGACACGTTGATCGAGTGAACATGGCTGAGCCGGAAATCCCACTCGGAGTCCGGATAGAGGAACGGCCAAACGAAGCCGCCACTCGCCGCGTCCACATGCAGCGGAATGTGCAGACCGTCCCTTTCCTCCACCGCCGCAAGCAGCTCGTTGATCCCCGGAATGTCGTCGGACTGCCCTGTGAATGTGGTCCCGAGGACGGCCGCCACGCCGATCGTGTTCTCGTCGATGTGGGGCTCCACGTCATCGGGCCCGATGGTGTACCGGTGCTCCTGGAGAGGGACGATCCGCGGCTCGACGTCGAAGTAGCGGCAGAACTTCTCCCACACAACGTGGACGTCCCCTCCGAAGACGAGATTCGGCCTGTCGAGCGACTTGCCGGCGGCCTCGCGCCGCGCGCGCCAGTTCCACTTGAGCGATAGGGCGCCGAGCATGATCGCCTCGGACGAACCCTGCGTGCGCGCGCCCGTGGTCTCGCCCGGGGCGTGGAAGAGGCTGGCGAGAATCCGAATGCAGCGTTGCTCGATCTCTGCCGTGCGGGGGTACTCGGCGTGGTCGATGAAGTTGCGGTGGAGGTTGCGCTGCGATGAGCCTCTGCGCCTCGGGCTCCATCCAGGTGGTTACGAACGTGGCAAGGTTCCGCATCGGATCGCCCTCGAGGGTCAGATCCTCAGAAACCAGCCGCAACGCGTCCATGGCCGGCATCCCGACGGCAGGAAGGGCGTTGTCGGGAACCGCGTCGACGAGGAATTTGTTCCCGTAGCGGGTGGCCAGTGCCCCGTCGATCTCAGTTGCGGATTCCACCACCAGCTCCTTTCGAGCGCTCGCGAAGTGCGATCCAACCGCGTACGCGCGGCCGCCGCATCACTCGATGCGGGTGATATGGCTACCGCGGAGGAGCGTTCGCTGCAGTGAGGAACACCAGCGCCGCCTTCACGCGCTTGCTCACGTCCTCGGCCTCCGAGAGGTTCAGCTTCAGGAAGATCGAGTTGATGTGCTTCTCGACTGCGCGCTTGGTGAGCACAAGCGACTCAGCAATCGCAGTGTTGCTCTTCCCCTGCGCGATCTCCGCCAGGACCTCTCTCTCACGCGGCGTCAGCTCGGCGAGCGGGGAGCTCTCGGCGCGCGCCTTGGCACTGACCAGCTCCTCGACGATCTTCGGATCGATCACCGAGCCACCGTCGGCCACGGATCTGATTGCCCTCACAAGCTCAGCGCGCTCGTGCACTCGCTGCTTCAGCAGGTACGCCCGCCGATCCGACCCGTTCTCGAGCAGCGCGAGCGCATAGCTGGGGTGGCCGTACTGGCTCAGCACCACAACACCGGTCTGTGGGTGTGTCTCACTCAGGGTCGTCGCCGCGCGTATGCCCTCGTCGGTCTGGTTGGGAGGCATCCGGATGTCGGTGAGAACCACGTCGGGCGCGTGGGTTTCGACCGCCTCCAGAAGCGAGTCGAGATCGCCGCAGGAGGCCACCAGGGTGATGTCCGGCTCGGTCGAGAGCAGCTGCTGGAGGCCCTCGCGAACGATGAGGCTGTCTTCGGCAAGGGCAACCCTGATGGCCACGCCCAAACCATAGGTGGTCCAGCGCCCCGCAGAGCGGTGGTGCTCTCACCTACCGGAACATGGGGGCGCGCGCCCTTGCCCCGGCAGGCCGTGCGGCTCGATGCTTTCACTGGCCCATGGAACCTGCCTCAACCGCTGTCCTGCCCGCCGCCCATCGCTTCCGGCGCCGCGAGGCTGCGGGGTGCCGGCCTCCCACGCGTCCGCGCGGGTTGGTCGCGCGGCCTCGGCTCGCCCGCCGGCTCTCGGAGGCACGTGAGGCGCAGTTCGTGCTGCTCGTGGCCCCAGCCGGCTATGGCAAGACGACGCTGCTATCGGAATGGGCCGCCTGCGACGGGCGCCGATTCGCGTGGATCGACCTGGCCGCCGGCGACACCGACTCCGAGCGGCTGCTCGCGGCGGTCAGGCGGACTGTGCACGACGGCCGCGCGCCGACCGTGCTGGTGGTCGACAACGCCCACCTGATCAGCGGACCGGAAACCTTCAGGGCGCTCGACGAGCTGGCCCGCTCGATGCCGTCCGGTTCGCAGATTGCGCTGGCGTCGAGGTCCGAGCCGGAGCTGCCCGTTGGCAGCCTGCGAGCCGACCGGAGGATCTCCGAACTGCGAGCTGGTGACATGGCGATGACTCGCTCTGAGGCGGCTGCTCTGCTGGCCGCGGCCGGGATGCGCGTCGCGAGTGATGGGCTCGACACGCTGATGCGCAGGACCGAGGGCTGGCCCGCGGGCCTGTACCTGGCGGCGCTGTCCCTGCGCGAACAGCGGAACGTGGACGGTGCGCTGTCCCGCTTTGCCGGCGACGACCAGGTGGTGGCTGACTACCTGCGGGACGAGCTGCTGGCGGAGCTCGCGCCGGATCAGGTGACCTTTCTCCTCCGGACTTCAATTCTCGGCACCCTGGCCGGGCCCGTCTGCGACGCAGTGCTCCAGAAGAGCGGCTCCGCCAGGACGCTGGGTGAGCTCGCGCGCTCGAATGTGCTGCTGGTGAGCCTTGATCGGGGCGGCACTGCGTATCGCCACCACCCGCTGTTCAGGCAGATGCTTCGCGCCGAGCTGCGCCGGCTCGACCCGCGGCGCGAGCCCCAGCTTCACGCCCGCGCAAGCGCGTGGTACGAGGTGCATGGCGATATCGACTCCGCCATCCAGCACGCGGTGGTCGCCGGAGACCTCGAGCAGTCCGGCGAGCTGCTGTGGCGCCACGCGAGCTCATACATAGGACACGGCGGCAATCAAGCCCTGCGGAGCTGGCTCGACCATTTCAACGAGGACCAGATCGCGGACGTCCCGGCGCTGGCGGTCACGTCGGCCGCCAGCCGCCTTGCAGACGGCGACGGTGACCAGGCGCGCCATTGGGCGTCGGCCGCCACCCGCGCCCTGGCCCGGCACCCCTCGACGGCCACATGCACGCTCGACGGCGCCGCCCAGCTCATGCGCGCCGTGGTCGCGGAGGATGGCCTGGCGCAGATGGGCCGAGACGCCGCACGCGCGTGCGCGGTGTCTCCAGAGGACGGCGACACGCGATCCTTCGCGCACCTGCTCGCCGGCGTCGGGCATCACCTGACCGGCGATCGGCCACGGGCTCGTGCAGCGCTGGAAGAGGGCGCTCGCTCGAGCGCGGTGACGGCTCCACACGTCCAGGCGCTCTGCCTTGCGCAGCTCGCGCTGCTTGAAATGGACGAGGACGATTGGGACGCCGCCACGACGGTGAGCGAGCGAGCACGCTCCCGGGTCGAGGGCTGCGGCCTGGCTGACTACCCGATCGTTGCGCTGGTGTACGCGGTCTCTGCCCTGGCGCGCTCGCACGCCGGCCGGGTCGAGGACGCGCATCGCGATCTGGGCACTGCGAACAGGCTGGCCGCCAGGCTCGTGGACTTCCTTCCGTGGTATGAGGCCGAGACGCGCGTCGCGCTCGCCCGTGCGTCGCTCGGCCTGAGTGACGTCGCGGGTGCGCGATCGCGACTCGCCGGGGCGGCCCGCCTGGTGCGGAGAATCCCGGAGGCCACGACCCTCCGGGCCTGGCTTACGGAGGCGTGTTCACAGCTCGAGGCGGCCACCGGCTCGGCAGGAGACGGGCTCACCCTCACCGCGGCCGAGCTGCGTGTCCTGCGGATGCTTCCCACGCATCTTTCGTTCCCCGCAATCGCAAAGCAGCTGTTCGTTTCGACGAACACGGTCAAGACCCATGTCCGCGCGCTGTATCGCAAGCTCGACGCATCGTCGCGCTCGGAGGCGGTCTCGCACGCGGCCGCCGCGGGTCTGCTCGACGGGCTGCGGGCGGCGTGAACGGCTGGTCGGGTTTCTTCGAGACGGCGTTCAGACAGTCCCGCAACGCAATGGTCCTGTTGGACGACCGCCGCATCCTCGTCGATGTGAACGGCGCGTGCCTGAAGCTCCTCGGGTACCCGCGCGGGCGCGTGATCGGCGAGCCGATCTCCCGCTTCGTCGCAGAGCGCTCGCGCCTCTCGGCTGAGGATTGGGCCTCGGCGCTGGCGGTCGGTGAGTGGACCGGAGACGCGGAGTTGATCTGCGCTGACGCGAGCCGTGCCGGCGTGCAGTGGGGGGCCACCGTGGAAGTGGTGACCGGGCGTCGGCTGGTCCTGGTCGTGGCGCTCAGCACCTCGCGCTGGGGCGGGCAGTTCCGCCGCACCACGCTGTCCGAGCGCGACGCCGGCTCGCTCTCGAAACGCGAGAAGGAGATCGTGCGGATGATCGCGCTCGGAAGCACCGGGCCGGAGATCGCCGACGAGCTGCAGATCGCACATGAGACCGTGCGTACGCACGTCCGCAACTCGATGACGAAGCTGCGCGCGCGCTCACGGGCTCATCTCGTCGCGAATGCTCTTGGCCACGACGCCGTGCCGGCCTGAGCTCACCAACATCCCCCAACTGCGGTATGGCGGAGCGTACGGGCGCCAGCAACCATGCGGCCATGTGCTTGCCGGATCCGATCATCTGCTTCTCGAGTTCGAGGCACCCGGCCTGAGCGAGGCCGCCGTGCTGGCGAGCGAGCTGCGCGGCATGGGACACGGCCGCGTCCAGATCCGCCCCGAGTTCCCGCGCCTCCTGGACCGGCGCTGGAAAGTGACGATGACGATCCCCTCCATGCGGGGCGCCGCGGGGCAGATCCTGGCGGAGGCCCGCGAGCTGGCCAGCCGTCATGTCGGGTGCCGCCTGGTCGACACCGATGGTGGTCCGCTATGCGTCCTGATCGTGGACGACTCGCCGCCGTTTCGGCGCGCTGCACGAGAGCTCCTGCAACGGCGCGGCTACGTCGTGGTCGGGGAGGTCGGTACTGCCGCAGCCGCGCTCAATGCGGTCGGCCGCATTTCGCCGGACGCGCTGCTGGTCGATGTCGGCCTGCCCGATGGGTGCGGATTCGAGCTGACCCGTGTTCTGGTCCGGGCCCAACCCGACCTGGCTGTGCTCCTCATGTCGGCGAACGACCCGCCCGCCGCGAAGGAGCGAGTCCGCGCCAGCGGCGCCCGGGGTTTCGTTCTGAAGTCGTACCTCGCTGGAGCGCCACTCGAGCGGTTCTGGCGAACGCCATCACCCTGATCGGATGATGTAGCCCGACTGCGACCCGCTAGCTTCATCGCACCGTGAGTTCGATGAGCTGGGAGCCCGAGAAGCTGCGACTCCGGCCTGGCCGGCTCCTGCTGTCTTGGGCAACGGCCGCCGCGGCCATCTACCTGGCCGCCGCGATCGTGCCGGGTTTCGGACTCGATCAGTCCGGCGCGGCGTTTGTGGTTGCCGCGGCGATCGGGCTTCTGAACGCGGTGGTGCCGCCGGCGCTCGCGGCGCTGCGGCTCCCGTTCATGCTGCTGACTGGGTTTCTGCTGGTCCTCGCCGCGGACGCCCTGTTGCTTCAGGTCGCCGCTGATGTGCTGCCGGATGATGTCCAGGTCGGCTCGTTCGGCGATGCCCTGCTCGCCGCCCTGGTCATGTCGGCTGCGAGCGTCGTGATCGAGACCCTGCTCGGCACGAATGACGACGATGCCTACAACCTCCGCGTCACGCGCCGGATCGCGCGCCGTCAGGGCGCCAGTGCGCCGACGGACGTGCCCGGCATCGTGTTCCTCGAGATCGACGGTCTCGCTCTCCCGGTGCTGCGCGATGCCATGCGCGACGGCAGTGCCCCGAACATGGCGAGCTGGATCGCGGAGGACGGCTACCGGCTGGCCGAGTGGGAGCCGGATCTCTCCTCGCAGACCGGAGCAAGCCAGGCGGGGATCCTGCTCGGCTCGAACGAGGACATGCCGGCGTTCCGGTGGGTCGAGAAGGAGTCGGGCCGCCTGATCGCATGCTCCGCCCCCGCGGACTGCGCCGAGCTCGAACGTCGCCACTCAACCGGGAACGGGCTGCTCGCGAACGGCGGCACCAGCCGCGGCAACCTGCTTTCAGGAGAGGCGGAGGAGACGATCCTCACCGTCAGCCGCGTCGATGCGGAGCGCAGCGCAAATCCGGGATATCGCGCGTTCCTCGCCAACGGCTTCAACGTGACGCGGGCACTGACGCTGTTCTTCTGGGAGGTGGCGCTCGAGCTGACGGCGGCCGCGCGTGCCACGCGGCGCGACGTTCGTCCCCGTGGTCATCGCGGCGGCGCCTATCCCTTCATGCGCGCCGCCATGTGTGTGGTGGTGCGCGACCTGATCGTGTTCGGTGTCCTGACGGACCTGATGCGTGGACGTCCGGCGGTGTACGCCACGTTCTCGAGCTATGACGAGGTTGCCCACCATTCCGGCCTTCAGCGAGCCGACACGCTCGAGGCCCTGCGCAAGCTCGACCAGCAGTTCGAGCGGATCGCCCGCGCAATCCGCTATGCCCCACGTCCGTACAGGATCGTCGTTCTCTCCGATCATGGGCAGACGCAGGGTGCGACCTTCAAGCAGCGCAACGGCTACGGCTTGGACGAACTCGTCGAACGCGCGCTGGCGACGGGCAACGTTGCGGGCTTTGCAGGCGGTGACGAGCAGAGCGCGATGGTCGGGACGGCGGTGAACGAGGCAACCGGCCGGCGCCCGGAGAAGCGAGCGAAGAACGACGTCTCGGACCGCGATGTCGTGGTGCTCGGCTCCGGCAACCTGGGCCTCGTCTATCTGATGGAGGCCAAGCGGAGGCTCACGCTCGAGGAGATGGAGAGTCGTCATCCGAAGCTCATCCCGGCGCTGCGTGAGCACCCACACATCGGCTGGTTGCTGGTGCACTCGGAAGCACGCGGCGCGGTGGTGCTCGGCCCAAGCGGCACGAACTATCTGGACGAGGGACGCATCGAGGGCGACGACCCGCTGGCCCCGTTCTCGCCCACGGCGTCACAGCACCTGCTTCGCACGGACCGCTTCGCGCACGTCGCGGACGTGATGGTCGGCAGCTTCTACGACCCGGTGCTTGACGAAGGCTGCGCCTTCGAGGAGCTGATCTCCTTCCACGGTGGCCTCGGCGGCCCGCAGACCCGGCCCTTCATCCTCTACCCACCCGGGCTCACGCCACCGACTGAGCCGATTATCGGGGCGGCAGCCGTGCACAAGCTCCTGCTGGGCTGGCGGCAGTCGCTCTCAGCCGGAGCAAAGGATGACAAGGGGTCCAGGACGAAGGTCGAGGAGGCGGTCTCGTGACCCTGCCCTCCAGGCAGCTCCTGGTATTCGGATTCGACGCAAACGCCGCATTCGAGGGCCAGCTCGTCGGCGCGCTCGAGAGGATGGAGAGCGGCGGCGCGCTGCGCATTCTCGATGTGCTGTTCGTCGCGGCGGACGAGGCAACCGGAGAGCTGATCGCCATCGACCTTCAGGGCGGTACCGGCGGCCTCACCGCGAAGCTGCTCGATTTCCGTCTCGATCCCGCCGGACAACGCCGCAAGGGCACCTCGGAGCTGGCGCGCGACCTCGGCGCGGCGCTGCAGCCCGGCACCGCCTTGGCGGCTGTCCTCGTCGAGCACATCTGGAGCCGAGTCCTGGACGATGCGGTTTCGCGGGTGGGCGGCCGATCGCTCGCGAGCGACTTCGTCGACGCGTCGACGTTGTCCGAGCTTGGGGCCGACCTTCTGCGCGCTGCGCGGTGAGCCCGCCACAGCGGGAGCCTCAGGGCTGCGCGACGATCACCGCAAGGGTGCCGAGCGCCAGGACGGTCGCCGCGAGGGTCAGGGCCAGCGCGGCGTTATCGCTGACGGCGGCGAATCCCCCGCTGTCGAGTGCTCGCTCCACCTCGCGCCGGCGCACCGCGGCGCCGACGAACATTGCGGCGGCGAGCGCTGCGTAGCCGGCGCCGAGCACCGTGTACGCCGTCTGCCCGCCGTTGACGAGCTGCGGCACCACGCCGCCCACACCGACAGCAGCGGTCGCGGCCGCAATGCCCGACCTCCACCACGCGAGCCATGTGCGCTCCGCTGCCAGGCGGGTCCGGCGGGTGACGTCGTCGTCAGGGTCCCCCATGCTGCAATTGTCCGCGTATGACCGGCGGGATCGAATCACCCGCTCCGGGTGAAGACCCACATCCACAGGCAGTGCAAGATCACCGTATGCCGGACTCCTGCTGCGCGCCCTCCGCGCCCGTCCGCGACTCAGCGGCCGTCGCAGCGGTAACGAGCACGCGTCCCGGGTCGACCGACGGCATGGTGGAGCTGGCGGGCGGCGAGTTCCTGATGGGCAGCGCTGGACCGCATTCCTACCCGGACGATGGCGAGGGACCGGTGAGGCGCGTTCGGCTCGAGGAGTTCTCGATAGATACCAACGCGGTCTCCAACGCCGACTTCGTGTCTTTCGTCGAGGCGACCGGACACGCCACAGAAGCTGAGCACTTCGGCTGGTCGTTCGTATTCGCGGGGCTGCTTCCGGACGACTTCCCGCCCACGCGCGGGGTGGCCCACGCTCCCTGGTGGCGCCAGGTAGAGGATGCGGACTGGCGACATCCGGAGGGCCCGCAGTCGGATCTCGACGGGCGGCTGGACCACCCGGTGGTTCACGTCAGCTGGAACGACGTGCAGGCCTATTGCGCCTGGGCAGGCAAGCGGCTGCCGACCGAAGCGGAGTGGGAGTACGCGGCGCGAGGTGGGCTCGAGGGGAAGCGCTTCCCCTGGGGTGACGAGCTCGAGCCGCACGGCGAGCACCGCATGAACGTCTGGCAGGGGCAGTTCCCGGCCGAGAACACGAGCGCCGACGGCTTCTACGGCACCTGCCCCGTGGACGAGTTTCCGCCAAACGGCTTCGGCCTCCACAACATGACCGGGAACGTCTGGGAGTGGTGCTCAGACTGGTTCCGCTCGGACCTCCACACACGGGATACGAACCGCGTGACACGCGGGGGCTCCTATCTCTGCCATCACTCGTACTGCGAGCGCTACCGGGTGGCCGCGCGCAACTCGCTGACGCCCGACTCGACCACGGGCAACACCGGATTTCGCTGTGTCCGCTGAGTCGCGGCGAGCCCCGGTGGCCCGCTGAGACCCGGCTAGCTGTCCCCGCTCGGCAGGCGCTGCTCGATCGACTCGAGGCGCGCCTCCACCTTTTCCAGCTTGGCCAGGACAGCGTCGGGCTCCGAGCGCTGCAGCCGCTGCCGCGCCTGCTCGACCAGCGTGGCTGTGACGGCCGCGGTGATCACCGTGAGAAGCGCGATCCCCTGGAGCATCAGGACGACCCCGATCAGGCGACCCGCCGCATGCTTGGGAACCACGTCTCCGTAGCCGACGGTCGTAACCGTCTGCACGGCCCACCAGAGCGCATCCCACACCGAGTCGAAGTCCTTGCGGTCGACGAGCCACGCCCCGACCCCGCCGGCGAGAGTTAGCAGGAAGGTTGACGCTGCGATCACCCACGCCGCTCGCCTGGCCGTGAGCTGGCGGCCTTCGTCGAGCGAGCGTTGCAGCCGGGACTGGAGCACGAGCCGTCCAGTATCGCCACGGCGGCGGCGGAACCTGCAGTTAGGGTGCCGGTCGTGCGCAAGTGGCTGCCCATGCTCATCCTGGCCTCGGCCCAGTTCGTCATGGTGCTCGACTCGAGCGTCATGAACGTGGCGATTTCGCAGATCGTCGAGGACCTCGACACGACGATCCAGGGCGTGCAGACGGCGATCACGCTTTACACGCTGGTGATGGCGGCGTTCATGCTGCTGGGCGCGAAACTGGGCGACATCCTGGGGCGCAACCGGGCGTTCGCGATTGGGCTGGCGATCTATGGGGTCGGGTCGCTGACGACGGCGCTGAGCCCAAACCTCGGGGTGCTGCTGGTCGGGTGGTCGGGGGTCGAGGGGTTCGGCGCCGTGCTCGTGGTGCCCGCGATCGCGGCGCTCACCGCCGCCAGCTACGAAGGCCGCGAGCGCGCGCTGGCGTACGCATTGCTCGGGGGTATCGCCGCAGTTGCGATCGCGGCGGGCCCGCTGATCGGCGGCTGGGTGACGACGGAGTTCACGTGGCGCTACGTGTTCGCTGCCGAGACCGTGGTCGTGATCCTGATCCTGCTGCTGCGCGGACAGATCGCGCAGGCGCCGAGGGCAGCACGGCGTCCGCAGCTCGACGTCGTGGGTGTCGCGCTTTCCTCAGCCGGCCTCGGCCTGATCGTGGTCGCCATCCTGCGAAGCAGCGTGTGGGGTTTCGTCCAGTCGCGCACGCCGCTGACGATCAACGGCACGGAGATCACGCCGCTGGGTTTCTCCGTGGTGCCGTTCATGGTGCTCGGTGGTCTCGCATTGTTGTGGGCGTTCGTCGAGTGGGAGCAGCGGCGTGCCCGTCTGGGCCGCGACGGGCTGCTGGACACGGCGTTGCTGCGCATCTCGCAGCTGCGGGCGGGGCTGTCGACGCTGGTCGGGCAGCAGTTCGTCCTTATGGGCACGTTCTTCGTCATCCCGGTCTACCTGCAGGTCGTGCTGGGGCTGGACGCGTTCGAGACCGGCAAGCGCCTGCTGCCGCTGTCGGTGGCGATGCTCGTGTTCGCGCTGCTGGGCCCGCGGATCGCCGCCCGGCGCTCGCCGCGCACCGTCGCTCAGATCGGGCTCGTCGGCGTCAGCATCGGCGCGCTTGTGATGCTCGGAACGCTCGACGTGACGCTGAACGACACCGGCTTCAAGGTGGCGCTCGCTCTCATCGGCGCGGGTGCCGGACTGCTCGCGTCGCAGCTTGGGAACGTCATCATGTCCGCCGTCGCGCCCACGCAGACCAGCGAGGCGGGCGGGCTACAGGGGACAGCCCAGAACCTTGGGTCTTCGCTCGGCACGGCGATCGTCGGCGCGGTGTTGCTCGGGTCGCTCGCGACAGGCTTCAGCGAGCGCATCACCGCCAATCCCGACGTCCCGGCGGCCGCGCGCGAGACGATCGTCGCGAACACCGAACAGGGGATCGACATCGTGCCCGTCGCCGACGTTGAGGAGGCGGCAGTGGAGGGGGGCCTCACGCCAGACCAGGCCCGCGCGGTCGCCGCCGACTACAGCGACGCACAGCTCGACGCGTTGCGGTTGTCGCTCGGCGCGGTCGCGCTCGGGGCGTTGCTGTCGCTGTGGCTCACGCGAGAACTGCCGAGCAAGTCGCTCGCGGAGAGCGACGTCGGTGGCAACGGGCGAACGGCATAGGTGCCGACGCGTTCGAGTCTCCGCCCCAATGATGTCGCTGTAGAACTCAGCGAGGCCGACCGCTAACGCCGTGCCGAGCAGCGTCGCGACGACGACTCTCGAGCTCGGCGGGTGCGCCTCGAGGGCGACGATCAACGCGAGGCCGATGATCGCGCCGTAGATGACGCGCGAGACCTGGCGCGAGCCAAGGTGGGCTTTGATGGCGCGGAGCACGGGACCTCCGACGGACCCTAACCCGGCCGGCGCCGGAGGGCTCGCGTTACGCTTCGCGCGTGCGCCGACGGCCCGGGGAGCGGTTGAGAGCATGGGTGGTCACCGGCCCACTCGGCCACCTTTGGAGCGCGCTCGCCGACATGACCCTGATCTGGGTCCGCTACCTGGCGCATCGCGCCCGCCGGGGCTAACGCGTGGGCGCGGCGATCGGCTGGGGTTTGCTGGCCGCCTCGTCGCTCGCGCTCGGGGCGCTGATCGGGCTGGCGCGCCCATGGCCGCGCAAGGCGGTCGGGCTGGTGCTTGGCTTCGGCGCCGGTGCGCTGATCAGCGCGGTGAGCTTCGAGCTCGCCGAGGACGGCGTGAAGATCGCCGGCGCGCTGCCGGTGGCAATCGGCCTCGGCGTGGGTGCGCTCACCTATTTCGTCGCCTCCGGCCGCGTCGCCGCCATGGGCGGCGGGGGTGCGCTCGCTCTCGGTGCCTTCCTCGACGGCATACCCGAGCAGATGGTGCTCGGCATCGGCCTGGCCAGCGGCGACGAGGTGAGCATCGGGCTGCTCGCCGCCATCTTCGTTTCGAACCTTCCCGAGGGCATCGGCGGGGCGACCGAGCTGAAGGCCGCCGGGCGATCCCGCAAGCAGGTGCTGCGGCTCTGGCTCGCGGTGGCAGTGGCGTGCTCGCTCGCTACGCCGTTGGGCTACGCGCTGATTGACATCACCTCGGACGAGTTCCAGGGCGGGATCAACGGATTCGCCGCCGGGGCCCTGCTGGTGATGCTCGTCGACTCGATGATCCCGGACGCGACCGAGCAGGCCGGCCGCACCACGGGGCTCGTGACCGCGCTCGGCTTTGCCGTGGGCGCCGGCCTGTCATTCGCTTGATCGGCCGCGCCGCCGCGAGACGAGGAATCCGAGCCCCGCGCCGACCACCATCGACAGCGCGATGACGACGATGAGAGGCGTGCTCCAAGTGCCCAGCAGCCAATTCACCTCGACCTCGTCGACGTTCAGGGCGGCAAACGCGATGCCGACCCCAGCCAGCACGAGTGCACCGATCTGCCGCTTCTCCACAGCCGCAACCTACCGCAGGGTTGCGGGCGCGGGCAGCCCCCTGAGACGCCGCCGGTAGCCGTCCATCACCGCGCGCGGGAAGTCCGCGTGGGTCTGCGAGCGCAGTCGCGCCACGCGCTCGCGGTGGTATGGGCTCGAGCGGTTCTCGTTGTGGCCGATCACGTTGCGCGTGGAGATGCCGTAGCGCCCCTGGAGCGCGCGGGTCAGCCGCAGCGATGCCGCGAGCTGGCGCCGGTTGCCCATCACGTCGGCGTCGCTCTGGCCGACGTGCTCGATCCCGACCGCCGTCCAGTTCAGCCCCACCGTGTGGCGGCACATGATCGAGGTCGGCACGAGGCGATAGATCGTGCCGTCGCGGTCGATCACGAAGTGTGAGCACACGCCGGGTAGTTCGTGCAGCTCCGGGTCGGCCTCGTTGCGCGAGAAGTAGTCGAAGACGGGCTGGAAGCTGCTCGTGGCGGTGTAATGCTCCACGATCACGCGCGGGTTCGCCAGCCGGAAGTCGTGGATGCCGTAGTGGCGCTGCGCGTAGTCGGCCATGTCCGCCTTGCGCTCGTCGCCGAACGGGATCGGCTTCGAGACCTCGCGCGGGGGCGCGATGGCGCGCGCGAGCGCGAGCACCGCGTTCGTGTGGCGGCGCACGCCGGCGCTGGGGAGCGGCCCACCCGGCAGCTCGACCACGAAGGCGCTGTCGCCCGGGAAGCCGTGGTTCTGCCATGAGACGGCCGTGCCGTGGTAGCGCGGCAGGCCCCTGCGCGGCAGGCCGCTGCGCGCCGAGTAGAGGCGCTCCAGCACGGGGTCGCCGGTGCTCTTCACCACCATGCGCAGCGCCTGGTGGTACCAGAGCGTCACGCGCGGGCGCTCCCTCTCGATGAAACGCTGCATCACCTGGGTCTCAGGCTCTGAGGCCGGGCCCGACCCGGACTCGTACACGCCGTCCTGTGGCTGCCAGCGGTAGGGGAAGTTGCGGTTGAGGTCGACGCCGTTCGCGTTGTGGCGCGTGCCAGCGGCGGACCCGTCCGGGTTCGCGTCGTCCACGAGCCAGATCGCTGTGCCACGCGGTGGGCGCGCGCCGCGCAGTCGAGCGATCACCGCCTTCCCGGCCGCCTCGTTGCCGTGCACCTGGCCCACGACGAGCACCTTCACGCGCGCGCGGGGACTGCCCACGCGCAGGGCCTGGATCGGCCGGTCCTGCGCAGAGCGGCCGATCGTCTCCCAGCCGCTCGACTGGGCCGGTGCCGCCGGCGCGCTGGCCGCCGCCGCGGCCGCCATGCCAGCGAAGAACGCGGACAGGATCACCGGGTCGAGTATGGCGAGCGCCGTGAGCCCCGGGCGCGGCCAGGGCGCTAGGGTCACGCGCTCGTGATCGCAGAGCTGGCCGAACGCGCCTCATCGGGTGGGCGGATTGCCATCGACACGGAGTTCGTCTCAGAGCGCCGCTACCAGGCGCTGCTCTGTCTGGTGCAGGTGGCCGTGCCGGATCCGGATGCCGAGGGCGAAGTCCGTACCGAGGTGCTCGACCCGCTCGAGGGCGAGCTCGACTTCTCCCCACTCGCTCGCGTCCTCGCCGACCCCAGCGTCGAGGTGCTGATGCACGCAGGGCGCCAGGACGTGGCGATCCTTCGCCGCAGCTGGAACACCGAGGTCACGAACGTGTTCGACACGCAGGTGGCGGCAGGCTTCCTCGGCTTCGGGAACCAGGAGGGCTACGAGTCGCTCGTCCGGAAGGTGCTGGGGGTGAAGCTGAGGGGCAGCGAGGGGTTCACGAAGTGGGACCGGCGCCCGCTCACGGCGCAGCAGCTCGAGTACGCGGGCGATGACGCGCGCCTCCTGCTCGCGCTCGGCGAGGAGCTCGAACGGCGCCTGGAAGAGCGTGGCCGTCTCGAATGGGCGCGCGAGGAGTCGCGCGCGCTGGAGGACGTGAGCGACGAGCGCGACGCCGATCGCTCCTACGAGAAGCTGCCCCGGCTCGGCCGGCTCAGCGACTCGGCGCGCGCGGTCGCGCGCGAGCTCGTCGAGTGGCGCGAGCAGGAGGCGCGCAGCGCGGACCGCCCGCCGGGCGCCGTGCTGCCCGACCAGGCGCTCGTGGAGCTCGCCCGCCGCACGCCGCGAGACAGGAACGGCCTTGAGCAGATCCGCGGCCTGCCTCCACAGCTGCTGCACCGGCGCGGCGACCTGGTCCTGGCCGCGATCGCCCGAGGCCGCGATCGCCCGGCGCCCGAGGCGCCGCCCGAGCCCGCCCCGCGCGACCCGGCCGATGCGCCGCTCGTCTCGCTCGCGCAGGCGCTCGTGCGCCACCGCTCGATGGAGTCCGGGGTGGCGGTGGAGCTGATCGCCACCCAGTCAGAGCTCGCCACGCTCGTGCACTCGCTGCGGCGCGGCAACGACGGCGACCACGTGCGGGTGAGCCACGGCTGGCGCCGCGAGCTGGTCGGCGACGAGCTCAGCGAGCTGGTCAAGGGCCGCCGCGCGCTGAGCGTGGGCCCCGACGGCAGACTCGTCGTTCGCGAGGCCTGATCTCCGAGTTCGCCCGCTTCCTCGGGTTCGTGCTTAGGAGGCGCCCCGCCGGGGAAGGAATCGCTTTAGGGAGCGACACACGACGACCTGTCGGGGACGACTCATTCTCGCCGCTTCGATTGCGGCGGTGCTGGCGGCGGGAGCGCCCGTCGAGCGGGCGCGCGCGCAGGCTGGGCCTGCGACAGGTCCGACCGTCAGCTTCGAATCCGGCCCGCAGGACCCCACCCCGACGAACGACTCCACGCCAACGTTCCAGTTCTCCGCCTCCGATCCGTTGGCCGGTCTCGAGTGCAGCGTGGACGGCGGAGCGCCGGAGACCTGCTCCTCCCCGTTCACCACCGCGGTGCTTGGCGACGGGCCGCATCGCCTTGCGCTACGCGCGACCGACGCCCTGCAGAACGCCGGCGAGTGGGCTAACCGGGACTTCAGAGTCGACACGAGCGTCCCAGAGGTCTCCTTCACGCAGGGTCCCGACGGACCAACGCGCGCCCGGCGCCCGGCGTTCGCGTTCGCGAGCGCGCCCGGCTCGTCCTTCGAATGCCGGTTGGACGACGTCGCGGTGGGCTGCCTCACCGGATCGTTCGCGCCGGCCGGCGACCTGAGCGAGGGCCCGCATGTGCTCGTCGTGCGGGCCACCAACCCGGCAGGCACGACCGGCCCCTGGGCGTCGCGCGGATTCTTGGTCGACACGACGGGACCGGAGACGGTGCTCGTGACCCCGTCGCCCACGCAGAGCGCCTCGCCCACCCCGCTGATCGCATTTCACTCCGACGAATCGAGCGCCACGTTCGAGTGCAGCATCGACGGGAGCGCGTACTCCCCATGCGTCTCGCCATGGGCGACCGGAACGCTCGCCACCGGGCCGCACCGCGTGGCCGTGCGCGCGCTCGATCAGGTCGGCAACCCCGACGCGACGCCGGCCACGGCCGAATTCACCGTCGGCGGCGGCACGCCGGGGCGCACCGACCCGCTCACCAACGTGCGGCTGCTGGCCGAGCGGCTCGTGATCAATCTCCACATGACCGTGGGCAGGATCCGAGAGTCCGAGATGCCAAGAGTGCTGCGCCAGGGTGCGGTGCGGGTGCAGGGCATCAGTTCGCTCGTGTCCGGCACCCTCTCCGTGGTGGGCCGTGCCAGCGCGGCGCGCGGACGCCCGATCGTGCTCCGCGGCAGCCTCGGGTTGGATGAGACGCGCCCGGGGACGCTCACGCTTCGGCCGACGAAGAAGGGCCGCGCTCTGATGCGCCACCGCCGTTCGGTGCCTCTGGTCGTCGCGGCGCAATTCACGATGCGCGGCCTGGTAATGAGCGCGGCCGAGAAGACCACGCTCGTCCGCGACTGGATCACGCCCGACGAGGCGCATCGCGCGGTGGTTGCGACATTGCGGCGCTCGAACGGATCAGGCGCAAAGAGTCCCAGCGTGGAGATCGGCGCCCGCTGCGGCAGCGCCTGCCTCGAGGTGCGCGCCGAGTGGCTCACCCGGAGCGCCCGCTGGAGCGCCCGCGGACGAGCCCGTCAGGTGGCCGGCCGCGTCAGGGCGAACCTGACGGAGGCGGTCAGGCACAACCGCTAGTCAGCCGTCCGCCGGCGGGAGCGTCAGCCCGCGCGGCAGCTCGCCGTCGTCGATCAGGCGGCGGATGTCGCCGCTTCGCTTCGGGCTCAGGTACACGTGGCGCTGGCCCACGCTCGGCTTCTGCTCCAGGAGCCCGGCCTCCAGGAGCGCCTCGCCCACCGCGTAGGCCAGCGCACGGTCGTGGCCGGCGAAGCCACGCGCCAGGTGGTCGAAGGCCGTGTGATAGCCGCCCCATTTGCCCATGCCGTCGAGCCGCTGGAGGATCCGGCGGGCCACGCGGCGCACCGGATCAGGGTCCTGGTGCGCGCGCGACGCGGCGCCCGAGGGCTCCAGCAGCCGGAGCACCTGGTCCTCGAGCGCCTCGACCGTCTCGTCGTCCAGCGGCGAGCCGCCGAGGCGCGTGACCGCCTCGGCCACCCGCAGGGGGTGCGTGGAGCCGATCGGCTCGCGAAGGTCCGTACCGCCCTCGAGGACGTGGCCGGGAAGTAGATGCGCGCGCGCACGGAGCCGGTCGATGCGGTGCTCGGCGAACTCGGCGTTGAGAGCCTCGTGCGCGTACTCCACAGCCTCGGGCGCGTCGGCCGCGGGGTAGGCGAGCAGGAGCATCCCATCGAGTTCGCCGAGCCGCAGCCGCAGGTCCTCACGCGAGCGCGGCGGGCCGGGCGAGGTGCCCTCCACCACGTGCTCCACCGCCACAGCGGCGAGCGCAGCCGAGCGCTCACCCACCGCGCCAGGGTCGGCGCGCAGCTCCGGTGTCACGGGCAGCACGGCGAGCACCTCACCGCCGGAAGCCGCCACCGCCACCGCGATCGGCGTCTCGTATCCCGTGCGCCGCTCGGTCAGCTCGCGGGCCCCTCGCTCGAGCTCCGCGTCGAGCAGCCTGCGAAGGCGCGCGGAGGAATCGCGCGGTGCCTCGCTGCCCCCGGCATCCGCCAGCGCCTGCTCGAGCTCGCTCGGAGAATCAGACATTCCGGGCAGCGTACGCGGCGGCATAACGGGTACGTTCGCCCACGTGAACGAAAAGCTTGTGCGCATCTACCTCCAGGATCACCACGCGGGCTCCACCACCGGACTGGAGCTGGCACGCCGGATCCACGCCAACAACGAGAGCAACGACTACGGCAAGGCAATGGCGCCGATCGTGGACGAGATAGCCGCCGACAGGCAGGCCCTCGAGACGATCATGGAGGACCTCGGCTTCGGGGCCGACACGATCAAAGACCTCGGCGCCTGGGCGCTCGAGAAGGTCGGCCGGCTCAAGCTGAACGGGCAGATCACCGGCTACTCGCCGCTCAGCCGCGTGGTCGAGCTGGAGGGCCTGATGACCGGGATCACCGGCAAGATCGGCCTCTGGGGCGCGCTCCTCCAGATCGCCCCGGACGAGCCACGGCTGGACGCGGCCCACCTCGAGCGCCTGCGCGAGCGCGGCGAGAGCCAGCGCGCGACCGTGGAAGAGCTGCGCGAACGCTCGGCACGCGAAGCGTTCGCGGGCTGAGCGGCGGCGGCTGGGCCCTGCCGCGGGCTAGTCTGCCCCGCGTGTCCTGGGAGCCCGAGCTCGAGGAGCTGCGCCGGCGCGAGGAGCTCGCGCGGAGGATGGGCGGCGAGGAGCGGGTCGAGCGCCAGCACGCGTCCGGGCGGCTCACGGTTCGCGAGCGCATCGAACGGCTCTTCGACGAGGGCACGTTCCACGAGACGGGAGCGCTCGCCGGCCGCGGGACCTACGGCGACGACGGCGAGCTGACCGAGTTCCTGCCCGCGAACACGATCGTGGGCCAGGGCCGTATCGACGGGCGCCGCGCGGTCGTGCAGGGCGACGACTTCACCGTCCGCGGCGGTGCCGCCGATGCCGCGATCTGGGAGAAGGCGGTCTACGCCGAGCGCCTCGCGCACGACCTGCGCCTTCCGCTCGTCCGGCTCGTGGACGGCACGGGTGGCGGCGGGAGCGTCAAGACGCTCGAGCAGATGGGCTTCTCCTACGTGCCACCCCTGCCCGGCTTCGATCTCGTGGTGAAGAACCTCTCGATCGTTCCCGTGGCTGCGGCGGCGCTCGGACCGGTGGCGGGCCTCGGCGCGGCGCGCGCGGTCTGCTCGCATTTCTCGGTGATCGTCAGGGGCACGGCACAGCTGTTCGTGGCCGGCCCACCCGTGGTCGCGATGGCGGGGATGGGCGAGTCACCCGACAAGGAGGAACTGGGCGGGGCGCGCCTGCAGGCCCGGGCGGGCGCCGTGGACAACGTGGCCGCCGACGAGGACGACGCGCTCGCGCAGCTCAAGCGCTTTCTCTCCTACCTGCCGGACAATGTCTGGGAGGCGCCGCCGCAGCTCGACTCCAGCGATCCCGCGGACCGCCGCGAGGAGTCGCTCATCTCCGCCGTCCCGCGTGACGCCCGGCAGCCGTACAAGATGCGCCGCATCCTCGAGGCGATCCTGGACCGCGACTCCGTCTTCGAGCTCGGGGCCGCATTCGGGCGTCCCACGATCACGTGCCTGGCGCGCCTGGGTGGGCGGCCGGTCGGCGTGCTCGCGTCGGACCCGGAGCACTACGGCGGCGGCGTGACGGCGGAGGCCGCAGAGAAGACCGCTCGCTTCGTGGACATGTGCGATCAGTTCCACCTCCCGGTGGTGAACCTCGTGGACGTGCCGGGCTTCGTGATCGGGACCGACGCGGAGCGCGCGGGCACGATCCGGCGCGGCGCGCGCGGCCTGTTCGCGGCGGTGCAGGCCACGGTCCCGTGGGTGTCGATCCTGGTGCGCAAGGTCTACGGGGTGGCCGGCGCGGGCCACGGCGACGGCTCGCGGCTGAACCTGCGCTTCGCGTGGCCGTCCGGCAACTGGGGCTCGCTGCCGATGGCCGGGGGCCTCGAGGCGGCCTACCGGCGCGAGCTCGAGGCAGCCGAGGACCCGGTCGCTCTCCGCGAGGAGATCGCGGCGCGGCTCGACGCCGTGACCTCGCCATTCCGGACCGCCGAGCGGTTCAGCGTCGAGGAGATCATCGATCCCCGCGACACCCGCCCGATCCTGTGCGACTGGGCCGAGCGGGCGCACGAGCTGGTTCGCCACGAGCTCCACCAGGGACCGAAGACGCGCGGGCTCCGTCCCTGACGCGCGCGCTCTCCCGTGATATAGTTGCACGCGCAATGAATCTCAACGGCATCCACCACATCACGGCCATCACCGGCGACTCCCAGCGCAACGTGGACTTCTACGTCGGCGTGATGGGCCTTCGGCTCGTCAAGAAGTCGGTGAACCAGGACGACCCGACCGTCTACCACCTCTTCTACGGGGACGAGCACGCCAAGCCCGGGCTCGACCTCACGTTCTTCGAGTACCCCGGCGCCGCTCCCGGTCGCGCGGGCGACGGAATGATCCACCGCGTCGTCTGGCGTGTCGGTGCCCCCGAGGCGCTCGACTTCTGGAGCGAGCGACTCGCCGGCGCCGGTATCGAAACGACCCGCGAGGGAAACAACCTGCTCTTCCGCGACCCAGAGGGCCTCGAGCACGAGCTGGTCGTGGCGGACGTTCCGGACGAGCCACTGATCGCCGAACACCCCGAGGTGCCTGCCGAGCACGCGCTCCAGGGCTTCCACGCCGTGCGCGCGTTCGCATCGAACCCCGAGCGCAGCCGGACGCTGCTCGAGGAGGGCCTCGACTTCCAGAGCTCAGGCGAGGGCTGGGAGGCGCGCGGCGACGAGCGCGGCGGGCTCTACTTCTACGACGCACCCCCCGCCGAGCGCGGGATCCAGGGCGCCGGCACGGTCCACCACGTTGCTTGGAACTCGGCCGACGAGGACCACGAGGCCTGGCGTGATCGCGTGGCGAAGAACGGCGCACACCCGACTCAGGTGATCGACAGGCACTACTTCAAGTCGATCTACTTCCGCGAGCCGAGCGGCGTGCTGTTCGAGCTGGCCACCCCCAGCCCGGGCTTCACGATCGACGAGCCGCTCGAGACGCTCGGCGAGAAGCTGTCGATCCCACCGAAGCTCGAGGAGCTCCGGGAGCAGATCGAGGCGACCGTGCGCCCGCTCGAGAACCCGCGTACAGCGGCTCGCACGCACAGCGGTTAGGGCGGCTAGCTCTAGATTGCCGCCGGTGCGCTTTACCGGTGGAACGATCCGAACGCTTGACCCGGCTGCCCCTCTCGTGGGGCAGCTGACCGTTCGGGGCCCGTGGGTGGTCGACGACGACAACGCGGGCTCGGGGGTGATCGATCTGGGCGACCGCTGCGTGTTGCCCGGCTTCACGGACTCGCACGTGCATTTCCCAACGTGGTCGCTCGGCCTCCACCAGGCGCGACTCGAGGGCGCGCGCTCGCTCGACGAGGCGCTCGACCGCGTGGTGGCCGCGCGCGAGCGGGTGCCGCCGGGTGGCTGGCTGCGGGGACTCGGTTGGCGAGAGGGCGACTGGACCGAGGCGCCGAGCCGGGAGGCGCTCGACCGAGCCGTACCGGACGTGCCCGTGGCACTGATGTCGAAGGACTACCACTCGCTGTGGGTGAACAGCGCGGCGCTGGAGCGGGCGGATGCGCCGCTCGAGGTGCCGGGCGGAGTGGTCGAGCCGAGCGGCATCATGCGTGAGAACTCGGCGTGGGCCTTCCGTGACCGCTACGTGCGCCCGACCGTGGACGAGATGGTGGAGGCCTCACGCGAGGGCATGGGCGTGGCGGCGTCGCGCGGCGTGGTGGCGATCCACGACAAGGACGGGTGGCTCGGCGCGCTCGAGGTGTTCGCGCGGCTGCTCGAGGCCGACGAGTTAGACGTTCGGGTGTGGCAGTCGTTCCCGTGGGACCGGCTCGACGACCTGCACGCGCTCGGCCTGCGCTCCGGCTTCGGCAACGACATGCTGAGGATGGGCTACCTCAAGGGCTTCATGGACGGCACGCTCGGCTCCGCCACGGCGCGGCTGCTGGACGGCTCGGGCGTGGAGATCAGCTCGCGCGAGGTGCTCGAGGACGTGGTCCGGCGAGCCGCGGAGGCCCACTGGCCGGTCGCTGTCCACGCGATCGGCGACGGCGCCAACCGCGCGGCGCTCGACGCCTTCGAGGCCACCCGCGATGCGTGGCAGCCACGCGGGCTGCGCCCGCGCATCGAGCACGCGCAGCTGCTCGACGAGGCCGACATGCCGCGCTTCGCTGCGCTCGGCGTGGCGGCATCGGTCCAGTTCAGCCACGCGGCGTCGGATCGCGACCTCGCCGAGCGGCTCTGGGAAGGGCGCCAGGGCGCCTACGCGTACCGCTCGCTGCTCGACGCCGGAACGCTGCTGGCCAACGGCTCGGACGCCCCGGTGGAAGAGCTCGACCCACTCGCCGGCATCGTCGCCGGGGTGTTGCGCACCATCGACGAGCGCCCGGCCTGGCGCCCCGAGCAGGCGGTGACCGTGGAGGCGGCGCTGCTCGCGACCTGCGTGGCGCCGGCGTGGCTAGAACACGCCGAGGACCGCCGCGGCCGCCTGCGCCCCGGAATGCTGGCCGACCTCGTGGTGCTGAACCGCGACCCCCTCACCTGCCCGCCCGACGAACTCCCCGACCTGCGGGTCGAGGCCACGATGGTCGGCGGCCGCTGGACCTACGTGAGCGACGAGCTAGCTCCAACCTTCGCCTACAGGTCCTCCTGAACCATCCGGTCCGACGGCGCGATGCTGATCAGGCGGAAGCCCTCGCCGCTCACGAACTTGTGGGGCGTGTTTGCGGGGACGACCGCGATCTGCCCCGCTGCGAGGTCGAAGGTGTCATCGCCGACCGTGAAGGTCGCGCTGCCCGCCTCGACTATGAAGGTTTCGTCGTACGGGTGGGTGTGGAGGCTTGGCCCTGTGCCCGGGTCGAAGGTGCCGATGAAGAAGGACACGCTCGCGCCATGGTCCCTCCCCTCGAAGCGCCCCACAAGATTTCCCGGTAGGTCTGAGATCGCGATCATTGCGAGAGGCTAATTCGTGGCCGGCGCGATCAGCCTGCCGGGCCCCGACGGCAGCGTGCTGTCCGCCCAGCGGCGGCCGCCGGCCAGCCACTCCATCCAGCTTTGCCGCGCATATCGCGGGTAAGTGAGATCTAGTGACCACCCGCTCGGTCCGCCCCCGCGCGATCATTGCGAGAGGCTAATTCGTGGCCTGCGGGCGAGCCATAGGGCAGGCCCGGACACCAGCGCGGCCGCGCCCAGCGCCAGGGCCGCCACCCCGAGGGCCTCGAGCGCCACGCCGCCGAGCAGCGCGAGTCCCGCGCCCGTCAGGCCGCTGAGCAGGTCGTTGAAGCCGATCAGCCGGCCGCGCTCCGACGGCAGCGTGCTGTCCGCCAGCTCGGCGGTGGCGGCCACGAACGAGAAGTTCCAGCCCAGGCCAAGGCCGAAGAGCGCCACGGCGGTCGCGGCGACGCTGTCGATCCACAGGAGCGAGATCACCGACAGCGCCATCACCACGAGGCCGCCCGACAGCGACACCTGCCTGCCGACCCGGTCGATGATGCGGCCCACCACAAGCACGAGCGCGTACATACCGATCACGTGCGCTCCGATGATCGGGAAGACGTTGTGCGCCGCGTGATGCTGGTGGTCGACCACGACCGCGCCGGTGAGCGTCATGACTCCGACCATCACGCCGAAGCTCGCCTGCGCGGCCAGGAGCGCCGGGATCACCCCGGGCCTCGCGATGAGCTCGCGCAGCGGCACCTGGGTGGCCGGAGGCGGGGCGCCCGTGTCGAGGATCTCAGCGATGCGCTTCGGGTCTGGCCGCACCAGCAGCACCAGGACCAGCGCCACGAGCATGAAGCCGCTCCCAGCCAGCCACAGCGGCGCGAGCGCGTCGCCGTCGAGGTCCTTGCCGTGGAGCAGCGGGCTGAACACGGCGGGACCAAGGATCGCTCCGAAGACCGCGCCGAACAGCACGAGCGCGATGCCGTGGGCGCGGTGCTCGGGCGGGTACATGTCACCCGCCGCGGTCCGGGCGAGCAGCGCCGTGCCGCTCGCCACGCCCACGAGCACGAAGCCGCTCAGCACCAGCACGGCCAGCTCGGCGGCGCACCCGATCGCGGCGAATACCCCGCCCACGGCGCCGATCATGAAGCCAACCGCCAACACGGGCACACGACCCACTCGGTCCATCGCCCGGCCCGCGATCGGCGCAGTGAGCGCGCCTGACGCGAGCACGATCGCCGGCCCAAGGCCGAGCAGCCCGTCGATGCCGAGCACCTGAACCAGCGTCAGCGAGGCCACCGCCGCCTGGAGCTGGAGCATCCCCGAGTTGGCGGCCAGCGCGGCTGACAGCAACGCGGTGTTGCGGGCGATCGGGAGGTCGGTCATGGCGGAGCGGGCAGGCTACCGGCCGGTCCTGTAGTGCTTCCCCGGCATGAGGGAACGGCTACGTGTCCTGCGCCACCCGGCGTTCCGCAACCTCTGGTTCGCCTCGAGCGCCAGCGTGATGGGCGACAGCATCGTGATCGTCGCGCTCGCGCTGTTCGTGACGGACCTGACCGGCAACGCGACGGACGTCGGCATCGTGCTCGCCGCGCAGATGGTGCCCTTCGTCGCGTTCCTCCTGATCGGCGGCGTGTGGGCGGACCGCCTGCCGCGGGCGAGGCTGATGATCACCACAGACCTCGTCCGCATGACGCTCCACACGCTGCTCGCGGTCCTGATCTTCACCGACCAGGTGGAGATCTGGCACCTGGTGGTGATCGAGGCGCTGTTCGGTACGTCCGAGGCGTTCTTCCGCCCAGCCCACACCGGCCTGGTGCCGCGCACGGTGCCCGAGGCCGAGATCCAGGAGGCGCAGGCGCTCTCGAACCTCACGCTCAACCTGGGCGAGCTCGTAGGACCCGCGCTCGCCACGGCGCTCGTGCTCGGCGTGGGCGCCGGCTGGGCCTTCCTGCTCGACGCCGCCACCTTCGCGGTGAGCGCGTGGTTCCTCACGCGCGTGCGCACCGCGGATGTGCCCCCTGCAGCCGATGAGCGCCGGACGCTGCTCGCGGAGCTCGCCGAGGGCTTTCACGAGGTCCGCACGCGCGGGTGGCTGTGGGTCACAGTCGTCGTGTTTGCCCTCGCCATCCCGCTCGGGTACGCGCCGCTGTTCGTGCTCGGCCCGACGCTGGCCGAGGACGGCTACGGCACCGCGGCGATCTTCGGAATCCTCACCACCGCGTTCGGCGCCGGCGCGCTGGCGGGAGCGCTCCTGGGCATGCGCTGGCGGCCGGAACACCCCATGCGTGCGGCATTCCTCGTGATTGCCGCCTGGCCGTTCATGCTCATCGCGTTCGCCCTGGAGGCACCGGTGGCGGTTGTGCTTCTGCTCGGAGCGGCCACCGGAGCCGGCTTCGCGATGTTCGACATCCTCTGGAACACGGCGATGGCGGAGCGCATCCCGCCGCGCGCGCTGTCGCGAGCGAGCTCGTACGAGTGGATGGGATCGCTGATCCTGCTGCCGGTGGGCTACCTCGCCGCCGGACCGGCCGCCGAGGCCACGAGCCCGGAGACGGTGCTCGTGGTCGGCGGGATCCTGACCGGGGCGGTTCTGGCGCTGGGCCTGATCCCGCGCGAGACACGCAGCATGCGCCGGATCGAACGCGACAGTTCGCACGTGTAACTACTCCGCAACCTGGAGATACCCCAAATGGAATGAAACGAGAGTCCTGGCTACCCGCCGCCCCTGAGAGCGCCCCCGAGGCGCGCGGCATCGTGCGCGCCGCAGCCTCTGAGCTGAGGCTGGATGCATCCACCACCTGGGACCTGTTGCTCGCCACCACCGAGGCGGTGGCGAACGCGGTCGAGCACGGGAAGCCGTGCGACCCGCGCGGCATCTACCTGTGCCTGGAGACGCGCGACGACACCATAGGCATCGAGGTACGCGACTGCGGCCACTTCCCACCGGTGCCGCAAACGAGGAAGCCCGATCAGCAGGGTGGCCGGGGGATCCCCATCATCGCCACGATCATGGACAAGCTCGAGGTTGCCCCGAGCCGCGACACCACGCGGGTTCGCTTCGAAAAGCGGCTCGCCACCGCCTGAGCCGCCGGGAAAGAGCTAGGCCGCCGGCGCGGCGAGCTCGAACCACACGCGTGTGCGGCCCTCGTGCTCGACGCCCCAGCGCTCGGCCATCGACTCGATCAGGACGAGCCCCCAGCCGCCCTCCTCGTCGAGCGGCTGGTCGCGCGGGGTGTGATCGAAGCCGGTGCCTGGATCGGTGACCTGAACCATCACGCCGCCGTCGTCCAGAGCGCCCAGCTCCAGCTCGATGACCGCGTCCTCTCCGGCGCCGCCGTGGCGCACCGCGTTGTTCACGAGCTCACAGACCAGCAGCAGCAGGGTGCTCTCGAGCTCCGACGGGAGCCACGAGGCGGCGCTCTCGATCCACGAGCGCGCGCGCTCGGGTGCCCGAGTACCGCCCGCGATAGCAATCCGGAGACGCTTCCGCGTGCTGGTGACGGGGGGCTGTAGGTGTAGTGCCTGGGAGGAGTAAGCCATGGGGGAGGGCGCCCCAGAGGGGGACGGCCCGGGTCTAGGTCCATTCCCCGCGTCGGCGTTCTGGGCCTCGCGCTTTAGCGATGCAACCGCGGATGTGGCCGCCTGTACGAGCAAAACAGGACGATCGGGCCTAGACCGGGAATACGATGGTCATCGAGGAGATGAAGGTCGAAGACACCGAGCAGGCGCTGACGGAGGCCGTGTGCTCGCGGGTGCGCGAGCAGCTCGGCTCGGTCGATGCCGATCTGGCCGAGGCCTTCGCCCGGCAGCTCTACCGCTGGGTTGCGGTAGAGGACGTGGCCGAGCGCGACCCGCTCGACCTGTACGGGCTCGCGCTCGGGCACTTCAACTTCGCGCGCGAGCGGGCGCCGGGGACCCCGAAGGTGCGGGTGTACAACCCGCGCTTCGAGGACAACGGCTGGCAGTCCACCCACACCGCCGTCGAGATCGTGACCGACGACATGCCGTTCCTGATCGACTCGGTGAGCATGGAGCTGAACCGGCGCGGGTTCGGCGTCCACCTGATCATTCACCCGGTACTCGGTGTCCGCCGCGGCGACAACGGCGAGCTGCTCGAGATCCTCCCCCAGCCTCCCACCGACAAGCCCGAGCCGGGGGTGCTCGCCGAGTCCGTGATCCACGCCGAGGTGGCGAGGCAGACCGACCCGGCGAAGCTGCATGAGCTGGAGCTGCACCTCGAGCGCGTGATCGCCGAGGTGCGCGCGGCTGTGGAGGACTGGGCGGCCATGCGCAGCCAGGCGCTCGACGTGGCCGCGGACCTTCGCAGCGCTCCCCTGCCCGCGAACGGCGAGGACGTGGAGGAGACGGTGGCCTTCCTCGAGTGGCTGGAGGCGCACAACTTCACCTTCCTCGGCTACCGCGAGTACGACGCCGACGGCCCCCAGGGCCCCGGCCTCGGCATCCTGCGCGGACCCCTGGAGGGCGAGGACGCCGGCCCGTCGCCCGCGCCGCGCCTGCTCACGCTCACGAAGGCGAACTCGCGCGCCACCGTGCACCGGCCGTCGTACCTCGACTACGTGGGCGTGAAGCGCTTCGACGCGGACGGGAACGTGATCGGGGAGCGGCGCTTCCTCGGGCTCTACACACACACGGCGTACCGCGCCAGCCCGACCGAGATCCCCATCCTGCGGCGCAGGATCGCCACTGTCCTCGAGCGCGCGGGCTTCCCCCACGGCAGCCACAACGAGAAGGCGCTGCTAGAGATCCTCGACACCTACCCGCGCGACGAGCTGTTCCAGATCTCGACGGACGAGCTGTTCGAGGTGGCGATGGGGATCCTTCACCTCGGCGAGCGCCAGCGACTGCGGTTGTTCGCGCGGCGCGACCCGTTCGGCCGTTTCTTCTCGATGCTCGTGTTCGTACCGCGCGACCGCTTCAACACGGAGAACCGGCGACGCATCGAGGCGATCCTCCGAAACGCCACCAGCGCCGCGAGCATCGACTACACCACGCGGGTGTCCGAGTCCGTGCTCGTGCGCCTCCATTTCGTGGCGTACGTGGAGCCCGGCCTGATGCCGGACTTCGACGCCCGCGAGGTCGAGATGATGCTCGTGGCCGCCACGCGCTCGTGGGCCGACGACCTCCAGGAGGCGCTCGTCGAGGATCTCGGCGAGGAGCACGGCGGCGAGCTGTTCCGCCGCTACTCAGACGCCTTCCCCGCCGCCTACAGGGCCGACTGGGTGGCACGCTCCGCGCTCGCCGACATCGTGCACATCGAGGAGCTGCCGAAGCACGAGGGCCTCGGCATCAGCCTCTACCGCCCGCTGGAGGCCGGGCCGCGCATGCTGCGCGCGAAGCTGTTCCGCGCCGGCCGCGCGCTCACCCTCTCGGACGTGCTGCCGCTGTTCGAGAACATGGGCGTGGAGGTCGCGGACGAGCGCCCGTACCCGATCGTCCCGAGCGGCGCCGACGGCGTCTGGATCTACGACTTCGGTATGACGTATCCGGGGGCGGGCGATCTCGATGCCGACGGCGTCCGTGACAGCTTCCAGGACGCGTTCGTACGCGCATGGCGCGGCGAGGTGGAGAACGACAGCTACAACCGCCTCGTGCTCGGCGCCGCTCTCACCTGGCGCGAGATCACCGTCCTCCGGGCGATCGGCAAGTACCTGCGCCAGGCGCGCATCACGTTCAGTGACCGCTACGTGGAGCAGTCGCTGGTGGCGCACCCGGAGATCGCGCGATTGATGGTCGCGCTGTTCCAGGCACGCTTCGATCCGCGGCGCACCGATCGCGAGGACGCCGAGGAGGTGGCGGCGCGCATCGAGAAGGCGATCGACGAGGTGGAGAGCCTCGAGGAGGACCAGATCCTGCGCATGTTCCTGGACGTGATCCGCGCAATGCTGCGCACGAACTACTTCCACACGGGCCCGAGCGAGCACGCGGCGCACCTGTCGTTCAAGCTCGACCCGTCGGAGCTGCGCTGGCTGCCGCAGCCGCGCCCCCGCTTCGAGATCTTCGTCTACTCCCCGCGCACGGAGGGAGTGCACCTGCGTGGAGGGCCGGTCGCCCGCGGAGGCATCCGGTGGTCGGACCGGCGCGAGGACTTCCGCACCGAGGTGCTGGGGCTGATGAAGGCCCAGATGGTGAAGAACGCGGTGATCGTGCCCGTGGGGGCGAAGGGCGGGTTTGTGGTGAAGCAGCCGCCCGCGAGCCGCGACGATCTGCCCGAGGAGGTCGTGGCGTGCTACCAGACCTTCATCCGCGGGCTGCTCGACCTGACCGACGACATCGACGGCGGCGAGGTGGTGCCGCACCCCGGGATCGTGCGCTATGACGGCGACGACCCGTACCTGGTGGTGGCCGCCGACAAGGGCACGGCGAGCTTCTCTGACATCGCGAATGGGATCGCTCTCGAGGAGGGCTTCTGGCTCGGTGACGCGTTCGCCTCCGGTGGCTCCACCGGCTACGACCACAAGAAGATGGGCATCACCGCGCGCGGTGCCTGGGAGTCGGTGAAGCGCCACTTCCGCGAGCTCGGCCGCGACATCCAGTCCGAGGACTTCACGGTGGTCGGCATCGGGGACATGTCGGGCGACGTGTTCGGCAACGGGATGCTGCTCTCGCGCCACATCCGGCTCGTCGGCGCCTTCAACCACCGGCACGTGTTCATCGATCCTGACCCCGATCCTGAGCGGAGCTTCGAGGAGCGCGAGCGGCTGTTCGAGCGGCCCGGTTCGTCCTGGGCCGACTACGACCCCGAGGCAATCTCTGCCGGCGGCGGCGTCTACGAGCGCACCGCGAAGTCGATCCCGCTCTCGGAGGAGGCCCGCACGGCGCTCGGGATCGAGGACGAGGCCCTGAAGCCGAACGAGCTGATCCAGGCGCTCCTCCGCGCGCCGGTGGACCTGCTCTGGAACGGCGGCATCGGCACGTACGTGAAGTCCAGCGCCGAGTCGCACGCCGACGCCGGCGACAAGGCGAACGACGCGGTTCGGGTGAACGGCTCGGAGCTGCGCGCCCAGGTGGTCGGCGAGGGCGGCAATCTCGGCGTGACACAGGCTGGGCGCGTGGAATACGCGCTCGCCGGCGGGAGGGTGAACACCGACGCGATCGACAACTCGGGCGGCGTCGACTGCTCCGACCGCGAGGTGAACATCAAGATCCTGCTGGACGCCGTGGTCGAGTCCGGCGACCTGACAGAGAAGCAGCGCAACTCGCTGCTCGTCGAGATGACGGACGACGTGGCCGCGCTCGTTCTTCAGGACAACTACGAGCAGGCCGAGACGCTCAGCCTCGCGGAGGCGAACGCGTCCAGCATGGTCGACGTCCACGAGCGTTTCCTGCGCTTCCTCGAGACGCGCCGGAACCTGAACCGCGAGCTGGAGGCGCTGCCGAGCGACGAGGCGATGGCCGAACGCAAGCGCGACCACGGCGGGCTGATGCGACCGGAGCTCGCGGTGCTGCTGGCGTACAGCAAGATCGACCTCTACGACGCGCTGCTCGACTCGGACGTGCCCGAGGACCCGTACCTCTCGGCGGAGCTGGAGCGCTACTTCCCGCCCCCCATCCCCGAGCGCTTCGGCGAGCAGATGCGCGCGCATCGCCTCGGGCGCCAGATCGTTGCGACGCAGGTCGTGAACAACGTGCTGCACGGCGGGGGCACCACCTTCGCCTTCCGCCTGCACGAGGAGACCGGCGCGCCGGCGTCGCAGATCGCACGGGCGTACGCGGTCGCACGGGAGATTTTCGAGATGCGGCCGCTGTGGACGGAGATCGAGGCGCTCGACACGCACTGCGACAGCTCCGTGCAGATAACGCTCTTGCTGGAGGGCCGGCGCCTGGTGGAGCGGGCGTCACGCTGGCTGCTCGGCAACCGGCCGCGGCAGCTCGACATCGCATCGACGGTCAGGCACTTCCGCCCGGGCGCGATGGCGCTCTACGCCTCGATCACGCGGCTGCTCGACCCCGAGGACGCCGAGCCGCTCGCCCGCCGTGCGGACGAGCTGCGCGAGCGCGGCGTGCCCGAGGACCTCGCCACGCGCGTGGCGGCGCTCCCGATCATGTTCTCGGCGCTCGACATCGTGACCGTGGCGGACGAGATCGAGCTGGACGTTGAGCGGGTGGCCGTGGTGCACTTCCGCCTCGGCAGCCGCCTCGGGCTCCATTGGCTGCGGGACCAGATAGTGGCCCTCCCGCGCGACGACCGCTGGCGCGCACGCGCACGCGCCGCGCTTCGCGATGACCTCTACGCGATCCACCGCGAGCTTACCCGCGAGGTGTTGCGCTCAGCGCCGGCCGACATCGAGCCCGACGAGCTAGTGGACTCGTGGATCGAGGCGAACCCGGCCTCAGCGCGAACGCTCCAGACCCTCGGCGACGTGCGCAGCGGGCAGAGCTACGACCTCACGACGCTGCCCGTGGCGGTGCGCGAGCTGCGCAACCTGATCGGCGATTAGGCCGCGCCGGTGAGCTCTTCGCTCACCTGCCAGAGCCTGCGCGCGCTGTCCTCGTCGCGCGCGCGGCCACTCGGCTTGACGATCGTGGGGTAGCCGCGCTGTTCGCCAGGGCCGTCGGGCCCCACGTAGGTTCCGCCGGAGAGCCCGGGCTGGGTGGCGGCGAACAGGGTCGGCAGGGCTCCCATGTCGTCGCTCTGCGCGATGACCGCGTTGGAGACCTTCATGACGACGCGGTCCACAAGCGGCGGTGCGGCGCTCTGGAGGTTGGTGGCGGCGTAACCGGGGTGCGCCGCGAGGCTTTTCACGGTCGAACCCTGTGCGCGAAGACGCCGGTCGAGCTCGAGCGCGAACAGCAGGTTCGCCAGCTTCGACTGCCCGTAGGCAAACCAGCGGAAGTAGTGGCGGTCGCCGTTCAGGTTGTCGAAGGCGATCCGGCCCATCTTGTGCACCGTGCTCGACAGCGTGACCACCCTGGCGTCCTCGCGCCCCTCCATCGAGTCCAGCAGCAGCGTGGTCAGCAGGAAGTGGCCGAGGTGGTTGGTGCCGAACTGGAGCTCGAAGCCGTCGGCCGTCCGGCGCCGTGGCGGCGCCATCACGCCGGCGTTGTTGATCAGCAGGTCGAGCCCGTCATGGGTGGGCTTGTAGCGCTCCGCGAAGCCGCGCACCGACTCCAGGCTCGCCAGGTCGAGCTCCTCGAGCTGGACCTGGGCGTCCGGCACGGCGGCGCGGACCTGTTCGATCGCCGCGTGCCCCTTGTCCAGGTTGCGGCAGGCCATGACGACAGACGCACCGGCGCGTGCGAGCTCACGCGCGGTCACGAGCCCGAGCCCGCTGTTCGCGCCCGTGACGATCGCGTAGCGCCCGGACTGATCCGGGATGTCCTTGGCGGTCCAACCCTCGGCCATGGGCCGACGCTAACAGGAGACAACTGGTCTAGACCAGTTGTGGTAGCGTGCCAGCGCGTTCCAGTCCACAGGGAGGAGAGACGGGATGAGGTTTTTCAGCAGCTGGCTTCGTGCCCTCGGCGCATGCTCGGCCGCTCTGATCATCGCGGCGGGCCTCGCCGCCTGCGGGGATGAGGGCGACAACGACAGTGGAGGCGACTCCGGCAGCGGCGGAGGCGGGGGCAAGATCGCGCTGCTCCTGCCCGAGACGAAGACGACGCGCTACGAGGAGCAGGACCGGCCGAACTTCGAGCGGCGCGTGAAGGAGCTGTGCAAGGACTGCGAGGTGATCTACTCGAACGCCAACCAGGACCCGGCCAAGCAGCAGCAGCAGGCGGAGGCCGCCATCACGCAGGGCGCAAAGGTCATCGTGATCAGTGCCGTGGACGTGGCGTCGGCCGGCGCGATCGTCCAGCGCGCCGCGCAGTCCGACGTGAAGGTGATCGCTTACGGCCGGCTGATTCCGGACGCGGAGATCGACTACTACGTGTCGATCGACCCGTTCAAGGTCGGCCAGCAGCAGGCGGAGGTCCAGATGGACGCGCTGCAGAAGTCGGGTGCAAGCGGTCCGAAGGTCGTCATGATCAACGGTGCGCCGACCGACAGCAACGCCAAGCCCTACAAGGACGGCGCCGCTCAGGTTCTGAAGGAGAAGGGCGCGCAGGTCGTGAAGAGCTACGACACGCCGGACTGGAGCCCCGACAAGGCGCAGCAGGAGATGGAGGGGTCGCTCACCTCCCTCGGCAAGGACGGCTTTGACGCCGTCTACGTGGCCAACGACGGGATGGCGGGAGGCGCGATCGCGGCACTGAAGGGGGCCGGCATCGACCCGGCCAGCCGCTTCGTGACCGGCCAGGACGCCGAGTTGGCCGGCATTCAGCGGATCCTTACCGGCGAGCAGCTGATGACGGTGTACCAGCCGATCATCCAGATCGCTGAGACGGCAGCGGAGCTCGCGGTACCGATCGCGCAGGGCGAGACCCCGCCGGCCGACCTCGCGAGCGAGAAGGTCGACAACGGCGCGAAGCAGGTGCCGTCGAGCCTGCTCGACACGATCGCGGTGAACAAGGACAACATCGACAGCACGGTCGTGAAGGAGGGCTTCCTCGACGTCGGAGACATCTGCACCGACGCCTACAAGTCCGCCTGCGAGGAGGCCGGCTTGCAGTGACGCCGGCGCTCGCGGTCGACGCCGGCCAGACGGAGATACGGGTCGCGCTCACGGGTGAGCGCGACCCGGGCCCGGCCGCACGTGCGGCGGGCGTGCAGCGCATGGACGGCGCCACGGTGGGCGCCGACCACGTGGCCGACGCACTGTTCACCGCGCTGGAGGCGCTCGGCCCGCTGCCGGCCGTCGAGGCGATCGGTGTCGGGCTGTCTGGCTTCGAGGCTGCGCGGGAGGAAGACCTGGAGCGGATCGGCGAGCTGCTCCGCGCGCGGATCGGCGTCGCCCGCGTGACAATCGCAAGCGACGGTGTGACGTCGCTGCTCGGGGCACTCGGCGAGAGGCTGGGTGCGGTTGTGGCGGGTGGCACCGGAACCGTCTGCGTAGCGCGCGGGTCCCAGCGCTGGGCCAAGGTGGACGGCTGGGGATCCCTCCTCGGTGACGACGGCAGCGCCTTCGCGATCGGCCGGAGTGGGCTGAACGCCGGATTGCGGGAGCTTGACGGCCGGGGTGGCTCGGAGGCGCTGCTCGCAGCGGCGGCGCAGCGCTTCGGCGAACCCGCCGGGATTGCCGAAGCGGTCTACCGCTCACCGGTTCCGACCCGCACGGTGGCGAGCTTCGCGCGGGACGTGGCGCAGGCCGCTGCGGACGGCGACGCGGCGGCGCGCTCGATCCTGGAAACGGCCGGCCGCGAGCTGGCGCTCACGGCGTGCGCCGCCCTCGGCCGCGCGTTGGATCCGGGGGACGCCGCCGCGGTGTCGTACTCGGGGAGCGTCTTCACAACGGGATCGCCGCTCATCGAAGCCTTCTCACACGAGCTCGCGAGACTGCGTCCCGATGCGAAGCTCATCCCGCCCGCGGGCGACGCCCTCGCCGGCGCGGCCCTCCTCGCGGAGCTCGGTCCGGAGCTGATGGAGGACCGCGAGATGCTCTGGAGCAGAGCGTGAGCCTCGAGGCCATCCGCGGAGGGCTGGTGGTGTCGGTGCAGGCGCCCCCCGGGAGCCCGCTCGCGAGGCCCGAGACGATGAGCGCCATCGCGCGGGCGGCAGAGCTCGGCGGAGCCGTGGGCGTTCGAGCCGAGGGTGAGGCTGACATCCGCGCCATCACGGACGCGGTCAACGTGCCGGTGATCGGCCTGGTCAAGCGGGACGTGCCGGGCTCGCCCGTCCGGATCACGCCGAGCCTCGACGACGCGCGCGCCGTGGCCGGCGCGGGTGCGGACGTGGTCGCGTTCGACGCGACGCTCCGCGCCCGGCCCGGCGGCATGGCTACTCACGACTTCGTTGCCGCGCTTGCCGCTGAGCTGGAGACGCCGCTGCTCGGCGACGTCGATTCGCTCGAAGCAGGCGTGGCCGCGCGCGCCGCCGGCGCAGACGCGGTCGCAACGACGCTGTCGGGCTACACCCGCGAGAGCGGCGTGGCCGAGCAGCCGGACCTGGAACTCGTGGAGCGCCTCGTCGCCGAGCTGGACTGCCCGGTGCTCGCCGAGGGCCGCTACTCGACTCCGGATGACGTGGCGGCCGCCTTCGACGCCGGTGCATTCGCGGTCGTCGTCGGCACGGCGATCACGGACCCGACGGCGCTCACGCGGCGGCTTGCCGCAGGCGCAGGCCGATCGAGGAGCCATGGCGCGCCGCGCTGAGAAGCCAGAAGATGGGTCGCTGCCGAACCGGCTTCCCAGCGACGGCCCCAAGGGCCGCGCGCTACGGGAGATTCTGGAAGCGCTCGTGGCGGAGCAGCCACCCGGCTCGGCGCTGCCATCAGAGCGTGAGTTGGCCGAGCGCTTCGGGCTCGCCCGCATGACGGTGCGCGGCGAGATCGAGCGGCTCAGCGCCGAGGGACTGCTCTACCGGCTGCACGGTCGCGGCACCTTCGTCGCGGAGCCGCGTGTGGCCCAGGCGGTCACATTCAGCTCCTTCAGCGAGGACATGCGAGCGCGAGGGGTCGAACCGGGCTCGGTCGTGCGCTCCCAGGACTCGACGGAGGCGGATGGCTTCCTGGCCGGGGTGCTGGCCGTGGCGCCCGGTGCGCCGCTCCTGCGCATCGACCGGGTCCGCACCGCAGATGAGCGCCCGATGGCGATCGAGCTTGCCTTTCTGCCGACCGAGCGGTTCCCCGGTGTCGACGCCGTCGATTTCACCGATGCGTCGCTGTTCGACGTGCTCACCGAGCGCTTCGGCGTACGCCTGCGCGACGCGGACCAGCGCGTCGTGGCCGTCCCGATCGAGGACGACGACGCGATCGCGCTCGAGGTCGACGAGGGTGCCCCGGGACTGCGCTTCTACACACTCGCCCGCGACGAGGAGGGCACGCCGGTGTACTACGCGACGTCGCTCTTTCCGGGTGACCGCTACGAGGTCGAGTTGAGGCAGACCAGGCCGGAGTCGAACTCGCCATGAGCGCCAGCCTGATGGAGCAGGACATGGCCACACAGCCGGCGGTGCTTGCCGCGCTCGCGGCGCGGCGCGAGCAGATCGCCGAATCGCTTGCGGGACCGGCGCCCGTGGGGATCGTGATCGTCGCCCGGGGCTCGTCCGACCATGCCGGGATCTTCGGGCGCTACCTGCTGGAGGTGGCCACCGGGCTGCCCGTTGCGCTCGCCGCCCCGAGCCTCCAGACCCTCTACGGCGTACGTCCCCGCGTGGAGGGCTGGCTCGCGGTCGCGATCAGCCAGTCTGGGCGCACCCCGGAGATCGCAACGGTCCTCGAGCGCTTCAGGGACGCCGGAGCGCGCGCGGTGGCTGTGACCAACGATCCCGACAGTCCGCTCGCGCGTGGCGCCTCCGTGCACGTGGCCCTCGACGCCGGCGAGGAGCAGGCCGTTCCAGCCACGAAGACGTTCACCGCGCAGCTGGCGGCGATGGCGCTTGTGGCGGAGGCGCTGGGACCAGTCCCCTTTGGAGCCGCCGACTGGGAGCGCCTGCCGGGCATCGTCGAGGAGGTTCTCGGAGACGCAGAGCCTGCTGAGCGTGTGGCCGTGCAGCTCGAGGGAGTGGACGAGCTCGCGTGCGTTGGACGCGGCTACCTCATGTGCGTGGCGCTCGAGGCCGCCCTCAAGCTGCGCGAGGCGGCCGGGCTGCGCGCCGAAGGCTGGTCCTCGGCGGACTTCCGCCACGGACCGTTGACGGTCACGGGCCCGGGCCTGCCCACGCTCGCTGTGAGCGCCGCGGGGCCGGCCGCGGCCGACGTGGCGGAGCTCGCCGAGCAGCTCGCCGGGGGCGGCTCGCCGGTCCTGATCATGAGCGACGACGCGAGCGCCTCCCTCCCGTTTCCCGGCGGCCTGCCCGAGCCACTGGCCACGATTCCGGCGACCGTGCGAGCCCAGCAGCTGGCGCTCGCGCTCGCCAGGCGCCGCGGCGTCGACCCTGACCGCCCCCCGGGCCTCGCGAAGGTCACGCGCACGGCCTGACGGATCTAGCGGCCGGCGAACGCCTCGTTGCCGCTCACGACGGTCCGCTCCACCTCGAGCTCGTCGTTCAGAACCGCGACGTTGGCCGCGACCCCGGGCCGAAGCACGCCGAGGTCGTCGCGCCCGAGCAGACGCGCTGGGGCGGTGGAGGCGGCATGGACGGCATCCGCGAGCTCGGCGCCCGACGCGACGAGATTGCGGACGGCCGCATCCATCGTGAGCACGCTGCCGGCAAGGGTTCCGTCCGCTAGCCGGACCGCGCCGTCCTCGACGTGCACCTCTCGGTCCCCGAGGTGGTAGCTGCCGGGCGGCATGCCGGCAGCCTCCACCGCATCGGTCACGAGGCAGAAGCGGCTCCGCGCCGCCAGGAACGCCCCGAGGGCGGACTCCGGTGCCAGGTGAACGCCGTCGACGATCGCCTGGACCCATACGTCCGGGCGCACGAGCGCCACACCCGCCGGGCCGGGGTCGCGCGGGCGCCAGCGCCTGTGGGCGTTGTGTACATGCGTGATCGCCGTCGCACCGCGATCGAAGGCGGCGTGCGCCGTCGCGGCGTCAGCATCGGTATGCCCCACCGAGACGGTGATGCCTCGGCCCACCAGGCGTTCCACGAGCTCGAGCGCACCCTCGAGCTCCGGTGCAAGCGTCACCATCGTCACGGGACCCGCTTCACACAGCCGCTCCGCCAGCTCCGCGTCGGGCTCGCGCAGGTTCGATGGATCGTGCGCCCCGGGCCACTCCCTTGACAGGAACGGGCCCTCGAGGTGCACGCCGAGCACCCGCGCTCCGCCGTCCGGCGCGGCCATCGCGGCCGCCGCCGCGGCCAGCGCTGCGCCGTACGCCTCCGGCGGAGATGAGACCAGGGTCGGCTGGTAGGCCACCACGCCCGCGGCCGCGAGCGCCTCCGCGGCGCGCGCGTGGCCATCCGCGTCGGCGCTGAGAAAGTCGACGCCGGCGATCCCGTTGATGTGGGCGTCCACGAACCCCGGCACCGCAACACCACGGCCACCGCCGCCGGACACACCGACCGCCGTCACCGCATCGCCATCGATAGTCACGTCGCCGTCGATGAGCGTCCCGTCGACGAGCGCGGCGCTCACCCCGAGCCGCACACATACCTCCCTGGTCTAGACCAGCACCATTATTGCTGGGACGGGCATCCACCCGTATCCGTCAGCGGCGCAGGTCGCGCCGGAGCAGCTCGTTGCCTCGCTGTTAGGGCCGGACGCGGATCAGCTTCGTCGCCCGCACGAAGACGGTCGAGCCATCCTTGCCGCTCTCGCAGCGCATGCGCGCGACGAGGCGCCAGCGGCCCGGCCCGATGTTCTTGTTCTTCGGAACCCAGCGGAAGCTGAAGCGGCCGCTGTCGCTCACGTGACGCTGCGCGATCGGGGCTGAGTTCTGAGCGCTGACCACGAAGACCCTCACCGTTCGCGAGCAGAACTCGATGACGGGCCAGTCGCGGCCGCGGACGGTTTGCGTGGCGGTTTGGTCCACCCTCACCGGATCGGCCGTGATGCTCTGCGCCGCCTGGGCTCCAGCGGCCGTGGCCAGCGAGGCGATTACGGCTGCGGTGAGGGCGGTGGCGCGGCGCATGGGGTCGATATTCCCACACGATTCCGGGTTAGGCGCTTTATGTCCCACCTCGGTACATAACTCGACTAACCCTCCCGAAATGCTCATCTTCAGAGCTATATCGCTTGTCAAACATATGACTATGGAGTAATATTCACCGCCGTGGACTCCACCTTCGATGTCCTCGCCGAGCCGCAGCGCCGGCGCATCCTTGACCTCCTCCGCGAGGGCGAACGGCCCGTTGGAGAGTTGGTCGACCGGCTTGAGATAAGCCAGCCGGGGGTGTCGAAGCACCTGCGCGTCCTGCGTGACGCCGGCCTCGTCAGCGTGCGTCCTGAGGGTCAGCGACGCCTCTACGGGCTGCGGCCCGAGGCGCTCGCCGACGTGGATAGGTGGCTTGCGCCCTATCGACAGCTCTGGGGCCGCCGCCTGGACGCGCTCGAACGCCATCTCGACGAAGGGAAGACGACATGACAGACGGAACTCTCGAGCGCCGCGGTGAGCATCAGGTGATTCGCTTCGAGCGGCGGCTCGGCCATCCGGTCGAGCGCGTGTGGCGAGCACTCACCGAGCCCGACGAGATTGCCGCCTGGCTCGCTCTCGCTGAGCTCGACCTCGAGGAGGGCGGGCGCGTTGTCCTCACCTGGCAGAACACGGACGACGAGGGCAACACCTCCGTCGCCCGAGGGACCGTGAGCGCTCTCGATCCGCCGCGGCTGCTCGAGTTCGACACCGACGTCCACGGCCGGCTGCGCTGGGAGCTCGAGCCGGCGGGCGACGGCACGGCACTGACGTTCACCGCCGAGGTGGATCTACCCGAGGACTACGAGACGAAGGTGATCGCCGGCTGGCACATCCATCTCGACCACCTCGAGGAGGTGCTCGACGGCGGCACGATCGACTGGGACAACTGGGACCGCGACCACCGCCCCGATTGGGACCGGATCCACGAGCACTACACCGACGGCGACTAGCGAACGCGGAAGCCGCGGCGCGTGCCGGGCGGCGGGCTCTCCCAGCGGGTCGCGAAGCGCGCGTAGCTGAGCGCTCGCGGCGCAAACCACGCAATCGGCCGCCCCTGACAGCCCTGCGCGTAGCCGGGCCTGTTGATCCACAGGTACGCGTCCACCATCGGGTTGGAGGTGTTCGTGGTTGGCGGGATGCCGAGCCCGCGCCGGGGCGGGTTGCACCACACGTTGATCCGGCGGCCGTTCGCCGCTCGGTAGTGGATTGGGCCGCGGCCGTTCTCGGCCGTGTTGATGATGAAGGGCTTGCCGCCCACCCGGCGCGAGATGTCGAGGCCGTGACGGATGTTGTTGCGCGTCCAGTCGAAGTGGGTGGCGTTGAGCATGAAGCCGCGCACCCTCGCGATCCCGATCGCCCGCAGCTGGCGCGCCGTGCGCCGCGCCGGCTCCCAGTCGGAGGCGCCCGCCTCGAGGTAGATGGTCGCGCCGGGCAGCCGTGAGAGCGCTTTGACGCCGTAGCGCAGCAGGCGGATGCGGTCGTCGCGGCGGCTGCGCGCGTGGCAGTCGATCGTTCCGAGCGAGTCCGGCTCGAAGGCGATCACCACGCGTGCGCCGCCGATCGCGCGGGCGAGCCGGCGGTACCACGCTCTCGTGCGGGCGTCCTCAGCCGGGCCGCCGCCGGTGTAGCCCGCTCCGCAGCCCCTCGATTCCGCGCGCATCACCGTGAACACCGGCACCGAGCCCTGCCGCCCTGCCGCCCGGATCAACCGGCGCACCTTGTGCCTGAAGTGCGGCCGCGTGAAGCGCCCCAGCCAGAGCGCCCTCGGCTCCCGCGCGATCTTCCAGACGAGCGCGGCCTTGTGCCGCTGGCCCCTGTGGCGGTACACCCGCCACTGGTGCCAGGAGGGCGAGTGGTGGTCCACGAACAGCGGCACCCCGGCGAGCGGGTTGCCGCCCTGGGCGGTGGCCGGCGGAGTGCTCACTGCGAGCGCGGCAGCGCACGCGAGCAGCGCTGCGAGCGCGAGACGTCGTATCGGCATGCGAAACGGTGGGTCGGGTTCCCTGCGAAGCGCCGCAGGTTACCGAGGTGCTCGGCGGCGCTTGCATGGACGCGCACAAGCGCCGAGGTTCAGGCGCAGAGTTCGTGCGCTGCCGCAACGAGACCGTCGCTGCAGGCGTCCACGCTTGCGAGGTCGACCCACTCATCCACCGCGTGCGCGCCCCAGCCGTCCGGGCCGAACACGACCGTGGGGATGCCCGCCGCCTGGGTGAACGCGGCGTCCATCCAGTAGGTCTCGCCGTAGACCTCCGCCGGCTTCCCGGTCACGGTCGCGGCCGCGCGGCTCACCGCCTGAACGACGTCGGCGTCTGGATCAACGGCGAATGGAGGCCTGACGAGCCCCATCCGCAACGCGCCGCCCTCAATGCCATCGATCAGCGCCTCGCACTCGCGCTGGAAGTCCTCTGCGCTCTCCCCGGGGGCGGTGCGGCGCTCCAGCGCAAGGCGGCAGCGAGCCGGATAGCTCGACAGCTCCTGCCCGCCCTCGATCAGGGAGGCGTGGACCGATCCCGGGCCGACGAGCTCGTGCCCCGGCATGCTGTCGAGCGCCGCCTGCAGCTCGGCCAGGCGAGTGAGCGCGGGTGCCATCCGGGTGATCGCATCCACCCCCTCGGCGGGACGCGAGCCGTGGGCGGCGCGGCCCTCGGTCTCTATCTCCGCCCAGACGAAGCCCTTGTGCGCCACGCACACGCGCAGCCCTGTCGGCTCGGTCACGATCGCGGCGTCCGCGCGCCGGCTGCTCAGGACGGACTGCACGCCGATGCTCGCGTACTCCTCGTCGGCCACGGCGGTCACGATCACGTCTCCGGAGAGGTCCGCGGCGGCCAGCCGCCTCGCGGCGAGCATGCAGGCGGCGAGACTGCCCTTCATGTCGTAAGCGCCGCGGCCGTACATGCGGCCGTCGCGGATCACCGGCTCGAACGGCCGATCCATCCCGTCCACGCCAACCGTGTCCATGTGCGCGTTCAGCATCAGCGACGCGCCGCCTCCGCTCCCGCGCGCCACCGCCACGACGCTCGGCCGACCGGGTGTCGCCTCGTCCAGCTCGACCTCCAGCCCCGCCTCGCGCAGCCAGCCGGCCACGAAGTCCGCGATCTCGGCCTCCCCCGCCCCACCCGGCACGAGGTCCGGGTTCACCGAATCGATGGCCACGAGCGCCGCCACCAGCTCCTCGGAGCGCACGGGCTAGGCCACGACGCGGAGGTGCCGGAACGGCCGGCCCCTCAGCTCGCGCGCGACGGCGTCCACGAGGCGCTCCTCGTCACGCACCTGGCCGTCGGTGACCGCGTCGATCAGGCTGCGCTTGCGCTGGAGCAGCTCGGCCATCGTCTCGTCGATCGTGTCGGGCGCGAGCAGGTACCAGGCGGTCACGGCGCTGTCCTGGCCGATGCGGTGCAGCCGGTCCTCGGCCTGGTCGTGGCGCGCGGGCGTCCAGTCGAGCTCCAGGAAAGCCACGTTCGACGCGCGCGTGAGCGTGATGCCCTGCGATGCCGCCTTCAGCGAGCACACGATCAGCTGCGGCCCGTCCTCGCTCTGGAACGCGTCCACGGCCTTCTGGCGCTTCTGCGACGAGTCCGCCCCCAGGATGTGGGCCGCGTTCGGGAACCGCTCCATCACGGCCTTCTGCGTGGCGATGTGCTCGGCGAACACCACGAGCGGCTCGCCCGACTCGAGGAAGTCCGCGATCCACGCGAGCGCCGTGGGCAGCTTCCCGCTCGCGGCCAGCTGGCGCAGATGGTTGAGGCGCACGAGCTGCTCGGCGCGCAGCGCGGCGGCCACCTTCGCGTCGATCGAGCGGAGGTCGAGCGGCAGCGTCTGAAGCCAGGCGATCACGTCGCGCTCGGCGAGCCGGTACTCGTGCTCGTTCGAGAGCAGCACCGGCACGGTGTCCTGGCTCTTGGCGGGGAGCTGCGGAAGGACCTGCTTCTTCGTGCGCCGCACGTAGCAGTGCGCGCGCAGATTCCAGTGCAGGCGGTCGTCGCTCCCGGCAGCGCGGAAGCGGCGGGTGAGCCGTGCGCCGCTGCCGAAGTCGCGCAGGCGGCCCAGCACGCGCAGCTGGGACACGAGCTCCTCCGCGCGGTTCAGGATCGGCGTTCCGGTGAGCCCGAGCCGCAGAGCGTCCTCGGGCAGGCGCCCGGCCAGCTCCAGCGCGGCCTTCGTGCGGGCAGCGCGCGCGTTCTTCACGTAGTGCGACTCGTCCAGGATCAGCGCGCGCGGCTCGAGCGACGCGAGCGTCTCTGAATGCCAGTCGAGGATGTCGTAGTTGAGCACCACGATGTCTGCCTCGCGGGTCTCCTCGGTCCAGGTGGCGTCGGTCCGGCCCTCGAGTACGGCGACGCTGCGGTGCGGCAGCCACTTCTGGGCCTCGCGCTCCCACATGAGCTTCATGCTGGCCGGGCACACGACCACCGTCGGGAACGCCTCGTCCGCCTCGATCGTGGCCAGCGCCTGGACGGTCTTGCCGAGGCCCTGCTCGTCCGCGATGAAGGTGCGCCGGCGCTCCAGGGCGTATCGCACGCCCGCGCGCTGGAAGGGGTGCAGCTCGCCGCCCAGCGGGAGGTCCTGAAGCTCTGCGTCGTCGGCGTACGAGAGCGCGACGGTCTCCGAAGCGCGCTGATGCTCCGCCACCAGCTCCTCGATCAGCTCCTGCGCCGGCTCCTCCACGAGCACGCGCGGATGGGCCTCGACGAACTCGGAGAGCTGCGGGGCGAGCGCCGGGTCGGCCGGCACCGTCACACCCCAGGGGGCGTCGCGCAGGAAGAAGCGTCCGGGCCGGTGCACCGGGTGCGCCTCGGACAGTTCCCTGAAGTCGGTGGCCGGGCTGCGGTCCCAGACGTGGAAGAGCGTGAGGTGCGGCTCGCCGTCCTCGCCCATCTGGAGCGACAGCTCCGCGGGCGGCGGCTGCCGGCCGTCGCCCAGTTCGCGCGCGCACATGCGCGCCAGGTCGTCGAGCCGTAGGCCGTCGAGTTGCTGGACGAGCTCCGCGCTCTCCTCGGCGAAGGGCAGCAGCATCCGCCCCTCCCCCGCCTCGGTCGCGCCCTCGAGCTCGGGCGGCGCGTCGCCCTGAAGGGTGCGCACGAGGAAGTGCCCACGTCCGTCGCGCGCGACGACCGTGCAGATCGCGCGCCAGCGGTCCGAGTCGCTCAGCCAGGCCAGCACCTCCGGACTCGGGACCAGGTCAGGGAAGCGACCCAGGAGCGCCTCGATCTCCTTCGCCACGCGCGGGTGCGCGGGGACGCGCCAGTGCTTGCGGCGCCAGTCAAACCAGCGGCGCGGCAGCTCCTTGACGGCCTCGTTCAGCTCCTCGTGGAAGGCGAAATCGAAGACGATCTCGGACTCCCGAGGGTTGTCCTCGAGGAGCCAAACCCGGCCCGAGGCAGGGACCGGCTCGTTCTGAGAGGGGTCAGTGGCCAAACAGATGAGCTTAGCTACGCGCGCGGCTTTGTAACAGGGGGGAACCGCATCCTTCACGGGGGCTACGCTCCGCCGACCGATGTCCGCCGAGCCGATCCGCTATCTCAGCCGCGCCGACGTGGAGGCGGTCGGGCTGTCCGCGCTCGAGGTTGTCGACATCCTCGAGGCCGCCTTTCGTGCCAAGCGGGCCGGTGACGTGGAGATGCCGCCGAAGGTCGGCGTTCACCCGCGCGAGGACGCGTTCATCCACGCGATGCCGGCCTACCTCGCGGACACGGACGCGGTCGGTCTGAAGTGGGTGGCGGGCTACCCGAGCAACCAGCCGCTCGGCATCCCCTACATCCACGGCCTGTTCGTGCTCTCGGACGCCGCGACCGGCCGCCCGCTCGCCGTGATGGACGCAACCTGGATCACCGAGGTGCGCACCGCCGCGGCGAGCATCCTGGGGATACGCGCGCTCGCTCGACCGGCCCGTCGAGTCGATCGGCATCGTCGGATGCGGGCGCCAGGGCCACGTGCATCTTGGAGCTCGCCGAGCAGGTCTTCCCCACGCTCCGTCGGGTTGCCCTCTTCGATCGCCACCGCGAGCGCGCCGAGGCGCTGGCCGCGGCGCACCCGAAGCTCGACGCACAGGTGGCATCGATCGCCGAGGACATCGCGCCTGGCGCGGACGTGATCGTCTCCACCGCCGCGATCGTGCGTCAGCCTGAGCGGCCGCTGCGGCGAGCGCACCTGAAGGACGCGATGGTCGCCTGCGCGGTCGACTTCGACGCAACGCTCTCCGAGGACCTCTTCGACGACGCCGGCACGTTCGTGGTGGACGACCTGGCGCAGTACCGCTACTACCGCCAGCAGGGCTACTTCGCCGGCTATCCGGCTGACGCCGTCGAACTCGCCGAGGTCCTGGCCGACGAGACGGCGAGGGAGCGAGGCCTGGCGATCTACGTCCCGCTCGGCATCGCTCTGGAGGACGTGGCCGTGGCCGCGGAGCTGACCCGCCGCGCGACCGACGCCGGCCTGGGCGTCGAGCTGCCGCTCTAGTCGATCAGCCGCTTCTCCATGCGGTTCACCGCCACGCGCCACATCACGACGGCGAAGCCGATCAGCACGGCCACGCGCAGCAGGTCCCATGCCTCGAATCCGAAACAGGCGTGCCGCACCAGCACGACCAGGTAGTGGAGCGGGTTCAGCAGGGAGGCGATCTGCACGGCCTTCGGCAACTGGTCGATCGGGAAGAACGTGCCGGCGACGAGAAACAGCGGCGTGATGAACAGAGTCGTCACGTAGTTGAACTGGTCGATCTTCGACACCGAGGCAGCGACCGCGATGCCGAACCCGGCGAAGACCAGAGCGGTGATGAACGCGAAGAGGGGCACGAGCAGCATCCCCGGAGCGGGGTCTAGCCCGAAGAGCATCGACACGAGCAGCGGGAAGCAGCCGAAGAAGCCCGAGCGCAGCCCTATCCAGAGCATCTCGGCCGTCACGAGCTCCTCGACATCGACCGGGGCCGCGAGGATCGCGTCGTAGGTGCGCTGGAAGCGCTCCTTCACGAACGTTCCGAACATGGCGGGGAACGCGCTCGAGAAGATCACCGCCGTCGCGACCATCCCCGTTCCCACGTATTCGACGTAGCTGAGTCCGTCGACGCGGTTCACGAGCGTCGCTCCGAGCCCGAGGCCGAACGCGAGCAGGTAGATGACCGGCTCGAGCACGCTGGAGAAGGTCGTCGCCTTCCAGAAGGTGCGGAAATTCGCGACCTCGCGACTCATGACGCCACCGATGGCTGCTGGTTCCAACCGTTCTCACTCCGCCTCCTCCCCGGTGAGCAGCACGAACACGTCCTCGAGCGAGGCCGCACGCCTGATCGCCTCCGGCGGCACGACGCCGTTCGTGGCCTTCTCGGACCCCACGATCGCGATCGCCGGCCCGGCAGGGCGCACCTTCAGGCCTGCGGCCTCGGCGTGTGCGCGCACCTCCGCGAGTCGCTCGGGCGGCGCGTACACCTCCGCCGTCTCGCGCCCTGCGTGCTGAGCCACGAGGTCGGAGGGCTTGCCGCGGCTGATGATCTTGCCGTGCGTCATCAGCGCCACCTCGTCCGCGAGCCGCTCGGCCTCCTCGATGTAGTGAGTGGACATCAGGATCGTCGTGCCCTTGGTGCGGAGCGAATCGATCAGCGACCAGAGCTCGGTGCGGATCTGCGGATCGAGGCCGACGGTGGGCTCGTCCAGCAGCAGGAGCGGCGGGTCGTGGGTGAGCCCGCGCGCGAGCAGGAGGCGCCGGCGCATGCCGCCCGAGAGCTCGTCCACCGGGTCGTGCCGGCGTCCGTCCAGGCGGGCGAGCGCGAGTCCGCGGTCCACCGCGGCGCGCACGTCCTTCACGCGGTAGAGCCGCGCGAAGACGGCCAGGTTGTCCTCGACTGACACGTCCACGTCGAGGTTGTCGAGCTGCGGCACCACGCCCATCTCGGCCCGCGCCTCCTTCGACTCACCGGGCAGCTTGTGGCCCAGGACCGTGATCTCGCCCTCGTCCGCGATGGCCTGGCCGGTGAGCATCCGCATGGTTGTGGACTTGCCCGCGCCGTTCGGTCCGAGCAGGCCGAGGCAGATGCCCGGCGGCACCTCGAGGTCCAATCCGTCCACGGCGGTGATCGGTCCAAAGCGCTTGACCACCCCCCGCATTTCGATCGCAGCCACGGCTCCCACACTACGTAGTTGACAAAAGGCGAATGCTCTTTGCGGATCTTTAGACAGACGTACAAGGCCAAACTCATCGCGCGCGACTAGCTTTGCGCTAGCCCGGATCCCTCCAGGAGGCCCAAACACGACATGCCCAGGACCCGTCAGCACAACATCACCGCCGCGCAGTGGAGCCCGAACGGAGGCTCCCTCGGGACGGTGGACCTCACCCAGCCGTCGAACTACCCCTTCGGCGAGGACGTCTTCTCGGGCGCGGTGCAGCGCCAGCGACTTCCGAAAGACGCCTACGGGCGCCTCCAGCAGGTGCTGGAGCAGGGCGAGGCGCTCGACGCGGCGCTGGCCGACTCCGTCGCGCTCGCCATGAAGGAGTGGGCGCTCGAGAAGGGCGCGACCCACTACACACACGTCTTCCAGCCGCTCACCGGCCTCACCGCCGAGAAGCACGACTCGTTCTTCGGCCCCGCGGGCGACGGCGTCGCGCTGGCCGAGTTCTCGGGCAAGGAGCTGATCCAGGGCGAGCCGGACGCGTCCTCGTTCCCCACGGGCGGGGTGCGGGCCACGTTCGAGGCGCGCGGCTACACCGCGTGGGATCCCACGAGCCCGGCCTTCCTGCTCCACAACCCGAACGGCGCGCTGCTCTGCATCCCCACGGCGTTCGCGTCCTGGACCGGCGAGGCGCTCGACGCGAAGATCCCGCTGCTCCGCTCGATGGACGCGCTGTCGGGCTCCGCGATCCGCGCCCTGCGGCTGCTCGGCGACGACACGGCCACCCGCGTCTTCACCACCGTCGGGCCCGAGCAGGAGTACTTCCTGATCGACCAGCAGTACTACTTCGAGCGCCCCGACCTGATCAACACGGGCCGCACGCTCTTCGGCGCCAAGCCGCCCAAGGGCCACGAGCTGGACGACCACTACTTCGGCTCGATCCCGGAGCGCGTGCTCGCCTACATGATGGACTGCGAGCTCGAGCTGGCGCGCCTCGGCGTGCCGGTGAAGACCCGCCACAACGAGGTGGCGCCCGGCCAGTACGAGATCGCCCCGGTGTTCGAGAACTCGAACGTCGGCTCGGACCACCAGCAGCTCACGATGCAGGTGCTCCAGCGCGTGGCGCGCAGGTACGGGCTCGTCTGCCTGCTGCACGAGAAGCCCTTCGCCGGCGTGAACGGATCGGGCAAGCACAACAACTGGTCGATGGGAACGAACACCGGCCACAACCTGATGGACCCGGGCGAGACGCCCGCCGACAACATCAACTTCCTGTTCTTCTGCGCGGCCGTGATCAAGGCCGTGGACAAGCACCAGGGACTGCTGCGGGCGTCGGTGGCGAACATCGGCCAGGACCATCGCCTTGGCGCGAACGAGGCGCCGCCGGCGATCATCTCGATCTTCCTCGGCGCCGAGCTGGAGAAGGTCTTCGACGCGATCGCCTCTGGCGAGGGCGACCCGCACACGCCCGCGTCGGTGCTCGGGCTCGGCACCCCGGTGCTGCCGCCGCTGCCGATGCACGGAGGCGACCGCAACCGCACGTCGCCGTTCGCGTTCACCGGCAACAAGTTCGAGTTCAGGGCGCTCGGGTCGAGCATGTCGCTCGCTTTCCCGAACACCGTGCTGAACACGATCGTCGCCGAGGCCATCGACGACCTGGCCGACCAGCTCGAGTCCGAGCTCGGCTCGGGCGGCGGCGACCTCGCCGAGGCCGTGAACGCGGTGGTTAAGAGCGCCTACTCGGACGGCAAGCGCGTGATCTTCGGCGGTGACAACTACTCCGAGGACTGGCACGCTGAGGCCGAGCGGCGCGGGCTCAAGAACCTGCGCACGACGCCGGACGCGCTTCCGGAGGTGCTGTCAGACCAGACGGTGCACGCCTTCGAGAAGTACGAGGTGCTCTCGCGCCGCGAGCTCGAGTCGCGCTTCGAGGTCTGGGCCGAGCAGTACACGACGATCGCGAACATCGAGGCTGAGACCGCCGCGACGATGGCTCGCACGATGCTGCTGCCGGCCGCGCTGCGTCACATCGCCCTGATCGACGCGGCCGGGATGGAGTCGCTCGCCGCCGAGACACGCGCGATCGTGGACGAGTTCGCGGACACGATCTCGGAGCTGGAGGAGGCGAACCAGTACCCCGACGGCGTCGAGGGCCTTGACCTCGCGATCTACGCCCGCGACAACCAGCTCACGGCACAGGCCCGCGTCCGCGAGCTGGGCGACCAGCTCGAGAAGGTGGTGGCCGACGACCTCTGGCCGCTGCCGAAGTACAGCGAGATCCTGTTCATCAAGTAGCCGCTACGCGGCGGGCGCGGCCGCGGCTGCGGCGCGCGCCCGCTCTGCGGCCCGCGTGGGCACGAGGAGCGCAGCGCCTACCGCGAGTACGCCTCCCGCGGCTGACAGCACGAAGGCGGCCGTGTAGGCGGCCTCGGAGGGAAGCGAGCTTCCGGCGATGGTGTTCCCGGTGAGGATCGCGCTGGCCACCGCAGCGCCGAAGGCACCGCCCACGGTCCGCATGATCGTGTTGATGCCGGTGGCCACGCCCACCTCGGACTGCGGCACGGCGCCCACGATCAG
>CAWDLE010000018.1:0-125145 GCA_963803085.1 uncultured Thermoleophilaceae bacterium | reverse complement strand
TTGCGATTGGATCGAGGCCAACCGATGAGCGGCGGAATAGGAGAGCTGGCGAGCGGATCGGAGAGCGGGCCCTGCCGCGGCAGCTCTCGACTCGCCCGATGGCGCCTAGCGTTCGACGAGCTGGGCTGAGCATGGCGTCCGAGCGCAGCGTTCCGTTTTCAGCGCCTACATGGCTCAGGAACCTGGGTTTCTCGTCGTGGTTGCTGGTCGGCTTCGTGCTGATCATCGTGGGGCTGGTCTGGCTGCTTGCCGAGACATCGACGATCGCCATGCCGGTCATCCTGGCCGCGGTGCTCGGCGCGGTCGCGGGGCCCGCGGTCGGCTGGCTCGAGCGCCACAGGGTTCCGCGTGCGGGCGGCGCGATTCTCATCCTGCTCGGGCTTGTTGCGATCGGCGTTCTCATCTTCTGCCTCGTCTCCGGGGGCATATCCGCAAACTCGAGTGAGATCTCTGCGAAGTTGAACCAGGCGCTGGACGAGATCCAGGGCTGGTTGGGCGACCTCGGCGTCGATGACACGCAGAGCGCCAAAGAGGGCGTGGAGGAGGCCGCGCCAGAGATCCGTACGACGCTGCTGAACGGGGTTGCGGCAGGCGTCGAGGGCCTGGAGTCGCTGCTGTTCTTCCTCGCTTTCGCGACGCTCAGCACGCTCTTCGTACTCAAGGACGGGCCGGTTATGCACCGCTTCATCAATCGGCACCTGGGCGTGCCCGAACCGGTCGCGAATGTAGTGACCACCAACATCGCCAAGTCGCTGCGCAACTACTTCCTGGCCGTGACGATCATCGCCGCCTTCAACGCCGTCCTGATCGGGGGCGCGGCGCTGATCCTCGGTGTGCCGCTCGCGGGGACGATCGCGGTCGTCACGTTCGTGGGGGCCTACGTGCCCTACGTCGGCGCCTGGGTCGCCGGCGGCTTCGCGGTGCTGATTGCGCTCAGCACGGGGAGCACGACGGACGCGGTGATCATCGCGGTCGTCGCTCTGCTCGCCAACGGTGCGCTCCAGCAGTTGATCCAGCCGTTCGTGATGGGCGCGACGCTGAGCCTCAACCCGCTCGTGGTACTCGTCGTCACTATCGGCGCCGGCTGCCTGTTCGGAATGGTCGGGCTGACACTCGCCGCCCCGCTGACCTCGGCGGCAGTGCACATCAGCAACGAGCTGCGGGCCCGGAGCGACGGTACAGCGAGAGGCGATCCGGCACCGGCGCCGTCCGGCTGAACCAGTCCTGTCAGCTCGAAAGCCGCCAACCGGCGCGCGAGAAATTTCATCCCACACGGATGATGCACCGAACTCGATCGGACGCTGGAATGGGGCCATGAGTCGCATGGACACTTCCCAAGACGCCTGTACTCCGAGCAGCGGCGCTGCTGCGTCTTGGTTTCGCCGTTGCGGGGCTCCTGCTGATTGCGGCAATTGCCGTCGGATGTGGAGAGTCCGACGAGGAGAAGGCGCAAAACCAAGTCTGCGACGCCCGCGCCGACATAAACAAGCAGGTCAACGAGCTGGCCGCGCTCACTCCTGCGACTGCGACGGCGGACGGCGTGCAACAGAACCTGGACGCCATCCAGAACGACCTCAACGACATCAAGGACGCTCAGGGAGACCTCAACGAGGACCGAAAGCAGCAGGTCGAGTCGGCCAACCAGGAGTTCTCCTCCCAGGTGCAGACGGTCGCGAGCGACCTCGGTACGAGCCTCTCTGCCAGTGGCGCAGAGGCCGAGCTAGAGAGCGCGACCACACAACTGCAAACCGCCTACAAGCAGACCTTGGCGAAGATCGACTGCGACTGATCGAGAACCTGGCGATCGTGGAGCTGCTCGCGGGACGCTGGCACGGATCGGGTCGTGGAGATCGTGGAGGGACACGGATGAAGCGCCGCGCTCTCGGGCTCGACAGCTTCGCGCGCCGGGCGGCGCAACCGATGCTGCCCGTCCGCCGCCTACTGCTGGCCTTGCTGCTCGTCGACCCAGGCGAGGATGGCGCGCGAAGGGGTGAGGACCGTTCCGTCGGGCAGCTTGAGTGCTGGCAGCTTCGTCGAGCCGGTCGCGTCGCGTAGGTCGTCCCGCGAGCCCTTGCGCAGGAAGGGGATCGGATTGCCGTGGGCGGCGATCACCTTTTCGTACTCGATGCCTGAAGCGCGGAGCGCCTCCTGAACGCGGCGGCACGGGTGAACGCGCGGGCCGCCGTCGTCGCCATGGCAGACGAACAGCGTCGGGATCTCAGCCACTTGGTCCTCCGGTTCGTGGGCTCCGGCAGCGTAGCCAGCGCAGCCCTACGCGGGCGCCCGGCGTGTAGGAACGCCGGTGGGCGCCCCTCACGAGGCGCCCACCGGGTACTGGAGGGGCTTGGGGTGGGACTAGGGTCGCATCCCCGGTCCACTCGCGCCGGGTGGCTGGGCCCGCTCCGCCGCGGACGGCGGGACCGGGCCTGACGACGACGGCGCCACAGTGACTGGCTCTGTCGCGTCCGTGGTGGCGAGCACGATCACAAGCACGGCAAGCGTGATCGCGAGCGCCGCGGCCAAGGCGTATGCGACGGAATGTGCATTGAGGCGGAGGACCGATGCCGGAAGGTGATGGTCGCCGCCTCTGAGGTCTGTCATGACCGCTCCTTCTGATTGGGTGGCTCGAGGCTCTGCCACGGCGGTTGCAGGAGGCTTTAACGGCAGGAAAAGCGGTGGAAAAACCGGTACGGTCGCCCGACACCACCAAACGGAGCCTGGCCTTTGGAGTTCCGGATACTCGGACCACTCGAGGTCCTCGACAACGGTGGAGAGATCTCGATACGAGGGCGCAAGCTGCAGGCGCTCCTGGCACTGCTATTGCTTCACGCGCCCGAGGTGGTCTCACGGGATCGCCTGGTGGACGAGCTGTGGGGCGACGATCCCCCGGCCACAGCGGCCAAGACACTCCAGGTGCATGTCTCGCGCCTGCGCCGCGAGCTGGGCGACATCGTGGTCTCCCTCGGCGGCGGCTACCTGATCCGCATCGAGCCCGACGCGCTCGACCTGGCGCACTTCGAGCGGCTCGTCGCTGAGGGCAGGACGGCGATGGCCGAGGAACAGCCCGAGCGCGCGTCCGAGCGTCTGCGCGAGGCGCTCGCGCTGTGGCGCGGACCCCCTTTGGCTGAGCTTGCAGACGAGCCGTTCGCCCAGATCGAGATCGGCCGGCTGGAGGAGGAGCGGCTCGACGCCATCGAGGAGAGGCTCGAGGCCGACCTCGCCCTCGGGCTTCACTCCGACGTGACACCAGAGCTCGAATCGCTCGTAGCTCGAAACCCGTACCGCGAGCGTCTGCGCGCCCTCCTCATGCTCTCGCTGTACCGGGCCGGCAGGCAGGCCGACGCCCTCGCCGCCTACCAGGACACCCGCAACGCGCTCGTGGAGGACCTCGGGGTGGAGCCCGGCGCGCGCCTCCGCGAGCTCCACGGGGCGATCCTGGCGCAGGACCCGGCCCTCGAGCCGGCCCGCGCCAACGGGAAGCCCGAGCGGCATCCGGCGGAGGGCGAGCCACCCCGCCACCGCGGGTGGGCGCTACCGGCGCTGGCGGCAGGGGCGCTCGGCCTGGCCGCGCTGCTCTTCGCGGTTCTCTCCGGAGACGAATCGTCCAAGGCCAGCCCACTCTCGGACGACAGTCACGCAGTCGCCGTGATTGACCCCGACACTCACCGTGTGACCACGGTTGCGTCCGTGGGGGCCGGCCCGGGGCCGCTCGCGTTCGAGCCCGAGTCGCGCTCGCTGTGGGTCGGGAACCTCCAGGACAGGTCCGTCACCCGCATCGACCTCGATCCCGTGCGAACCGGCCGCACGATCGCCATCGGCGAGCGCCCGCTGGGACTCGCGGCGGCGAACGGAGCGGTCTGGGTGGTGAGTGCTCCGAGAGCGGGGCCCTACGTCAACGCGCGTCGGATCGACGCCCGCTTCGACGCCGCCACGCCGCCGGTCCGGGTCGAAAGCCTGCCCCGCGACGCAAGCGCCAGCGCGGCGGTGGACGAGCGGTCCCTATGGGTGGCGCCCTCGTTCGGGCGGCTGACGCGCCTCGACCCGGTGACCGGTCGCAAAACAGCTCCGGGAATCGAGACCGGCTCGTCGACTGCTGTCGCGGTCGGCGCTGGGCAGCTGTGGGTGGCCGATTCGCTGGGCGGCGCTGTATCGCGCGTGGACGCAGCTACGGGGATCGCGAAGCCGATCCCCGTCGCCGGCCGTCCGGCCGACATCGCCGTCGGGGCCGACGCGATCTGGGTGACACTGGCCCTCGAGGACGAGGTGGCCCGGATCGATCCGGAGACCGGATCGGTGCGCCGCACGATCGACGTGGGACGGCGCCCGGCCGGTATCGCGGTGGGCGCCGGCGCGGTGTGGGTCGCGAACAGCGGCGACGGGACGGTGTCAAGGCTGGACCCGCGGAGCGGCGACGTGACGGACACGATCGCGGTCGGGGCCAGCCCACAGGACGTCGTCGTGGCCGCGGGGCGCGTCTGGGTGAGCGTCCGCCCGCGCACACGCGATGTCCAGGAACGCGAAGGGGGCACGGTGACGGTCGAGGCCCCTGACGCGCCTGCCTTCCTCGACCCGGCGGTCGGCTACAACGACGCGTCCCTGGACATCATCTATCCCACCTGCGCCAAGCTCCTGGCTTACCCGAGCGAGCCGGGTGCAGCCGGTACGCGAGTCGTCCCCGAACTGGCCGAGGCGCTCCCGCTGCGGTCGAATGGCGGGCGCACCTACACCTTCACCCTACGGCGGGGCTACCGGTTCTCGCCACCATCAGGGGAGCCGGTCACCGCGCGGAGCATGAAGTACACGATCGAGCGAGCCCTGAACCCGCGCGTGAAGTCCCCGGCGCTCGCTCACCTCAGTGACCTCGCGGGAGGTCGGGCATACGCGGAGGGACGCGCGCGCCACATCTCTGGCGTCGTCGCCCGAGGCAACAAGCTCACGCTGCGGCTCACGCGCCCGTCGTCGAACCTCGAGGACCGCATTGCCCTCCCGTTCTTCTGCGCGGTGCCGCTTGGCACGCCGATCGACCTCGAAGGGCTCGACCCAATCCCGTCCGCGGGGCCGTATTACACCGCCACACACGTGCCCGGGCAGGAGGTGGCTCTACGGCGAAATCCGGGCTACGCGGGCTCGCGCCCCAGCCGCCTGGATGAGATCCGCATCACGCTGAACGCCGGCGGGAAGCGGACGATCGCGCAGGTGGCGGCCGGCAAGGTCGATTACACCCCGATCTTCGAGAACCCGGCCGCCGCCCGCCGGCTCAACGCGCGCTACGGGGCGGAAAGCCCGAGCGCGAAGGCCGGGCGGCAGCGCTACTTCGTGAAGCCAATGGTCGAGGTGGACTTCATCTACTTCAACACAAGCCGCGGGCCGTTCAGGTCGGCTCGCCTGCGTCGTGCAGCGAACTACGCGCTCGACCGCCGGGCGCTCGCGCGCGAGGGGCTGTGGAACGGGCTGCCGGCACGCCCATCCGACGACTATCTGCCCCCGACTGTGCGCGGCTTCCGTAAGGCGTCGATCTACCCCTCGCGACCCGACCTCGCGCGCGCTCGTCAGCTCGCTGGACATCGGCACCGGACGGCGGTGCTCTACACATCCGGTTATCCGTATCACGTCCGCTTCGCTGAGATCGTGAAGTCGAACCTGCGCGCCATCGGCATAGACGTGCAGGTCAAGAACTATGGCGACAGCAGCTTCGTCCGGTCCGCGCGGCGCGGCGAGCCCTTCGACATGACCCTCGGTGGCTGGTTCGCCGACTACCCGCATCCGTTCGACTACCTCCGCCAGCTGGACGGCAGGACCATCAAGGCGAGCGACAACGACGACTGGGCCTACTTCGACGACCCCGAGTACAACCGTCGACTGGATGCCGCAATGAGCCTGGCCTCGCCGGCCAGGGAGGTCGCGCTCGGCAGGCTTGCCGACGACGTCGCCCGAACGGCAGCACCCATGGCCGCAGTCGCGAACGACCGGTCCCACGACTTCTTCTCGGCCCGGATCGGCTGCCAGCGCTGGAACGCCCTCTCCGGCTTGGACCTTGGCAGCCTCTGCATCAGGTCAGGCTCGTAGGTCCGCCGCGCCCTGACATCCACGCGCCGAGACTGCGATCACGACCGCCAGCACCACCACCAAGCCGAGCGACGTCCGCAGGCTCGTTGCCTCCGCCAGCCAGCCGATCATGATCGGGCCGGCCACCGAGCCCACGTAGCCGACCGTGGCCACGCGCCCCACCAGTCGGCCGGTCGCGCGGGCGTCGAGGTCGCCGGCGGCACTGAATGCGATTGGGACCACGGGCGCGAGGCCGAGACCCAGCAGGGCGAAGCCGGCGATCCCGGCCGCGGGCTCGTGCACGAGCAGCGCGATTCCCAGGCCGGCGGCCGCGATCAGGGAGCCGCCACGGACCAGGACGACGTTTCCGACGCGCACCCGCAGAGGGTCCACTGCGAAACGGGCCAGCGCCATCGTCACCGCGAACGCCGCGAAGGCCAACGCGCCCAGTGCCTGCGAGGTCCCGAGCTCCTGCGTCATGTAGACGGCGCTCCAGTCCGACGCCGAGCCCTCACCCACGAACGAGCAGAACGCGATCACGCCCAGCAGGACGAGCGCCGGCGTCCAGCGCACGTCGGCCGGCTCAGCGCCGCCCGACTCCTCGCGGACCTGGTCGTGCGCCGGCAGCAGGCCGCGCAGGAACACGAGCGAAGCCACGGCCAGCACGACCGCCACGACCGCGAACTGCTCGAGTGGATCGGCCCCGATCGCGGCCGCGAGAGCGGCCACGCCCGCGCCGATCCCGAGGCCCACGCTCCAGAGGCCGTGCAGCCCCGACAGGATCGGCCGGCCGAGGTGGCGTTCGACCTCGATCCCCTGTGCGTTCATCGCCACGTCCAGCGCGCCGCTCGCCAGCCCCAGGACGAACAGGGAAAGGAACAGCGCGACGAGGCTGTCCGCCAGCCCCGGCAGGAGGAGCGTCGCCGCAAGAAGCGGAAAGCCGACCCGCATCACCGGTCGGCTTCCGAAACGGTCCACCGGTGCGCCGGCCAATCGCGTCCCGACCACAAGGCCGATGGCGAGACCGACCAACGCAGTGCCCAGCTCCCCGTCCGACAGCCCGAGCGACTCCTTGATCGCCGGCAGCCGCGGGGCCCATGTCCCCGAGACCGTCGAGTGGATCAGGAATGCCGCCGAGACGGCCACTCGCGGGGAGCTGAGCATCGGCGCATTGTTACGGGGCTGGTGCTCTGGGACATCCCGCTGCAGGCGCGGACCTACGGGCGCTCGAATCCCTCGCCGGCGCTGCCGAGCGTACGGTTCTGCCGGAGCCGCGCCGACCGGCTGTTGATGTCGAAGCCGTCGTCTCCTGAGCGACGCGCGGTGTTGCCCCGCAGGAGGGCGTTCCGATCGTTCTTTGCGACCAGGAAGCCATCCTTGCCGGCCGCTGTGACCAGATTTCCGCGAACGAGGGTGTCGGTGCTCCCGATCGGTGGGTCTCCGATGCCGAGGCGGATGCCTGAGTGGCGCGTACGTGCGACCACGTTGCGGGCGACCACGTTGTCGCGACCCTTCTCGATCGCGATCCCCTCCCCGCCTCCGGAGACCTGGTTCCCGGCGATCACGTTCCGGCTGCCCGGGCCGACCAGGATGCCTGTGCCATTCCGGACGCAGTGGTTACCCCGCACCTGAGTGCCGTCGGCCTGCACGAAGACGCCGAAGTCGCCGTTGCCCACGAACTCATTGCCCTTGATGAGGTTGCCGGTCGAGTTCTCGATGTGAATGCCGATCTGGCCGTTGCGGCGGAACGAGTTGTTGACGATCCGGAGGTCGTGTGACAGGAACACTCCGAGCCCGTCGCCGTCGGGCCTCGGGTTGTCGGTGGCCGAGCTGTCCCGGATGACGCTTCGGGCAGAGTCAGCGATCACGAATCCGAAGTACTGGTTGTGCGACGAGGAGAGCCCCACAAGCCGGTTGCCACGCACGCCGCCGATGAGCACACCGACCCCGAACCCTCGCAGCGACCCGTTGCGTACGGTGACACCGTCATGGCGGTCGTTGAGGACCCCCATGTCGCACGGCTGCCGCCGCGGGCAGCGCCGCACCGGCTTGCCGTCCCCGGAGATCGTGTGCCCCTTCAGGTCGAGCGTGATGTCGTCGGCACCGATGATGATGCCGTTGCTCGGGCAACCCGTGAGGTCGCGGTCGAGCGTCGTGTCAGCGGTGATCGTGTCGCCGCATTCGAGACCGGCAGGCGGTGGCTGGCCCGCGGCGGCCGTCACGCCGGACAGGGCGAGCAGTGCGATCACAGAGAGCAACCTGAGCCGGGCCATCGGAGTCCTTTCGTGGTTGGACATCGCTGACCGAAGCTACGAAGCCCCTGGCCCGGGCGAAACGCGGTTGGCAACAGTCTTCGCTACGTGGTCGCACGAGTATTCAGGCACGGCGACTGTGGCCAGCCCTGATGCGGCCGCCGGCGACCTCTGGGAGGATCGCGCCATGCCGTGGACGGTCCTGATCGTCGATGACCACGAGGCATTCCGTGAGTCCGCCACGGCGTTGCTCGAGGCAGAGGGCTTCGACGTCGTCGGGCGGGCCGCCGACGGTCCTGAGGCCGTCGCCGCGGTCGAGCGGCTGCAACCCGAGGTGGTGCTCCTCGACATCCAGCTCCCAGACCTCGACGGGTTCGCCGTCGCGGAGCGCCTGGCCGCCCTCCCGCAGGCACCGAGTGTTGTCCTGATCTCGAGCCGTGAGGCAAGTGCCTACGGGCAGCGTCTCGGCGAGGCGGCCGCACGAGGGTTCATTACGAAGCGCGAGCTCTCGGGGCGGGCGCTCGCGGCACTCGTGAGCTGAGCAGCGGTGCGCGCGCTCCGGCTGTGGCTCTGGCCGGTCGGCGCGGCAGTCGGACTCGCCGCGGAGTGGGTCTACTTCGACTTCGAGGATTGGAGCGACTGGTTACCGGATTTGGCGACCGGGTGGACCCTGATCGCGTGCGGGCTCGTCGCCTGGGCGCTGAGGCCGGAGAGCCGCAGCGGGCCGCTCCTGGCCGCCACCGGGTTCGCATGGTTCGCCGCCAACCTCGTCGGCGATCAAGCGCTGTACCTGCACCGCGGGCCGCTGATCCACCTCACCCTGTCGTATCCGTACGGGCGACTCGGACGGCCGCTCGATCGTTCCGTAGTTGCGATCGGGTACGGCGCCGCTCTCGTGCCGGCGGTCTGGTCGAGCGAAATCGCCACGTTCGCATTGAGCGCGCTCTTCGTCGCGGTCGCGGGGCATGGCTACATCCGGGCGCTCGGGCGCGAGCGCCGTACTCGCCTGGCCGCCCTGGGTGCCACAGCGTTCGTCTCCGCCGTGTTGGTGGGTACCGCCACCGCCCGGCTCGCTTCGCCGACCCCGGAGCTGACGGATGCAACGCTGCTGGTCTACGAGGCCGCGCTGTGCGCGCTGGCGGCCGTGCTCCTGGCCGGGCTCGTCGTGGAGCCGTGGGCGCGGACGAGGGTCGCCGACCTCGTCGTCGATCTGCGTCAGGCGGGCTCCGGCACCCTGCGCGACGCGCTCGCCCAGGCGCTCGGCGATCCCACGCTCGAGATCGGCTATCGGCTCGATCGAGGCTACGTCGACTCGGAGGGGCGGCCGCTTGTGCTGCCGGCGGAGGGATCGGACCGCAAAGTCACCTGCATCGACCAGGACGGCAAGGCGATCGCGGTGCTGGTGCACGACGCGGCAGTGCTGGGTGACCCGGGTCTATCGGACGCTCTGGCCAAAGCGGCGCGATTGGCGGCCGCGAACGCGCGCCTCCAGGCGGAGGTCCGCCTGCAGCTCGACGAGCTCGCCGAATCGCGCCGACGCCTGGTTCACGCCGGCGACGAGGAGCGACGCCGGCTCGAGCGACGTCTGCACGAAACAGTCGAACGGCGGCTGACGGCGCTGGCCGACAGGCTCAAGGAGGCGGAGCGGGGAGCAGCAGATGCCGCGCATCTGAGCCGGGTCCGGCAGCAGCTCGCTCGTGCGCTCGCCGAGCTGCGCGACCTCGCCGCAGGGCTCCACCCCGGCGACATCGAGGCGGGCGGGCTCTCCGCCGCGCTCGCATCGCTGGCCGCGCGCAGCCCGGTACCGGTCGATCTGCACATCACGCACGTCAGCGTGGCCGAGGAGCTCGAGAGAGCGACCTACTTCGTCTGCTCAGAGGCGCTTGCGAACGTCATCAAGTACGCCAACGCCTCGCGCGTCGTGATCACGATCGAGGAGCGGGCGGAACGGCTGCACGTCGAGATCACCGACGACGGTATGGGAGGTGCGGTGCTCGGCAACGGCAGTGGACTCTCCGGGCTCGCCGATCGCGTCGCGGCGCTCGACGGGACGTTCGAGCTCGATAGCCCCTCGGGGGGTGGGACGCGCTTGTCCGTGGAGCTACCGCTCCGGGTTCAGATCCCCTGACAGCGTGTCAGGGAATGTCGCGCACGGGCGGGCCCACACGCCGCCATGGTCCTCCGGCCCACACGGCCGCGTCGCCTCGGTTCATCGGCGGCAGCGGCTCGAGGCGGATCGTCCCGTCGTCCTCGCGAGCGAATCCGAAGGCGAGGATGTCGCCTCCCCAGTCGAACACGAGCCGGTTGCCGATGATCTCGTAGGTGCCGGAGTAGTCCTCGGGGTCGACGTCGCCCATAAGCCACTTGCCGTCGCGAAGCGTCATCTTGCCCACGGTGCCGATGTCCTCGTCGTCGGCGTTTGGGGAGGCGCCTACTGCCCGGGCCGCCGCATGCGCGCCGTCCTCGGTCACGCGCCAGTGATAGGTACCGTTGACGGCCGACGGGGACCGCTTCCGGCCACTCGCGGTGCGGATTGTTTGTGTGCACGCCGCCGGTGGGACAGCCACCGGATGCCCGGGTGACGAGGCCTTGAGCGCACGGATACTCGCGATCAGGGCCTTCGTGCCCGGATCCTCCTCGAGCTGGGTGTAGACGGGCTGAGCAGCGCGCTCGAGCGCGTCGAGCTCGCCGCGCGTCGCCGCGACCGCGCTCACCCCCCCGCCGCCGAGGCAGAACTCCCGCATCAATGCCCTCTCCGATGGGGGATGCGCGGCCGCGTACGCCGCCGTCTCGCGAGCCGCCTCCCGAATGGCCTCGCGCTGACCCCCCTCGAGCTGGTCGTACGCATCCTCGCCGGCGAACACCGTCAGCGTCTTGGGGAAGAGCGGGAGGTTGACGGTCAGATGGCTCTCGCCCTCCTCCCTGGAGTTGGTCCCGAGAGAGGCCTCCGCGCCGTCGATCTTCCCATCGGCGACGGCCGCGGCCACATCGTCCCCGCTGAAATGCACCGGCTTGGCCCCAAGGGCGTGCATCAGGGCATCCGTGGCCTCCGAGGGACGTACGCGGATGCGGGCGCCGGCGAAGTCGTCCACCGAAGCCAGCGGTTCACGCACGCCGAAGGCGTAGCGGAGGTGCTCAGGCACGAGCCCGAGGCCGACGAAACCGTGGCCGTCCAGCCCCGCGAGCATCCGTTCCGCCGGCGCGCCCGTGGCGATCCGCCCGAGCAGCCCGTAATCGGTGACCAGGAAGGGTGCTTGCAGCGCCTGGAAGCTCGTGATGCCCATGCGGTCCCACGCCCGGGAGCCCATCCACCCGAGCTCGAAGTCTCCATCGTGTACGCGCTGTGCGATGCCCAGCTCATAGCCGGGGCTGCCTTGACCGGCCGCGTCCCAGACGACGCGCACCCGCACCGAGCCGTCCGACCGCGCAGAAACCCGGCGCGCGAAGTAACGAGCGAACGGCGCGTCAGGCTGCTCGGCGTCGTCCGCGACGGCGAGCCGCAGAAGCTTGGGCGCCTCGGAGCCGCCAGCCTTGTCCGCCTCGCCATCGCCCCCGGAATCGCAGGCGGACACGGCACCGAAGAGCAGCGCGGTCGCCATGAGCGGGGCCAGCACGCGTGTGGTCGCTGCGATCATCGTTTCAACTCCTCTCGAAGACACGAGAGGAACGTACGGCCGCCCGGCGCTCGACACATCGCGGCAGGCCACAGGATTCTCGCTGGGAAGACTGTGGCTGGCAACAGGTGCTCTGGTGCGAGAATCATCCGATGGTGGACTCGCGCCTCGCCACCGGGCTGGGCCTGGTCGTGCTCGCAGCGCTAGCGCTTGCCCTCGCCTGGGCGGTCGCCGCGGTCCTCAGCGTCGATCGCGGCGCCGACCTCGCGACGACCTATGCCGCCGCCCTCCCCGCTGCTCGGGTGGCCGACATCGCGGCTGGCCTCGGGCTCATCGCCGCCGGTGGGCTCGCCACGATCCAGCCGCGAACGCGGCGCCTTGGCGTGCTTGCGCTGCTGGCCGGCCTCGCGTGGTTCGGCGCCGACTGGGAGGGCGCGGAGAGCGCCGAAGCCGTCGTCCGCAGCTTCGGCGCCGCGCTCACGCCGCTGACGCTCGTGTTCGTCTTCCATCTCGTGCTCGCCGCGCCGGATGGCCGCGTCCGCTCCCGGGCGGCGCGGCTGGCGATCGTCGCCGCATACGTGGTCCTGGGCTGTCTGACCCTGGCCCGCGCGCTCCTTCGCGATCCGCTACTCGATCTGTATTGCTGGCGCAACTGCAGCGAGAACTCGTTTCTGATCCATGCCGATGCCGGAGTCGCGAGCGCTGTCGACCGGCTGCTGCTCTGGTCGGCGCTCGCCGTCGGCCTCGGTCTCGTCGGGTTTGGCTGGCGACGGCTGATCCGGGCGACCGGTCCGGGCCGGCGAGCACTCCTGCCCATCATCGGCCCCGCGCTTCTGGTCGGCGCGTCCGAAGCAACGTATGCCATCACCCTCCTGCGGACGCCACTCGAGGATCCGGACCGGACCGGGTTCGCCTCAATCTTCCTTGCGCGATCAATCTCGTACACCGCGCTAGCCGTCGGGCTCGCCTGGACCATCCTCCGCATCGCGCGTACGCGGGCGCGATTGACGCGTCTCGCCAGCGACCTGGGAGACGCGCCGCAACCGGGGATGCTGCGCGACACGCTCGCGGCCGCGCTCGGCGATCCGGGCATCGAGGTGCTGTATCCGCGCGGTTCGGGGCAGCTCATCGATGCCGAGGGCCGCGCGGCCGAGCCGCCGGCCCGCGACCGCGCGGTAGCCCGAATCGCGCGCGGGGAGCGATCGCTCGCACTCGTGCTCCACGATCCGGCACTCGTGAACGAGCCGGAGCTTGCGCGGGCGCTGGGATCGGCGGCCAAGCTCTCCGTCGAGAACGAGGCGTTGCGCGCCGAGGCGATGGCGCAGCTGCATGCGCTCCAGGCGTCACGCGCCCGCATCGTCGAGACGGCCGACGACGCGCGTCGCCGCCTGGAGCGTGACCTGCACGACGGCGCCCAGCAGCGCCTGCTCGCGCTTTCATACGACCTGCGCCTCGCCCGCGCCGGCGCCAACGGCGACGACAACACGGGGCTGGCTTCGACGCTGGACGCGGCGGCTGAGGAGATCGAGGCCGCGCTCGAGGAGCTGCGCGAGCTGGCGCATGGCATCTACCCGGCGATCCTCACCGAGGCGGGGCTCGGGCCGGCGCTCGCGACGCTCGCCGACGAGGCGCCCCTCCCCGTCGAGCTCGGCGAGCTCCCGTCCGGGCGCCCGCCACCTGGAGTCGAGCGGACGGCCTACGTCGTGGTCGACGTATCCATCGAGGATGCCGCCAGACGGGGAGCGACATGGCTGGCCGTCCGCGTCGACCAGGACCGCGAACGCCTTGTCGTGGCCACCGATGACGACGGCGCGCCGCGGAGCGCGGGGCTCGTCCACCTCGCCGACCGGGTCGGGGCACTCGGAGGCTCACTCGTCGCCGGCGATACGAAGTTGCGAGCCGAGATGCCATGCGAGTAGTCGTCGCCGACGACGTGATGCTCACCCGCGAGGGGATCGCTCACCTGCTCGAGGACGCAGGCATCGACGTCGTGGCTCAGGCGGAGGACGCGGAGGCGCTCCTGCGCGAGGTGCGGCTCAAGCGGCCGGATGCGGCGATCGCCGATATCCGCATGCCGCCGAGCCACACCGACGAAGGCCTGGTGGCCGCCCAGCGGATTCGCACCGAACATCCGGACGTCGCGGTGTTGGTGCTGTCGCAATACGTCGAGCCGAGCTATGCGATGCGACTCCTCGAGGAACACCCCGAGCGAGTCGGATACCTGCTGAAGCAGCGCGTCTTCGACGTCGCCGTCCTCGTCGACGCGCTGCGCCGCATCACCGAGGGAGAGACGGTGATCGACCCGACGATTGTCTCGCGACTTGTGGGCCGCCAGCGCCGGGAGAACCCGCTCACGGAGCTGACGCCGCGAGAGAGCGAGGTTCTCAGCCTGGTCGCCGAGGGCCTCTCGAACGGCGCGATCGCGAGCCGCCTGTTCGTAACCGAGCGCACCGTGGAGGCTCACGTGAAACAGGTGTTTCAGAAGCTCGGGCTCGCGGTCAAGCCCGACTCTCACCGCCGCGTGCTGGCAGTGCTCGCGTACCTCCGAAGGGACTCGTCGAGCTGACCTCACAGCTGCGGGCCGACGCGGCGATCATGGATGACGGAAACGGAAGCAGTGGCGCGGTAGGCCAGCGAGTCACCTCACCGAAGTCTCATCTCGCCCCTGCATCCTGAGGGGCATGACACCGGTGATGAGCACCTTCATGGCCGTGGCCGCCGCCGCCGCGCCCTTCAGCGCACCGACGACGATCGACAACCCGTACCTGCCGCTTTCGAAGTGGAAGAGCTGTGAGCTTCGCGGTCGTCAGGACGACGGCACCCGCGAGCGCAACACGCTCACGCGGCTGAAGCGCACGCGCGCGTTCAGCGTCGATGGCCAGCGAGTCGAGACCCTGATCATCCGGGACCGCGCCTACGAGGACGGTCGCCTCGTCGAGGACACGCTCGACTACTTCGCCCAGGCCGACGACGGCACGGTCCACTACTTCGGCGAGCACGTGGACAACATCCGCCGCGGCCGCGTGGTGGACCACCACGGCAGCTGGCTGTACGGGCGAGCACACGGACGTGCTGGGAGTGCTCATGCCGGCGAACCCGAAGCTCGGCGACCAGTGGCGCATCGAGGACGTGCCGCGCATCACCACCGAGTCGAACCGGCTGGAGGAGACCGGGCTTGCGCGCGAGGGCGGGCGGAAAGCTCTACACCGACGTGATCCGGACGCAGGAGTTCATCCAGCCGGAGGGCGAGGTCGAGTACAAGCTCTACGCACCCGGCGTGGGCCTGATCACCGAGTACCCGCCGGACGGGCGCTCGGTGCTGCACCACTGCGTCCCGCGCTAGCCGCCTGCGTAGCGCGAGGCGACGATTGCCGGCCGCTCGACCGGGCGGCCGGCGTCGATCGACCACGCCAGACGCACGAACTGGGCGTGCGACCACGCCAGCGGCGTGGCGGAGAAGGTGCCCTCGCCGACCGGGAAGCCGGGCTGGCCCGCTGGCGGGAAGTCCGGTGCCCACACCTGCTCCGGCAGCATGTGGCCGTCGTTCGCCGCCACGGCCATGTGGGCGAGGCGCGTGCGCGCGGCAGCGGAGTTGCCCGACAGCAGCTCGTACTCGCCGCGCTCGCCGCCGAAGATCGGCCAGTTGCGGCCGATGGTCACGTTGTTGGCCCAGACCTCGGTCGTGTTCTGCGGGAAGCCGAAGTCCCAGGGGCTTCCGTCCTTCTGCTCGCCGTAGCCGTCGAAGTTGAAGCGGTGCCAGAAGAAGCGCCCGCTCGGGTCACCCGCGGCGAGCTGCTGATCGACCACCTGCACGGTGTTGAGGATCGCGGGGTCGCTCGCCCGCTTCACGCCGAGCCGCACCAGCTCGAGGTAGCTCGGATCGACGACCTTCCGCTGGTCGACCGTCGGCCCGCTGTCGCCGATGTTGTAGGCCGTGTCCGCGTTGGGGTTTCCGTCCTTGGTCAGACGGAGGTAGTAGCGGTCGGGCGAGTACGGGCCGTTGGTGGTGGCGGTCCAGCCCTCCACGCGCTGCTGCCAGTCGTCTGCCGTCTGCTCGTAGCGGGCGGCCGAGGCCGCGTCGCCGTTCCGGCGGGCGATGTCGGCGGCGCACACCAGGCCGGCGATCTCGGCCGCGATCGTGCCGGGTGAGTAGCCGCTCTGGTTCTCCCAGCGCTCCTGCGGCGAGGACGGCGCGTCCGGGTCGTTGACGATGAAGTCCGCGGCCTTCTTGATGTGGTTCTCGTAGAGCCCCGGATCCGTGCGCCCGAGTTGCCAGGCGAGCACGATTGGAAGGGCGACCTCGTCGAGCTGCAGGTTGGTCCAGTGCTCCTTGCCGTCGACGGTCGAGTTCTGCGGGAACGAGCCGTCTGCCTTCTGCTGCTTGCGGAAGAGGTAGTCGACCGCCCGGTTCGCCCCGGCCGTGTCGCCGGCCGCGAGCAGCGCGGTGCCGATCTGGTACAGGTCGCGGGACCAGACGAGGTGATAGGCCCCGGATGGATTCTCGATCTTGGGACTACCCCAGATCCACGGCATCGAGGGCGAGGCGATGTAGCCCCCGCGGTGCGTCTTGTCCTCGTGCGCGGCGAGCGTCATGACCGAGACGTTGTAGAGCGTGCGCTGCGCCGAGGCGCTCGCCGGGACGCCCTTCAGCCCGGCGAGGTAGCGATGCCAGCCGGCCTCGTAGGCGCTTCGCGTTCTCGCGAAGCCAGCGGACAGCGAGACGCGCGCAGCGCTCAGCGCGGCTCCCGCGTCGCCGCCGAAGCCGAGCGCGAGCGTCAGGCGGGTCCGGTCGCCCACGCCGGTGAGCCACGTGCGGCCGGTCTGCACGACGTTCCCGTTCTGCGCCGACCTGTACTTCGCGTCCATGCGGAAGTCCTTCAGGTCCTCCCAACCGTCGCTCGGCGTTCCGGCATAGCCGTTCGAGGTCTGCAGGAAGGCCCGAGAACCGATCAGCGCGCTCGACACCGGGCTGCCCGCGTCAGTGGCCAACAGCGCCTTGTGGCGCGATCGGCCGCTGTCGTCCATGGCGTCGTTGCCCAGGCTCGGGTCGTAGAGCGCATAGAGCTGAAGGCGCTTGCCAGTCAGCGACCTGAAGCGCACGTTCACCAGCAGCACGTTGCGCGCCGGATCGGTCACGTAGGTCTTGGTCACGCGGAAGCGGCCAGGCTGCACGTTCACCTGGCGGTACGTGAGGCTGCGCGAGTCGACCAGCTCGATCCTCCGGTTGGCCGCGTCGCTGTCGCGCTGGGCGAACGTCTTGCCATCGGACACCACGAAGTCGAGCGTGCGCACGCTCGGCGTGCCCAGGTCCGGATAGAAGACCTCCGTCAGCCGGCCGTCGTCGAGCGTGTGCCAGACCTTGCTCGCGCTTCGCGCCGACGTGCCGTAACCGTCCTTGTCGGCCTCCGTCCAATCGGCAGTGGCACCCGGACCACCGGGAGCCGTAGGTGCCGCCACCGCCCCCGCCGGCACTGCGAGCAGGAACAGGATCGCGATGATGGCGGCTTTCATGTGGTGTGCGGTACCCGGGGTGCGCGCCACCGAACCTCCTCATGGAACTCTCATCTGGAGGCTGTCATGGTTGCTCTCAGATGCGCCTTCTGGTGGTCGAGGACGACGTGAAGATGGCTGCGCTCGTACGCCGCGGCCTCACCGAGGAGGGCGCCGCCGTGGACGTCGCTCGCAGCGGTGAGGACGCGCTCTGGATGGCGGCGGCCGCGCCGTACGACGCGCTCGTGCTGGACGTGATGCTCCCGGGCATCGACGGCTTCGAGACCTGCCGGCGGCTGCGCGACGACGGCGTCTGGACTCCGGTGCTCCTGCTGACCGCGCGCGACTCCGTGGAGGACCGGGTGGCCGGCCTCGACGGCGGCGCCGACGACTACCTCACGAAGCCGTTCTCGTTCGCCGAGCTGTCCGCGCGGCTGCGCGCACTCGCGCGCCGCGGCCAGAAGGAGCGGCCGGCCGTGCTCGAGGCGGGTGGCCTGCGGCTCGACCCCGCCACGCGCCAGGCCTGGCGCGGCGACGAGCGCGTGGACCTGTCCGCCAAGGAGTTCGCGCTGCTCGAGGCCTTCATGCGACGGCCGGGCGAGGTGCTCAGCCGCCTCGAGCTGCTGGAGCACGCGTGGGACTTCGGCTACGAGAACCGCTCCAACGTGATCGACGTGTACGTGCGCTACCTGCGCGAGAAGATCGACCGGCCGTTCGGGGCGAGGAGCATCGAGACGGTCCGCGGGGCCGGCTACCGGCTGCGCGAGGACGGAGGCGCATCCTGAGCCGCGTGCCGGTGCGCATCCGGCTGACGCTCGCCTTCACGGCCGTGATGGCCGTCGTGCTGGTGGCGGTGGGCCTGTTCGTGTATTCGCGGGTTGGCTCCGACCTCGACGCGGCTCTCGACACCTCACTGCGCTCGCGCGCGGACGACATCGCCGCACTGGCGGGCGGCGGGCGGCTCAGCGCGTCCGATCAGGACCGTCTGGTGGCAAGCGACGAGAGCCTTGCGCAGCTGATCGGGCCCGGTGGCCGGGTGGTCTACTCGAGCGCGGGGGTGAGCAGCGGCCCCGTCCTGACCAAGGACGAGCTGGCGCGTGCCGAGCGCGGGCCGCTCTTCGTGAACCGCGACGCGGTGGCCGGGTTCGACGAGCGCCTGCGCCTGCTCGCCAGGCCCACGGACAGCGGGGTGATCGTGGTCGGCTCCACCCGCGAGGACCGCGAAGAGGCTCTCTCGTCACTGGGAACGGTCCTGCTCACGGGCGGGCCGATCGCCCTTCTGCTCGCCGCGCTCGCCGGCTACGGGCTCGCCACGGCCGCGCTCCGGCCCGTCGGCGCGATGCGCGGCGAGGCCGCGGAGATCTCGCGCCTCGGCAGCGGCAGGCGCCTGACCGTGCCGCCCGCCGGCGACGAGCTCTCGAGGCTCGGGGGGACGCTCAACGAGATGCTCGAGCGGCTGGAGAAGTCAGCCGAGCGCGAGCGCGGCTTCGTGGCCAGCGCGAGCCACGAGCTGCGCACCCCGCTGGCGCTGCTCAAGGCGGAGCTGGAGCTGGCGCTGCGCGAGGGCCGCTCGGCGGAGGAGCTGCGCGACGCCGTGGCCTCCGCCGCCGGCGAGAGCGACCGGCTCGTGCAGCTCGCCGAGGACCTGCTGGTGCTCGCGCGCGCCGATGAGGGCAGACTCCCGGTGCGCCCCGAGCGGCTCGACACCGCCGAGCTCCTGTGGTCCACCGCCCGCCGCTTCGAGTCGCGGGCCGCCGAGGCGGGCCGGGAGCTGCGGGTCGTGCCGGGCGAGGGCCTGGAGCTGCATGCGGATCGCCTGCGAGCCGAGCAGGCGCTCGCGAACCTCGTCGACAACGCGTTTCGGTACGGCGACGGCCCGGTGGAGCTGGCGGCGGAGCGCTCGGAGGGTGCCGTCCGGCTGCACGTGCGCGACCGCGGTCCCGGGTTCGACCCGGCGCTGGACGGGCACGCGTTCGAGCGCTTCACCCGGGGCGACCGGGCGCGCTCGGGGGGCGGCACCGGGCTCGGTCTGGCGATTGTGGACGCGATCGCTCGCTCGCACGGCGGCCGAGCGGGTGGCGGCCCACGCGACGGAGGCGGCCTCGACGCCTGGGTCGAGCTGCCGGAGTCTCACTTTCATCTCATCGACGACGGGTAGAACTGCTCGCATGAAGATCAATCGCAAGCACATCGCAGTGGGAGGGATCGTCGTGGCGCTCAGCGCCGCGGGCGTCGGCGCGGCCGTGGCTGCCGGTGGGGGTGAGGATGCCAACGAGCAGGTGAGCGGACCCGCCGCCGACAAGGCCCGTTCGGCCGCGCTTGCCGCTCACCCCGGCACCGCGAATGCCGTCGAGCGCGACGGCGAGAACGGCGCCACCTGGGAGGTCGAGATCACCGGCAACGACGGCAAGACCGTCGACGTTCGTCTCGACGAGAACTACAAGGTCCTCGTCGTCGAGGGCGACGGCGAGAACGACTCACACGAGGGCGAGGGCGGCGGCAACTAGCCGCGCCCGAGCTACTTAGGAGAGCCGCTCGGCTCGCCGGCGAGCGCGATCTCGCTGGTCACCACGATCTCACGCTCGAGGCCCTCGACGGTCACAACCGCACGGGCCTCGAGCGTCTCGCTTCCGCTGAGCTTGCCGGCGTCGAGCAGCTCGCGCACGCCCAGCTCGATCTCGCGCTGCGAGGTCACGCCGAGCTTCTTCAGGAAGCGCCGCACCGAGAGGTTGAAGGCCTCTTCGTCCATCAGTCCGGGATCAGGCCGTCGCCGTTGAACTCGCCCTTGGCCTCCTCGAAGGCGATGTCGCGGGGAGGCATGATCACGTCGGACTCCACAAGCTCGTCGCCGTCCAGGGCGTTGCCGTCGCTCGCCACGAGCTCGAGCATCTGGCTCCACAGCTCCTTGAAGCCGGTTTCGTCGCCCTGCTCCACCGCTGCTACCGCCCTGTTGTCGAGCTCGTTGAGGCGCTCCGCGTCCTCGTCGGGCAGCTTGAACTGGCCCTCTCCCGAGATGCGGACGATCACGCGTTCTCCTTCCCCTGCTCGAGGGCCGGCGAGTCGCCGCCCCCGGACCCGAGCTCGGCCTTCATCTTCGAGAGCTCGTCGTCCACCTGCGCTCCGCTGGTGAGCTCCCCGAGCTGGCGCTCGATGTCGTCCTGACCAGAACCGAGCGTCGTGATGTCGTCGAACGCGCCGGCCTTCTCCAGCTCCTCGACGGCGGACGCGCGAGCGCGCATCGTCTCCGTCTTGTCCTCTGCCCGCTGCATCGCGAGCCCGAGGTCGGCCATCTCCTCGCCCACGCCGTTGGCGGCCTCCGAGATCCGCACCTGGGCCTCGGCGGCGGAGTACTGCGCCTTGATGACCTCCTTCTTGGTGCGGAACTGCTCGATCTTCTGGCGCAGGCGCTGCTCGTTCGCGATCAGCTGCTCCTGCTGCGCCTCGAGCTCCTTGACCTGCTGGTCGAGCGACTGCATCTCGGTCTGCGCGAGCGTCTTGCGCTCGAGCGCCATGCGGGCGAGATCCTCACGGCCCTGGGACAGCGCTTGACGAGCCTGGGTGTCGAGCTTCACGACCTGCTGCTCGAGCTTCGAGGTCTGCATCTGAAGGCGCTTCTTCGACGTGACGACGTCGGCGATCCCCTTCTTGACGTTCTGAAGCAGCTCGACCTGTTTCTGGTAGCCGTAGTCGAGCGTCTCGCCTGGGTCCTCGGCCCGGTCGAGCATCCTCGAGATCTTCGACTTCACAACTGTGGACATCCGACCGGCCAGCCCGGGCATGCCATCTCCTCATTTCCGACGCGTTCTCAGTTCCGCCAAGAGTAGTCTCCGCGCCCTCGTGGAGCCGCGTTCCCCGTCAAAGTCGAGTTCAATCCTCACCCGTTGGATGGGCATGGCCGACGCGAACAACGCCGGCAACGTGCACGGCGGGGTCATCATGCAACTCTGCGACGAGGTGGCCGGGATCGCGGCCGTGCGCCACTCCAGCTCGCGCGTCGTGACGGCGGCGATGGACCGCATGACCTTCCGGCACCCGGTGTTCGTCGGTCAGCTCGTGACCGTGAAGGCCACGGTGAACGCCGCCTGGCGCAGCTCGATGGAGGTGGGCGTACGCGTGGAATCCGAGAACGTGCGCAGCGGCGAGGTGCTCCACACCTCGACCGCCTACCTCACGATGGTCGCCCTCGATGACGAGGGCAATCCCACCGAGGTTCCGCCGATCGAAGCCGTGACGAGCGAAGAGAAGCGGCGGGAGCGCGAGGCGCAGCTGCGCCGGGACAACCGCCTGGCAGAGCGGCGGAGGATTGAGGAGGAGCGGGCTCGTTCCTGATGTTCGGGAGCTGGCGCCACTCCGTGAACTTGCCCTCGCGGATCGTGTAGCGGACCTTCACGAGGCCGCTGCATCCGCCGCCGGGTCCCTTGTGGAGCTCGAACGTGGCGAGCACGCGGCGACCCTCGTCCTTCAGCGCGATCAGCTCCGCGCGGCAGGGCAGGCTCGCGTTGAAGTTCCGCGCATCCTTCGCCGTTCGCAGGCGGAACGGGTGTCCCTGGTCGATGATCGCGCCGGGCGCGAAGTAGTAGGCAGCCTGCTCGTAGTCCTGGCGCTCCAGCGCGAGCAGCCAACCTCGGATCACGCGGCCCTGGTAGGTGTGGAGCGGATCGGCCTTGGGCTTTGGCTGCGGCTCGGACGACGCCGAGTCGCAGCCGACCGGCGCGATCAGCACCAGCGCGAGAGCTGCGAGGCCAGGTCGAGCGCACGCCCGCAAGCGTACGCCCCCGAACTGGCGCTTTGAGCGCGTCCGCGCCTAAAGCGGCGGTGCCGCAGGATCCTCATACATCGCTGAAGAAGCTCCGGCAGTGGCTGCCGGCCCCGCGCCTAGGACGCTTCGGCCACGGCGCGCGTGGCCTCGGCCACCGCGCTGGTGTTCGCCGCGTTGCCCGGCGCCTGCTTCAGGACGCTGTCAGCCTCCTCGATGCGGCGGTTGTAATCCGCCACCTGCATGCGCGCGATCACGAGCCGCTGAACCTGGGCCGTGCCCTCGAAGATCTGGTAGATCTTGGCGTCCCGGAACCACTTCTCGAGCGGGCAGTCGGTGGTCTGGGCGAACGGGCCCACGAGGTCCATCAGCGTGGTGGTGGCCCACATCGCCACGTCGCCCGCCTTCAGCTTCGACATGGAGCCCTGGCCGGCGGTCATCGGGATTCCGCTGCGGCCCATCCATGCGGCACGCCACACGAGCAGCCGTGCCGACTCGATCTCGGTGGCCACGTCGGCGAGCGCCTGCTGGATGCGCTGCTGCTGGAGGAGCGGCTGGCCGTCCTCCTCCTTGTCTGAGAGGTACTCGAGCGTCCACTCGTAGGCGGCCTGCGCGATGCCCAGCGCCGAGGCGCCCACAAGCGGGCGCGTGAGCTCGAAGGTGGCGAGCGCGTTCGAGGAGCGCCCCGTCGACGTGCCGGAGCGCGCGCGCTCGAGCTTCTTCTGGAGCTTCTCGTAGCCGCCCAGCAGGTGGTCCATCGGCACGCGGCAGTCCTCGAGGATCACCTCGGTGGTCTGCGATGCGCGGATACCGAGCTTCGTCTCCTTCTTGCCCTGCGACAGGCCCGGGGTGCCCTTCGGCACGACGAACGACGCCTGGCCGCGGTGGCCCAGGTCGGGATCCACGGTCGCGACGACGACCGTCACGTCGGCGATGCCGCCGTTCGTGATGAAGACCTTGGTGCCGTTGAGGACCCACTCGTCGCCGTCCAGCTTGGCGGTGGTGCGCAGCGAGCGCACGTCCGAGCCGGCGCTCGGCTCGGTCACGGCGTAGGCGCCGAGCTTGATCTCGTCGCCCATGCCAAAGCACTCCGGCACCCAGCGCCCGATCTGCTCAGGCGTGCCGGAGCTGGCGATGCCGGCCGCGGCGAGTGAGCCGCCCTGGATGGCGAGCGCGATGCCGGCGCAGCCCCAGTGCATCTCCTCGGCATAGATGCACGACATGATCCCGTCGGGATCCTCGCCCATCTTCTGGATCGTCTCGAGACCGTGGAGACCCCACTCGCGGGCGGCCTTGATGGCCTCCCACGGCACGCTCTCGTCGCGGTCGTGCGCCGCGGCGATCGGCCGGATGACCTCTGCCGAGAACCGGCGGACCTTCTCCTGGAACTCGCGCTGTTCGTCGTTGAGCTTGAAATCCACGGTCTTAGCTGCTCCCCGGCCGGTTGACTGACTAGTCAATCGTACTGATACCCACCGCGCGCGCCACCCACACCCAGCTATCGTGCGCCGCGAATTGCGCCGTCTTTCCGCCCTCTTCCTACTTATCGCCCTCGTCGCCGTGGGCTGCAGTACATCGGACGAAGAGACGCGCCCGCCGCAACTAGGCGTGCAAGGGGACGACGAGCAGGGCGCCGAGAAGCTCGGCTTCCCCTCGACCGCTACGCGGAACACCGTCCGGGTGGGCGGCGGCGATCCGGCCTCGGACGCCGCCGGCGTGGCCAGCGCGCTCTATCCGGCCACCTCCGACAGCGACCGGCCGACCGCCGTGGTGCTGGTGGACCAGGACGACTGGGTCACGGGCGTCGCCGCCGCGGTGCTGAGCGGGCCCCCCATCGGAGCCCCGATTCTCCTCACCGACGGGGGCGACCTTCCGCCGGTCACCGAGGACGTCCTCAAGCGGCTGAACCCGAAGGGCTCGGACCTCTCGAAGGATGCGCAGGTGATCCGCATCGGCGCCGACACCGCCCGGCCCGCCGGCTTCAAGACCGCGCTGATCGAGGGCGACAACCCATTCGAGGCCGCGGCGGCGATCGACCGGTTCTTCTCGGCCGCGCGCGCCCGTCCGTCGAACGACGTGGTGCTCTACTCGGCGGACCAGGGTGAGTTCGCCATGCCGGCAGCGGCCTGGGCCGCCCGCTCCGGGGACGCCGTGCTGCCCGTGCGCAAGGACCGGATCCCTGCCCCGATCGTGAAGGCCCTGCGCGAGCACGAGCGACCCAACGTGTTCGTGCTCGGCCCGGAGTCCGTGATCTCGCAGAAGGTGCTCGACCAGCTGAAGAAACGCAAGCTCGCTCGGGCGGTGAACCGGATCGAGGGACCGACTCCAGTCGAGAACGCGATCGCATTCACGCGCTACGAGAAGGGCGACTTCGGCTGGGGCGTGGTCGTACCCGGCTACAACTTCACGATCGCGAGCAGCACGCGCCCGTCCGACGCGGCAGCCTCCGCCGCGCTGGGCACGCGCGGGGTCTTCGCGCCGCTGCTGCTGAGCGACGACGCCAAGGCGCTTCCGCCGAAGCTCGAGGAGTACCTGCTGAGCGTGCAGCCCGGCTACGAGGACAACCCCGGCGAGGCGGTCTACAACCGGGCCTGGGTGCTGGGGGACGACACGGCGATCTCCGTGCCCCAGCAGGCGCAGATCGACCAGCTCACCGAGCTCGTCCCCGTCCAGGCGAACGCGCCTTAGGGCGCCGGTAACCTTCCGCTCCCCTTGAGCGAATACGAGCGCCCAGACCGCTACCGCCGCGAGCCGACCGTCGAGGACGTGCACCAGCTGATGGGCGCGTCGACGCCGCACTTCGCGCTTCAGATCCGCAACCGGATCCGGATCCTGATCTCCGGCCTTCCCGCCGAGCACCCGGCACGGCGCGAGGGCGAGCGCGAGATCGCCCGCCTCGACCAGCTCGCGCTCGGCTCCGAGAAGCGCGGGCCGATCCAGGAGCACGAGCACGGCCTCCCCAGCTACCGCGGACCCGAGTGACCTGCTGCGCCCGCAGGAGCGGGCGCGCGCCAGCTGGGCGCCGGGCGGCTATCTCGACCTGATCGGGCCCTCGGACGCCCCGCGCTCCACGGGGCTGATCCAGGACCTCATGCTGAGCGGCGCTGTGCCGCGCATCTACGAGCGCTGGTGGCGGCCCGCGCTCGGTCGGATGTTCAAGGGGGTGCTCGGCCCCGGCATGGCGGACGAGCACCGCATCGCCCGCCTGCTGCTCTCGCTCTCCCCGGGCGACGGCGTGCTCGACGTGGCCTGCGGCACCGGCAACTTCAGCCGCGACTTCGCGCGCACGGTCGGACCGACCGGACTGGTGGTGGGCATCGACGTGTCCGAGACCATGCTCACGCGCGCGGTCGAGGACACGCGCGGGGCCGGACTGGAGAACGCGGCGTACGTCCGCGGCGACGCGCAGGAGCTGCCGTTCTTGGACGCGAGCTTCGACGCCGTGTGCTGCTTCGCCGCATTCCACCTGTTCGCGGACCCGATGCGCGCGCTCGATCGCATGACCGAGTCGCTCACACCGGGCGGGCGAATCGCCATCTTCACAACCGCACGGCACCGCACGATGCCGGTCCGGACCGCCGAGTCGCTGCTCGCGATTCGCAGCGGCGCACGGCTCTTCGAGGAGCGTGAACTGGTGGACGCACTGGAGGCGCGCGGGTTCGAGGACGTGCGCCAGCGAATCGCGGGTGTCACGCAGTTCGTGGGCGCTCGCCGGGCTTAGGGTGCTGGAAGCACCGCTCGCAGATCCTCAGATCGGATCCGAATGTCCGCGTTCGCGCGCTCGCAACCTGGCTCAACCAGCTCGATGTGTACGAACTGGTCCCCGAGTTGGTTGAGCGCGACGTCGGCCGCAACCTCCGATCCTTGGGCCGCACCTGGACACGCTTCGGCGATCACACGCAAGCCGCTTGGCGTGAGGACGAGTGTCCGCGAACTGAGACGCGGACCGGTCACGAATGCGTACGCAAGCAGGACTGCGGTCAGGGCGAAGGCAACCACTGTGGTTGCGACAAACGCAACCCGAGCCGGACTGCCCGCCTGCAGTCTCGACTCCGGGCCCCAGAGGATGAGGCCGATGGCCAGGACCCACGCGCCGAACGCAACCAGGCCGATCACCTGCCCTGGCAACCGGAGATCGGCGAACAGGCCCGTGGCGACTCCGCTCACGATCGTGACCACACCGAGCAGCACGGTCGGGTTGTCCGCCGGCAGCCGCGATTGCGACTCCGTCATTTGACGATCCTAATCCGGCGGCTCGGCAACGGCGTACTCGGCGACGTCGATGTTCAGGAGCGCGGCAAGCTGACCGTCATCGGGACCCGACCCACGAAAGCGCTGGAGATCGTCGTCTGAGCTCCAGCGCTCGTACACGTTGATGCGACCCGGCTCGAGGAGATCCGGAGACACGGCAAAGTCGAGGCATCCCTGTGCCAGGCGGGCCGCTGAAACGACCCGGACGCATCCCTCGAGGTAGGAGTCACGTTCTTCTGGATTCACCGTCAGGGCTCCCGCGACAATGATCACCGCTGCTGCCTCCTTTGTGCCGGTCGCCGAGCTTGAAGAGTAGGAGTAGTCTGGGGTTGTGGCCTGGGAGTTCAGTGTCCTAGTAGTGGCCAACGTGACCGCCGAGTCCGCCGAATTGAGCGCCGCTCTGCGCGAGCGCTCCGAGGGCGGTGCCTGCCGCTTCACCCTTGTGATGCCGGGCGCGGGGCCTGACCGGCACGAGCGCCTCGATGCCGCGCTGGCTCACATGCGCGAAGCCGGGCTCGACAACGTGGAGGGCAGCGTGGGCGACCCGGATCCGGTGGTGGCCGTGATGGACGTCTGGGACCCGATGAAGTTCGACGACATCGTCGTCTCGACGCTCCCCACGGGCTCGTCGCGCTGGATGGGCCTCGATCTACCGCACCGCCTCGAGAAGCTCACCTCCGTGCCGGTGCGCCACGTCGTCTCCCACCCGCGCCCCGAGGTCCGCACCGAGCGCGCGCCCGAGAGGCCGCGCTATGGCGTCCTAGCCGCGTTTGCAGCGCTGATCACGAAACGCTAGCCGCGCCAGCATCGCCATCGCCATCGCGAGGGCAGGCTTCCCCTTCGAGAACTGCTTTGAACCGGGCTCGAGCTGGGTCTGGATCATCCAGCAGCGCGAGCACCGCGCGGAGCTTGCTGCCTCCCATGCGCAGGAAGGGCGGGCCGGGAGCCCGACGGTACCGCAGCGGGGTGCTGTCGCCAAGCGGTGCGCTTAACCGCCCTGTTACCGCGCTGTCGTCGCCTCGCAACCGCCTCCCCCGACTATGGCTCCATTGCAAATCAACGGGGCGCCCGCCCAAGGCGGCCGCCCCTCACACAGGAGGCAGTCATGGGACAGCCGATCCCCGCGCAGCACCCGTCAGTCGTTCTTCGCTCACACTTCAACCTGGTTCGGACGCTGCTGATTCTCGCGGTGGGGGCCCTGCTTGCTTCCAGCGCAGCCGTGGTGATCCTCGCGAACGACGAGGACCAGGCCAATTCGGCGGCCGTCAGCAAGTCCGCGCCGGCGGCGCAGCAGCAGCTCCCGGCCGGCACGCGCTTCGACGGTGGCCCCGACGAGGGCACCCGCGGTCTCGCAGCGCAGCCGCAGCTCCCCGCCGGCACGCGCTTCGACGGTGGCCCCGACGAGGGCACCCGCGGCGCGACGTCCTACTACGACTCGCCCCTCCAGCGGTCCAGCTACCAGCCGGCTCCGGCCGACAGCTTCAAGGATCGCGCCGGTGGCCCCACGATGATCCCGATGGGTCCCGGCGGCCGCTAGAGCTCGAGTAGGACAGCAGCAGAGACGGGCCCTCTTCGGAGGGCCCGTCGCCGTTCCCGGACTCAGTTACCGGGCTGTTACCGCGCTGTCGTCGCCTCGCAACCGCCTCCCCCGACTATGGCTCCATTGCAAATCAACGGAGCGCCCGCCCAAGGCGGCCGCCCCTCACACAGGAGGCAGTCATGGGACAGCCGGTCCCCGCGCAGCACCCGTCAGTCGTTCTTCGCTCGCACTTCAACCTGGTTCGGACGCTGCTCATCATCGCGATGGCGGCCGTGTGTGCTCTGGCCGCAGTCGTCGTAATCCTCGCCAACGACGACAACGAGAGCAGCACGGCCGGCAAGGCCCCCGGCCGTGCAGCCACAGACCCAGAGCCAGGCGCCGGTCGGCACCACTCGTTACGACGGCGGCCCCGACGAGGGCACCCGAGGTCTGGCATCGCAGCTCGCAGCTCCGCCGCCGGCACGCGCTTCGACGGTGGCCCCGACGAGGGCTCGCGCGGTCCGGCACACGTCCAGTTCAAGGAGCGCGCCGGCGGCCCGTCCGTCCTCAACGAAGGCCGCTAGGCAAGCCCAGCAAGACCCCTCCAGGCAGCGTCGGGCCCTCTTCGGAGGGCCCGTCGCCGTTCTAGGCCTCGACGGGCTGGGCGGCCGAGCTCTTCAGTTCGCCGAGGCCGATCGCGGCCACGCGCTCGCGGTGCTCGCTTGCGGACCCGTAGAGCAGAGCGTTCGTCTTCGCCCGCTTCAGGAAGAAGTGAAGGTCGTGCTCCCAGGTGAAGCCGATTCCGCCGTGCACCTGCAGCGACGAGGCGCACACGCGCCAGCCGGCATCCGAGGAGTAGGCCTTCGCGCCCGAGGCCGCCTCCGGCAGCGACTCCGGCTCGGCGTCCGCGCACCACGCGGCGTAGTACGCGCCCGAGCGCGAGCCCTCGACCTCGAGCAGCATCTGCGCGCAGCGGTGCGAGACCGCCTGGTAGGCCCCGATCGCACGGCCGAACTGCTTGCGGTCGCGGGCGTACTCGACCGCCATCTCCATGGCCTTCTGCGCCACGCCGACCGTCTCGGCGGACAGCGCCGTGGCGATCCGATCCCCGGCGGCAAAGCAGTCACCCGGGAGCGACTCGCCGCCCTCCACGCGCACGCGCGCGAAGCGGCGCGTCCTGTCCATGGTCTCGAACGGCTCGATGTCCGCGGCCGAGGCCTCGACCACCGTCGTCGAGCCGTCGGACGAGATCAGAACGATCACCTCGGCGGAGTCGGCGTCGGGCACCAGGCGCGCCTCGCCATCGCGCAGCATGCCCACCGTTCCGCGCGCCTCGCCGGAGGCGATCCCCGGCAGCCAGCGCTGCTTCTGCTCGTCGCTGCCCGCGAACTGAAGCGCGAGGCCGGCGGCGGCGTTCGAGAGGAACGGCACCGGAGCGAGCGCGTACCCGAGCTCCTCGGTGAGGATCGCCAGCTCGACGATCCCGAGTCCCTGCCCGCCGTGCTCCTCGTCGATGAAGATGCCCGCCCAGCCGAGCTCGGACATCTCCTTCCAGGCGTCGTCGTCGTAGCTGCCCGCTTCGGCAAGCGCGCGCACGCGCTCCGGCTTGAAGCGCGCGGCGAGCAGCTCGTTGGCCGTGCGCTTGATCGCCTGCTGGTCGTCGGTGAAGTCGAAGTTCATGGCGTCTACCTCAGCTTCGGCAGGCCGAGCACGCGCTCGGCGATGATGTTCTTGAGGATCTCGGTGGTGCCGCCCTCGATCGAGTTGGCACGCGCGCGCAGCAGGCGGTAGGTCCAGGGCGAGTCCCAGGCCGCCCCGTCCTCGCCGAGGATGTCCACGGCCAGCTCGGTGAGCGACTGGTGGATCTCACCCCACTGCCACTTCGGCAGCGAGCCCTCGGGGCCCGGCATTCCGCGCTTCATGATCTGGGTGAGCCCGCGCCAGGAGTTCAGGCGCAACAGCTCCACCTCGATGGCGAGCTGGGCGATGCGCTGGCGGATCAGAGGGTCGTCCGCCACGCCGCGCTCGCGTGCGAGCTCCTTGAGGTCGCCGAGCGCAATCCGCATGCCGGCGGCGGACGCCGCGCCGAGGCCGGCGCGCTCGTTCATGAGCGTGGTGATCGCCACGTTCCAGCCGTTGCCCACGCCGCCCACGACGTTCTCGTCGGGGATGCGCGCCTCCTCCATGAAGAGCTCGTTGAACTCCGGCTCGTTCGTGATCTGGTGGAGCGGGCGCACCTGCACGGCCTCCTGCTCCATGTCCATGATGAAGTAGGTGAGGCCCTGGTGCTTGGGCACGTCCTGGTCGGTTCGCGCGACCAGCATGCACCACTTCGCCTTGTGCGCGTAGGTGGTCCAGACCTTCTGCCCGGTCACGACCCACTCGCCGTTCGACTTCACGGCCCTGGTCTTCAGCGACGCGAGGTCGGAGCCGGACTCCGGCTCGGAGAAGCCCTGGCACCAGATCTCGTCGCCGGTGAGGATCGCGTTCAGCCAGCGCTCCTTCTGCTCGTCGCTCCCATGGTGAATCACCACGGGTCCGCCCATGACCATGCCGAGCACGTTCACCGGCTGGGGTGCACGGGCCCGCGCCATCTCCTCGCCGAAGAGGGCCTGCTCGACCAGCGTCGCTCCGCGGCCGCCGTACTCCTTCGGCCACGAGAAGCCGGCGTAGCCGGCGTCGTAGAGCTGGCGCTGCCACTGGCGCCGGTGCTCGAATGCCTCGTCGTCGCCGGGCGGGTCCTCGCCCGGGTGGTTGTCGGCGAGCCAGGCGCGCAGCTCGTCGCGGAAGCCCTCCTCTGAGGGCGAGAGCGTCAGGTCCATGGGGGTGTAATGTACCAGGGCGTACACAAGCCCGCGTCGCGCCTCTCCGCCATCTCTCGAACCCCCAACATCCCTCGCCGGCTACCGCGCGGCACCCATGGCCTCGACCCGTCGCTCGTGGCGGCGTCGCAGCGCACGCGGCTGCTCGAGGCGGTCGGCCAGGCGGTGGCCGAGAAGGGCTACGCCGCCGCGACGATCGACGACATCGTGCGCGGCGCCGGCGTGTCGAAGAAGACCTTCTACGAGCATTTTCATGACAAGCTCGAGTGCTTCCTCGCCGCCTACGAAACGGCGAGCGACGAGCTCTACGAGCACGTGCGAGCGGCGCAGGACGCCGTGCCCCCCGACGGCCGGGCGGCGGCCGCGCGCGCCAGCGGCAACGCCTGGCTCGAGCGCACCCATGCAGGCATCCACGCGTACCTCCGCTGGCTGGCGGCCGAGCCCGCGCTCGCACGGGTGTTCCTGATCGAGATCGCGGCGGCCGGCCCCGAGGCTCTCGCCCGCCGCGAGCGGATGCGCGACCGCCACGCCGAGCGCATGCGCGAGCTACAGGACCCGAGCATCGGCGTGCCCAACGAGATCTTCCACGCGGTGGTCGCCGCAGCGGACGACCTCGTCGTGCGCCGCCTGCGCGAGGGCAGCGACCTGCTCGAGCTCGAGCCGATACTGCTCCGGCTCCAGGTCGCCCAGCTGGCCGGCCCGAAGGCCGCAGCCGAGCTGGCCTAGCTGCGCTTCTTGCCAGGGCCGGCGCGAGCGCTCGCAGCAGCGGTGCAGGTGTGAGGCTCCGTTCGCGTGAGGTGCCATCGCGCTTAACCGCGATATGCACGGTTGTCAGCGATGCGTCCCCCTTGCAATGCTCGTGTTAGCGCGGCCGGGACCGCGGCCCCAGCCCGCGCAGCAGCCGCGCCGCCACTCCGCGCAGCGTCTCGTTTCCGTACGCGTGGCTCGGGCTTGACGTGATCAGGATCGTCACCGCCACGCGGCGGCGGCCGCGGCGCAGCAGCGCCACCTGGTGGTCCACCCAGCCGGTGCCGGAGCCCCAGCCGCCCTTGAAGTAGAGCGCCCACCCGCGTGGGCGGGCGCGTGCGATGCCCCAACGCTGCGCGGGCACGATCGAGCGCAGCAGCCGCATCGCGTAGCGGCGGTGGCGCCCGGGGATCTGGCGGTCGATGTGGAGGAACAGGCGCGTCTGGTCCGCCACGTCGATCGTGGACAGGCCCCACGGGCGGGTCGCGTGGAAGCGACGCATGTGCACGCGACGCGCGAGCCGGGCGAGCCCGCCGGTGCCGACGATGTTGCAGACCTGGGAGGCAGCGGCGTCGTCCGAGCGGCGAATCATCGGGCCGAGAAGCGCGCGCTCGGTCCCGCGCAGCTTTCGGTGCCGAACATCAGGCTGCCGCAGGTAGGCAACGAGGAGCATCGCCTTGACGACGCTGGCGGAGGGCACGGTCCGTTCGACCCCGATTCCTCGAAGCCCGTCCCTCGTGCGCACGCCGAAGGACACGCTGCCCGCCCGGTCGGCGGCGTACTCGGCCGCGTCGCGCACATGCGCGCGCCAGGGCCGCAGAGCGGCGTCGGCCGTGGCCGCACCGGTCCCGCAGAGCGCCACCGTGACCAACGCCACATAAATTCGCAACGTAGGCGTTGCATAAATAGCGCGGCTGTGCTTCAATAGCGAAACGACACCGTCACGTATCGTTATTCGAGGAGGAGCAAGCATGTCAGCAACAGCCAAGAGCATCCACGACCGTCGCTGGTGGACGCTGCTCGTGGTCTCCGTCGCCCTACTCGTCATCTCGCTCGACAACACGATCCTCAACGTCGCTCTACCCAGCATCGAGCGCGATCTCGATGCCAGCAGCGGCCAACTCCAGTGGATCGTCGACTCCTACACCCTCGTCTTCGCCGGCCTTCTGCTCACGATGGGCGCGCTCGGCGATCGCTTCAGCCGGCGTGGCGCACTGGTGGCCGGCCTGGCCATCTTCGGAAGCGCGTCGCTCGCGTCAGCCTTTGCAGAGTCGGCCAACATGCTCATCGCAACCAGGGCGCTCATGGGCGTCGGCGGCGCGCTGATCATGCCCACCACGCTGTCGATCATCACCAACGTCTTCCCCGCCAACGAGCGGCCGAAGGCGATCGGCATCTGGGCAGCCGTTGCCGGCATCGGCGTCGGCATCGGCCCGGCGAGCGGCGGCTGGCTGCTCGAGCAGTTCAGCTGGACCGCCGTGTTCCTCATCAACGTCCCGATCGCCGTGGCGGCACTGATGGCCATCCCGAAGCTGGTGCCGGACTCGAAGGACCCCGAGCAGTCGCGGCTCGACCCGGTCGGCGCCGTGCTCTCGACCGTCGGTCTCGGCGTCCTCACCGCAGCCATCATCCAGGCGCCGGAATGGGGCTGGACTGACGGACGCATCCTCGGCGGCTTCGCCGCGTCGGCCGCGGTGCTCGCAGGCTTCATCATCTGGGAGCTCCGCAGCTCGTCACCCATGCTCGACGTCCGGCTGTTCCGCATCCGTCGCTTCACGCGGAGCCAGCGTCTCGATCGCGCTGGTGTTCTTCGCACTGTTCGGCGCGATCTACTTCCTGACCCAGTACCTCCAGGGAGTGCTCGACTACACGCCGTTCGAGGCTGGCGTCCGGATGCTCCCGGTCGCCGGTGGGCTCATCCTGGGCGGTCCGCTCTCGGCGAAGCTCTCACAGCGGTTCGGAACGCGCTCCGTGGTCGCGGTCGGCCTCGGCATCGTGGCGGTGGCGCTGTTCATGCTCTCAGGAGCGAACACGGACAGCGGCTACTCGCTCGTCGCCTGGTCGCTCGTCATGCTCGGCTTCGGCATGGGCGCGACGATGGCGCCGGCCACCGAGTCGATCATGAGCTCGGTCCCGCTGAACCACGCGGGCGTCGGCTCGGCGATGAACGACACGGTCCGGATGGTGGGCGGCACACTGGGCGTGGCGATCCTCGGGAGCCTCCTGTCGAGCAGTTACGGTGCCGACATGGAGCCCGCGGTGAAGTCGCTGCCCGAGCCCGCCGCCGACGCGGCGTCCGATTCGCTCGGCCACGCCAGCGTGGTGGCCGACCAGGTCGGCGGAGACGCCGGGCGCGTGCTGTCGAATGCGGCCGAGACCGCATTCACCACGGCCATGAGCAGCACGCTCACGGTCGCGGCGGCCACGGCCCTGGCTGGAGCGATCATCGCCCTCGTGGTGCTGCCCGGCCAGAGCCGCGAGCGGGCCGAGAAGCGTGCGTTCGCGATGCAGCCGGAGCCGGCGGCCGCGTGAGCGCCGCAAGGCCGGAGCAGCAGGACGACCGGGCCGGCGCCGAGGAGGCGCCGGCCCGCGGTCGTGGCAGGCCGCGCAGCGAGGAGGCCGACCGGGCGATCCTCGACGCGACGCTGCGAATGCTCGGCACGCACGGGGTCGCGGGCATGACCATCGAGGGCGTCGCGGCGGCTGCGGGCGTCGGCAAGACGACGATCTACCGGCGCTGGCCGACCAAGACCGATCTGATCCGGGCCGCCATCTCCGACATCGTCCCTCGCGGCGACCCGCCGGACACCGGCAGCATGGCGAGCGACATGGCGGCCCTCGCGGAGACGCAACGGGAGCGGCTCGCCGGCTCGAGCCTGGCGGGCATCGTTCCGCGCTTGCTGGCCGAGTCGATGAGCGACCCGGAGCTCCACCAGGACTACGTCGACAGGGTGATCACCCCGTTCCGCGAATTGCTCCGGTTGTTCATCGAGCGGGGGATCGAGCGCGGTGAGCTCCGGCCGGATCTCGAGGTGGAGGCGCTCGTGGACCTGCTGCACTCGATACCCGTCTACAAGATCCTTATGTCGCGCGGCGACCCGGCCTCGCTCGAGCAGGTGCCCTGGGCATACATGCCGATCCTCCTGCCCGGCATCCGCAACGACGGCGTTTAGGTCCCGCATAAGCACGGGCCTACTCTTGGCTCATGCGCGTGCTGGTTGCCGAGGACGAGCCGCGGGTCGCCGAGGCCGTCGCCCGCGGGCTGCGCCGCGAGGGCGCAGCCGTCGACGTGGCGCTCGACGGGCGAAGCGCGCTCGCCAAGGCGCGCGCATTCGACTATGACGTCGTGGTCCTCGACCGGAACCTCCCGGAGACGCACGGCGACGAGGTATGCCGAGCGGTGAACCGCGAGCTGCCGCAGACGCGGATCCTCATGCTCACCGCGTACGGCGAGGTCGACGATCTCGTTGCGGGCCTCGCGCTCGGTGCCGACGACTACGTGGCGAAGCCGTTCGCCTTCGACGAGCTGGTCGCACGGGTGAGGGCGCTGGCCCGCCGCGCGCACACGACCCGGCCGGCGGTGCTCGAGCGGAGCGGCGTCCGGCTCGACCCCTCGAGGCACGAGGTCTCCCGCGATGGCCGAGCGGTTGAGCTGGCACCGAAGGAGTTCGCGGTGCTCGAGGCGCTGCTCGAGGCCGGCGGCGATGTCGTGAGCGCCCGCCGCCTGCTCGACCGTGTGTGGGACGAGAACATCGACACCCTCAGCAACACCGTTCGGATGACCGTCATGACGCTGAGGAAGAAGCTCGGCCAGCCAGCGGTGATCGAGACCGTTCGGGGCGCCGGCTACCGCATCTGATGCGGCCACGCCCGACGATCCGCCTGAAGCTCACGGCCCTGTACGCCGTGGTCGTATTCCTGGCCGGGGGCCTCCTGCTCGCTGTGAGCTACGCCCTGCTCGACGGGCACCTCCACAACACCCTGAGCGACGCGGCGGCGGACGATCTCCTGGCCCAGCTCCGAGATCAGTACGTGCTCGCGCTGTTCGCGGTCACGGCTTTCGCCGTGCTGCTCGGCTGGGTGATAGCGGGGCGCGCACTCGCCCCGCTGCGCGCGATCGCAACCGCTGCACGTGCAGTCTCTGGGGACTCACTGACGCGTCGCGTGGCTCTGCGTGGCCCGGACGACGAGCTGCGCGAACTGGCGGACACATTTGACGAGATGCTCGAGCGGCTCGACTCCGCGTTCGCGAGCCAGAAGCGGTTCGTGGCCGATGCCTCACACGAGTTGCGCACCCCGCTCACGGTCCTGCGCACCGAGGTCGAGGTCGCGCTCGCGGATCCTGACGCGAGCGCCGCGGAGCTGCGCGCGACCGCCGAGGTGGTCCGCGAGGAGGTGCAGCGCTTCGAGGCCCTGCTCGAGAGCCTCCTCGCACTTGCCCGAAGCGAGGCGCGGGCGCTTGCCACAGAGGAGCCGGTCGACCTCGCCGACATCGCCCGGCGGGTCGTCTCTCGCCTGCAACCGGAGGCCGCCATGGACGATGTCCTGCTCACGGTCAAGCCCCAGAGCGCAATCGTCAACGGCGACCGCGGGCTGCTGGAGCAGCTGGTCTTCAACCTCGTGGACAACGCGGTTACCCACAACTGCAGTGGGGGGTTCGCAGAGGTCTGGGCCGGGCCGCGCGGGGAAATGTCCGCGCTGCGCGTCGTCAACTCGGGGGCTCGCGTGCCTGACGAGAGCGTCCAGTTGCTCACCGAGCCGTTCCACCGTCTCGAGCGCCGGCGCGACCGGCGCGGCGCCGGGGTGGGCCTGTCCATAGTCCGTGCGGTCGCGGCGGCTCACGGCGGCCGCCTCGAGCTCACGGCCCGCGAGGACGGCGGCCTCGTTGCCGACGTGGAACTGCCGGCGGTTAGAGCTTCACGCGGTCCGCGTCGGCTAGGTCGGGGCAGTTCTCGTGAGCTTCGGTCGCCGGCTGGTACATCACCGGAGTCGAGCGCTCAACCGACTGCGCCTTGACGAGGGACCTGAGCTCGCCACCCGTGCCCGCGATGGCCGACAGCGAGTACGCGTAGACCGCAGCGCTGACGAGAAGCGCGACGAGAAAGGCCGCGCGTCGGACACGTGAGAGGCGTCCAGCCATCGGGGACGACGCTAGCCCCGCTTCGTCAAGTCCGCATAAATTCGCGCCGGCTTACCTGAACCTGACGAACCCCTGCCTAGCGTGCTCCGCGTTCGGTTCCAGACGTGAAGGAGCAGGCTGATGCAGGAGCACGAGAACAGCAGGACCAGGCGACGCGGGCTGGTCGCGGCCGTCCTGGGCGCGGCTGCGCTGGCGGCGGCGCTGCCGATCAGCGGCGCGCTGGCAAGCGGGGAGTCAGGGAGCGGAGAGTCGGGGAGCGCCCAGTCGGCACCCACGCAGGCGCAGGAGCAGCCGGCGCCGCGTGACGACTCGCCGCGCAACCGACGGCGACTGCCCGGACAAGGACGGCCGCGGTGGCTCGGCGTCCGACACGTCGGTCGAGCTCTAGGTCATGGAGCGCACCGAACTCACGATGGATACGGACAGCGCCACGGCCGCGCGCGTGGCGTTGGAGGAGACGCTCTACGAAATCAAGCGGGTGATCGTCGGCCAGGACGCGATGCTCGAGAGGGTGCTGGTGTCCCTCCTCGTCGGCGGGCACGTGCTGCTGGAGGGCGTACCGGGCCTCGCGAAGACGCTCACCGTGAAGACGCTCGCCGACGTGGTCAGCGGGTCGTTCAAGCGGGTGCAGTTCACGCCGGACCTGGTCCCTGCAGATCTCGTCGGCACGCGCATCTACCGGCCGGACACGGGGGAGTTCTCGGTCGAGCTCGGGCCGGTGCTGTGCAACTTCCTGCTGGCCGATGAGATCAACCGGGCGCCCGCGAAGGTGCAGTCCGCGCTGCTCGAGGTCATGCAGGAGCGTCAGGTCACGATCGGCGGCGAGACCTACCGAGTGCCGGAGCCGTTTCTGGTGCTCGCCACCCAGAACCCGATCGAGTCCGAGGGCACGTACCCCCTGCCCGAGGCCCAGACGGACAGGTTCCTGATGAAGGTTCTCGTGGACTACCCGGCGCCCTCCGAGGAGGCGGTGATCGTGGAGCGCCTGCTCCAGGCCCCGGCGGCGGTGGCCAAGCGACTCAGCGGGGAGCAGCTGCTGGAATTTCGGGACACCGCCTCGCGGGTGTTCGTGGACTCCGATGCCATCCGCTATGCGGTCATGCTGGCCGACGCCACGCGCCGGCCCGCGCGCTACGGGCTGGAGGACATCGCGCCCTACATCGAGTTCGGGGCGAGCCCGCGCGGTCCCATCGGCCTCGTTCAGTCGGCGAGGGCGCTCGCGCTCCTGCGCGGGCGCCGACACGCCGTCGCCAGCGACGTGCGCGACCTTGCCGGCGACGTGCTTCGGCATCGCCTCGTCCTGAGCTACGAGGCGTTGAGCGACGCGGTCACACCCGATGATCTCCTCGCACGAGTGTTCGAGGTCGTGCAGCCGGATGCCGGGTCATCCCATGCGGTCGAGGCCGGCATCGCGGCATGACCGCGCTCGCCCTCACCCGCGCGCCCGGCAGCCAGGGTCCTGGGCCGACGCCCTCACGCATCGTGGAGGCGCTCGACCTCGCCCTCGTGAGGCGCACAGCCGGGATGCTTCCCGGCGAGCATCGGGCACCTGGGGTGGGCGCCGGAACCGAGCTCGCGCAGCTGCGCGTGTACCAGCCTGGCGACGACGTGCGCCAGCTCGACCCGGCGGCCAGTGCGCGGACGGGAGTGCCGCACGTGCGTCTGCACGTTCCGGAGCGGCTCATGACCGCATGGATCGTTCTCGACGTCTCGCCATCGATGGCGTTCGGGACTGGGCTTCGGCTCAAGAGCGATGTGGCAGCCGGCGCGGCGGCGCTGCTCGCGCGGCTGGCCGTGCGACGCGGCGGGCGAGCCGGCCTCGTGCTCTGCGGCGGACAGCGCGAGCTGCTCATCCCGCCGCGCGGCGGTCGCCGGGCGTCGGCGATGATCGAGCACGCCATCGGCGAGGGCGTGGTCGCGGACGGGGCCGGCGACGACGCCAGCCTCGGCCGCGCCTTGAGCCGCCTGAGCCGCCTGGCGCGCTCGCCCGGCATGGTGGCTGTCGTGTCGGACTTCCGGGCCGAGGAAGGTTGGGCCCGGCCGCTGCGCGTGATCGGAGGGCGTCACTCACTTGTGGCCGTCGATGTGAGCGATCCGCTCGAGGAGGCGCTCCCGAGTGCGGGCGTGCTTCGTCTGGTCGACCCCGAGTCGGGCAGGCAGGTCGAGGCGGATACCCGGGACGCCGCCCTGCGTGAGCGCTACGCAGCGCGCGAGCGGGAGCGACGCTCTGCTGTTCGCGACGAGCTGCGCACGGCCGGCGCTGAGGTCGTGGAGCTGACCACCGGCGATCCCTGGCTCGAACAGCTCGGACGGCGGTTGCGATGAGCTTCGCCTCCCCACTCCTGCTGCTCTCGCTCGCGGCCCTGCCGCTGCTCGCGGCTGGGTACACGTGGCTGCGGCGGCGCCCCGGGCGCTACAGCGCCCGCTTCCCAGGCGTGCCGGTGCTGGCGGGCGCGGTGGCGGCCACCCCGCTCTGGAGGCGTCACATTCCCGCCGCGGTGGCCGCCCTGGCGCTGGCGGCGCTCGCGGTCGCCCTTGCACGGCCGCACGCGACCATCGCCGTGCCGGTGGAGCGTGCCAGCGTCGTGCTCGTGACGGACGCCTCGCGCTCCATGCTCGCGACCGATGTCGACCCGAGCCGAATGGATGCGGCGCGCAGCGCGGCGGCCGCCTTTCTGGACGGCGTGCCCGACGAGCTGCGCGTGGGCGCCGTGGGCTTCTCGACGACACCGAGCTCCGTCGTGGCGCCCACCCAGGACCGTGAGCGCGTTCGGGCGCATCTCGCGAGCCTCAACGCCGACGGAAGCACCGCCACCGGCGATGCGCTCGCTCAGGCGCTTCAACTGCTGAAGGGCCAGGGAAAGAAGCGGCCGCCCGCCGCAATCGTGCTGCTGTCCGACGGCAAGACCACCACGGGGCGGGACCCCGTGGAGGTCGCGCGCGAGGCGCGTGACGCAGGCGTTCCGGTCCACACGGTCTCGCTCGGCACGTCCGGCGGGACGATCACCGACAGCAGCGGCAACACCCTGCCCGTGCCCCCGGATCCAGAGACGATGGCGGAGATCGCCCGCGCCTCCGGAGGCGACAGCTTCGGCGTGGACGACGGCGACCAGCTCGATGCCGTCTACAAGCGCCTCGGGTCGCAGATCGGGACCCGTCCAGAGAAGCGCGAGATCACCGCCGGCTTCGCGGCCGGAGGGATGGCGCTACTGCTCGCCGCCGCCGGGCTCTCGCTGAGGGCAGGCGGAAGGCTTCCATGAAAGGAGACTTGGACATGACCGAGCCGGTGGGACTCTGGAGCGGTAGGAATGGCTCGCGCGCGGCCCACGATTGGGCGGCGCCGCCCCGTCCGCGTGCGGAGGTGCCCGCGCCTGAAGCGCCCGCACCGGAACAACCGAGCGACCCGCGGCCGGCCGCGTCGTCGCGCGGAAGGCTGCGCGCAGCCGCAGCGGGTGCGCTGGCCGCCGCGCTGCTTGTGGGGGGTGGCGTGGTGGTCGGCGACCTGACCGGCTCGGATCCGGCATCGCGGCCGGCTGCCGAGGCGCCGCTGCCCGCTGCGACCGGCGGAGCGGCGTCGAGTGCGAACGCCGGCCGCGTCTACGCCGCGGTGGCCGACGGCGTCGTGGCGGTCCAGGTCGGCGGCGGCTCGGGCACCGGCTTCGTGATCGACAAGCGTGGAACGATCGTCACGAACGCGCACGTGGTGGGAGAGTCGAGCCAGGCAAGCGTTCGCTTCGGCGACTCGGGCGCAACGATCGACGCCGAGGTGCTCGGCTCGGACCCCTCGACCGACCTCGCCGTCCTGCGCGTGGACCCGTCGAGCGTCGGATCGCTGAGTCCGCTCACGTTCGCCGACTCCGACGCCGTGCGGGTCGGGGACGAGGTCGTGGCCATCGGCCACCCGTTCGGCCTCGACAGGACGGCCACCGCAGGAATCGTGTCGGGTCTGGGTCGTGAGATCCAGTCGCCGAACGGCTTCTCGATCGACGAGGTGATTCAGACCGACGCGGCGATCAACCCCGGGAACTCGGGCGGGCCGCTGGTGGACGGGAAGGGACGCGTGGTCGGCGTGAACTCTCAGATCGCGACCGCGGGCGGGGGCGGTGGCAACGTCGGGGTGGGATTCGCCGTGCCGGCGAACACCGTTCGAGAGGTCGTGCCGAGGCTGGCGAGCGGGCAGACGATCGAGCGCCCATACCTCGGCGTGAGCACCGCCGCCGGCGCCGCCGGCGTGGAGGTGCAGGAGGTCACCCCGAGCGGACCGGCGCAGCGCGCCGGACTGCGCTCAGGCGACGTGGTCCGCTCCGTGGACGGCCGCACGGTCTCCGAGCCCGACGACATCACCGGCGCGCTGGACGGCAAGCAGCCGGGCGACTCGGTGACGGTCGAGGTGGAGCGCGACGGCCGAACCCAGCAGTTCGACATCACCCTCGGCACGCGACCGGCAAACCCGTAGGGCGATCGTGAGCTTCCAGTCCCCCCTCCTGCTCCTGACGCTGCTGGCCCTCCCGGTCTCCGTGTGGATCTACCGCGCGCATTCGCGCAGGGCCGAGCGTGCCGCCGCGGCCTTCGCGAATCCCGCGCTGCTCGCCTCGGTGGCACCGCGCCGCCCGGGCTGGCGCCGGCACGCGCCCTACGGGCTCTACGCGATCGCGCTTGCCGGGTTGGCGCTCGCGCTGGCTCGGCCGGAGATCACGGTGGCGGTTCCGGACGAGCGCGCCTCGATCGTGCTCACCACCGATGTGTCCGGATCGATGCAGGCCACCGACGTGCCGCCATCCCGACTGGTCGCGGCACGCGAGGCTGGACTCGAGTTCCTGGACGGCGTCCCCCGGGAGGTCAGGGTGGGCGCGGTCATCTTCAACCACGCCGTGCAGACGACAGAGCCGCCGGTCACGGATCGAGCACCGGTTCGAACGGCCCTCGAGCAGCTGCGCTCGAGTGGCGGCACGGCCACCGGGGACGCCCTCGCCACCTCGCTGGGCCTTGTGAGGGAGACGGGCACACGCGGGCGCCCGGCGCCTGCGGCGATCGTTCTCCTGTCCGACGGGGCCTCGACCCATGGGCGGGACCCGCTGCCGCTTGCCGACGAGGCCGCGCGCCTCAAGGTCCCGATCTACACCGTCGCGCTCGGCACGGACGGCGGGACGATCGAGGTGGAAACCCCCAACGGCGTGCAGACTCGGGCGGTACCGCCCGACCGAGAGACCCTGCGCAGCCTGGCCGACAGGACGGGCGGCCGCTACTTCGAGGCCAACGACCGGTCGGAGCTGAAGCAGGTCTACGAGCGGCTCGGCTCGCAGGTTGCCAAGCGCGACGAGCCGAGGGAGATCACGGCGGGCTTCGCGGGCGCCGGGGTTCTCCTGCTGCTCGGCGGCGCCGCCCTATCGCTCCACTGGTTCAGGCGCTTGCCCTAGTAGCTCTTCGGCAGTCCCAAGGAGTGCTCGGCCACGTAGTTCAGGATCATCTCGCGCGAGACGGGCGCGGTCCGGGTGAGGCGCACGCCCCACCACATATCCGAGAGGCCGTACTCGAGCGCGAAGCCGTTCCCGCCGTGCGCCTGGATCGCTCGGTCCACGCACTTGATCGCGGCCTCGGCGGCGGCGTACTTCGCCATGTTGCTCGCCTCGCCCGCGCCGGGCACGCCGGCGTCGTAGAGCGCGCACGCCTTCTGGGTCATCAGGCGGGCCAGCTCGAGCTCGATCTTGGCCTCGGCAAGCGGGTGCGCGACTCCCTGATGCGTTCCGATCGGCGCGCCCCACACCTCCCGCTCGTTGGCGTACGCCGCCGCCTTGGCGAGCGCGCGCCGGCCGGCTCCGCACGCGATCGAGGCGCCCATGATGCGCTCGGGGTTGAGCCCGTCGAACACCGGACCGAGGCCGCCTCCCTCGCCCCCGATGAGGCGCTCCTCCTCAAGCTGGACGTCGTCGAAGAAGAGCGTCCACTGCTTGTCCGGGCCGAGGTAGGGCATCGGGATCTCGTCGCGCGTGAATCCGGGCATGTCCACGTCCACGATCGCGAGCGACGGGAGGCCAAGCGCGCCGTCCGGCATCCGGCTCCGCGCCACCACCAGCACGGCGTCCGCGTGTTCCACACCCGAGATGTAGGTCTTCTGCCCGCGCAGGACGAGCTTGTCACCGCGCCGCTCCACGGATGTCGAGAGGTTGTGCGAGTTCGTGCCCGCGTCCGGCTCGGTGATCGCGAAGGCGATCTTCGTGGTGCCCGCTGCGATTCCGCGCAGCCAGCGCTCCTTCTGCTCGTCGGTCCCATGGCGCGCGAGGATGTTCCCGACGATCGCGGGCGACACCACGATCAACAACAGCGACTTGCCGGCCGCGGCGATCTCCTCCCCCACGGTTGCGAGCCCGCTCATGCCGAGCCCGCCGCCGCCCCACTCCTCGGGCAGGTTCACGCCGAGGTAGCCCTTCTCGGCGAGCGCGTCCCACAACTCGGTGGGCGGCTCGCCGGCCGCGTACTTCTGGCGCGCGTAGTCCTCGGGGAAGCCGTCGCAGATGCCGCGCACCGCTTCGCGGATCTGGCGCTCCTCGTCCGAGGGCACCAACGGCAGCACGGCCTGGGTCGTCGCGGGCGTCATACGCCCCATAATGCCAGCGTGCGCATAGGGCTATTCCTGGCCTACTGGCCCTGGTTCTCTCCGGAGGAACAGATCTCGCTGGCCCGCCAGGCCGATCAAGCCGGGCTCGACTCGGTGTGGGTGGCCGAGGCGTGGGGCCAGGACGCGGTCTCGGTCCTCGGGCATCTGACAGCGGTTACAGAGCGGGTGGCACTCGGCTCGGGGCTGATGCAGATCCCGGGGCGCACGCCTGCGATGACCGCGATGACGGCGGTCACGCTCGACGTCCTGTCAGGCGGGCGCTTCCGGCTCGGGCTAGGAGTGTCCGGCCCGCAGGTATCGGAGGGCTGGCACGGCGTGCCGTTCTCGCGTCCGCTCGCGCGCACCCGCGAGTACGTGGAGATCGTCCGGGCGGCGCTCGCGCGCGAGGCGCCGCTCGAGTACGAGGGCGAGGAGTTCCGCCTGCCGGTGGACGGCGGTTCTGGGCTGGGCAAGCCGCTCAAGCTGCTGGCCCGGCCGGTGCAGGACCGCATCCCGATCTATCTCGGCTCGATGGGGCCAAGGGCGATTGAGCAGACGGCGCTGATCGCGGATGGCTGGCTGCCGTCGCGTTTCAGCGCCGAACTGGCCGAGCCGTTCAGAGGCACGGACGTGGACATCTCGCCGGTGGTGATGGTCTGCGTGGACGAGGACATCGACCGCGCCCGCGATCTCGCCCGTCCGTGGCTCGGCGTGTACCTCGGCGGGATGGGCGCGAAGGGGAAGAACTTCTACGTCGAGGCGGCCGAGCGCTCGGGCCAGGGCGACGCCGCGCGCGAGGTGCAGCGCCTCTGGATGACGGGCGACCGCGCCGGCGCCGCGGCCGCGCTCACGCCTGAGCTGATCGACAGCTCGGCGGTCTGCTGCCGGCCCGCGGAGATGGAGGAGCACCTCGCCGAGTACGAGCGCGCGGGTGCCACGACCTTCCTTGCGATGCCGTTCGGTGACCGCGCCGTGATCGTCGACCAGCTGGCATCCGCAATCCAGACTCCGTGAGTCGGCATTTGCTGTTAGGGTGCCCTAAGTCGTATTAGGGAACCCTAACTTCGGAGGTAGGAGTGAAGCGTCTCGTGATTCTGGGCGGCGCTGTGGTCGCCCTCGCCGTCTCGGCCTGCGGCGAGGACGAGGGCCGCGTATCGGCAACCGGCACGACGCCGACCACAACGTCCGCCGAGCCGGCCATCAGCGACGTACCGGAGGGCGTGGCCGCGCAGTACTCCGTCCTCGAGGAGGAGATCGCCGCGGAGGGTGGGGCCACGGAAAGCGGCCCGTGGCGAATCGCATACATCAAGGAGCCCGCCGAGGGCTGGTTCCGAACCGAGAACGGGCGGGTCGTCTGGCGTGACCCGGCGCATGGCGAAACCGCGCACCTGGAAATCATCCCGATCGAGCGGGACTCAGGGCGCATCGTCCCCGATGCCGGCGTGACCCTCGAGGTGTTGGACGAGAATGGGGAGCGCGTCGAGAAGCGGCCGCTCAGCTTCTACTACGCGGAGTTCTTCCACTACGCCGACAACTTCCGCATTCCCCGCGACGGGGCGTACACGCTGCGCGCGACGGTCGAGCCGCCCTCGTTCCGCCGCCACGGCGACGAGGACAGCGGTCCGGCGCTCATGGAGAGCGCTGAGGTCGATTTCGAAAACGTCATGATCGAACTCGATGGGTGAACGCGTGCTGGTCACCGGTGGGCTCGGCTTCATCGGCAGCCGACTCTGCGCCGCACTGCTCGAGCAGGGCATCGACGTGCGAATCGTCGATGACCTGTCGGGCCGCTATGCCGAGAGCACCGGCCAGGCCGCCGCCGCAGTGCTTGCGGCCCGCGGCGCGGAGGTCACGATCGCCTGCGCCGAACCGGCCCATCTGACCGGCGTCGATGCGGTGATCCACCTCGCCGCGCTCCCGGGAGTGCGAACGCGCCGGTCGCGCGCGGCGTTCCACGAGACGAACGTCGGGCTCACCGGACGGCTCGTGCGCACCGCGAGCGCGGCCGGGGCTCGCTTCGTGCTTGTGTCGAGCTCGTCCGTGTATGGGAACGCGCACGAGCTGCCGACCCCCGAGCACGCGCCCGCGGCGCCGCTCAACCCCTACGCGGCGAGCAAGGTTGCGGCCGAGGACGTCGTGCGTGAGCACGGCGCCGACGCGGTGATCGTCCGTCCCTTCAGCGTCTACGGGCCGGGGCAGCGACCGGAGATGGCGTTCGCGCGCTGGATCGACAGTCTCTGGGCGGGGCGAGCGCTCCCGTGGCACGCGGCGCCTGGCAGCGCCCGCGACTTCACCTATGTCGACGACGCGGTGGCGGGCATCCTCGGTTCGCTGCGCCGCGGCCGCGCCGGTGAGGCGTACAACGTCTCGGGCTGGCGGTCCGTGGGCCTTCGCGCAGCGCTTGATGTCCTGGAGGAGGCGTTCGGCCGCCCCGCCCCGCTGGCGACCACCCCGGGCTCCGCCGCGGAGGCTCGCGTGACGCACGGGTGCGGGCGCAAGGCGGCCGCCGAACTCGGCTACCAGCCGCGCACAGATCTCAGGTCCGGCCTAGCGCATCAGCTGGCCGCGGCCAGCGCCGGCCGGGTCGCTGCCTAGCTCCGGCCGGCGTCCCGCTTGGCCTGATCGAGCTCGGCCTGGACAGCGTCGGTCTGGTTCGGGATCTTGAGCCGCTGCTCGAGGATCGGGATTGCCTCCTCCGGCCGACCGGCGAGACGCAGTGACTTGCCGAGGTTGAACAGCGCGTAGGCGTAGTTGAGGTTGTCGGTGCCGGGCGGGAACGAGTTCACGGCCTCCTGGAGCACCGGGATCGCGCCGTCGTAGTCACCTGCGCTCATGAGCTCGAAGCCCTGGTCGTTCAGCTGGGCGCCGCGCGCCTCGCCGGACGAACCCGAGTCGCTCTGCTCCTCGGCGGGCGGCGGCGCCGAGGCAGCAGGCTCGTTCGGCTCCTTATCGGCCTTCGACTCCTTCTTGGCCTTGGGCTCCTTCTTAGTGTTCGCGTCTGCCTGCGGCTGCGCGGGCGTGTTGTCGGCGCTCGACGGCGGCGAGTTGCCGTCGTCTCCACCGGAGAGAAAGGCACCCGCGATCGTGGCAATCGCAAGCGCGATGAATACGGCGGCGAGCGCGATGGCGCCGGTACGCGGGCGACCACGGCCGTCACCGTCGCGCCTCGCGGCCGGCGGCGGCGTGCGGCGCGGAGGCGGGGCAGCGGGCGAAGGCGTGCGCCGCGGAGGCGATGCTGCGGGCGGACGCGCGGCGGCGGCTGGAGGGTGCCGCGGGGTGGGGGTGGTGTCCGGCTCGCGTGCGGGAGGCTCCGGGTCGGGCCTCGACGGTGCGGCCGGCCGCAGTTGCGCTGCGGCGCCCTGGGCGCGGGCCGCGCCGGCTGCGGCGGCTCCGGCGGCGCCCGCCGCGGCGGCCTTCGATCCGCGCCCGAACAGGCGGCGCGTCTGGCGCGTCGTCTCCGGCGCCTCCTCGAGCGCCCGGGTGAGCTCGCTCGCGAAGTCGCCGGCGGACGAAGGCCGGTCCTCGGGCTCGAGAGCCATGCCGCGCTTGAGCACCCGCGCGGCCTCCTTGGGAGCGGTGGGCCACGCGTCCAGCAGGTCGGGCGCACCCTCCGTCGCGATCCTGTGCGCGATCTCGATCGGTGTGGCGCCCTCCCGCGGGCGCCTGCCGCTTAGTGCCTCGAAGCTGATCGCAGCGAGCGCGTAAACGTCCGCCTGGGGCCCCGCCCCGCGGCCGTCGAGCTGCTCGGGCGCCATGTACGCGGCCGTCCCGAGCACGGTGCCGCTACGCGTGATCTTGGTCCCGTCCGACGCGGTCGCGATACCGAGGTCGGCGAGCTTCGTGACGCCGTCATCGCGAATCAGCACGTTCCCGGGCTTCACATCGCGGTGGACCACGCCCTGGGAGTGCGCATGGTCGAGCGCGTCGCCGAGGTCGTGCACCATGCTCGCCACCTCCTCGGGCCGGAGCGGCCCGCGGCGAAGCATGCGCGACAACGGCTCGCCCTCCACGTACTCCATGACGATCAGGACACCCTCGTCGTCGGTGGCGGTGTCGAACACCGAAACGAGGTTCGGGTGGTTCAGCGACGCCCCGAGCTTCGCCTCGCGGGTGAAGCGCTGCTCCACGTCCACGGGGCTGTCGGCATGCAGGCGCTTCACGGCAACCTGCCGTCCAAGGCGCTCGTCCTCACAGAGGAGGACCGACGCCATGCCGCCCGAGCCGAGGTGCCTCAGTACCCGATAGCGGTCATCCAGAAGTGAGCCCTGGGTATGCACTGCCACTGGCGGGTGTTACCCGCGCTCCGGGGCAGCTAACCGGGCGCAAACGGCAGTAGAACGTGCGATTCGTAACGTCCGCCGTGCAGGACTCGGATCTCTCCGCCCAGGCTGTCGACGACCGCCGGAACCGTTGGTGACGTGGCCGGCGTGTCGGCCGAGCCGATCGTCAGCCGGATGCGGTCGCCCTTCCGGAAGATCGCCGAGGTCGGGTAGATCTCGATCCGGTAGAGCGCCGGGTCGTTGGGCGTGACCGGCTGCTGGCTCTCGCGGGTGAACGGGTGGAAGGGCCTGATCATGGTGCCGTTCGCGTCGAACGTCGATCGTGCCGGATCGACCGCGCGCTGGCTCGCGAGCAGGAAGCCCGCGGTCACCTGATTCGACTCTCCCGACGGCGCGACGTCCGATAGCACGCTCACGAGCGTGGCGTCCTTCGACGTGAGCTCCGCCCACACGCTCGCCACCAGCGGGCCGGTGAACTTGGTGTCTGCCTCGAGCGGCTCGCTCGTGTAGGTAAGCGACGAGGCCTCCCACGTGCGGTTGTCGGTCTCGCACGGGCCCCGGGCGGAGCCCGCCGTCCACTGCGTTGTCATACGTGAGCACGGGCTTGATGCTGGCAGGAGCGGGGCCTTGTCACCGCCGCCCTCTGCTGGAGCGGAAAAGCTGAGCGATTTCCCCTCGTCAAGGTAGGCCGGCGTGTAGCGGGCGTCGGGCAGCGGCCAGGTCGAGTGGTGCTCCCAGCGGTCGCCGCCGATCGGATACAGGTTCACCGACGGCGTGTTCTCCACGCCGTTGTCCGCGCCCTGGAGCCAATGGTCGAACCACTTGTTCTTGAGATCTGGGTCCTCGAGTGCCGGACCGCTGTCGGTGTGGTAGTGCGGCGACATGAACAGCTTCTTGTCCGGCGAGGCCGTGAGCTGCTCGTAGAGCAGCGGCTCGCCGCGCTGGAAGATGTCCCACCAGCCGCCCTGGATCACCACCGGGACCTCGATCTGAACGGCGCGGTCGCCGGGCGAGCGCAGCCGGTAGAAGGGGCCGTCGTAGGCGCTCTCCTGGCCGAGCGTCGAGCTGACAATGTTCTGCCCAGCGAAGTCCCACGCGTTCCGGAGGTGGTCCGCCCAGGTGGGCACGGAGCCGGCCGGATCGTCGAGCATTGTTGACGGCGGCAGGCTCGAGAGGCTCGTGGTCAAGCCCAACCAGAGCGGGATGAAACCGGCGTCCACGGCCCCGCCGTGGAACGTCACGTCGCGGTAGGCGTCCGACATGGGGATGTCGGCCCAGACGGCCTTCACCGCGCGCGGCTTGCCGCTCGACACCCGCGCCGCGTCCGCCTCGGCAATGAGCAGCGAGGTTATGCCCATGTACGAGCCGCCCGTGGTTGCCACCGACCCGTCCGACCAGCCCTGGGCCTGGATCCAGTCCAGGACCTCCGAGTAGTCGTCCTGGGTGCGCTGACCCCAGGAGTCCCACTTGCCCTGGCTCGCACCGGTGCCGCGGTCGTCGAGCATCATGACCGCGTAGCCCCTGTCGGCCAGGGCCGTGTCAGCCATCGCGATGCCACCCGAGCCCGAGCAGGCCGTGCCGGTGGGGTTGGTGGTGTCCTTGTTGTAGCCCGTGGCCGTGAGCACCGTGGGATAGGTGCCGGCGGCCGGTGAGGGCAGCCAGAGGTTCGCCCGCAGCACGACGCCGTCACTCATCTTGATCGGCACGTTGCACATGGCGGTGCTGGCGGTGGCGCTAGCGGTTGTTAGGGCGCAAACAGCAGCACTCAGGACAGCCAGTAGCCCAGTCGTCCGCCGCAACCCGCCTCGCCGCATGCTTCCCGAAACGTGCCGGGCCGCAGAAACTTGCGCGGCTCTTCAGTGCTGCCGTTCTAGACGCGCTGGATCAGCGTTCCGGTGCCGAGCCCGCCGCCGCAGCACATCGTCACGAGCCCGACCTCCTTGTCGGAGCGCTCCAGCTCGTGCAGCAGCGTTGTGATCAGGCGTGCGCCGGTGGATCCGAGCGGGTGGCCGAGGGCGATCGCGCCGCCGTTCACGTTCACCCGGTCCATGTCGGGCTCGAGCTCTCGGCGCCAGGCCGCGAGCACCGAGGCGAAGGCCTCGTTGATCTCGACCAGGTCGATGTCGTCCATCTTCATGCCGTTCCGGTCCAGCAGCTTCCTGGTGGCCGGGATCGGGCCGGTGAGCATGATCACGGGGTCCACGCCCACGGTCGTCTGGTCGACGATCTTCGCGCGCGGCTTCAGGCCCAGCGACTCCGCCTTCTTTCGCTCCATCAGCAGCACTGCGGCGGCGCCGTCGGAGATCTGCGAGGAGTTGCCGGCGGTGATCTTGCCGTCCTCCTTGAAGGCCGGCTTCAGCTCGGACAGCTTCTCGAGGCTCGTGTCCGGCCGGATCCCCTGGTCCGTCACGTACGTGTCCCCGTTCACCGCGAACGGCACGATCTCGCGCTCGAAGCGACCCTCCTCGGTCGCCCGCGCAGCGTTCTGATGCGAGCGCAGCCCGATCTCGTCGAGCTCCGAGCGGGGGATCTCCCACTGGTCGGCGATCATCTCGGCCGAGATGCCCTGCGGCACGAGGTTGTACTTCTCCAGCAGCTCGGGCGGCCAGGGCGAGCCGACGTCGTCGACCCACTTGAAGCCCACCCCCATCGGGATGTGGCCCATGTGCTCGACGCCGGATCCGATGGCGACGTCGTGCACGCCGGAGGCGATCAGCGCGGCGGCGAAGTTCACGGCCTGCTGCGCGGAGCCGCACTGACGATCGACGGTAGTGGCCGGCGTCTCGACCGGAAGTCCGGCCTGGAGCCACGCGTTGCGGCCCACGTTGAACATCTGCTCGCCGTACTGCTGCACGCAGCCCGTGATCACGTCCTCGACCTCGGATGCGTCGATTCCGGCGCGCTCGATGACCTCGGTGTATGTCTTCCCGAGCAGCGCGTTCGGATGGACGTCCTTGTAGTAGCCCTTCTCCGGGTGCCCGCGCCCAATCGGGGTGCGTGTGGCCTCGACGATCACGACCTCTCGGCCGTTTCCGTTCTGCATCTGGTGCTTCCTCCGCGCTCGCTTGTGTATAAAGCGTACTCGATTGACTGGCGAGTCAACCAAAGGCGGAAACAGCTTGAATCGGCTTGGGATAGCGGGTAGCGGGGCGATCGCATGCGGGCTGGCCCGCGCCGCGGCCGGGTCCCATGAGGTGGTCCTGTGGGCCCGCAGCGAGGGTTCCAGGGACCGCGCGTGTGCCCGAGTGGAGGACGCTGCGACCGTCGTGACCGAGCTCTCCGAGCTGTCCGGCTGCGACGTCGTCGTGGAGGCGATCAGCGAGGACGTGGAGACGAAGCGAAGCCTCTACGGGCAGCTCGCCGAGGTGCTCGACGGGGACGCCATCCTTGCGACGACCACGTCGTCGCTCTCGGTTGCGGAACTCGCGGAGGCGAGCGGCCGGCCGGACCGCTTCGGCGCCCTGCACGTGTTCAACCCGGTCGACAGGATGAAGCTCGTGGAGCTGTCGTTCCCCCCCTCGGCGTCCGAGGACACGAGGAAGCGGCTGCACCAGCTCTGCGAGGAGCTCGACAAGACGGCTGTCGAGGTCCCCGACGCCGCCGGCTTCGTGGTGAACAAGCTGCTGTTCCCCTATCTCTTCGACGCCGTGCGCCTGCTGGAGCGCGACGGGCTCGCCCCCGACGCCATCGACACGTGCATGAAGCTGGGTGCCGGCCACCCGATGGGTCCGCTCGGACTGCTCGACTTCGTCGGGCTCGACGTGGCCGCGGCGATCGGCGAGTCGATCGGCGCTGAGGTGCCCGACCGAGTGCGCGAGCTGATCGCCGAGGGCAAGCTCGGCCGCAAGGCGGGCCAGGGCTTCTACGAGTATCCGCCGAAGAACTAAGGCATAGCTGCGCCGCGGGCAACGCCCGCGGCTTGCCCAAAGGCTAGGCTGGCGGCTTCTCGCGCTTCACGAGCGCGGTCTTGCGCCCGGCGGGGCGACTCGGCGGCGCCGGCGGGATGCCTGCGGTGAGATCCCAGACCACGTCGGCCTCGCCGATCCCCTGCCTCTCGGCCAGCTCGGACACGCGGTCCCACGGAAGCGTGGCATCGGGCAGGTCATCCCAGCGACCCAGCTCCAGTGCCTCGAGCGCGGCGGCCAGAGCGGGTCCCTTCTCGTCCTTTTCCTGAACCAGCGCCCGCAGAGCATCGCGCTGGGAATCGCTCAGCTTCACGCACCACATACCCGGGAGACCTCCTCCTCCGAGAAGCACCTTCGCGCGAAGCTAGCCCCCCACCCGGACGGACCGAAGGGACCTATTGGTTCGAAGCGTCCCTGTCCGCGTCGGTCTGCGTCGAGGCGGCCTGCTCGACCGCGGTGCTGGTGCCCTCGCGCGGGCCGACCTCGCCGCGGGCGTGGTGGTCGCGGATTCGCACAGCCTCCACGCGGTTCTCACGCACGGCCTCCACGCGCAGGGAGTAGCCGTTCACGTTCACCATGTCGCCGCGCTTGGGTAGCCGGCCGAGCTCGCCGAACACGTAGCCGCCCACGGAGTTGTAGGCGTCCGAGTCCACCGGCAGGTCGAGGCCGTAGTCGGCCAGGTCCATGATCGGCACGTGTCCGCGGACCCACCAGTCGCCGTTCGCGAGTTGCCGCACGCCCGCCACCGCGGGGTCGGTCTCGTCGGCGATCTCGCCCACGACCTCCTCGATGATGTCTTCGACGGTGACGATGCCGGCGGTGCGGCCGTACTCGTCCACGACCACGGCCATCGACGCGCGCTCCCGCTGGAGGTCCGCGAGCAGATCGTCGAGCGGCTTCGTCTCGGGCACGATCAGCGCCTCCTTCACGCTGCTCTCGATCGATGCCTCCGGGCCCTCGGTCATCACCTTCCGCGCAAGCGAGTTCACGTGCACGATGCCCTTGATGCGGTCGGTGTTGCCGTCCTCGGTCACCACCAGGCGGGTGTGACCCGAGTCGACCGCCCTGCGCAGTGCCGCCTCGGCCGTCTCGGATCCGTCCACGGTCACGACCGCGGGGATCGGTGTCATGACCTGACGCGCCTGCTGCTCGTGCAGGTGGAAGACGCCCGAGAGCATGCCTGCCTCGCCGGGATCGAGCTTGCCCCCACGCTGGCTGCGGGCGATGATCAGCTTCAGGTCCTCGGAGGAGCTGACGTCCTCGAACTCGGCGCGAGCGTCCACCCCCACCAGGCGCAGGATCCAGTTCGACGCCGTGTTCAGCAGCCAGATCAGCGGCTTGAAGATCGTGCGGAACAGCTCCAGCGGCCGCGCCACGCGTAACGCGGTCGTCTCGGCGTTCACGATCGAGTAGATCTTCGGCACCTGCTCGCCGAACGTGATGTGCAGAGCGGTGGTGATCAGGTAGGCGAGCGTGAGCGAGATCGCCAGCGAGGCGTTGTGCGAGATCGACGTGCCGAAGACGTCTTCGAACAGGCTCGCGATCGCGGGCTCGCCCAGGAAGCCGATGCCGAGCGAGGCCATCGTGATGCCGAGCTGGCACGCCGAGAGGTACTCGTCGATGTGTTCGATCTGCCGGAGGACGAGCGCGGCACCGCGCCTGCCTTCGGCGCGGAGCTGCTCGACGCGTCCCTGCGACGCGCGCACGAGCGCGAACTCGGCCGCGACGAACAGTCCGTTCAGGGCGACCAGAACGGCGACGCCGAACAGGAGCAGGAGCTGGGTCATCTCAGACCGTGTTCCTGCGAGGCCAGGGCTGGGAAGCCCTTTCTCTGCCTACTTCGAGGGGGATCGTCGTCGCTCATGCGGTGACGCGGCGAGTGTAGCGGCTAGGCAAGCGCATCAATGCGACGCGCGAGCTCGAAATCACCCTCGGTGAGCCCACCCTCGCTGTGCGTCGTGATGGTGACCGTGACCGTCTTCCAGGAGATCTCGAGGTCCGGGTGATGGTTCATCTCCTCGGCCTCCGGCGTGAGCCGGTTCACGAACTCGACCGACCCCTTGAAGTCGCCGTTGTCGAACTGCTTCACGATCGCCTCGCCGGAGCGCTCCCAGCCCTCCAGGCCGGCGCGCCGTTCCTCGATCTCCTCGTCGCTTAGACGTGCCATCCTCGTCTCCGTGCGTATCGCCTCACTTGTACCGTCCGCGACCGAGATGCTGTTCGCACTCGGCCTCGGCGACCGCGTCGCCGCGGTCACGCACGAGTGTGACTACCCGCCCGGCGCGGAACAACTCCCCCACCTGACCCGCAGTGTGATTCCCGTCGGCCTGCCCGCGGCCGAGATCGATGCCGCGGTGCGCGAGCGCACCGGCCGAGGCGAGTCCCTGTACGAGCTCGACGAGGACACTCTCGAGGAGCTCGGGGTGGACCTGATCGTGACGCAGGCCGTCTGCGAGGTCTGCGCCGTGTCGTTCGACGACGTGCGCGCGGTGGCCGAGCGGCTGCCCACCCAGCCGCAGGTGATCTCACTCGACCCGTCCACCCTCGGCGAGGTGCTTGCCGACGTGCCGCGGCTCGCTGAGGCGGCGGGCGTGGAGGAGGCGGGAGAGGAGCTCGCCGAGGACGCCGCCGCGCGGATCGAGGCCGTCGAGCAGGCGGTGAAGGACGCGCCGCGCCCGCGCGTGGCGGCGCTCGAGTGGCTCGACCCGATCTACATCGGCGGACACTGGGTGCCACAGATGATTGAGCTTGCCGGAGGGCTGGACGTGCTCGGCTCTCCCGGTGAGAAGTCGCGCACGGCGGAGTGGGCGGAGCTCGAGGCGCTCGCGCCAGAGGTGGTCGTGTCGATGCCGTGCGGCTACTACGCCGAGCAGGCCGCGGCGGAGACGATGAAGCAGCGCGAGCGGCTCGCAGCGCTCGGCGCGCGGGTCGTGGCGGTGGATGCGGCGGCGTACTTCTCGCGCCCGGGCCCGCGCCTCGTGGAGGGCGTGGAGCTACTCGGCCATCTGCTCCACCCCGAGCTCGTGCCGGCACCGCCAACGCGGCGCTCGATCGAGTTAGACCTAGACCTCGGGGCCTAGCCCGAGATCATTATCGAGCCGACGACCGCCGCGACGCCGATCGCGACGGACACGAGCGACGGCACGATGTCCGGAGCCCGCATGCGCCCAGGCAGCTCCACGAGCAGCAGCGCCGTCACGGTGCCGCCGATCAGCCCGCCGATGTGCCCGCCGATTGAGATGTTGGGGATCGTGAACGTGATCAGCAGGTTCAGGCCGATCCAGATCCCGAGGCCGCTCTCCATCAAATTCAGCCCGCGGTTGCGCGCGACCACGGCGGCCGCCCCCATCAGCCCGAAGACCGCGCCCGAGGCGCCCACGGTGAGGCTGTCGGGCGAGAGCAGCAGTGCGCCGAACGATCCGCACAGGAGCGACACGAAGTAGATGAGCCCGAAGCGCCACTTCCCGAGCGCGGGCTCGACCAGCGTGCCGAGGATCCAGAGCGCAAGCATGTTCGTGAGCAGGTGGAAGGGTCCTGCGTGGAGGAAGCCGGCGGTGATGAGCCGGTAGTACTCGCCGTCGGCGATGGTGGCCTGCGAGACGCCACCGTCGTCGGTGAGCGAGCTGCTGTCGGCGCCCGCGCCCCCGCCGAGGAGGGAGCCGATCCCCACGATCACGTTGATCCCGATCAGGATGTACGTGAGCACCGGGTCGCCCGTGAGCGTGCGCATCGTGCGCACCTTGGTGCTCTGGCGCGCGCATTCGGGGCAGCGCATCCCGACGGGCGTCGAGGTCATGCAATCAGGGCAGATTGGCCGCTCGCAATTGGAGCAGCGCACGCCCGTTTCGCGCTTCGGATGGCGGTAGCAGACCTCCATGATTCGGAGGCTCACCCTAGCTACAGCGGCACGCTCACAATCGGATCTTCGCTCGGTACCTGAGCGCCGCCGCGCGCCTCGCGCGTCACGTACACGCCGTCCGCATCGTCCACCCCGCGCAGCTGCACGCGCCCGGTCCCAGCGGCTCCGACCTCAAACGTGCGCGCGGGCATCAGCTGGTCGCCGTGCTGGAGCCACACCTGGTACACGCGCGGGCCACGGAGCTCCGGCATGTCGTGCAGCTCGAGGGTGGCATTCCCGTCCTCGATGTCGAGTGTTCCGCCTGCCTGCGGCATTGCCTTGTCGACCGTTGCCGCGACCGTGCGAGTCTCGTCGCCGCCGAGCTGCGCGACGCCGAAGCCGACCACTAGCCCGAGCAGCAGCACGGCCGCCACGGCGAGCGGCCGGGTGAACCGGCGACGCGGCAGCTCGGTGGGCCGCGCCTCGCGCTCCACCACCTCCATCAGCGATGCCTTCAACCTGGCCGGAGGCTCGAACTGCTGCACGGAGGCCGGCAGCGCGTCCGCGGCCGGCCGCAGGCGCGCGAGCTCGTCCTGACACTCGCCGCAGCCGCGCAGGTGGCGCTCGAACGACTGGCGCTCGAGATCGTTCAGCGCACCGAGGAGGTACGCGCCCACGTCGTCCTGATGTCGCACGTGATCGGTCATACCACGCCCTCCACGAGCTCGCGCCTCATCTTGTCGAGGCCAAGCCGCATTCGTCCCTTCACCGTGCCGAGCGGCTCCTCGAGCAGCGTCGCGATCTCGCTCTGGGTGTATCCGCCGAAGTAGGCGAGCTCGATCGTCCGGCGCTGCTCGTCAGGCAAAGTGTTCAAGGCTCCCCGCACGCTACGCGCCTCCTCACGTCTTGCGACCTCCACGTCCGTCCGCTCCTGCGCCTCGTGACGCTCTTCCACCACGTCGAGCGTCTCGCGCCTGCGCTCGTGGACCATGCTGCGCCGCAACCCGTCGACGGCTCGGTTGTGCACGATCCCGAGCACCCAGGTGCGCACGCTCCCGCGCGTCTTGTCGTAGCGGAGGCGGCTTCGCCAGATCGACAGGAATGCCTCCTGCACCACGTCCTCCGCCGCCGCCTGCTTTCCCACCATCCGGTAGGCGAGCGAGAACGACGCTCCGCCGTGGCGGTCGTACAGGAGCTCGAAGGCACGCGGGTCGCCCTGTTGGACGAGCTGCATGACCTCCTCATCGGCCAGGTCGCGGATGTCGTGTGCCATTCCAGTCTTCCTACGCGCCAGCCGCCGAATTGGATGATCCATTCGCGCGCCAAGTGCGAATACGGGGAGAATTGCTCAACAGGAGGTTCTCGATGGAAGATCGCTCTCCGGCTCAGGTCTTTGCACTGGTGATCGGCGTCACGCTGGTGGCTGCCGGGATCCTCGGCTTCTTCTACAGCGCAAGCTTTTCAACCGGTGCCGGCGCGGAGCGCGACGCCGTGCTCGGCATCCTCGACGTGAACGGCTGGCACAACCTCGTGCACATCGCGAGCGGCGCGGTGGGTCTGCTCGTCGTCGGGTCCTATCGGGGCGCCCGGGTGTACGCGCTTGGGCTCGGTGCCGTCTATCTGCTCGTGGCGCTGCTCGGCTTCATCGCGGGCGACGGTGGGGAGATCCTCAACCTGATCCCGGTGAACACCGAGGACAACTTCCTCCACCTGCTGATTGCGCTTGCCGGCATTGCGGCGGGGCTCGTCACGCCGGCGCACGACAGACTGAGTACGGCAGCGGCGTAGTTGCGCAGGCCGCGGGCGCTGCCCGCGGCGCCGCGATGTTGTTACCCGCGGAGGCGCTTCTCGATGTCGTCCGCGACCCCGCGGATCGACTTCTCGAGAGCCTGCAGACCGCCGTCGTGGCGCTTCTTCTGCTGCTGGCGCGCTCGCACCAGGACAAGTCCGCCGGCGGCCACGCTGCCGACCACGATCGCGGCGGCGGGGCGTGCCCAATTGCGCGGGTCGCGCATCGCGGACAGCTCCCAGTCGGCAAGCTCGGCAGCGGCCACCTCGGTCAGTTCGGAGAGGCCGCGTTCTAGGCGGTCGCTGAGCGCCTCGGGCGGATCCACCGGTACGAGGGCGGAGCGCAGCAGGCGCTCGACGCGTTCCACGTCACTCATCGCCGTCCTCCTCGAGACCCTGCTCCAGCTGCTTGATGGCCCTGTGGATGAGCACCTTGGTCGCCCCCTCGGATCGCCCCAGCGCTCGCGCGATCTCCCGATTGTCCATTCCCAGCGCGAAGCGCATGATCAGCGCCTCGCGGCGATCCTCCGGGAGCTTCGACACGCCCTCTAGGACTTCCTTCACCTCTTCGCGGCCCTCCACGAGCTGCTCGGTCCCGATCGGCTCCGCCAGGACGCTCGTGTCGTCGAGCTGGGTGGTCGGCCGGCGCGAGCGGTCGCGGTAGAAGTTGGCGGCGAGGTTGTGCGCGATGCGGATGAGCCAGGGCCGCATCGGCCGCCCGTTGGACTCGCGCTGAGCTCGCTCGAAGTGGCGGTAGGCCTGGAGAAACGTCTGCTCGGTCAGGTCCTCCGCGTCGTGGTGGTTGCCCACCCGGTAGTAGGAGTACGAGTAGACGTCGCGCAGGTGCGCCTTGTACAGCTCCGTGAAATCGCGGTCGAGTCGCTGCTTGTCGGCCACTTCCTCCACTCGCCACGGAGCCTACTCCCGCGCTCATGCCGCGTGGGTACGGCGCCGCGCGGGGCGGGCCGATCGGACGCTCTCGAGCCATTGCTCGGGAGAGGACTCGCCGTCGAGCACCCGACGCAGGCCGTCCGTGACCGGCGCGTCGATGCCCTGGCGCTCGAATGCAAGCCCCAGAAGCGGGACCGTGGCGAGCGACTCGGCGGTTTGATCCATCGAGGCCTCCACCTGGCCGGCCGGCACTCCGGCGCCGACCAGCTCGCCAGCGCGGCGGTTGCGGCTACCCTCGGCGATGGCCGTGGCCACGAGGTCACCCGCGCCCGCGAGGCCGGTGAAGGTCTCGCTGCGGCCTCCGCTGGCGAGCGCCAGCTCATGGATCTCGGCGAAGATGTGTCCGGCCGCGGCGCCGGCCAGGTTCGCGCCGCGAACGGCGGCCGCCGCGCTGGCCAGGGCGGCGGCGTTCTTCGCGCACGCGGCAAGCTCGGTGCCGGTCACGTCATCGGTGGCCTCGACGGTCAGGCCGCCGGCCTCGAGCAGGTCGTGCATCTGGCGGCGAAGGTCGGCATCGCTGCTCGCGAGAACCACGGAGGCGCCGAGCTCGATCGCCTCGCGCGCGTGCGCGGGACCAGCGAGGGTGGCCACCGCGCGCGCTCGCACGCGCTCGGAGACGTACGCGGTGGGCGTCGTGCCAAGCGGCGGCACGAGGCCCTTGGAGGTGACGAGCACGGCAGAGCGGTCGCCCATGCGAGCCCCGACCTCCCCGACCGCGGCCGGAAGGCTCGCGCAGGGCACGGCGAGCACCACCAGATCGACGCCGGCCAGCTCGATCTCGGGCACGGTCTTCACGTCGATGGCGCGGTCGAGCTGAAGGCCCGGGAGGTAGCGCGAGTTCATGCGGTCCGCGCGGACGGCGTCGGCCTGGGCGCCGGTGCGGCAGCCGAGCTGCACCTGGAGCCCGGCGCGCGCCAGCACCAGCGCGGCCGCGGTGCCCATCGATCCCGCGCCCACCACGGCCGCGGTGCGCAGCGGCGGAAGGCCGCCGAGCCACTCCCACTGCAGGCCGACGCAGGGCCAGATCCGCTCGGTCACCTCGCCCGCAAGGAACGGTGAGGGGTCGTCCACGCGCGGGAAGGTGAGCGCGGGTCCGAAGCGCAGGTGGACCCTCACCGGCCGGATGCGCCAGCCGCGACGGGCGTGCTCGGAGTTCGTGACTGCGATCGGCACCACGGGCTTGCCGCTCTGAAGAGCCAGGCGACCGACTCCGCGCTTCGGCGATGCCAGCGAGCCTGTGCGGATGCGTGTGCCCTCGGGAAAGATCACGACCGCCTGGCCGCGCTCCAGCAGCGCGAGGGAGGTGTCCACGGATTCCTCGTCGGACGCTCCCCGCTTGACGGGGAAGGCGCCGAGGCAGTTGAGGATCCAGCCGAGGAGCGGGTTCTTGAACAGCTCCTGTTTGGCGACGAAGTAGATCGGGCGCCCGAGAGAGCAGCCGATCGCGAACGGGTCGAGGAAGCTGCGGTGGTTCGAGGCGAGGATCACGCCGCCCTCGGGAATGTGCTCGGTCCCCAGCCGCCTGAGGCGGAAGTACAGGAGGATCGAGGGCTTCAGGATGCAGCGCAGCGGACCAGTACACGAGCGAGTTCACCCCGCGCCTGCGTGTGCGCTCGTGGTACAGCGATAGGGGGCGCGTGGCCATCCGGAAGAGTTACCCGAGTCGCCCGCTCGCGTTACGCTGCGCCCATGGAGCTGCGGAGAACACTCAACGGCGCCCTGGCAGGGGCAGCGGCGGCAGGGGCGTGGGCCGCCCAGCAGCCGCTCGACAAGCGGGTCTTCGGATCTCGCTACGACGACGTGGAGCTACTCGGCAAGCTCGTAACCCGCGGACCGGCCTGGCCGGCCGCCGGCCTCGGACTGCACGTGGCCAACGGCGCGATGTTCGGCGCCGTCTACGCCCTGGCACGGCCACTCGTGCCGGGTCCGCCGATCGTGGCCGGCGTGGCCGCCGGAATGGCGGAGCACTTCGGCTTCTGGCCACTCGGCGTGCTGATCGACCGCCACCACCCGGCCCGCTCTGAGCTCGAGCCACTGCGAGGCAACCGCCGCGCCTTCGCCCAGGCAACCTGGCGCCACTTCCTCTTCGGAGTCGTCCTGGCGGAGCTGGAGCGCCGCCTGAACGACAAGGGCGAATTCGAGCCCCTGGAGGGCGTCCCCGTCTCCTCGAACGGCCATGGAAACCTGGAGCAAGCGGCCGTGGGCGCCGGCGAAGCGGCGGAGTAGGTCCGCTCTGTAGAGCCCGCCGTCGGACTCGAACCGACAACCTCTTCATTACAAGTGAAGTGCTCTTCCAGTTGAGCTAGGCGGGCGTTCAGCGCAGGATAAACCCGCCCCAGAACGACTCGGCCCGTCATGGGTTCGAGTCCGACCTCCGGCTCTTCACGGGTTCTGCCCGCAAGGCTTACGACTTCTGACGCGCGCACGCAGACGAGGTTGTCTCGGTGGGAAGCTTCGTGCCATGTCGCAGGAGCTTGCGCCCCCAAGAACGCGGCTTGGCGGTATGACGCGGCGGCGCCGGCCCGGGGCCGGCGGACGCCCGACGATTCGTTTCGCCGTCGCGCTCGGCCTCACGGTCGCGTACGTGGCCTTCTGTGTGTACTTCTCGACGCCCTGGCGGTCCGACCTTCGCGAAGCAATCGGGCCCGTCATGGCGTGGGTCATCCCGATCATGCTCGCCTACATCCCGTCGGTCGTGATCGGCTTCCTCGCCTTCACCCTGCTCACGGTCCGCTACCGCGTCCCATCCCCGGATCCGCCCAAGGGCCCATGGCCGGCGGGACAGTGGCCCGCCGTGACCGTGATCGTGGCCGCGTGGAATGAGGAGGACACGATCGTGGCCACCATGGACCACATCGCCGGACTCGCTTATCACGGCCCGATTGAGGTCGTACTCGCTGATAACAACTCGACCGATCGCACGGCCGAGCTCGCGGAGCGGGCGGCGCGGCGGCACGGCCTCGACTATCGGCACGTGTTCGAACCTGTCGCCGGCAAGCACCACGCCCTCAACACCGCCCTCGAGGGCGTGACGACTCCGCTCCTGGTGACCGTCGACGCCGACACCCTGCTGCATCGGGACGCGCTCACGTTTCTGGTGGGCCGTGTCACGGGGCGCCCGCAGGATCAGCACGTTTGCGCCTGCGCAGGCGCGCTCGTCATCGAGAACGCCGGCACGAACTTGCTCAGCCGCATGCAGGGCTGGGACTTCCGCCTCGGGATCAATGGCGTCAAGCGCATGCAGGCCGCCTACAACAGCGCGCTCGTTGCCCAGGGGGCGTTCTCGGCCTACTGGACCGAGGACCTCCGCGCGGTCGGCGGCTGGCCGGACGCGATCGGCGAGGACATCGTGCTGACCTGGACGCTGATGGACTCGCGAGGGATCGTCCAGTACGAGCCCTGCGCGCTCGGCTTCACCGCCGCGCCCGAAAAGCTCGGACATTTCATGCGCCAGCGCTCCCGCTGGGCACGGGGCATGTTCGAGAGCCTGCGGACCGTTCCACCCGTCCGGCAGCCTCGCGTGCTTGCCAAGTTCGTCGCTGGGATCGACTACCTCGTTCCCTTCCTCGACATCGGCTTCATCTTCTTCTGGATCCCCGGCGTGATCCTGTTCCTCTTCGGATACCCGCTGCTGTTCTCGTGGGTGTCGATGCTCGTGATCCCGATCACGCTGATCCTCTACGGCCTCCTCCGGCGCTGGCAGGAACGACATGTCTTCCGTCGCTTCGACATCCATCCCGCCCGCGACATCCGCGGCTTCTACGCCTACCTGTTCACCTACCAAGCCCTGTGCTCGTCGGCGTCGCTGCGCGGCTACATGCAGTACCTCACCGGAGCCGCGCGCCGCTGGAAGTAGCGGCGCGCCCTTGAAACGACTCGGGCCCCGTCATGCGGGGCCCGAGGTCCTTCAATGCTTGCGCGCGTTAAATGGTGCCGCGCCTGCCGCCGCTCCAGCGGCTTCCCAATCCGAATCCTCCGCTCGGAATCCCCGCGATCAGCACGAGGATCGCGCCGATGATGGCGACGATGGCGGAGCCGGTGAGGGCTGCCAGCAGCAGGTAGACAAGAGCGGCCACCAGCACGGTCAACAGAATTCCGATCATCTCTAACTCCTCCTTGGGTTCGCGCCATCCCTTGGCGCTCCCAGCGCATACCCGCTCGAAACCCGCCGGAAACGGTTTAGAAACTCAGCTCTTGATGAACACCGGCGTGCCGAGCGGCACGCGGCGCATCAGGACTTCGAGGTCCGAATCCGCAGCGCGAAGGCATCCGGCGGAGGCGGCCGAGCCGATCGTGCCGGGCGAGTTGGTGCCGTGGATTGCGATCCGGTTGCCGCCCTGCCAGCCGGCCGGCAGCTTCGGCTGGTGGGCATTCAGGGCGAGGATGCAGCAGCCGTAGTACGGGCCGTAATTGCCGCCGCGCAGCTTGTCGGTGACCGCGAAGCGGCCGGTGGGCGTCTCGGACCCCGGACGGCCGATGGCCACGGAGACGCGGCGGATCAGTCGCCCGCCCCTGCGCAGCTCGAGGCGCCGGCCGGACAGGTCCGCGTGCAGGGAGTAGGCGCCGCGACGGAAGCGGAAGCCGGCGTTCTTGTGGTGCACCCAGGCGAGCTTGCCATTGGGCATCTCGGTGCTGACCACGCCGAGCCAGCGCCCGCGCCGCGCGGCGATGTTCATCACGCGAGTGCTTCCGAACTCCGTCCGCGTTCCCACGCGTGTGACCATGCGGCCGTTCGGGCTCTCGCGAAGCGGCACGGAGCCGCGGACGACCACGGAGCGCCAGCGCGGCCCGTGCTTCCGCTTGGGAGCTGGTGTGGGCGCCACCGGCAACTCGGTCGAGACCGTGTTGAGAGGCTTCGGAGCGGGCGTCACCGAAGCTGCCGACAGAGCGGAATAGCTCAGCACGAACGCTGCAGCGAGCGCGGCGAGCAGGAGCAGCGGCAGTGCGGATCGGGAATGCATCTCCCATTCGCATCGACCACCTCCTGGCTCCCGGGCTCATGCCGGGACCAGTTTGGACGTTTGTTCTAGAGCAGCACTTCGCGCGAGCTCAGATGCGCGCCGACCTTGCGCTTTACGCGCTGCAGAGCGTTATCCACGGTCTTCGTGTCGCATTCGAGGCGCTCCGCGATCGCCTCGTAGCTGTGCCCGTCGAGGTAGAGCGACAGCACCGAGCTCTCGAGCTCGGAGAGCACGCTCGACAGGCATGCCACCAGGCTGTGCAGCTCCTCCGTGGAGATGACCTGGTTCACCGGGTCGTGCGCTGTCGGCCCTGGAAGCAGCTCGTCGAGGGTCGGATCGCCGTCCCCACCGCCGGCCGCGGGGGTCTGCGAGAAGGAGACGTACTCGTTGAGCGGGGTGTGCTTGTTCCGCGTGGAGGTCTTCACCGCGGTGATGATCTGCCGCGTTATGCATAGCTCCGCGAAGTTGCGGAAGCTGGATTCACGGTCCCAGCGGTAGTCGCGAACCGCCTTGTAGAGCCCCACGAGGCCCTCCTGGACCAGATCGTCGGCGTCTCCCCCGATGAGGAAGTAGGACGAGGCCTTGAGCCGGACGAAGCCGAAGTAGCGCTTCACGATCCGGTCGTACGCATCCTTCTTGCCCTGCTTCGCAAGCGCGATCAGGTAGTGATCATCAAGCTCAACCTGAGTGTGAGACTTGAACGCGCCTGGGCGGAAGGTCGGGGAAGCTGCCATCGAAGGCTCCTTGGCCTCGGTGACGCACTACCTCCCCTGGCGCCAGGTTTGTCTGAAGAGCGAGCCTCGCATGTCTAAAGCTCGACTTCAGCCTGATCAACGGGGTGAATTATGCTGGGTTATGGATCCCTGTGTCAACCCCTATCCACGGAAGTGCAAGATTCCGTACACCAGGGCGGCCGCGGCGGTCGACACGTTGAGCGATCCCACCTGGCCCTTGTTGGGCAGGGCCACGAGCTCGTCGCAGGTCTCGCTCACGCGTGGGCGCAGCCCGCGGCCCTCGCTCCCGAGCACGAGAACCACGCGCCCGCGGTAGTCGGGCCGGTCGTAGGGCACCGCGGCCTCGGCCGCCGCTCCGTAAACCCACGTGTTCTCGCGCTCCTTGGCGGATCCGAGCCAGTCGGCCAGGTTGCGCACCCGCGCCACGGGCAGATGCTCGACCGCGCCCGCCGAGGCGCGACACACGGCCGCGGTGACCTCCGCCGAGCGCCGCTCGGGCAGAACCACGCCCGCACAACCGGCCGCCTCGGCCACCCGGATCACCGCCCCGAGGTTGTGCGGATCCTGGACCTCGTCGAGCGCGAGCACGAGAGCGTCCTCGGCGTCCAGCAGCGAGTCGGCATCCACGTAGGGATAGGGGCTCACCTCGGCGCAGATCCCCTGGTGGTCGGGCGAGCCGCAGCGCTCCTCGAGCTCCCACGGCTCCGCGATCACCGTCTCGAGCCCGCCGAGCCACACCTCCTCCGCGGCGCGCTCGGTTGCGAACACCCGCTGCACGCGCCGCTTGCCTCGCAGCGCCTCCCGCACGGGGTTGCGGCCGTAGACGATCACGACCGGCGCACCAGCCGGGCGCCCTCCGGGGTGTCGCGGATCTCCCAGCCGGACTCGGCGAGCTGGTCGCGGATCTGGTCGGCGCGCTCGAAGTCGCGCGCCGCCCGTGCCTCGTCGCGCTCGGCGGCGAGCCGCTGCAGCTCCGCGGGCGCCTCGTCGTCCACCTCGAGGAGCGTCTCGAGGCCGAGCGCGTAAAGCATTTCGCCGAGCCGCCCGGGCCCCACCGCCACGCCGGCATCCATGCGGCGGTTGGCCTCCGCCACCCACTCGAACAGCACGGCGCGCGCCTGAGGAGTATTGAAGTCGTCAGCCAGGGCGTCGAAGAACGTGTCCGCGAAGTCGTCGATCCCGGGCGCGCTGGCATCGAGCCGGCGCACCACGTCGCGCACGCGCGCCACCGCGCGCGTGGCGTCCTCAAGCGCCTCCTCGGTGTAGGTCACCGGCTTGCGGTAGTGCGCGCCGACCATCCACATGAGGAACGCGTCACGCCCGTACTGCTCGAGTGCGCCGTGCAGGAGCCGGATGTTGCCCACCGACTTCGCCATCTTCTCGTCGCCCATCTGCACCATGCCGTTGTGCATCCAGGTGCGCGACAGGGGCTTGCCGCGCGCCGCCTCGGTCTGCGCGATCTCGTTCTCGTGGTGCGGGAACACCAGGTCCGATCCCCCGCCGTGCACCTCGAACGGGATGCCGAGCTCGGCCTCGGCCATCGCGGAGCACTCGATATGCCAGCCCGGGCGGCCGTCGCCCCAGGGCGACTCCCAGTAGGTGTCCTCGCCCTCCTTGCGCGCCTTCCAGAGCGCGAAGTCCTGGGGCGACTCCTTCAGCTCGGCGGCGTCGTCGCCCTCACCCTGCTGCATCTCCTCCAGCGGGCGGTTCGACAGCTTCCCGTAGTCGGGAAAGGAGGGAACCCGGAAGTAGACGTCGCCGCCGCGTTCGTACGCGTGACCCGATTCCACGAGCACCTCGATCAGGGCGATGATCTCGCCGATCATCTCCGTAGCCTTCGGCTCGTGGTCGGGCCTGCCGAGGGCGAGCAGGTCGGTGTCCTCCACGTAGGAGGCGGTCATCTCGCGCGCCAGCTCCGCGCTCGGCACGCCGCGCTCCCGGGCGGCGTCGTAGATCTTGTCGTTCACGTCGGTGATGTTGATCACGAGCGACGTGTCGTATCCCTCGTGCTCGAGAAAGCGCTTCAGCAGCGAGAACACGATGTACGGGCGCGCGTTGCCGACGTGGATGCGCCCGTAGACGGTCGGGCCGCAGGCGTAGATGCCGATGCGGCCGGGCTCGCTCGGCTCGACGGGAACGACCCCGCCGCTCAGCGTGTCCTGGATGCGCAGCTGGCGCACGCGCGGGAGGTTATTCAGGAGACAGGCGGCCGATGCTCGGTCCAGCGCAGCTCGCCCTCGAGCTGGGCGGCGAGCGCGAGGAGCATGGCCTCCTCGCCGTGGCGGCCAACGAGCTGCATGCCGATCGGAAGGCCGTCGCCGCTCCGGCCGACCGGGACCGAGATCGACGGCTGGCCGGTCAGGTTCCACTCGAGCGCGTAGGGATAGGCCTGGGCAAGCCCGAGGAACGTGCGCACGGCGCCGAGCCCCTCCCACTGGCCGGCTCGCACCGGAGGCACGGCGCTCACCGGGGTGAGCAGCACATCGTGCCGCTCGAAGAACGGTCGCATGCGCTCGGCGTCGTCCTCCTTCCGCGCCCACTCGAGCATCGGCCGCGGGATCGCGCGGCCCATTTGGACGAAGCCCTTGGTGCGGCGCTGGAGCCGCTCGGGACGCTCAATCCGCTCCTCGGCGTCCTGCACCATTCCGGCGAGGTAGCGAATCGTGCCTGGGTTCACCAGGGCGTACGGCGGGTCGCTCAACTCGACCTCATGGCCGAGTGAGCGCAGACGCCCGGCGGTTTCGTCAAGGACCCGCTTGACGTCGCCGTGGACGCGCGCCGGCAGGGCCGCCTTTGTCGAGGCCGCCACGCGCAGCCGCCCGGGCGACCGCGCGAAGGAATCGCGCAGGTCGTCGTCGGCCGCGCCGATGCTCATCAGCAGCGCGGCGTCCTCGACGCTGCGCGCCTCGAAGCCCACGACGCTCATGCCGTACCAGTGCTCCTTCAGGGGTCCGAGCGGGATGCAGTCGCGCGTCGGCTTCAACCCGACCAGTCCGCAGTTCGACGCCGGGATGCGGATCGAGCCCGCGCCGTCCGAGGCAGTTGCGGCGGCGCAGAGGCCGGCCGCCACGGCGGCGGCACTGCCTCCACTCGAGCCGCCCGGGCTGCGGTCTGGGTTCCAGGGGTTGCGCGTGATTCCGAAGGCCGGTCCCTCGGTGTCGCCAATGATCACGAGCTCGGGACAGTTGGTCTTGCCGATCACCACGGCGCCCGCGGCGCGCAGGCGCCGCACCAGCTCGCCGTCCTGCGAGGCGGGCGTGAAATTGGCCGCCGTGCCCCACGTGGTCACCTCGCCTGCCACGTCCTCGGCGTCCTTCACCGCGATCGGAACGCCCAGCAGCGGCCGGTCGTCGCCCGCGCCGCGACGGCCGTCGGCCTGCTGCGCGTCCACGAGCGCGCGCTCGTCCATGACCTTCCGGAAGGCGTTCAGCTGCGGGTCCAGCCGCTCGATCCGCTCGAGGTAGAGCATCACGAGCTCGCGCGACGTGACATCGCCGCTCCGGATCAGCTCCGCCTGGCGGGCAACTCCTGCAAATGCGAGCTCGTCGCGGTCCATGGCGGGGGAATGTACCGGCGCGGCGGCCGGCCACGATAATCCCTCTGTGGCACATGCCATTGCCGAGCTCAAACGGGGGCGTGGCCTCTACGTAAGCGAGGCGTGGAGCGATGCTTACGAGGCCCTGTCAGCCGCTGATCGCTTGGACCCGCTCGGGGCGGACGACCTCGAGCTGCTCGCCACCTCCGCGTACATGATCGGCCACGAGGAGGACTACCTCGGGCTCCTCGAGCGCGCGCATCGAGCTCACCTTGCGGAAGGTCAGGAGCTGGCAGCGCTTCGGTGCGCGTTCTGGGTCGGCGTCAGCCTCGCCCGGCGTGGCGAGATGGGCCGGGCCGGGGGCTGGCTCGGGCGCGCCCAGCGGTTGCTCGACCGGCAGGAGGCTGATTGCGTCGAGCACGGCTATCTGCTCGTGCCCGCAGTCCTCGAACAGGAGGCGGGCGGGGACTGGGAAGGGGCCGCGGCTACCGCGGGCGAGGCGGCGGCGATCGGGGAGCGCTTTGGCGATTCGGACCTGTTCGCGCTCGCTGCCCACGAGCGGGGCCACATCCTGATCCAGAACGGGCGTCTCAAGGAGGGGCTGGGGCTGCTCGACGAGGCGATGGTGGCGGTGACCGCCGGCGAGCTCTCCCCGATCGTCTCCGGGATCGTCTATTGCGGCGTCATCCTCGCCTGCCAGGACGCCCACGAGCTTCGCCGTGCCCGGGAGTGGACCGCCGCCCTCACGCGCTGGTGCGAGCGTCAGCCCGACCTCGTGGCCTTCACGGGACGTTGTCTGGTGCATCGTGCCGAGATCCTGCAGCTCCAGGGCGCCTGGGCGGAGGCGCTGGAAGAGGCGCGGCGGGCCGGCGAGCGTTGCCGGGAAGCGGAGAACGCGGCGGCGGCCGGCGAGGCCTGTTACCGGCAGGGAGAAATCCACCGTCTCCTCGGAAACTACGTGGCTGCCGAGGAGGCCTACCGCGAGGCAAGCCGCCACGGCCGCGAGCCGCAGCCGGGCCTCCCCCTCCTGCGCCTCGCGCAGGGCAAGGTCGACGCTGCCGAGGCGGCGATCCGCCGGGTGATGGCCGAGACCGCCGAGCCGGGCAGGCGCGTGGGTCTGCTGTCGGCCTGCGTCGAGATCATGCTGGTCGTTGGCGACGTTGACGCGGCCCGGGAGGCCTGCCACGAGCTCGAGCTGATAGCGGAGGGGCACGAGCATGGGGCCCTGGGCGCGATGGCGGCACAGGCGCGAGGTGCGGTCGAGCTGGCCGAAGGGGACGCCCACGCGGCGCTCGTGGCGGGCCGCCGCGCCGGCCAGATTTGGCACGGGCTCGAGGCCCCCTATGAGGCCGCCCGCGCGCGCGTGCTGGTGGGGCTCGGCTGCCGCGGGCTGGACGATGAGGACACGGCCGCGCTGGAGCTCGACGCCGCCCGCGCCGCCTTCGGGGAGTTGGGAGCCGCGCCGGACGTGGCCCGCCTCGACGCGCTTGAGATGACCATCGCGTCCGCGGATTCCCATGGTCTGACCGATCGTGAGCTCGAGGTGCTCCGCCACCTCTCTGCCGGCGCCACGAACAAGGCGATCGCCGCGGACCTTGTCCTCAGCGTGAGGACCGTCGACCGGCATGTGAGCAACATCTTCGCGAAGCTCGGCGTGTCCTCGCGTGCTGCGGCCACGGCCTACGCCCACGAGCACGGCGTCGTCTGACCCTCCGCCCGGAACTACCCACAATCCCAAGGGCGACAGTTGGGTGGTTTTGCCGATGCGGGCTCGGTCCGGCGACCGTACGGTCCGCTTTGGCCATGAGCGCGCTGGCGATCACCACCGGACTGGACCAGACCCGTGACCGGCTGCTGGCGGACCTGCCGGTCACAGAGAGTCGGGTACGGCTCGCGGGCGCCTCGACCGCAGTCCTCGAGGGTGGCGTCGGGCCCCCGCTCGTCCTCCTGCACGGCGGGATCGAGTGCGGTGGCGCGTACTGGGCACCCGTAATCGCAAGCCTGGCCGAAAGCCACCGGCTGGTAATTCCAGACGTCCCCGGCTTGGGGGAGTCCGAGCCGGTCGCACGGTTGACCCCAGCGGCGTTCGCGGAGTGGTTCACCGAGCTCGTGCGTGCGACATGCGAGGAGGAGAGGCCAACCTTGATCGCCCACTCTCTGCTGGGCACGCTGGCAGCGCGCTTCGCGGCCGAGCACGGTGACCTCCTGCACCGACTGATGATCTACGCGGCGCCCGGTATCGGGCCCTACCGGATGCCCGTGGGGCTGCGAGTGGTGGCGATCAGGTTCGCGCTGCGTCCCTCCGAGGGAAACGCGGAGCGCTTCGACCGCTGGGCGTTCTTCGACCTGGACCGGTCCCGGCGCCGGGACCCGGGATGGATTGAGGCTTTCAATGCCTACACGCGTTCCCGTGCTGTTGTGCCGCACGTCAAGCGCACGATGCGACAGCTGATCGGGAGCGCCACCAAGCAGGTTCCCGACGCCGAGCTCCGGCGCATCCCGGTCGCGACGGACCTGCTGTGGGCTCGGCACGACCGCTTCGTTCCGCTCGACATAGCCGAGGGGGCGAGCGCGAGGCTGGACTGGCCGCTGCACGTGATCGACGAGGCCGGACACGTACCCCACATCGAGCGACCCGAAGCGTTCCTACGCACGCTGCGCATCGCACTCGACACAGGCTCCACGAGGAGGTAACGATGAACTACAGACTTGCCTATGCGCTCGGTTTTCATCCCTGGGAGGACCTGGCGGAGCATCCGCCATTCGCCGGGAAGCTCCTGGAGCTCGTGGCCAAGGAGGAGGACGGGCGCGAGCCGCCGTACGGCCCAGCGCTCGACCTCGGCACCGGCAGCGGGGTCTGGGGCGTGCAGCTCGCAGAGCGCGGCTGGCGCGTGACCGGAGTCGACATGGTGGAGAAGGCCCTGCGGAGGGCCCGAGAGCGGGTCGACGAGGCCGGCGTCGAGATGCGTCTCGTCCATGGCGATGTGACAGCGCTGCGCGGGTCCGACATCGGCTCGGACTTCCGGCTGGTGGTCGACACGGGGACGTTCCACGGCCTCACCGACGGGCAGCGCGAGGCAATGGGCCGTGAGGTCACCGCAGTCTGTGCTGACGACGCGACGGTGGTGCTCGATTGCTTCACGCCCCGGCGCAGGGGCCCGCTGCCCCGCGGCGCGAGCCGCTCCGATGTGGAGCACGCGTTCCGCGGCTGGAAGATCACCGATGTGGAACCGGCCGACACCGAGCCCGACGCGCTGGCCCGGCTGTTCAAGTTCGACGAGCGCTTCTATCGCCTGAGGCGAAACGGGAGCTAGCGGGCCAGACCGCTATCGGTTCAGCTCTGACAGCGCTTCGGCCAGCGACTCGTGGAGCGCCAGCGCCTCCGCGGCCCCACTCAGCGTGAGGATCTCGCGAACATGGGCCTCGCCTGGGACCACGACGACGAACTCCTGCTGGCGCCTCGAGAGGCGCCTGGCAAGGTTGAACAGCAGCGTGACGCCCGAGCTGTCCAGATAGCCCACGCGGTCGAGGTCAACCACGAGGCCCAGGGCCTCGTTCGCAATCGCGTGCGAGATGGCCACCTCGAGTTCCGCCGCATTTGACAGGTCGATCTCGCCATCGAGGGTGGCGATCATGATTCCACTCTGCTCGTCGAGTTCCAGTTGTGCGAGCGGCGTCACCTCAGTCCCCAGCCAGCCGGCGACGGAGTTGCACGGTGGTGCCCTCGGATGAGGGGTCGACCTGGACGGAGTCCATCAGCGCCTCCATGAGCGGCAGGCCGCGGCCGCGGTCTGTGCCGCGCGGCTCTCGCCAACCCCCGAAGTCGCTGACGATGATCAGGACCTCGCTGTCCACACGGCTTGCCTCGATGCGGAAGGCAGCATCACCGGGACGGTAGGCGTGCTCGATCGCATTCGCGCACGCCTCTCCACAGGCAACCTTGATCGCGTGAGCGTCCCTGCGGCTGGTCCCAGCTTCGGTCAACCACCTTTCGAGCGACTGTCGGACTGATGACAGCGCCTCGGGCTCCGCGGGGAGATCGAGCGTGAAGCCGTGTGCCGGAAGCGAAGCGAGACCAAGGACAAGCAACGCGACATCGTCCTGGGGCTCTTCATGGCCAAGCATCCGCTCGAGCAGAGCGTCGCAGAGGGCGTCGGAGGCACTCGGGCCGGAGTCCACCGCACGCCGTAGCTCCTCGAGACGCAGTTCGATGCTTGTTCCGCGCACCTCAACAAGGCCGTCCGTGAACAGGACGAGCGCGGACCCCGGCTCGAAGTCGACACGAGACGCCTGGAAGCGCACGAATGGGAGCGCGCCGAGCGGAGGTGAAACATCTTGTTCGACGAAACTCGCCTCTCCGTTTGCGTCCCTGATGAGCAGCGGCATATGTCCGGCGCTCGCGAGTTCGGCGCCCGCCCGATCGGCGTCGATGACGACGTACAGCAACGTGGCCATCTCGGTGCGGTGCTGTCGTTCCATCAGCCAATGGAGACGCTCGACGACCTCCGCCGGGGAACGCCCGTCGAAGGCGTACGCCTCAAGCGAGGTGCGGAGCTTCCCCATGAGCGCGGCCGCCCGGACGCCGCGGCCCACCACATCGCCCATCGCGAGGACGACGCGTCCGTCCCCGAGCTCGAACATGTCGAACCAGTCCCCGCCCACCTCCATCCCCGCACCGGCGGGCAGGTATCGGACCGCGACATCCATGCCCGGGATCTGTGGCAGCTGCTCGGGAAGCAGGCTCCGCTGCAGCGTCTCCGCGATATGCCGCTCTTGCTCGAAGAGGCGAGCCCGGTCAACGGCAAGAGCCACGCGGTCGCCCACAAGCTGCAGCAGTGCTGCATCGTCCTCCGAGAAGGGCCTGCGCATGCGCGTCCCGACATACAGGACGCCAAGCAGTTGCCGATCGACAATCAGGGGCAGGCCCAGCAGGGACTGCATATCCGCGGTCGCGAGCAGCGACTGGAGCGCGGCGGTCATCTCGTTGCGCTCCAAGCTGACGGGCCGACGCGATGACGCCAGCCGTCCAGCCAATCGATCCGCAATCGAGCGGTAGTAGTCGCGCCCCAGCCCGGATGGCAATCCACGCGACGCGTGGAGTTCGAGCCGGGAACCGTCGTCCGCGCGGAGCAATATCGCGCCCTGGTCGGCGCCGAACACGTGAACCACGCGGTTCAGAAGCTCGTCCAGCAGGTCCTGCAGCGCGACGTGGGGCAGCGCCGCGTCCGTGATCCATTGAAGATCGCGGACGCGCTTCGTGGCGGCCGTGGCGTCGGCACGGGCATCTTGCTCCTGAGTCTTGAGCATGACTCGCTGGGCGCGGACATAGGCGACGTAGGCGATCAGGACCAGACCGATCGCGGCGAACAGCAGAGCCCGGCCGATCACGTCGCGAGCTTCGGCAGACGGCTCGCCGATCGCGATCGGGGCGAGGGTGGCAACAAAGAGAACCGCCAGGAGTGGCAGGGCGCGGCGAGGCGGCTGGACCGCACCGGCTCCGACCCATATCAGCATGAGCGCCTGATAGGGCAGAACCGTTTGCGCCAGGAACTGCAGCAGCACCAGCTGGGCAATGCCCGCGTACGCAAGCGCGAGCATCATCCCGAAGCGCACCTGAGGTGCCCTGAGCAGCCATGCGGCCGAGACGAGATTTATGACCACACCGGCAAGCGCCAAGGCCCAGCCCGCCTCCGCGCCAAGACCTTCGTCGGGCGGAAACAAAGGCAGCAGGACCAAGATGAGAATGCCCTGGAGCGCGATCAGGACCACCGTCGCGTTCCGCGAGCTGGGCAGGTCGGCGCCCGCGTATGGGTCCTCGCCGCTCACGAAGAGCTGGTGGACCATGTCCCACCTGGATCGTGCCGATAGCGTCCGTGCCACGCTCTGGAGCTTCCTCAGTTCTGACCTGACGCGCGGGGCCTCCGACGCTTTCGCTGGCGGAGGGATCGTGGATCCCCATTCGTGTGCGTAGTCAAGCAGAGCTGCGGGCGCTAGCCGAGCGTCGCTATCGCCAGCGCCGCGATTCCCTCGCCGCGGCCCACGAAGCCCATTTTCTCGCCGGTCGTGAACTTCACGTTCACGGCGCCCGGCTCGATGCCGATCGCCGCGGCGAGGCGCTCTCGCATGTCGTCGCGGAAGGGCGCGAGTCTCGGCTGCTCGCACGCGACGGTGGTGTCCACGTTGGACGGCGTGACTCCCGCCTCATCCAACATCGCGCTCACCGCCCGCAGCAGCTCGATCGAGTCGGCGTCGCGCCAGCGCTCGTCGGTGTCCGGGAAGTGCTGGCCGATGTCGCCCATGCCCGCCGCGCCGAGCAGCGCGTCGATCACAGCGTGGGTGAGCACGTCGGCGTCCGAGTAACCGGCGAGGCCGACCTCGGACCCCGGGATCTCCACGCCGCCGAGCACCAGCCGGCGGCCCGGTTCGAGCCGGTGTGAGTCCCAGCCGATGCCGGCGCGGCTCATCCGAGCGGCTCCAGCCGCCGCGATCGGCGCTCGAACACAGCTATCTCGCTCACGCCCAGCTCGCCAAGCCACTCCACGGCGCGCTCGTACTCATGGCCGAGCTGCTCCGGCGTGTGGGCATCGCTCGACAGGGCGACCGGCCGCCCGGCGTCGAGGCACATCTCGAGGAACGGGGCGGCCGGGTAGATCTCCCTGGCCGGCTTGCGCAGGCCCGCCGTGGACACCTCGATCGCCACGTCGCTCTCCGCAATCCCGTCCATCGCGCGGTCGTAGAAGCGGCGCAGGTCGCCATCCGGAACCGGCACGCTTCGGCCGAAAACCTTCACGAGATCGGGGTGGGCCAGGATGTCGAACATGCCGGTGCGCGCGGCCTCTCCGAGTGTCTCGAAATAACGAGACCACACCTGGTCGGCATCCCCGCCGCGCCAGATGTCGAAGGACTCCCAATCGGGCTCGCCGTGCACGTCCACGGCATCGTCGCCCATGAAATGCACGGAGCCGACCACGTAGTCCCACGGCCGCCCATCGAGCAGGTTGGCGACGCGGTCCTCACGGCCCAGCAGGTAGTCGGCCTCGATGCCGAGCTTCAGCCCCTGCTCGCGGATGAAGTCGCAGTACTCGTCCACATCGTCGTGAGCCCAGTAGCGGTACCAGGGGTGCTCCCAGATGTCGAGCGACTGCACGAAGCGGTGGATGTGCTCCGCCACGCCCAGCTCCTCGATGCCCCGCTCTGCCGCGGCCTCCCGGTAGCGGTCGACGTTCTCGGCCGTGAAGTAGCGCTCGGCCGTGGTGCCCTCCTTGTCGGGCCGCAGGTGCACGTGGTAGTCAGTCAGCAAGGAGCGCCTCGACAATCCGCAGGTCGGATGCGCGCGTGACCTTGATGTTCTCGGGCGGCGCCTCCACCACCCTGATCACTCCACCGGCCTCCTCGACCAAGGCGGCATCGTCGGGGGCCGCGGCGAGCGCGGCAGCGTCACGTTCAAGCGCAGAACGCAGCACATCGGCCTTGAAGACCTGCGGCGTCTGGATGGCCCACAGCGCAGAGCGATCGAGGGTGCGTACCACGCGCCCGTCCGACGCGGCCTCCTTCACGGTGTCCGTCATGGGCGCCGCCGCGATCGCGCCGTCGATGCCCGGCTCGAGCGCGGCAAGGCAGCGCTCGACGAGGTCGCGCGTCACGAGCGGGCGCGCGGCGTCGTGCACCACCGCCACGGTGGCCTCCGGGGCCGCCGCCAGCGCGTTCCGCACGGAAGCCGAGCGCGACTCGCCGCCCCGCACCCGATCCGGCCCGTCGTCGTAGCCCTCGGGAGCGGCCACGACCACCCGGTCGCACACCGCGCCGAGCACCTCGAGGCTCCACTCGATGAGCGGACGGCCGGCACAAACGACGAACGCCTTGGGCCGGTCGGCACCAAGGCGTTCGCCGCTGCCGCCGGCGGGAACGATCCCGACGACAGCACTCATTCTGTCTGTCGCTACGCCGTGGCCGGCGTGCCGTTGCGACTCGCGTGCGCCTCGGCGATCAGCTCCTCCAGATGCGACTCGGCCTCGTCCTCTTCCATGTCGAGCGCGTACATCAGCTCGGAGGCGAGGATCTTCTTGGCACGGGTGTACATCTGCTTCTCGCCCGTCGAGAGGCCCTTCTCCGTCTCGCGGATGGCGAGGTTGCGAACCACCTCAGCCAGCTCGAAGACATCACCCGTCTTGATCTTCTCGCGGTTGTGCTTGAAACGCCGGTTCCAGTTCTTCGGCATCTGGCTCACGTCGTCGCGGAGGACAGCAAGAACCTTCTTGACGTCTTCCTCCCCGATCACGCGCCTCAGGCCCGCCTTGTCGGCGTTACAGCACGGGACCATGACCGTCATGTCGTTATGAAGGATCTTGATGGTCAGGTACTCGCGCTTCTCGCCGAGGACCTCCTTCATCTCCTTCTTGAGGACCAAGCCGGCCCCATGATGCGGATAAACGACCTGGTCGCCGAGCTCGTAGACCGTGGGCTCACGGTCGATCTCGAGGTCCTCGATGAACTCGTCTTCCAACACTACGTCGCTGATGATGTTCCCCTCCTGCGTTGTCACGGGCGCATCCGGCGCGCCGTCTGGTTTCAGGTTTGCAGATACCGGTCCACGAGGTTGATCTCCTGTAGGCGGCGAAGTCCCTCGCGGATGTCCTTCGCTCGCAAGTCCCCAACCCCCTCGACCCCCTCCAGTTCCGGGTCGGCGGCGGCAAGAATCTCGTCCAATCCGTTGAACTCGCTGACGATCGACTGAACCACCATCTTCGGAAGGCGTGGGATGCGCCCGAGGATGCGGTAGCCGCGCGGCGAGGCGGGATGGTCGAGTGTGTTCAGCTTCCGGTCGTAGCCGAGAAGCTCGGCCAGGCGGCCGAAGTCGAGTAGGTCCTGATGCGGCAGCCGGGCGAGCGAGTCGAGGACCATCGCGAAGCCCTCCTCCGAGGCCTCGACGATGTAGTCGCGCACGAGCGCGGACTTGTCGGCCGCCACGCCGACCATGGTCTCCTCGAGCTGCATCTCGATCAGGCGCCCTTCTGCGCCGAGCTCGACGATGTAGCGCTCGATCTCCACGGCCATGCGGGTGACGAGCTCGGCGCGCTGGAGCACCGTGAGCACGTCGTGGAGCGTCACGCCGCCCTCGAACTCGAGGGCGGTCAGGCGGGTCGACACCTGGTCGAGCCGGCTGCGGTACTTGTCGAGGGTCGCCAATGCCTGGTTCGCCTTGGCGAGCACGACTGGGATGTCCTCGAGGATGTACTTCGCGCCGTCCAGGTAGAGAGAGACGACGCTGCGGCTCGCCGAGATGGCGATCACGAGGGCGTCGGTCTGCTTCGAGACGCGTTCGGCGGTGCGGTGCCGGGTGCCGGTCTCGAGCGAGAGAATCGTGGGATCCGGCATGAGCTGGACGTTCGCCCACACGATCTTGGTGCCGTTCGAGGCGAGCAGGATCGCGCCATCCATTTTCGCCAGCTGGTAGAGCATCGCGGGCGTGTAGTCCACTTCCAGCTTGACGCCACCCGACAGCAGGAAGCTGAGCTCTTCCGACTCCCCAATACAGATCAGGGCGCCGGTATGGCCCTGGACGATGTTGTCGAGCCCCTCCCGCACCGCGGTGCCTGGGGCGACCATCTCAAGGGCTCGTACGAGCCTCGGTTCCTGCCGGGCTTCGAGCTCTGCAACGTCGTCCCCGGCATACGGCATGAAGGCCAATTCTACGGGAACTGTGCATGTTTCGCGTTAATTGGTTTGGTTTGCAGGGTTTTCGGCCGTTCTGGGGCCCCGAAACGGCGGCGTTGAGGGGTGTCCGAGCATAGGCTCAACACGTTGGGCAACCAGAGCGCGACCAATGTGTTGAGCTTCGCCTCAGGCGGCCTGGGCGGGGGCGTTCTTGCCGCCCGCGGCGGTGCCCTTTTCAGTGCTGCCGTTCAGCAACGCGAGCGCCTGCCGCAACGTCCCAACGCCATCACCCGGATGGACAACCCGCGTGAGGCCGAACTTCCGGGCCTCGGCCACCCGGCGGTCCGCATGCGCGACGTGGCGCAGCTCGCCGGTCAGGCCCAGCTCGCCGAACGCCGCGAGCGGCTTGTCGGCACCGATCGCGATGCCCTTCGAGGCCGATGCGAGCGCCAGCGCGATTGCGAGGTCCGCGCCGGGCTCGTCCACCCGGACGCCGCCGGCCACGGAGACGAACACGTCGGCCGAGCCGAGCGAGAAGCCGCCGTGCCGGGCCAGGACGGCCAGCACCAGCGCCAGCCGGTTGCGGTCCACCCCGTTCGCCACCCGCCGCGGCGGCACGATCTCGCTCGGCGCCACCAGCGCCTGCACCTCCACGAGCAGCGGCCGGGAGCCCTCCATCGCGCAGAGCACGACGGAGCCGGGCGCGCGCGTGGCCTCGGTGACGAAGCGGGCGGAGGCGTCCTCCACCTCCACGAGCCCTTCCTCGTGCATCTCGAAAACGCCCACCTCGTTCGTCGAGCCGAAGCGGTTCTTGAGCGCGCGCAGGGTGCGGTAGGTGCGCTCGCGCTCGCCCTCGAAGGACAAAACGCAATCCACCAGATGCTCGAGCACGCGGGGGCCGGCCAGCGACCCCTCCTTCGTCACGTGGCCCACGAGCAGCGTCGCGATGCCGCGCTCCTTCGCCAGCCGCATCAGGCGCCCAGCAACCTCGCGGACCTGAGAAACCGACCCGGGCGCCCCTGTCAATGCTGGGTCGTAGAGAACCTGAACAGAGTCCACGACGCAGACCTCAGGCCGCTCGGCTTCAAGAGTGGCCAGCACGGCGTCGAGGTCCGTGTCCGCCACGATCGGCACGCCGAGGGCGTGCGGCCCGAGCCGCTCGGCGCGGAGCTTCACCTGGGCGGCCGACTCCTCGCCCGAGATGTAGAGCACCTTGCGCCCCGCGGCGGCAAGGTTGGCCAGGGCGGCGGTGGTGAGCGTGGACTTGCCTATCCCGGGAGCGCCGCCGATGAGCACGAGCGAGCCCGGCACGAGGCCGCCGCCGAGTACGCGGTCGAACTCGCCGATGCCGGTGTGGAGGCGAGCGATCTTCGGAGCCTGAACCTCCCCGAGCGTGACCGGAGTGAGCGCCCGGCCGCCGCCCCTTGCCGGCGCGGCGCGCCCGGCCGGCGCCGCAGCCCGCTTCTCCTCGGTCATCGTGTTCCACTCGCCGCAGCCGGGACAGCGGCCGTGCCACTTGGGGCTCTCGTGGCCGCACGAGGAGCAGGCGAAGATCGTGGCTGAACGGGCCATGCGACGAGGCTAAGCGCGCGGGTGGACGACTTCGCCCCATCCGTCCGGTCGGCGCGATTCGATCACACGTTCGTGTCCAAGCTCGATCAGCCCCTCGCGCCCGCGGAGTTCGTGGCGCTCGACACCGAGACCAACGGGTACGGCGGCGACCTCTGCGAGATGACCGAGGTCGGTGCGGTTCTGGTGGGCGGCGGGGAGCTGCACGAGACCTTCGACTCGCTCGTACAGGTGGAGCGTCCGCTCTCGCGCGGGATCCAGCGCTTCACCGGCATCACGCAGGGGATGGTGGACGGCGCGCCGTCCCCGAAGGAGGTTCTGGACGAGCTGGCCGACCTGCTCGAGGGCCGCGTGCTGATCGCGCACAACGCCCGCTTCGACGTGCGCGTGCTGCGCCAGGCGTTCGAGCGCGCCGGGCTCGATTGGCCCGCGCCGCCCGCGCTCTGCACCGTTCAGCTCGCACGCCGCTTCGCGCCGCTGGCTCGCAAGCGGGCGCTCGCGCCCCTTGCCGGCTCGCTCGGCATCGAGGTCGACGAGGTGCACCGCGCGCTTCCCGACGCCCTCACGTGCGCGCGTGTGTTCTGCGCGCTGTTCCCGAAGCTGTGCGCGAACGCCGTGACGGTCGGCGACGCCCTCGACCTGCTGCGTTCCCGTCGCCGCGCTCGCAAGACCGAGCCGGGCGAGGCGATCCCGCGCGACCAGCGCCCCGACCTCTCGACGCTGCCCGACGACCCGGGCGTCTACGTCTTCCGCGACGAGCGCGGGCGGCCGCTGTACGTCGGGAAGTCCGTGTCGCTGCGCTCGCGAGCGCGGGCGCACTTCTGTGCCCCCGCGGGCTGGACCGAGCGTGCGCAGATCGTGGACTACCGGCCCACCAACTCGGAGCTCGGTGCGCTCGTGCTCGAGAACCGGTTGATCAAGGAGTGGAAGCCCACCGGGAACGTGAAGCTGAAGCGCACCGACCGCTATTGCTACCTGCGCTGCCGCCTCGACATCCCCTATCCCGTGCTCGAGGTGGCGAACGAGCCCGCGCCCGGGCATGCCGTGAACGTGGGGCCGCTCGGCAGCCGAGCGCTGGCGGGCGAGCTCGCCGACCAGCTCACGTCGCTCTACCGGCTGCGCCACTGCGGGCGCAAGCTGAAGGTGCGCGAGCACCCGTCGGCGTACGGGCAGATGGGCCGCTGCGTGTCACCGTGCCTCGGCGACCTCGACCCGAACGCGTACCGCCGCCAGCTCGACATGGCGCTCGCGCATTTCGAGGAACCGGGTGCCGGCGAGGCACTGATAGAGGAGATGGATCGGCGGATGCATGAGGCATCGGCCGCGGAGCTCTTCGAGCGGGCGGCGGCGCTGCTGCGCCGCAAGGAGCGGTTGGCCTGGGTGCTGGAGCGTCTCGACGGCGTGCTGCGCGCGACGCACGCCGCACCGCAGCTCGTGTTGGCGCAACACCCGGTGAAGGAGCGCTTCGATGCGTTCTGGATCGTCCAGGGACGGCTGGTGGACTGGGGTCCGCTGCCCGGCACCTCAGACCTGGTCGAGCGCACCGATGCGGCGCTGTCTCGACCGCCCGGTCGAACCGCGATCCCAGCCAATGAGATCGACGAGCTCCGCATCGTTGCGAGCTGGATAGCGGAGCACGAGCCGCCGACGCTCACGTTGGACCCCGCGCCGGATCCCGACGCGCTCGCGGCGTTCGCGGCGGAAGCCGCGCCGGCGAGTGCGCCCGCCGCAGCGGTGGTCAGCGCCGCCTAGCCGAGACCCCAGTAGGGGTGAGGCTCCTTTGGCACGTCCTGACTCGGGTCCGGGCGAGGATCCTGGTCCAGTCCGGTACGAAGTTCGTGTCGCTTCAGGGCCGCGCCAGGGCGAGGAAGACGCACCACGATCCACTCCCCCGATTCCTCCTGTCGCGGAAACCAGGCTGGTGTTGGTGCGGTCAGGACTCTCGCGCCCGAGGCGCGCGCTCTCCGCCACAGCTTCTTCTCGGGTCATGTACAGAGACTACGCCTGGTCCGCCTCTCGGACCGCCCTTTCGGCGGCCTCGAAGCCGATCTTCGAATGCGTCTTGTCGCAGAACGGCTTCGTCGTGGACGCACCGCAGCGGCAGAGAGCTACCGCCTCGCCCTCAGGGAGTTCGTACTCGTTGCCGTCCGCGTCGGTCAGGGTCACCGGACCCGTCACCTTGTAGGGCCCGTTGTGGCGGACCTTTATGACCACCTCGCTCATGGCTCCTATTCTCGCTCGGAGTGCAACGCGTGGCTCGACTCGACCATCCAGAGGTGCACGAGATCGTGCCCTCCCACCACTGTGTGGTGCGCTTTCGGCAGCGCCGGCCCGTGCGCGAGCGCGGCGCCGACGTGGTGGCCGAGGCGCTCGTGATCGCGCTCCAGGACTCCGACGTGAGCCGCTGGCCGCCGGCGTGGGCGATCAGCGACCGCCGCACGGAGCTGTGGGCGGTGAACGGCCCGCTCGCCTTCCCGCTGGAGCGCGCGGACATGCCTGGACGCTGGGTGGCAACGACATGCCTCTCCCGGTAACAAACCCTCAAGGGGGTCTGACCCCCTTGAGGGTTGGAGGCTTGTGCAAATAGGTACACTCGACCGTGTGAGTGCGGTGGCCGGTGTCGTGCTGGCCGGGGGCCGCTCCACTCGCATGGGCCGGCCCAAGGCAAGCCTCGAATGGCACGGCTCCACGCTGCTCCATCGCGTGACCGGGATCGTGTCCCGCGCGGTGGACGGGCCGGTCGTCGTGGTGCGCGCCGCCGACCAGGAGCTGCCGGACCTGCCGGCGCACGTCCGGGTGGTCGAGGACGCCGCCGAGGGACGCGGGCCGCTCCAGGGCCTTGCCGCCGGCCTCGCCGCCGTAGACGACCAAGCGGAAGTGGCGTACGTGTCGTCCACCGACGTTCCGCTGCTCCACCCCGCCTTCGTCCGGGCTGTGCTGAACGCCGCGGCGCGGGAGGATGTGGACGTGGCACTTCCCATCGTCCACGGCTACCGGCACCCGCTGGCGGCGGCATACCGGACGTCGCTGCTGCCCGCGGTCGAGGAGCTGATCGAGCAGGACCGCATGCGCCCCGCCTTCCTGTTCGAGCAGAGTCGCGTGCGCGAGCTGAGCGAGGAGGACCTGCTCAGAGACCGCGACCTCGCGGACGCCGACCCCGAGCTGCTCTCCGTGCTGAACGTGAACGAGCCCTCGGACTACGAGCGCGCGCGGGCACGCGCGGCGCCGAGCGTGACGGTGCGCCGCTTCGGCACGCTGGCCGCCGGCCTCGGCCGCGAGCCGCTCGCCGTGCGTGCGGCCACGCTCGAAGCGGCGGCCACGGCGGCCGGGCTGGCGCTCGACCGCCACGTGGTGGCCGCGCTCAACGGCGACCAGATCAGCCGCGACCCCGAGCTGCCGCTCGCGGCCGGCGACGCCGTGGCCTTCCTCTCCGCGGACGCGGGCGGCTGAGCGATGTCCGTCCCGGATAGCGCGCGCCTGGTGCGGATCGAGCTCGACGGCGACCTCTCGGCGGCGGAGGGCTGCCTGCTCGTGCGCGGCGACGAGCGACCGTTCGGCCTCGCCGGCGACTGGGCGGGCGGCGGGGCGCTCGTGGGCTCGGAGCCGCTGGTGATCGCCGGCGAGGACGACGATCCGTTCGAGTTGCTGGATCGCCAGCCGGTGGTCGAGGACGGCGAGGGCGGAGCGGCGAGCGGCGCCGTCGGCGGCGGCTGGTTCGGCTTCCTCGGCTACAACCTCGGCGCACGGCTCGAGCGCGTGCCGCCTCCCCCGCCTCGGCACGTGCCGCTGCCCGACTTCGCGCTCGCTTTCTACGACCACGTCCTCCGGCTCGACCGCGACGGCCGCTGGTGGTTCGAGGCGCTGTGGACGGACGAGCGTGATGCCCAGCTGGGCGCGCGGCTGAAGCTGCTGCGCGGGCGACTCGCGCAGGGAGTGCGCGAGCGGCCGGTGTGGGTCGGCACCTTCCAGCCGGCGCCGCCCGGTGGCGCGGGTCACATGACCGCGATCGACGAGTGCCGCGAGCGCATCGCCGCCGGGGAGATCTTCCAGGCGAACCTGTGCCTCCGCCTGGAGGCGGAGTGGCAGGGCGACCCGCTCGACCTGTTCGCCCGCACCGCGGGAACGCTCGAGCCGCGCCACGCCGGGGTCGTGGCCGGCCCGTGGGGCGCCGTGTGCAGCCTGTCCCCGGAGCTGTTCCTGCGACGTCGCGGCCGCGAGGTGGTGAGCGAGCCGATCAAGGGCACGGCGCCCCGGGTGCTCGCCGCCGGCCGCGAGGGCACGCGCGCCGAGGACAACCGCGCCGCGCTCGCCGCATCGACGAAGGACCGCGCCGAGAACGTGATGATCGTGGACCTGATGCGCAACGACCTCGGGCGCGTGTGCGAGTACGGCTCGATCAGCGTGCCCTCGCTGACCGAGCCCCGGTCCGCGCCCGGCGTTTGGCACCTGGTCTCGACCGTGACCGGCACGCTCCGGCCCGATGCCGTCGACGCCGACCTGCTGCGCGCAAGCTTCCCGCCCGGCTCGGTCACGGGCGCGCCGAAGATCCAGGCGATGCGCGTGATCGCGGAGCTGGAGGCCGGCGGCCGCGAGGCGTACACCGGTGCGCTCGGCTACGCAAGCCCGGTGGCCGGGCTCGAGCTGAACGTGGCGATCCGGACGCTCGAGATACGCGACGAGCGCATCTGGATGGGCGCGGGCGGCGGGATCGTGGCCGACTCGGTCGCGGAGCGCGAGCTCGAGGAGTGCTTCGTGAAGGCGCGTCCGGTGATCGCCGCGGCCGGCGCGCGCCTCATCGAGGAGCCGCGCGTGAGCCGGGTGGCGCCGATCCCGGCGCTCGCCGGCGGAGCCGACCGGCCCGATGCCGCCCTAGGCGTGTTCGAGACGCTGCTCGTGCGCGGCGGATCGCCGGTGGACGCCCGCGCGCACCTGGCGCGGCTCGCGCGCAGCGTGCATGGGCTGTATGGAGAGGAGCTGCCGGAGGATCTGCTCGCACGAGTCGTGGCGGCCGCGGCCGCGGCGCCGCTGCAGCGCCTTCGCCTGACCGCCCAGCCCGATGGGCGCATCGCGATCGAGGCCGAGCCGCTCGCGGCGGAGCCCGAGCCGGACCCGGTCACGCTCTCGCCCGCCGTCCTGCCCGGCGGCCTCGGCGCGCACAAGTGGCGGGACCGCCGCCTGCTCGACGAGCTTGCCGACCGGCTCCAGGCGGTGCCGCTGCTACTCGACCTCGACGGCGACGTGCTCGAGGCGGCCTACGCGAACATCTTCATCGTCGAGGGGACCCACCTCGTGACACCGCCGCTCGACGGCCGCCAGCTGCCTGGCACCGTGCGTGCGCGCGTGCTCGCGCTGCACCCCGCGCGCGAGGAGAGACTGTCGCTCGCCCGGGTCGCCGCGGCCGATGAGGTGCTGCTCGCGTCATCCGTACGGGGCATCCACCCGGCACGGCTCTCCGACGGCCCAGAACCGCACTTCCAGCTCGGCGCGCGCCTGCGCGCAGCGCTCCGCGAGGACAGCCGCGGGGTCATGGCTCGATGAGCCCCGGCGGCCTGGTGCGAGGAAGTGGGCGCTCAGTTCGGCATGGGCGCGTGCGGCGGCGGTGGTGGCCGGCCGGTGGCGGATGCTCGGGCTCTCACTGCCCGTAGTTCGCCCTTCCGCGCACGCTCCAAGACGGGACCGCTGCTCACGTTGATCTCGACCAGCCTGAACGCCGCCGACGCCGCGGCCTCCGCGAGCACCACGCCCGTAAGCGCGTCGCCGCGCACCGCGCCCGAGGCGGAGGAAGCCGCCTCCACCCCGAGCTCCGCGACCTCCGCCGCCGTCTCGGCGATCTGAGCCGGCGGCTCGCTCGCCGCGGCCAGGGCGAGCGAGCGCTCGTGCTCATCGCGCGCCTCCAAGACCGGCGTGTAGGAACCCAGCTCCTCCTGAGCCAGCCTCAATGCCCGCGCGCGAAGCGCGCGCGCCCGCTCGGCCAGGTCGCCCGAGGAGGCCAAGCCGGCGGACATCTCGACGAGTGCAGCCGCGAGGGCAGCGGTAACGGCGGCCGAGCTGCCGCCCCCGGGCGCCGGTGTCGCGTCCGCAACCGCAGCGAGGAACTCTTCCAGCGGCTGCTTGCTCAGCTCATCCATGGGCCGATACCGTACCCCCGTGGCGACGACCGTAGGGCAGCCCGCCGTCGTTGACGACGTGACCGAGGAGCAGGTCGAGAGCTTCCGTCGCGACGGCTTCCTCATCATCGAGGAGGGTCTCCTCTCGATCGCCGCCGTCGAGGTCCTCCGCGAGCGCTTCGCCGCCCTCTTCGACGGCGACTACGCAACCGGCATCGCACCCGACGAGGTGAACTGGAAACGAGGCCGCGACCGCGAGGACGTGACACGCCAGATCTGCAACGGCTGGCGCTCCGACGATCTGATCGCCGCCCAGGTGCTCAGCGAGCGGACCGGGCGCATCGCGGCCCGCCTCGGCGGCTACCGCGGCACCCGCATCCTTCAGGACAACTGCCTCTGGAAGCCGCCGGGCACCAAGTCGCTCGGGATGCACCAGGACGGCTCGTACGCCGGCTACCTGAGCCCGCCCGAGATGATCACCTGCTGGGTGGCGCTCGACGAGACCTTCGCCCAGGGCGGCACGATCGAGTACGTCCGCGGCTCGCACCTGTGGCCGAAGGCCCCGCCCGACCGCGGCAGCTTCCACGCGCCCGACAACTGGCTCGCCCCTCTCGACGGCGCCACGCCCGACGGCGTCGAGCCCGAGCGCGTGCCGGTGGTGGTGAAGCCGGGCGGCTGCGCCTTCCACCACTCGCTCACGTTCCACGGGTCCGGCCCGAACGAGTCACAGGTCGAGCGGCGAGCGCTCGTGTCGCACCTCGTCCCCGTCGAGACGCGCTTCCACCCGACCAACACCGACCTCATCTACTCGCGCTACCGGCGCCGAGCCGACCTGTCGCTCGACGAGTCGTTCTTCCCCGTGCTGTACGACGAGAACGGCGGCCGGTCCGCTGGTTGGCAGACCTTCCAGCCCTCCCTTGACATGTGACCATATGGTCACGTATGCTCCGCGGCGATGGATGAGGTTTTCAAGGCACTCGCCGACCCGACGCGCCGCAGCCTGCTCGACGAGCTCTTTCGCGAGGACGGGCAGACCCTGAGCGCACTCGAGGAGCGGCTCCCGATGACGCGCTACGGCGTGATGAAGCACCTGCGGGTGCTCGAGGAGGCCAACCTCGTAACAACCAAGCGACGTGGGCGCGAGAAGCTCCACTTCCTGAACCCCGTCCCGATCCGGCTCGTCCACGACAGATGGGTGAGCAAGTACGCGGAGCCCTGGGCTGCCACGCTCACCGGGCTGAAGCATCAACTGGAGGACAGAACGATGGAGAAAGTGTTCGAGATCTACATCAAGACAACCCCGGAGCGTCTCTGGGAGGCGATCACCGACAGCGAGATGCGGGCGAAGTACACCTTCGGGGTGGGCATCCGCTCCAACTGGACGGCGGGCTCCGGCTACGAATCCGTTCACGAGGGCGCCGGCATCCGAATCTCCGAGGGCGAGAACCTCGAGGTCGACCCCCCGCACCGGCTCGTCCAGAGCTTCAATGCGCTGTGGAGCGACGACGTGCAGGACGAGGGCACCTCGCGGGTCACGTGGGACATCGAGCCGGTCGGGGACTCATGCCGATTGACCGTGACCCACGACCAGATGCGCGAGGGCGCCAACGATGAGATCTACGGCGGCTGGCCGATGATCCTGTCCGGGCTGAAGACGCTGCTCGAGACGGGCGAGCTTCTGACCACGCCCGGCTCCCTGCGCTATGCGGAGGCCGGAGCATGAGCGTCGAGACAAAGCTGGTGACCGGCGTGGACTTCGTCTGCGTACCGACGCAGGACATCGCCGCGGCGATGGACTTCTACGAGAACGTGCTCGGCCTCGAACCCTCCAAGAAGTGGCAGCGCGACGAGGACGAGGAGCCCATGGGCGCCGAGTTCGAGCCGGGCGACGTGACAATCGCCCTGCTCAACACCGGCAAGCTCGGTATCGAGTTCCAGGCGAGCAAGGTGCCGGTCGCCTATCAGGTGGATGACGTGGAGGCCGCACGCGCCGAGCTCGAGTCGCGGGGCGTCACGTTCGTCGCCGACACGATGGACAGCGGCGTCTGCCACATGGCCCACTTCACCGATCCCGACGGCAACGTGCTGATGCTGCACAACCGCTACGCCCCGGCGGGCGCGCGGCCGGGGGGCGACGCCTAGGCCGACAGCTCCACTCCCCACGAGCGTGCCTGGCGAGCCAGGCGCTCGTGGGTGTCGCCGTCCGCGGGATCGAGACGCACGAGCTGCGTGTTCCCGCGGGCGGCGAGGTGGCGCTTGTAGGCGGCGTTCGCGTAGAGCGTCGCGAGCAGGTAGGTGGCGTGGCCGAGCGAGGCGGCCTTGAACGAGGGCACGAAGCCGAGCCGGGAGCACGTGCCGGCGGAGTCGCGCGGGGTCGAGCCGGGCCGGAAGAGACCGCTGCGCCGCGCGAGCCAGAGTCCGCAGAGCACGTCTGACGCCTGCTGGACCTCCGTGATGAGGATGCTCCACGGGTCGGCGTCGGGCTCGAGCAAGAGCTGCAGCGCGATCTCGTCGAACCGCTCCGCCGGCGCCGGCCCACGCTCGCCGCTGCGGGCCACCGGGCGGCGCTGGAGGCACGCTCGGGTGAGGACCGCCCAGCGCTCCGGCTCGCGGCGCGCGACGGAGTAGCCGGGAAGCAGCAGGGTGCAGGCAGCCTGTAGGTCCGGCGAGCTCTCCACTAGGACGCTGCGTGCGCCGGCTCCGGCACGATCTCCACCGGGTCGCGCGCCTCGATCTGCTCGAGCTTGGCGAGCAGGTTCTCGGCCATCCGGATCGAGGCGGCGTCGATCAGCCGGCCGTCGAGCGAGACCGCTCCCTTGCCCTCCGCGGCGGCCTCGCTCATCGCCTCGATGATGCGGCGGGTGCGCTCCACGAGCCGCGGCGCCGGCGTGTAGACCTCGTTCGCGAGCGAGACCTGCGAGGGGTGGATCGCCCACTTGCCCTCGTAACCGAGCACCGCTGAGCGGCGCGCGGCCGCGATGTAGCCCTCGGGGTCGGTGAAGTCGCCGTATGGGCCGTCGATCGGCCGCAGGCCGTAGGCGCGGCAGGTGACCGCGATGCGGGCGAGCGGGTAGTGCCACTGGTCGCCCCAGTGGCGGTCGCGGTCCTCGGAGCCGTTCACGTCGGTGAGCACCGAGTAGTTCTCGTCCACGCCGCCGATCGACGCCGTGTGGCTCTGGATCGAGGCCGCGTAGTCGGCCACGCCGAAGATCATCGCCTCCATCCGGTCCGGGCAGGCCTGAGCGACCTCGTCCACGTTGACCATCCCGATCGCGGTCTCGATCAGGACGGCCAGGCCGATCCTGCGCTCGAACCCCATCGCCTCCTCGATCTGTGTGAGGAGAGTCGCCACGAGGTGCACGTCGCCCGCGCCGCTCACCTTCGGGATCACGATCGCGTCCACGTGCTCGCCTGCCTGCTCGACCACGTCGACGATGTCGCGGTAGCACCAGTGGGTGTCGAGCCCGTTGATGCGCACGGACACCGAGCAGCGCGACCAGTCCTGCTCGCGCAGCGCGTCGACCAGGTTGATGCGCGCCTGCTCCTTGTCGTCGGGCGCCACGGCGTCCTCGAGGTCGAGCATCACCACGTCGGCGCCGAGCGACGGCGCCTTCTCGAGCATCCGTACGTTGCTGCCCGGCACTGCGAGCTCGCTGCGGTGAAGGCGCGTCTTCTTGGGCGTCATGCCAGGAGTAGAACCGCGAGCGGCGTGCCCGGCAAGGTCGATTAGAGGAATTTGTCTATGTGTTACGCAAAACTCTTAGCTTGCAGTCACAGTAAAACTGCGCCACGCTAAGAGGATGGACGACGCTCTCCCCCAGCTTCGACCGCCGGAACGGCTGCTCTGCGGCCCCGGCCCGACGAACGTAGATCCCGCCGTGCTCGACGCGATGACGCGGCCGATGCTCGGACACCTCGACCCGCAGATGCACGAGATCCTCCTCGACGTCGTGGACCTGCTGCGGCGCGTGTACCGGATGCCGGACGGCCTGGTGCTGCCGCTGCACTGCACGGGCACGGCCGGCATGGAGGCCGGGATCGTGAACCTGGTGGAGCCGGGCGACACGGTGATCGTCGCCCAGTGCGGCTTCTTTGGCCAGCGGATCTCTGAGATAGCTCGGCGCCACGGCGCCGTGGTTGTGGCAGTGGAGGCCGACTTGGGGGAGCCGGTCTCCAACGCCGCACTGATGGACGCGCTCGATAGCCATCCGGGTGCTCGGATGGTTGCGGTGGTGCATGCCGAGACCTCTACCGGGGTCGAGCACCCTCTGGACGAGCTCGGCGCCCTGATGCGCGATCGCGACACGCTGCTGATGGCCGACTGCGTGACCTCGCTCGCCGGCGTGCCGCTCGACGTGGGCGAGTGGGGCGTGGACTTCGCCTACTCGTGCACCCAGAAGTGCCTGGCGGCGCCGCCGGGAATGTCGCCGGTGGCGGTGTCCGAGCGGGCGATGGAGCGGCTGCGCACGCGCCGCACCCCGGTGCCGTTCACGTTCGACCTGACCCTGCTCGAGCGCTACTGGGTCGAGCGCCCGGCGACCTACCACCACACGGCTCCGATCCTCGCCATCTACGCGCTGCACGAGGCGCTCTGCGGCGTGCTGCGCGAGGGGCTCGAGGAGCGCTGGACTCGGCATGCCGAAGCGGCGGCCCATCTCCAGGATTCCCTGGAATCGCGTGGCCTCGAGCTGCTCGCGGAGCGCGAGCATCGGCTGGCGCCGTTGACCGCCGTTCGGGTGCCCGAGGGCGTGGACGGCAAGGCCTTGCAGGGCCGGATGCTGCGGGACCACAGCATCGAGATAGGCGGAGGGCTCGGCCCGGATGCGCCCGCCATGTGGCGGATCGGGCTGATGGGCCAGAACGCTTCCGTCGAGACCGCTGACCGGGTGCTGAACGCGCTCGACGCCGTGCTGGCCGACGAGCGCGCCCCGGCACTGGCCGGTTAGGGAGTCCAACCGCCCCGCAGGTGCTCGCCGATCTGGAGGCCGAAGCGCTCGAGCAGCCCGGGGACCGAGTCGGGGATCATCTCCAGCCCATAGCGCTCGTTCAGCTGCGCGAGCTCCTGCGGATCGGCCTCGAGCGCGCCGCCCATGTCGGAGAGCTCGCGGAAGAAGTGCTCAAAGCCCGCGGGCGAGATGATCTCGAGGAGCCGGCAGGGCTCGTCGCCGGCGTTCCAGAAGGTGTGCCACTGGTTGCGCGGCTTGTAGACGAGGTCGCCGGGGCCCGCCTCGACGACGTCGTCACCGAGCAGCGCGCCCATGCGCCCCTCGAGGATGAAGCTGTACTCGTCCTCGCGGGTGTGCCGGTGTAGAGGCGCGGCGAGCGCACGCGGCGACATCGAATGGTCGACCAGCGAGACGCGCTCGCCGGCCTCGGAGCCGTCGATCATGAAGCGGACGCCGATGCTCCCGAGGAAGCCCTCCTGGGCGTCGCTCGGGCCGACGATCTTCGGTGCGGTTGTGACGTTCATCGCGTTTCTCCTTTCATCGAACAGTAGTGTCTTGCGAAAGTTCTAACACCACTTGATCCATGTGTCAAGATTCATTGGACACCGATGGCCGTCGAAACCCGGAAATACGAAAAGAAGCGCCGCGCCGAGCTCGAGGCCGAGACGCGCCGGCTCATCACGGAGAGCGCCATGGAGCTGCACGGAACGGTGGGCCCGTCGCGCACGTCGATCAGCGCGGTGGCCGAGCGAGCCGGCGTCCGGCGCTCGACGGTGTATCGGCACTTCCCCGACGAGGAGGCGCTGTTCCGCGCATGCTCGTCGCACTGGGCGGCGGCGAATCCGCTGCCCGACCTCGGGAGCTGGGAGGCGATCGAGGATCCAGACGAGCGGCTGCGGAGCGCGCTCGGCGAGCTGTACGCGTTCTACGGCCGGACCGAGCAGATGATGGAGAACCTGCTCCGGGACGAGGACAGGGTCGCGGTGGTCAAGCGCCTCTTCAGCGCCTACCACCAGTACTTGGCGGCCGCCCGCGAGATCCTCGTGCGCGGGCGCCCCGAGCGAGGCCGCCGCCGCGACGAGGCACGCGCCGCGATCGGCCACGCGCTCGCCTTCGCGAGCTGGCAGTCGCTGACCGGCGAGCAGGGACTGGACAACACCCAGGCGGTCGGGCTGATGGACGGCCTCGTACGCTCTGCGGCATGCCGCTCCTCCAAGCCGCGCTAAACGGGGATCGGAAACACCCGGCGGTGCCGCGGATGCCGGACGAGCTTGCCGCCGAGGCGCGCGCGTCCGTGGATGCGGGGGCGCGCGTGCTGCACCTGCACCCCTATGACGCCGGCGGCCTCCAGACCCTCGCGGCCGAGCCGTGCGCGGCCGCCATCCGGGCGGTGCGCGCGGTCTGCCCGGGCATCCCGATCTCCTTGAGCACCTCGGCGGAGATCGAGCCCGATCCCGCCCGGCGCCGGTCGCTCGTCGCCGCCTGGACGGAGCTGCCCGAGCTCGTCACCGCCAACCAGGGCGAGGAGGGAATCGCGGAGCTGTGCGACGTGCTGCTCGAGCGCGGCATCGGGATCGAGGCGGGCCTCCTGTCGCTCACCGACGCGGAGACCTTCGCCGCGTCGGGCCTGCCCGACCATTGCGTGCGCGCGATGGTCGAGCCGCTCGGCGAGGACCCCGAGGCGGCGCTCGCCGAAGCGGAGGCCATCGAGACCGTGCTCACCGAGGCCCGGATCCCGCTGGAGCAGGTGCACCACGGCGACGGCCTCGCCTCATGGGCCGTCAACCGCCGCGGCGCGGCCCGCGGCCACGGAATCAGGACCGGCCTCGAGGACACCCCGGTGCTCCCCGACGGAAGCCCTGCCGCCGGAAACGGCGAGCTGGTGGCGGCCGCGGCCGCGATCCTCGCCGAGCTCGCCCCGAGCTAGCCCGGCCGACTACCGCGCTCGGAGTAGCTCAAAGAGTCTCCGCACAGCCGATGACGGACGGCGCCAGCCGTAGCACCCTGAACTGATGAAACCAGCCCAGCAGCAACGATCCGTGCCCGTTCAATACCTGCGGCTGCTGGGGGTGTGCCTGCTCGTCGCGACGAGCCTGCTGGTGGCCGCCTGCGGCGGCGGAAATAACAACACGAGCACGGCCGCGCGGACGAGCTGGGCCCTGCCGGGTGCCGACCTCCAGAACTCACGGAATGTCGGCGGCCCGATCAACGCATCCAACGTCTCGAGGCTCGGAGTGGCGTGGACGGTGCCGATCACCGCCCACGGCGCCTTCGGCGCATACGCGACCACACCGGTGGCCGCGAACGGCGTGCTCTACACGCAGGACCTCGAGTCCAACGTCCAGGCCATCAACCTCGAGAGCGGCAAGGTGCTCTGGACGCACAAGTACAACTCGCCGAGCGAAGGCCCGAACGGGGTGACGTTCAACAACGGAACGCTCTACGGCGCGACGAACCGCGCAGCGTTCGCACTTCAGGCCTCGGACGGGAAGCAGCTGTGGACGAAGACGCTGATCCGCAACGGCGGCGAGGGCATCGACATGGCGCCCGGTTACAACAACGGCACCGTCTATGTGTCGACCGTGCCCGGTAACGCGGAGGTGTTCTATCGCGGCAACGGCCAGGGGATTCTCTGGGCGATGGACGCCAAGACGGGGGCGACCAAGTGGAAGTTCGATCAGGTCCCCTCGAACCTCTGGTCCTCGGCGCACAAGAACATCAACTCCGGCGGCGGGATGTGGGATCCACCGACCTTTGACGGCAAGGGCAACCTGTACATCGGGGTCTCGAATCCTGCGCCGTTCACCGGAACGCCGAAGCTCCCGTGGGGCTCGAGCCGGCCGGGGCCGGATCTCTACACCAACTCGATCGTCAAGCTCGACGCGAAGACGGGCAAGCACATCTGGCACTACCAGCTGACGCGTCACGACATCTACGACTGGGACATGGAGAACTCCCCCATGCTCGCCACCGCGAACGGCAAGCAGATCGTGATCGACGGCGGCAAGGCCGGCATCCTCGTCGCGGTCGACGCGCAGACGGGCAAGCCCGTCTGGAAGCGCTCGGTTGGCATCCACAACGGCCACGACAACGACAACCTGCTCGCCGAGAAGGGCGAATTCTCGAAGCTGCACCTCCCCGAGAGCGTCGAGCCGGGCGACCTGGGCGGCATCGAGTCCCAGCTCGCGTCCAACGGAAAGACCGTGTTCGCCGCCGTCAACAACCTGGCCTGGACCTACAAGAGCCAGGGCCTTGCCGGCATCTCACCCACCGTGCCGGAGAGCAAGGGCACGGGCGAGGTCGTCGCCGTCGACGTGGCGACCGGGAAGGTGAAGTGGGACCACAAGCTGCCGTCGTCGGCCTACGGCGCGGCGACCATCGCCAACGACGTCGTGTTCACGACGACGTTCGACGGGACCCTCTACGGGCTCGATGCGAGCAACGGCACCGAAGTGTTCAAGACGAAGCTCTCTGCGGGGACCAACGCGCCGGTTGGCGTCTACGGCGACACGGTCGTGACCGCGGCAAGCTTCCCGCAGGGGCCCGGCCAGAAGGCGCTGATCATCGCGTATCGCCTCGGAGCCAAGGGCAAGCTACCGGCGCCGAAGACGACTACGGCACCCTCGCCGGCGAAGAAGCAGCCCGCGACAAAGCAGCCTGCGAAGAAGCAGCCCGCGACGAGCTCGCCGAGCACTGTCAAGCTGGCGCCCAAGGGCGACCAGCTCCTGTTCGACACCAACCAGCTGACCGCGAAGGCCGGCAAGCTGACGGTCGACTTCACCAACAACTCCGCCATCTCGCACGACGTCGTCGTCAGCAACTCGTCGAACAAGGTTCTGGGCAAGACGCCCGTCTTCGACGGCGGGACGAAGAGCTTCAACGTCACGCTGAAGCCCGGCACGTACACCTACTACTGCTCAGTGCCCGGCCATCGCCAGGCAGGCATGCAAGGCACACTGACCGTCAAGTAGGCAACTACCGCGCTCGACGTAGTTCAAAGAGTCTCCCCCGGGCGGATGACAGACGGCGTCGAGCGGAGGACCCTGACGACATGAAACTCATGCCTGTTCACTCCCGGCGGCTGGCGGGGTTGTGCCTGCTGGTCGCGACGAGCCTGGCCGTGGCCGCCTGTGGCGACAACAACGGCGACTCAGGCACCCAGTCGGGAGCCGCCTCAACGGCGAAACAGGAGCCCGCGGCGAAGAAGCAGCCCGCGGCGAGCTCGGCCAGCACTGTCAAGCTGGCGCCCCAGGGCGACCAGCTGATGTTCATGTGACCATATGGTCACGTATGCTTGCCAGCGATGGATGAGGTTTTCAAGGCACTCGCCGACCCGACGCGCCGCAGCCTGCTCGACGAGCTCTTTCGCGAGGACGGGCAGTCCCTGAGCGCGCTCGAGGATGGCCTCCCGATGACGCGCTACGGCGTGATGAAGCACCTGCGGGTGCTCGAGGAGGCCAACCTCGTAACAACCAAGAGACGCGGGCGCGAGAAGCTTCACTTCCTGAACCCCGTCCCGATCCGGCTCGTCCACGACAGATGGGTGAGCAAGTACGCGGAGCCCTGGGCTGCCACGCTCACCGGGCTGAAGCATCAACTGGAGGACAGAACGATGGAGAAAGTGTTCGAGATCTACATCAAGACAACCCCGGAGCGTCTCTGGGAGGCGATCACCGACAGCGAGATGCGGGCGAAGTACACCTTCGGGGTGGGCATCCGCTCCAACTGGACGGCGGGCTCCGGCTACGAATCCGTTCACGAGGGCGCCGGCATCCGGATCTCCGAGGGCGAGAACCTCGAGGTCGACCCCCCGCACCGGCTCGTCCAGAGCTTCAATGCGCTGTGGAGCGACGACGTGCAGGACGAGGGCACCTCGCGGGTCACGTGGGACATCGAGCCGGTCGGGGACTCATGCCGATTGACCGTGACCCACGACCAGATGCGCGAGGGCGCCAACGATGAGATCTACGGCGGCTGGCCGATGATCCTGTCCGGGCTGAAGACGCTGCTCGAGACGGGCGAGCTTCTGACCACGCCCGGCTCCCTGCGCTATGCGGAGGCCGGAGCATGAGCGTCGAGACAAAGCTGGTGACCGGCGTGGACTTCGTCTGCGTACCGACGCAGGACATCGCCGCGGCGATGGATTTCTACGAGAACGTGCTCGGCCTCGAACCCTCCAAGAAGTGGCAGCGCGACGAGGACGAGGAGCCCATGGGCGCCGAGTTCGAGCCGGGCGACGTGACAATCGCCCTGCTCAACACCGGGAAGCTCGGTATCGAGTTCCAGGCGAGCAAGGTGCCGGTCGCCTATCAGGTGGATGACGTGGAGGCCGCACGCGCCGAGCTCGAGTCGCGGGGCGTCACGTTCGTCGCCGACACGATGGACAGCGGCGTCTGCCACATGGCCCACTTCACCGATCCCGACGGCAACGTGCTGATGCTGCACAACCGCTACGCCCCGGCGGGCGCGCGGCCGGGGGGCGACGCCTAGGCCGACAGCTCCACTCCCCACGAGCGTGCCTGGCGAGCCAGGCGCTCGTGGGTGTCGCCGTCCGCGGGATCGAGACGCACGAGCTGCGTGTTCCCGCGGGCGGCGAGGTGGCGCTTGTAGGCGGCGTTCGCGTAAAGCGTCGCGAGCAGGTAGGTGGCGTGGCCGCGCGACGCGGCCTTGAACGAGGGCACGAAGCCGAGCCGAGAGCACGTGCCGGCGGAGTCGCGCGGGGTCGAGCCGGGCCGGAAGAGACCGCTGCGCCGCGCGAGCCAGAGTCCGCAGAGCACATCTGACGCCTGCTGGACCTCCGTGATGAGGATGCTCCACGGGTCGGCGTCGGGCTCTAGCAAGAGCTGCAGCGCGATCTCGTCGAACCGCTCCGCCGGCGCAGGCCCACGCTCGCCGCTGCGGGCCACCGGGCGACGCTGGAGGCAGGCGCGGGTGAGGACCGCCCAACGCTCGGGCTCGCGGCGCGCTACCGCATAGCCGGGGAGCAGCAGGGTGCAGGCAGCCTGTAGGTCCGGCGAGGTCTCCACTAGGACGCTGCGTGCGCCGGCTCCGGCACGATCTCCACCGGGTCGCGCGCCTCGATCTGCTCGAGCTTGGCGAGCAGGTTCTCGGCCATCCGGATCGAGGCGGCGTCGATCAGCCGACCGTCGAGCGAGACCGCTCCCTTGCCCTCCGCGGCGGCCTCGCTCATCGCCTCGATGATGCGGCGGGTGCGCTCCACGAGCCGCGGCGCCGGCGTGTAGACCTCGTTGGCGAGCGAGACCTGCGAGGGGTGGATCGCCCACTTGCCCTCGTAACCGAGCACCGCTGAGCGGCGCGCGGCCGCGATGTAGCCCTCGGGGTCGGTGAAGTCACCGTATGGGCCGTCGATCGGCCGCAGACCGTATGCGCGGCAGGTGACCGCAATGCGGGCGAGCGGGTAGTGCCACTGGTCGCCCCAGTGGCGGTCGCGGTCCTCGGAGCCGTTCACGTCGGTGAGCACCGAGTAGTTCTCGTCCACGCCGCCGATCGACGCCGTGTGGCTCTGGATCGAGGCCGCGTAGTCGGCCACGCCGAAGATCATCGCCTCCATCCGGTCCGGGCAGGCCTGAGCGACCTCGTCCACGTTGACCATCCCGATCGCGGTCTCGATCAGGACGGCCAGGCCGATCCTCCGCTCGAACCCCATCGCCTCCTCGATCTGTGTGAGGAGAGTCGCCACGAGGTGCACGTCGCCCGCGCCGCTCACCTTCGGGATCACGATCGCGTCCACGTGCTCGCCTGCCTGCTCGACCACGTCGACGATGTCGCGGTAGCACCAGTGGGTGTCGAGCCCGTTGATGCGCACGGACACCGAGCAGCGCGACCAGTCCTGCTCGCGCAGCGCGTCGACCAGGTTGATGCGCGCCTGCTCCTTGTCGTCGGGTGCCACCGCGTCCTCGAGGTCGAGCATCACCACGTCGGCTCCGAGCGACGGCGCCTTCTCGAGCATCCGTACGTTGCTGCCCGGCACTGCGAGCTCGCTGCGGTGAAGGCGCGTCTTCTTGGGCGTCATGCCAGGAGTAGAACCGTGAGCGGCGTGCCCGGCAAGGTCGATTAGAGGAATTTGTCTATGTGTTACGCAAAACTCTTAGCTTGCAGTCACGGTAAAACTGCGCCAGGCTGAGAGGATGGACGACGCTCTCCCCCAGCTTCGACCGCCGGAACGGCTGCTCTGCGGCCCCGGCCCGACGAACGTAGATCCCGCCGTGCTCGACGCGATGACGCGGCCGATGCTCGGACACCTCGACCCGCAGATGCACGAGATCCTCCTCGACGTCGTGGACCTGCTGAGGCGCGTGTACCGGATGCCGGACGGCCTGGTGCTGCCGCTGCACTGCACGGGCACGGCCGGCATGGAGGCCGGGATCGTGAACTTGGTGGAGCCGGGCGACACGGTGATCGTCGCCCAGTGCGGCTTCTTTGGCCAGCGGATCTCAGAGATAGCTCGGCGCCACGGCGCCGTGGTTGTGGCAGTGGAGGCCGACTTGGGGGAGCCGGTCTCCAACGCCGCACTGATGGACGCGCTCGATAGCCATCCGGGTGCTCGGATGGTTGCGGTGGTGCATGCCGAGACCTCTACCGGGGTCGAGCACCCTCTGGACGAGCTCGGCGCCCTGATGCGCGATCGCGACACGCTGCTGATGGCCGACTGCGTCACCTCGCTCGCCGGCGTGCCGCTCGACGTGGGCGAGTGGGGCGTGGACTTCGCCTACTCGTGCACCCAGAAGTGCCTGGCGGCGCCGCCGGGAATGTCGCCGGTGGCGGTGTCCGAGCGGGCGATGGAGCGGCTCCGCACGCGCCGCACCCCGGTGCCGTTCACGTTCGACCTGACCCTGCTCGAGCGCTACTGGGTCGAGCGCCCGGCGACCTACCACCACACGGCTCCGATCCTCGCCATCTACGCGTTGCACGAGGCGCTCTGCGGCGTGCTGCGCGAGGGGCTCGAGGAGCGCTGGACTCGGCATGCCGAAGCGGCGGCCCATCTCCAGGATTCCCTGGAATCGCGTGGCCTCGAGCTGCTCGCGGAGCGCGAGCATCGGCTGGCGCCGTTGACCGCCGTTCGGGTGCCCGAGGGCGTGGACGGCAAGGCCTTGCAGGGCCGGATGCTGCGGGACCACAGCATCGAGATAGGCGGAGGGCTCGGCCCGGATGCGCCCGCCATGTGGCGGATCGGGCTGATGGGCCAGAACGCTTCGGTCGAGACCGCTGACCGGGTGCTGAACGCGCTCGACGCCGTGCTGGCCGACGAGCGCGCCCCGGCACTGGCCGGTTAGGGAGTCCAACCGCCCCGCAGGTGCTCGCCGATCTGGAGGCCGAAGCGCTCGAGCAGCCCGGGGACCGAGTCGGGGATCATCTCCAGCCCATAGCGCTCGTTCAGCTGCGCGAGCTCCTGCGGATCGGCCTCGAGCGCGCCGCCCATGTCGGAGAGCTCGCGGAAGAAGTGCTCAAAGCCCGCGGGCGAGATGATCTCGAGGAGCCGGCAGGGCTCGTCACCGGCGTTCCAGAAGGTGTGCCACTGGTTGCGCGGCTTGTAGACGAGGTCGCCGGGGCCCGCCTCGACGACGTCGTCACCGAGCAGCGCGCCCATGCGCCCCTCGAGGATGAAGCTGTACTCGTCCTCGCGGGTGTGCCGGTGTAGGGGCGCGGCGAGCGCACGCGGCGACATCGAATGGTCGACCAGCGAGACGCGTTCGCCGGCCTCGGAGCCGTCGATCATGAAGCGGACGCCGATGCTCCCGAGGAAGCCCTCCTGGGCGTCGCTCGGGCCGACGATCTTCGGTGCGGTTGTGACGTTCATCGCGTTGTTTTCCTTTCATCGAACAGTAGTGTCTTGCGAAAGTTCTAACACCATTTGATCCATGTGTCAAGATTCATTGGACACCGATGGCCGTCGAAACCCGGAAATACGAAAAGAAGCGCCGCGCCGAGCTCGAGGCCGAGACGCGCCGGCTCATTACGGAGAGCGCCATGGAGCTGCACGGAACGGTGGGCCCGTCGCGCACGTCGATCAGCGCGGTGGCCGAGCGAGCCGGCGTCCGGCGCTCGACCGTGTATCGGCACTTCCCCGACGAGGAGGCGCTGTTCCGCGCATGCTCGTCGCACTGGGCGGCGGCGAATCCGCTGCCCGACCTCGGGAGCTGGGAGGCGATCGAGGATCCAGACGAGCGGCTGCGGAGCGCGCTCGGCGAGCTGTACGCGTTCTACGGCCGGACCGAGCAGATGATGGAGAACCTGCTCCGGGACGAGGACAGGGTCGCGGTGGTCAAGCGCCTCTTTAGCGCCTACCACCAGTACTTGGCGGCCGCCCGCGAGATCCTCGTGCGCGGGCGCCCCGAGCGAGGCCGACGCCGCGACGAGGCCCGCGCCGCGATCGGCCACGCGCTCGCCTTCGCGAGCTGGCAGTCGCTGACCGGCGAGCAGGGACTGGACAACACCCAGGCGGTCGGGCTGATGGACGGCCTCGTACGCTCTGCGGCATGCCGCTCCTCCAAGCCGCGCTAAACGGGGATCGGAAACACCCGGCGGTGCCGCGGATGCCGGACGAGCTTGCCGCCGAGGCGCGCGCGTCCGTGGATGCGGGGGCGCGCGTGCTGCACCTGCACCCCTATGACGCCGGCGGCCTCCAGACCCTCGCGGCCGAGCCGTGCGCGGCCGCCATCCGGGCGGTGCGCGCGGTCTGCCCGGGCATCCCGATCTCCTTGAGCACCTCGGCGGAGATCGAGCCCGATCCCGCCCGGCGTCGGTCGCTCGTCGCCGCCTGGACGGAGCTGCCCGAGCTCGTCACCGCCAACCAGGGCGAGGAGGGAATCGCGGAGCTGTGCGACGTGCTGCTCGAGCGCGGCATCGGGATCGAGGCGGGCCTCCTGTCGCTCACCGACGCGGAGACCTTCGCCGCGTCGGGCCTGCCCGACCATTGCGTGCGCGCGATGGTCGAGCCGCTCGGCGAGGACCCCGAGGCGGCGCTCGCCGAAGCGGAGGCCATCGAGACCGTGCTCGCCGAGGCCCGGATCCCGCTGGAGCAGGTGCACCACGGCGACGGCCTCGCCTCATGGGCCGTCAACCGCCGCGGCGCGGCCCGCGGCCACGGAATCAGGACCGGCCTCGAGGACACCCCGGTGCTCCCCGACGGAAGCCCTGCCGCCGGAAACGGCGAGCTGGTGGCGGCCGCGGCCGCGATCCTCGCCGAGCTCGCCCCGAGCTAGCCCGGCCGGCTACCGCGCTCGGCGTAGCTCAAAGAGTCTCCGCACGGCCGATGACGGACGGCGTCAGCCGTAGCACCCTGAACTGATGAAACCAGCCCAGCAGCAACGATCCGTGCCCGTTCAATACTTGCGGCTGCTGGGGGTGTGCCTGCTCGTCGCGACGAGCCTGCTCGTGGCCGCCTGCGGCGGCGGAGATAACAACACGAGCACGGCCGCGCGGACGAGCTGGGCCCTGCCGGGTGCCGACCTCCAGAACTCACGGAATGTCGGCGGCCCGATCAACGCATCCAACGTCTCGAGGCTCGGAGTGGCGTGGACGGTGCCGATCACCGCCCACGGCGCCTTCGGCGCATACGCGACCACACCGGTGGCCGCGAACGGCGTGCTCTACACGCAGGACCTCGAGTCCAACGTCCAGGCCATCAACCTCGAGAGCGGCAAGGTGCTCTGGACGCACAAGTACAACTCGCCGAGCGAAGGCCCGAACGGGGTGACGTTCAACAACGGAACGCTCTACGGCGCGACGAACCGCGCAGCGTTCGCACTTCAGGCCTCGGACGGGAAGCAGCTGTGGACGAAGACGCTGATCCGCAACGGCGGCGAGGGCATCGACATGGCGCCCGGTTACAACAACGGCACCGTCTATGTGTCGACCGTGCCCGGTAACGCGAACGTGTTCTATCGCGGCAACGGCCAGGGGATTCTCTGGGCGATGGATGCCAAGACGGGGGCGACCAAGTGGAAGTTCGATCAGGTGCCCGCGAATCTCTGGTCGTCGAAGCACAAGAACATCAACTCCGGCGGTGGGATGTGGGATCCACCGACCTTTGACGGCAAGGGCAACCTGTACATCGGTGTCTCGAATCCTGCGCCGTTCACCGGAACGCCGAAGCTCCCGTGGGGCTCGAGCCGGCCCGGGCCGGATCTCTACACCAACTCGATCGTCAAGCTCGACGCGAAGACGGGCAAGCACATCTGGCACTACCAGCTGACGCGTCACGACATCTACGACTGGGACATGGAGAACTCCCCCATGCTCGCCACCGCGAACGGCAAGGAGCTCGTGATCGACGGTGGCAAGGCCGGCATCCTCGTCGCGGTCGACGCGCAGACCGGCAAGCCCGTCTGGAAGCGCTCGGTCGGCATCCACAACGGCCACGACAACGACAACCTCCTCGCCGAGAAGGGCGACTTCTCGAAGCTGCACCTCCCTGAGAGCGTCGAGCCGGGCGACCTGGGCGGCATCGAGTCCCAGCTCGCGTCCAACGGCAAGACCGTGTTCGCCGCCGTCAACAACCTGGCTTGGACCTACAAGAGCCAGGGCCTTGCCGGCATCTCACCCACCGTGCCGGAGAGCAAGGGCACAGGCGAGGTCGTCGCCGTCGACGTGGCGACCGGGAAGGTGAAGTGGGACCACAAGCTGCCGTCGTCGGCCTACGGCGCGGCGACCATCGCCAACGACGTCGTGTTCACGACGACGTTCGACGGGACCCTCTACGGGCTCGATGCGAACGACGGCACCGAAGTGTTCAAGACGAAGCTCTCTGCGGGGACCAACGCGCCGGTTGGCGTCTACGGCGACACGGTCGTGACCGCGGCAAGCTTCCCGCAGGGGCCCGGCCAGAAGGCGCTGATCATCGCGTATCGCCTCGGAGCCAAGGGCAAGCTACCGGCGCCGAAGACGACTACGGCACCCCCGCCGGCGAAGAAGCAGCCCGCGAAAAGCAGCCCGCGAAGAAGCAGCCCGCGACCAGCTCGCCGAGCACTGTCAAGCTGGCGCCCAAGGGCGACCAGCTCCTGTTCGACACCAACCAGCTGACCGCGAAGGCCGGCAAGCTGACGGTCGACTTCACCAACAACTCCGCCATCTCGCACGACGTCGTCGTCAGCAACTCGTCGAACAAGGTTCTGGGCAAGACGCCCGTCTTCGACGGCGGGACGAAGAGCTTCAACGTCACGCTGAAGCCCGGCACGTACACCTACTACTGCTCAGTGCCCGGCCATCGCCAGGCAGGCATGCAAGGCACGCTGACCGTCAAGTAGGCAACTACCGCGCTCGACGTAGCTCAAAGAGTCTCCCCCGGGCGGATGACAGACGGCGTCGAGCGGAGGACCCTGACGACATGAAACTCATGCCCGTTCACTCCCGGCGGCTGGCGGGGTTGTGCCTGCTGGTCGCGACGAGCCTGGCCGTGGCCGCCTGTGGCGACAACAACGGCAACTCAGGCACCCAGTCGGGAGCCTCCTCAACGGCGAAAAAGGAGCCCGCGGCGAAGCAGCAGCCCGCGGCGAACTCGGCCAGCACTGTCAAGCTGGCGCCCCAGGGCGACCAGCTGATGTTCGACACCGACACGCTGACCGCCAAGGCCGGCAAGGTGACGGTCGACTTCACCAACAACTCCGCCCTCTCGCACGACGTCGTCGTCAGCGACCAGGCGAACAAGGTCCTGGGCCAGACGCCGGTGTTCGACGGCGGGACGAAGAGCTTCAGCGTCACGCTGAAGCCCGGCACGTACACCTACTACTGCTCAGTGCCCGGCCATCGCCAGGCAGGCATGCAAGGCACGCTGACCGTCAACTAGGACGCCGAGCGCTCAGATCCGTGTCAGCCACTCCAGCGGGAAGGGCGGCCGGGCGAGCGGCCGCACCGCGAGACGCATGAGCATCAGGGGGTTGTCGTCGCCGGCGATCCGGTTCACTTCGCGCCGTACCACCAGTACATGGCCGCTTTGCGGGACCTGCTGATGCGTGGCCGCTCCGTGCGCGGCCGCCGCCGCGACGAGGCCCGCGCCGCCGTCGGTCACGCGCTGGCGTACACAACTTGGAGGTCGCTGACGCGCGAGCAAGAGCTGACCGACGACCAGGCGGTCGCCCTGATGTGCGCGCTCGTGGAGGGTGGTACGCGCTGAGCCGTGCCGGGCTGCCGGGAGTGCGGGCGCTTAGCGGCGGCCGCGCAGCTTGTACGAGAGGCTCTGCGGCGACGCTCCGGTCACACTGACGCGAAGCCCTGCGGAGCGACGGGGGCTGACAAGCGCAATAGGCCGTGTCGAGCGCTTCGTGTTGAGGAGGATCTCGACGATCCCGCTCCCTGCGGGCAGGCCGCCTACGATCACCTGGCTGCCGCGCAGGGTTACTGACGGAGCCCCGACCCCGCCGAGCAGCAGCTCCGTTGCGGGCTTGCCGAAGGCGAGGCTCCAGGCGTGCGACCCGCTGCTCGCCGAGACCACCCGAAGGGTCCCGACCTTGAGGCCGGGCTTGGCCTTTGGCAGCATCTTGCTCGGCACGGTGAAGGTCGTCCCGGCGATGGCGTCGAGCGCGTCGATGCGCAGCTTGAGTTGGGATCCGGCGGGCGTGCGCCGCTGGTAGGCACGAAAGACCGTCTTGCAGGGGAACGTGATCATGCCCAACTTGACCGTGCCCGGGCGCCCGCGCGTCGGCTTCAGCTTGAGCGTCAGAGCGTGGCGGCCGACCCTAGCCAGAGCGGACGGCGTGATCGCGAGGGCGAACGGCTGCCGGCGCGAACCGCGCATCCCGCGCCCGTCTAGCGCGTAGCCCACTGAACGCAGTCGGCCCTTGCCGGCCCGCGGACCGGTAACGCCCACTGTGAGCGGATCGTCCGCCATCACGATGGCGCTGGCCTGAATGCGCACGGTCACACCTCCGATGCCGCGGACCTTCATTCTCTTGGTCCGTTGTCCGGCGCCCAGCCGCTGGCATGACCTCTCGCCCACGAGGCTGCCGGGCAGGGCGCCCAGGTCTGAGGTCGGGGGCGGCTCGGTCCCCGAGGGGGGGATGTTCGGCGGCGGGTTGTTGGGGGTCTCCGCCGGTGGGTCGACGTTCGGCACGGCGGTGTCGACAGTGAAACTGCGTGAAGCCGGAGTCGGATCGACGTTCCCGGCCGGGTCGGTCGTCCGCACCTCGAAGGTGTGTGGCCCGTCAGACAGTGAGGCGGTCGTGTGGGCCGAACTGCAGGAAGCCCACGCCCCGCCGTCGATTCGGCACTCGAACGTCGAACCCGGCTGGCTGGCCGAGAAAGTGAACGTCGGCGTGGCGTCGCTCGTGGGGCCCGAGGGGCCGCTGTCAATCGTGGACTCGGGCGTGGCCGTGTCGACCGTGAAGCTGCGCGACGCGGAAGTCGGGTCGACGTTGCCGACCGGACCCGTGGCGCGCACCTCGAGCGTGTGGGGGCCGTCCGCTAGCGACGCGGGGGTGTGGGGCGAGCTGCAGGCAGCCCACGCGCCACCATCGACGCGGCATTCGAACGTCGAACCCGCCTGGTCGGCGGAGAACGTGAATGTCGGCGTCGCGTCGTTCGTCGGGCCCGACGGGCCGCTGTCGATCGTGGTGTTGGGCGCGGCGGTGTCGACCGTGAAGCTGCGCGAAGCAGGCGTCGGATCGACGTTGCCCGCCGGATCTGTGGCGCGCACCTCGAATGTATGCGCGCCGTCCGTGAGCGATGCGGTGGTCTCAGGCGTGTGCACGAGCCCCAAGCGTCGCCGTCGCTCGACACTCGAAGCTCGAGCCCGCCTCGTCAGCCGAGAACCCGAACGTCGGCGTGGCATCGCTCGTCGTGCCCGAGGGGCCGCTGTCAATCGTGGTGTCGGGCGCGGCGGTGTCGACGGTGAAGCTGCGTGACGCGGGTGTCGAATCAACGTTGCCTACGGGGTCGGTCGCACGCACCTCGAACATATGGGCGCCGTCGGCGAGCGAAGCGGTGGTCTCCGGCGACGAGCACGAACCCCAGGCGCCACCGTCCACGCGGCACTCGAACGTTGAGCCCGCCTCGTCCGCGGAGAAGTCGAAGCTCGGGGTTGGGTCAGCCGTCGCACCGGACGGACCCGAGTCGATAGTGGTGTTGGGCGGGCCGCTCTCCACGGCGAAGGCGCGCTGGGCGGGCGTAGCGTCGGTATTCCCGGCCGGGTCGGTCGTCCGGACCTCGAAGGTATGTGGCCCGTCATCGAGCGCAGCGGTCGTGTGAGGCGAGCTGCACGAGGCCCAGGGGCCGTTGTCCACCCGGCACTCGAACGTCGAACCGCCCTGGTCGGCCGAGAAGTCGAATGTCGGCGTCGTGTCGTTCGTGGGGCCAGACGGGCCGCTGTCGATCGTCGTCTGAGGGGCAGCCGTGTCGACCGTGAAGCTGCGTGAAGCCGGCGTCGGATCGACATTCCCAGCCTCGTCCGTGGCGCGCACCTCGAATGTGTGCGCGCCGTCCGCCAGCGAGGCGGTCGTGTGGGCCGAGCTGCAGGAGGCCCAGGCGCCGCCGTCAATGCGGCACTCGAAGGTCGAGCCCGCCTCGTCAGCCGAGAACGCGAAGGTCGGCGTCGCATCGCTCGTCGGTCCCGACGGGCCGCTGTCAACCGTGGTGTCAGGCGTGGCCGTGTCCACCGTGAAGCTGCGCGAGGCCGGAGTCGGATCGACATTCCCGGCCGGGTCCGTCGCACGCACCTCGAGGGTGTGTGCGCCGTCAGACAGTGAGGCGGTCGTGTCCGGCGAGCTGCAGGCAGACCAGGCGCCGCCGTCGATCCGGCACTCGAACGTCGAGCCGGCCTGGCTGGACGAGAACGCGAACGTCGGCGTGGCATCGTCCGTCGATCCCGAGGGGCCGCTGTCAATCGTGGTGTCGGGCGCTGCCGTGTCGACCGTGAAGCTGCGCGACGCCGGCGTCGGGTCGACATTCCCGGCCGAGTCCGTGGCGCGCACCTCGAACGTATGTGAACCGTCGGCCAGCGGGCCGGTGGTCTCCGGGGTCGAGCACGAACCCCAGGCGCCCCCGTCGATTCGGCACTCGAAACTCGAGCCCAGCTCGTCGGCCGAGAAGCCGAACGTCGGCGTCGCGTCGTCCGTCGGGCCCGACGGGCCGCTGTCGATAGTCGTCTGCGGCGCGGCCGTGTCGACCGTGAAGCTCCGCGAAGCCGGAGTTGGATCGACGTTGCCGGCCAGATCCGTGGCACGCACCTCGAAGGTGTGCGCGCCGTCCGTCAGCGACGCGGTGGTCTCCGGCGTCGCGCACGCGCCCCAGGCGCCGCCGTCGATTCGACACTCGAACGTCGAGCCCGCCTCGTCGGACGAGAACGCGAATGTCGGCGTGGCGTCGTCCGTCGGTCCTGAGGGGCCGCTGTCAATCGTGGTGTCGGGTGCGGCCGTGTCGACCGTGAAGCTGCGTGAGGCCGGCGTCGGATCGACATTCCCGGCGGGGTCCGTGGCGCGCACCTCAAAGTTGTGTGCGCCGTCGGCCAGCGGGGAGCTGGTCTCGGGCGTCGAGCATGAGCCCCAGGCGCCGCCGTCAACGCGACACTCGAAGCTCGACCCCGGCTGACTGGACGAGAACGTGAATGTCGGCGTGGCGTCGCCAGTCGGGCCAGAGGGGCCGCTATCGATCGTCGTGTCGGGTGCGGCCGTGTCGACCGTGAAGCTGCGCGAAGCAGGCGTCGGATCGACGTTGCCGGCCGGATCCGTCGCCCGTGCCTCCAAGGTATCCGCGCCGTCCGCCAGCGGCACGGTCGTCTCCGGGGACGAGCACGAACCCCAGGCGCCGCCGTCGACGCGGCACTCGAAGCTCGAGCCCGGCTCGTCGGCCGAGAAGTCGAACGTCGGCGACGTGTCGTTCGTGGGGCCAGACGGGCCGCTGTCGATAGTCGTCTGCGGCGCGACCGTGTCCACCGTGAAGCTCCGCGAAGCCGGAGTCGGATCGACATTCCCGACCGGGTCCGTCGCGCGCACCTCAAATGTGTGCGCACCGTCGGCCAACGAAGCCGTGGTCTCGGGCGTCGAACACGAGCCCCAGGCACCAGCATCGATTCGACACTCGAACGTCGAGCCAGCCTCGTCTGACGAGAACGCGAACGTCGGCGTGGCATCGTCCGTCGGTCCCGAGGGGCCGCTGTCTATCGTAGTGTCGGGTGCGGCCGTGTCGACCGTGAAGCTGCGCGAGGCCGGAGTCGGATCGACGTTGCCCGCCGGATCCGTCGCGCGCACCTCGAAGGTGTGCGCGCCGTCCGCGAGCGACGCGGTGATCTCAGGCGTCGAGCATGGATCCCAGCGGCGCCGTCCACGCGGCACTCGAACGTCGAGCCCGCCTCGTCGCCGAGAACGTGAACGTCGGCGTCGAGTCACTCGTCGAGCCGGAGGGGCCGCTGTCGATGGTCGTCTGCGGCGCAGCGGTGTCGACGGTGAACGCCCACGAAGCGGGTGTCGGGTCCACGTTCCCCGCCGTGTCCGTCGCCCGCACCTCGAAGGTGTGCGCGCCGTCCGTCAGCGACGCGGTGGTCTCGGGTGTCGTGCACGAACTCCAAGCGCCGCCGTCAACGCGGCACTCGAACGTCGAACCCGCCTCGTCGGCCGAGAAGGTGAACGTCGGCGTCGAATCGTTCGTGGGCCCACGGGGCCGCTGTCGATCGTGGTGTTCTGAGCAGCGGTGTCGACCGTGAAGCTGCGCGACGCCGGGTCGGATCGACATTCCCGGCCAAGTCCGTCGCGCGCACCTCGAACGTATGTGCACCGTCGGCCAGCGGGCCGGTGGTCTCCGGGGTCGAGCACGAACCCCAGGCGCCACCGTCCACGCGGCACTCAAAGCTCGAGCCCGCCTGGTCGGCCGAGAACACGAAGGTCGGCGTCGCATCGTTCGTCGGGCCAGACGGGCCCACTGTCGATCGTGGTGTCAGGCGTGGCCGTGTCCACCGTGAAGCTGCGCGAAGCCGGCGTCGGTCGACGTTGCCGGCCGGTCCGTGGCGCGCACCTCGAAGGTGTGTGCGCCGTCCGCAAGCGAGGCGGTGGTCTCGGGTGTCGAGCACGAACCCCAGGCGCCGCCGTCGACCCGGCACTCGAACGTCGAGCCCGCCTCGGCTCGACGAGAACGCGAACGTCGGGGTCGCGTCGCTCGTGGGGCCCGACGGCCCGCTGTCGATAGTCGTCTGCGGCGCAGCCGTGTCCACCGTGAAGCTGCGCGACGCCGGGTCGCGTCTACGTTCCCGGCGAGATCGGTCGCCCGCACCTCGAACGTGTGCGCGCCATCCGCCAGGGCGGCGATGGTCTCGGGCGTCGAGCATGAGCCCCAGGCGCCGCCGTCAACGCGGCACTCGAACGTCGAGCCCGCCTCGTTGGACGAGAACGCGTACGTCGGGGTCGCGTCGCTCGTCGCGCCGACGGGACGCTGTCGATCGTCGTCTGCGGCGCAGCCGTGTCGACCGTGAAGCTCCGCGAGGCCGGAGTCGGATCGACGTTGCCGGCCGGATCCGTCGCGCGCACCTCAAAGGTGTGCGCGCCGTTCGCCAACGAGGCGGTCGTCTCCGGCGTCGAGCACGATCCCCACGCGCCGGCGTCAACCCGGCACTCAAAGGTCGAGCCCGCCTCGTCAGCCGGGGACGTCGTCGTCGACGTGCCGGTGCTCCACAGGCCGTTCGGGCAGCTGTCGATGGTGTCTGCGGTGCGGTGGTGTCGACCGTGAGCTGCGCGAAGCCGCCATCGGATCACGTTGCCGGCGGTCAGTTGCGCGCACCGCGAAGCTGTGGGCGCCGTGGCCGCGATGCGGGCGTGGGTACGGCGAGTGCAGGCGGACGATGCGCTCGTCGCGCGACAAGCAGAAGTCGAGCCGACCTGATTGGCCGGAGTGAACGTCGGCGTCGAATCGTTGGTCGGGCCAGACGGCCCGCTGTCGATCGTGGTGTTCGGAGCAGCCGTGTCGACCGTGAAGCTGCGCGAAGCCGGCGTCGCATCGACGTTCCCGGCCAGATCGGTCGCGCGCACCTCGAACGTATGCGCGCCGTCGGCAAGCGAAGCGGTGGTGTCCGGGGACGAGCAAGAGCCCCAGGCGCCGCCGTCGACGCGGCACTCGAATGTCGAGCCGGCCTCGTTGGACGAGAACGCGAACGTCGGTGTCGAATCGTTCGTCGGGCCAGACGGCCCGCTGTCGATCGTCGTCTGCGGCGCAGCCGTATCGACCGTGAAGCTGCGCGAAGCCGGAGTCGGATCGACGTTCCCAGCCGGGTCCGTGGCGCGCACCTCGAACGTGTGGGCGCCGTCCGCGAGCGAGGCAGTCGTGTGGGCCGAGCTGCAGGAGGCCCAGGCGCCGGCGTCAACGCGACACTCGAACGTCGAGCCCGCCTGGCTGGCTGAGAACGTGAACGTCGGCGTCGCGTCGTTCGTCGGGCCAGACGGCCCGCTGTCGATCGTCGTCTGAGGGGCAGCCGTGTCGACCGTGAAACTGCGCGAAGCCGGAGTCGCATCGACGTTCCCCGCCGGATCCGTCGCGCGCACTTCGAACGTGTGGGCACCGTCCGCCAGCGAGGCCGTCGTGTGGGCCGAGCTGCAGGAACCCCAAGCGCCAGCATCAACCCGGCACTCGAACGTCGAACCCGCCTGGTCGGCCGAGAACGCGAATGTCGGCGTCGAATCGTTCGTCGGGCCGGACGGGCCGCTATCGATCGTCGTCTGCGGCGCGACGGTGTCCACGCGTGAAGCTGCGCGACGCGGGTGTTGCGTCGACATTCGAGGCCGGATCCGTCGCCCGCACCTCGAACGTGTGCGCGCCATCGGCAAGCGACGCCGTCGTGTGGGCCGAAGTGCAGGAAGCCCAGGCGCCTGCGTCAACGCGGCACTCGAACGTCGAGCCCGCCTGGTCGGCCGAGAACGTGAACGTCGGCGTCGAATCGTTCGTCGGGCCGGAAGGGCCGCTGTTGATCGTCGTCTGAGGCGCAACCGTGTCGACGGTGATCGTCCGACTGTCCGGCGTCGGGTCGGTGTTTCCGGCCACGTCGATCGCGCGCACCTCGAAGGTGTGGGAGCCGTCGGCCAGCGAGGCCGTGGTGTTCGGCGAGGTGCACAACGACCAAACGCCCCCGTCGACGCGGCACTCGAAGGTCGAGCCTGCCTCGTTGGACGAGAACGCGTACGTTGGCGTCGAGTCGTTGGTGAAGCCGGACGGGCCGCTGTCGATCGTCGTCACCGGCGGCACCGTTTCGGCCTCCCCGGCGTACGTGATGACGCCCGGGTAGTACCGGTCCTGAGTAGAGGTCATGTTGACCGTGGCGCTGGTGGCGTTGGGAGGCACGATGGCGTCAGCGGCGATGGTGTCCATCTCCACGCTGAACTGATTCACGTAGTCGGGATTCTTGGCGCTGAGGCGCACGCCGCGGCGCGTGATCGAGGAGTTGAAAGCGTTGTTGGCGGGGTTGAGCGCGTTCGAGAGCACGGTTGCGTTGAGGCGAGAGAGTCGCCCGTGATGCCGAGATCGCCCTCATGGGCGAACACGCCGACGGTCGCGTCGACGGTGCCGCTCGCAGGGGTGGTGAGCCCGGTCAGCGTGGCCGAGTGGGGATCGCCGGACTTGACGTCTTGGAAGCCGTCGAAGACGGCGAGGTTCTGGCGCGGGCTCGCAGCGTCTCGGTAGGTGACGACCAGCGCCCAGCCGGCGTGCTTGTTCGTTGAGCCCGCGGTGCCCTGCACGTTGGCGGCCCAGTAGTGCCCGCCGCGAGGGCGGAGACCAGCCCGTCACGTCGCGAAGCCCTGGCGGGGGCGAGGGTGCGGTGTCCCGTGGCGGCCATCAGTCATGGTAGCCGCCGGCGCGGGCGTGTCGCTTCACCTGCCCTTCGGACCGGAGGCCGGATCACGTCGGCGACAGCCGGCGAGGATACGCCTCGGCGCCTGCCGCAGGACAAGGTCGCCCGCTCGAGGTGAACGTCGTGCCGTCTGAGTCCACGTCGACGTACGCCATGTTCCAGGCGTCGTTGTTCAAGTTGGCGTTGGTACCGGTGCCGCCTCTGGCAGTGGTACAGGAGGCGCTGGTCGGGCACGACATCGACGTGTTGCCAACGATGCGGATGTCGCCGGTCTCGTTGACGCCAAAGCGCTTGGCGTAAGCGCGGTCCGCGGCGGACGCCGGAGTCGCCCCCAGGGCAGCCAAAACGAGGGCCGCCATAACGATGGTGGCCCTTGCAAAGACTGCCTTCGCGCCTTGGCGATCGCCCATCGGACGGTTATCGGCACCTCAAGGCCCCCCTTTAGGGGCACCCATATCCCCCCGTTGGGGTATATTCAGAAAAACCGCGGTCTGCTGACCGCAGCGGCCTAGCCCCAGCGCGTGCCGCGCCGCCGGCGAGGTGCAGAACGCCATGAAGGCCTCCACGTCCTCGCGGACGGGGCCGACCGCGCTGCGCACCACGTGCCAGCGGCGCTCGGGGAGGCCGCCGCGGGGGCTGATCGTGTCGAGCAGCCCCAGCTCCAGCTCGAGCTCCACCGCGGCGCGGGACTGAAGGGCGATACCGAGACCGGAGCGGGCCGCCTGCTTGATCGCTCCGTTCGAGCCGAGCGTGAGCACGTTCGGCTCGATGCCGCGCGAGGCCAGGAACTCCTCGCAGAGCGTGCGCGTGCCCGAGCCCGGCTCACGCAGCAGCCAGGGCCGCGAGGCCAGCTCCTCCATGGCAACCCAGCGGCGCCGGGCGAGCGGGTCGCCGGCGGCGGTCACGATCGTGAACTCGTTGTCCGCGAAGTCCACGCCCACCAGCCGCTCGTCGTCCGGGATCCGGCCGGTCACGGCCACGTCCACGTTGTGGTCGAGCACCCGCTGGAACACCAGCTCGCGGTTGCCCACGTCGAGGCTGATTTCGAGCTCCGGCCGCCGCTCGCGGAACGCCTGGATCAGCTGCGGCACCAGGTACTCGCCCGCGGTCGTGACCGCGCTGATCCGCAGCGTGTTCGGCCGAGCCTCCTCCGTCTCGCGGGCCACGCGCGCGCCCTGCGAGAGCAAACCGAGCACGTCGCTCGCGTACGGCGCATACGCCGTCCCCGCGGCGGTCGGCCGCACCGTGCGCCCAGCCCGCTCCGTCAAGCGCACCCCGAGCTCGCGCTCGAGCGCCGACACGGCGGCCGACACCGACGGCTGGGTCACCACCAGCTCCTCGGCCGCAGCCGTAACCGAGCCGCGCCGCACGACGGTCAGGAACGCTACGAGCTGCGTAAGGGTCACGGCCATAGACAGCGAGGAACGTATAGATCAGCGTCTAAGCGTGCAACGCCGAATCCGCACCCGTGGGGAAGCGCGGATCTGCCCGGGGCGGCGAGCCGCCGATGGCCAGCGCGGCCCGGGCGGTGACCACGTGGTACAGGATCAGCAGCTGCACGAGCGCGAGCGAATCGGAGCGGTGGAGGTCCATGCCCACCGTGAACTCGCCGAGTCGCCGGATGCGCAGGTGGCTCGCGAAGCTCATCCGCTGCCATACGGCCTCCTCCAGCTCGGCCGCGTGACCGGGATCGAGGTTCCCCGGGATCCGCAGCAGCCACTCGCGCTCGCGCTTGATCAGCGCCGGCCCACGCTCGCTGCCGTCGAGCAGCGGCGACAGATCCGGGTGCGGCAGGGTGTCGCGCAGAATCACGTCGGCATCGAGACGCGACGAGAAGGCCACGACGATGTCCGCGAACGCGCGCTGAGGCTGGACATAGGCCTCGGCGTCCGTCTGCCGATTGTCGAGCTCGGCGAGGACCTCGTCGGTGGTGTAGCCGCGCCGGGTGCAGTCCCGCTTCAGCTTCCACGCTCGCCGCAGGTCCTCGGGCGGCGCGAGCACCACGCGCACGTCGTGCAGGCTGCGCAGCGTCTCGGTGTGGAAGTTGAGGAGCCCCTCGACCAGGAGGAACTTGGCCGGCCTGACATAGGCGGGCGGCTCGAACTCGCCGGTCTGATGGCTGTAGACCGGTTTCAGGATCGGCTCGCCGCGACGCAGATGCGTCAGGTGCTGGGTCAGGATGTCGAGATGGTTCGAGTCCGGGTGGAGGGGCGTGACGGCGAGCTCGCGCCGCTGCCTGCGGTCGTAACGGTGATAGTCGTCGGCCGAGATATGGGTCACATGGGTGTCGCCGATCACCCGCGTGAGGCCACGAGTGACCGTCGTCTTCCCGGCGCCCGAGTCGCCCACCACCCCGACGACGATCGCTCTAGGCACCGAGCTTCTCGTAACGCCCGCCGTGGAAGAGCAGCGGTGTGCCGGGGTTCTGACGTGCGTACTCCACGCGGCCGAGGAACAGGGAGTGGTCGCCTCCCCAGTAGGACTTCTCCACGCGCGCCACGAAATGCGCAAGTGCGCCGTCCACAAGCGGCGTCTCCCTCACGACCTGAAAGCGCGGCTCCGCTTCGGTCGAGCGGCCGGCGAACCGGTCCGAAAGCTCTGCCTGGGTTGCGCACAGGACGCTGACGCCGTAGTGCATGCCCTCGTGGAGCAGCGAGCACATCTTTGTGCGGCGGTCGACTGAGATCAGAACCAGGGGTGGCTCGAGCGAGACGGACATGAAGGCATTCGCCGTCATGCCGTGCACTTCGTCTGCCTTGAGTGCCGTGATCACGGTGACGCCCGTGGCGAACATGCCGAGCGTTTGCCGCAATGCAACCGCCGGATCCTGCCCGTCCTCGCCCACATCGGGCCTCTCCGCCTCCGCGTACTCGTCGTACGGGCTCGCGCCGATTCCGTCAGGCCCAGTGAAGCTCAGCGGAAAGCGGAATTCGTTGAGCTCGTTCACGAGCGCGGGCGTTCCTTCTTCGGGTCGTAGAACGGGAAGCCGACCACCTTCGCGGGGATGCGCTTCTGGAGGCCGTCGAGCTTGCCGACCTCCACGTCCGTGCCCTCGTCTCCGTACTGCACTGACATGCGGCACAGGGCGATGTTCTTGCGCAGCAGCGGGCTCCGGGTGCCGCTCGTGACCACGCCCACCCGCTGGCGCCCCACGTACACCTCGTCGCCGTGTCCCGCGGTCTCGTTCCCCTCCAGCTCGAGGCCCACGAGCTTGCGCTGCGGATGCGCAGAGCGCTCGACGAGCGCCTCCTTGCCGACGAAGTCGTCCTCGCTGTCGAGCTTCACCGTGAAGCCGATTCCGGCCTCGAATGGATCGACCTGGTCGTCGAACTCGTACCCGGCGAAGATCAGCCCCGCCTCGATCCGGATCATGTCGAGCGCGTCGAGGCCCAGCGGCGTCATGCCGTGCGGCTGGCCGGCCTCCCAGAGCGCGTCCCAGACCGCGGGCCCGTCGTCCGGATGGCAGAACACCTCGTAACCCAGCTCGCCCGTGTAGCCCGTGCGCGAGACCACCACCGGGATCCCCTGGTAGTCGCCGATCCGGCCGACCAGGAAGCGGAACCACTTCAGGTCCTCGAGCCCAGGCTGCGTCGGGGGGTTCCAGATCAGCGTCTTCATGATCTCGCGGCTCTCGGGGCCCTGGACCGCCACGTTGTGAAGCTGGTCCGTCGAGTGCTTCACCCACACCTTCAGGTCGAGCCGCTCGGCAAGCTCCTTCAGCCACACGCCCGTGTACGGATCGCCGCCGATGAAGCGGAAGTTGTTGTCGCCGAGCCGGAAGACCGTGGCGTCGTCGATCATGCCGCCGGTCTCGTTGCAGACGGCGGTGTAGACCACCTGCCCGACCGCCAGCCGGCGCGCGTCGCGCGTGATCGCCATCTGGATCAGCGCCTCCGCGTCGGGGCCGAGCACCTCCCACTTGCGCAGCGGCGAGAGGTCCATGATCGCGGCCTTCTCGCGACACGCCCAGTACTGGTTGATCGCGCCCTCGGTGTTGTAGCACTGGGGCAGCCAGTAGCCGCGGTAGTCCACGAAGCTCTCGGTGAGCTTGCTGGTGCGCGGGTGGAACGCCGTTTCCTTGGTCAGCACTGGCTCTGCCTCCGGGGTCACGCGGTGGGCGATGGCCGTCGAGAAGCGGTTCTCGGGCGAGTAGACGCGCACGTGGATGTCGGTGATGTCCCAGCCGTTGGCCGGGTCGATGTCGTCAGGGCACGCGGACGACGCGCACACCAGGTCCGTCATCGCGCGCATCAGGACGTAGTCGCCGGGGCGAGACCAGGGCTCGTCCGAGACGATCACGTTGTCGTCGTCCACGCGCGTGTTGAAGAAGAAGTTGACGGCCTCCCAGCCGGCGCGCTCCGCGATGCCGTACGGCTGAACCTGTCCGTTGAAGTTCTCTGTGCAGCTGATGTGCCCCGGGTAGCCCATGTCCTCGTAGTAGCGGGGCGTGCAGGCGAGCCCGAACGTGTCGTGGCGACCGACCGTGTCGCGCACCACCTGCACCAGCGGATCCATGTCCACGTCGAAGAACTTCCCGAAGAGGCCGGGCTGCGGGTACGCGGCGCCCATCAGCGTGCGCGTGGTCACGCCGTCCATGCCGCGCTCGAGGCCGCTCTCCAGCTTCTGCTTGTGGAAGGCGAGGAAGTCCGAGCACTGGCGGCCGCGCACGTCGATCACCTGGATGTACTCGCCCTCGCGCACCTCGTAGGAGAGCGCGCTCGCGCGGTCCACGCGGAAGTCGAGCCGCGGCTCGGCGAGCGGCGCGGGCAGCTCGGCGTCGGCCTCGCTGCGCGGCGTGTCGCGCTTCACCTCGATCACGAGCGCGGACGCCGGCGGATCGCCGTCCACCACCCGGCCCGCGGGCGCCGCCACCACGAGCAGAGCATCGCGCTCGCACGCGAACGCCTGCGAGGCCCCGGGCGCGCCCTCGTGCCCGAACAGCCGCAGCGCCATCGCGTCCTGCGGGCGCAGGCCGCGCGCGTGCAGGATGCCGAGGAAGCCGTCGTCCGCTCCGCTCGCCACCAGCTCGCGCAGCACGGTGGCGGGGGCGTCGGCGCTCACGCCGAGCGCGCCCGCATCGTCGCGCCCATCCGGCGACAGCACCGTCAGCTCGGCCGGCTGACCGCCCTCCGGGTCGATCACGGTCACCCGGTCCCCGCCGTGCAGCTCGACCACCGTGGCCGAGCCCGGGCGCACCCACCACGTCTCGAAGCTCCGGTCTACCTGCCTGAGACCGGAGACGAGCGACGGTGGAGTGCGCTGGATCGTCACGCCTTGGCTGGCTCTTTCGACTCGTCCTTGTCGGCCTGCTCCATGAGCTCCTTGGCCAGGTCCCGCTTGGCGGCTGAGTCGAGCTTCTTCACCTCATTCTCGACGACCCTGCGGTTGTAGGTCTGGTTCCAGTAGTCGAGCGCGTCGAAGCCGAGCAGCACGGCCTTGCCCACGAACTGCCGCAGCACCTCGTTGGTCGGGCCCATCACCCAGCCGGCCTTGGCGTCGCGCACGTAGCGCTCGAGCTCCATGTCGCGCTTGTAGCCCGAGCCGCCGCACGCGTGCAGCATCTTGTCCACGTGGTGGGCGGTGTTCTTCGCCGCCTCGAACTTGATCTGCCAGGCCCAGTGCAGGTAGTCCGCGCGGGCCGTCTCCCCCGGCTCGAGGATGCGCCGGTTGTCGTCGGTCACGCGGTCCATCGCCTGAGCCACCGACATCACGAACACGCGGCACGCGTTCGTGTCCATCACGGCCTCGCCCACGTAGTCCTGGATCGTGGGGTAGTCCGCCACCCGCATGCCCACGTCCACGTGGCGCTTGCGCGTGGTGTGGCGCTTGGCGATGTCGATCGCGCCCATCGTGATCCCGTTCCAGACCGACGACGAGCCGATCAGGAACCACGGGTCCACGGCCTCGTCGTTCGACGCCGCGCCGTCGCCGAGCGGGCCGACGATCTGCTCGCCCGGGATCTCCACGTCCTCCACCTGGATCGGACCGGACTGGTTGCCGCGCAGGCCGAGCGCGTCCCAGAGCGAGGGCTGCGCCTTCACGTCCTCCCCGTCGATCACGAACACCGAGAGGTCGTCGTAGCCCTTGAAGTCGGGGCTCGTGGTCTGCACCACGTAGAAGTCGGCGAACCCGCCCGACGTCGTCCAGGACGCCTTCTTGTTCACCTTGTAGCCGCCGTTCGACTTCTCGGCCTTCGAGGAGAACGGGTACCAGAAGTGCGAGCCGGTCTCGGGGTCCGAGTAGGACAGCGTGCCGATTTTCACGTCGCTGTTCAGCGGCCGGACGTACTTGTCCACCAGCTCGTCGGTCGGCCGCAGCATGATCGTCGCCACGGCGGCCATGTGCATCACGTAACACATGGCGGTCGAGGCGCAGCCGTAGCGCGCGAGCGTCTCGCACACCATCGTGAACGCCACGTGGTTCTCGCCGAGGCCGCCGTACTCCTCGGGCACCGTCAGCGCCAGGAAGCCGTGCTCCGCCAGGATCTCGAAGTTGCGGCGCGGATAGAGCAGCTCGTCATCCGAGCGCTTCGCATTCGCCCGCATCTCGGTCTCACAGAGCTCGATCAGCTTGGCGCGCAGCTCCTTCTGGCGCTCCGTCAGGAACCAGTCAGGGTCCCACTCGTAGCCGAGGCCCCAGAAGGGCTCGCCTCCCCACGTCTTCTCCACGGTCTTTCTCTCCAGCCGGGTCGCCAGGCGCGCGTTCGTACAAATATGTACAGCCGGGTTTCTACCGCATTCGGCGAATCGTGTCCATGGCGCAGACGCGCGCGTCCGTAGGATTGTGTCGTGGATCTCGCCGCGTTCACCGATGCTCGACAAGGCTTGGAACGACCAGATGTCGAAGCGATCATGTCGATGCACACTCACGACATGGTGTTCGAGAACCACACCCGCGGCGTCCGCGCCGAGGGAGCGGCTGTCCGCGAACTACTGGAGTCGACCTTCGCTGACCAGCCCGACCTGCGGTTCCGCGGTCGCCGCCGCTACATCGGCGACGAGTTCGTGGTCAGCGAATGGACGGCGACGGCGACCGACGCCGAGGGCCGCCGCATCGAGTGGGACGGAATCGACGTATTCCCGTTCCGCGACGGCCGGATCGCTCGCAAGGACGTCTACTCCGGTTCACACCAGCCGCGCGTGCTCTAAGCGCCCGTGAGGGCCCGGCGCCTCTGATCATCAGAGGCGCCGAACCCCCACGGGCGCCTTGGCCCGGGCGGGGTCGGTCTAGCGGCCCGAGATTGCGGCGGCGATCCGGCTCTCGTCCGGCCTGTTGTTCGTCTTGGAAGGCGGAACGGGCTGGTAGCTGCTGCGCCATCCGATGTCTGCGGCCGCCTCGGAAGCGCCGGTGGAGCTCGGCGAGTTGCTTCCGCCGATCGCGGCGGGATCCGGCTCTCGTCCGGCCTGGTCAACACTTCGGGAGTGGGTCTAGCGATGGACGCGGCGACGGCGCTTTCCTCGGGCCCACCGTCCGCCCGCGCGCTGGGCTGCGCCTTGACGTCGGCTGTCCCGGCGGTCTTAGGGGAATCCCCCTCGATCGCGAGGACGAGCACGGCCGTGGCGATCGCTGCGAGCGCGAGCAGCGCCCCCAGCCAGAGAGCTCGCCGGGGTCGCCGAACCTGGGTTGTGAGCGGAATGGTGGCTTGACTGACCTGCGACATGACCGACCTCCGTTTGGAGTTGACTAATCGCTGGCCACCATCCGCCGGGGCGCCTTCCAAGCGCCTACGAGTCGGATACAGGCGTGTTACGGTCGAGACGGGACTACGGTGGACTTCAGAATCCTCGGACCGCTCGAGGTGCTCGACGGTGATCGCGGCCTCGCCCTGGGCGGGATAAAGCAGCGAGCGCTGCTGGCGCTGCTGTTGTTGCACGCAAACGAGGTGGTCTCGAGCGACCGGCTGATCGCCGCGCTGTGGGGCGAAGAGCAGCTCGAGGACGCCCCGAGGGCGCTGCAGGTAGCGGTGTCGCGACTGCGACGAACACTCGAGCCGAACCGGCCGTCCGGGCAGTCAAGTGGATTGCTGATCACACGGCCGCCTGGCTACGCGCTGAGGCTGGACCACGGCCAACTCGACGTCCAGCGCTTCGAGGACGTGGCGGCCGCCGGGAGGGAAGCGCTGGCCGCCGGCGACCCGGCTCGCTCCGCGGACACTCTTGAGCGTGCTCTCGCCCTGTGGCGTGGCCCGCCGCTCGCCGATCTCGCCTACGAGTCATTTGCACAGGCCGAGATCGGGCGGCTCGAGGAGCTACGCATCTCCGCCCTCGAGGACCGAATCGCCGCGGATCTCGACCTCGGCCGTCACGCGAACCTTGTGGCCGAGCTCCGCGACCTTGCCGAGCACCACCCTTTGCGGGAACGCATACGCGGTCAGCTGATGCTGGCGCTGTATCGCTCCGGCCGCCAGGCCGAGGCGCTTGAGGTATTCCGTGACGCACGCAGGAGCCTCGTCGCCGAACTGGGAATCGAGCCCGACCCCACACTGCAGCGACTCCACGCTTTGATCCTGGATCAGGACGGCTCGCTGGACCCGCCGAAGCCCGCCGTGCCTCCCCGACCAGGTCCGGCGGCGGTGCCGTTCAGGGTGCCACTCCCCCGTACGGATACCGTGGGGCGCGAGGAGGACTCGCGAGTGTCCGTGAACTCCTCCGCAATGGGCGCCTGCTCACGCTCATAGGAGCCGGGGGAATCGGCAAGACCCGGCTCGCGGTCGAGGTCGCGCGAGCCGTCCACGCGGACTACGCGGACGGTGTGTGCTTCGTTTCCCTCGCGACGACGGAGGCCCCGGACCTCGTGGCCGCCACCGTGGCGGCTGCATGGCAGTCGCTCCCCTAGCCGACGAGCCGGCGCTCGAAGGCCTCGTGCGCCTGATCGACGACAAGCACATGCTTGTGGTCCTCGACAACTTCGAACATGTCCTGGCCGCGGCCGACATGGTGAGCGAGCTCATTGAGGCATGTGAAGGGCTGCGGATCCTGATCACCAGCAGGGAACCGCTTCGGCTCTCGGGTGAGCAGCTGTTCGTTGTGGGCCCGCTAGCCCTCCCAGCGCCTGAGGAGCGGTTCTCTCCCGTGAGCATTCTGCGGTCACCAGCTATCAGGCTGTTCGTCGAACGCTGCCGGGACAGAGACGTTGGCTTCGCGCTCGACGACGCCAACGCCGCGTCTGTTGCCGAGATCTGTGCACGTCTCGACGGCATGCCCCTGGCCATTGAGCTCGCCGCGGCGCACGCGGCGCTGCTGGCTCCCGAGGAGATCATCGGGCGCTTGGACGACGCGCTCACCGTCCTCGTCGGTGGACCGCGCGATGCGCCGCCACGCCAGCAGACGCTTCGCGCCACCCTCGATTGGAGCCACGCGCTGCTCGACCACCAGGAGCAGCAGGCCTTCGCCGGGCTGGCCGTATTTTCCGGGGGGTGCACGCTCGAGGCGGCGGAGACTGTCCTCGGGATCGACCTCAGGGCCGTCGAGACGCTGCTGACCAAGAGCCTGCTCGTTAGACACACCCAGGACGATGGCGAACCGCGCGTGAGGATGCTGGAGCCGGTGCGCGCGTACGCGGTCGAGCGATTCATGGAACGACCGGACGCTGAAGATCTCCGCCGCCGCCACTGCGAGTACTACGTCGGCCTCGCAGAACGTTCGGAGCCCGCGCTCCGGGGGCCGGACCAGATGACCTGGCTGCACCGCCTGGGCGCCGACCACGCCAATCTCAGGGCAGCCGTCTTGTGGTCGCTGCGCGCGGAACAGCCCGAGCTCGGCCTTCGCCTGGCTTCCGCGCTCGGAATCCACGCGGGCGGACTGCACTCCGAGATACCTGGCTGGCTCGAGGCCACGTTGAAAGCAGCGTCCGATGCCGAGCCGCCCCTGCGCGCCAAGGCCCTGCTTGCGTTGGGGCTACTCATCGGTGGGGGTCCCGCCCCCGCGGAGCACCTGCACGAGGCACTGCGCCTATTCCGGGCCGAGTCCGATGCGCACGGCGCGGCGCAAGCGCTGATCGCCCTGAGCATCGACACCGACCAGGCCGGTGACCGCGACCTGGCGGCCCAGCTCGCCGGAGAGGCGTTGGAGCTTGCCCGGACAACCGAAGACGAGTGGCTCATCGCCTCCGCGCTGGGGGCACAGGTTCTGGGATCGCCCGAGAGCTTCCGACACACAAGGCACTTCGGGGAACAGGGCCTGGCGATGGTGCGCCGCAGCGGGGATCGAATCCACCTGTCTATCGCACTCGGCAACTTCGGTTTCGCCGCGATGGCAGCCAGCGACTACGCCGCCGCCGCGCCAGCCCTCGAGGAGGCGGTCGCGATCGCCGAGGAGGTCGAAGACACGAGGGTTCTCCCCTTCAGCACGGTCAACAGAGGCCTTTTGTACGTTCTCCAGGGCGCAGACCGCCTGGCAGCCCGCGACTTCGCCCGAACCCTCGCGTTGTGCCGCGAATCGGGACAGCCGCTGCCCGTAGCTGAGGCGCTCAGCGGGCTTGCAGCGATCGCAGTTCGTCGGGGGGAGTTGGACCTCGCCTCACGCCTGTCGGGCGCATCGGACGCTCATCGCCTCTTTGAGGCTGTCGGCGAGCCGGAGCTCCACCTCCGACGAGAGCTCATCGACCCCGCCCGAGCGCGGTGCGATGACGGTGACTGGGCACGGGAGTGGGCGGCTGGCAACTCGCTGACCTTCAGTCAGGCGATCGCGTTGGGCATCGACGCCGTGACCGTCCGATCCTGGGCGACATGACCATAAGGACTTCGTAGGAGTTCGCGACACGCGCCCACCCGGCGCCGGCGCTCTACCGTGGCGGCATGACCGATCTGAACTCAACCGCCGGCAGGCGATCGCGGGCTTCGGCAGCGTCAGCGTCGGGGCGCTGCTCGCGGCATGCAGTGGCGATGACGACAGTCCGACCGCGCAGGTCGAGACCTCTGAGGGCACGACATCCACCGTCGAGCCGAAGGGGTCGGCCGGCGGCCTCGCCTCGCGCTTCGACGACGCCACCACCTGCACGCAGACCGCCGAGCAGACCGAGGGGCCGTTCTACTTCGACGTGGACCGGATCCGCAGCGACATCCGCGAGGACCGCGAGGGCACCATGCTGCGGCTCGGTGTACGGGTGCGCGATGCCGCAGCTTGCGAACCGATGCCCAATGCCGTCGTCGATGTCTGGCACTGCGACGCGGCAGGCGGTTACTCAGGCTTCGAGGGCGAGGACGGTGAGACCTACCTGCGTGGCGCGCAGGTCACGAACCGTGACGGCATCGTCGAGTTCACGACGATCTATCCGGGCTGGTACCAGGGCCGGACGGTTCACATCCACGCGAAGGTCCACGTGGACCGGCAGACGGTCCTCACCACGCAGTTCTACTTCGGCGACGAGGTCAGCACGAAGGTCTTCAAGGACGACGCCTACGTGTCCGCCGCCGGCCGTGACTCGTTCAACGACAGCGACGGCCTGTACGACAGCAACCTCGAGCTGACGCTCTCGGACGAGCGCGACGGCTATCTCGGGCTGATCACGCTCGACGTGGCCAGCGCCTAGCCGTCCGGCGCGATCCACACGAGGCAAGCGGCATCGCGCCGGATCCGCTTCGCCGCTCGGCGGAAGCGTCTCCGTCCCACGCGGTCGAGGTGCGGCCCGAACACGATCAGGCCGGCGTCGCGCTCGCCCGCCACCTGGAGGAGCGCCTGGACGGGTCGCTTCGTCCTGACGCGCAGCAGCTCGGTCTTCACCCCGAGCTCGGCGGCGCGGTCGGCCGTGGCCCGCACCGCCTCGAGATCCTCCTCGTGCGGCAGCGTGGTGTGCTCGGGGCCTACGAGGATGATCGTGGTCGCGAAAGGCGGCAGCCGGATCAGGTTTACGAGCAGCAGCGGAACCCCGGCTTCGAGCGCGCTGTCGATCGCCATCCGCTCGGCGGTCGGGTCCACGCGGACCTGGAGGGTGGCGAGCAGCACGGGCCGCGCCGCCGTGGGCGCGGCGGGCGCTCCGGTGATGTCCTCTTCGCGATCCCTGAGGTTCGCCATATCGCCCAAATTGGGGAGCCAAATCGTTGACGACCGTCCGTAACGCATGGTACAAGGGGCGCTGTACCAATTGGTACGTACGCTGGTCGCTGACTACTCGAGGGGGAGGAAGGCTTCATGGCGCATGCCGAGGTAGAGGAGAGGCAACTCCTCAAGGCGATGACCTGGTGGGACGGTTTCGTCATCGCACTGGCCAACCCGGGGTTCCTGATTGCGGCGCTCGGCGCCTCGATCGGAGTGCTGGGCACCACCGGCGCTTTCGTCCTCTGGACCGTCTCGGTCTGCATCGGCGCGCTTCAGAACAACGTGTACGCCGAGATGGCGACGATGTTCCCGCAGAAGGCCGGCGGCATCTCGCTGTACGCCCACGAGGCCTGGCGCAAGTACTTCGCCTGGATCGGCCCGATCGCCACCTTCGGCTACTGGTTCGCCTGGTCGAGCGTCCTCGCGATCAACGGCTACGTCATCGGGACCCTGGCGCAGGCCCAGTGGTTCTCCGATACGACCTTCACCCAGGACGTCGGTGATTTCCAGTGGAGCCTGCCGGTCTGGATCGGCATCGGCTGCATCCTCGCCGTCTGGCTCTTCAACATCTTCGGCGTGCGGCCGGCGGTGTGGCTCAGCTACCTGACCGGCGGCGCGTTGATCCTCCCGGCCGCGGTGCTGATGTTCCTCCCCTACCTCACCGGCGACTGGTCGAGCGACAACATGACCTGGGAGATCGGCGCCGGCGGCGGTCTCGGGCTTGCAATGACCTGGCTCTACTTCATGGGGTGGTCGTCCTACGGCTTCGAGACCGTGGCCGCGTTCGCGCCGGAATACCACAACCCCGAATGGGATACGCCAAGGGCCCTCCGCGCCTCCGCCGCGTTCTCGGTCGTGGTGTACGCGCTGCTGCCGCTCGGCGTGGGCGGCACGCTGGGCACGGCCGCCATCGCCGACGACGCCACCGCGATCGCGTTCTACACGCAGGCCTTCGACGTGCTTGTAGGGAACGCGTTCAGCCAGGTGCTGATCGTGTGCCTGATCGCAGGCCTCCTGCTCTCGATGAACACCGCGACCATGGACGGCTCGCGGGCGCTCTATGGCATATCCCAGGACGGGATGACCACGAAGTGGCTCGGGCGGCTCAACCGCTACAGCGTGCCCGGCATCGCCATGACGATGGATGTGATCCTCAACCTGCTGCTGATCTCCTACTTCGGCTACCCGCTCGACATCCTGGCGGCGGGCAACCTTGGCTACATGCTGGCGCACGTGTTCGCGCTCAGCGGGTTCCTGCTGCTTCGCAAGGACCGGCCCAACTGGCCGCGGCCGATCCGGCTGGCAGCCGCCTGGGTGCCGATCGCGGCGCTGCTTGCGGCGGTCAACCTGGCGTTCATCGTGGTGGGCGGATTCATCTACGCCGACAAGTACGGCTACGGCTGGGACAAGACCCGCATCGGTTTGATCGTGCTCGCCGTGGGGCTGCTGCTCTACGTCTACCGCAAGGTGGTCGAGGACCGTACGGGCGTGCCGTTCCGCGAGGAGACTCCGACGATGCCTCCGGAAGCGGAGCGGCAGACGGCCGCGCCGGCGCCGGCGCCGCTCTAGGGCACCGTCAGTCGGGGCGGAGCTCCCACCTCGGGAGCTCCGCTATCGCCCTGCGGTAGCGGCGGCGGTGTGCGGGCCGGACGAAGTAGAACCAGAGCATCAGCCCGAGCGGCAGCAGGATGAAGACCGAGAAGATGTTGCCGGTCAGGGTGAAGAACATCGCCAGGGCGAGGATCGCGAGCCCGTAGACCACCGGCAGCACGCGAAAGCGGAGCTGCGTCCTGCGGATCGCCTGGTACTGCTCCTGCGGGATCTGATTCGTGTCCCAGCGCCGGCCGCACTTCTCGCAGGTCCACTCCTCGCCGTAGCGGAGGTCGCGCTTCTCACCGCATTCGCAGGTGACGGCGATGGGAGGGCCGCGGAGGACGGCGCCCGGGGCCTCGTGCCCGATCTTCTCGCGCGCGGCGCGCTTCTTGCGGTTCCAGGGGGCGACGAGCGGCATGAAAGCGCGATGCTATAGGCGATGTCGCCTGAGGATCTGGACACCGTTCGACGCGCGTACGACGCCTTTGCGCGCGGCGACCTTGAGACGCTGACGACCTTCCTCGCTCCGGACATCGAGTGGCGGACGACCCCGGAAGTGCCGTTCATGGGCAACTACGTGGGCCTCGACGAGTTCCTTCGCGGGATGGACGAGTGGACAGGCGCGTTCGAGGAGATGACGACGGAGGTCGAGGAGATGATCGACGCCGGCGAGACCGTGATCGTCCAGCACCGGATGCGGGGACGAGGCAGGGACAGCGGAGTCGAGGTGGATCTCGCGATCTGCCAGGTCGTCGCCGTGCGCGACGGGAAGCTCACTCGCATGCACGACTATTCGACTCGTGAGGAGGCCCTCCAGGCCGCCGCGCAGCTCCAGGGGTAGGGCCGTGCGAAAATGGCGGCGTGCGCGCCGTCAGCCCAGACGTCATGGAGTACCTCCAGCACGGGTTCAACTGCTGGAACAAACGTGCCATCGACGAGATGATGGATATGTACACGGCGGACGCCGAGGTGGACGTGTCGCGCCTCCTCCCGGACGAGAGTGTCATGCGCGGCCGCGATCAGATTCGCGCCTATTACGACCGCATGTGGGAGACCTGGTCCGGCTTCGGCTGGGAGCCCTGCGAGATGGCGGAGCTCGGTGAGGGCAAATACGCCGTGCTCGTGCGACTGGACGCCGAGGGACGCGGAAGCGGGACTCCCGTCACCTCAGAGCTCACCGTCTTCTACGAGCTGGTCGGCGGCCTTATCGCGCGGGCGGCATTCGAGCCCGGACGGTCTCCT
>CAWDLE010000017.1:0-297281 GCA_963803085.1 uncultured Thermoleophilaceae bacterium | reverse complement strand
CAGCTCCAGGGATAGGGGCTGTTCGAGACCGGGTGGAGGTCGCCGGTCGCGAAGCGCTCGTACCTGAAGGGGTGCAGGAGGCTCGAGTGCTCTCCGAGCACCACGTTGGCCACCTCGCGGCCCACCGCGATCATCTTGTAGCCGTGATTTGAGTCCGCGACGACGAACACGTTCGGGCGCATGTAGTCGAACACCGGGAAGTTGTCGGCCGTGAAGGCGCCCACGCCGCCCTGAGCGCACGGCGTTGTACTTCGGTCGCGCGCCCTCGAAGCGCTCCATGCAGTGGCTGAGGGCGGCGCACCAGAGGTCGGGGAAGCTCTCCTCGGCCGAGCCGGTCGGGTAGGGGTCCACCTGGAAGTCGTGGCCCTTCGGCAGCGGCGACGCCCCGCCCTGCACGCCGTTCTTGTCCTGCTTGAAGTACACGCCCCACTGCTCGTCGGTGATCAGCGTGCCGTCGTCTGCCTCGAGCGGCGCGTGGCTGTCCACGTGCAGCACCGGCGGCAGCCGGCCGTCGGAGGTCACGAAGACGTTCGGGTCCACGTCGATCTCGCCCTCCTGGAGGTACCAGTAGGTCCACATCTCGGTCTGCTCGCCGGCCACCTCGATGCGGCGCGGGAGGCCGAGCAGGCCCCACATGTTCGCCACCCACGGGCCCACCGCCACGATCACCTGGTCGACGTTGATCGGCCCCTCGCTCGTCTGCACGCGCTTCACCGCGCCCGAGTCGTCGAGGTCGAAGCCCGTCACCTCCACGCCCTCGGCGATCTCGGCGCCGGCGCGCAGCGCCTTCGACGCCAGGCCGTGGATCGACTCCTTGTTGAACGCGAAGCCGCCGCGGTGCTCGTGCAGGCAGACGCTCAGTCCGGGCGCGCGCCAGTCGGGGAAGAGCAGCGCGCATGTGGTCGGCCACCTCGGCCTCCCCCAGGATCAGGTCGGACTCGTAGCCGATCCGCTGCTGGCGCTCGTGGACGGTCGTGAGGTCGTCCACCTGCGCGCCGTCGCCGAGCGCGATGTAGCCGGAGCCGTGGTAGTGGAGCGTCTCGGGGTCGGACTCCCAGATCTCCACGCAGGCGGCCATCAGCTCGGACATCGCCGGCTGGAAGTAGTTGTTGCGCACCACGCCGCAGGCGATGCCGGAGGCGCCGGCGGCCACGCCGGTCTTGTCCACCACGAGCACCTCCTCGCCGCGTTCGGCGAGGTGCCAGGCGGTGGAGAGGCCGTGAACGCCGGCCCCGATCACGAGATATGACACCGACCGACTCAAGGGGTCAGACCCCTTGAGTCGTGGGGACTGAGGGCGTCTGACCCCATACCTAGTGGAGCGGGGGCTCCCAGCCCTCGAGCACGTTCGGCTGCCAGTCCGCGCCGACCGTCCGCGAACCCTCCACCCAGGGCCCCAGCTCGGGCTGCGGGAACTTGCAGTGCTGCTCCTTCAGGCGGATGCCGTAGGAGTTGCCCGACTGGAGGTGGGCGATCAGCACCTTGCGCGCGATCTCGTTCTCGCGGCCCTCGGGGATGTCGAAGTAGAGCTTCAGGAAGGAGTTCGAGTAGCGGTCGAAGACGGCCGGCATGCCCTCCTCCTCGAGCAGCTCGATGTCCTCGAGCCAGTTGAGGTCCTGGCCGGGCGTGGATGCCTCGAGGTCGATGTGCTCGATCGCCGAGATGTCCTCCTGGTACGGGTAGCGCTTCCCGGACAGGTACTCCGAGTCGATCGAGAAGATCTTCTCGGGCTCGCCGCGCGGCATGTTCTCGACGTCGCTCATCGGCGCTCCTCCGCCCCGGCGGGCGCGCGCACCGCGGGCAGCTCGTCGATCGGGTTCTCGAGGTAGCGGTCGAGCAGCGTCTCGATGCGCGCGAGCGCGGCCTCCTCGGACACGCCGGGCACGTAGTTCGTGCCCGCGAGCGGCACCTTCGCCATCGCGGCGGCCTCGACCGTGAGCGCGGCGAGGTCCTCGGGCTCGAGCGAGTGCACGTCCGTCTTCCCGCACGCGCGCGCGAGCATCTGCACCTCGAGCGTGAGCGTGTGGAGGAAGTTGTAGACGCGGCCCGCCGCCTCCTCCACGTTCAGCCGCTTGCGCAGCTCCGGGTCCTGCGTCGTGATCCCGACCGGGCAGCGACCCGTGTGGCAGTGGTAGCACTCGCCCGCCGGCACGCCGATCGTGCCCTCGTAGTCGGTGACGCCCGGGATCTCCTTGTTGCAGTTGAGCGCCATCAGGGCGGAGTGGCCGATCGCGATGGCGTCGGCGCCGAGCGCGATGCACTTGGCCACGTCGCCGCCGTTGCGGATGCCGCCGGCCACGACCAGGTCGATCTCGTCCGCGAGGCCCACGTCCTCGAGCGCGCGGCGCGCCTCGGGGATCGCCGCCATCAGCGGGATGCCGGTCTCCTCGGCCGCGGTGTGCGGGCCGGCGCCGGTGCCGCCCTCGGCCCCGTCGAGGTAGATGATGTCCGGGCCGCACTTGGCGGCCATGCGCACGTCGTCGTACACGCGCGCGGCGCCGAGCTTCAGCTGGATCGGGATCTCGTAGTTGGTGGCCTCGCGGGTCTCCTGGACCTTGAGGGACAGGTCATCCGGGCCGAGCCAGTCCGGGTGGCGCGCCGGCGAGCGCTGGTCGATCCCGGCGGGGAGCGAGCGCATCTCTGCAACCTGCTCGGTCACCTTCTGGCCCATCAGGTGCCCGCCGAGGCCGACCTTGCATCCCTGGCCGATGAAGAACTCCACTGCGTCGGCCAGCATGAGGTGGTGCGGGTTGAACCCGTACCGGCTCTGGATGATCTGGTAGTACCACTTGGTCGCTGAGGTCGCGCTCCGGCGGGATCATTCCGCCCTCGCCGGAGCAGGTGGCCGTGCCGGCCATGGACGCGCCCTTCGCGAGCGCCATCTTCGCCTCGAGCGACAGCGCGCCGAAGCTCATCCCCGTGATGTAGATCGGGATGTCGAGCTCGATCGGCTTCTTGGCGAAGCGCGCGCCGAGCACCGTCTTCGTCACGCACTTCTCGCGATAGCCCTCGATCACGAAGCGCGTGAGCGTGCCCGGCAGGAAGATCAGCTCGTCCCAGTGCGGGATCTTCTTGAACATCGAGAAGCCGCGCATCCGGTAGCGACCGAGCTCGGCCTTCATGTGGATGTCGTCGATGACCTCCGGCGTGAAGATCTTGCTGCGGCCGAGGACGGTCTTCTGGTGAGGTGCGTTCTCGTCTGCCATCACAGCACCAGCTTTCGCTCGCTCGGCTCGAGGCTGTCGTAGTTGTAGAGCTTCTTTCCGCAGACGAACTTCTGGAACTGCGGCGGGTCGCCGAGGCCGTAGATGCGGAACTTGCGCTGGATCAGCTCGGTGTCGGCGTCGTCCCACTCGCCCTCGACGCAGTCGATCCCGAGCGCCTTCACCTTGCCGGCCACGTAGAGCGTGCCGTCGTACATGGAGTCGCCGAGGCCGGGGCCAACGTCGCCGCAGATGATCTGGCGGCCGCGCTGCATCATGAAGCCGGTCATGGAGCCGGCGTCGCCCATCACGAGGATGGTGCCGCCCTTCTGATCGATACCGGTGCGGGCGCCGACCTGGCCTTTCACCACGAGGTCCCCACCCCTTAGGGCGGCGCCCGCCAACGATCCGGCATTGGACTCGATAACGACGACTCCAGACATCATGTTCTCGGCGACGGACCAGCCCACTCGCCCGTTGATCTGCACCTCCGGCCCATCGATCAGGCCGACGCCGAAGTAGCCGAGGCTGCCCTCGAAGGTGATCTTGCAGCGCGTGAGAATGCCCGTGCCGAGGCTGTGCCTTGCGGAGGGGTTCAGGATCGTTACGTCCTTGACGCCCTCCTCGTAGACCAGCCGACGTAGTTCAGCATTGATCTTGCGCGTTGTGAGGTCCTTGGCGTCGAACTGCGCGCTCTCTCCGTCGATTTCGGCGACGTTCGGGACCGTCTCGTCGAGCTCGACCAGGCCGCGCGGGTCCATGAGGACCTCGGCCTCGCCGCCGTTCGTGGCTACCGGGTCCACACCATCACCGCGCCCTCGTACGGGTCGTAGGTCTCGATCTCGCGGTCCACCACCTTGCGGATGGCGATCTCCTCGCTTGCCAGCGCGACGATGTCGTCGGACTCGTAGAGCACGAGCGGCTTCGCGCCCAGCTCGTCCTTGGCGACGCCGAGCGCGTCTTCCGTCACGCAGATGTAGGTGAAGACGCCGTCGAGTTCGCTGAGGCTGCGCTGCATCGACTCTTCCAGCGAGTCGCCCTGCGCCATGCGCTCGGCGAGGTAGACGGCGATGATCTCGGAGTCGCACTCGGACTGGAAGCGGTGGCCGGCTCTTTCCAGGCGGCGCTTCCACTGGTGGTAGTTCGTGAGCTGCCCGTTGTGCACCACGGCCACGTCCGGGAACGGGTAGGCCCAGTACGGGTGGGCGTTGGCGATGTCCACGTCGGACTCGGTGGCCATGCGCGCGTGGCCGATGGCGTGGGTGCCGATGAACTTGTCGAGGCCGTAGTCGCTCGCCACGGTCTCGGCGTCGCCGAGGTCCTTCACGATCTCGAGCGTCTTGCCGAGGCTGAGCACCTCGGTGCCGCGCACGTCCTCGACGTAGTCGGCGAGCTGCTTGAGGTCGCCCTCGTAGCCGAAGGTCACGGTCATCGCGTGCTCGGAGGGGCCCTCGATCTCGGCGATGTCCGCGCCGAGCGAGCGCATCCGGCCCTCGACGTCGCTGCGCTGGCGGCGGTGCTTCTCGACGAGGTCGAAGTCGTGATGGCCGTTCGACTCGGCGAGCTTCACGTGCATCACGTAGCCGTCGCCGGCCGGGCGGTAGAGCGCGTACCCGGTGGAGTCCGGGCCGCGGTGCTTCATGGCCTGGAGCATCGCGGTCATGTCGCGGCCGACGTGCCGCTCGCCACCGCCGTCGCGGTAGATGATCCCGGCGATCCCGCACATGGCTAGGCCGCCTGCCCCGGCCCGCGGAACGACAGCCGGCTCGACCTCGCCCCTGCCCCGCGGATCACGGCAGCACCTCGAGGTACTCGTCGCGCTCCCAGTCGGTCACGGCGGCGAGGTAGCGCTCCCACTCGTCGCGCTTGTAGTGCTTGAACACGTCGTAGAGGCGACCCGGCATGGCGCTCTTGATCAGGTCGTCCGCGTCGAGCGCCTCGAGGGCGGCGCCGAGGGAGTCCGGCACGCGCTCGAGCTTCTCGGTCGGCTTGCTGCCGTTCTCGGCCTGCTCGGCGAGGATGTCGTAGGTGTTCCTCGACTGCGGCTCGCCCGGATCGATCTTGTTGCGGATGCCGTCGAGCCCGGCATACAGCAGCGCCGGGATCGTGAGGTACGGGTTCGAGCTCGAGTCGACGCCGCGGTACTCGAAGCGGCCACCGCTCGCCACGCGGACGGTGCAGGTGCGGTTCTGCCAGCCCCAGTTCTTGTAGACGGGGGCCCAGAAGCCGAAGTCCCACATGCGGCAGTAGGAGTTGACCGTCGGGTTCCCGACGCACATCAGAGCGCCGAAGTGCTCCAGCATGCCTCCCAGGAAGTAACGGGCAGTGTCACTCAGCTCCGCCGGCCCGCTCTTGTCGTGGAAGACGTTGTTGCCCTCGTCGTCGATGAGCGTGAAGTGGTGGTGGTGCCCGTTCGCGCTCACGCCCGTGAACGGCTTCGGCATGAAGGTCGGCAGAAGGCCGTGCTTGCGGCCCACCGCGGCGCAGATCTGCCGGTAGGTGGTGATGTTGTCGGCGGTCTTGACGGGGCGGTCGAAGCGGAAGTTCAGCTCGAGCTGGCCGGGGGCGTCCTCGTGGTCGCCGTAGGACATGTCGAGGCCGAGCGCCTGGCCGTATTCGACGACGTCGAGGAGCACCGGACGCAGTTCCTCGAACTGGTGGATGTGGTAGCAGTAGGGCTTGGTCACGCCCTCGGGCGGTGAGCCGTCCTCGCTCTTCTTGAGCCACATCATCTCCGGCTCGATGCCGATCAGGAAGCTGTAGCCGAGCTCCTCCTCGAACTCAGCGACGACGCGCTTGAGGTTCTGGCGCGGGTCGGCGTCGAGCAGCTCCCCTGTTTCCGTGTCGTAACAGTCACAGAACACTCGTGCGACGCGCGGATCCCACGGGAGCTGGGCGAAGGTGGACAGGTCCGCGATCGCCGCGAGCTCCGACTCCTCGGGACCGAAGCCGATGTAGTCGCCGGCGCGGTCGACGAAGAGGTTGGCGGTGGCGCCGTAGACGAGCTGGTAGCCCTTCTCGGCGACCTGCGGGAAGAAGGAGGCGACGACGCCCTTGCCCATGACGCGGCCGGTGACGGAGACCTGCTGGAAGAAGACGTACTTGATGCCCTCGGACTCGATGCGCTTGACGATCTGCTCGATCTGCTCGCGCCGGCCCGGCTGGTTCCGGGCCTCCTCGAGCGTCTTGGGCGGCATGACCGTCCGAGGGCTCTGGAGGACGGTGTTGACGTCTCCGCCAAACGTCAAGGGGGCCGATGCGTCAACGGTGACGCCGTCGCTCATACATATCCTCCGTCGAGTGGGGGCCTAACGAGCCGCGCCCGAGGGCGCGCCGCGACTATAACGCAGTTTTGAGTGGCTGATTGCGAGCCTCCTCGAGCGTCTTCGGCGGCATGGCCGCGCGCGGACTCTCAAGGACCGTCCTCACATCGCCGCCAAACGTCATCGGGGCCGATGCGTCAACGGTGACGCCGTCGCTCATACGAATCCTCCGTCGGGTGGGGGCCTACCGAGCCGCGCCCGAGGGCGCGTGGCGACTATAACGCAGTTTTGAGCAAATTTGTATAGGGCTGATACCGAGGGGTCGAGTCGCCCTGCGCACCCGCTGCGTTTCCCAGAATCCGCAGTCGCGGAGTACCGCTTTCACGCGGAAGCGAGAGCCCAGCTGGGCCTCGGGCTTTGCGCGACGAGCGGCGGTGCTGGAACAACGCGATGCGAGCAGTGGTCGCACTGCTCGGACGCGGCTGACGAGCTCGTCCAACCGCGGTATGCGCGACGCACCCCCGGGTACGTCCATGGTATGGCTACCAATGACCCATTCGGCGACTTCCGCCGTCGGCGCGGAAGCCTCTTCGACGAGTTCTTCTCGGACTTCTTCGACCGCCCCTTCGGGGCCGACACGGGTGCGCATCCGCCCGGTGTGCGAACGGCGGCGCCGGCTGCGCGTCGCCCGGTGGAACAGGTCGACATCACCGACTTCTTCTCGGACGCCACGCGCGAGCTCCTTCAACGCGCCGCGCAGCGTGCGCTCGAGTGGGGCTCCCTCGACCTTGACACCGAGCACCTGCTCTCGGCTGCGATGCAGGACGACCTGGTTGCGCAGATCGTGCGCAACGCGGACGGGGATCCCCAGGCGATCGCAGCCCAGGTCGCGGACGAGGCGGAGCGGGGAGGGCGGACCGACGTGGCGCCCTCGCTCTCGCCCGAGGCCAAGGGCGCGCTCCTCGGGGCGTTCGACGAGATGCGTGAGCTGGGCTCGTCGTACCTCGGACCCGAGCACGTGCTGCTCGCGCTGGCACGCGACACGGAGTCGGACGCCGGCCGACTCCTGGCACGCTTCGGGCTCTCGCACCCCGCGCTCCGGGGTGCCGTCATCCGGGGCGTGACGCCTACCGAGGAGGGCGGGCGGCCGGCGAGCCAAACGAAGACGCTCGACGAGTACAGCCGCGATCTCACCGAGGCCGCGCGCGAGGGCAGGCTCGACCCGGTCATCGGGCGCGCAGACGAGATCGAGGAGACGATCGAGATCCTCTCCCGCCGTACCAAGAACAACCCTGTCCTGATCGGCGACCCTGGCGTCGGCAAGACTGCGATCGCCGAGGGCATCGCACAGCGGATCGTGAACGACGAGGTGCCGGAGACGCTGGCGGGCAAGCGCCTGGTCGTGCTCGACCTGGCCGGCATGGTGGCCGGCACGAAGTACCGCGGCGAGTTCGAGGAGCGGCTGAAGTCCGTGATCGACGAGGTCAGCGACCACGGCGACGACCTGATCCTGTTCATCGACGAGCTGCACACGGTCGTGGGTGCCGGCGCGGCCGAGGGCTCGATGGACGCCTCCAACATGCTGAAGCCGGCGCTCGCGCGCGGCGATCTGAGGATGATCGGCGCGACGACGCTCGACGAGTACCGGCGGAACATCGAAAAGGACGCCGCGCTCGAGCGGCGCTTCCAGCCGGTCCTGATCGACGAGCCGTCGGTTGAGGAGGCGATCGAGATCCTGAACGGCCTCAGGGACCGCTACGAGGCTTACCACCGCGTTCGCATCAGCCCCGAGGCGATCGTGGCGGCCGCTGAGCTGTCGGACCGCTACATCACCGACCGCTACCTCCCCGACAAGGCGATCGACCTGATCGACCAGGCGGCCGCGCGGGTGCGGCTGCGCTCCAAGACGAAGCCGGCGGACCGGCGCGCGCTCGAGGACGACCTGGCCCGCAACGAACGCGAGCGCGACCAGGCGATCGCGGCCGAGGACTACGAGCGCGCAAACGAGCTGAAGCCGCGCATCGACGAGCTGCGCGAGGACATCGAGGCGGCTCGCTCGGGCGGCCGGGGGCGCGCCGCGGAGGTGCTCGCCGACGATGTCGCGGAGGTCGTGTCACGCCGCACCGGCATTCCGGTCGCGCAGCTGACGCAGGAGGAACGCGAGCGCCTGCTCGGCCTGGAGGCGCAGCTGCACGAGCGCGTGGTCGGGCAGGACGAGGCGGTCGACGCGGTCGCCCGCGCCGTCCGGCGCGGGCGGGCGGGGCTGGGCGACCCGAACCGGCCGGTCGGCTCGTTCCTCTTCCTGGGGCCGACCGGGGTCGGCAAGACCGAGCTGGCGCGGGCGGTCGCCGAGACGCTATTCGGAGACGAGCAGGCGCTGGTCAGGCTCGACATGAGCGAGTTCCAGGAGCGCCACACCGTGTCGCGCCTGGTGGGAGCTCCCCCGGGCTACGTCGGCTATGAGGAGGCGGGCCAGCTCACGGAGGCCGTGCGCCGGCGCCCGTACTCGGTGCTGCTGCTGGACGAGATCGAGAAGGCGCATCCCGACGTCTTCAACCTGCTGCTCCAGCTGCTCGAGGACGGTCGCCTGACGGACGGCCAGGGACGGACGGTCGACTTCAGGCACACCGTCGTGATCATGACCTCGAACCTCGGCGCCGACCGGATCCAGGCACACGCGCGCCGGGATGAGCCGTTCGAGGAGCTGAAGGACGACCTGATGGAGCTGCTCCGCCAGAGCTTCCGGCCGGAGCTGCTCAACCGGATCGACGAGATCATCGTGTTCCGCGCGCTCGACCGCGAGCAGCTGAAGCAGATCACGCGTCTGCTGCTCGCGAAGGTGGAGCGGCGCATGCACGCGCAGGGTGTTGAGCTTGAGGTCTCGGACGAGGCGGTCGAGTTCCTCGCGAACGCGGGCTTCGACCCGCAGTACGGGGCGCGGCCGCTCAGGCGCGCGATCCAGCGCCTGCTCGAGGACGAGCTCTCGGAGCGGCTCCTGGCCGGCGACATCGAGCCGGGGCAGGGTGTGCGCGTCGAGCTGCGAGAGGGGCGGCTGCACGTGGAGGCGTCCGGTCCCCGAGCGACCAGCCATGCCGAGGCCGCCGGAACCGTGACGTAGGCCAGGGGTGGTGCTCTCGTAGGCGAGGAAACCGTCACGCTGGCCCGCACCCAGGTCCCGCTCGACAAGGACGAGCTGGTGCTGGGCCTGCTGGCCGCTCCAGGGCTGCCCACCGAGATCGCGGAGGAGCTCGCGGCCGATTTGCCGCCCCTGCTCGCGGAGCGCGTCACCGACGCGGTCTCGTGGCGCGTCCCCGTCCTCACGGAGCCCGAGGCAACTCACTTGACGAGCGGCGTGGACGCGATCGACCTGGGTCGCGAGCGCATGCTGCGTCACGGGTGGGATCTCGCCGTGTGCGTGACCGACGCCCCGCTGCGCATAGGGAGGCGGCCGATCGTGGCCGATGCGAGCGCCACGCACGGGGTTGCGCTGATCTCGCTGCCGGCGCTCGGGGCGATGCAGATGCGCCGGCGAGCTCGCGACGCGGTGATCCGGCTGGTCGACGGCTTGGTCGGCGAGAGCCTCGAGACAGGACACGGCGTGGCGGGACGACGCGTCCGCGTCGGGCGTCGGCTGGCCGAGCTCGCGGCACCGATCCGCGCGGTCGAGGCGCCGGATGTCGACGACGTGGACCTGCGCTTCGTCGCCGCGGTCGCGCGCGGGAACCTTCGGCTACTGACCGGCATGATCCGCGCCAACCGGCCCTGGCGCCTGATCGTGCGCCTCTCGCGTGCGCTCGCGGCCGCTGCCGCGGCGGTGGCGCTGGCGCTCGTGACCTCAGACCTCTGGAAGCTCTCGGATGCGCTCGACTGGATTCGCCTACTCGCGCTCATGGTGCTGTCGGTCGGCGCGACTGTGCTCTGGCTGATCGTGTCGCACCGCCTGTGGGAGCGGCCGCGGGGGCGGGCCAGCCGCGAGCAGACCGTGCTCTTCAACGTCGCAACGACGCTCACGTTGCTGCTGGGCGCCGCGTTCCTCTACGCGGCGCTGTTCGCGATGACGCTCTTGGGAGCGGCGCTGGTCATCGACAGCGACGTCATGGCGCAGGCGCTCGGGCATGACGCGGGCATTGGCGACTACGCGGCCCTCGCCTGGATGGCGAGCTCGCTCGGCACGATCGCCGGCGGCCTGGGCGCGGGCCTCGAGAGCGACGAGGCCGTGCGCGAGGCCGCGTACGGCTACCGGACGGAGCGCACGAGCGAGCGCGAGAGTCGGGTGCCGGCGCGCGCCTGAACGCGACAGTCCTGGGAGCTCCAGGGGTCGCTCCCGCATCCATGGGGATGCGGCACTCTCATTTAGTGGACGTCAGGCTGGCCAAGCTGGTCCGGCGCTCCCATAGCCAGCGCTACGATCACCGCCGTGATCGCCGGCGCACACACGATCATCTTCGCCGAGGACGCCGAGCGAGCTCGGGAGTTCCTTCACGACGTGCTGGGCTTCGAAGGGGTCGATGCCGGCGACGGCTGGCTGATCTTCGCCTTGCCGCCGGGTGAGGTTGCCGTCCACCCTGGCTCCGGCTGGGGCCGCGGGCCCGGGCATCACGCCCTGTTCCTCATGTGCCATGACATCGAGCACACCGTCGCGGAACTCGAGCGCAAGGGCGTCGAGTTTGTATCTCCGATCGAGGACGAGCGCTGGGGCCGGATCGCGCACTTCAAGATCCCCGGCGCCGGCGAGATCGGTCTGTACGAACCCAGGCACCCAAGCCCACTCCAAGAGTTCGCATAGCCTCTGAAGCGCTCGCTGACGATGTCGGCGCCGTCAGAAGAGTCAGACGACCCAACCGCTCGCGCGGTCGATGAGCGGACGAAAGTCCGTGCTCCACAAGTGTCGCTCTGCGCGAGCAGCAGCGGCTGGTGCATGGGCTCGGCGCTTGGGCGTACGCTCGCGGCGTGAGCAGATCTCAGGCCGCATTCGGCAGCGTCCTGTTCCTCCTCGTGGCGCCCGGCGTGGTGGCCGGCCTCGTGCCGTGGCTGCTGACTGGCTGGCGGTCCTCGAATCCGGCGACTGCCGTTCGTCGTACTCGGCTCGGCTCTGATCGCTCTCGGCACTGGCGTCCTCCTGCATGCGTTCGGCCGCTTCGTCTTCGAGGGGCGTGGGACGCCGGCACCGACGGCGCCTACGGAGCGGCTCGTGGTCGGCGGGCTCTATCGCCATGTGCGCAATCCGATGTACCTCGCCGTTGGCGCAACAATCGTGGGCCAGGCGCTCGTTCTCGGACGCCCGCTCCTGCTCGCGTACGCGGCCGCGTTCGGGCTCGTCGTCGCCACGTTCGTGTGGAGCTACGAAGAGCCGACGCTGAGCGCGCGCTACGGCGAGGAGTACGCCGCGTACCGGCGCGCCGTGCCGGCCTGGTGGCCTCGCCTGCGGCCTTGGACGCCCAAACCGCGCCAACGCTGAACTCAGGAACGGCCACCCGCCCGCGCTGCCGCTTCGCGCGAAAAGCGGCCGCGCGGGTCACTCTCGGGCTCAGCCCTGGCGCGCCTGCCGCGTAGCCGCTGAGATCGTCTTCACGACGTACATCACCGCCAAGAGGAAGAAGGCAGCCCCGACGATTGCTCGTACCTGATCCTCCTCGAGGGGTGCACGCTTTGCGACTGGCTGCGAGATTCCGTCTGCCACCTTCTCGCGCCAGCCCTGCAGTCCTGTCTGTCCGAGTTGAGTCGCGTTCGCCATGTCCGTCTCCTGGTCTTCGCCGGCAGTGTTCTGCCTGTGCCCGGCAGCAGCGGCCTCACACTCACAGCCGGCGCTCACCGGGCCTTCATATGCCCGGATTTACCCGTCCAGCCGAACTACGCGTGGCAGTCAACGCAAAAGCTACGGCGCGGCTGAGGCCTTCCGCACCCGCGGCAGCGGCTGCCAGTCGGGCGTGAACGCGTCGGCTGAGGCGCCAGGGCTGTACTGCCCAAGCTCGAACTCGTAGTCGCGGCGCCCCAGGGCGTCCACGACGGTGATTCCCGCCTCGAAGTTGTGGTACGCGAGGTAGTGCCCGTCCGGAGACCAGGTCACGTCGTCGGCGTCGAAGGAGAATCGCCGCCCGCCCACCCGCCGCAGGCCCTTGCCGTCTGCCCCGATCACGTACAGCTTCCCCTTGCGGATGAAGGCGATCTTGGTGCCGTGCGGCGACCAGTTCGGTGCGAGGCCGTCCTTGCGCGTCAGCCCGCGCCGGCCCGAGCCGTCGGGGTTGATCAGCGCGAGCCGACCCGTCGGCCGCCGCCCCACGGGGGCCGCGTAGTCGGCCACATAGACGATCCGGTCGCGCGACGACCAGGCGGGCGCGGCGCCGCCGGTGGTGGTCAGCCGGCGCGAGCGGCCGCGGGCGAGGCTGTAGACGTAGAGGTCCGGCTCGTCCGCCCCCTCGGCAAGACCCGTGAACACGAAGCGCATGCCGTCCGGGGCCCAGGCGGGCGCACCGTCGTTCGTCGTCTGCTGCGGCAGCAGGCGGAAGTCGGAGCCGTCGCTACGCAGCATCGCCAGCTGCTCGCCGGCGTCAACCAAGAGCTGATCGCCGTTCGGCGAATAGGCCGGGGTGTCGTACGAGCCGGCACAGGCCCGGTCCTGCGGCACATCGTCAACCCTGGTGCAGCTCCGGAGCGTGAAGCGCTCCCTGCCGAACAGACGCCCCACCATGAGCGAGCGCACCGACGTGCTGGGACCCTCTCCCTCCTCGCCCTCGCTCGCGTGCGAGGTGTGGACGTAAGCGATGAAGCCGTTGCGGCCGGGGAAGGCAGCCGTGCGCGGCAGGCGCGAGGGCGAGCAGCAACGTTGCATTGACGGCAACCGAGGCCCAAAAGCGCGTCACGTCTGCCAGAAACCGCGGACGCGCCCCGAGTTGCGCCCGACTCGTGCCTCAGCGCCGCTGCGATCGACGCGAGCGGTTGACCCGCGGCCAGCGGCGGGGTTAGGCTCGGCCACGCCCGCGCACACGGAAGGAGACGGTCGTGAAGCGTCCACTCGTAGGTCTCACCGTCCTCGCACTTACGCTCGGAGTCGCCACGTCACCGGCGGCCGGCGCCGCCCCGGAGCGCTACAGCTTCGAGTTCGACGAATCGGACACGATTGACTGCTCCGAGTTCAATCCAGCGTGGACCTTCAACGACGACTTCATCGACTTCTTCACGGTCCGCGGCCAGGTGTGGCTGGACGCCGCAGGCCAGCCGATCAGGGCGATCGACCACATCGTCCACCGCTCGAACGACGTCAACAGCGTCACCGGCTTCACGCTGCACGAGCACAACCACCTCGTCGCGCTGTACGACTTCGTCCGCGGAACGGTGACGCTGAACGGCGCGATCAACATCATGCAGCGCCCCGGCGCCGGCAGCGTGATTCTCAACGCGGGCCACAAAGTCTTCGATCTCGAAACCGGAACTCCCCGCGTCCTGGCAGGGCCGGACCGCGCCGACGACGAGGACTTCTGCCGCGCAGTGGCGCCGTAGCGGGCGCGCGGGAAGTCGCGTCCGCCGTCGTTGCGCCGACCCTGCGCAGCCCGGTCGTCCCGAGTCAGGTCGTCTTAACGACGTAGACCGAACACGGCGCCTTGTGTGTGACGCTGTTCGGCACGCTCCCGAGCACACGCCGGTGCATGCCCTTGTTGCCGATCACGAGCAGGTCCGCCTCGCACTCCTGCGCCAGTCGCGTGAGCACCTCGGCGGGGTCGCCCTCGTCGATCATCGACGTGCACTCGATCTTCCGGTCGCGGAGATCCTGCTCGGTCCTGCTGAGGATCTCGCGCACCCGGGCGTTCTTGTTGACCGCCCACTGCAGCTCCGGATCTCGCGGGCTCGACGCGTCGCTGGCGTCCTGGAACGCACTCAGCAGAACGAGCTTCGCGTCGAAGCGTTGCGCTATCTCAATGGCGGCCTCTACGGCCTCGGACGCGGTCGCCGATCCGTCTGTGCCTACGGCAACTGTCGAGAGCATCGGAGGGCGAGCATCCCATGCTCGCTCCGCCATGTCCACGTCTTGCCCAACTCCACGGTCATCGTGTGGATCCCACGTGCGACGGTCGTGCCGGGGACTGAGGCTCGATGTCAGCCTTGGCGCGCCTGCCGCGTGGCCGCGGAGATCGTCTTTACGACGTAGAGCACAGCCAGGACGAAGAAAGCAGCCCCGACGATTGCTCGTACCTGATCTTCTTCGAGGGGTGCACGCTTTGCGACTGGCTGCGAGATTCCGTCTGCCACCTTCTCGCGCCAGCCCTGCAGTCCTGTCTGTCCGAGTTGAGTCGCGTTCGCCATGTCCGTCTCTCCTGGTCGCTTAGCCGGCAGTCTCCTGTCCCAGTGCCCGGCAGCAGCGGCCCGCACACTCACGGCGGTTCTGCTAACCGAACCCACCCGAACCAGAACGCGTGGGACGAGCTATCCCTGGACCTTGCGCCCTTCGGTATCCCTTTCACGCGAAAGCGGTAGCCCACCGACGGCCGGCGGACACTTGCGCGCTTCATCCGATCCGAATTGGCGCAGCTGAGAGGATCAGCGCGTGGTGCATCTGGCGGTGCTTCGGGATGGACTCGAGCTGCCCTACGTCGAGCATGGTGATCCTGACGGCGTTCCGGTTGTACTGCTCCACGCCTGGCTGGACTCGCGGCGGTGCTTCGATCAACTGCTGGCTGTGTTGCCTGAGCGGGTCCGTGCGTTCGCGTTCGACCAGCGCGGGCATGGCGACGCCACGAGGCCAGTCGACGGCTACGGGCTGCGCGACTTCGCTAACGATGTCGGAGCGTTTATGGATGCGGTCGGTCTGGATGCAGCCGTGCTCGTGGGCGCATCGAGCGGGGGGTACGTGGCTCAGCGGTTTGCCGTCGACTACCCGGGCCGGACGCTCGGTCTGTCGCTGCTCGGGTCGCCGCGTAGCTTGCGCGGGCCGCGGCCGCGGTTCGCCGACGTGCTGGCGACGCTCGAAGACCCGATCGATGCAGCCTTTGTCCATGAGCTCAACGAGGGGATGGTCGGGTGTGAGGTTCCCGAGCCTGTCATGGCAACGTTGTGCGACGAGAGCCTCAAGGTGCCGGCGCGTGTCTGGCGTGATGCGTTCGAGGGGTTGCTGGCCGCCGAACCACCGCTCGACACCGGCCGGATTTCCGCGCCAACGCTGATCGTCTGGGGCGCGCGCGACACGCTGCTCCCGCGCGCCGACCAGAAGGCGATGGCGGCGGAGATCCCAGACGCGCGGCTAGTGATCTATGCCGACGTGGGGCACCTGCCGGTAATCGAGGCACCTGAGCGCGTCGCCGCCGACCTCACCGCGCTATGCGACGCGGTCGCGGCGCGGTAGACGGCAAGCGTGAACCATGCACCTCCGAGCTGCGGGCCGAGCTGACTGCTGCTTTGCGCGACAAGCGACTGCTGTCGCACTGGGCCTAGACCCTAGGAGCGCGCCCTATCGCCGGCACCGGCGGCACGTCCTGCAGCCACCGCATCACGTGCAGGTCCAGGCTGCGGGGCAGGAAGATGTCGGTGCTGTGCTCGACCGGGGCGCCTTCGGCCGTGCAGGTCACGTGGTCGATTTCTAGGGCGGCCAGGGTGTCGTCTATGTCGAGGGCTTTTCCGATTCGGTCGCGCTTGCTCACGACGCGGGCTGTTATGTGGGCTCGGGTGTAGGCCACGGGGACGCCCTGCTTCAGCAGGACGTCCAGCACCATCTGGCCCTTCTCCAGCATTGCCTTGATTCGGGGTGGTGCTGGGAGCTCTACGTCGGGGTGCACGACGTCGCGCATCCAGGCGCCGGGTTCGCCGTCCATCAGCAGCACTCGGGTGATGTGGGTTGCCGGCGTGTTCGGACGCCACGCCGAAGAGTTCGGCGGTCTCCGCGGAGAGTGGGCGCTCTTCCACCGACAGGTCGCCTACTTCGAGCTTCACGCCTCGTTGCTCGGCTAGCTCGCTGTAGCTCACGAGCTTCTCCAGGCCCTCGTCCAGCGAGGTCGATGCCGCTCGGCCTACGTACGTCCCGCTCCCCTGCCGGCGCACGATCTCGCCCGTGTCCTCCAGGCGCTGCAGCGCCGTCCGCAGCGTGCCGCGCGAGATTCCGAGTTGGGCCGAGAGCTCTTGTTCGGGAGGCAACCGCTCCCCCGGGCGATGCCGCCCCGTCGCCAGCCACGACCGCAGCGCCTCCTCCGCGATATCGACCAGCGAGGGCTTTCCTTCACTCTGGGAAGCGCGCCGGACTGAGCCCTCGTGGCCATGCGGACCGATCTTAGGCTCAGAAGAGCCCGACCGTGCGCCCCTCCGCGTCGATGTCCACGTTCAGCGCCGCCGGTGCCTTGCCCAGCCCGGGCATCTGCTGGATGTCTCCGCACAGCGGCACCAGCCATCCGGCACCGGTGTAGGCGCGGACGTCGCGGACCGGCAGCGTGAAGTCCTCCGGCGCGTTCAGCAGGGCCGGGTCGGAGGACAGACTGAGGTGCGTCTTCGCCATGCAGATCGGCAGCTTGTCGAGGCCGTCGTCGTTGAACTGCTTGATCTTCTTCTGCGCGTCCAGGTAATAGACGACGTCCTTCGCCCCGTACACCTTCTTCGCGACCTTCTCGATCTTCGTCTCGATCGTGTCGTCGTCGTCGTAGCTGAAGCCGAAGCTGTTCGGCTGCTCGCACGCGTCGGCCACGGCCTCGGCCAGCTCCGCGGCTCCCTCTCCCCCGCGCGCGAAGCCGTCGTTCACCTCGGCGCCGAACGCGCCGGCATCGAGGGCGAGCTTCCTGACCAGCGCGACCTCCTCGTCGGTGTCGCCCGGCCGGCGGTTCACCGCGACCACGCACGGCAGCCCGAACGTCTTCACGATCCCCAGGTGGCGCACCAGGTTGGCCGCGCCCTTCTCGACCGCGGCGAGCGCCTCGCCGGAATCGGCGCGCGGGTCGTCCTCCAGCCCGCCGTGGTGCTTCAGCGCGCGCACCGTCGCCACCAGCACGACCGCCGACGGCGCGATCCCGCCCTTGCGACACACGATGTCGAAGAACTTCTCCATCCCCATGTCGGACCCGAATCCCGACTCGGTGATCACGTACTCGCCGAGCTTCTGGCCGATCAGATCGGCAACCAGCGACGAGTTTCCGTGCGCGATGTTCGCGAACGGTCCCGCGTGCATCAGGCAGGGCTGTCCCTCGAGCGTCTGGATCAGGTTCGGCTTCAGCGCGTCCTTCAGCAGCACCGTCATCGCGCCCGCCGCGCCGAGGTCCTCGGCCGTGACCGGCTTGCCGCCGTCGTACGAGTACGCCACCGTGATCGCGCCGAGGCGCGCGCGCAGGTCGTGCAGGTCGCGCGCCACCGCCAGGATCGCCATCACCTCGGAGGCGGCCGTGATGTCGAAACCGCTCTCGCGCGGGTAGCCGTTCGCGCGGCCGCCGAGGCCGAGCGCCACATGCCGCAGCGCGCGGTCGTTCATGTCGAGCGCCCGCTTCCAGCCCACGCGCAGCGCGTCGATCTTGTGCGGGTTGCCGTGCAGGATCGAGGCGTCGAGCAGCGCCGCCAGCAGGTTGTTAGCCGCGCCGATCGCGTGGATGTCCCCCGTGAAATGAAGGTTCAGGTCCTCCATCGGCACCACCTGGGTCAGCCCGCCGCCGGCGGCGCCGCCCTTGATGCCGAAGACCGGCCCGAGGGAGGGCTCGCGCAGGCAGAGCACCGGGTTCTTGCCGATTTTGCCGAGGCCCTGGGTGAGAGAGACCGCGGTGGTGGTCTTGCCCTCGCCCGCCTTGGTCGGCGTGACGCCGGCCACGCAGACGATCTTGCCGTCCGGCCGGTCGGCCATCCGCTCGATCACGTCGAGCGAGATCTTCGCCTTGTGGCGACCGTACGGCTCGAACTCGTCCGGCGTCAGGCCGGTGCGCTCGGCGATGGTCTCGATCGGGAGGAGCTCTGCGTCCTGTGCGATCTCGAGGCTGCTTTTCATTCGTGCTCCTCCATGCGTGTCAGTGGCTCACCGCAGCCGCGGCGAGCTCGGATACGAGCTTGTCCTCATAGAACCGCTCGAGCTTGAACGGCTCGATCAGCTCCGGAGTCTTACCTGTGGCGGCGAGCTCGGCCAGCGTCTTGCCGACGATCGGCGCCGCCTTGAACCCATACGTCCCCCACCCCGAGCTCACGTGGAAGCCCTCGACCTCGGTCTTGCCGAGGATCGGCGAGTAGTCGGGCGACAGGTCGCACAGCCCGGCCCAGCTGCGCAGCACCCGCGCGCGCTCCAGCTGCGGGAACAGCTCGAGCGAGTGCCGCGACACCTCCTGCAGGAAGTTCAGCGTTCCCTGCATGCGGTACGTGGTCCACGGCTCGATCTCCGCACCCATGAGGAACTCGCCGCGGTCGGTCTGCGAGATGTACACGTGCATCTGCGACGACACGATCACCACGTCCAGCAGCGGCTTCATCGGCTCGGTCACGAGCGCCTGCAGGATGTGGGTGGTGATCGGCATGTCCACGCCGGCCATGTCCGAGATGAGGGATGACCAGCCCGCGGTGCAGTTGAGGACGACGGGCGCGTTGATCTCGCCGCGGTTCGTGCGCACGCCGGTGACCTTGCCGTTCGAGGTGTTGATGCCCGTGACCTCGGTGTACGGGTGGATCTCCGCGCCGCCCTTGTCGGCGCCGCGCGCGAGGCCCCAGACGACCGCGTCGTGGCGGATCACTCCGCCCGGCGGGTGGTAGAGCGCGCCCTGGATCGGATAGACGGCGTCCGGGTTGTCCACCTGCATCGCCGGCGCGAGCTTCTTGATCTCGTCGGGGTAGATCAGGCGCGAGTCGATGTTGTGGAGGCGGTTCACCTCGGCGCGGTTCGCCATGACGAACATCGCGCGGTCCGAGTGGGCGAGCGTGAGGTGTCCGTTCTGCGAGAAGAGCAGGTTGAAGTTGAGCTCTTTGCTCAGTCCTTCGTAGAGCTTCACGCTCGCGTCGTAGAAGCGTGCGCCCTCGGGGGTCTTGTAGTTCGAGCGGAGGATCGTGGTGTTGCGGCCGGCCGCGCCTGATCCGATGTAGTTCTTTTCGAGAACCGCGACGTTCGTTACCCCGTGGTCACGCGCGAGGTAGTAGGCGGTGGCGAGGCCGTGCGAGCCGCCGCCGATGATCACGACGTCGTAGGAGTCCTTGAGGTCGGGGCGCGGGCGCCACATGCGGCGGCGGCGGAAGATGTCAAGCATCGAGCGGCTCCAGTGCGTCCACGCCGACCGGGCCGCCGCCGAGGTGGCCGGCGGCGTCGGCGACCAGCGTCCACACGTACTGGCCCGAGCGCCGCGCCGAAGAGCATCAGGTAGCGGTCGGGCGCCTCGCAGAGGATCGCTCCTCCGGTGCGGGCCACCGAGCCGGGGCGGAAGGCGTGCACGGGCGTGACCGTCGGGCGCAGGTCGATCGCCGTGAAGCGGGCGAAGGTCTCGCGCGCGAGGGGACCAAGAATGGTCATCGCTCCCTGCGACGTGGTGGTGTCGATTACGCTCGCCAGGCCGTTGGCGCCCGCGGCGGACGCGAGGAGGCGGTCGCGGAGCGCCGCGGTGTCTTTCGGTGAGCACAGGACGACCGCGCGGTTCGCCGAGTAGGGACACCACCACGCGCCATCGGCACGAAGTGCGCGTCCGAGCTCGAGGTCGTAACCGGTGATGGCTGAGATGTCGCCCTGGAGCTCGAGCTTGCCGAGGTGCGAGACGTCCGCGAAGCCGACCGCGGCGAGGGAGCGCTCCTCGTCGGGGAACGCGGTGGCCACGTTCCAGCCGTCGCGTTGCTCGATCGTCGCGCCGGCCGCCACCGTGCCCGGCTCCATCGGGCTCTTGGCGACCGCGTCCGGGCCGGGTGAGAGGAACGCGAGCGGGTTCGCGGCCGTGGCGCTCACGAGCGCAGGATCTCCCCGTCGGGGTCGTAGAAGGGCTTCGTCTGGACCTCGCCTTCGACCCGCTTGTTCTCGTCCGAGATCGTGATGCGCGCGCCGTCCTTCGCCAGCGCCGCCGGCACCCACGCCATCCCGATCACGCGGCCGAGCTGCTGCGAGTAGCGCGCGCTCGTGACCTGGCCCATCGGCCCGCCGTTCTCCGGCATCACGACCGCGCCCTCCGTCGGCACGTGCCCGTTCGACAGCGTGAACCCGACCAGAGTGGTCTCCAGCTCCTCGTTCTCGAAGTGCTGGAGCGCCCACTTGCCGATGAAGTCCTGCTCCTTGTCGAGCTTCACGATCCACGACATCGCGGCGCCGAAGGGCGTGGACTCCGAGTCGGTGTCCTGGCCGACGAGGATGTGCATCTTTTGCAGGCGGAGTAGGCGCTGGGGCTCGAGCCCGAACGGCTTCACGCCGAACTCCTTGCCGGCATCCATCAGCGCATCCCACAGGTGCTCGCCCTGCGCGGACGGGCAGTGGATCTCGTAGCCAACCTCGCCCACGAAGCCGATCCTCAGGATCAGGGACGGCACGCCCGCCACCTCGGCCTGCTTGCCGTCGAGGTACGTGAAGCCCTCGGCCGAGCAGTCGAGCTCGGTGACCTTGCCCATGATCTCCCGTGCGCGCGGGCCTGCGAGGTTCACGGCTGAGAGGCCCTGCGTGACGTCCGTGAGCTGCACGTCGAGGTGCCAGTCGGCGAGCCACCAGGTGAACCAGTCGAAGATCGCGCCGGCGCCGCTCGACGTGGTGGTCACGTAGAAGCTGTCGTCGTCGAGGCGGCAGATGGTGCCGTCGTCCATCACGCGCCCGGAGTCGCTCGTGATCACGCCGTAGCGGATGCGGCCGGGCTTCAAATTGGAGAAGCGGTTCGGGTAGAGGCGGTCGAGGAACTCGCCGGCGTCCGGGCCGCGCACGATCAGCTTGCCGAGCGTGGACACGTCGATCAGCCCGGCGGCCTTGTGCACGGCCATGGCCTCGGCCTTCGGGTCGCCGTAGTCGTAGGCGCGGCGCCAGTCGCCCGCCCACATCACGTTCGCGCCCAGCTCGCGGTGGCGCGCGTGGATCGAGGAGCGCTTCGCCGGCTCGAACGGCCGCCCGGCCAGCGCGCCCATCGGCACCGCGTGCCAGGGCGGGCGCGGGGTCGTGGTGCCCACGTCGGCCATGCTCGTGCCGGTCTCCTTCGCCATCAGCCGCACGGCGGGCAGCTGGCACATGCGCCCCTGGCACGGGCCCATCGTGGTGGTCGTGTAGCGCTTGGAGAGCTCGATCGAGTCGTAGCCCTCCTCGACCGACAGGTGGATGTCCTTCGCGGTCACGTCCTCGCAGAGGCAGGCGAAGCACTTGCCGCTGCGCTCGCTCATGACCGGGGGCGGCACGGCGACGCCGGCGGGCCAGGCTTCGGGGCGGTCGAGGTGCTGGCGTTCCTTCGCGGCCCGGGCGCGCGAGCCCACGTCGCCCAGTCCGAGCGCGTGAGCCGCCTCGGCGCCCGCCACCGAGCCGGAAAGCTCCGCCGCCTCCAGCTCGCTGTGGCCCGTGAGCTGGCCCGCCACGTGGACGTCCTCGGGCACATGCGCGAGCGTGAAGTAGCCGCGCTCCTCGTCGTACGAGGTCTTCGCGCCGGCCTGCGCCGCCAGCGAGGTCGCCGGCGCGCTGCCACCCGACACCACCAGGAGATCCACTGCGAAGCTGCGCTCGCTGGCGTTCGATCCCGGCGGGCCGATCACCACGCTCGACACGTGACCGCGCCCCGTCGCCTCGAGCACCGCCGCGCCGTTCAGCACCTCGACGCCGAGGCGCTTGAGCGCGCCCTTCGGCCCGGCGCTGCCGTTCTCCCGCAGGTCCGCCACGCAGGCCAGTTCGACCCCGGCGTCGATCAGCGCGAGCGCGGCGTGGAGCCCGCGGTCGTCGACCGTCGCCACCACCGCGCGCGCGCCCGGCTGGAGCGCGTACATCGAGATGAGGCGGCGCGCGCCGCCCGAGAGCATCACGCCAGGAAGGTCGTTGCCGGGAAAGAGGAGCGGCTGCTCGATCGCGCCGGTGGCGTGGATCTGGCGCTTGGCGCGGACCTGGTGCAGCGTGTCGCCCTGCCAGACCGGCACGAGGCCGTCGAAGGTGCCGAGCGCCGGGGCGCTGTCGAGGATCTCGACCCCGGCTGCGCGGGCTCGCTCGACCAGCTCTCGCGCGTACTCCACCCCGCCCTCGGCGAGCAGGCGGCCGCCCGGCTCGGGGCCCTCGTCGGCGAGAACGACATCGGCGCCCAGCTCGGCCGCAGCGGCGGCCGCGTTCAGCCCGGCCGCGCCGCCGCCGATCACGAGGATGTCCGTGTGGCGACGCCGGTACTCCGTCCGCCACTCGCGCTCCGGCTGCGACTTGCGCAGCTTCCCGAGCCCGGCCGCGTGGCGCAGCACCTTCTCGTAGAGCGGCCAGAAGCGCCTCGGCCGGATGAAGGTCTTGTAGTAGAAGCCGGGCGGGGTGAATGGGCCACCGAGGAAATCGGTGGTGCGCATCACGTCGAAGCCGAGCGACGGCGACGCGTTCATGTGCTCCACCTTCATCCCCTCGCGCACCGGCTCGGTGCAGGCGCGCACGCCGGGCGCGCCGTCCACCTGCACGAGGCAGTTGGGGCACTGGCCGGCGCAGCAGAGGAGGCCGCGCGGGCGGTGGTACTTGAAGCTGCGCGAGAAGGTGCGCTGGCCGGATGCGAACAGCGCCGAGCCGATCGTGTCGCCCTCCAGGGCCGCCACGTTCTTCCCGTCGAACGTGAACGTGAGCTCGCTGTCGCGCTCGATGCGCTCGCCGCGCTGCTCGGGGAGGCGGCTCATACGCCGGCCGGCACCGGCGGCACGTCCTGCAGCCACCGCATCACGTGCAGGTCCAGGCTGCTCGGCAGGAAGATGTCGGTGCTGTGCTCCACCGGGGCGCCTTCGGCCGTGCAGGTCACGTGGTCGATTTCTAGGGCGGCCAGTGTGTCGTCTATGTCGAGGGCTTTTCCGATTCGGTCGCGCTTGCTCACCACGCGCGCTGTGATGTGGGCTCGGGTGTAGGCCACCGGGACGCCCTGCTTCAGCAGGACGTCCAGCACCATCTGGCCCTTCTCCAGCATTGCCTTGATTCGGGGTGGTGCTGGGAGCTCTATGTCGGGGTGCACTCGGTCGCGCATCCAGGCGCCGGGTTCGCCGTCCATCAACAGCACGCGGGTGATGTGGGTTGCCGGCGTGTCGGCGGCCACGCCGAAGAGTTCGGCGGTCTCCGCGGAGAGCCCGCGCTCCTCCACTGACAGGTCGCCTACCTCGAGCTTCACGCCGCGCTGCTCGGCTAGCTCGCTAGTAGCTACACGAGCTTCTCCAGGCCCTCGTCCAGCGAGGTCGATGCCGCTCGGCCTACGTACGTCCCGCTCCCCTGCCGGCGCACGATCTCGCCCGTGTCCTCCAGGCGCTGCAGCGCCGTGCGCAGCGTGCCGCGCGAGATTCCGAGCTGCGCCGAGAGTTCCTGCTCGGGAGGGAGCCGCTCGCCCGGGCGGTGCCGCCCCGTCGCCAGCCACGACCGCAGCGCCTCCTCCGCGATGTCGACCAGCGAGGGCTTTCCTTCACTCTGGGAAGCAGCGGCGGACTGACCCGGGGTCGCCATGTGAATCCGATCCTACGGCTAGAAGAGCCCGACCGTGCGCCCCTCCGCGTCGATGTCCACGTTCAGCGCCGCCGGTGCCTTCCCCAGCCCCGGCATCTGCTGGATGTCTCCGCACAGCGGCACCAGCCAGCCGGCCCCGTGTAGGCGCGGATGTCGCGGACCGGGAGCGTGAAGTCCTCCGGCGCGTTCAGCAGCAACGGGTCGGACGACAAACTGAGGTGCGTCTTCGCCATGCAGATCGGCAGCTTGTCGAGCCCGTCGTCGTTGAACTGCTTGATCTTCTTCTGCGCGTCCAGGTAAAAGACGACGTCCTTCGCCCCGTACACCTTCTTCGCGACCTTCTCGATCTTCGTCTCGATCGTGTCGTCGTCCTCGTAGCTGAAGCCGAAGGTGTTCGGCTGCTCGCACGCGTCGGCCACCGCCTGGGCCAGTTCGGCGGCTCCCTCTCCCCCGCGCGCGAACCCGTCGTTCACCTCGGCGCCGAACGCGCCCGCGTCCAGCGCCAGCTTCCTCACCAGCGCGACCTCCTCGTCGGTGTCGCCCGGCCGGCGGTTCACCGCGACCACGCACGGCAGCCCGAACGTCTTCACGATCCCGAGGTGGCGCACCAGGTTCGCCGCGCCCTTCTCGACCGCGGCGAGTGCCTCGCCCGAGTCCGCGCGCGGGTCGTCCTCCAGCCCGCCGTGGTGCTTCAGCGCGCGCACCGTCGCCACCAGCACGACCGCCGACGGCGCGATCCCGCCCTTGCGACACACGATGTCGAAGAACTTCTCCATCCCCATGTCGGAACCAAAGCCGGACTCGGTGATCACGTACTCGCCGAGCTTCTGGCCGATCAGGTCGGCAACCAAAGACGAGTTGCCGTGCGCGATGTTCGCGAACGGCCCCGCGTGCATCAGGCAGGGCTGGCCCTCGAGCGTCTGGATCAGGTTCGGCTTGATCGCGTCCTTCAGCAGCACCGTCATCGCGCCCGCCGCGCCGAGGTCCTCGGCCGTGACCGGCTTGCCGCCGTCGTACGAGTACGCCACCGTGATCGCGCCGAGGCGCGCGCGCAGGTCGTGCAGGTCGCGCGCCACCGCCAGGATCGCCATCACCTCGGAGGCCGCCGTGATGTCGAAGCCGCTCTCGCGCGGGTAGCCGTTCGCGCGGCCGCCGAGGCCGAGCGCCACCTGGCGCAGCGCGCGGTCGTTCATGTCGAGCGCCCGCTTCCAGCCCACGCGCAGCGCGTCGATCTTGTGCGGGTTGCCGTGCAGGATCGAGGCGTCCAGCAGCGCGGCGAGCAGGTTGTTGGCCGCGCCGATCGCGTGGATGTCGCCCGTGAAATGAAGGTTCAGGTCCTCCATCGGCACCACCTGGGTCAGCCCGCCGCCGGCGGCACCGCCCTTGATGCCGAAGACCGGCCCGAGGGAGGGCTCGCGCAGGCAGAGCACCGGGTTCTTGCCGATCTTGCCGAGGCCCTGGGTGAGCGAGACCGCGGTGGTCGTCTTGCCCTCGCCCGCCTTGGTCGGCGTGACGCCGGCCACGCAGACGATCTTGCCGTTCGGCCGGTCCGCCAGGCGCTCGATCACGTCCAGCGAGATCTTCGCCTTGAAGCGCCCGTACGGCTCGAACTCGTCCGGCGTCAGCCCGGTGCGTTCGGCGATGGTCTCGATCGGGAGGAGCTCTGCTTCCTGTGCGATCTCGAGACTGCTTTTCATGCGTGCTCCTCCATGCGAGTCAGTGGCTCACCGCAGCCGCGGCGAGCTCGGATACGAGCTTGTCCTCATAGAACCGCTCCAGCTTGAACGGCTCTATCAATTCGGGAGTCTTTCCGGTTGCGGCCAGCTCCGCCAGGGTCTTGCCGACGATCGGCGCCGCCTTGAACCCATACGTCCCCCACCCGGAGCTCACGTGGAAGCCCTCGACCTCGGTCTTGCCGAGGATCGGCGAGTAGTCGGGCGACAGGTCGCACAGCCCGGCCCAGCTCCGCAGCACCCGCGCGCGCTCCAGCTGCGGGAACAGCTCGAGCGAGTGCCGCGACACCTCCTGCAGGAAGTTCAGCGTCCCCTGCATTCGGTACGTGGTCCACGGCTCGATCTCCGCCCCCATGAGGAACTCGCCGCGGTCGGTCTGCGAGATGTACACGTGCATCTGCGACGACACGATCACCACGTCCAGCAGCGGCTTCATCGGCTCGGTCACGAGCGCCTGCAGGATGTGGGTGGTGATCGGCATGTCCACGCCCGCCATGTCGGAGATCAGCGAGACCAGCCCGCGGTGCAGTTGAGGACGACGGGCGTGTTGATCTCGCCGCGGTTCGTGCGCACGCCGGTGACCTTGCCGTTCGAGCGGTTGATCCCGGTGACCTCGGTGTACGGGTGGATCTCGGCGCCGCCCTTGTCGGCGCCGCGCGCGAGTCCCCAGACCACCGCGTCGTGGCGGATCACCCCGCCCGGCGGGTGGTAGAGCGCGCCCTGGATCGGATAGACCGCGTCCGGGTTGTCCACCTGCATCGCCGGCGCGAGCTTCTTGATCTCGTCGGGGTAGATCAGGCGCGAGTCGATGTTGTGGAGGCGGTTCACCTCGGCGCGGTTCGCCATGACGAACATCGCGCGGTCCGAGTGGGCGAGCGTGAGGTGGCCGTTCTGCGAGAAGAGCAGGTTGAAGTTGAGCTCCTTGCTCAGTCCCTCGTAGAGCTTCACGCTCGCGTCGTAGAAGCGGGCGCCCTCGGGGGTCTTGTAGTTCGAGCGCAGGATCGTGGTGTTGCGGCCGGCCGCGCCTGATCCGATGTAGTTCTTTTCGAGAACTGCGACGTTCGTTACGCCGTGGTCACGCGCGAGGTAGTAGGCGGTGGCGAGGCCGTGGGAGCCGCCGCCGATGATCACGACGTCGTAGGAGTCCTTGAGCTCGGGGCGAGAGCGCCACATCCGGCGGCGCCTGAAGATGTCAAGCATCCGGCGCCTCCGGTGGATCGAGCGGCTCCAGTGCATCCACGCCGACCGGGCCGCCGCCGAGGTGGCCGGCGGCGTCCGCGACCAGCGTCCACACGTACTGCCCGAGCGCCGCGCCGAAGAGCATCAGGTAGCGGTCGGGCGCCTCGCAGAGGATCGCGCCGCCGGTGCGGGCCACCGAGCCGGGGCGGAAGGCGAGCGCCGGCGTGATCTGCGGGCGCAGGTCGATCGCCGTGAAGCGGGCGAAGGTCTCACGGGCGAGAGGACCAACAATGGCCATTGCTCCCTGCGAGGTGGTGGTGTCGATTACGCTCGCGAGGCCGTTGGCGCCCGCGGCGGACGCGAGGAGGCGGTCGCGGAGCGCCGCGGTGTCTGTTCGGCGAGCACAGGACGACCGCCCGCTCCGCCGAGTACGGGCACCACCAGGCGCCATCGGCACGGAGTGCGCGGCCGAGCTCGAGCTCGTGACCCGTGATGGCCGAGATGTCGCCCTGGATCTCGAGCTTGCCGATGTGCGAGACGTCGGCGAAGCCGACCGCCGCGAGCGAGCGCTCCTCGTCGGGGAACGCGGTGGCCACGTTCCAGCCGTCGCGCAGCTCGATGGTCGCGCCCGCGGCCACCGTGCCGGGCTCCATCGGGCTCTTCGCGACCGCACCCGTCCCGGGCGAGAGGTAGGTCGGGCTCACGAGCGCAGGATCTCCCCGTCGGGGTCGTAGAAGGGCCTCGTCTGGACCTCGCCCTCGATCCGCTTGTTCTCGTCCGAGATCGTGATGCGCGCGCCGTCCTTCGCCAGCGCGGCCGGCACCCACGCCATCCCGATCACCCGGCCGAGCTGCTGCGAGTAGCGCGCGCTCGTGACCTGGCCCATCGGCCCGCCGTTCTCCGGCATCACGACCGCGCCCTCGGTCGGCACGTGCCCGTTCTCGAGCGTGAAGCCGACCAGAGAGGTCTCGAGCTCCTCGTTCTCGAAGTGCTGGAGCGCCCACTTGCCGATGAAGTCCTGCTCCTTGTCGAGCTTCACGATCCACGGCATCGCGGCGCCGAACGGCGTGGACTCGGAGTCGGTGTCCTGGCCCACGAGGATGTGCATCTTCTGGAGGCGCAGCAGGCGCTGGGGCTCGAGTCCGAACGGCTTCACGCCGAACTCTCTTGCCGGCGTCCATCAGCGCGTCCCACAGGTGCTCGCCCTGCGCGGACGGGCAGTGGATCTCGTAGCCCACCTCGCCCACGAAGCCGATCCTCAGGATCAGGGACGGCACGCCCGCCACCTCGGCCTGCTTGCCGTCGAGGTACGTGAAGCCCTCGGCCGAGCAGTCGAGCTCGGTGACCTTGCCCATGATCTCCCGCGCGCGCGGGCCCGCGAGGTTCACGGCGGAGAGGCCCTGCGTCACGTCCGTGAGCTGCACGTCGAGGCGCCAGTCGGCGAGCCACCAGGTGAACCAGTCGAAGATCGCGCCGGCGCCGCTCGACGTGGTGGTCACGTAGAAGCTTCGTCGTCGAGGCGGCAGATGGTGCCGTCGTCCATCACGCGCCCGGAGTCGCTCGTGATCACGCCGTAGCGGATGCGGCCGGGCTTGAGGTTGGAGAAGCGGTTCGGGTAGAGGCGGTCGAGGAACTCGCCCGCGTCCGGGCCGCGCACGATCAGCTTGCCGAGCGTGGACACGTCGATCAGCCCGGCCGCCTTGTGCACGGCCATGGCCTCGGCCTTCGGGTCGCCGTAGTCGTAGGCGCGGCGCCAGTCGCCCGCCCACATCACGTTGGCGCCCAGCTCGCGGTGGCGCGCGTGGATCGAGGAGCGCTTCGCCGGCTCGAAGGGCCGCCCGGCGAGCGCGCCCATCGGCACCGCGTGCCAGGGCGGGCGCGGGGTCGTGGTGCCCACGTCGGCCATGCTCGTGCCGGTCTCCTTCGCCATCAGCCGCACGGCGGGCAGCTGGCACATGCGGCCCTGGCACGGGCCCATCGTGGTGGTCGTGTAGCGCTTGGAGAGCTCGATCGAGTCGTAGCCCTCCTCGACCGACAGGTGGATGTCCTTCGCGGTCACGTCCTCGCAGAGGCAGGCGAAGCACTTGCCGCCGCGCTCGCTCATGACCGGCGGCGGCACGGCGACGCCGGTCGGCCAGGCCTCCGGGCGGTCGAGCGTGCTCGCGTTCCTTCGCGGCCCGGGCGCGCGAGCCCGCGTCGCCGAATCCGAGCGCGTGAGCCGCCTCGGCGCCGGCCACCGAGTCCCGAAAGCTCCGCCGCCTCGAGCTCGCTATGGCCCGTGAGCTGGCCGGCCACGTGGACGTGCTCGGGCACGTGCGCGACGTCGAAGTAGCCGCGCTCCTCGTCGTACGAGGTCTTCGCGCCGGCCTGCGCCGCCAGCGAGGTGGCGGGCGCGCTGCCGCCCGACACCACCAGGAGATCCACTCCGAAGCTGCGCTCGCTGGCGTTCGATCCCGGCGGGCCGATCACCACGCTCGACACGTGTCCGCGCCCCGTCGCCTCGAGCACCGTCGCGCCGTTCAGCACCTCAACGCCGAGGCGCTTGAGCGCGCCCTTCGGCCCGGCGCTGCCGTTCTCCCGCAGGTCCGCCACGCAGGCCAGCTCGACCCCGGCGTCGATCAGCGCGAGCGCGGCGTGGAGCCCGCGGTCGTCGACCGTTGCCACCACCGCGCGCGCGCCCGGCTGGAGCGCGTACATCGAGATGAGGCGGCGCGCGCCGCCCGAGAGCATCACGCCGGGAAGGTCGTTGCCGGGGAAGAGCAGCGGCTGCTCGATCGCGCCGGTGGCGTGGATCTGGCGCTTGGCGCGGACCTGGTGGAGCGTGTCGCCCTGCCAGACCGGCACGAGGCCGTCGAAGGTGCCGAGCGCGGGGCGTTGTCGAGGATCTCGACCCCGGCTGCGCGGGCCCGCTCGACCAGCTCGCGCGCGTACTCCACCCCGCCCTCGGCGAGCAGGCGGCCGCCCGGCTCGGGGCCCTCGTCGGCGAGCACGACGTCGGCGCCCAGCTCGGCCGCGGCGGCGGCCGCGTTCAGCCCGGCCGCGCCGCCGCCGATCACGAGGATGTCCGTGTGGCGACGCCGGTACTCCGTCCGCCACTCGCGCTCCGGCTGCGACTTGCGCAGCTTCCCGAGCCCGGCCGCGTGGCGCAGCACCTTCTCGTAGAGCGGCCAGAAGCGCCTCGGCCGGATGAAGGTCTTGTAGTAGAAGCCGGGCGGGGTGAATGGGCCACCGAGGAAATCGGTGGTGCGCATCACGTCGAAGCCGAGCGACGGCGACGCGTTCATGTGCTCCACCTTCATCCCCTCGCGCACCGGCTCGGTGCAGGCGCGCACGCCGGGCGCGCCGTCCACCTGGACGAGGCAGTTGGGGCACTGGCCGGCGCAGCAGAGGAGGCCGCGCGGGCGGTGGTACTTGAAGCTGCGCGAGAAGGTGCGCTGGCCGGACGCGAACAGCGCCGAGCCGATCGTGTCGCCCTCGAGGGCCGCCACGTTCTTCCCGTCGAACGTGAAGGTGAGCTCGCTGTCGCGCTCGATGCGCTCGCCGCGCTGCTCGGGGAGGCGGCTCATACGCCGTGACCGCCGGCCGCGCCGCCGCCGTCGGCACCGCCCGCGGCCGCACCGGCGGTGCCGGTGGCGCCCTCGCCGAACACCTCGTGCGGCAGCGCGGTGAAGATGACCTCGTTCGTGCGCGTGTCGCGCTCGGCTACGAACCAGTCGCCGCAGCCGGAGCGATGGTTCCACCACTCCCGTTGCACGCCCGCAACGTTCCTGCGGAAATAGTTGTACTCACTGAGCTCGCGGAGCGATGGCGCCTCCCGCGGGCGGGGGTTCAGTTCGCCGCCGTAACCGAAGTCGGTGACTTCGCGTGGGCCGCAGTTTGGACAGATGAGTACGTAGGACATGAATCGACGGAGGGCGCAGGGCCACCGTATACAAATTGGTCTAAACGATCAACCGGACGTGTTGGGTCATCCCGCCGGGGTTCCCGGCACCCAGCCCGTTCCCGCCAGCGGCACGCGCGCCATCGCCGCGGCCTCGACGGTCAGCGCCACCACGTCCTCCGGCTCGAGGTTGTGGAGGTGGGACTTCCCGCACGCGCGCGCGAGCGTCTGGGCCTCGAGCGTCATCGTGCGCAGGTAGTTCGCGAGGCGGCGGCCGCCGAGCTCCGGGTCGAAGCGCGCCGCGAGCTCCTCGTCCTGGGTCGAGATGCCGGCCGGATCCTTGCCCTCGTGCCAGTCGTCGTAGAAGCCGGCGGAGGTGCCGAGGTCCTCGTAGCCCTCCTCCAGCTCCGGCGAGTTGTCGCCGAGCGCGATCAGCGCGGCCACGCCGATCGAGACCGCGTCGGCGCCGAGGGCGAGTGCCTTCGCCACATCGGCGCCGTTGCGGATTCCCCCGGAGACGATCAGCTGCACCTCGCGGTGCACGCCGAGGTCCTGGAGCGCGTCCACGGCGGGGCGGATCGCGGCGAGCGTCGGGATGCCGGCGTGCTCGATGAACACCTCCTGTGTGGCGGCGGTGCCGCCCTGCATGCCGTCGAGCACGACCACGTCGGCGCCGGCCTTCACCGCCAGGGCGGTGTCGAAGTACGGCCGCGTCGCGCCGACCTTGATGTAGATCGGCTTCTCCCAGTCCGTGATCTCGCGCAGCTCGCCGATCTTGATTTCGAGGTCGTCCGGTCCGGTCCAGTCGGGATGGCGGCAGGCGCTGCGCTGGTCGATCCCCTTCGGCAGGTCGCGCATCTCGGCCACGCGGTCGGAGATCTTCTGGCCGAGCAGCATGCCGCCGCCGCCCGGCTTCGCGCCCTGGCCGACCACGATCTCGATCGCGTCCGCGCGGCGCAGATCGTCCGGGTTCATCCCGTAGCGCGACGGCAGCAGCTGGTACACGAGCATCTTCGACGCCTCGCGCTCCTCGGGCGTCATGCCGCCGTCGCCGGTGGTGGTGGATGTGCCGACCGCCGAAGCGCCCCGCCCGAGCGCCTCCTTCGCGGGCCCCGACAGCGCCCCGAAGCTCATCCCCGCGATCGTGATCGGGATGTCGAGATGCAGCGGCTTCTTGGCGTGGCGGGCGCCGAGCGTGACGTCCGTGTCGCAGCGCTCGCGGTAGCCCTCGAGCGGGTAGCGCGACATGCTGGCGCCGAGGAAGAGCAGGTCGTCGAAGTGCGGCACCGGGCGCTTGGCGCCGAAGCCGCGGATGTCGTAGATCCCCTCGCGCGCGGCGCGCTGGATCTCGTGGATCACGTCGCGGTTGAAGATCGCGCCCTCGCGCAGACCCGGCCGCCAGCCGCGGCCGGCGGAGCGCCGCTCGACGTCGTCGCGGGCCTTGCCGAGCGTGTCGAACTCGGTCAAGGGGTCAGACCCCTTGAGTCGACCATTGTCAAGGGGTCAGACCCCTTGAGTCGCGCATTGTTAGGGGGTCTGACCCCATCAGTACGAGCCCGCGTTGTCGACGTCGAAGTTGTAGAGCTTGCGTGCTGATCCGTAACGCTTGAAGTCGGCCGCGTCGCAGTCCTCGACCTCGGCGCGCTCCAGGAGCGCCGACAGCTCGGCCACGTGCTCGTCGCGCATCTCCTTCTCCACGCAGTCGGCGCCGAGCCCGGCCACGCTGCCGCGCACGTAGAGATGGGCCTCGTAGATCGAGTCGCCGAGCGCGTCGCCCGCGTCGCCGCACACCACCAGGCAGCCCTTCTGCGCCATGAACGCGCTCATGTGGCCCGACCGAGCCCTGCACCACGATGTCCACGCCCTTCATCGAGATGCCGCAGCGGGCGGCGGCGCTGCCGCGGATCACGAGCAGCCCGCCGCGCCCGGTGGCGCCGGCCGACTGCGACGCGTTGCCCTCCACGATCACCGTCCCGGACATGATGTTCTCCGCCACCCCCACGCCGGCGTTGCCGTGCACCCGCACGGTCGCCTCCTTGTTCATGCCGGCGCAGTAGTAGCCCGCGTGGCCCTCGATCTCGACCTCCACAGGTGCGTCGATCCCCACCGCGACGGCGTGCGCGCCGCGCGGGTTCAGCACGCGCCAGTGCCGCGGGGACGAGTCATCGATCGCGTGCAGCGCGGCGTTCAGCTCGCGCAGCGGCGTCACGGCAAGGTCGAACTCGGCAGCCTCGAGGCCGCTCTCGAGAGCGGCCATCAGACGGTGGCCCGCTCCCAGCTGTAGACGCGGCCCGGCTCGGGCTCCCAGGTGCGTGCGGTCTCGGCGCCCGGCAGCACGGCGATCGCGCGGTACTCGGACGCCATCGCGACCCAGTCATCGGTCTCCGCCATCACGGCCGGCTTGCAGGCGATCGGGTCGCGCAGGACCGCGAACCCGTCGATCGTGCCGACCGCGAACGTGTAGAAGCCGTCGAGGTCCTCGAGGCAGCCCTCGAGCGCCTGCTCCAGCGATGCGCCCTCGCGCAGTCGCCAGGTCAGATAGCCCGCCGCCACCTCGGTGTCGTTGTCGGTCTGGAACTCGATCCCCTCGTCGCGCAGCCGGCGCCGCAGCAGGTTGTGGTTCGACAGCGAGCCGTTGTGCACGAGGCAGAGGTCGAGCCCGGTGGAGAACGGGTGCGAGTGCTCGGTTGTCACGCGGCTCTCCGTGGCCATGCGCGTGTGGCCGAGCGCGTGGCTGCCCTGGATGTCCGTGAGCCGGAAGCTCTCGATGAACTCCCGCGGCGGGCCGGCCTCCTTGTAGATCTCGATCGCCTGCCCCGCGCTCATCACGCGCAGCTCCGGGTAGCGCTCGTGCAGCCAGGCGGCTGCCTCGGCGGCGTCGGTCTCCACCACGATCACGGCATGCGAGCCGCGCGGCTCGGGCTCGCCCGCGCCGAACGCCTCGGCGAGCGCGTCGCGCACGCCGGTCCAGTCCTGCTCGGGATCCGGGCTGAACAGCGACACCTTCGACGATCCGGACGGCGCCGGGTCGCGGTAGATCGCAACGCCTGCGCTGTCGGGGCCACGGTCGCTCAGCTGGAGGAGCATGTCCCCGAGATGGCTCCCAAGGCTCTCGCTCACGTCGAGCGACTTCGAGAATAGTCCTGCGATTCCACACATTGCGAGCCTCCTAGAGCCACCGAGTGTAGGTAGGGGCCACCCCCGGTCCCATGGAGAATGAGCGAACAATTCGGCTGATCGGTATGTGAGTTCTCCACATTGGCCCTGCACGCGAATGCGGATAGCTTGCGCACATGAGCGTGACCGAGCCCTTCACAGCGCCGACCTCGCCCGAGGACGTCAAGCGCTACATCGATGAGAACGACATCGAGTTCCTGTTCGCGCAGTTCGTGGACATGCACGGGAAGCCGAACGCGAAGCTCGTGCCGGCGCGCCTGTTCGACGGGCTGATGGAGGACGGCGCCGGCTTCGCCGGGTTCGCCGCCGGCGCGATCGGCCAGTTCCCGCACGACCCGGACCTCGCGGCCATGCCCGACGTGCGCAGCTTCACGCCGCTGCCGTGGAAGCCCGGCGTGGCGCGGCTCGCCTGCGACGTTCACGTGGAGGGCGAGGAGTGGCCCTACTGCCCGCGCACGATCCTGCGGCGCCAGCTCGACCGCGCGAAGGAGCTCGGCTACGAGTTCATGGTCGGCGCCGAGCTCGAGTACTTCCTCGTGCGCGAGACCGAGGACGGCGGGATCGAGCTGGCGGACCCGCTCGACCGCCTCGACCAGCCCTGCTACGACATGCGCGGCCTCACCCGCAACCTCGACTTCGTCTCGCAGGTGGCGCGCAACCTCACCGACCTCGGCTGGAACAACTACGCGACCGACCACGAGGACGCGAACGGCCAGTTCGAGCAGAACTTCGACTATCGCCGACGCGCTCACCACGGCCGACCGCGCGATCTTCTTCCGCTACATGGTCGAGTCGCTCGCCCAGGAGCGCGGGATCGTCGCGACGTTCATGCCGAAGCCGTTCGGCCACCTCACCGGCAACGGCTGCCACTTCCACATGAGCCTGTGGAAGGACGGCGAGAACGTGTTCGAGTGCGACCCCTCGGAGGACCCGCGCGGCCTCGGCCTGACCGAGACGGGGTACCAGTTCATCGGCGGGCTGAAGGCGCACGCGAAGGGGTACATCGCGCTGACGGCGCCCACGGTCGGCTCGTACAAGCGGCTCGTGACGGGCACCCGCAGCGGCTCGAGCTGGGCGCCCGTGTTCGTGAGCTACGGGTTCAACAACCGCACGCAGATGCTGCGCATCCCGGCGGCCGGCCGCATCGAGGACCGCACGGTCGACGGGTCATGCAACCCGTACCTCGCGGCGACCGCCGTCCTGGCCGCCGGCCTCGACGGGATCGAGAACGGCCTCGACGCGGGCGACCCGACCACCGAGCTCAACCTCCACGAGGTCACGGAGGAACAGCGCAAGGAGCTCGGCGTGGAGCTGCTGCCGGCGAACCTGCTCGACGCGACCCGCGAGCTGGAGAAGGACGACGTGCTGCGCGCGGCGCTCGGCAAGACCGCGCGCGAGGACTACGTCGACTACTACGTGAAGACCAAGCAGGACGAGTGGGAGGAGTGGCACAACGAGGTCACTCCCTGGGAGATCAAGCGCTACCTGCAGCTGTTCTAGTCCTCCGCGATACTCGCGGTCTATGTCGGCGGAGAACGTGGATGCCGTGCGCAGGTGCCTCGACGGCTGGAATCGAGGTGATGTCGATGCCTGGCTCGAGTCGGCCCACCCGGACGTCGAGTTCTATTCGGAGATAGCCCGACGGATGCAGGGCGCCGAGACGGTGTCGCGAGGAGTGGCCGAGCTGCGCCGGTTCTGGGACGACTGGCACTCGGTCTGGAATCTGAAGATCGAGGTCGCGGAGATCCGCGACCTCGGCGACAACGTGGTCGTTCTCGGCCGTATGCAGGCGCGGGGCGAGGCCAGTGGGGTCAATCTCGAGCAGCCGGTGGCCTACGTGTATGAGTTCGAGGGAGGCTTGGCGCGAAGGGTGCGGGCCTACCTGGATCCGCAGCTGGCTCTAGAAGCCGTCGCTCACTCGTCGAGGACCAAGTAGGCGAACTCGGTTTCCCACTTCGTGAAGTCGGGCTCCTCGACCGGGCCGATCAGGTAGCGCTCTACCGCGCAGGGGAGCGTGGTGCCGGTACGGGTTTCGCGGCTGTGGACGATTCCTTGTGTTGCCGCGAAGGAGATCAGCTTGTGGCGGGCGACGGCGAGATCGGGCGCGGACTCGCTCCGGTACGGACCGCGGTGAATGAGGGTGAGGTATCGGCCGGCTGGCAGGGTGCCCGCGCTCACGCGCTCGTCGCCCTGAGCCTCGTCGTCCACCGGTGCGGCGGCCTCGATTTCCAGCGGCTCGCCGTCGGTGTCGAGCTCGCGGAAGCGGATGAAGGGCGGGCCGCTCGGCTGGATGTCGTGCTCGCCGAGCCAGCGAAACAGCTCGGGGAAGGCCTTATCGACGAAGGCCGGAACGCCGTTGGTGATCCGTCCGGCAATGCCGAGGTATGGCTGCGCGGGGCGCTGCTCGATCTGCGGTTCGCTCATGCACTAAGGACCGGCGCGCACCAAGAAAGTCATCGCAGCCGGCGGTGCGCGCGGCCGGTGCCGCAGGTTATTCATCGATGTGATGAAGAAACTGCGGCAGTGGCGCTCAGGCCGCCTCGGTGCTGGTCTTTTCGGGGGCGGCGACTGGGCGCGTGGCGGGTTCGAGCAGCCCCAGGCGGCCGGCCAGCCAGCGCGCCGGGAGTGCCTGCAGCAGCAGGGTCAGGACGATCGCGAGTGCGACCACGCTGGCGAACACGTCTTCGTCGGGCACGCCCAGCCCGGCCAGGACGCCGACCAGTGCTGCCGGCACCACGCCCGTCTCCCGCGTCCAGCAAAGAAAGGCCAGCTCGTTGCGCGTCCAGCCCGCGCGGCGGTCGGGCAGCGTGCATGCGAACACCGTGAGCGGGCGCGCCACCAGCATCAGCGTGGCCAGCACGGCGAGCGCGGGCAGGAGGTTGTCGCCAAGCTCGTCGAAGGGGATGTTCGCGCCCAGCACCATGAAGACGATCAGGGTCACGATGTCCGCGAGGTTGAAGGCGAAGTGACGCACGTCCTGCACGTGCGGCTGGTCCGGCTCCCCCAGCCCCAGATGCTCCATGTTCCCCACGATCAACCCGGCGAGAAACGCCCCGAGGTAGCCGCTGCCGCCGGCGGTATCCAAGGAGAAGAAGCTGATCGTCACGACGGTGAGCACCGCGATCGCCGCGCTCTCGCGCCAGATCCCCATCCGGTGGCTCGAGATCGCCGCGGCGAGCACCACGCCGGCCACGATCCCGATCACCGTGCTGATCCCCAGGTCGACGAGGAACTCGCCGGCCGGGCCGCTGACCGAGTCGCTCCCGGTGAGCACCACGCCGGCAAGCGTGAGCGCCAGGGCCGCCCCGGTCGGATCGTTGAATGCCGACTCGGCGATCACGGTCTGGGCGACCTTCGGCTTCAAACGCGAGCGCACGAACAGCGGAATCAGGATCGCCGGATCAGTGGGCGACAGCACCGCCCCGACCAGCAGAGCCATATCCCACGGGAGATCGAAGGCAAAGTGGGCTGTCACCCCAGTCACCGCTGCCGTTAACAACATCCCGGGAACCGCGAGCAGGCCGAGCGTGACCCAGACGCGCTGGAGAATCGGAAGCGACAGCGACAGCCCGCCGTAGAACAGGATCAGCGACACGCCCAGCGTGAACATGAGCTGCGCGCCGAGTGAGTCGAACGGGATGTCGACGACGTCGAGCGCGAACGGCCCGAACGCCGCGCCGAACGCCACGAGTACGAGGATCTCCGGGATGCGGATCAGGCTCGCGATGAAACGCGCGAGGAGCGCGCCCATCAGCAGCAGGCTCAGCGTTAGGAGGACATCGTCCGTCACTCGCGCTCGGCCTCGCGCTCCTCGCGGCGCCCGCCCTCGAGCGCGGTGCGCGCGATGTCGGACGCCGTCACGAGCAGCAGGATGATCACGAGCGCCGCGCCCAGGCCCACAGCGATCAGTCCGCGGCGGGTGTCCTCGTGCGAATCGTCGAACGCGGCCTCGGTGACTGAGGCGCCGCGCGCCTCGTAGCGAGCCAGCTCGTCGGCGTTCTGCGCCATCGAGTCGAACAGCCGCAGCTCGGGGCCGAGGAAGATCTGCTTCACGCGCTGGTCGTCCCCGCGCTTCAGCGCGGCGTATGCCTCCGCGTCGAGGCGCATGAAGGCGTCGAACCTCAAGCCGATCTCGTCCAGAATCCGCACCTCGCGCGGGTCCGTGAGCTCGTTGCGCGCCGCGTTGAAGTCAGCCCTGAACTGGCGCACGGACGCCTCGAAGCGTGGGCGCGAGGCACCGTCGTCGTAGCCGTAGGCCGTCTGCCAGCCGTTGAAGTCAGTCACGTCGAACTTGAGGTCGTGCGCCAGCGCGCCATGGTCCGCGCGCTGCTGCACCTCGTCGAAGCGGTCACCCAGGCGCTGCATCCCATGTAGGGCAACGGCAATCGTGACCACCGGACCGAGCACGGTCAGCAGGATCGCTACGTAGAGCTTCGCCCTGATGGTCACCCGACGCCTCCGGCTGTAGGGTGGCCGCCGTGCTGATTTTCGTGCTCTTCCAGGCCACTCCGCCGATCCTGCTCCTGGTTCTCGCGGTGACGCTCTACCTGGTTGTGATGGACCTGCGCCAGGAGGAGGACCTGGAATTCACCTACAAGGTCTGGTGGTTCCTCTTCGTGCTGCTCCTGCACGTGCCGGGCTACCTGGTCTTCCGTGGGTGGCTCGCGGTGCGCCGGCACCGCCGTGAGCAGGAGGATCAAACCACTACTCCTGGTCCCCGCGGACGTCGTGGAGACGGGCCAGCTTGAGCGCCAGCTCGAGCGAGAGCAGATCTTCCTTGCCGAGTTCCAGTCCAGTGACACGCTCGATCCGCTCGAGCCGCTGACGTACCGTGTTGGGGTGGATGTAGAGCGCCCGCGCGCTGGCCGCCACGCTGCCGCGATCGGCCAGGAAGCGCTCGAGCGTCTCGACGAGTCGCGCGCCGCGGCGGCGGTCGTACTGGAGCAGTTCCTCGACTGACAGCCGGTAGCGGTCGTGCGGCGCATCCTCCATCTCAAGGTGGACGAGGTACTTGTAGGCGCCGAGCCCCTCGTAGGACACCGCGCCGCCCTCTGCCACTAGGGAGCGGCCGATCCTCGCCGCGTCGGCGGCCTCACGCATGCGCCGCCGCGCACTCGCGGCGCCGCGGTCCACGTCGCTCAGCCCCACCACCACGCCCTCGTCATCCGCCAGCTCCTCGCAGCCTTGGCGCAGCCGCTCGACCGCCGCGGCGCCCGCCGTCGGCAGCGGAGCGATGGCCCGCACGCAGTCGTGCCGCGAGTCAAAGAACGCGCGCGGGTAGAGGCGCCCCAGGCGAGCCTCCAGGCGAGCGGCGACGTCGGGCCATCCAGGACCGTCCTCGTTCCGCACCGCGGTACGCACGGCATGGAGGAAGACGTGGGGGCGGCTGAGGTCGCACCTCGCCTCCCCCGCCTTCGCTTCCGCGGCCTCCACCGAGCCCGCGGCGAGGGCTTCGAACAAGTCCTTGACGATGTTCTCCGCCGTGAGGCGCTCGATCAGCTCTGCCTTCTTCAGGCCCACGGCCGTCTGGTGAGCAACGGCGCGCAGAAGCCCCGCGTCCTCGTCGTCGAAGGCGCGCCCCCGGGCGATGCAGCAGAGCAGGCCCAGCTCCTCATCGCCCGCTGCCAGAGGCGCGACGACAAGGCCATCTTCCACTGCTCCGGTCCGACCGCCCCGCATGAGCGCCATCAGCTGAGCCGGGCGAGCCGAGCCCTCGGGTGGATCCGCGCCCACGAGGTTGAGCTCGTCGGCCTCGGCGTCGATCCGCCAGATCTGGCACGAGTCGGCACCGAGCAGCTGACGCGCGCCGCGCGTGACCGCGTCGTACAGGTCCTCGCGCAGGGTTACCGCGGCCAGCGCTTGGCTCAGCTGCGTGAGCGTGGTGAGCGCCTCGACTCGCCGGCGCGTGCCCTCGAAGAGCTTGGCGTTGTCGATCGCCCCCGCCGCCAGCGACGCAGTGTGCACTAGAAAGTTGAGCACTCCGTCGTCGAACTCGCGCGGCGCCTGCGTATGTAGAACGACAACACCCAGCACGTCGCCGTCGCGCGCCATGACGGGTACCGCCACCATCGACTGGAAGCGCTCCTCCTCGAGCTCCGGCACGTACTTCATGCGTGGATCGTCGAGCGCGTGGTCGCGAATGAATTCGGGCGTCTTCGTTCGCGCGACCCACCCCGTCAGGCCCTCGTCCATCCCCCAGCTGAGCTGGCCGACCAGATGCGAGTAGCGCGGCGACGCCGCACGCAGTACAAGGCGCTCACCGTCTACGAAGTAGATGAAGCAGGCGTGACAGCGCGTCGCGTCGGTCGCAATCTCGACGATGCCCTCCAGCACACGGTCGAGATCCAGCGAGGATGAGACCGTCTTGATGACGGCGTAGAGCGTCTCGTTTTCGCGCTGTACGCGGGCCAGAGCGTCGTCGCCGCCCGCCACCGGTGAGACCGTCAAACGAGCCTTCCTCGCGGTTGGGCGGCCATCGTAACCGCGGCCGCCGCGTCACCATATGTGTCGTAGTGACACTCGTTCGTCCAGAACGATGTGTCCATCATACGTTGCGGTGAAGCGCCGGGCGGTAATACCGTCGCGCAGTCAGGCCGTGTTCGTTAACTGACGGTGTCAGCGGCCGCTTGGCCAGGAGGGACGCATGATCGCAACGCTGATCGCGCAGGTCGACAGGCTAGAGGACGCAGCGAGCGCCTCGGGCCAGGCGCTCGACAGTGCAATCCTGGGCGAGCAGTTCTACTTCTTCACCGTCGTACTCATGTGGCTCATCCACGCGGGCTTCATGTCGTACGAAACCGGCGTCGCGCGCAAGAAGAACGCGATGGCCACGGCGATGAAGAACATCCTCACGATCGCCGTCGTCACGCCGACCTTCTACTACTTCGGCTGGTGGATCTACAACTGCAACCAGCCCGGCCTGCCGATCGGCCCGAACTCGAGCGACTTCACGTCCGCGGCCTGCGGCGGCGGCATCCCGTGGTCCGACGCCTTCGGCCCGAACCTGACGAACAACATCAACCTCGTCTTCTTCCTGGCCTTCCTGCTCTTCTCGTGGACCACGGCGTCGATCATGTCCGGCGCGATCATCGAGCGCGCGCGGCTCTCGGCCTACCTGATCCTCGCGTGCGTCCTGGGCTCGGTCGTATGGATCCTCGACGCCGCCTGGGGCTGGAGCGCCGGCGGCTGGCTCACGCTCCGCTTCGGATTCCATGACTCGATCGCCTCGGGGGTGGTGCACGGCGTGGCGGGCGCGTTCACGCTCGGTGTGCTCTTCAACCTCGGTCCGCGAATAGGGAAATACACGCGGGAGGGCCTGGCCAGACAGTTCAGGCCACACAACCTGCACATGACCCTGCTCGGTCTGATGCTGATCTTCACCGGGTTCTACGCCTTCTACGCGGCGTGCCTCGTGATCGCGTCCACGTCCTTCCCCGGCTGGGCCAACATCTACCTGAGCCCGACCACTCTCGGCTCGATCGCGATGATCATCACGATGGGCTTCGCCGGCGGGTTCACGGGCGGCTACTTCGCCTCTCGAGGTGACCCGTTCTGGACGGTATCCGGCGGCCTGGCAGGTGTGATCAGCGTGTCCGCTGGTGCGGACGTGTACGCACCCACGCTCGGCTACCTGATCGCCATGGCCAGCGCGGCGATCGCGGTCTACGTGGGCAACTGGCTCGAGAAGAGCATGCGCGTGGACGATGCCGTCGGAGCAGTGGCGGTCCACGGCGCTATGGGCTTCCTCGGATTGCTCTGGGTCGGTGTATTCGCCGCTGGCTACCCGACCGGCGTGAACAACGTGGACAGCTCGATCGGCGGCCAACTGATCGGCATGGCCACCTTCCTGCCGCTCGGCTTCCTCACCGGCTACGCGTGCTCCTGGGTCATGAAGAAGCTCAACATCCTGCGCGTGCCGCCGGAGGTCGAGCTCATGGGCCTGGACGTGGCCGAGTACTCGCCCAACCTGTACCTACCGGAGGTGGCTGTGGCAACCGAGCATCTCGTCGAACCGGACGGCACCCCCGTAGAGGCCACAGTCGTGTTGCAAAGAGCGAGAGACGAGGCGGTGGTCTAGATGCCCGCGATCATCAACAGTGCGCCCGACTGCATCACGCATGGAGCGGGCTCCGAAGCGTCACGTGTTGACGACACCGCCGACTTCATTCTGCAGAACAACTACCAGGACTGCGCGGGCTTCGGGACCTTCATGCCCGGCTCGACGTACGGCGAAGACGGCAGCGGCGCTGAAACCGCGTACATGATCCTCACCTGGCTCGGCATCGTCGTGATGGTCGTGGTCCTGGTCGCCTGGGTCTTGTACGAAAACCGCCGGCTGATCCAAGCGGTCGCGGGATTTGGCGGACCATCTAGTCCGACGGGCGGGCCAGCGCCCCAGCCCGGAGGAGTGGGAGACACCGAGCGATGATCAACAACGGAAGCAGCAAGAGGCAGATCGGGTTCCTGCCGCTTCAGACTCACAAAAAGAGCTTCGAGCTCGCGATGCTTGCGATCTCGATCCTGTGTGCCATCGTGGTCCTGGTGATCGTGCTGTTCACGAACATCGGGACGGAGTTCCGTCCCACCGTCTGAGCCACCTGCTCCTCAGGTGACCCCCACCGCTCAAGCGGAGGTCGGACGCTGGGGCACTCCGCTCACGGCTCCCGGCCCCAAGTGGCTTCGCGCGGGCGTGGTGCTATCGGTGCTTCTGCTCGCGTTCGTGGCCTCCCAGACCTGCCAGAAGTCGTCGATCCGCTTGGACAAGGACCAGGCGATCGCCAAGGCAGAGAAGCAGGTGGACTTCACGCCCCAACGCACGCAGATCAAGCTGCTGCGTCAGGGCGTGCCGTCTAAGCCGTTCTGGGTCGTATCGCTGTCGCGGCCAGGCAAGCAGCCGGGGAGCTTCAGCGCGCTCGCCGTGGTGCGTATCAACGCCAACACCGGCAAGGTGGAGACGGTCGAGCAAGGGCGCTGAAGCGCTAGCTCTCCTCGGGCTCGGGCGGAGCGTCCGGCACGTCCGGCAGAACTTCCGGATCGTCAGGCAGCTCGGGCGCGTTCTCGTTGGACGGGTCCGTGGAGGACCCCTCCTCGCGGGCATCGCCCTTCGCTCCCACACCCACGGTCTCGCGCTTGCGCTCCTTGGGCTTGACGATCGTGATCGTCATGTCCTTCTCGTCCTCCTCCGCGGCCTTGCCGACCTCGATGGTCGAGCCGGGCGGCATGGACTGCGCGAGCACCTCGTCGGCGAGCGGATCCTCGATGTAGCGCTGGATCGCCCTGCGCAGCGGGCGTGCGCCCATGGCGGGGTCCCAGCCCTTTTCGACGAGGAAGTCCGCGGCATCGCTGGAGAGGTTGAGCGACAGCTCGCGCTCGGCCAGCGACTCCCGGATCCGCTTCAGCAGGAGATCGACGATCTCGGTGATCTCCTCCTTGGTGAGCTTGTGGAAGACGATCACCTCGTCGATCCGGTTGAGGAACTCAGGCCGGAAGACCTTCTTGAGCTCGCCCATGATCCGGACCTTCATGTCCTCGTAGGTCACGCCGGTCTCGTCGCCCACCGTGAATCCGATGCCGGTGTTCTTGGCGATCTCGGAGGCGCCGACGTTCGAGGTCATGATCACGATCGCGTTGCGGAAATCCACGGTGCGCCCCTGGGCGTCCGTGAGCCGTCCGTCCTCGAGGATCTGAAGCAGGATGTTGAACACGTCCGGGTGCGCCTTCTCGATCTCGTCGAGCAGGAGCACGCTGTACGGCTTGCGCCGCACGGCCTCGGTGAGCTGGCCACCCTCGTCGTACCCGATGTAGCCGGGAGGCGAGCCGACGAGCCGTGACACGGAGTGCTTCTCCATGTACTCCGACATGTCGATGCGGACCATCGCGTCCTCGTCGCCGAACAGGAACTCGGCCAGCGTGCGCGCCAGCTCGGTCTTCCCGACGCCCGAGGGGCCGAGGAAGATGAACGAGCCGGTGGGGCGCTTGGGGTCCTTCAGGCCTGCCCGCGAGCGGCGGATGGCCTTCGAGACCGCCTCGATGGCGGCGTTCTGCCCGATGACGCGCTTGTGGAGCTCCTCCTCCATGCGCATCAGCTTCTGCGTCTCGGCCTCGGTGAGCTTGAACACCGGGATACCGGTCCACATCGAGACGATGTCGGCGATCTCCTCCTCGCCGATCTCCGGGCGCTCTCCGGACTCGCCGGAACGCCACTGCTCCTCGAGCTCGCGCTTCTTGTTGGTGAGCTGGCGCTCCTTGTCACGCAGGTTCGCTGCCTTCTCGAACTCCTGCGCCTCGATCGCGGCCTCCTTGTCGCGCCGTGTGGTCTCGATCTCCTCCTCGAGATCGCGGTACACGGGCGGGGCGGTCATCGACTTGATGCGCGCACGTGACGCGGCCTCGTCGATGAGGTCGATCGCCTTGTCCGGCAGGAAGCGGTCGGAGATGTAGCGGTCCGCCAGCTCGGCGGCTGCCTCGAGCGCCTCGTCGGTGATGCCGACGCGGTGGTGCTGCTCGTAGCGGTCGCGCAGGCCCTTCAGGATCTGGACCGTGTCCTCCGTGGAGGGCTGGTCGACCCGGATCTGCTGGAAGCGGCGCTCGAGCGCGGAGTCGCGCTCCAGGTACTTGCGGTACTCGTCGAGCGTGGTCGCGCCGATCGTCTGGAGCTCGCCGCGGGCGAGGGCCGGCTTCAGGATGCTGGCCGCGTCGATCGCGCCCTCGGCGGCGCCTGCGCCCACGAGGTTGTGGAGCTCGTCGATGAACAGGATGATGTCGCCGCGCTGGGTGATCTCCTTCATCACCTTCTTGAGGCGCTCCTCGAACTCACCGCGGTACTTCGAGCCCGCCACGAGGGCGGCCAGGTCGAGCGTGTAGATCTGCTTGTTCTTCAGCAGCTCCGGCACCTCGCCGTTCGTGATCAGCTGGGCGAGGCCCTCGACCACGGCGGTCTTGCCCACGCCCGGCTCGCCGATCAGAACGGGGTTGTTCTTCTGGCGGCGGGAGAGGATCTGCATGATCCGCTCGATCTCGGTCTCGCGGCCCACGACCGGGTCCAGCTTGCCCTCGGCGGCGAGCTTGGTGAGGTTGCGGCCGAACTGGTCGAGCAGCTTCGAGGACTTCTTGCCCTCGCCCTGCGCGCCGGCGGCGGCACCCGCGCGGCCCTGACGGCCACCGGGGCCGGAGAGCATGCGGATGACCTCGTTGCGGATCTTCTCGGAGTCGGCGTCGAAGTCGAGGAGGATGCGGGCGGCAACTCCCTCGTTCTCGCGCACGAGGCCGAGCAGGATGTGCTCGGTTCCGATGTAGTTGTGGCCGAGCGAGAGCGCCTCGCGCAGTGCGAGCTCGAGCACCTTCTTTGCGCGCGGAGTGAACGGGATCTGCCCCGAGGTCACTTCCTCGCCGGAACCCACGATGCGGACCACCTGAGCGCGGACGCGCTCGACGGTGATGTCGAGGGACTCAAGTACGCGCGCAGCGAGACCCTCCTCCTCGCGCAGCAGGCCAAGGAGGATGTGCTCGGTGCCGATGTAATTGTGCTTGAGGATGCGGGCCTCCTCTTGGGCGAGGACGACCACCTGGCGAGCCCGTTCGGTGAAGCGCTCAAACACGCTGTGCTCTCTTATCTGTCGGGAAACTACGGGGGCGGTGTTGCCCGTTCTTTCTCATTAGATCGGCATCTACGCCGTTCGCCTGAGAGGTGGCGGAAAACGCCGACCCGCGGGAACAACTCTACCAACGCACCCCAGTGTCGATTTCGCCTTCACGAAGCCCTAAAACCCGCATCATGGGTAGGTTCCGGGGAATGAAGCTCACTTCGCCGGTAATGCTCCTCGTCCTGCTTGCCGTAGCCGGTTGCGGCGGTGGCTCGGGTGACTCGTTCACCGAGGACTACAACGAAGCCGTGAAGCCGCTTAGCGAGCTCCAAACCAACGGGGGGACCAACGCCGCGCAGTTCGACAAGCTCGCCGAGCGAACGGGCGAGACACGCGACAACCTGGCCGACCTGGATCCGCCGGAGGACGCCCAGGACGAGATGGACAAGATGCTGGCCGGCCTGGACCGCGTGACCCAGGACCTGAGCGAGGTTGCCGACGCGGTGCGCTCCAAGGATCCCGTGAAGCAGCAGGCAGCCGCCAAGCAGCTGGTGAAGTCGAGCGCGGAAGTGCAGCAGGCGGAGACGGCGCTGAAGCAGGCCGTCAACGGCTGAGAGCCCGGCCTCAGTTCCGCATCGCCGGGAAGAGCACGACCTCGCGGATCCCGTGGCGGCCGCTGAGGATCATCACCAGTCGGTCGATGCCGATGCCGATGCCGCCTGTCGGCGGCATGCCGTGCTCCAGTGCCTGGACGTAGTCCTCGTCGTAGGGCTGAGTCTCCTCGTCGCCCGCGGCCTGGTCCGCGCGCTGCTGCTCGAAGCGGGCGCGCTGCTCGTCCGGGTCGTTCAGCTCGGTGAACGCGTTCGAGAACTCCATGCCGCCGGCGAAGGCCTCGAAGCGCTCGACGAGGCCGGGCTTGGAGCGGTGGTCCTTCGCGAAGGGTGAGAGCTCCTTCGGGTAGTCCATGACGAAGGTCGGGTTCTGGAGGTCCGGCTCCACGTGCTTCGAGAGCAGGTCGTCCACGCGCTTTGCCCAGGTGCCCTCGCCCGGCAGCTCGTCGTCGCCGTAGATGTCGATCCCCGTCTTGTCCTTGATGGCGTCGCCCAGCGTCAGGCGCGTCCAGGGGCGCGAGAAGTCGATCGGGCCGTCGTAGCCCACCTCCTCGGCCACGAAGGAGATGAGCTCCTCGAGGCGGTTCGCGATGTCGTTGTAGTCCGCATACGCCTCGTACCACTCGAGCATCGTGAACTCGGGGTTGTGCTTGTACGAGACCCCCTCGTTGCGGAAGTCCTTGCCGATCTCGTACACCCGCTCGAGGCCGCCCACGATCAGTCGCTTCAGGTACAGCTCGTCCGCGATCCGCAGGAACAGGTCGCGGTCGAGCTCGTTGTGGTGGGTCACGAACGGGCGCGCCAGAGCGCCGCCGTAGAGCGGCTGGAGGATCGGCGTCTCGACCTCGAGGAAGCCGCGCTCGTCCAGCCAGTGGCGGATGGCGCGCACGACCCTGGTGCGGAGGATGAAGAGCTCACGGGTCTCCGGGTTCGCGATCAGGTCGACCTCGCGGTGGCGGTACCTCGTCTCGACGTCCTCTACGCCGTAGTACTCCTTGGGCACTGAACGCAATGACTTCGCGAGGAGCGTCCAGCCCGTGGCGCGCAGGGATAGCTCGCCTCTGCGTGACTTGAACACGGTTCCGTCGATGCCGAGCAGGTCGCCGATGTCCAGGGACGTCAGGGTCTCGAACGACTCGGCACCGAGGACATCAGTCTTCGCGTGGACCTGGAGCTTGCCGCTGCGATCCACGATGTCCAGGAACGCGGCGCCACCGTGGCCGCGCCGGGCCGTCATGCGGCCGGCGATGCGGTACTCCTGGTCGGTCTCCTCACCCGCCTCGAGGGCGTCGTGGGCGGCGTGGATCTCGGCGATGGGCGTGACCCCCGGGAACTCGTGCGGGAACGGGTCAATGCCCTGCTCGCGCAGGCGCGCCAGCTTGGCGCGCCGATCGTCGACGCGCGGCTCGTCGGAGGCGGACTCGTCCACGCGGCCGGAGGCTACTAGCGGGACAGCGGGCGGGCTGGGCTAGCGTTCGATCTTGGTGATCTTCAGCTTGCGTGCCGGGCCGCGGGGGACCTGCACGCTCACGGTCTCGCCGCGCTTGTGGCCGATCAGGGCGCGCCCGACGGGTGACTCGTTCGAGAGCTTGCTCTCGGACGGGTCGGCCTCGGCGGAGCCGACGATCTTGAACTTCGTCGACTTGTCCGTCTTCTGGTCCTTCACGTGCACCGTGGCGCCGACGTTGACGGTGTCGGTGTCGACCGACTTTGCGTCGATCACGCGGGCGTTGCGGAGCTTCTCTTCGAGATCGGAGATCTGCTTCTCGAGCATCGCCTGCTCGTTCTTGGCGTCGTCGTACTCCGCGTTCTCGGAGATGTCGCCGAACTCGCGAGCTTCCTTGATGCGCTCGGCGACCTCCCGGCGGCGGTTGCCGCTGAGGTGGTCGATCTTGGCCTTCAGCTCTTCAAGGCCTTCAGGTGTGAGGACTGTCTCTCGTGCCGCCATGGAAATGTCGTTCTTTCCTCCCGCAGGGAGCCGAGCAGTGTAGCAATGGTCTATACGTCCGGCGAGCCGAATTCGGGTCAGTTTTCGAAGCTTTGGGCGAGGTTTCTCAGGCCGATCGGCCGCGGCGGAGCTAGGCCGCGACGGGCATGGCCGGCTGGATCGCGCTGCGCCAAACCTCGCGTGCGTCCGCCGTCGTGGGCGGTGTCACGAGCGGCTCGCGCTCGCGTCGCGTGAGCTCCAGGTGCTCCGCGTACCAGGGGTAGAACTTGCGCAGATAGCGACCCGCGCGCTCCACGCCGAGATGGTCCTCGGCGCACGCGATCACCCATTCCAGCTCCTCCAGGACCTCCTGTGGAGTCGGCTCACCCTCGTAGGTGCCGAGCAGGCGGCCGAACAGCCATGGATTGCCCAGCGCGCCGCGGGCTAGCATCACGGCCGCCCCGCCGCTTTCCTCGAAGGCTCGCAGGGTGGGCTCGTCGCTCGAGAGCCCGCCGGACACGATCACGGGAACCGGCAGCGCGTCGACAAGTTGGTGCGCAAGGACATAGTCGGGCGCACCAGCGTGCTGCTGTGAGGCGTGCCGGGGATGGAACGCGATGCCGGCCACGCCGGCCTCCCCCACAAGCCGCCGTGCGAGCTCAACCCCGGCCAGGTCGCCGGGCTCGCGGCCCGGGCGGAGCTTCACGGTCACGGGGAGGCCACTGCCCTCGCCGGCGGCGCGAGCGATGGCCACGGCCCGGTCGGGGTCATCGAGCAGCGCTGCGCCGGCACCGGTCTTGCAGACCTTGCGGACCGGACAGCCCATGTTGAGGTCGATCACGTCGGCGCCCGCGTCGGCCGCGATCGCGGCGGCCTCGCGCATCACGGCGGCGTCATGGCCGAAGAGCTGCATCGACACCGGGTGCTCATCCGGGTGGATGCGCAGGAACTCGCGCACGGTCCGCTCGTTGCCGTGCACGAGGCCGAAGCTCGACACCATCTCGGACACCACCAGCCCCGCCCCGTGGCGCTTCGCCTGGAGGCGCACGAACCAGTTGCCGATGCCGGCGAGCGGCGCGAGCACCACCCGATTGGCGAGCCTGAGGCCGCCGAGCGTCCATGTGTCCGTGAGCGAGGGCACGCGAAAACGGTAGCTCAGGCGGCCTCGGGCGGCCGGTTGTCGTCCGAAACGATTCGGATCTCACCGTCCATGCGGACCAGCTCGAAGAGGCGGAGCACGCAGGGCGCCGGCCGGTCGACAGCGAAGCTGCCTCCCTCGACGCGCGTGCGCCGGCTGGCGCGCATCAGCACGGCAAGCCCGTGGAGGTCCATGAACTCGACCTCGGAGAGATCGAGCACGACGCGGCGCCGGCGGGCCAGCTGCGCGTCGATCGCCTGACCCATCTGCGGCGCCGTTGCTGTGTCCACCTCGCCCCGGACGCGTACGACGACCACGGACCCGCGATCGTCGAGCGACACCTGGAAGGATTTGGGGGACACGGGGGCCAGGTGGTTCCAACCTACACCCGGCCGAGCCGCAGGGAAAGTCAGTTGCTGTTGCGCTCCCAGATCAGCTTGAGTCCCTGGAGGGTGAGCCGGTCGTCCACCTCGTCGACCTGCTCGCAGAACGGCACGATCGCCTCCGCGAAGCCGCCCGTGGCGATCGCGGTGGCCTCCTCGCCGAGCTCCTCGCGCAGGCGCCCGACGATGGCGTCCACCTGGCCCGCGAAGCCGTACACCACCCCCGCCTGGATCGCCTCCTGGGTGCCCTTGCCGATGGCGTGGCGCGGTGCCTCGATGTCCACGCGCGGGAGGCGCGCGGCGCGCGCGGACAGGGCCTCGAGCGAGATCTCGATCCCGGGTGAGATCACGCCGCCGAGGTACTCGCCCTCCGAGGACACGACGTCGTAGTTGATCGCGGTCCCGAAGTCGACCGCGATGCACGCGCCGCCCACGCGCTCGTAGGCGGCGATCGCGTTCACCAGGCGGTCCGCGCCCAGCTCCTGCGGACGGTCGATCCGGATCGGCATGCCGGTCTTGAGCTCGGGGCCAACGAGGGCGCCGCGGCCGTCGAAATAGCGCTCGATCATCTGCTCGTACTCGTGCGCCAGCGTCGGCACCACCGACGAGACGATCGCCGCGTGCACGTCACCCAGCTTCAGGTCGCGCAGGCCGAGCAGGCCCGCCACCACCGTGGCCACCTCGTCCGCCGTCGCGAAACGCGCGGTCGCGAAGCGCCAGTGATGAGCGAGCTCGTCGTCCGAGAACATCCCCACGTGGGTCTGGGTGTTGCCGACGTCGATGGCGAGCAGCACGGCGCGGAGCCTACGGCGTCGTGGCGCAAGCGGGCGGCTCGGCCGCCCGCAGAGCGATTATCTCAAGGGCGCACCCATGGCATGAAAGCCGCCGTCCACGTGCAGGATCTCGCCGGTGATCGCGCGCGAGAGGTCGGAGAGCAGGAACAGCACGGCGTCCGCCACCGGCGCCGGGTCGGCGCTGTCCCAATTCAGTGGGGCCTGCTTTCCCCAGAGTCCGGAGAGGGCGTCGAAGCCCGGGATGCCCTGCGCGGCCGGCGTCTCCACGGGCCCGGCGGAGATCAGGTTCACGCGCACGTTCTGCTCGCCGAGGTCGCGGGCCAGGTAGCGCGAGACCGACTCGAGCGCGGCCTTCGCCACGCCCATCCAGTCGTAGACCGGCCAGGCCACCGAGGCGTCGAAGTCCATGCCGACGAGGCTGCCCCCGTCGTCCATCAGGGGCGCAACCGCCTCGGCGAGCGCCTTGAACGAGTACGCGCTCGTGCGGAATGCCTGCACGGCCGACTCCGGGGGCGCCGTCATGAAGTTGCCGCCGAGCGCGTCGCCCGGGGCGAAGGCGATCGCGTGCAAGGCGCCGTCGAGCCCGCCCCAGCGCTGCTTCAGCTCGGTGACGAGTGCGTCGAAGTGCTCCGGGTCGTTCACGTCGAGCTCGAGCACGTCGGGCGGGTCGGGGAGCCGCGCCGCGGCGCGCTCGGTCATCCTGCGCGTGCGCCCGAACCCTGTCAGCAGTAGCTGGGCACCCTCGTGCTGGGCCCTCTCAGCCACTGAGTAGGCGATGCTGCCCTTGGTCAGCACCCCCGTCACGAGCAGGCGCTTGCCCTCGAGCATCAGGTGCGCCACACGAGCTCGACGTTCGCCCGCACCGCCAGCCGACCACTGTCGTTCAGGATCCGCAGACACGCCTCCACCAGCCCCTGCTCGGCGTCGACCTCCCGCGTGTCCACGATTACACCGTCCACGTGCACGGTGTCGCCGATCTTCACAGGTTGCTTGAACACCGCGTCGCCCACACGGCGGAGGGCGACGATCCGGTCGGGGTCGAGCGGGAGCAGGCCGACGGCGAACGAGAGCACGAGCAGTCCGTGGGCGATCTGCTCGCCGAAGCGGCTGCCGGCAGCCCACTCGGGGTCTGTGTGCTGCGGATGGCGGTCGCCGGTCAGGGCGGCGAAGCTGGAGGATGTCCGACTTCGCTCACCGTCCGGCCGCCGGTGGCGAACCGGTCGCCTACCGAAATCTCGGCGAACGGCCGCGCGAAGAGGTCCGGGCCAGGCGCGGTGGCGCGCGCCTCTCGCTCGGCCAGCGTCGAGCGGGTCACGCTGCGGTTAGTCGGAAGCGCTTTCGGAGCGCGCGCAGGAACTCGCGCGCGGCCTGGCGGTGGCCCTCGGCGGAGGGGTGGAAGCCGTCGTCGGCGTAGGTCTCGCGGACGTTTGCCGCTGGGTGGTCGAAGCTCTCCATCAGCACCACGTCGTGGCGCCGCGCGACCTTGCGCACCGCGGCGTTGAAGAGCTCCATCCCCTCGTCCACGCGCGCGCGGGTGCGCGGCCGCAGCGCGAGGAAGCGCCCGATTTCCGGATAGGTGGCCGTGACGATCTGCGCCTGCGGCAGCTCTCGCCGCAGCCGAGCGAACATGCGCGAGAGGCGGGCGGCGTAGGCGTCGGGGTCGGGCCGCGTGTTGAACAGGACGTCGTTGGCCCCGCACACGAGCGTGACGACGTCAGGCTGGAGTTTCAGAGCTCGTTCGAGCTGGTCCAGCTCCACGTGCTCGCTGGTGGCGCCCACCTCAGCGAGGTTCACATAGCGACCGCCCAGCTGGCGCGCCAGCTCGTCCGGCCAGCGCGGCTGCCCGGGCTCGACTCCCGCGGTGAAGCTGTCGCCGAGGGCCACGTACATCACAGCGGGATGTTCCCTCCGCCGTTGCCGTAGTCACCTGCGCCCGAAAGCGCGGCGAGCGCGCCCGCGAGACGGCGTCGCGTCTCCTGGGGCGGGACCAGCTCGTCGATGAAGCCCTCACGGGCCGCAGCCGCGGCGGACACGTGGTCCGCGGCGTACTCGTCGGCCAGGCGATCGTGCTCGCGCTCGGGGTCGTCGGCCGCGGCGATCTCGCGCCGGTGCACGATCCCCACGGCCTGCTTCGGCCCCATGATCCCGATCTGGGCGTCCGGCCAGGCGAGCGCGAGGTCGGCCCCGAGATCCTTGGAGTTCATCGTGATGAAGCCACCGCCGTAAGCCTTGCGCAGCACAACGGTCACCTTAGGGACCACGGCCTCGGCGAAGGCGTGCAGGAGCTTCGCCCCGTGGCGGATCACGCCGAGGCCCTCCTGCTTCGTGCCCGGCAGGAAGCCAGGGGTGTCCACCAGGACCACCAGCGGCAGCCCGTACGCGTTGCACGTGCGCACGAACTTGGAAGCCTTCTGCGCCGCGTCCGCGTCGATCACGCCGCCCAGATACCAGGGCTGGTTCGCGATCACGCCCACGGCGCGCCCGTCGATCCGGCAGAAGGCGGTGACCATGTTGCGCGCCCAGCGCTCCGACACCTCGAGGAGCTCCGCGTTGTCCACGATCGCGCGGATCACGTGGCGAACGTCGTAGACCTTGCGCGCCGAATCCGGCACCAGCGCGGCGGGGTCCATTGACGGAACCGGTGCCGGCAGGCCGTGCGGCGGCCGCTCCCCCGCGTGCTGCGGCAGGTGGGCGATCAGCTCCCGCACCACTCCGACAGCCTCGTGATCGTTCCCCGCCACGAACTGGCAGACGCCGTTCTTCGCGTGCACCTTCGGACCGCCGAGCGCCTGGGCGTCCACGTCCTCGCCCATGACCTCGCGTACCACGCCTGGGCCGGTGAGGAACATCGCGGAGCCCTCGGTCATCACGACGAAGTCGGTGAGCGCCGGGGAGTACGCGCCGCCGCCGGCGGACACGCCCGTGATCACGGAGATCTGCGGGACGCGACCCGACAGCTTCACGCTCTCGCGGAAGATCCGGCCGTAGCCGCCGAGCGCGGCGATGCCGTCGTCCATGCGGGCACCGCCGGAGGCGACGAAGCCGATCACCGGGGCGCGGGCACGGCCGGCGAGCTGCATCACTCGCACGATCGTCTCGGCATGGGCCTCGCCCAGCGAGCCGCCGGCGAACGACTGGTCCTGCGCGTAGCAGTAGACCGGGCGACCGGAGATCGTGCCGGCCGCGCCCACCACGCCGTCGCCGTCGCGCATGCGCTTGGACTCGCGCCGCGGCAGCACGGTCGAGCGGATCACGTGCAGCGATCCGGGGTCGCAGAGCAATTCGAGCCGATCGCGGGCGGTAACCTCGCGCGGCTCCTTCAGCAGTGGCGAGATCCGCTCAGCGGGCATCCTGTCCGCAAGGGCGCTCATGAAGCCTCCAGGCACAGCACGGCGTTGTGGCCGCCGAAGCCGAACGCGTTCGACAGCCCGATTGCTCGGGCGTCGCCGTTCGGCAGCGGACGGGCCTCGTTGGGCACGTAGTCCAGGTCGAGCCCCTCGTCGGGCTCCTCGTAGTTCAGGGTCGGCGGCGCGATGCGGTCGCGCAGCGCCAGCAGCGTGGCGATCGCCTCCACGGCGCCCGCGGCGCCGAGCAGGTGGCCGATGGCCGACTTGGTCGAGCTGATCGGCATGTGCGCCGCCACGTCCTCGCCGAGCGCCGTCTTGATGGCGTTCGTCTCGGAGCGGTCATTCAGCGGCGTCGAGGTGCCGTGTGCGTTCACGTACAGCACCTGCTCCGCGTCTATACCTGCGTCCTTCATTGCCAGCTCCATTGCCTTCGCCGCGCCGCGGCCGTTCGGCTCGGGGGCGGTCAGGTGGTAGGCGTCCGAGGTCGAGGCGTAGCCGCGTATGTAGCCGAGGATGCGCGCGCCGCGCTCGCGGGCCGCCTCCTCCTCCTCCAGCACGAGGATGCCGGCGCCCTCGCCCATCACGAAGCCGTCGCGGCGGCGGTCGAAGGGACGCGAGATGCCGCTGTCCGAGAGTGCGTCCATGCGCGCGAAGGCGGCCGTCGCGAGCGGTGTGATCGCCGCCTCGCTGCCACCGGTCACGACCGCGTCGGCGTCGCCGTAGCGAATGATCCGCTCGGCCATGCCGATCGCATGGGCACCCGCCGCGCACGCGGACACCGTCCCGAAGGACTGCCCGCGCAGGTCGTGCTTCATCGCGATCACGCCGGAGGCCGCGTTGGCCATCAGCAGCGGGATCGAGAGCGGCGAGATCCGGTCCGCGCCCTCGTCAAGCAGGAGGATGTGATTCGCCTCCAGCGTTCCGATGCCGCCGATGCCGGTGCCGATCACGCAGGCCGCCCGCTCGGGGTCGTAGGGCGCCTCGCCGTCCCAGCCGGCGTCCTCGAGCGCCTCGCCGGCGGCCGCGAGCGCGAGCTGGGTGTAGCGGTCCGAGCGGCGCACCTCCTTGATCGAGAGGTGCTCCTTGGGCTCGAACTCGCTCGCGCGGCCGAACCCGTCCTCGATTCCGGACTGGCCGGCGCTCCAGCGCTCGTGCAGCGTGCGGGCGCCCACGCCCAGGGGCGTGACGGCGCCGACGCCGGTGATGACGACAGAACGGGTCATCCGAGCTTCGACATCACCAGGTCGACGGCCTGACGGACGGTCGCAACACCCTCCATGTCCTCGCCCTTGAGCTGCACGCCGTACTCGTCCTCGACGATCTGCGCGAGCTCGACCAGGTCGAGCGAATCCACGTCCAGCGACTCGAAGGTCGCATCAGGGGTGATCGCGTCCGGCTCGGCGCCGAACTCCTCGAGAGCCTCGAACACCCGGCCCTCGATTTCCTCACGTGTAGCTGTTGCTGCCATTCAGTTCCTCCTTGTCATCTCTTAGGCGGTGAGGCCTCCGTCAACGGTGAGGCAGACACCGGTTACGTACGCGGCGCCATCAGACGCCAGGAAGCGCACGCACTCGGCCACCTCTTCCGGCGTGCCGGCCCTGCGGGCGGGCACGTGTTCCAGCAAGTTCTCTGCGATGCCGTCGGTCATGCCGGTCTCGATCAGACCGGGCGCCACGGCGTTCACCGTGACCCCGCGGCGGGCCACCTCGGCCGCAACGGTCCTCGTCATCGCCACCAGGCCGGCCTTCGACGCAGCGTAGTTGGCCTGTCCCGCGTTGCCACGGACGCCGCCCACGATCGACGCGATGTTCACCACGCGGCCGTAGCGGCTGCGGATCATCGGCCGCAGCGCGCGACGGGTGAGCCGGAAGGCGGCCGACAGGTTCGTGTCGATGACGCTGTTCCAGTCGTCGTCGTCGATCATCGGAGCTAGGCCGTCTGCGGTGATGCCGGCGTTGTTCACGAGCACGAGCACCGGTCCGAACTCCTCCTCGAGCGCGGTGAAGAGCGCATCGGCGGTCTCGGGATCGGCCACGTCGCCGTGGAGCGCCTTCGCGCGGCCGCCCGCGCTCGTGATCTCGTCGACCACGGCGTCGGCCGCCTCGGAGTCGCTGCGGTAGTTCACGCCCACCGGCCAGCCCTCCCGGGCAAGCGATTTGGCGATCGCCGCACCGATCCCGCGCGATGCGCCGGTGACGAGTGCGCTGCCATCCGGTCGTCCATTCATGCCCCCCATTCGATCACGCCGGCCCCCCAGGTGAAACCCGCGCCGAATGCGGCGAGCAGCACGTTCATGCCGGGCTCGAGCATCCCGCGCTCGCGAGCGTCAGCGAGGGCGATCGGGAGCGTTGCCGATGAGGTGTTGCCGTAGCGGTCGATGCAGTTGATCACGCGGTCACTGTCGAGGCCGAGCCGCTCGCCCACGGCCGTGAGGATTCGCGCGTTCGCCTGGTGGTAGACGAACAGGTCGATCTCCTCCAGACCCACGCCCGCGCGCTGCGTGGCCTCGATGCTCGCGTCGGACATCCGATGGACCGCCGCCTTGAAGGTGTCGTGGCCCTGCATGTGGATGATCTGCTCGTCGTGCGAGGCGCGAATCGCGTTGGCCCCGGCGGCGTCGCAGTGCAGGACGATGTCGGCGATGTGGGCGCTGCCGCTCGAGGGCGCCACGAGCGCGGCGCCCGCGCCGTCAGCGAAGAGCGCGGCCGTGCCACGGTCGGAGCTGTCGACGAAGCGGCTGAGCACCTCGGCGCCGATCACGAGCACGTTCTGGCTGCGCCCGCCCTCCACCTGGGCGGCGGCAAGCGACAGTGCCGACAGGAAGCCCGTGCAGGCCGCTCCCAGGTCCATCGCGCCCGCTCGCGTGGCACCGAGGTCGCGTGCGACCAGCGGGGCGGCGTTCGGCAGGAGATCGTCCGGCGCCACGGTCGCCACCAGCACCAGGTCCAGGTCCTCGGCGGCCACGTTGGCCTCCTCCAGCGCCGCGCGGCCCGCGGCGGTGGCGAGGTCCTGAAGGCGCTCGCCATCCGACACGCGGCGACGCTCATGCACGCCCGTGCGGTGCACGATCCACTGCTCGGTCACGCCGGCGCCCTCGGCCACCGTCGCGTTCGTGACCACGCGCTCCGGCACCGCCATGGCGACGGACGCCAGGGCGGCCGCGCGCTGTCGGCGGTCCCACGGCATGGGGGTCACCGTCGCCGCCGCTGCGGGGTCGGAGGCGGCGGCATCGCGCACGGCCGCCCTCGCGTCCGGCCACAGGAGGTCCGGGCTACGCACCGGCGGCCTCCATCGCACCGGCGAGAGATTTTCGCACAAGGTTCGTCAGGACGTGGCCGGGGCCGGTCTCCACGAAGTTGGTCACACCGCGCGCGTCGAGCGCACGCATCACTTCGAGCCAGCGCACCGGGTGCGTGATCGCCTGCACCAGCCGCTCGCGGACGTCGTCGAAGGGCTCGGCGGTCACGCACGAGTACACGGGCACGCGCGGCTCCGCGATCTCGGTGTCAGCCAGCAGAGCACGGAAGGGCTCCACGGCCGGCTCCATCAGAGGTGAGTGGAAGGCGCCCGCCACCGGCAGCCGCTTGCCGCGCACGCCGCGCTCCTTGAGCTGCGCCTCGGCGTCGTCGAGCGCGCTCAGCGAGCCGGACAGCACGAGCTGGTCCGGGGCGTTGTCGTTGGCGATCGATACGTGAGTGGCCGCCGCAACCTCGGCGATCACGTCGCGGTTGTCCTCGCGGGCGCGTACGGCGGTCATCCCACCGTCGCCCGTCTCCTCGGCGGCTTCCTGCATCAGGCTGCCGCGGGCCGCGACCACTCGCAGGCCGTCTTCGGCTGAGATCGCTTCGGCCGCCACGAGAGCGGTGATCTCGCCGAGCGAATGGCCGGCCATCACGTCCGCGCTCGCGTCCAGCTCCGCGTAGCCGGCAAGCGCCGCGCAGTAGATCGCCGGCTGCGCCCAGCGCGTGCCCTCGGTGGCCCGATCGAACAGGTCGGCGCCGACCTCGCGTTCGGCGAGCTCGAGCAGATCGGGACGGTGGCGCTCCACCGTCTCGCGCATATCAGCGGTTTGGCTGCCCTGCCCCGGAAAGAGCAGCGCAGTGAGTTGGTCGCGGGCCATCACATGAACCTTGTCTGTTATGGCCAATCCGTTAGCCGAGTGGGACATAGGACCCCCCGGTCGGGGGGGTACCCTCACCCGATGCTCCGGCTCTACAGAGCCCCGTTTTCCACCAATGTCGAGCGTGTGGCGCTTGCACTCGCCCACAAGGGGCTCGATGTGGAGTCGATCGAGATCTCCTACGAGGACCGCTCGCCGGTCGTCGAGGTGAGCGGGCAGCCGCTCGTGCCGGTGCTCGTGGACGGCGACGAGGTGATCCCGGACTCGACCCGGATCATGCGGCATCTGGAGGAGCGGTATCCCGAGCCGCCGCTGTTTCCGCGCGACCCCGCGCGCCGGGCCGAGCTGGACGTGTTCCTCGAGTGGTTCAACGAGGTCTGGAAGCTCGCGCCGAACACGATCGAGGACGAGCTGGAGCGGGAGCACCCCGACCACGAGCGCGTGGCCGCGCTCGGTGCTCAGATGCGTGCGTGGCTCGAGGTGTTCGAGGAGCTGCTCGACGGCCGCGATCACCTCTTCGGCGACTTCTCGGCGGCCGACTGCGCCGCCTTCCCGTTCCTGAAGTTCGGCAAGCTGCGCGATCCCGCCGACGACGAGCTCTTCCACCGCATCCTCGAGGAGCACCTGCAGCTGGACGGTGGCCACCCGCGGCTCTCAGAGTGGATCGATCGCGTGAACGAGCGCCCGCGCGTCTGATAAGACCCAGACATGGATTGGAAAATCGAGGTGGTGCCGATCCCCGTAACCGATGTGGATCGCGCGAAGGCGTTCTACACGGAGCAGGCGGGATTCAACGCGGACCATGACCACGCGGTCAGCGACGAGATCCGCTTCGTCCAGCTCACGCCCCCCGGCTCGGCCTGCTCGATCTCGCTGGGCAAGGGGATCGTGGACACGCCGCCCGGCTCCGTGCAGGGTCTGATGCTGGTGGTCCCCGACGTCCAGGCCGCGCGTGCCGAGCTGGCCGAGCGCGGCGTCGAGGTGAGCGAGGTGCAGGAGTTCCCGTGGGGCTCATTCGTGTTCTTCAGCGATCCCGACGGAAACGGCTGGGCCGTGCAGCAGATCCCCGACCGCAGCTAGGCCGGGAACCGGAACCGCGGCCCGCCGGCCAACGAATGTCCTTCATGGGTGTGACGTGTGCCCGGCGGACCGGGCCGCCTGGATAGCGTTGCCTTTCAATGCCCTACTTCGCAGTCACGGTTGAACACGATCTGAACTGGGACGACTCGCGCGGCATGCGCGAGCAGGACGAATGGGACGCGCACGCGAGCTTCATGGATGCGCTTGTGGATGAGGGCTTCATCGTGCTCGGCGGACCGCTGGCCGACGGCGACCGGGTGCTGATGGCGGTCTCGGCCGAAAGCGAGCAGGCGGTGGAGGCTCGCTTCGCCGAGGATCCCTGGCGGCCGATGGGTCTGCTCAAGACGGCGGCAATCGAGCCCTGGGAGATCCTCTTGGACGGGCGGGCCTAGCGCGTGGCGAGCTGGTCCGAGTTCGAGGCCGCCGCTCCGGACCTCGCCGCGCGGGTGCGTGCCCGCCTCGATGCTCACACGCACAAGACGCTCGCAACGCTGCGGCGGGACGGCTCGCCGCGCATCTCGGGCAGCGAGACGAACCTGATGGAAGGCGAGCTCTGGATCGGGTCGATGTGGCAGGCGCTGAAGGCCCGCGACCTTCAGCGCGACCCGCGCTTCGCTCTCCACAGCGGTTCCGAGGAGCCGGCGGACTGGAGCGGCGACGCCAAGCTGGCCGGCATCGCCGAGGAGATCACGGATCCCGAGCGGGTGAAGGCGATCAACGGAGAGGCGGGAGCGGACGGGCCCTCGCACCTGTTCCGGCTGGACCTGCGCGAGGTCTCGACGGTCGGCCTCGACGACGAGCGCAAAGCCCTGGTGATCGAGGTCTGGACGCCCGAGGACGGCGTCCGGACGATGAAGCGGTAGTGCGTTGAGCGAGCGGCTGCGAGCGGTGGTCCAGGAGCTGGACATCCAGCCGGACGACCGCGTGCTTGAGATCGGCTGCGGGCACGGGATCGCCGCGACCCTGGTGTGCGAGCAGCTCGAGCAGGGCCGGCTGACCGCCGTCGACCGCTCCCAGAAGATGGTCGACGCTGCGACCGTCCGTAATGCAGCGCATGTCGAGGCCGGGAGGGCCGAGTTCCTTGTTGCGAGCCTCGAGGACATGGACCTCGGCGAGCGCCGTTTCGACAAGGTCTTCGCCGTCCGCGTGGGACTCTTCCACCGCGAGCCGGAGCGCGCACAGCGTCTCGTGGAGCCCTGGCTCGAGCCCGGCGGCGTGGTCCGAGCCTTCTACGACTCGCCCGGCTAAGCCGTCAGGCCCAGCCGCTCCGCCCGCTGGACCGCCTCGGCTCGGTTGCGCACGCCGAGCTTGCGGTAGAGCGCGCTCGTGTGCTCCTTCACCGTGTGCGGTGAGAGGAAGAGGAGCTCGGCGATCTCCTTGTTGGTGGCGCCGCTCGCCATGTGCGTCAGCACCTCGCGCTCGCGCTCCGACAGCGGCGTGGAGGGTTGCTCCGCGCGCGGTGCGAAGACGGTCATGCCCTTCCCGACCATCCGCACGGCCATCGCCACGTCGTGAGCGGGCCAGTCCTTCGAGACGAAGCCCGAGGCCCCCGCGGCCTTCGCAGCCTGAGGGGAGATCCAGCCGGCGCCCGAGATCAGCAGCACGCGCGTTGGGGGCGACTCGCGCCGGATCGCCTCGCACAGCTCCGCGCCCGACTCCTCGCCGAGGAAGAGGTCCACGAGCGCCACGTGCGGCTCGTAGCGGCGCGCCATCTCGAGCGCCTCCTGGACGCTCGACGCCGTGAGGCAGCGCTCCACCCAGGGCTGCTCGGTGAGGAGCAGCCGGAAGCCCCAGTGGACGACGTCGTGGTCGTCCACCACGAGCACTTTCAGGTTGCGCTCGGGGCTCACTCCGGTGAATCCTCATCCACCGGCACCACGAGCCGCACGCGCCAGTCCTGTCGCTCGGGTCCGAACTCCACCAGCGCACCCCGCTGGAGCGCCTCGAACGCGGCCAGGCGCAGGCCCATGCCGGTGCCCGTGCCACGGGTGTCTGCCTGCGCCCCGTCATTGCGAACCTCGAGCACGAACGTGCCGTCGATGCGCCCGACGTGCACGCGAACCGAGGTCGGCCGCGCGTGCTTGTGCGCGTTGCGGAGCGCCTCGGCGAGAACGGACTGGGCGAGCGGCTCCACGTCCTCTGGAACCTCCACCCCGTCATCCCAGTCGAGCTCGAGCGGCAGGTCCTTGTAGTGGCGGCCGAGCCGAGCGAGCTCTCCGCGGAGCGTGGCCCCTGTGTCGAGGCTCGGGGGCGCGAGCGGTCGCGAGAGCGCCTCGCGCAGGTCGGCGAGCGCGGCGTGCATCTCGCTTGCGCAGCGCTGGCGCGCCTCCTCGCTCAGCGCGTGCTCCGAGCCGAGCACCATCGAGACGCCGAACAGCCGCTGCACCACGCGCTCGTGCAGCTCGCGCGCCAGGTCGATGCGCGCCTGAAGCAGGCGGGCTCGGCCCTGCTGGTTCGTCGCGATGCGCACACTCGCGGCGAGCGCCGCGGTCTTGCCGAGCGTCCACATGGCGTGGCGCTCCTCGTCGGTGAGCTCGAAGCGGGTGCCGCAGCGGTCGGCGAAGATCACGCCGAGCCAGCGGCCGCCGGCCGACACCGGCACGCAGGTGAGCGTCGCCACGCCGCCGAGGCGCGCGTAGCGCTCCGGCACCCAGCGGTCAAGGTCGCCGGTCACCTCCACCACGCGGTCCTCGGACAGAGCCACCTGCGCGATCGGCGTCTCCTCGAGCGTGCCGTACACCTCTGCAAACAGGTCCGGCTCGAGACCGTGGCCGCCCACCGGCACGACAAGCTGACGGGCGTCGTCGTAGAGCAGCAGCCCGGCGCGCTCCATGGACGCCACGCGGCAGCACGCCTCGCAGAGGCGGTCGTAGAACTCGCGCCCCGACGCCACGCCCTTCTCTCCGTCGAGCGCGCCGAGCAGCTCCACGATCACGTCGAGTGCATCCGTGCGCTGTGAGAGGGCCTGGCCTTCGGCCATTGCCGTCTCTAGGTTACGCGTGCTCGAGCGATAGCCGCAGCGTCTGCTCCGAGGTCAGCGAGACCTCGCGCACGTACCCGCAGCTCCGGCAGCGGCACTCGACCGTGCCCTCGAAGTCCTCCACGCGGAGCGACCATTCGACCTCGCCGGACAGGCACGCCCGGCATGCGAGGGAGGCGGCCACAAGGGACGGTTCGTCGTCCCCGCGGAAAATTGCGAGCTCGGGCGAGTCCTGCATCACCTCTACCGTCCCCAACCTGTACGTAGCCAACCACCGTACGACACGGTAAACCCCCCAAACGGCGGGGGGTCATAGCGCGCCCGCCGGCCGCACCGGCTGGTCGCGCACGCCGTCGAGCTCGTCGGCGAGGCGCGTGCCGTCGGGAAGCGTGAGATCTGGGTCTAGCTCGAGCAGCGGCTCGAGCACGAAGCGGCGGCTCGTGACCTCCGGATGCGGAAGTGCCAGGCGCTCGGAGTGAAACTCGAGGTCGCCCAACAGCAGCACGTCCACGTCAATCGGGCGCGGGCCGTGGCGGACGCCTCCCGGCGCGCGCCCGAGCCCTCGCTCCACCGCCTTGCTCGCGTCGAGCAGCTCCTCCGGCCCCAGCTCGGTCCGAACCTGGAGGCACGCGTTGAGGAAGTCCGGCTGGTCCGTCACCTCGCCCTGCGGCGCGGTCTCGTACACCGACGAGGCCGCGAGCACCTCCACCCCATGCTCACCGAGCGCATCGCGCGCGGCGCGCAGGTTCGCGAGCCGGTCTCCCACGTTGGAGCCGAGCCCGAGGTAGCCCGATCAGTAACCTCTTTCCACACCTCGACCGAGACCTCGTCGACCGGCAGTGGGATCGGCGGCTCGGGCTTGGTGGCCTTCACGCGCACGGACTCGGCGCCGAAGCGGTCGATCAGGCGGTCGGCAACCGCGGCGCAGAGGCGCTCGAGCGTCTTGTAGTTGCGCTCCTGCGCGCCCAGCGCCACCTGCTCGCAGACCTCGGCGTAGTTCACCGTGTCCTCGATGCGATCGGTGACGGTGGCGTCGCAGTCGTCGAGCTCGAACGCGATGTCGAATACGAGCCGCTGGCCGACCTCGCGCTCCGCCTCGCCGACGCCGTGGTGGGTGTAGAGCGAGAGGCCTGTGATCTCTATCGAGACCGCGGGCGAGGTGGCAGCGCGATCGTCTTCGTCGAGATCATCATCCTCGATCTCCTCGAAATCGTCGTCAGGATCGCTCTCCCACATCCGTCCGGACCGTAGCAGCGGCCACCGCCAGGGCATCTGCGTTCTGGGCGACGTCATGCACGCGGAAAACGCTGGCCCCGCGCTCGAGCGCGAGCACGTTCGTGGCGATGGTGCCGGGCAGGCGCTCGCCCTCGGCGCGTCCGCCCACCAGCCTGCCCAGGAAGCTCTTGCGCGAGGTGCCCACCACCACCGGCCTGCCGATGGCGACGATCTCGTCCAGGCGGCGCAGCAGCTCGAGGTTGTGCTCCACGGTCTTGCCGAAGCCGATGCCGGGATCGAGCCACACGCGCTCCTCGTCGACCCCCTCCGCAACCGCGAACGCGAGCCGCTCCTCGAGAAACGCCTTCACCTCGGACACGACGTCGTCATAGCGCGGGTCCTCCTGCATCGTCCGCGGCTCGCCGAGCATGTGCATGAGGCAGCAGCCGGCACCTGTCTCGGCCACCAGAGCGGCCATTCCGGGGTCGAAGCGCAGGGCGGACACGTCGTTCACCAGGCTCGCGCCGGCCTCCAGCGCGGCCCGGGCCACGCCAACCTTGGTGGTGTCGATCGAGAGCCGCGCCTGCCCGCTGCGCGCGAGCCGCTCGATCACCGGCACCACGCGAGCGAGCTCCTCGTCCTCCCCGACCGGGTCAGCGCCCGGACGCGTGGACTCCCCGCCGATGTCGAGGATGTGCGCGCCCTCTGCCGTCAGTCGCAGCCCGTGCTCGACGGCGGCATCGGCCTCGAGGAACTGCCCGCCGTCCGAGAACGAGTCGGGCGTCACGTTCACCACTCCCATGATCAGCACGGCGTGAGTATCGCGCGCCGTGGGCGGCGTGGGTCAGCGCACGGCGAGGTCGCTCGTCACCGTGGTGAGCGCCTGGTCGATCACCGTCACGGCGAGGTCGATCTCGTCGTCGCTCACCGTGAGCGGCGGGGCCATGCGCAGGCAGTTCGCCGAGCCTGCGCTCTGACCGCGAACGAGGTTCATGGACAGTCCGCAGCGCATGCACTCCTCGGTGAGTGCGCGGCCGAGCGCGTCGGCGGGCACGCGCGTGTCGCGATCCTCCACCAGCTCGACGCCCACGAGCAGGCCCATGCCGCGCACGTCGCCGATCGACTCGTGTCGCGTCTGAAGCTCGCGCAGGCTCGCCATGAGCCGGTCGCCGCGCGCCCTGGACGCGCCGGGCAGGTCGTCGCTGATCACCACGTCGAGCACCGCCTCCGCCACCGCGGCGGGCATGGGGTCCGAGACGTGCGAGGTCACGTGGGTGAAGCCCATCTCGAAGCAGCGCTCCTCGATGTCCGGCGTAGTGACCACGGCCGAGACGGGTACGCCGCCGCCGAGCGTCTTCGACAGCACGAGGAAGTCCGGCACCACGTCGTAGATCTCGAACCCGTACATGGAGCCCAGCCGGCCGAGGCCGGTCTGGCACTCGTCGAGCACGAGCTTCATGTCGCGCTCCGCGCACAGCTCGGCCATGCGCACGAAGTAGCCCGGGGGCGGCACGATCACGCCGCCGGCGGAAAGCACCGGCTCGGCCAGCACCGCGGCCGGGGAGCCCACGCTGGCCTGGTCGAAGAGATCGAACCCGGCCTCGAGGCAGCTGCAGTCGCAGTTGCCGTCGCAGTGGCGGATCGGGCAGCGGTACTCGTAGGGCGCGGGGATAGCGAAGGCGCCGGGCGTGGCCGGCCCGTGGCCGCGGCGGCCGCCCGCGTGGGTGTGCGCCGACGCGCCGGCGGTCACGCCGTGCCAGCTGCGCGTGAGCGCAACGACCTCGAACTTGCCGCTGGCGAGCTTCGCCATCCGCAGCGCGGCCTCGTTGGCCTCGCCGCCGGTGGAGAGGAACATCGCGCGCTCGAGCGGGGCCGGGAGCGTGTTGATGAGCCGCTCGGCGAGCGAGATCACGGGCGGCGACAGCGACCACGAGTTCAGGTGCATCACCTCGCGGCAGGAGCGCTCGATGGCCTCGACCACGCGCGGGTGGTTGTGGCCGATCGTCGCGCAGATCTGGCCGGCGGTGAAGTCGAGGACGCGGCTGCCGTCCTCCATCTCGATGAAGGAGCCGGAGGCTGACTTGACGAGGCCGGGCGCGAAGGGGCCGCCGTAGCGGATCAGGAGGTCGCTGCTCATGCAGCCCATCGTTTCGCGTGGAGGCACTCGTTACAAGATCAGGTGGCTGTCGCCGAACTCGTGGAAGCGGTAGCCATGGGCCTCGGCCGCGGCGTACGAGCGATTGAGCAGATCGGTGCCAGCGGCCGCCTCGAGCAGGCGCAGGTGTGACGAGCTCGGCTCGTGCCAGCCGGTGATGAGGCCGTCGACGGCGTGCAGGCCACCCTCGGGCGTTACGACGAGGTTCGTCAGGCCCGCACCCGCGTGGACGGCGCCTTCCCGGGCGACCGTCTCGAGCGCGCGCACGACGGTGGTCCCCACCGCGATCACCCGGCCGCCCCATTCGTGCACGGCGTTCACGAGCCGCGCAGTGGGTGCCGGCACGCGGTAGCGCTCGGGATACGGGCTCTCGCCGAGCTCGAGCGACGACACGCCGGCGTGCAGCGTGAGCGGCGCGAACAGCACGCCGCGCGCCGCCAGCTCTGCCACCAGCTCGCCGGTGAACGGCCGCGCCGCACTCGGCATCTCGGCGCTGCCGGGGTCGATCGCGAAGACCGTCTGGTAGGCGTCGATCGGCCATTCCCTTGGCGTGTGGCGATAGCGGATCGGATGCCCGTGGCGGCGCAGGTAGTCGTCGACCGGCTCACCGAGCGAGAGGCGCGCGAAGGAGAGGCGGCTGCTGCCGAGGTAGGGCGCGAGCAGCTTTGCCTCCGCGCCGCCCGGAAGCTCGAGCCGGGCGGCGTATCCGGGAGCCTGGGCCGGCAGGAGCTCGGTGCTGCGCAGCTCCACGACCCAGTCGGATGCTCCTGCGCCGTGGCCGGGCCCGCTCGGCGTCGAGAGGTGCAGCAGCAGGTCCTCGCCGTCCAGCCGTGCCGGCAGCGCCGCGGGCAGCGTGGCCGAGGTGTTCACCACGAGCAGGTCGCCGGGCCGCAGGAAGCGCCCGATCTCGCCGAAGCGGGCATGCACCAGGCCGCCGTCCGCGCGGGTTGCCACGAGCAGCCCCACGTCGGCGCGGTCGGCTCCGCGGACCTCAGGCGGCTCCTCGGCTTCGAGCGGCTCGGCGTAGCCCGCGTGGATCACCGCAGCGCTCCGATGACCTCGCTCGCGCGGTAGCGCCCGCTCGGCAGCGAGCCGTCGATCAGCGCGAGCAGGCCGGGCACGCTCTCCTCGGGCGGCGGGCGGTCCGAGATGTCCTCGCCCGGGAAGGCGTCCTGGTGCAGCTGGGTCCGCATGTCGCCCGGGTCGACCCAGTACACGCGCAGGCCGGGGTGCTCCGCGGCCAGGATCGCCGTCATCTGCTCGAGCGCCGCCTTCGACGAGCCGTAGCCGCCCCAGCCCTCGTACGCCTCGACCCCGGCGTCGGAGGTGATGTCGAGGATCGCGGCCCCCTCGCGCAGCTTCGGCAAGGCGAGCTGAAGCAGCGCGAGCGGCGCCAGCACGTTCGCCTCGTACACGTTTCGGAGCTCGTCGAGCGGATAGTCGGCGAGCGCGGGCTGAGGGCTCGGCCCGAGCAGGCTGGCGTTGTTCACGACGAGGTCGATCTCGTCGCCGGTCGCGTCCATGAGGGCGCGGCGGTGGGCGGGATCTGCGACGTCGCCGGCGATAGCGGTGACTCCGCTCAGGCCGTCGGTGGCCTCCGAGAGCGCCTCGGCGCCGCGCGCGTCAACGATGAGGCGCCAGCCGCGCTCATCGAGCGCGCGGGCGAGAGCAAGACCGAGACCACGCGAGGCCCCGGTGACGATTCCGGTTGGCATGGACCGCATGATGCATCTTCAAGTGCACTTGAAGTCAAGGGCCGGGCGTTAGCGTTGCCGCGGTGAGAATCGAGGACGCGCAGCGACTGTGGCAGCCGGAGACGCTCTACCTGAACACCGCGAGCTACGGACTGCCGCCCACGCCGGCGTGGGACGCGCTTCAGGCGGTGCTCGCCGACTGGCGCGGCGGACGCACCAGCTGGGAGGGCTGGGGCGACGCCACCGAGAGCGCTCGAGTCTCGTTCGCGCGGCTCGTGGGCGTGCCCACGGACTGGGTCGCGGTCGGCGCGAACACGTCCAGCATGATCGGGCTGATGGCGGCCTCGCTGCCCGACGGCGCCCACGTCGTGTCGGCCGAGCCGGAGTTCACGTCGCTCCTGTGGCCGTTCCTGGCACAGGGACGCGACATCGAGGTGGAGTGCGTGCCGGTGGCCGAGGTGGCGAACTCGGTGGACGAGCGCACCGACGTCGTCGCGGTGAGCATCGTGCAGTCATCCACGGGCGAGTTGGTGGACCTCGAGGCCGTGATCGAAGCGGCTGCCGCGTACGACGCTCGGGTGGTGGTGGACGCGACGCAGGCCTGCGGCTGGCTGCCAGTCGACGCCGCGCGCATCGACCTTCTCGCTTGCAGCGCGTACAAGTGGCTGTGCTCGCCGCGCGGCACGGCGTTCATGAGCGTTCGTCCCGACCTGCTCGACCAGCTCACACCGGCGGCCGCCGGCTGGTACGCCGGCGAGGACCCGCACTCCTCGTACTACGGCCCACCCCTCCGCCTCGCGGCCGACGCGCGCCGCTTCGACGTGAGCCCGGCCTGGTTCCCCTGGATCGGCACAGCGCCGACGCTGGAGCTGCTGCTCGAGATTGGCATCGACGCAATCCACGAGCACAACCTGCGCCTGGCGAACCGCTGCCGCACCGGCCTTGGCCTCCCACCAGGCAACTCGGCAATCGTCTCGGCCGAACTACCCGAAGCCGAAGAGCGCCTACGCGGAACGCGCGTAATGGCAGCGGCCCGAGCAGGCCTGCTCCGAACCTCATGGCACGTCTACAACACGGACGACGACGTGGACGAGCTGCTTGCGCTGCTGAACGGCTAGCACTGAGAGCGGCGCTAACCCTCAAGGGGTCTGACCCCTTGAGGGTTGAGTCCGCGCGACTCAAGGGGTCTGACCCCCTAAGTGCGCCGGACTCAAGGGGTCTGACCCCTAGCGGCGCTGCGACGGGCGGCGCCGGGCGGCATCCCTGGACGCAGACCGTGTCAGAGCGAGCCGCTTGCGGCGAGCGAACGAGCCGCGCGAAGCGGGCGAGCAGGTCTGCGGGAAGGCGATGCGGCACGGCGCCGCCCGCCAGCGGCGTAAGAGCCCTACGCCCTAGGGCTTTTCCGGCGGAGGGTCGCTGCGCATCTCGGCGGTCCCGCCGGCGAGGCCTGGGCGTGGCAGCGTCTTCGGCGCCCGCTCGGGCTTCCGCTCCGGCGCCTCGGGCGTCGGTGGCGGGATCGCCGGGATCGGCGTCTCGTCGGCTCCGAAGACCTCTTGCTCGGACTTGCCCTCCAGCAGATCGATGAACTGCTCGCGCTCGATCGTCTCACGGCGCAGCAGGATTTCGGAGGTGAGGTCGAGCGACTCGCGATGGTTGTCGAGTACCTGGCGCGCCAGCTGGTGCGCCTCCTCGACGATGCGGCGGATCTCGTCGTCGATCTCGCGGGCGACGTCGTCGGAGTAGTCCGGCTCTGAGCTGAACTCGCGGCCGAGGAACGGCTGTCCGTGGTCGTGGCCGAACACGCGCGGGCCGAGCTTCTCCGACATCCCGAAGCGCATCACCATCTGCTTCGCGGTGGCCGTGACCTTCTCGAGGTCGTTCGACGCTCCCGTCGTGACCTCGCCGAAAACGAGCTCCTCGGCTGCGCGGCCCCCGAGCGTCATCGCCATCGTGTCCGACAGCTCCGCACGCGTCGTGAGGAACTTGTCCTCGGTCGGCAGCGAGATCGTGTAGCCGAGCGCCTGGCCGCGCGAGACCACGGAGATCTTGTGCACCGGGTCGGTGTTGTCGAGATAGTGGGCGACCAGCGCGTGGCCCATCTCGTGGAAGGCGGTGACGCGGCGCTCCTTCTCGGACATCACGCGGGTCTTCTTCTCCGGACCCGCGATCACGCGCATGATCCCCTCCTCCAACTGGAGGTGGTCGATCTCGCGCTTGCCCTGGCGGGCGGCCAGCAGCGCCGCCTCGTTCACGAGGTTCTGGAGGTCCGCGCCGGTGAAGCCGGGGGTCTGGCCGGCGAGCACGTCGAGGTCGATCGCCTTCGCGAGCGGCTTGCCGCGCGTGTGCACCTCGAGGATCTTCTGGCGGCCCTTGCGGTCGGGGCGGTCGACAACGATCTGGCGGTCGAAGCGGCCCGGGCGCAGCAGCGCCGGGTCGAGGATGTCGGGGCGGTTCGTGGCCGCGATGAGGATGATGTTGTCCTTCATCTCGAAGCCGTCCATCTCGACGAGCAGCTGGTTCAGCGTCTGCTCCCGCTCGTCATGACCGCCGCCGAGGCCGGCGCCGCGGTGACGACCGACGGCGTCGATCTCGTCCATGAAGATGATGCAGGGCGAGTTCTGCTTGGCCTGCTCGAAGAGGTCACGCACGCGCGAGGCGCCCACGCCCACGAACATCTCGACGAAGTCCGAGCCGGAGATCGAGAAGAAGGGAACCCCTGCCTCGCCCGCCACGGCGCGCGCCAGCAGCGTCTTGCCGGTGCCAGGCGGGCCGTAGAGCAGCACGCCCTTGGGGATGCGCGCTCCGAGCGCCTGGAACTTCTTCGGGTTCTCGAGGAACTCCTTGATCTCGTGGAGCTCCTCCACCGCCTCGTCCACACCGGCCACGTCGCGGAAGGTGATCTTCGGCGCGTCCACGGACATCCGCTTCGCGCGCGACTTCCCGAAGGACATGACCTTCGAGCCGCCGCCCTGCATCTGGTTGATGATGAACAGCCAGAAGAGCAGGAAGATCACGAACGGAAGGATGTACGTGAGGGCCGTGATCCACCCCGAGCCGCCCTTCGGCTTCACGTCGACCTTGACGTTCTCGTCCCGGAGCTGGTTGACCAGGTTCTGCTCGGTGTTGTCCGGATAGGCGGTCTGGTACTTCGTGCCGCTCTTCAGCTCCACCTCGACCCGGTTGTTCTTGGTCGAGAGCGTGGCGCTCTTCACCTGGCCGTTGTCGACCTGCTGCAGGAACTGCGAGTAGGCCGGCGTGGGCGTCTTATCGCTGGGGCTGATCAGCTTCTGAGCGAAGAAGGCGAGTACGACGACTATGAGAATGGGGAATGCGGCGCTCTTGAAGAATCTGCTCACGAGCCAAAGAACCTACGTTGGGTGAAACGCAAGCGTAGCAGTGGGGTATCAACCTAATTCCCCTTTTGCGCGCCTGAAATCGGGCTGTCAGGGCTCGTTCAGCACCGCGACGTAGGGCAGGTTCCGGTAACGCTCCGCGTGATCCAACCCGTAGCCGATGGCGAACTTGTTCGGGATCTCGAAGCCGACGTACCGAATCGGCATGTCCACCTCTCGCCTCTCGGGCTTCGTGAGCAGGGCGCATACCTCCAGCGAGGCTGGTCCGCGGCCGCCCAGCATTCGGAACAGATAGGAGAGCGTGAGGCCCGAGTCGACGATGTCCTCGACGATCAGAACGTGCCGGCCCTCGATCGACGCGTCGAGGTCCTTGAGGATGCGCACGACGCCTGAGGAGTCCGTCGAGGAGCCGTACGAGGAGACCGCCATGAAGTCGACCTCGCAGTCCACGTCGATCTTGCGCATGAGGTCCGCGAGGAAGAACACCGCGCCCTTCAGCACGCCGATCAGGAGCACGTCCTTGCCTGCGTAGTCGTTGGAGATCTGCTCGGCGAGCTCGCTCACGCGGTGCGCGAGCTCGTCGGGCTGGACGAGGATCTCTCCGACGTTGGGATCGGCCATCGAGAGCGAGAGATTAGCTCCGCGGGCATCCATGCCCGCGATCTGATCGCAGAGGCGGCCTCCAGCCGCCCACTTGGACGCACCTACGTCTCCCCGCGGTCGATCCACTTGGGCAGCAGCGAGTCCGGCTCGTACTCGCGCAGGCGCTCGACGAGCGGGGCCGGTTCGTCCTCGACCATCAGGACCTCGAGGTGCTCGACCCGCAGAAAGCGCTCCTCGACGGCGTGGCCAAGGAAGGCGGCGATGCCGTCGAAATATCCCGCCACGTTGAGGATGGCGCACGGCTTGTTGTGAAGCCCGAGCTGCGCCCACGTGTAGACCTCGAACAGCTCCTCGAGCGTCCCGATCCCGCCGGGGAGCGCGACGAACGCGTCCGACAGCTCCGCCATCAGCGCCTTGCGCTCGTGCATGGAGCCGACCACGCGCATGTCAGTCACGTCGCGGTGGGCGATCTCCCGATCCACGAGCGCCCGCGGGATCACGCCGATGATCTCGCCACCCTCGGCGAGCACTGCGTCGGCGAGCACACCCATCAGGCCCACGCCGCCACCGCCGTACACGACGCCGATCCCTTCGGCCACAAGCATCCGGGCGAGCTCGACGGTGGCCTCGGCGTACTCCGGCCGGGCGCCCGGGCTCGCTCCGCAGAAGACACAGACTCGCTGCACCGGTCGGAGGCTAGATTGTCAGCGGCCGATGAAGCCGCCCGCCCACACCCGCGTGAAGGTCTGCTGCATGAAGAGCATCGACGAGGTGTGGATGGCGATCGAGGCCGGCGCGTCGGCGGTCGGCCTGGTGTCGCCCATGCCGAGCGGGCCGGGGCCGATCTCCAACGAGAGGGCGGCCGAGATCGCGGCCGAGGTGCCGCCCGGCATCGACGCGTTCCTGCTCACGCCGCTCCAGACCGTCGAGGAGCTGGTGGAGCAGAACCGGCTCGTGAAGGCGCGCACCCTCCAGCTCGTGGATGAGCTGCCGGCCGGCGCCCACGCCGAGCTGCGCCGCGCGATGCCCGGGATCAAGCTCGTGCAGGTGATTCACGTGACCGGCCCCGAGTCGGTGGAGGAGGCGGCCGCGGTGGCGCCGGACGTGGACGCCATCCTGCTCGACTCCGGCAACCCGAGCCTCGAGGTGAAGGAGCTCGGCGGGACCGGCCGGCGCCACGACTGGGCACTGAGCCGCCAGATCGTCGAGCGCGTGGACGTGCCGGTGTGGCTGGCGGGCGGCCTCAACCCCGAGAACGCGCGCGAGGCGATCGACACGGTGGGCCCGTTCGCGCTCGACCTCTGCTCCGGGATCCGTACGTGGCGAGGGCTACGACCTCGATCCGGACAAGCTCGAGCGCTTCATGGCGGCGGTGGCCGGCGGCTAGGGCTGCCGACGCCCGCGCCGCCGCCTACGACCGCGCCAGCTCCGGCGGAGCCGCCGCCGGGCCGCCGCCGGCCACGAAGTCCCGCGACCGCACCAGCGCATACCCCGCCACGGAGCCCACCGCCGCCACGGCGACGCTCACGAGCGCGATCGTGTTGAAGCCCGTCACGAACGCGTGGTGCGCGGCGTCCGCCACCTTGTCGTGGTCGGCGGGCGGCACCGCCTGCAAGGCGCGCCCGGTCCCGCCCGACGCCACAGCCCGCGCAAGCTCGTGGACGTGCGACGACGCGGGCATGCCCGCGACCAGCGGGGTGAGCGTCGACTCGATCTTCGACTGGAAGATCGAGCCGAGGCCGGCGATCCCGGTGGCGAGCCCGAGCTGGCGAGCCGTGTTGTTCGCGCCCGACCCCATGCCGCTCAGCTGCGGGGCGACCACGCCGACGGCGGTCGAGGCCAGCGCGGGGGTGGCGAGGCCTATCCCGATGCCGGCCAGGATCTGGCCGGGCAGCAGCGCGGTCCACCCGGACGAGTCGGACAGGTTCCCCATCAGCAGCAGCCCGACCGTCACGAACGCGAGCCCCGTCCCGAGCAGCAGCCGCACCGGCACGAGCGCCGTCAGCCGGCCGCTCAGCGGCGCGACGAACAGCAGCAGCCCGGTGACCGGCAGCGACCGGAGCCCCGCCTCGAACGGCGAGAAGCCCAGCACATTCTGGAAGAAGAGCGTGATGTAGAGGAACATCGAGAAGATCGACGCCGACAGCGCGAAGCCAACGATCGTGGCGCCCGTGAAGGCCGGCTTGCGGAACAGCGAGAGATCGAGCAGCGGGTGGGCGGCGCGGCGCTCCACCACCACAAACAGCACGAGCAGCAGTGCGGAGGCCGCGAAGCAGCTGATGATAAGGGCGCTCCCCCAGCCCTCCTCGTTGCCGCGGATCAGCGCGTAGACGAGCAGGAAGAGCGCAGGGCACAGCAGCGCCACGCCGCGGAGGTCGACGCCGGAGGCGGCCGGGTCGCGCGACTCGCGCAACCGCAGCCGCGCGACCACGAGCGCGGCCAGGCCGATCGGCACGTTCACGAGGAAAATCCAGCGCCACGACAGCGCGTCCACAAGCGCGCCGCCCACGAGCGGCCCGGTCGAGACCGCGGCGGCCGTGGTCGCGCCCCAAACGCCGAGCGCGGTCCCGCGCTCGCGACCCTGGAACTCCTGCGCGATCAGCGCCAGCGAGGTGCCGAACATCATCGCCGCGCCGCTCCCCTGCGCCGCGCGCGAGACGTTCAGGAAGAGCGGGTCGGGAGCCAGCCCGCAGGCCAGCGACGAAGCGGTGAAGATCGCCAGCCCGAGCATGAAGACGAGCCTGCGGCCGACCATGTCGGCCAGCGACCCCGCCGCCAGCACCAAGCCCGCGAGGGTCAGCGCGTAGGCGTCGATCACCCACTGGAGGTCGCTGAAGTCGGCGCCGAGGCCGCGCTCGATCGACGGCAGCGCGACGTTCACGATCGTCACGTCGAGCAGCAGCATGAAGATCGCGATGCAGCTCGCGAGCAGGGTCCACCACTTGCGCTCCACTGAGTTCCGAGACTACACGCGGACCCCCCCTCGCCAGCCCGTCAGACCCGCCGCCGCAGAGTTAGACGAACGGCTCGCCTGGGAGCTCGGGAGCGTCGCGGCCGGTGAGCCAGCGGAGCACGCTTGCGCCCACGTCGGCGAGCGGGCCGTCGTGGCGGCGGCCGTCGTTGCCGGCGAAGCGCGCCAGCAGCGGCGCGTACTCGCGCGTGTGGTCCGTGTGATCGACGTTCGGGTCCACGCCGTGGTCGGCCGTGAGGATCAGCAGGTCGTCCTCGCGCAGCAGCTCGAGCCAGTGGGCCACCGCGGCGTCGATCTCCCTCAGCGCCTGGTGGAAGCCCTCCACGTCGTGGCGGTGCCCGTAGACCTGGTCGGTCTCCACGAGGTTCACGAAGATCAGGCCGGAGTCCAGCTCCTCGAGCAGTCGCGTCGTCGACACGATCCCCTTGGCGTTCGTGGCGCCCTCGTGCTTCTCGCTGATGCCGACGCCGGCGAACAGGTCGCGGATCTTTCCCACCGCGTGAACGGGCAGCCCGGCGTCCTGGAGCTCATCCAGGTACGAGCGCCCGGGCGGGGGCGCCGCGAAGTCGCGCCGTCCCTCGCGGCGGTGGAAGCTGCCCGGCTTTCCGTCGAACGGGCGCGCGATCACGCGGCCCACGGCGTGCTCTCCGGTCATCACCTCGCGCGCCCGCTCGCAGGCCACGAGCAGGTCCGGCTCGGAAAGCACGTCCACGTGCGCGGCGAGCTGGAGCACGGAGTCGGCCGAGGTGTAGAGGATCACCTCACCCGTGGCGAGGTGGTGCTCGCCGAAGTCCTCGATCACCTCGGTGCCGCTGTAGGGCCGGTTGCAGCAGAAGCGCAGCCCGGTGGCCTCTTCGAGCCGCTCGATCACGTCCGGTGGAAAGCCCTCCGGATAGGTGGGCAGCGGATGCTGCGGCACCACCCCCATCATCTCCCAGTGGCCGGTGGTGGACTCCTTGCCCGGGCCGAGCGGATGGAGCCGCCCATGGACCACCGGATCGGCGGCCGGCGGCACGCCCTCGATCGGAATGATCGAGCCGAGCCCGAGCATCCCGAGCGTGGGGAGATCGAGCCCGCCGACTCGTTCTGCGAGGTGGCCGAGCGTGTTCGAACCCGCGTCTCCATAGGCGTCGGCGTCCGGCAGAGCGCCGACTCCACAGGCATCCATGACGATCACGGCCGCACGGGGCATTGCGCGCGATTATGTCGATGCGCGGCTTCGCCATACTCAAGGGGTGATCCGTCGGCTTCCACACGTCGACCGCGTCGGCATCGAGGAACGCGCCGCCACGCTCGGCAAGCGCTCCATCAAGACCACTGCAAAGCAGCAGGGCATCCGCCTTGCCGTCTCCATGGTCGACCTCACCACGCTCGAGGGCTCTGACACGCCCGGCAAGGTGCGCCACCTCTGCGCCAAGGCGGTCTGCCCGGCCCCCACGATGCCGGAGATCCCATCCGTGGCGGCGGTCTGCGTCTACCCCTCGCTCGTCGGAGTCGCGCGCGAGGCGCTCGACGGCACCGGCGTGCGCGCCGCGTCGGTGGCGACGGCCTTCCCGTCGGGGCAGGCCTCGCTGGACGTGAAGCTGCGCGACACCGAGGATGCCGTGGCAGCGGGCGCCGAGGAGATCGACATGGTGATCTCGCGCGAGGCCTTCCTGGCGGGCGACGACGCGCGCGTGATGGAGGAGATCGTTCGGGTGAAGGACGTGTGCGGTGACGCCCACCTGAAGGTGATCCTCGAGACCTCAGAGCTCGGCTCCTACGACCACGTCCGGCATGCCTCGATGCTCGCCATGGAGGCGGGCGCCGACTTCATCAAGACCTCCACGGGCAAGGCCGCCAGCGGCGCCACGCCGGGCGTGACGCTCGTGATGCTCGAGGCGATCCGCGACTACGCGGACCGCACGGGCCGAGTGGTGGGGATGAAGTGCGCCGGCGGCGTCTCGAACAGCAAGGCGGCGTTGCACCGGCTGGTGCTCGTGAAGGAGACTCTTGGCGACGAGTGGCTAACGCCCGATCGCTTCCGGATCGGCGCCTCGTCGGTCCTCAACGACCTGCTGATGCAGTACCAGAAGACCCAGACCGGGCGCTACGCGCGACCCGAGGACTTCTCGAAGGAGTAGCCGTGGCCACGCAGGAGCAGCGCACAAGCATCGTCTGGGACTACGCGCCCGCGCCGGAGTCGCCCGAGCACGTGCGGCTGCGCGACAGCTACGGGCTCTTCATCGACGGCGACTTCCGCGACCCCACCGACGGCACGCGCGTCCCGACCGTGAATCCGGCCACGGAGGAGACGGTGGCGGAGGTCGCGTTCGCCGGCGCGGGCGACGTTCGCCGCGCCGTGGAGTCGGCCCGCGCCGCCCAGCCGGGCTGGGCCGCTCTCAGCGGCCTCGACCGCGGCAAGTACCTGTACCGGATCGCCCGCCTGATCCAGGAGCGGGCGCGGGAGCTGGCGATCGTGGAGTCGATGGACGGCGGCAAGCCGATCCGGGAGTCGCGCGACGTGGACGTGCCGCTTGCCGCGGCGCACTTCTTCCACTACGCGGGCTGGACCGACAAGCTCTCCTACGCGCTGGGCGGCCGCGCCGTGGAGCCGCTCGGCGTGGCCGGGCAGATCGTGCCGTGGAACTTCCCGCTCCTGATGGCGGCCTGGAAGCTGGCGCCGGCGCTCGCCGCGGGGAACACCGCGGTGCTGAAACCCGCCGAGACAACGCCGCTCACCGCGCTGCTGCTCGCCGAGATCCTCCAGGAGGCGGAGCTGCCGCCCGGCGTGGTGTCAATCGTGCCGGGCGACGGCGTGGCGGGGGCGGCCCTCGTGCGCGAGCCCGACATCGACAAGATCGCGTTCACGGGCTCGACCGGCGTGGGCAAGGACATCCAGGCGGCGCTCGCCGGGCGCGGCATTTCGCTCACGCTCGAGCTCGGCGGAAAGTCGGCCAACATCGTGTTCGAGGACGCCGCGATCGACCAGGCGGTCGAGGGCATCGTGCAGGGCATCTTCTTCAACCAGGGCCACGTGTGCTGCGCGGGCTCGCGGCTGCTGATCCAGGAGAGCGTGGCCGACACGGTCGTGGAGAAGCTCTGGTCGCGCATGGCGCGCCTGCGCGTGGGCGATCCGCTCGACAAGAACACCGACGTGGGCGCCATCAACTCACGCGAGCAGCTCGACCGGATCGAGGCGCTGGTGGCGAGCGGCGAGGAGGAGGGCGCGGTGCGCCGGACCGTGAGCTGCGAGCTGCCGTCGCGTGGCTTCTGGTTCGCCCCCACGCTGTTCACCGACGTCGCGCCCGCACACCGGATCGCTGCCGAGGAGATCTTCGGGCCGGTGGTGTCGGTGCTCACCTTCCGCACCCAGGCCGAGGCGATCGAGAAGGCGAACTCGACGCCCTACGGCCTGGCAGCGGGCATCTGGACCGATAAGGGCTCGAAGGCATTCGAGGTCGCGAGTGCGCTCCAGGCCGGTGTGGTCTGGCAGAACACCTACAACCACTTCGACCCGACGGCCGCGTTCGGTGGCTACAAGGAGAGCGGCTTCGGGCGCGAGGGCGGGATGTCCGGGCTGCGGCCCTACGTGCGGGTGGTCTCGTGAGCAAGCGCCTGCCGGTTCGCAAGACGTACAAGCTCTTCGTGGGCGGCGCCTTCGTGCGCTCGGAGTCCGGGCGCTACGACCCTGCGGGCGACTTCAACGTGCCGCGCGGATCGCGCAAGGACGTGCGCGATGCCGTGGCGGCCGCGCGCAAGGCCGCCCCGGGCTGGGCCGGCCGGACGGCCTACAACCGCGGGCAGATCCTCTACCGCTTCGCCGAGGCGCTCGAGTCGCGGCGTGCGGACATCGGCGCGCCGGCCGGCGAAGTCGGCGAGGCGATCGACGTCCTTGTGCACTACGCCGGCTGGACCGACAAGTTCCAGCCCGTGCTCGGCGGGATCAATCCGGTGGCCGCGCCGTTTCTGTCCTTCTCGCAGCCGGAGCCGACCGGCGTGGTGGGCCTGATCGCGCCCGACGAGCCCGAGCTGCTTGGCCTCGTGGCCGAGCTCGCGCCCGTGCTGGCCGCCGGCAACACGCTGGTCGCCGTGCTCTCCGAGAAGGGGCCACTGCCTGGCCTCGACCTCGGCGAGGTGCTCGGCATCGCCGACGTTCCGGGGGGCGTGGTGAACCTGCTGTCCGGCCGCCGCGGCGAGTTGGCCCAGGCGCTGGCCGGCCACCATGCGCTCAACGCGATCGTCGACGCCTCGGCGGATCCTGAGCTGGGCGCCGAGATCGACAAGCTGGCCTCGGAGTCGGTGACCCGCGTGCGCCACGCCGTTCCCACAACGTCCTACGCCGAGGCGACGGCGGACCCCCTGAGCCGCCTCGAGGCCGTGACCGAGCTGAAGACGGCCTGGCACCCGGTCGGCGCGTAGCCGGACGGCTTAACGGCAGCACTGAGGGTGCCCCCGGCCCAGAGGCGGTTCTGAACGGCGAGCGCCTCCCGATCGTCGCGGGCACTCGCGCCTCGCGATCAGCCGATCGGATGATTTTCGCCTGCAGGGGGCGGGCGCAGACTGCCGGCGATGCCCACGGAGCTCCTGAGCCGGGACCTCAACAGCCTGGGGCTCGGCCTCCGCGGTCAGGGCCGGTTCCTGTGTGTGAGTGACGCGGTCGACAGCGGTCGCTCGCTCGATTACGGCGAGTCGATCAAGCGCGGGCGCTTCAGGTGCCGCTCACGGATGACCGGCATGCGCTGCGTGAACGTGCGCAACGGCCACGGCTTCGCGGTCAGCAAGCAGCGCGTCCGGCGCTTCTAGGCCGCCGCGGCCGGCTCGCGGCAGGCCTCGACCGGAGCGCCCACCAGCTGGCCGCCGGGGCAGTCCGCGGCCTCGACCGTGCGGCGCGGGTTCACGATGCCGATCAGGCCGAGAACGCCGCCCAGCGCCACGAGTGCCGTGGCGATCCCGATGGCCACGTGGAAGGCCTTGACCGAGGCGTCCTGCGAGTCCCTCGCCACTTCGGCCTCCACCCGCGGCGGCACGTCCGTGACGACCACGCGCGCGAGCGGCTCCTTCTCCGCCTGGGCGATCGCCTTGGCAACCTCGGGCCGCTCGGCCTGCGCGCCGAGCTCGTCGCGCAGCGCCGAGCCGAACGAAGACGCCACCACCGCGCCGACAGCGGCGATCGCGATCAGGCTCGCCGCTCGCGCAATCGCGTTGTTCACGCCCGAGGCGATCCCGGCGTTGTGCTCGTCGGCATCGGCCAGCACGGTCGCGGTAAGCGGCGCCACTGTCATCGCCAGCCCCACCGAGAAGATCAGCAGGCCGGGCAGCAGATCGCTGACGTAGTCCACGTCGGCGTCCACGCGCAGGAAGAAGGCGAGGCCCACGGCCGCCACCAGTGGCCCCACGCCCATGAAGAAGCGCGGCCCGTGGCGGTCGGCCATTGCCCCGAAGCGTGTGGAGGCCGCGAACATCACCAGGGTCACCGGGATCGTTGTCGTGCCCGCCTCGAGCGCCGAGTAGCCCGCCACCTGCTGGAGGAACAGGACGAGAAAGAAGAACAGCAGCCCCAGCCCCGCGTACATCGAGAACGTCTCGATGTTGCCCACCGCGAAGTTGCGCCGCCGGAACAGGCCGAGCGGGAGCATCGGGTGCGCGGTGCGGGCCTCCCAGACCACGAAGCTCGCGAACAGGATCACGCCCGCAATCAGAGGCACGGCCACCATCGGGGCACCCCAGCCGTGCAGCGGCTGCGAGATCAGGCCGTAGGTGATGCCACCCAGGCCGAGTGCGCACAGCGTGGCGCCCATCACGTCGACCTTGGCGTCCGCGGCACGCCCCTCCCCCTCCGGCACCACGCGCAGGACGAGGAACAGCGTGATCAGCACGACCGGCACGTTGATCGCGAAGATCCAGCGCCAGGACGCGCTGTCCACGAGCTGGCCTCCGATCAGCGGCCCGAGGATCGTGCCGATTCCTCCCCAGGCCGTCCACGCGCCCACCGCGCGCCCGCGCTCGTCCGGCGCGAAGTTGGCCACGATCACGGCGAGCGCCGACGGCGTGAGCAGCGCACCGAACACGCCCTGGAGCGCGCGGGCCGCCACGAGCAACTCGACGGTCGGCGCCACCGCGCAGAACACCGACGTGAGCCCGAAGCCAGCCACGCCGATGGCGAACACGCGCCGAGCGCCGAACAGGTCGCCCAGCGAGCCCGCCACGAGCAGCAGCGAGCTGAGCGTGAGGAGGTACGCGTTCGAGGTCCACTGCTGTCCGGCGAGCCCACCGCCCAGGTCCTCCTCGATCGCCGGCAGTGCGACGTTGACGACCGTGGAGTCGAGCGTGACGACGGTCGTCCCGAGGATTGCTGCGACGAGCACCATGCGCTTGGTGCTCGCCGTCGGCGCCATCAGGCGGGGTCGGCCCCGTTCACCGCATCGGCCGCACGCGGCCCGGGCCCGACGTACTTCGCGCTCGGCCGGATCAGGCGGCCCTCGCGCTTCTGCTCCATGATGTGAGCCGCCCAGCCACCCACGCGCGCGCTCGCGAACATCGGCGTGAACAGGTCGGGCGGCACGTCGGCGAAGTCGAGCACCACGGCCGACCAGAACTCCACGTTCGTGGCGAGCACGCGGTCGGGCTTGCGCGCCTTCAGCTCGGCGAGCGCGGCCTCCTCGAGCTTCTCGGCCACCTCGAGCCGGGGGGCGCCGATCTCGCGTGCGGTCCGCCGCAGCACCCGCGCGCGTGGGTCCTCGGCCCGGTACACGCGATGGCCGAAGCCCATCAGCCGGTCGCCGCGGTCGAGCGCCCGCTTGACCCAGCGCTCGGCGTCACCCTCGGCCTCCACCTCGTCGAGCATGTGCAACACGCGCGACGGGGCGCCGCCGTGGAGCGGGCCGGACAGGGCGCCGACCGCCCCGGAGAGCGCCGCGGCCACGTCCGCGCCGGTCGAGGCGATCACGCGCGCGGTGAAGGTGGAGGCGTTCATGCCGTGCTCCGCGGCGGAGATCCAGTAGGCGTCGATGGCCTGCACGTGGCGCGGGTCGGCCTCGCCGCGCCAGCGGACCAGGAAGCGCTCGGGAATCGAACTCGCCTTGTCGACCTCGGCCTGCGGAATCGGCGGGCGGCCGACGCCGCGCGCCGACTGCGCCACGAACGAGAGCGCCATCACGGACACGCGCGCGAGGTCCTGGCGCGCCTGCTCGTCGGAGATGTCGATCAGCTCCGAGAGGCCCCACTCCGGCGCGAGCATCGCGAGCGCCGCCTGGAGGTCCACGCGCGGGTCGCCGGTGCGCACCGACAGCGGGTGCGGCTCGGCCGGCGGCAGGCCGGGGTCGTACTGGCCGTCGACGAGCAGTCCCCAGACCTTCTCGTACGGCACGTTGCCGACGAGCTCCTCGATGTCGACTCCGCGGTACCGAAGCGCACCGCCCTCGCGGTCGGGCTCGGCGATCGACGTGTCGAACGCGATTACTCCCTCAAGTCCGGACGGGACCTCGATCAGCGCCATCGCCGCAGGATACTTAGCGATTGTGGCCAGGCTTGCGACTCAGGACGACGCCGCGGACGTCGCGCGGCTCATGATCGGCTTCCGCAACTGGCAGGGCAAGAGCGAACCGGCGGACGACGTGATCGAGGCCACGGTTCGGCGACTACTCGCCGACCCGAATACCGAGTACCTGCTGGCCGGCAGCCCGCCGGCCGGCGTCTGCCAGCTCCGCTACCGGCTCTCCGTCTGGACCGGAACCGACGACTGCTTGCTCGAGGACCTGTTCGTCGAGGCGGACGGGCGCGGGTCGGGGCTCGGCCGCGAGCTCGTGGACGCGGCGCTACAGCGGGCGCGAGACCGGGGCTGCACACGGATCGACCTCGATGCCAACGAGGCGAACGCCCCGGCGCTGGCGCTCTACAGGTCGGTCGGCTTCGACAGCTGGTCCGCCGCCGCCGGCGGCAACGACCTCTTTATGCGGCTGCGTCTCTGACTTCGTCGACCTCGTCGCCGACCGCGATGCGGCCGGGCTGGACGATGTCGGCGCGTAGTCCGGCGCGGTGGACCATCCCCTTGAGGACGCCGTCGTAGGTGAGGCTCTGGACGTGGGCACACGGCTCGCACCACTCGGCGCCCACGGCCTCCACCTCGCCCACTCGGAAGCGCTTGCCGAGCAGGTCGTTCAGCCGGACTCCGCGGGTGAGAAACTGCCGGCGGATCTCGGCGTGCGAAAGCTCGATCCCGGTGTCCTGGCGAAAGGCCTCGAGTGCCTCGGCCTCGACAAGCGTGATGTCGCCACGGCCGAAGTAGCGGTCACCTGGAACGCCCTCGCCGGTCACATCGACGCTCTCCACCGGCTCCGGCAGCTGCTCGTGCTCGGGGGAGATTCGGATCGCCTCTACCTGTCCAGCCATGAGGGACCAGAGTACCCTGCCTCCCGTCATGCGCATCCTGGACGAGGTGGTCGAGAGCTATTTGCGGGACCTCCGCCCCGAGCGCTCCGAGGTGATGCGCGAGATGGAGGAGCTCGCCGAGCGCGACTCCGTGCCGATCGTCCACTGGGAGACGGGCCGCCTGCTCGCGGTGCTCTGCCGGGTGCTGGACCCGGTGGTCCTCGAGGTGGGCACGGCGATCGGGTACTGACGCTCCACATGGCCGAGCAGCTCGAGCGGGGCCGCGTGGTCACGCTCGAGCGCGATCCCGAGCGCGCGGCCCAGGCCCGGTCGTACCTCGAGCGCGGCGGGGTGGCCGACCGAGTCGAGATCGTCGAGGGCGACGCGCTGGAGACGCTGCCCGCCCTAGAGGGCCCGTTCGACCTCCTGTTCGTCGACGCCAGCAAGGGCGAGTACGCCCGCTACATCGAGCTGGCGGAGTCGAAGCTCTCGGAGCGGGCGCTGATGGTGGTGGACAACCTGCTGATGAGCGGCGAGGTGGCGCTGCCGGAGGACGCCGAGACCTGGTGGAACTCGGACTCGCTCGCCTCGGCCCGCCGCCTCAACAGCGAGCTGCTCAGCTCGGAGCGCTGGCTGGCCTGCGTGCTGCCGGTGGGCGACGGAATCGGCGTCGCGGCGCGTCGCTGAGCTCCGCGCCACGCAGGCTCAACACATCGGGCAACCAGAGCGCGACCAATGTGTTGAGCCTCGGTCCGGGCAGCCTTCAGTGCTGCTTTTCAGCCGATGACCGGCAGGCTGCGCTCGGCGTCGAGGTCGCTCAGCGCCTTCTGCATCCTGCCCGTGACCAGCTCGTAGGCCTCTTCGATGTCCGGCTTGGAGCCGAGCCGCTGCTTCAGGTCGATCTTCGGCAGCGCCCGGACGGTGATCTTGGCGGGCAGCGGGATGCGACCGGGAAGGTCGAGCACGGTCACGCCGAACGGAGGCCCGATCTGGGCCGGCAGGACCTTGAGCCGCAGCAGGCTGTCGAGCCGCAGGGCCCTCGCGAAGCGGCGCCCGCGCCCGAGGAAGAGGGCCGTCTCCTGCCCGCCGATCGCCACCACGGGCACGATCGGCACGTCGTGCTCGATCGCGAGCTTCACGAAGCCGGTGCGGCCGGCGAAGTCGATCTGCGCCGATTCCCAGGTGGGCCGGTAGGTCTCGTGGTCGCCGCCGGGATACACGAGCAGGGCGGCGTCGCGCTCCAGCGCGCGGCGCATGTTCTCGGGTGAGGCCGGCACCGTCCCGTAGCGCGACAGCGAGCCGCGCACGCCCGGGATCTGGAACACGAGGTCGTGTGCGAGCTGGTGGAAGCGGCGCAGCGGCCCGAAGTGGTCGTAGAACGCCTGCGAGAACACGAACGTGTCGGAGATCAGCGTGCCCCCGGAGTGGTTGCCCACGAGCAGCACGGGGCCCTCGGCGGGGATGTTGTTGAGGCCGCGGACCTCAGCGCGGTGGTAGACGTCCGAGAACATGCGCAGCGTCGGGAGCGTCGTGCGGATGTACTCGGGATCCCAGGCGTCGAGCCAGTCGTCGGGCCCGTGCCCATTGCCCGACACCGGATTGAGCGCGCCCGCCACGTCGCCTCCGGCCGCGGCGAGCATGCGCGCCCAGCCGGCGCCCGCGCCGAGCACCTCCTCGAGCCTCCCGTTTTCCGCCATTCAATGGCTATACCCGGCTTGGACGCGGGATGATCCGGTTCATGCGCATCCTCCTGATCGCCTTCGGGCTCGGCCAGCTGCTGCTCGGCCTGCTGCTGTGGCTCGCGCCGGGCTTCTTCTATGACGAGATCGGCCCCTACCCGCCACGCAACGACCACTACATGGCGGACCTCGCCACCTTCTACCTCGCGCTCGGAGCCGTGGCGCTCGTGGCCGTCAGGCGCGTGAGCTGGCGCGTGCCGGTGCTCACACTCGCGCTGGTGCAGTACGCGTTGCACTCGCTGAACCACCTGATCGACATCGGCGAGTCGGACCCGTCGTGGCTAGGGCCCGCGAACTTCGTGTCGCTGCTGCTCACGGCGCTGCTGCTCGGCTGGATGCTCCGTCGCGAGAGCGAGGTGGCCACGTGAGGGTGTTCCTCGCCGGCGCGAGCGGCGCCATCGGGCGGCGGCTGGTGCCGAAGCTGATAGCCGCAGGCCACGAGGTGACCGGGATGACGCGCTCGGAGGCGCGGGCCGAGAAGGTGCGTGCCGCGGGCGCGGATGCCGCCGTCGTCGATGTGTTCGACGCGGACGCGCTGCGCACCGCCGTCGAGAGGGCATCACCCGAGGTGATCGTCCACCAGCTCACCGCCCTGCCGGATCGGCTCGACTTCCGCAAGGAGGACACCTATGAGGCCACGAACCGCGTCCGAACCGAGGGCACGCGCAACCTGATCGACGCGGGGCGAGCCGCGGGCGCGCGGCGCCTCGTTTGCCAGAGCATCGCGTTCGCGTATCGCATGGACGGGGACTCCCTCAAGACCGAGGACGACCCACTCCTCGTGGACGCACCCGGCACCTTCGGGAGCGGCGTGACCGCGCTCCGCGAGATGGAGGAGATGGTGCTCGGCAGCGACGGTCTCGACGGCCTGGTGCTCCGCTACGGCTTCTTCTACGGGCCGGGCACCTACTACGCCGAGGACGGCACCTCCACCGAGGACGTCCGGCGGCGCCGCCTGCCGATCGTCGGCAAGGGCAGCGGGGTGTTCTCGTTCATCCACGTGGACGACGCCGCCGACGCCACGGTGGCGGCCGTCGAGCGCGGAGCGCCAGGCGTGTACAACATCACCGACGACGAGCCCGCGCCGATGGGCGAGTGGGTGCCCGTGTTCGCACAGGCCGCGGGCGCGAAGCAACCACGGCGGGTGCCGGTGTGGCTGGCGAGGCTTGTGGCCGGAAAGGACGTGTCCAACTTCGCCGCCTCGCTGCGCGGGGCCTCGAACGAGAAGGCAAAGCGCGAGCTGGGCTGGCGGCCGGCACACTCGAGCTGGCGCAGCGGCTTCGCGGAGTCGATGGCGCGCTAGTTCGAGATCGTGTACGCCAGCGGCACAAAGATCGTCGCCGCGAAGATCAGCAGAATCCCGGCCGCGATCAGTGTCTTGGACTTGACGATGTGACCAATCGTCCCGATCAGGAAGCCGAGGCCCAGCAACACGATCAAGAACGTGGGCGAGACCCGGAAGTCGCCGGACTGGCCCGGGCCGTCGTCCGGGAGGAATTGCGCCATCACGGAGACGAGGGCGGCGAGCACGGGGGCCGAAAGTATCCTTCGAGACGGATGAGCGACGAGTTCACCAGCATCGACGACGCGCGTGAGCGCCTGGGCAAGGTCGGCTACCTCGCCGACGAGCCCGCCGCGCTCGTGTCGTACCTCGCCGGCATCCTCGGCAAGCCCGTGCTCGTGGAGGGCCCCGCGGGGGTCGGCAAGACCGAGCTCGCCAAGGCCGTGTCGCGCGCGACGGGGCGCAACCTGATCCGGCTCCAGTGCTACGAGGGCCTCGACGAGGCCAAGGCGCTGTACGAGTGGAACTACCGCAAGCAGCTGCTGCGCATCCAGACCGAGGCGGCCGACACCGGCTGGAAGGAAGTGAAGGACGACATCTTCGGTGAGGACTTCCTGCTCGCCCGCCCGCTCCTGAACGCCATCACCACCGAGGAGCCGGTGGTGCTCCTGATCGACGAGATCGACAAGACCGACCAGGAGTTCGAGGCGATGCTCCTCGAGGTGCTCTCCGACTTCCAGATCTCGATCCCGGAGCTGGGCGTGGTCGAGGCGCGTACGCACCCGCTCGTCCTGCTCACCTCCAACAACTCTCGCGAGCTGACCGAGGCACTCAAGCGCCGCTGCCTCTACCTCTGGCTCGACTATCCGGACGTGGAGCGCGAGCTCGAGATCGTGCAGCTGCACGCGCCCGAGCTCGACCAGAAGGTGGCTCGCAAGCTCGTGGAGGTGATCCACATGGTGCGCGCACTCGACCTGAAGAAGCCGCCGTCGATAGCGGAGTCGATCGACTGGGCGCGCGCTCTCCTCCTGCTTGGCGCCGAGGACGTGGACCAGGCCGTGCTCCAGAAGACGATGTCGATCATCGTGAAGCACCGCACCGACCTGGACCTCGTGGCAGAGCGCGTGGGCGTGAAGCTTGGCGATGGCCTCCTCGGAACCCGGCAAGCGGGCTAACCCGGCCCTCTACGGCGGCATGCCACCGGCCCGCGGGCCGGCCGGCATGGCCCCGCGGCTGCTCGAGTTCGCCGACGAGCTGCGCACCGAGGGCGTGGCGGTGGGCACATCCGAGCTGCTCGACGCCTTCCAGGCGCTCGACGCCGTGAGCTGGACCTCCCAGGAGGACTTCCGCGAGGCGCTCGCAGCGACGCTCGCCAAGTCGCAGGAGGACAGGCACGTGCTCGACGTGCTGTTCGACCGCTTCTTCTTCCGGGCCGTGGAGCGCGAGGCGATCGAGCAGGGCCTGCGCGAGGAGCGCTTCCAGGGCGGCGAGGAGCTCGACCTCGAGGCTCTGCGAGAGCGGATCCGGGAGGCGATCCGGGCCGGCTCGGACGGCGAGATGCGCGACCTGGCACGGCTCGCGATCGCCGCGTTCGGGCGCCAGGGCGAGGGCTCAGGCGTGATCGGCGTGGACGTGCAGCGCATCCGGCGCACGCTGGGCCTCAAGGGCGAGAAGCAGGGTGCCGAGCTGCCCGATCCGGACACGGTGCCGCGGGACCGCCTCCAGGAGTTCGAGCGCCACGTGCGCCGCGAGCTCGAGCGCCAGATGATCGAGCGGACGCAATCGCTGCCGCCGGCGAAGCCTCTCCGCGAGCTGGATCGCGCGCTGCCGACCAATCCCGCCCAGGACCTCTCCCAGGTGCACAAGACGGTGGCCCAGCTGAAGAAGCGGCTCGCCTCCCAGGGGCGCGAGCACCGCGGCCGCCGCCGCTCGTGGCAGGTGGACGTGCGGCGGACCATGCGGGCATCGCTCCAGACAGGCGGCGTGCCGCTCGACCTCAAGTACCGGCCGCGGCGCCCGCGGCGCCCGGAGCTGTACGTGCTCTGCGACGTGTCCACGAGCGTCACCAGCGCCAGCGTGTTCTTCCTGTCGGTGCTTCACGCGCTGCACGACCAGTTCCGAAAGCTGCGCTCGTTCGTGTTCGTGGAGCGGATCTCGGAGGTGACCGACGTGTTCGAGCGCGAGCGCTCGTTCGAGGCGGTCTCGCGCCGGATCGCCACCGACGCCGGCGTGGCGGACGTGTCGGGATACACCGACTACGGCCGAGTCTGGGTCGAGTTCCTCGACAAGGTGGTGGACGACCTCGACCCGCGCTCCACCGTGATCGTGCTCGGCGATGCCCGCACCAACGGACGCGACCCGCACGCGCAGGTGTTCGGCCACGTGGCGGAGCGGGCCGGGCACACCTTCTGGATCAACCCGGAGCCGCGGCTCTACTGGAACTACGGCGATTCCGTGATGTCCGCCTACGAGCCCTTCTGCGACGGAGTCTTCGAGTGCTGGACGACCAAGCAGCTCGAGGCCTTCGTGAACGCGATAGGCGAACTGCGCGTCGTCGCATAGATAGACTGGCGGTACAAGCCAGGGGGGCTCGCGGGAGCGGGCTGAGATAGCGCCAAGGAGCCCGGCGCTGACCCTTTGAACCTGTGGGGTAATGCCCGCGGAGGGAGCGATGCAGACTGAGGTCGAGGCTCCTGTGACGGAGCCTCTTTCATTCAGGAACGTGACGCGGCGGTACCCCAGGGTCACCGCCCTCGAAGGGATCGACCTGGCCGTCAGGCAGGACGAGCTGATGGCCGTTGTCGGGCCGTCGGGCTGCGGCAAGTCAACGCTGCTGGAGCTGGTGGCCGGCCTCCAGGAGCCTGATGCCGGCACCGTGACCCTGCTCGGCGCCACCGACGCCGCGGCACGCCGCGCGGCGAGCGCCTACATGCCGCAGCGCGACCTCCTGCTCCCGTGGCGGGACGCGCTCGCGAACGCCGCACTCGCGCTGGAGTGCCAGGGCGTGCCACGGGCGGAGGCGCGCCGCCGCGCGGAGCCGCTCTTCGAGCGCTTCGGCCTCGCCGAGTTCGAGCGCGCACGCCCGGCCGAGCTGTCCGGCGGGATGCGCCAGCGCGTGGCCTTCCTGCGCACGCTCCTGCCGGGCCGCCCCGTGCTCCTCCTCGACGAGCCCTTCGGGGGCCTCGACTCGCTCACGCGCTCGTCGATGCAGCGCTGGCTGGCGGACGCGCTCGAGGACGAGCCGCGCACCGTGCTGCTGGTCACGCACGACGTTGAGGAGGCCGCCTTCCTGGCGGACCGGATCGCCGTGCTCTCCCCGCGGCCGGGTCGCGTGGTGGCGGAGGTCCCGGTGAACCTCCCGCGACCACGCGACGTGACCAGTCCCGAGTTCGGCGAGCTCAAGCGCAGGGTGTTGGAGGCGCTCGGCCTGTGAGATACGTGCTCGGAGCCCTCCTGATCGCGTTGTTCGTGCTCGCCTGGCAGGGCGTGGCCTCGCTCGAGTCGGTGGACGACCTGACGCTGGCCTCGCCGGTCGAGACCTTCGAGGCGCTGCGGAACGACTGGGCCCTGCTCTGGGACAACGCCCTCGTGACCTTGGTCGAGGTGGTGCTCGGCCTTGCCCTCGCCACGGTCCTGGGTGTGACCTTTGCGGTCGCCATGCACCTGGTTCGACCGCTGCGCGACGCGGCCTACCCCCTGCTCGTGGGCTCGCAGGCGATCCCGGTGGTTGTTTTGGCGCCAATTTTCGTGCTCGCCTTCGACTACGGGATCGGCCCGAAGCTCGCGATCGTGGCGCTGATCTGCTTCTTCCCGATCACCGTGAACCTCCTCGACGGACTGCGGTCGGTCGAGCCCGAGCTGCTCAAGCTGATGCGCAGCCTCGGGGCCTCGAGGCTGCGCACACTGCGCTCCGTGGAGCTGCCGTCGGCGCTTCCGTTCCTGTTCAGCGGTCTGAAGGTGGCCGCTACCGTGTCGGTGATCGGCGCAGTGTTCGGAGAATGGGCGGGGGCCGACGAGGGCCTGGGCCGCCTCGTGCTGCTTGGCAACAATCAGCTCCAGACCCCGCGGGTGTACGCGGGAATCGTCCTCCTTACCCTGATGGCCGTGGGGCTGTTCGCCCTGGTGGCGCTGAGCGAGCGACTCGCCTGTCCATGGAATCGAAAAGAACAACAAGCATGAGGTGGCTCGCGGCAGCGATCTGCGTCGCGCTTCTGGCCGTGGGCTGCGGCGAGAAGCAGGACGTGCTCGGGCCGTCCGGCTCCAGGAACCTCGAGCTGATGCTCGACTACTTCCCGAACGCCGACCACGCGGGCATCTACGCGGCCAAGGCGAACGGAGACTTCGAGGAGGCAGGCCTCAACGTCGAGATCCGGCAGCCGCCCGACCCGGCGGCGCCGATCAAGCAGGTGGCGGCCGGCCGCGTGGACCTGGCGATCTCGTACGAGCCCGAGGTGCTGCGCGCCCGCGACCAGGGGCTCAGCGTCGTCAGCGTCGCCGCGCTGGTCCAGAAGCCGCTCACCTCGATCATCTCGCTCCCGCGCGCCAAGATCCGCAGGCCCGCGGACCTCGAGGGCAAGACGGTGGGCACCGCCGGGATCGACTACCAGCACGCGTACCTGGAGACGGTCTTGGGCGAGGCGGGCGTTGCGCCCGCCTCCGTGAAGGAGCGCAACGTGGGCTTCAGCCTCACCCCCGCTCTGCTCACCGGAAGGGTCGATGCCGTGCTCGGGGCGTTCTGGAACTACGAGGGGACCGAGCTGAAACTGCGCGGGAAGAAGCCGCAGATCATCCGCATCGAGGACGCCGGCGTGCCGAGCTACAACGAGCTCGTGCTGGTGGCGAACGAGGATGCCCTGGAGCGGGACGGCGACAAGATCCGCGCATTCATCGGCGCGGTCTCGCGCGGCACGCGGGCGCTCCGGCGTGACCCGCGCGGCGCCATCGACGGGCTGCTCGAGGCCAATCCGGACCTGGACCCCAAGCTCCAGGCCGCGGTGGTGGACGTGACGCTCCCGCTCTTCTTCCCACCCGAGAACAGGCCGTTCGGCTGGCAGGACCCGGCGCAGTGGGACACGTTCTCGGCATGGATGAAGAAGAACGACCTGCTCGAGAACCCGCCGGACCCGGCAGCAGCGCACGACAACACGCTGCTGCCGGGGGCGGGCCTCTAGCGGCTCTCGGCGACGAGGGTGTTGTGGAAGGAGGCCACGCGCCAGTCATCACCCTGCTCGGCGATGACCATCGTGAAGCGCGCGTCGTGGATGCCCTGGAGCGGGCCGCCGGGCGCGTCCAGGGTCGAGGTCGCGACGGCCAGTATGCCGCCGGCCACCGGCCGCGCCACGTTCAGCCGGAGGCGGACGGTGCTCCCCGCGTAGATCGAGTCGAAGATCGCCTGATGTCCGTGGGCGATCTCGGCCTTGCCGCGATGGTGCCCTCCGCGGATGTCGACAAAGTCGCTCTCGTCGGCGAAGGGGGCGCCAAACGCCGCGCCATCCGCATCGTTCCAGGCTCGCTCCAACTGCTGGAGGATGGTCGTGGCGATGGTCGTGGGATCTGCGGTCGTCGTGGTCATGTCCGCTCCAGTTCGGTAGAGTGTGCGTCCAGTGACTGGGATATCTATCAGATAACTGGAACGACTGTCAAGTAATGGCCGGCAAAAGCACTCCCAGCCTGCGAGAGCGGCGAGCGCAGCTCACCCGAGACGAAATCCTCGGAGCCGCGCGTCGCCTGTTCGCCGAACGGGGCTACGCCCGCACGAGCGTGCGGGACATCGCCAAGGCGGCGGGCGTCTCCGCCCAGACGGTGTACGACAGTGTCGGCTCGAAGCAGGCACTCGTGTCGTCCCTCAACGACCTCATCGACGCCGAAGCCGGCATCGCTGCCCTCGCCCGCGCCGCCGCCGAGTCCGAGGACCCGCGCGAGGTCGCGGCCACGTCCGCGCGCATCACCAGGTCGATCCTCGAGCATTGCGGTGACATCATCCACGCGCTCGTCACGGGCGCAGCCGCAGAGCCCGAGCTCGCCGCCGTGCTGGCGGAGGGCCAGCGCCGTCATGTGGAGGGTGCCGGTCGGATCGTCGGCCTGCTGGGGGGGCTTGGCGCGCTCGGGTCTCAGGATCCCGAGGACGCGCGCGAAACCCTCGCCGCCGCGACCGACATCCGCTTCGCGCTGGTCCTTCGCGAGAGCTACGGCTGGTCGCTGGACCGCCTCGAAAACTGGATGGCCGCCGCGAGCCGCGCGCTGTTGCTGGATCAGCCCAGCTGAAGCCGGTGGATCTGGACGACGCCGCGAACCCGCGTCTCAACTCCCCAGCGGCGATGCGCCTCCGCGAGGAACGCATCGGCCACCGTGCGGCCGGGATCGGCCAGCAAGGCTTCGGGCGCAAGCCGCGGTAGGAGCGATAGCAGCTGGGCCACGGCCGCCCGCTCGTACAGGACGTCGGCGGCGAGCACGAGGTCGAACGGCGCGCGGCTAACAAGATCCTCCGGCTGCGCCCAGTCGACTACCGCCGTCTCGACCTCTACCCCGTTGGCCTGGGCGTTCTGCGCTACCAGCTCGAGCGCCTCGGGATCCGAGTCCGTGGCAAGCACGTCAGCGCCCGCACGCGCAGCGGCGATGCTCGGAACGGCGATGCCGCATCCCAGCTCGACCACGCGCAGCCCGTCGAGCGGCGCGCCCTCGAGCTCGCGCGCGAGCGCCACGCCGCTGCGCCACAACACCGACCAGTACGGCGCGAGCGGCGCCCACTCGACCGCACCGTCGTCCGGCAGCTCTGCCGACTCCTCCGGCTGGAGGAGGCGCAGCTCACCGCTCGGCAGCTCCACCGACTGCGTGACGAGCGTCATGCGTCGTAGATCGACACGCTCGCCCCGGCCTGGGCGTTCGCCGGATACGGCTCGAGGTCGTTCATGAAGCCCGGCTGGGCCTCCACGCGCCCGATCCACGCCTGCACGGCGTCCGGGAGGGTGAGGCCGGCGTCACCCGCCACATGCACGTAGGCGTAGACGGCGATGTCCGCCACCGAGTAGCCCGTCTCGACCAGGAACTCATGCTCCGCGAGGTGGTCCGCCAGCAACCCCAGCAGCTGCTCCCCCATGTGGCGACGGGCGCGGGCCCCCGACGAGTCCGGAGTAAGCCGCCCGGTGATCAAACGAAATCGCAGCCCCGCGATTGTCGGCATCAGCGCCGACTGCTCGAAGAAGAGCCAGCGATAGACCTGAGCGCGGTCCGCCGGGTCGTCCGGCAGGAGCGGTGTGCCCTCGGCGAGGTGAATCAGGATCGCGCCAGACTCGGGGAGCGGCGGGCCGTCATCGGGCACTAGCACCGGCGTGGTCCGCACCGGGTTGAGCTGTGCGAACTCGTCCGTGAGCGTCTCACCGGCGAAGATGTCGACCGGGACCCGCTCGTACGGCAGGGCAAGCTGGGCGAGCGCGAGCCGGACCTTGTAGCAGTTGCCCGATGCTCGGTAGTCGAAGAGCCGCATTACACCTAAACGCTGGGGGCGGGTGCCCCGTGAGATCTACGAATCCGACTCGGTCTCGTCCAGGTCCAGCGACAGCGAGTTGATGCAGAAGCGCTGGCCGTTCGGCCCCGGGCCGTCGGGGAAGACGTGGCCCAGGTGGCCGCCGCAGCGGGCACAGGTGACCTCGGTGCGAACCATCCCGAGGCTTCGGTCCTCGTGGAGCTCCACGGCGTCGGCCACCGCCGGCTCGGTGAAGCTCGGCCAGCCGGTGCCGGAGTCGAACTTCGTGTCCGAGCTGAACAGCTCGGCGCCGCACGCTCCGCAGCGGTAGATGCCGTCGGCCTTCGAGTGCGTGTACGCACCGGTGAACGGCGGCTCGGTCCCCTTCTCACGAAGGATGTGAAAGCGCTCCGACGACAGCTCGTCGCGCCACTCCTGCTCTGACTTCTCAAGCTTCTCGGTCATACCTCAAGAGTACGCAGGCGCCCGTAGATGCCGCAGTTGAAGCGCGTAGCACCCGGCCAGCGCCGCGTGCTCCTCATACCGGGCGAAGAACTCGCGTACCTCGTCCTCGGTCGCGCGGCGGCCCAGGCCCGCGGCCAGGCCCACGAACTTGAGGTAGGCCACGTCCAGAGCCGGAAGCTGGTCGTCGCGGCCCTGGCCGGCCACGGCGAGCATCTCGAGCGTCCAGTTGCCGATGTTGGGGATCGCGCGCAATCGCCGCCAGGCCGGCTCGTGCTCGCTCAGGTCGGCGCGTCCGGAGGCCACCTCGCGCGCCACGCGCACCAGCGCGATCGACCGCTTCGGCGCGAGGCCACACGCGTCGATCTCCGCAGGCGAGCGCCCCGCCAACCAGGAAGCCGAGGGCGGGGCGCGCAGCGTGCCGCAGGAGCTGCGCCGCCCGTGCCGGCGCACGATCCTGCGCTGGATCGCCGCCGCGCGGCCGGAGTCGATCAGCTGCTCGCACACCGCCCATGCGAGCGCCTCGAAGGGCTCGGGACGCCGGCGCGGCCGCAGCCACGGCTTGCGGCGAATCACCGGCCCAACCAGAGGATCCCAGCGAAAGCGGCGCTGGAACTCACGCAAATCGTGATCGACGCCCAGGGCGAACCGCATCCGCTCGATCCCCTTCAATGCAGCGTCCCTGGTCGCGGCCGAGGCGGACATCCGCACGGCATTACCAACACCCCACGCCCGCACCACAACCTGCTCATCATCGAACCAGAGCAGGCGCGTGAGAGCGCCGTCGCGCGCGACCATCACTCCGTCACGACCCGGCCCCGGGAACCGGTAGGGCCCCGCGGGTGCGACGTCCTGCTCGACCGTGGTGGCTATCGGTCCTTCAGCAGGTGGACGTCGACGAGGAACGAGCGGCTGGCGGTCACGTCGACCTTCTTGCCGCGGCCGCGACCACCGCCGAGGCGGAGCGATGAGCCGCGCTTCGGCCTGCGCAGGACCCGCACGAGCAGGAAGGTCATCACGCCCACCAGGAAGCCGCCTGTGGCCGCCGCCACGGCCGCCGGCAGCGAGACCTCCATACGGCGCTCGATCGGTCTGGGCTCGGCGAGAACCGGGAGCGGGCGTACCTCGCCCTGCTGCTCGGGGTCCGGAAGGGCGGCGTGCTCCGACATTGCGGCCAGTGTACGGCAAGGCTGCGCGCCGGGCCGAGCCCGGCGCTTGCCCCACGTCAGAGGGTCCGCTCGTACACGCGGTACTTCTTCACGATCTCGCCGCCCATCGCCTTCATGGCGCGGTTCATGGCCTTGTTCGTCTCGAGGATCCAGCCCATCTCGCCGCCCTTCACGCGCGTGGCCTCGGCCATGTCGAAGTGCTCCGCGTACAGGCCCGCGGCCACGCCCGTGTGCTGGTAGGCCGGCTTCACGCCCAGGAAGCCCACGCGGCAGCGGTCGACGATCCGGCGCCGGTTCAGGTAGTGCCACCAGCCGCTCGGCAGCACCCGGCCGTTCATCTTCTTCAGCACCTGGTTGATGTCGGGCACCGTGATCGCCATGCCCACGGTCTTGCCCTCGGAGTCCTCGGCGATCATGAACCAGTCGCGGTCATAGACGAGCTGCAGCTCCTGGGCGTAGGCGTCCACGTCCTCGTCCGTGTAGGGCACGAACCCGAAGTTGCGCGACCACGCCTCGTTGTAGATCTCGGCGAAGGCGTCCAGGTCCCGGCGCAGATGCAGCCGGCTCATCTTGCGGATGCGAATCCCGTGCTTGGGCTCGAGCTTCTCGGCGAGATCCCAGATGATCGGCATCACGTTCTCACGACCGGAGATGTGGAGCGACCACATGAAGGTGTCCACAGACTTCTCGAGCCCGGCCTCCTCGCACAGCCGCTGGTAGTACGGCGGGTGCCATGCCTGGCGGATCATCGGCTCGCGCTCGAAGCCCTCGATCAGCACGCCGCTCTCGTCGTTCATCGTGAAGTCCATCGGGCCGACCATGCGGTCGCGCCCGCGCTCGGCCAGCCAGGCGGCCGCTGCGTCGAGGAGCGCGCGCATCACCTCGATGTCGTCCTCCAGCTCGAGGAACCCGAACATGCCCCAGGCGTTGCCCTGGTACTCGTTGAAGGCGCGGTCGATCTGAGCGCTGATCCGGCCCACCACGCGCCCATCGCGACGGGCGAGGAACAACTGGGCCTCGCCATGCTTGAAGAACGGGCCCGAGCGCCGATTCAGGAACAGTTGGCGCTCGATCTTGAGCGGGGGGATCCACTGCTCCGCGTTAGAGTGCAGCCGGAACGGGAGCTCGATGAATTCGCGCACGTCTCTGCGCGAGGAGACGGGCGCTACCTCGACTGACACGGCGCGGGACTGTATATGCCAACGGCTATCGACCTATTCGAGAAGGCACGCAACCACGAGCGGCTGGAACAGCTCAAGGCGGCTCGCGACCACGACCTGATGCCCTACTTCCGGGTGCTCGAGGGCCCGGCCGGGCCCGTGGTCCACATGGAGGGCCACGAGCGCATCATGCTCGGGTCGAACAACTACCTGGGGCTCACCGGCGACGACCGCGTGAAGGCCGCCGCGAGGGACGCCCTCGAGCGCTTCGGCACCGGCCTGACCGGCTCTCGCTTCCTGAACGGGACGCTCTCGCTCCACCTGGAGCTCGAGAGCAAGCTGGCCGAGTTCATGGGGACGGAGGACGCGCTCGTCTTCACCACCGGCTACCTCGCCAACACCGGGACCATCGGCACGCTGCTCGGCCCCGGCGACACGGTCATCTGCGACTCCGGCGACCACGCCTCGATCCTCGACGCGGTGATGATGTCGCGGGCGCGCATCCGCCCCTTCCGGCACAACCGGCTCGACAAGCTCGAGACCATGCTCCAGCGGGCAGAGGGCGACGGCGGCGGCGTGCTCGTGGTGGTGGACGGAGTCTTCTCGATGGAGGGCGACGTGGCGCGGCTGCCGGACATCGTGGCGCTCTGCCGCGAGCACGGTGCCCGCCTGATGGTCGACGAGGCCCACGGCGTGGGCGTGCTCGGCGCTCGCGGCGCGGGCGCGTGCGAGCTGATGGACGTGGAGGGCGAGGTCGACCTGCGCATGGGCACGTTCTCGAAGTCGCTCGCCTCCTGCGGCGGCTTCATCGCCGGGCCTGCCGACGTGATCGACTTCCTGCGCGTCCAGTCGCGCTCCTTCATGTTCACCGCGGCCGCGGTGCCTGCCGCGATAGGCGCCGCCCTCGGCGCCCTCGAGATCATCCGCTCCGACGAGGGGCCGCAGCTGATGGCGAAGGTGCTCGACAACGCGCGCTACCTGCACGACGGCCTGGCCGACCTCGGCTATGGGGTGATGGAGCCGAACCCGATGCCGGACGGCTCCGGGCTGATCACGCCGATCGTGCCGGTCCTGGTCGGCGACGACTGGAAGGCGGTCTTCCTCTGGAAGGCCCTCTACGACGCCGGGGTGTACGTGAACGTGGCGATCTACCCGGCCGTGCAGCGCGGCGGTGCGCTCCTGCGCACGAGCGTGATGGCCACGCACGAGAAGGAGCACCTCGACCGCGCCCTTGCGGTGTTCGAGCGCGTCAAGGGCACGGTCGACGGCATCGAGCCGCCGATCTGGGAGCCGCCCGCCTCGACTCCTGAGGCGGGCGGCAACCAGCTCGACTAGTCCTGCGCGCCTAGCGCAGGAGGTACTGCATGGTCCGGCCGATCACGTCCTTGCGGTCCTGGGCATCCGTGATGCCCTCAACTCCGTGGCCCATCAGGATCGTGTCGTCCGTGGTCACCGCCGCCCCCTCGGGGAAGCCGGCGCCCGTGATGCGCTCGTAGTTGTTGGCGTTCGGGGCGCTGCCGGGCGGAGGCCCGGTGACCGTCCAGCCGCCGAGATCGTTCTCGAAATCGGTCGTCTGGCCGGCGAGCGTCACGTCGTCGATGAATACGCCGAGGCCCTGGGAGGACCAGTCGCTGGCGTAGGCGATCGACACCTCTATCTGCTGACCCACGTACGCGCTCAGGTCGACGTCCCACTGCTCCCAGCCCCCGGAGCTGCCTGAGGCGGCGTTCCAGGTCCCGGGATTCGGCGTGTTGCCGTTAGGCGAGCACGTGCCGGTGGTCTCGTCCAGCGTCTGGTAGTGGTCCAGATGCGGATGGAGCTCCCTCCAGCCCTCCGGGCAGCTGGCGCCCGTGCTCTGAGTCGTGCGGCCCGGTGCAGGCAGGGTCGTCCAGTTGTCCTGGCCGACATTGTGCACCTCGACGAACATGAAGTCCCAGTCGGCCTCCGTGTTGTACGAGGTCCAGAACGACAGGTTCTGGCCCGCCTGCGGCGTGACCGTCTTCGTCAGGCGCTTGTAGGACACGTCCGCGATCTGGGAGTGGACGTAGAAATTGCCCGAGTGCGGGTCGAACGGCCCGCCGGGGCGGTCGTACCTGGCGGACACCCAGCTCTCGAACTGCGGGAACTCGTCCGCAGGCATGAGGCCGCTCGTCGTGATGTACGAGTTGGCGTTGTCCTGGTTGTCGCCACTGTCCCCGCCGTTGAGGCCCCACTCCAGCCCTGCGAAGGGGTTGTCCACGCCGAGCACGTTCAACGCGTTCCCGTCCTCGTCGAGCCCGGCCCCCGCGTTCACCAGGGCGGCTCCGAACCAGTACTCGAGCACGTCGTTCACGCCGTCGCCCGAGCCATACACCGGTCGGCAGCGGGGCGCGACGGCGCCCACGCAGGCCGCGTTCTCGAACGGGTCGTAGAACTGCGGGTTGCCGCTCGTGTGGGCGGTGCCGGCGTGCTTGCCGGTGTAGAGGGCGCGACCGCCCTCGTTCAGGAACTCACGCACCTCGTAGAGCTCCTGGACCGCGAGCCGCGACGCGTTGCCGCCACCCTGGTAGGTCTCCCGCGGGATGATGTCGTCCCCGGTGTACCAGAGCACGGCGTCGTAGTGGCTCAGCACGCCGAGCGAGTCGGGTGCCGTGCGCCCATGGGCGTCAACGTCGTACACGTCGTACGCGATGTTGTTCGCGTTCAGCGCGTCCTGGTACTTCGAGAGGTAGTGCGGCCCCGGGGTCTGCACGGGCGAGACGCCCGAGTAATCCTCGGCGGACAGGATCAGGGCACGCCTGCCGCTCTCCGACACGGCCTTGTAGGTGAACGAGTCGCTCTTCTTGCCATGGGCCTCGAACCACACCTGCACCGTGTCGCCCGGCTTCGTGCCGCGCACGAACCCGCGCATGACGCGGTAGTAGGTCGGGCTGCCGACCCCGTACACCTCTCCGTTGCGCCACTCGGACGTGGACGCGCTGCGCTTGTGGCCGCCGTTGATGCGGTACTTGGCGGTGACGCGGCCGAGGCTGCGCTTCGCCAGCACACGAACGTCCTGCGGGTCGCCGTACGACTCCTTGAACTTGAAGTCGAACGCCGCGAGCGCGCCGTTCTCCGTGTCGACGTCGTCCTGGTCGAGGTAGAACGGCTTGGTCGTCATGCCGACCGACGACTCAGGATTCGCCGGATCCTTGGCGGACTTGGCCAGCGACATGCTGAACGGCAGCGTCTTTCGGAACTCGGCCTCCACGAGTGCCTCGTCGTCCGGGAAGACGAAGCCGCAGCCGGGGCAGCCCTCGTTGAGCTCGGGCGTGAACGAGATCGTTCCGGCGTTCACGTCCGCGTAGTCCGTCGTCTCACCGTTGGTGACGTACAGCTCCTCGGCGCTGAGGCCGGGGTCGAAGCCCGCGATCGCCGGGTTGGCATCGGTGCCCGCCAGCGCGGTGTAGATCGGATTGTCCGCGTCGGGCGCGCCCACGAGCCAGCCCTGCGGGAACAGGATCAGCGGACCGTAGGAGTGCCAATTGGCCTGCAGCTCCGGATCCGCGCTGCGAATCAGACCCTGCATCGCCTGCGTCTCGGGCTCGGACCCCGCCGCCGGTCCGCGGTAGGTGTCGCTGGAGAAGATCCCTGACGAGCCCTCGTTGTCGTACTTCCAGTGCTCCGCGAAGTTACGGTTCGGATCGACTCCGTCAGCGCCGGTGGTCTGGGGGTCACCGTCGTTGTTTCGCAGGTTCTTGCGCCACAGCCGCTCGTGGTCGAACGTGTACTGGTAGCCGTCCGGGTTCGCCACGACCACGAACCAAAGCTCGACCTTGTCCAGCAGCTTTTGAATGTTCCGGTCGCTGTCGTAGCCGTCGACGAAGTGGTGCAGCGTGCGGCGGTTGACCTCGGTGCTGATCCACTCACGCGCGTGCTGCGTGGAGCTGTAGAGCACCGACGGCCGCGAGCCGTCCTTCTTCTTGCGGGCGTTCTTCGAAAGCTTGAGGGCGATGATCTCGCGGCCCTGGCTCGTGTGGCCGAGGACCTTCAGCTTCACGATGTCTGGGTTGTTCCTCGCGACGTTGTAGAGCTCATCGCGGATGCCGCCCGGCTCATCCCAGGAGCGATAAACGGTGTAGCCGCCTGCCGCCTGCGCGGCCGCAGCTTGGCGCACGGTCTTGCCGCTCTTCGTGCGCTGGAGGCGCAGCTTAACTCCGCTGCGAGCGAGCGTCGCGCGCTGCGCGCGGTTGAGAACGATGTCGATCCTCGTGCCTCGCCGTCTGGCTGTGACATCGCTGATGTCGTAGCCCTTACGGATCAGCTCTGTGGCCTTCGCCGCGCTCACGCGGGCCGTGTACATGTCGAGCTTGCCCACGCTCTTGGCCCCTGCAGGAGCCGCCCCTACGAGCAGCACGGAAAGTCCGAGCAATACGAGCATCGAACGCTTCACTACGCCTCCCTGAAGTTCGTGACCCGCTCCTCCCGAGCGGTGAAGATCGGGAGCCTATCCCTCCGCGCCGTCTCGTGACTGCCGGCACCTAAAACGCACTGCTTGCGCTAGCTGGGGGCCTCGGAACCTCGTGCACTCGGGCGTCCGCGAAAACGGTCGGCAAGTCCCGCTAGACCCGGTGGGAGCCGGCCGTCAGTGGCGAGCCAGGAGCCGGCGAGGATCAGCAGCAGGCCCACCGCCACGCCCGTGGTGACACTCTCGTCGAGGATCGCCACACCCAGCGCGAGTGCCACGACCGGGTTCACGTAGGTGATGATCGTCGCCCGGCTGGCCCCAACCTCGGCGATCAGGCGGAAGAAGAGCAGGAACGCCGCGGCCGAGCAGACGACGCCCAGCGCGACGATCGACCCGATCGCCTCGGCGGAGGGCACAGCGTCGGGCACGTCGGCCAGCGCGAACGGCGTGACCAGCAGGGTTGCGAGGGCGAGTGACGCCGCCACGGGCCCGAGCGGGTCGACGTCCGAGAGCTTTCGCTTAACGATCATCGGCCCCACCGCGTAACAGAAGGCGGCCACGAGCACCGCGAGCGAGCCCAGCAGCTCGTCGGTGTGCCCGCCCACGTCGATCCCCACGAGCGCGACGACCCCTGCCAGTCCGATCAGCATCCCCACGAGCCGCGTGGGCGTGGGGCGCTCGGAATGGTCGAAGCGCAGGGCGATCAGGGCAACGAACAGCGGCACCGCGGCGATCAGGATGGCGGCGAACGAGGAGCTGATGTGCACCTCTCCGAATCCGATCAACGGCCACGGGATGGCCATCTCGACCGCCGCAAAGACCGTCAGGACGCGCCAGCGCTCCCCGAGACCGCGCAGCGCGCCGAGCTTCCACGCGATCGGGAGCAGCACCGCGGCCGCGAGTGCGAGGCGCGACCAGGCCACCACGCTCGGCGACATCTCGTCGACGGCCACCTTGATGAACAGGTAGGGCACGCCCCAGATGACCGAGATGGAGGCGAACAGCACCCAGCCGCGCGCGCTCACGAGACGGCCCTGAGTGCGGCCGCGGTGGCAGCCGCCGCCAGTACCACCACGAGCAGCGGGGCGCGCAGCAGGACCGCGACGCCGCCGGCGAGGAGGCCGGCGGCGCGTTCGTCGAGCACGAGCTGCTCGTCGCTGGCGAAGGCCTGGGTCGCCACGAGCGCTGCGAGCAGCGCCGGCGCGAGCAGGTCCACGACCCGGCTCGTGCTCTCGGGAAGCTCGCGCCCGGCGGCCAGCACCGGTCCGCCGGCCTTGAGGGCGATGGTCGCAATGCCAACGAGGATCACGCACAGCCAGATCGTGTTCACGCGGACCGCCTCCGGGCGAGGCCGACGAGGCAGGCGGCGGTGGCGGCTATCACGGGGACGCCCGCGGGCGTCAACGGAGTGAGCGTGAGCGCGATGCCTGCGCCGATCAGCGCGGCCGCGATGGCGACCCTCCCGTCGGCCCGCAGCAGCGGGGCGAGCAGGGCGAGGAAGAGCGCCGGGAAGGCGGCGTCGAGTCCGAGCGTCGCGGGGTCCGCGAGGCTGTCGCCGGCCAGCACGCCCACCGCCGTGCCCGCGTTCCAGCCCAAATAGAGAATGCCGCCGGCCCCCAGCAGGACCTTGATGTCGAAGCGGCCGTCGCGGCTCGAGAGCGCCCAGCTCTCGTCTACGAGCAGCTGGGCCTCCAGCAGGCGCCGCACCGGACCTCCGCGAAACGCTCCGGAGGCGGCCAGCGCCATCGGCGCATAGCGGGCGTTCAAGAGCACCGCGGCGCCGATCGCGGCCGCCGCGGTGCCGCCGGCCCCGAGCACCGAGACGACGGCGAACTGTGCGGAGCCGGCGAATGTCGTGGCCGACATGACGAGGGCCGCGAGCGAATCGACGCCGGCGGCCGTCGCCAGCACGCCGAAGGACGCACCAAAGGCGACGATCGCCGGCATCAGCGGGAGCATCACGCGCATCCCGTCCCTGTAGCTGGCGTCCGTCGTCATGAAGACGAACAGGCTAGTTAGCGGCGCGCTGTCGCGACCGCCCAGCTGAGCGCTGAGTTCATGCTGCCCCCTCCCTGCGAGCCTGGAACTTCAGGATCTCGACGATCTCGGCGGTCCGATGGAACGGATCGGCCACCGCCCGGCCGTCCACGAGGCCGACCGCGGCGCGCAGCTCGCCTCCGACGTACGCGAGCAGAGCGGGGCCGTTCGGGGCGCGGCGGTCGTCGAGCGCGGCCAGGCGCCAGAGCTCCGGGCTGTTGTCCTCAGTGGAGTGGGTGATGGTGATTGGCTCTGTCATTTCCGGCTCCTTTCACCTCTGCAACGCTCCTCGCGCGCCGTTCGTGAGATAACCGTCTAAATCGTTATGCCGGAAAGCATACCACCAGCTAAACTGTTTAGCCAGTTATGGCTCCGGGAGAATCCACACCCACCAAGACCGCGCCCCAGCCGCTTTATCTCGTCCAGCGCTTCGTGAACAGCGTCGACCTCGAGAGCGGCGAGGACGAGCTCTCGAGCCCCGACGCCCTACGCGACTGGTTCGCGGAGCGCGGCCTGATGAGCGGCGACGAGGAGGTCAGTCCCGCCGACCTCAAACGCGCGATCGACGTGCGCGAGGGCCTGCGAGCCGTGCTGCTCCACAACAACGGACACCCGCTCGACGAGGAGCGCGTCGCACGCCTCGACAGGGCCGTGCGCCGTGCGGGCGTGCGCGTTCGCTTCGAGGGTGGGCGCGACCCCGAGCTGGTGCCCGACGCCGAGGGTGTGGACGGCGCGGTGGCGCGCCTCATGGCGATCGTGGCCGCCGCCGTGGAGCACGGCCGCTGGGAGCGGCTCAAGGCCTGCCCCCGCGACGAGTGCGAGTGGGCGTTCTACGACAAGTCGAAGAACCGCTCGGGCCGCTGGTGCACCATGGAGTCCTGCGGAAACATCGAGAAGGCCAAGGCGTTCCGCGAGCGCCGGCGGCGCTAGCTCTCGAGTGTGTGGACCTTGAACAGGTTCGTGCCGCCGGCCCTCCCGGCGGGCAGCCCGGCGGTGATGCCGATCTTGTCGCCGGTCTGCGCGAACCCCTCGCGCTCCGCCACGTTGGCGCACGCCTCGATCAGGCCGAGCGTGTCCATCGGCTCCTCGTTGAGGCGCGGGTGCACGCCCCAGAGCAGCTGGCAACGCCGCACGACCTCCCGGCGCGGTGACAGCGCCAGGACGGGCGCCTTCGGCCGGTAGGCCGAGATCAGCCCCGCGGTGGTGCCCGTGTTCGTCGGACAGACGACGCACTTGAGGCCGAGCTGGTAGACCGCGCCCACCGCTCCGAAGGCGATCGCGTGGTACTGGTTGTTCGCCTGCGGCCCTCGCTCGGCGAGCCAGCGGCCGTAGGGGAGCTCGCGCTCGGTGGTCTGCGCGATCGACGCCATCATCTGCACCGCGAGCACCGGGTGCTTCCCCACCGCGGTCTCCTGGGAGAGCATCACGGCGTCGGTGCCGTCGAAGATCGCGTTGGCCACGTCGGCCACCTCCGCCCGCGTCGGGCGCGTGGAGTGCACCATCGACTCGAGCATCTGGGTGGCGGTGATCGTGGGCTTGGCGTAGCGCCCGGCGATGGCGAGCAGCCGCTTCTGGACCAGCGGGACCTCCTCGATCGGCAGCTCGATACCGAGGTCTCCGCGGGCGATCATGATGCCGTCGGCCGCCTGGATGATCTCCTCGCCGTTCGCGGCGGCCTGGGGCTTCTCGATCTTCGCGATCAGCGGCACCTCCACGTTGCGCGTCTTCAGGTGCTCGCGCACCGGGTCGAGGTCCTCGCGTCGACGCACGAATGAGAGCGCGAAGAAGTCCACGCCCATGTCGAGCCCCTCGTCGATCAGCCCGATGTCCTCATCGCTCACCGCAGGCAGTGAGACGGTCACGTTCGGCAGGTTGAGGCCCTGCCGCGACGCGACGCTGCCGCCCACCTCCACGTTGGTCACCACGTCGCCGTCGCGCACCTCGGACACGCGCAGCCGGACGGCGCCGTCCGCCAGGTAGAGCACGTCGCCCTTGTCCACCAGCTCCGCGAATCCTTCCCAGGCCACGGGCAGCCGCTCCGAGGTGCCGTCCACCTGCTCGGGCGTGAGCACCACCTGCGAGTCGCGCGCCAGCTCAGCCACGCCATCGGCCACCGGGCCGATGCGCAGCTTCGGTCCTGGCAGATCGCCGAGGATCGCCACGTCACGGCCCGCGCGCTCGGCCGCGGCCCGGACCGTCTGGGCGATCTCCCTGTGCTGGTCCGGCGTGCCGTGCGCGAAGTTCAGCCGGGCCACGTCCATGCCCGCCCGAATCATCTGCTCGAGAACGTCGAGATCCTGCGACGACGGACCGATGGTCGCGACGATCTTGGTAGAGCGCATTGCCTCCAACATACCCACACCGGGCCCTTTCACGAAAAGCCCGCTCTTAGCGAGAGAGCACCCGGAAGCGATGTTGACGGTTGGGACAGGAGAGGCTTTGATGGACCCGGCCTCGGGACAGCTTCGAACCGCGTGATCTGGCCCTTACACTCACGCGATTCCACCGCTGTCGGGGGCTCGGGGAATCTGCATCCGCTGTCATCCGCTGTTGTCGTAGTAAGAGTGATCGCACGAAGTGCGGGGAGGTCTGATGGGCAAGTCGGCCACGATCGACGCTGGTCAAGAGCAGCATCTGCAGGCGCTGGAGTACGCGAATCGCGTACGCCTCGCCCGCGCTCGAATGAAGCGTCGAATCGCCGCGGGCGAGCTCTCGGCCGCTGAGGTCATCCTCAGCTGCCCCTGGCAGGCACACAGCATGTCGATAAGCGACCTGCTGATGAGCCAGAAGCGCTGGGGCAGGGCACGCTGTAGAAGGTTGCTGGTCTCGCTCGGCGTTCCCGAGAACAAGCAGGTCGGGACGCTCACCGAACGCCAGCGCCTAGCACTGGCCGCTGTGCTTACCGCAAAGAACGCCCCGGCAGGATCGGAAGCCGCCGCGCACCCCGCGGACGCAAAGCGCATGCCCGCCACTCCGGTGGGCCCGCTTGCCCCGCGCGAACGCGCGCTGACGGCCGCCTGAACGGAGCAGAGCGCGTGGGCGGCCGGGGAGAGGCCGGCCGCCCACCGCTCGTCTTTCTCCCTCAGCGCCTCACCACGGCCGCCTACAGCAGCACCGAGAGCGTCGGCGCTTGGGTAAGTCTCGAAGGCGGTCTCGCTAGACGGGCTTTCGGCCCAGTTCTTCGAGTGGCTCGTCGGCCGTCAGACCGGGGCCGATCGTCGCGAGCTCCACGATGTGGCCGTCCGGGTCGCGGAGGTAGACGGACTTGAAGTAGGTGCGGTCCATCACCTCGGTCACGGGGATGCCGCGCGCGGTGAGGTAGTCGCGCCAGCCGCCGAGTTCCTCCTCGCTCTCGACCGAGAGGGCGAAGTGGTGCGTCGAGCCGCGGCCGACCATGCCCTCGTCGAGGTCTGGGTACTCGAGGCAGGTGATGAGCGTGCCGGGCCGGCCCTCCTCGTCGCCGAAGAAGAGGTGACGCGCCCCGCGGTCGTCCTCGTTCACCGTCTGCTTCACCACGCGCATCCCGAGCAGGTTGCGGTAGAAGCCGACCGAGCGCTCCACGTCCTTGCAGAGGAGGGTCACGTGGTGAAGCCCCGCGATGCGGAGCCGGCGGCCGGTCACCGGAACCCGAGGCCGCCGGAGCGGCGCTTGAAGAGCTCGCGCATCGCGTAGAAAGTAGCGGCGAAGACGGCGATACCAAGCAGGACCAGCACCCAGAGCTGTACAGGCCCCAGGCCGAGCGCCACCGCGGTGACCACCACGAATGCAGCCACGCCCGCGAGCAGCGAGGAGTGCGAGCGGTATCCGGCCATGTGCTCGCGTAGCGCCAGCTCGCCGCCGCCCAGGCCGGCGATGACCAGGCCGGAGACGATGAAGCGTGTGCCGTCGGTGCCCTGCACCGCTCCCACGAGGATCAGGACGATCCCGAGGAAGATGACCAGCTCGGAGAGCGGGAAGCTCCCCCAGGGCGCCGTGGGGCGCTCGTGGAGCGATGGCCGGCCCGGCCGTGGGGGCGGGGTCGAGCCGAGCTCCTGCCGGCGAGCACGCTCCAGCCGCGCGGCGTCGCGCTCTGCGCGCGTCGATTCACCGCGCTTGCGGCTTCGCCGACCCATTTCAGGTGGCTAACGGACAGCCCGAGCTGATGACCACTCGCCACCAGCCCATGAGCATCCCGATAAAGCTCCAGCGCGGCCGCACGTGCCAGTGGCGGCAGCCGGGCTCGCCGATGTCCTCGTGCGAGACACGAACCCACTTGTAGCGCTCCGGCGCCAGCAGCATCTGCTCGATGAGGCGGCGGTTCTGCTCCTCGACCCAGGTGCGATCCGAGAGAGCGCGGCGGGAGTCCGCCACCCGATCCGCGAGGTCGTCGCGCAGCTCCTCGAGCTCGCCGAGCGACAGCAGGCGTGCCCCGCCGCCGCGTCCGGCCACCAGTGGCCGTGGCATGTCCGTGCGCGGCCACGTCGAGCAGAAGAGCTGCGACAGCTCGTTCTCGAGCCGGGCGACCTGGTCGAGCAGCGTGCGGCGCGCCGCGCGCTCGTCCGGGAGCGGGAGCGTGCTGGGTGCAGGCGAGCCGACTGTCCGGTCGAGAACGTCAGGCACGAGGCCTCAAGTGTAAAGCGTCTCGGCGGCGCACCAAAGCGCTTCCTCCAGGCTGATGCGCGGCACGCCCTTCACGCCCAGGGCGCACAGGATCATGTGCTCGGTGTCGGGCGTCACGCCGGCGTCCTCTCCCACGTCGCCGAGCACCACCGCCACCGGCCGCTCGCCGTCGGCGACCACGAGCTGCCGCGCCGAGAGCGGCCGCGTCTCGCCGAGATTCTCGCCCGGGCGGGCCAGGCGCAGGCCCAGATCGCCGTCCACGCGCCCGGCGTCGAGCGCGATCAGCGGCACCCCTGTCTCCGCGATGGCGATCGTGAGCGCGTCGTCCACCACGTTCTCGCTCTGGAGGCCGCCCTGCTTCAGACGCCGCAGGGCCACGCCCTCGACCGGGGTGCGGTCGGTGTCCGGGTCGATGCCCACCTGCCGCGAGAAGACGCGGTAGGCCCACGGGACGGGGTCCTGGCGCATGTGCACGACCTTGCCGCCCGTATAGCGGTCGGCCAGCATGCGCAGCCGCTGCTTCAGCTCCCGAGGCGACGGCCCCGGATGAACGTCCACGCGCGCGTGGACGAGGCTGAGCTGCGGGAACTCGTCGGCCAGCTCGGGCTCGACCCAGCCGTTCATGAGATCCAGCTCGATCATCCGCGCAGCCGCTCCGCCCGCGCGCGCAGCTCCTCCTCGGTCACGTTGCCGAGCTTCGTGCTCGCCACCTTCCCGCCCGCCCGCGCGAACACGGTGGTCGGGCAGCCGCCCACGCCATAGAGGTTCGCCACCGCCCCATCCTGATCGATGGCCACCGGCTGCGTCCAGCGCCGCTCCTCCACCAGCCGCCTGATCTCCGCGCGGCTCTTGTGGGTGAAGAAGACCGTCGCGAACCCCACTCCGTCCAGATCGTCCTTGACGCGCTCGGTCCGGTCGACCTGCGGGTAGCAGTCTGCCCCTCGGTCGAAGATGAACGTCAGCACGAGCGGCCGCTTGCGCAGCTCGCAGACGTTCACCACGTCCTTCGAGACGAGCTCGCAAGCCGGCACCGCGCCCGCTTGCTTCGGGCAGGGCTCCTTCTGGCACACGTTCGCGTCGCCGCTCAGATCACCGGTCGCGGACGGCGCCGCGAACGCCTTCAGCCGCTTGCCCACCGGCGGCCCCTCGAGCCCCTCGCCGCTGTTCGGGATCGTCTGCACGAACAGCAGGACCGCGAGGCCCATGAACAGCAGAATGCCGACGAGCCAGGCGTACTTGTTCCCCGCCTGCGGCATCTCCGGCCGGCGCATCGGCTCCGGGTGTGTGCGATCGCGCTCGGCGAGCCGCTCCCCCGGCGAGAGGTCCTCGAAGCGGTCCTTTTCGTCGGTCACGTGGTGTCGGCCTGGGGCCTGCGGAGTCGCACGGCGGCGAGCAGGTCGCGAACTCGGAAGGGGCCGTGCTGCTCGGCCCACATGAGCGCGGCGGGCAGCACGATCATCACGCCGAGCAGGGAGATGGTGAGGTCCACCACCGTCACGATGCCGAAGTCGCGCAGCATCCGGATGTCGGAGAAGATCAGCGCCGCGAAGCCGGCTATCGCGGTGGTGCCCGAGGCGAGCACGGCGGCGCCCGTGGAGGCGTAGGCGAGCTCGATCGCCCGCGCGGGCCCCGCGCCGGCCTCGCGCTCCTGGCGGTAGCGCGACGACAGCAGCACGCTGAACTCCGTCGAGATCGCGATCACCAGCGCACCGAGCGTCACCGACATCGGATTGAGGTCCACCTCGAACGGGCCCGGCAGCAGGCCGAGGATGAACAGCACGAGCCCGGACCAGCCGGTGGCGAGCGCGATCGGGATAAGCGGGACGGCCGCGTCGCGAGCCGAGCGGCGCGCGGCGAACAGCACCAGGAACACGCCCGCGAGCGCTGCGAGCAACGTGAGCCCCCGGCGCCACGGGGACGACAACGAGCTGTTGGCCTCCGCGGCAAGCACGGGCAGGCCGACCACCGAAGCGCTCACGCCCTCCGGCGGCTTGAGCGCGGCCTTGATCTCGTCCACCACCTGCTTCTGGCGGTCGAGCGGCATGAGCCTGATCCCGAACGCGAGGTTGGCGGTGCTCCGGTCGGCTGTGACCACGCCCTGGGAGAAGTAGCTGGGCACGGCGTCGAGCAGCGTGCTCACCTGCGCCTGGCCCGCGGTGCTGAACAGGTCGGGCAGGGAGAGCGCGGGGCACAGCTCGGGCGCGTTCCGCTTCTGGGTGCAGCGCTTGCCCGGGCCATAGCCGTGTTCGCGTAGGACCCGGTTCTGAAAGCGCGTCATCCACGCGATCACGTCCGGGTCGGTGATGTCCTCGGCGCGCACCGTCACGTCGATCTCACCGGATACGCCGGTCTCCTCCTGGAGCACGTTCACGTCGCGCAGGGCCTGGAGATCCTGCGGCACGAGCTCGCGAACGTCCGAGACCACCTCGCTCTGAGTGTCGAGCGCGAGGCCCACCACCGCCACGGCGAGCCCGATCGCGAGCACGCGCCGCGGGCGCGAGAGCGCCACTCCCAGCGCTCGCCAGGAGCGGTCGGCGAACCACTCGCCCGCAGCGTGCACGCGTGGGTGCTCGCGCAGCGTGGACGCCCGCGCGCGGAGCCGGGACGGGGGTCGCTCGCCCGGAGTCCCGCGGAAACGCGCCAGCGCGGCGAAGCCGGCGCAGAGCGCGCAGCCCAGCGCGAGGACGATCCCGAGCACCAGCAGCAGGCCGAAGCCGCGCACCATCGGCACCGGCGAGAGCAGCAGCACGAGGAACCCGGTGGCCGTCGCGAGCCCCGCCGTGATGATCGTCGGCCCGCCAGCCACGGCGGCGGTGACCGCCGGCTCGGGATCCCCACGCGCCTCGGCCTCGTCGAAGCGGGCCTGGAACTGGATCGCATAGTCCACCGCCAGGCCGATCAGCACGGGCAGCGCCGCGATCGAGGCCATCGTGAGGCTTCCGCCCGCCACCGACAGCGCGCCGAACGTCATCGCCGCCGCCGCGAGTGCAAGGCCGAGAGGCAGCAGGCGCAGCCGCGAGCGGAACACCACCGCCAGCGTGGCGGCCATCAGCAGCAGGGCGGCGCCGAGCAGGATGAAGATCGAGCGCTGGACGGCATCGGCGAGCCCCTCCGCCACCACCGGCACACCCGTGACGATGTAGCGCGCTCCCTCGCGGGGCTTGAAAACCTTCTCGCCGGTGGCCTCCCGGATCAGGTCGATCGCGCGCGCCTGGTCCGCCTCGCTGAGGTCCGGCCGCAGGCGGATCTGGATCAACGCCGAGTTCTTCGAGGGGAACAGGTACGCGAAGCGCGACTTCGGGACGCCGGTCTCCCCCGCGGACCGGTCGAACACGAGCGTGGACACGAACGACGGGTCGTTGATCTGCGGAATGCCGCTGATCCCGTACTTGAGGGCGAGCCGCAGGACCTCGTTGGTGAACTGCGCCTGCACCGCGTCGGAGGCAGCCTGCGCAAGGCGCAGCTGCTCCGAGCGCGGGTCGCCGCGGCGCTTCGAGAGCTTGCGCGCGGCCTCGGCGGCCTGCTGCGCCTGCGTGGCGGCGGCCTGCTGTCTGTTCGCGAACTGGTCCCGGATCTGGCCGACCGCCGTGTTGATGAACGTGGCCGGGCCGTACACGACCTTCGCGGGCTTGAGCTCCGCGATCTTCCGGCAGACCGGTGGCAGGCTGCCGAGCCCCTTCTTGTTGTCCGGGACCTTGCCCCCGAGACAACCCTCAAGCCGCAGCACGCGGCCCAGATCGGAGGTGAGCACCGTGCGCGTGAGCTCCCCGTGCACCAGCACGAGAATTGCCTCGCCGCCGAAGTCGTCCTTGAAGCGCTCTGTGTCCTTGAAGCTCTGCGAGCCGCGGTCCACGAGCGTCTCCGTGGCCGCGCTCGGCTCGAGCCGCAGCGCGAGCGCGGCGCCACCCAGGGCCAGCACCGCGGTGAGCCCAAGCACCACCAGCGGCCGCCGCGTAACTGCGCCCACGAGGCGTCGGAGCGAGCGCTCGATCACGCAGTCAGCTTAGGAGAAGCTCACGGCAGTGGCTCCAGGTGCGGGAACTGCCCGGACTGGCCGGTGATGCGGCCCAGCGGCGCCTGCGGGTCGCAGGGAGGCGCCGCGCCGCGGTTCGCATCGCCGCCAAAGATGAACTGGTCGATCTGCGCCGCGATGGCCGGCGTAATCCACTCGTTGGGCTCCGGCGATGGCGGCGTCGGCCGCGAGGTGCACAGCTGCGATCCGAGCACCTCGAGGTGGCCCTCGGTCTTCAGCTTGTCGTAGCCGCCCGGCTCGGTGTACGGGTTCGAGCGGTTCGTGCCGAGCCGGAACGGCCAGCCGGTCATCATGTCCGGGTTCACCGGGTTGGCTGTGCGCAGGTAGTGGAGGAAGTTGGTGCCGTCGTTGAAGCCTCGCTCCGTGCCCTGGGTGGCCGCCGCGTCGTTCACGAGGAAGGCCGAGATCTCGCGCTTGTATAGGCCCAGGTAGTCCACGATTGGCGTGAAGTTGCGCAGCCACGGGTCGAGGCGGCGCAGGATCGGGCGCGTGTTGTCGAGCACCTGCTCGGTTGCGGGCAGGCCGCGCTTCGACACCTTCACGAGCGGATCGAGGTCCTGGAACAGGCCCTTCAGGTCCGGTGCCAGCGCATCCAGGTCGATCAGCGTGGGCGACAGCTCGCGCGCCGCGGGCCGCAGCTGCGTGATGAGCGGATCGGTGTCGTCGGCGAACCTCGTGAGGCGCTCGGTGGTCGCGCGACTCTCGCGCAGGAAGGTCGGGAACACGCGGAAGGTGTCCGCCAGCTGGGCGTCGCGGCTGGCGATCGCCTCCCAGGTGCGGTTGGAGTTCCTGATCAGGTCGCGCAGCTGGCCCTTGCGCTCGCTGAGCGCGTCGAACACGTAGCCGGTGTCGCGCACGAAGCGCTGCGTCGCATCGCTCTGCCCGCGCAGCACCTTCAGCACCTCGTCCGTGTCCTCCGCGAACGGGGTGAGCAGCGCGAGCGCGTCGTTCAGGTGCTCCGCGTTGCCCTGCGCCGCCACGCCCGCCTGGTCGAACCATGTGGAGAAGCGCGCCCGGGTCTCGGGGTCGAACCCGCGCAGAATCTCGTCGAGCTGCACCGTCTCGGCCACCTGCCCGGCGCCGAGTTTTCCGCCGTCCGCCACGTTCCCCGCCCCAGCGGTCCCCGGCGAAAGCTCCACGTAGGTCTCCCCCAGCAGCGTCTTCTGGCGCAGGATGGCGCGCGTGTCCTTCGGGATCGGCGCGTAGCGCGCGTCGATCTCGAGCTCGGTGTCGGTGAGGCCGGTCTCGGGATTCGCGGCCTTCTTCTTCACGCGGCCCACGCGCACCCCGGAGATGCGCACGTCCGCCTCCTGTGCCAGCTGCGTGGCCTCGGGGAAGCCGACCGTGACCCGGTAGCCCTCCGGCTGGAGCGGCACCGAGCCGCCGAAGTTCAGCCACAGGAAGACGAGGATGCCGAAGCACGAGAGGCCGAACGCGACCATCGCGAAGATACGACCGAAGCTGGGCGCCTGCTTGATCACGGCACGGCCTCGTCGGGTGGATGGGTGGGACAGGCCTCCCGCTCAGGCGGGAGGTTGAGGAGCTCCGTGAGCAGGCCGAGCTGCGGGTTACCGGCGATCACCTGCTCGAGGACGTCGTAGCCGCCGCACGACACGAGCACGAGCCCGCGCCGGATCGGCCCGTTGGCGTCCTGGAGATCGAACATCGTCGCGCCGGCGTGCGCGCCCCACGATGCCCAGAACAGGTAGGGCTTCGCGGCGCCCGGCGGGTCATATGCGAGCTCGTTGAAGAAGCGGTTCAGCACTCCGAAGCTGCGGGCCAGCCGCGGGGTCACGACCGCGAGGTCCTTCGTGGCGGAGCGCAGGTCGCGAACGGTGGGCTGGACGTCCCGCGCGAAGGGCCGGATCTGGTCGCGGATGATCGGGGTGGTCTCGTTGAAGAACGGCTGCGTCTTGCGCAGCGCCGGGGCGAGGTTGCGTGCGAACGGGCGCAGCCGCTCGAGCGCCGGGCCCAGCTCGGCCGCGAGCGCGCTCGTCTTGGTCAGCGTCTGCTCGGTCTGGTCGAGCGCGCCCGGGAACAGCCGGAGGGCCTCGCGCAGCGAGGCCTCCTCGGACGCGAACGTCTCGAAGTTCGCGTTCGCGGAGTCCACCAGTGCCGCGAGCTGCTTGTCGCGGTGAGCGAGCGCCGTCGAGAAAGTCTGGAAGTTGTGGATCACGTGCCGGATGTTCCTGCGGCGCTTCACGAGCCCCGCCGTGATCTTCTTGCCGTCGCGGGCCGTGGGCTCGAAGCGCTTGAAGACCTCCCGCAGGTCCTGAGCGGCGGTCTGCTGGTAGCGCTGGTCGGCGCCCGTGACCTGGTCGTCGAAGGCCGTGCCGCCCGCGTTCAGCAGGATCTGGAGGTACGCGCGCGTGTCGGAGTCGAGCTGCGCGAGGAACTCGTCGCTATTCACGTCCGGAAGCGTGTTCGCCACGACCACGCGCCCGCCCTCGGGCAGTGCGCCCGCGCGCCTGTTGCCGGGGTCGAGCGCCATGTACATGTCCTTGAGGCCCGTCTTCGGGCGCAGCAGCACCGTGGCGTCGCGGTAGATCGGCTTGAACTCGTCCTTGATCTTCAGCTCGACAACGGCCTTGCCGTCCTCGAGGCGCACCGAGCCGACCTCGCCGATCTTGACCCCAGCGACGTTCACCGTCTGGCCCTGGCCCGGGACGATCGCCTGGCCGGTTTGAAGCACGGCCTCGACCGTGTAGAACTCGCTGCCGAGCACAGGCACCCAGCCAGGCAGGTAGAAGCGCTGGTTCGACAGGATGTACCCGCCGATTCCGAGGGCGATCACGAACAGGAACAGGATCGCGACGAAGACCGGCGCCTGCTTCTTGATCTGGCGCATCATGGGCCGCCCCCGATCGGAGCGTCACCCAGGTCGGGCACCGGCTGGGTGTGGCACTTCACGTTCGGCTTGTAGGGCGGCTTGGGTGTCTTCGCCGGGCGGGTGCCGAGCGGCTGCTGGCTCGCGCTCGCGTGCAGCGGCCCGGTGGGAGCCGGCAATGCAGGCGTCTGGACCGGGAACGAACCGCCCGCCCCGATACGCACGTAGTGCCCGTTCCCGTCGAAGCTCTGGGACTCGCCGGCGAGCGAGACCATGCCCTGGAAGAACTCCTCGTAGCTGCGCAGGCCGGTGGAGAACGCCCCGTCGTCGATGCGCTGCTCCTGCGTCGGGAGGACCACCTCGAGCATGCAGCGGTCGAGGTCGTCGAGCACCGGCAGGAAGTCCACCTGGCCATCCGTGAACTCGGCGAAGTCGGCCACCGCGGGCTGGAGGTCGTCGACGAGGCCCTGAAGCTCCGCGGGCGAGAGCAGCGCTCTGGTCTGGCGGATCCACGGGAAGCCCGCCTCGATCGTGGCAGGCGTCTCGCGGACGCCCGGGATCATCTCGAGCGCCCATGCGCGTGTGGACGGGAAGGCGGCGTTCAGGTTGTCGAGCGCTGGCCCGGCCGCCTCGAGCACCTGGGGCAGCTCGTGGATCGTGGCGCGTAGGTTCGACTCCTCGGAGGCGAGCGCGCCCATGGTCGTGTTGAAGTTCGTGATCAGGTCCTTCAGCGAGCCCTCGCGCGAGGACAGCGCCGCGAAGATCTTCTGCTGGCTGCCCACCAGCTTCGAGAGGTCGTGGAGCTCCGTGCCCTGCGTCGCGTCGTTCAGCACGGCGCCGCCTCGCAGCGCGTCCGCCGAGTACTCGAGCGAGTCGTTCAGCGCCTTGCCGGCCGTCTCACCCTTCGTGTCCGGGTCCTGGTCGTCGTCCTCGCCGGGCTGCGGCTCGCCGTTCAGCGCGTCGCCGTAGCCGATCAGCAGCTTCTGGAGGTCCTCGCGGGTGCTGGTCGTGAGCGTGCCGAGCACCTGGTCGAGCTGCACAGGCGCCGAGGTCTGCGACACCGGGATCGTGCCGCCGTCGTCCAGCGTGCCCGCCCTGGGCGTGCCCGGCCGGATGTCGAAGAAGAGGTTGCCCTCGAAGAACAGCCGCTCCCGGACCTTGATCTGGGCGTCCTTGTGGATCGGCAGCGCCTCGTCCTCGAGCTTCATCGTCACGACGACCGCCGGCGAGTCGCCGCCCATCGGCTCCACGGCGGAGACCTTGCCCACGTCCACGCCGGCGATCCGTACCGCCTGGCCCTTGTGGATCGGCGGCGCGTTCTCGAAGACCGCCTTGAGCTGGTAGGGCTTCGTGAACGGGATGTCCTTGGAGGCGCCCAAGTAGGTGCCGATCACGATCACGATCAGCGCGATCAGGCCGGCCTGGAATGGGGTGAAGCGGCTGCCGGGCCCGCGCCTCATGGGTTCCCGTCCGTCTTGAGGCCCTGGTTGCCGGGCGTGTTGCCGATGACGGTCTGGCCGACCGCGTAGCGCTCGTTGCCGCCCTCGCACTCGCGCGTCTGGCCCGGCGACGCCGCGTTCGGGTACGGGTTCACGTGTAGGTGGTTGTGGCGGCCGGGGCCGTCCGCGGGGGCCGCCGAGGGCCCACCCTCGTTGTTCGGCCCGAGCTCGAACGTGAGCGGGTCGGTGGGAGCCGAGACCACGAGGAAGCGCTGGTAGTTGCCGTTCGCGTCGCCCTCGGAGAGCAGGCTCGCCACGTTCCGCAGGAACACCGTCGCGTAGTTGCAGGTGGTCTGTACCGGGGTGAGGAAGCGAAGCGTGGGCCGCAGCGAGCTGGCGAGGCGGGTGAGCTGGTTAACGCCCTGGCGTACGGTCGGGTCATCCGAGAAGTCCGCGAGTGACTCGAACACGTCGGCCAGGTCCTCGTTCATCTGGATGGTCTTGGGCAGCACCTTGGTGCCGGCCTCGAACGCGTCGGCGAGGATCGGGGCGCCGTGCGGCAGCACCGCCACGCCGGGCCGCAGCTCGCGGAAGAAGGCCGTGTTGTTGCGGATGAAGGGGCGCTGAAGCGGGAACTGGTCGATCGCGACCTGCTCGCTCGCCGGGCTCTCGCTGATCGTCTCCTGGAGGAACGGCCGGGCGATCGACGCGAAGGCCGTGAATGACGTGTCGAGGTTCACGAACAGCGACGCCTGTTCCTCGGCCACCGGCGCCACCTCCTCGGACGCCCGCGCAAGCGAGGCGAAGAAGCGGTTGAGCCGCGTGTCCGGGTCAGAGAGGTTGCGGGCCACGGGCTCGAGGTCGGCCACGAGCGGCACGAACGCCTCGATCGCCGTGTTGAGATCCGGGCCGCGCCCCGCGAAGCCGCCGCCGAAGCCGTCCAGCGAGTTGCGCGAGCCCACCCGGGTCTTGTCGTCGAACATGTCGAACAGCTCGTCGAGCTCCACAACGGCCGGGCGCGCCTGGCGTACGGGCAGCGTGGACCCGGCCGGGAGGCCTGCGCGCCCCTCACCCGGTGTCAGCTCGATGTACTTGAGGCCGAGCGAGGAGCGCGGGCGCACCAGCAGGGTCGAGTCCGCCGGCACGGGCTCGATCTCCTTGTCGAGCTTCATCGTGACCTGCGCGTACGCCGTCCCGTCCGCGCGCTTCTTCGGCTCGATCTTCGAGATGAAGCCCACGCGCGCGCCGCCGATGCGCACCTCGAAGCCCTTCACGAGCTGTGCGGCATTCGGCAGGTTCGCCTTGAGGTCGTAGGTCGGCACGAACGGAAGCCCGGAGTTCGCGTTGTAGGAGAGGAAGACGGCCACGATCGTCACGAGCACCGTCACGGCGCCCACGAGCACCGGGCTGGCGGTGAGAGCCGCCTGGCCGCGCCGGCTCACGGCGACTCACCCCCCAGCAGGTAGTCGAGTGCCGGCTCGGAGCCGTCCAGCGCCGGCGAGCTTCCGCGCTCGGAGCGCTTGCGCAGCGCCTCGAGGTTCTGCTCGCGCTGCTTATCCACGCTCGGGTCGCTCTGTCCGAGCAGGTCCTGGAGCAGGGTGCCGGTGGGCGGCACGTTGCCCTTGCCCGTCTGCGTGCTGGGGTCCGCGTTCGCGGCCTCGAGCCGGGTGCTCGCCGACGACGTCTCGGCCGGGTCGTAGAAGGTGGAGCGGCAGGCCGGGCTCGGCTCGAGCGCGTACGTCGAGCAGACGTTGGTCACGAGGCCGGCGCGCAGGTAGTGGCCGAGGCCGTCGAAGCCGTTGCTCACGAGCGTTACGTAGTAGATGAGGTCGTTCAGCCGCTCGATCGCGCCCGTCTTGTTGAGGCTCTTGGTGAGGTCGTCGAGATTCACCGCCACCGGTGCCGCCTCTTGCCCGAGCTTGCCGAGGTCCTGGATCAAGGGGCGCGCCTCGATCAGGGCGGGGCGGCCGCGCTCGAGCGCGTCGCCGAGGCTCGGGAAGCTCTCCCGCGACGCGTCGGCGAGCGTGCCCTGGGCCTCGATCAGGCGGCCGAGCGCAGGGGCGGCGGCGTTCAGGTCGGTGAGCAGCGGCGTGCCCTGGTCCGTGAAGTCCTCGAGGTCCGCCATCAACGGGCGCAGCTCACGCAGGAAGCCCGGCAGCAGCTCGATGCTCCGCGCGAGGTCGCCGCGGCGCTCTGCTGAGGCCTCGCCGGTCGCATTGGCCTGGACCACGAAGTCGGCGAAGGACTCGCGCTCGCGGGCGAGCGGCTCCAGGACCCGGTCGGAGTCGCGCGCCAGGCGGGACAGCACATGGTTCTGGTCGGCGAGGATCTTCAGGACCTGGTCGGTCTCTCGAAGCGCCGGGTTGGCGCGGTGGATGACCTCGTTCAGCTCCTCGCCGCGGCCCGCCAGGCCAGCGCCGAACTCGCTCAGCAGGATCGCGAAGCGCTCCCGGTAGGGCAGCCGCATGATGTCGTTGATGAGGTCGAGGTCCACCGGCGAGCTGGTGCGCTCGACCGGCAACAGCCGCTCACCCTTGCCGTCGCCCTCGTCGATGCGAGCCAGCTTCTCCGCCGAGCTCGATCCCGGCTGGCAGTCCACGAACTTCTCGCCGATCAGGCCCTGCGAGCCGATCTTGCACTTGGCGTCGGTCTTCCAGGGAATGAAGGCCTCGTCGTCGATGCGAAGCGTGACCGCGGCCTTCTTGTCGGGCGTGATGTCGAGGTCTGAGATCACGCCGACCGGCACGCCGGCCACCTTCACGTCCTCGCCAGGCACCAGCGTGGAGGCGTTGTCGAAGACCGCCCGCACGAAGTAGTGGTCCTTCGTGTCGTCGTCCGTGCTCTCGCGCACGATCCCGATCACGATCCAGGGCAGGAGCGCCACGATCAGGCAGAGGTAGATGAACCGCCTCATGGCCCGGGTGGGTCCTCGGAGTTGGGGGTCGCGGTGGGCTCACAGCCGTTCACGGCCCAGGGCGCCGAGCCGTCCGGCGTGGGCTGCGTGGAGCCGCCTGGGCAGTCCGGCCGGCTATCTCGTCCGTAGGAGTTCAGGCGGTCAGCCGGGGAGACGCCGGTGAGCCTGTACTGGTCGCGGTCGAGCGCGGTGGGACCGAACACCGGCTGGACGCGCGCGTAGTGCCCGTTGGCGTCGTAGTACGCCGCCACCTGGCCGAACTCGGTGAGCCACCCCGACAGGTCGGGGATGTAGGGGCGGGCGTACGAGATCACCGGGTCGGAGCGGTCGAGCGTCCGGATCGCGCGCGGGAACACGCTCGCGGTGAGCTCCGCGAGCCGCGGCTGCTTCGCCGTCAGCTCGATCAGGTCGTTGTTCGGGCCGGGCGAGCGGATCAGGTCGCGCAGATCCGCGACCGTGGGGCGAGCGTCGTGCACGAGGGGGCGCAGCGCCTTGAAGAACGGCGCCAGCTCCTTCGTGTTCGGCTTCGACTCCTCCACCAGCTTGTCGAGGTCGTCGAGCGTGTTGCGCAGGTTCACGAAGGTGGTGTTGGCCTTGCGCAGCGTGCCCGGGAGCAGCTCGAGCGAGCGCTGGAGCGCCACGTTCTCGTCGCCGATCGCGCGCATCGCCGAGTTCGTGTTGCTCACGAGGTCCGTGAGGTCGCCACGGCGGGATGCGATCGCCGACACCGTGTCGGCGCCGTCCTGCACGAACCGCTCCAGGACCTGCTGGTCGAGCGCCAGCTCCCTGGTCAGCCGCGACGTGCTGCCGAGGAACGGCGCGAAGTACTGGATGCTCTCCCCGGCCTCCGCCCCGCGGGCCTCGTACTGCGTTCCGGACCCGCGGATGAAGTCGCGCAGTCCCGCGCGTGTCTTTGCGTCGAGCGTGTTGAAGAGCACATCGAGGTCCACCGGCGCACTCGTCTCGTCGGCCCCGATGCTGTCGCCGTCGTCGAGCTCGCGGGAGTTGTTGGGCCCGGGCTTGAGCGAGATGTAGCGGCTCGTGATGCCCGACAGCGAGGTGGCGCGGATCGTCGCGCTCGTGCCCTCGTGCAGCGGGGCCACCTCGTCGCCGACCTCCATGGTCACGATCGCGTTGGCCGACTGGTCCAACTCGATGTCCGAGATCGTGCCGATGGGCTGGCCGCCCACGCGCACCTCGTTGCCCGGCACGAGCTGGCCGGCGTTCTGGAAGACCACCTTGACCTTGTACGGCTCCGGGCCCCCGAACATCGCGAGGGCCGCCAGCGCGACGGCAGCGACTAGCGCCGCAAGCGCGAGAATTCGCGCCACGGTTGAGCCACGCTCACTCTGGAGCGGCTCACGAGTCCTTCCCTCTCTGTTACTTGTGTCCAAGCGCGGTCAACCGACCGACGCCTCCCGAAGCGCGCTGCCCACGCGCTCACCTGCTGACCTACTCCATCCCGAGCGGCCCCTGCGCCTCTCCAGACAGAAACTGACGTACAAATTGGTTATCTGAGTTAAAGAGCTCACTTGCCGGGCCTGATTCGACGATCCTGCCCTTCCAGAGGATCGCGATGTAATCGGCCACGCGGCGCGCCGACATGATGTCGTGCGTGATCACGCAATACGCGCCGCCGTTCTCCTCATGCACCTCCATGATGAGTTCGCACAGCAGCGCCGTGCGCACTGGGTCGAGCCCGGAGTCCGGCTCGTCGAAGAGCACGATGTCGGGGTCGAGCACGAGCGCGCGCGCGAAGCCGGCGCGCTTGCGCATCCCGCCGGAAAGCTCGTTCGGCATCTTGTCCGCCGCGGCCGAAAGGCCCACCTCGCCGAGGCGCCGGTCCACGATCTCGCGGATCTCGTCCTCGCCCTTGTCCGTGTGCTGGCGAAGCGGGAACGCCGTGTTGTCGAAGACGTTCATCGAGCCGAAGAGCGCGCCGTCCTGGAACAGGACGCCGAACTTCTTGCGCATCTCGAACAGGTCCTCGTCGGCCATGTCCGGCACGGACTCGCCGTGCACGATCACGTCGCCCTCGTCGGGGTAGAGCAGACCGACCATGTGCTTGATGCAGACGGACTTGCCCGTGCCCGAGGGGCCGAGGATCATCGAGATCTGGTTGTCCGGCAGACCGAGGTTGAGCCCGTTCAGCACCCGGTTGCGGCCGAACGCCTTGACAACGTCGATGAATTCGACGGCGTCGTCCGAGCCGTGCTCGCGCGTGCGGCCCTCGTGCCACTGGTACTCGTCGGCCTCGGCCTGCGAGCCCCGCTCGTGGGTCATCTCGCCCGTGCTCTTGGCCTTCTCCACCTGCTCCTGCGGCCGCGCCTCCTGCTCCTCGGCGCCGCGGTTCTCCTCCCAGTCCTGAGCGTCCAGCGGACGCGTGTCCTCCTCGGACGCCGCGGCCTCCTGCCGCTCCTGGGACTCCTGCTCTTCGTTGCGCTCCTCGCTCACGTCTCCCTCACCCGCCTATGGGGGCTCTCGGATTCGAGCCCCAGAAGATCTGCGTCCCCACCATTCCCACCAGATGGACCATCACCGTGTTCAATACCATCGATTTCGCCGTGGCGGTGCCGACTCCCACCGGCCCACCTCCCGCGTTATAGCCGTAGTAACAGCCCACGAGGACAATGATTGTGGCCATCGTCATGCCCTTAATAAGGCTGTAAAAAAGGTCGGGTGGGTTCTGGAACATCCAGAAGATCAGGAAGAAGCCGCCCGACGACACCTCCCCGATCTGCTGCACCACAGCCAGGTAGCTCGCGAAGAAGCCGGCGCCCACGGCCGCGATGTACATGAACGGCAGCACCATCCAGGCGGCGAGCAGGCGCGTGGCGCACAGGAAGACGAGCGAGTTGATGCCCATCACCTCGAGCGCGTCGATCTCGTCGGAGATGCGCATCGCGCCGATCTCAGCCACGAGACCGGTGCCCACCTTCGCGGACATCATGTAGCCGAACGCGTAGGGCATGATCTCGCGCAGGTCGCACCAGGCGGAGAAGACGCCCGCGTACGCGGGGGCTCCCACAGAGCGGTTGAAGTACGCGCCCTCGATCCCGCACTGGAGGCCAAGGATGAACGCGAGGCCCCAGATCACGAGCGCCGAGCCGAGGATCAGGATGCCGGCCTGGCGCAGCGCCTCGCCGAAGAAGTGGAACACGCGCCCGCTGTACACAGCGCCCACCACGCGCGCGCAGAACTTGGCGATGTCGCCGAAGGACGCGATCCAGTCGCGTGGGACGCTGAGCCAGCTCGAACCCAAACCCATTACTTGATCACCGAGATCTCGGGGTGCGTGGCGAGCAGCGTTTGTGTGAAGACGTAGTTGAACGCAAAGATCCCGAGGAACTCGATCACCACGCCCTGGTTCACGGCTCTACCCACACCTTCGGCGCCTCCGGACGCAGTCATCCCCTTGTAACAGGAGACGATCGCGATGATCGCGCCGAACAAAGTGGTCTTTACGACCGACCCCCAGAGGTCGGTGGTACTCGCGTTGTTCAGCAGGGTGGCGAAGAAGGGTCCTAACGGAGCGTCGAAGGTGAGCGTGGCCAGGACGCCGCCGAAGATGCCGAAGATCAGCGCGTAGATGTTGAAGAGCCCGGTCACGACCATCAGCGCCAGGAACCGCGGCACCACGAGGTTCTTGATCGGGTCGACGCCGAGCACCTGGAGCGCATCGAGCTCCTCGCGGATCTTGCGGGCGCCGAGGTCGGCCGTGATCGCGGTGCCGCCCACTCCGGCGAGGATGATCGCCGTCACGAAGGGCGCGAACTCGCGGATCGAGGCGAGCACGAAGAAGCCACCGAGCCGGTCGATGGCGCCGAAAAGGACCAGGAAGTTGCCCGCCTGAAGCCCCGGCGCGCCGTAGCCGAAGGCGATCGTCGAGATCGTGAGCGGCAGCCAGCAGAGCCGCAGCATGAACAGGAACTGCTGCACGAACTCGGTGCCGTAGGGGTAGGGCGGCCGCAGCGCAGAGACCAGCGTCTTGCCGGTGAGGATCATCATGTCCCCAACCTGCTCAAGCAGGTTCTTGACCGGCAGGAAGACCCGATCCGATGCAGCTCTGACCACTACAGAACTCCTCCCCAGGGGGACCCACGCATGCTCCCCCGAAAACACGTACGCGCGAGAAGCCTATGGCATGCGCATCGGGTCCGCCAGAGGGAACCGTACGTGGCGCGGATGCACACACAACCGGCGCGCTGACGCGCTTCGTGGTGGTATGTTCGCCCAGCTTTGAGGGGCTGGAGCGTCGCAGCGCTATGCCTTCTCGCGGTCGCAGGATGCGGTGGCGGGGAGCGCCAGGACGAGAACGAGCCGGAGGGCAACTTCGCGGTGGAAGTCGTCGACGCGAAGTTCCCTGAGAACCAGAAGCTCGCCAAGAGCTCGGATCTCGTCGTGACCGTCCGTAACGCCGGCGACGACACGATCCCGAACATCGCGATGACGGTGAACGGGTTGGATCGCCGCGTAAAGGACCCGGACCTCGCAGATCCGAACCGGCCTGTCTTCGCGCTGAACGGCGTCCAGGTGGAGATCGCCGGCTTCCCGGAGGCCAAGGACGCCGCCCCGCGCGGCTGCGACACGGCCTACGTGAACACCTGGGCCTGCGGTCCGCTGAGGCCGAACCAGCAGAAAACGTTCAGGTGGTCGGTCACGGCGGTGCAGGCGGGCAATTTCAACGTGCGCTGGCGAGTGGCGGCCGGCCTGAACGGCAAGGCCAAGGCAGTGGCGGTCGGCGGCGGCCCGGCGCCCCGCGGCAGTTTCTCGGGCACGATCTCGAACGAGGCGCCCGACGTCCGAGTGGCTGACGACGGCAAGACCATCGTCAGCGGGACTCGCTGACCCGCCGGACTCGCTGACCCGCCCGGGACACACGTCACACCGGGCAAAGCAATTCATTGGCTGACCAATTGGTTGGCCAACGAATTTCTTTTTCGATGTGCACGCGTTGCGGGCTTGATGCCCGCCGGCTATTTCCCGCTCCGCTCGTAGCCCGGGCAGCGCTCGACCGGGATGCGCGGGTACTTCGGGAAGCGCTCGTCCGTCTTCGAGCGCAGGCACATCGAGAACACGCTGCCGCGCCCCGTACGGATCAGCTTCTGATGCACGCAGCTGTCGCAGAGACCGGCCCTCACAGGGGTAAGGCTTCCACGTAGCCAGGTAAGGGGTCGGATAGGCGAAGTCGCTGCATATGCCCGATGTGCGGGGCTCGCCTCAGGTCGACACTCCATAGGTGCAATCGATCCGAGAGGAGCACCAATGGACCCCCGCCTTCACGCCTTCTACATCGACGCCGTCTTCGCCGACTTCGGACGCCGTTCGTCCCGGCTGGCAGGATTGGCAGACGATGGCCACGCGCATGACCAGCGTCCGCTTCGTAGGGCGTTCCGAGCAGCTCGCCGAGCTGGAGGCCGCCCTGCGCGAAGCCGCGGAGGGCCGTCCCTCCCTCGCGCTAGTTGGCGGTGAGTCAGGCGTAGGCAAGTCTCGGCTTGCCGACGAACTGATCCGGCACGCGCGCGAGGCTGGGGCGCGCGTGCTATCCGGTGACTGCGTGGAGCTGGGCGAGGACGAGCTCCCCTACGCGCCGCTGCTCACAGCGCTGCGCCCGCTCGTTCGCGACGGCGACCCGGCCCTGGACGCGCTCGCGCCCTCGCTCCGCGCCGCTCTTGACGCGATCCTCCCCGGACTCGGGGAGGATCGCAGCGCGGGTGAGGCCACCCAGTCGCGGGTCTTCGAGGCACTGCTCACCCTGCTCGACGGACTCGGGCAGGACGGGCCGGCACTGCTCGTGATCGAGGACCTCCATTGGGCGGACAGCTCCACCCGCTCGTTCATCGGCTTCCTCGCCCGCTCGGTCTGCACCGAGCGCCTGCTGGTGGTGGGCACCTATCGCTCGGATGAGCTCCACCGCCGCCACCCGCTCAGGCCGCTGCTCGCCGAGCTCTCCAGCGATCCATACATGCGACTGATCGAGCTGCCGCGCTTCTCGCCCGAGGAGCTCGGCGAGCAGCTCGAGAGCATCGTCGGTGACCGCCCCGACGCCGACCTCGTGCAGCGGGTCTACTCGCGCAGCGAGGGAAACGCCCTCTACGCCGAGGAGATCCTGGCCGCCGGACTCGACGGGCGCGGCGCGCTGCCGCCGACCCTGCGCGACGCGCTGATGCTGCGCGTGGAGCGGCTGTCCCCGCGCGCGCAGGAGCTGATCCGCTGGCTCGCCTGCCAGCCCGCCGCCGACCATCTGCTCGTGGCGGCCGTGGCGGGCCTCGACCCCACGGATCTGCGCGATGCGCTGCGCGATGCGGTGGCGAGCCACATCGTGGTGACCGTTCGCGACGAGAGCTACGGCTTCCGCCACGCTCTGCTGCGCGAGGTGGTCTACGAGGACCTCCTGCCGGGCGAGCGGACCGAGATGCATGCCGCCCTCGCCGGCGAGCTGGAAAAGCGGATCGAGGGCGGCGAGCGCGGCGCACACATCACCGCCCAGGTGGCGCACCACTGGGCCGCGGCCGGCAATCAGCCGCGCGCGCTCGCGGCCGCGGCGCGGGCGGGGCTCGCCGCCGAGCGCGTGAACGCCTTCGCCGAAGCCCAGTCGCTGTTCGAGCGTGCGCTCTCGCTCTGGGAGCGGGTTCCCGAGCCGGAGCAGCTTGCCGGGATCGACGAGTTCGAGCTCTTGCGACACGCCGCCCTGGCCGCGGACCAGGCCGGCGACCCGGCGCGCCAGGAGGCCCTGCTGCGGCGCGCGCTCGAGCTGGTGGACGCCGAGGCCGATCCGGGCCGCGCCGCGCTGATCCAGGAGCGGCTCAGCCAGTCGCTCTGGAGCCAGCACCGGCAGGACGACTCGCTCGTCGCGCTGCGCGACGGGCTCGCGCTCCTGCCGGACGAGCCGAGCGCGGCGCGCGCGAAGCTCCTGGCCCAGTTCTCCAGACGCCGGATGGTCCAGTCGCGCTTCGCCGAGGCGGCGGAGTCCGCGCGTGAGGCGCTCAGCGTTGCGCGCGCGGTCGGGTACCGCGAGGCCGAGGCCATCGCGCTCAATGCGCTCGGCACGGCGCTCGGTGAGAGCGGCGAGGTGGACCCGGGTGTGGCGTACCTGCGCGAGTCGCTCGAGATCGCTCGCGAGGAAGGGCTCGAGATGGAGGAGGGCGGCGCCTGGATCAACATCTCGGACGTGCTCAACCTCGCCGGCCGCACCGACGAGGCCCTCGAGGCGGCGCTCCAGGGGCTCGAGACGGCGTTCACGCAGGACTGGCGGACGACCGACTGGCTGAAGCTCTCGGTCTCGGAGTTCAGGTTTCACCTCGGCGACTGGGACGGGCGCGGAGGAGGCGATCCCACCAGCGAGCCGGCGGCACACCGGCGGGACGCGCCTGTTATGGCAGACATGCCGGGCGCAGCTCGCGCTCGGGCGCGGCGACCTCGACGTCGCCGCGGAGGCGGTCGCGGCGCTGGCGAACGCAACGGCCGACCTGACGGAGCCCCAGTTCGTGGGAATGCACGGCATTCTGAGCGCGGAGCTGTCGCGCCGCCGCGGCGACATCGACGCCGCGCGCACCGTGATCGACGACGCGCTCGACCGGATCGAGTTCTGCTCCGAGGACGTGGTGCGGGTGGCGGCGCTCGCGGTGATGGGCCTGCGCGTGGAGGGCGACGCCGGCGAGGCGGCGCGGGACCGTCGCGACGCCGAGGCCGAGGCGGCCGTAAGGACGCGTGCCGACGCCCTGCTCGAGCGCTCCCGGCTGGCGGCCGAGGCCGGGCTCGTGGTGGAGGCCGCGCAGCTCGCCACCTCCGAGGGCGAGTACGCACGGGCGACGGGTGGCGATGGCGCCGGCCTCTGGGCGGCCGCCGCCGAGCGCTGGGACGAGCTGCACCGCCCCTACATCGCCGCGTACGCGCGCTGGTGCGAGGCCGAGGCGCTAATGGCGGGCCGCGACCGCGAGGGCGCGTCGCGCGCGGCGTCGGCTGCGCTGGCCGCCGCACGCCGGCTCGGCAGCGTCTGGCTCGCGGAGGAGGTGGAGTCGCTGGCAGCCAGGGCGCGGCTCCAGCTCGGCGAGGGCGCGGAGGCAGCGGCGGCCGCCGCGCGCCCGGAGGCGGACGACCCCTTCGGCCTCACCGTCCGCGAGCGCGACGTGCTCGCTCTCGTGGCGGCCGGCGCCACGAACCGCGAGATCGGCGAGCGGCTGCACATGGCCGAGAAGACCGCGAGCGTCCACGTGTCTCGGATCCTCGCGAAGCTGAACGTGCGCTCGCGGACCGAGGCCGCGGCGGTTGCGCACCGGCAGGGCCTGGTAACAGCCGTCTGATGCGTGCACTCGTCACGGGGGCCACCGGCTTCATCGGTGGCCGGCTCGCCGCCGCGCTCGCCGAGCGCGGCGCGGATGTGCGCTGCCTGGTGCGGGATCGCGGGCGCGCCGCCGACCTCGCGGCCGGTGGCCACGAGCTGCACGAGGGCGACGTGCTCGATGCGGACAGCCTGCGCGGCGCGGGCGACGGCGTGACGACCGCGTACTACCTCGTCCACTCCATGGGCCGAGGTACCGACCGGGAGGGCTTCGCCGAGCGCGAGCGCCGCGCCGCCTCGAACTTCGCCCGCATGGCGCAGGATGAGGGCGTGGAGCGGGTGGTCTACCTGGGCGGGCTCGGCGACGAGCGCTCGGAGCACCTGCGCAGCCGCGCTGCCACGGCGGCCACGCTCGAGCGCGAGGGCCCGCCGCTCGTGTACTTCCGCGCCGCGATGGTGATCGGCGCCGGCAGCGAGTCCTACCTCACCGTGCGCTACCTGGTCGAGCGGTTGCCGGCGATGATCGCGCCCGCGTGGCTGCGAAACCGCACACAGCCGATCGCGATCGATGACGTGCTCGAGTATCTCGTCCAGGCCGCCGAGCGGCCGGACGTGGCGGCGGGCGAGGTACAGATCGGCGGCCCCGACGTCCTCACCTACTCCGAGCTGCTTGAGCTGATGGCGGACGTCCTTGGGAAGCGGCGCCGGCCGCAGATCCCGGTTCCCCTCCTCACGCCACGCCTGTCATCGCTCTGGATCGGCCTCGTCACGCCGGTGGACGCCGGGGTGGCGCGCCCGCTCGTGGAGAGCCTCGCCAGCGAGACGATCGTCACCGATCCGGGGCCGGCGGCAGCGTTCGACGTGCGGCCGATCGGCTGCCTGGAGGCGCTTCGACGCACGCACCAGGAGGAGCGGGCGGCCTAGGCGTCATGCTGTCCGGCTCGTGGAGCTCCGGACCGCAACCGCATCGCTGAGCCTGGCCGAGCCGTTCGGCATCGCGCGGGGCTCGCGCACGACCCAGACCGTCGTCCAGCTCGAGCTCGAGCACGACGGGATCGTGGGCCGCGGCGAGGCCGCGCCGGTGTACTACCGCGGTGACACCGTCGAGTCCACGACCGACTTCCTCACCACCGCCGCCCCGCCGCTAGTGGGCGAGGATCCGTTCGCGCTCGAGGCCATCGAGGGACGGCTCGAGGACGTGACCGGCCAGTCGGCCGGCAAGGCCGCGCTCGACGCCTCGCTCCACGACTGGATCGGCAAGCGGCTCGGCGTCCCGCTCTGGCGTCTCCTCGGCCTGTCGCCCGACTCCCCGCCCACCTCGTACACGATTGGGATCGACTCGATCGACGGCACGCGCGACCGCGCCCAGCGGGCAAGGGAGTTCCGCGCGTTGAAGATCAAGGTCGGTGGCGCGGAGGACCTCGCGCGCCTCGAGGCGGTCCGCGACGAGTCGGACGCCCCGCTGCGCGTGGACGCCAACGAGGGCTGGACGCTCGAATCCGCTCGCGAGCTGATGCCCGAGCTGATCCGGCTCGGCGTGGAGTTCGTGGAGCAGCCGTTCCCGGCCGCCGACCTCGACTCCTTCCGCGCCCTGCGCGAGCTCCACCCGCGCCTGCCCGTGGTCGTGGACGAGGGCTGCCAGGATCTGCGGGACGTGGCGCCCGTCGCCGCCTATGCCGACGGGATCAACGTGAAGCTCGCCAAGTCCGGTGGTGTACGCGAGGCTGTGCGGATGATTCACGCCGCCCGCGCACTGGGGCTTCGGGTGATGCTCGGCTGCATGGTCGAGTCGCAGCTCGGCATGGCGCCGGCCGTCGCGATCGCCTCGCTCGTGGACTGGGCGGACCTGGACGGCCACCTGCTGCTCGCCGACCAGCCCTTCAAGGGGCTGCGCCTCGAGCGCGGGCACGTGCTGCCCGGATTGGAGCCGGGTCTCGGGGTCGCGCCCGCATGAGCGAGAAGCTCGCCATCTTCGCCGAGGGGCTGTTCGCCAGGCACACCGGCAAGACCGCCCATGGAGTGATCCGCTACGGGAACCGCGATGTGGTCGCGGTGATCGACTCGACGTGCGCGGGGCAGACCGCGAACGAGGTCGAGCCCTTCGCCCTGCATCCAGTGCCGATCGTCGCGACCCTCGAGGAGGCGATCGAGTACGGCGCCGAGAGCCTGCTGATCGGTGTGGCGCCTTCGGGCGGCAAGCTCGATCCCGCCTGGAGGCCCACGCTGCTGGCCGCCATCGAGGCCGGGCTGTCGCTCGAGGCCGGCCTCCATACGCAGCTGAACGACGACCCCGAGCTGCGTGAGGCCGCCGAGCGGAAGGGCGTGGAGCTGCGCGACCTGCGCGCCGCGCCGGCGGACCTCACGGTGCCGAAGGGTCCGTACAGCCGCCCCGGGTCGGTGCGCGTGGTGCACAGCGTGGGCTCGGACACCGTGATCGGGAAGAAGGTCGTGACCCTCGAGCTCGACCGGGCGGCGCGCGAGCGCGGCCTGCGCTCGGTGTACGTGCCCACCGGGCAGACCGGCGTGGCGATCGCGGGCTGGGGCATCGCAGTGGACCACGTGATCTCCGACTACGTCGCGGGCGCCGCCGAGCGGCTGGTGCACGAGGGCGCCGAGCGCGGGGACCTGCTCTTCGTGGAGGGGCAGGGCGCGCTCTTCCACCCGGCCTACTCGGGAGTCACGCTAGGGCTGCTGCACGGCTCCGCGCCGGACCTGCTCGTGCTTGTGAACAAGCCGAACGCCACGCACAACCGCAACTACCCGGACCTGGAGATCCCGTCCCTGAACGAGCTGATCCAGGCGTACGAGTCAGTGGCGGCGCCCGTTCGTCCCGCGAAGGTGGCGGCGATCGCGCTGAACACGTCCGATCTCGACGAGGACGCCGCGCGCGCCGCGGTGGCCGCGGCGGAGCGCGAAACCGGCCTCGTGGCCGACGACGTGGTGCGTTTCGGGGCCACGCGAGTGCTGGAAGCGGTGCTCAGCGCCCTCGACACCCAGGCGAAAAACCCGACCTGATCTTTCGACACAGGGCGGTACGAGAAAGCGCTGCATGCGGCGATATTTGGCAGCATGGAGCCGCGCCGCTACACCCTCGTTCCGGATGCCGACCGCCCGCAGCCGGGCCCGGTGCGCCGCCGCTACTCCCTGGCCCGAGTGGCACCCTCCTCCCGCTCCGCCCTCGGCGTCGACCGCCTGGAGCGGATGGAGGAGATAGCGGCCCGCGACCGCCAGAACGGCAAGCCCTAAACCCTCAAGGGGTCAGACCCCTTGAGGGTTGGCGTCACGGTCCGCAGAGGGCGCTGCCCTTTGCGGTGCGGGCGTAGATGACTCGCCGGCCCTCTCGGCGCCTTGTCACGAGCCCGGCTTGGCGCAGGACCGTGAGGTGGTCGCTCACGCCACCGGGACTGGCTTCCATGCGGCCGGCGAGCTCGAGGGTGCACGACGGTCGGTCGAGCTCGAGGAGGACGCGGGCGCGGCGGCGCCCGAGGAGTGATTCGAGCGCTTCGTCGCCCGATCGCTCGGGTGCCCAGAGCTCGGCTATCCCGGCGGGCGGATAGACCAACGCCGGGTCCCAGGGCGGGTCAGTCCGTGGCCACACGCTCGGCCAGGTGAAGACGGCGGGCACGAGCAGCAGGCCTCGACCGGCGAGCTGCACATCTGCGGAGGGCTTCCTGGTCGGGTGCACCAGCAGGGTGCCGTCCTCCCATCGGACGGTCGGGTGCAGGCCCGTGAAGGCCGCCTGCGGGCCCACCGCCACGAGGGCTCGGGCGCGCGCGGCGATCTCGGACTCGAGCACGGCCGAGATCCGCGTCCACCACGGCGCCAGCGCGGCGTCCCAGAATGCGCGCATCTGCTCGACCACCTCCTCGAGGGTGCCGGCCGGGTCGTCCAGGAATGGCTGGGCGGCCGGCGGGACTCCGCCCGGGTATGCGCGCGCGATCTCGGCGGCGACCTGTTTGGGCGGTGTCGCGCGAACACGATCGAGTTCCTCGGCGACCTCCGCGCGCGGTGCGCGGGGCGGTGGCCCGACGAACACCGGCCAGAAGGGAGTTCCGCGCGGGGTTGCGACATCGAGCAGCGACAGATCCAGCTGCTCGGTCCGGGGCCCCGCCCACTCCGCCCAGGGACTGTGCACCGCGTACCGGGCCGGGTTGCGCAGCACGTACATGGCGCCCACCAGCTCCATGAGCGGGGCGATCGCGAACCTCGTCCGCAGCAGGTCGCTCTGGCCGAAGTGGAAGCGGATCATTGGATTCAGCCTACGGCGAATCTCTTGGGAATGACTGGGCGGAGCCATAGGACTGGCCGCCAAGCAACCTGGAGACGAAATGAGCAAGGTTTTCTTCGACATCAGCATGTCCCTCGATGGCTTCATGACCGCCGCGAACCAGCGCCCAGAGGAGCCGATGGGCGACGGGGGCCTGAAGCTCGTCGACTGGGCCTTCGGTGGTGATGAGCGCGACCGCGCGGTGCTCACCGACGGGATCGCCGGCACCGGCGCGGTGATCGCCGGGCGGCGCACCTACGACGACTCGCTGCCGTGGTGGGGCGCGGACGGGCCCACCGGCGACGCCCGCTTGCCGGTCTTCGTGGTCTCCCACAACACGCCAGACGATGTGCCCGAGGGAGGCGTGTACACCTTCATCAGCGGGATCGAGCCCGCGCTCGAGGAGGCCCGAACGGCAGCCGGCGACAAGGACGTGACCGTGATGGGCGGCGCCGAGACCGGGCGCCAATACATCGAAGCGGGATTGATCGACGAGCTCTCGATTCACCTCATCCCGGTGCTGTTCGGAAGCGGCACGAGGATGTTCGAGCAGCTCGGCGACGAGCATCTCCAGTTCGAGCCTGTCAGCACGATCCAGACCAAGGCGGCGATCCATCTGCGCCTGCGACGGTCAGGGAGATGACGAGCGACCAGGATCTCGCCGCCGTCGCGCGCGAGATCGTCGATTCCAACGTGTACATGACGCTCGCGACGGCCGACCGCGACGGCAACCCTTGGCCCTCACCGGTCTGGTACGCCCACGCGGGCTACACCGAGTTCCTATGGGTCTCGCGGCCTGATGCGCGCCACTCCCGCAACCTTGCGGCCCACCCGCAGCTCGGGATCGTGATATTCGATTCCAGCGTCGGCGTTGGCGCCGCTCAGGCCGTCTACCTCGAGGCCGTGGCGGAGGAGCTCACCCGGGACGATCGTGACCAGGCCATCGCGCTCTACTCGCGAAGGTCGGAGAGCCACGGAGCTCCGAAGTGGACCAGCACCGACGTGACCGGCCCGGCTCCGCATCGCCTCTACCGCGCGAGCGCCTCAGCGCATTTCGTTCTCGACACAGGCGACCGGCGGGTGCCGGTCAACGCGGCTGACTTGGCCCGATGATCCTGCCTTCAGACGGGTGTCGAAGATTCGGCCAAGCCGCTTCGCCCGGATGTCGAGGCGCCGCGCTCGGTGTCCGCGATCAGCTCGTCGGGTGCCTTCTCCTTGGGCACGAAGCCTGACTTCATGCCGAAGTAGACCGCCTGCGGGTGGTGGGCGATGATCGCCACAGTCGACTGCTCGGGCGTGACGGCGTAGCCGTCGGAGAGCGTCATGCCGATGTTCTCGAGGCCGAGCAGGCGCCAGACCTTCTCGTGCTCCGACTGATCCGGGCATGCCGGGTAGCCCCACGAGTAGCGGCGACCCTGGTCGAGGTCGATCGCCAGCTCGCTCCGCACCTCTGCGTGCAGCCACTCGGCGAGGCCCTCGGCGGTCTGCACGCCGAGGCCGTGGGTGAAGAGCTGCTCCGCGAACTCGCCGTCCTGCTCGAGCTTCTCGATCAGCTCGGTGACCTCCGGGCCGACGGTCACACCCTGGAGCGCGACGACGTCGCGCTGGGGTGGGTGGGATGAGGTATCAACGGGCCGGAAGAAGTCCGACAGACAGATGCGGTCGTGCTTCGGCTGGCGCGGGAAGCTGAGCCGCTCCAGCTCGACGTCCGGGTTGTCCGGGTCGTAGACGATCAGCTCGTTGCCGTCGGCGTTGCACGGGAAGTAGCCCACGCGCGCCTTCGGGTGCAGGTAGTCCTGCTCGCGCCACATGCGCTGGAGGCGCGGCTCGAAGTCCTCGGAGATGAGCCGGTCCCACTCCTCGCCCTTCACACCGCGCCCGCCCCAGTGGAGCTTGAAGAGCACGTGGCGGTCGAGGTACGGGTAGACGTCATCGAGGTTGGGATCGAGCTCGCGCACGCCCCAGAAGGGCGGCTCGGGGATCGGGGCGTCGGTGCGCACCGACGAGCGCACGGAATTGTCTGTCACCGGCGGGGAGTCGTCCTTCACAACGGGCTGCTCGCGCAGCTTGCGGGCCTCCTCGCGGAACTTCTGGATCAAGGGCTGGCGCGCCTCCTCGTCCACGAGCTGGTCGATCGTGGCGAGGCCCGCGAACGCGTCCTTGCAGTAGTAGACGCCCGGCTCGTAGATCTCGTCCGAGTCCTTGCCGTTCGGGTAGAGGATCCGCCGGCCGAAGTCGCGGTTGATCGCGGCGCCGCCGATCAGCACCGGGAACTCGAGCCCGCGCTGGTGCAGCTCCTGGACCGCCGTCGGCATCTGCTTCGAGGTCGACACGAGCAGCGCCGAGAGCCCGATGGCGTCCGCCTCGTGCTCGATCGCCGCGTTGATGATCGTGTCGACCGGGACCTGCTTGCCCAGGTCGATGACCGTGTAGCCGTTGTTCGTGAGGATCGTGTTCACGAGCGACTTGCCGATGTCGTGCACGTCGCCGAACACGGTCGCGATCACGACCTTGCCCTTGGTGTGGCCCTCGATGCGGTCGAGGTAGTTCTCGAGCTGCGCCACGGCCCGCTTCATCACCTCGGCCGACTGGAGCACGAACGGCAGGATCAGCTCGCCGGCGCCGAACTTGTCGCCCACCTCCTTCATGGCGGGCAGCAGCACGGTGTTCAGCGTCGGGACAGCGCCGATCTTCTCGACCGAGCGGTCGATCCAGTCCTCCACGCCTTCCTTCTTACGGCGCAGGATGTGGAAGTGGAGAGCCTCCTCGGGCTCCATGCCCTCGGTCGGGTCCGCGCCGCCGGTCTCCTCCTCCTCCTCGCCCTGCTGCTCGAAGTGGGAGATGAAGCGCTCGAGCGCGTCCTCGCGACGGTTGTAGACGAGATCGTCGGCGTAGCCGCGGTCCTCGTCCGAGATCTCCGAGTAGGGCGTGATGTGGTTCGGGTTGACCATCGCGAGGTCGAGCCCGGCCTCCACGCAGTGGTGGAGGAAGACGGAGTTGAGGATCGCGCGCGCCTTTGGCGAGACGCCGAAGGAGACGTTCGACACGCCCAGCGAGGTCTTCACGCCGGGCAGCTCCTTCTTGATGAGGCTGATGCCCTCGATCGTCGCGACCGCGGACGGCCGCCACTCCTCGTCGCCGGTGGTGAGCGTGAAGGTGAGCGCGTCGAAGATCAGTGCCTCGCGGTCGAGCCCGTGCTCGTCGCACGCCAGCTCCACGATCCGCTTGGCCACCTCGAGCTTCCGCTCGGGCGTCTTTGCCATGCCGACCTCGTCGATCGTGAGCGCGATCAGGGCGGCGCCGTGGGCCTTCGCGAGCGGCACGACCACGTCGAGCTTGTCGCGGCCGGCCTCGAGGTTGATCGAGTTGACGATGGCGCGGCCGGGGATGCGCTCGAGCGCCGCCTGGATCACATCCGGCTCGGTCGAGTCGATCTGGATCGGCGCGGGCTGGGTGAGCGATACGCGCTTCACGACCTCGCTCATCTGCTCCGCCTCGTCCTGGCGCTCGGTGAGCGCCACGCAGATGTCGAGCACGTGCGCGCCGCCGGTCACCTGGTCCTCGGCGATCTGGAGGATGCCGTCGTAGTCGTCCGCGAGCAGCAGCTCCTTCGCCTTGCGGGAGCCCTGCGAGTTCACCCGCTCGCCCACGAGAGTGGGGCGCGGTTCCTGCGCCAGCGGGGTGGCGGTCATCATCGACGAGACCAGCGTCTCGCGCGTGGCCGGCCGCGCAGCCGCGTCACGGCCGCCGACGCGGTCCACGATCGCCCTGATGTGGTCGGGCGTGGTGCCGCAGCAGCCGCCGACGATGGACACGTCGTAGCGCTCCACGAACTCCTGGAGCACGTTCGCCAGCGGGTCCGGCTCCTCGGGGAAGATCGTCTCGCCATCGGGGCCCTGGAGCGGCAGGCCCGCGTTCGGGATGCAGTGCACCGGCACCGGGCTGTTCTCGCCGAGGTAGCGGATCGCATCGCGCATGTCCTCGGGGCCGGTCGAGCAGTTCAGCCCGATCACGTCCACGTCGAGCGACACCAGCGTTGTGAGCACGGCCTGGATGTCCGTGCCGAGCAGCATCTTGCCGCCGTTCGGCAGAAGCGAGACGCTCGTCTGGATCGGCACCTGGCGACCGGTGAGGTTGAAGGCCTCGCGCGCGCCGAAGATGGCGGCCTTGACCTCGAGGATGTCCTGCGCGGTCTCGATGATGAGCAGGTCCGCGCCACCCTCGATCAGGCCCTGCGCCTGTTCGGTGAAGACCTCGACCAGCTCGCGGAAGGTGATCTTGCCGAGCGTGGGGTCGTCGCTCGCCGGGAGATGGCCGGTTGGGCCGATCGAGCCGGCCACGAAGCGGCTCTCGCCGGCGGCCGCACGAGCGATCTCGGCGGCCCTGCGGTTGATCTCCGGCGTGTGCTCGCCGAGGCCCCACTCATCGAGCTTGAGTCGGCTGGCCTGGAAGGTGTCCGTCTCCACGACCTCCGCGCCGGCGTCCAGCATCGACTCGTGCACGCCCTGGATCACGTCCGGGCGGTTGAGCACGAGCGCCTCGTGGCACTTGCCCTGAAGCCCGCCGTAGTCCTCCTGGGTCAGCTCGAACTGCTCGAGCGTGGCACCCATGCCGCCGTCGAACACCACGACCCGGTTGCGGACTGCCTCGATGTAGTCGCGCGTGGCCAAGGAAGACAGGTTACCAACCTTGACACGATCGTGTCAGGGTTACCGGCGGCGCCTCAGCTTCAGGCGAATCGTCGCCGTGCGGCTGTTGGTGAGCCCGGCCGCGTTCTTCAGGACCACCTTCGCCTTCACCGCCAACTTCCTCTTACGCTTCAGCTGCCTGCGCGCAGGCTTCTTCAGCTTGACCTTGACGGTCGCCCTGCGGGTGCTCCCGATCCTGAACGTCTTGCGCCCGACGGTCCTCACCCGGGCGGCGGTGATGATCCTCGCGGTGAGGGTGAGCACGCCGGTGGTGCGGGCATCGCCCTTCACCACCATCGTGACCACGCCCCTGTTGCTCACGGACACCTTCCCGAAGCGCGGCCGGCCGGGGGGCTTCGGCGTTGGCGCCGCCGGCTGGTTGGGGGTGGCGAGCGACGCGTCGATCGCGCGAACCGCGTCGACCACCCCGCCCGTGACCGTGACTCCCGCCATGCCGGCGACCGGATTCGCGCCGTTCTTCAGGGCCTGGACGATCTGAAACGGCGAGGCGCCCGGATCCACCGCGCGCACCAGCGCGGCCACGCCGGCCACGTGAGGCGCCGCCATCGACGTGCCGGCAATTGCCGTGTAGTCGCCGCCGTCGGCCGCGGCGTCGTTCGCGATCGTGTTGGGGTAGCTGGACCCCCGGCACAGGAGGTTGAAGTTGTCGATGTACGCGCCGTCGCCGACGACGGTGTCGTCCGACCGGAACGTGAACGTGGGCTTCACGTCGCTCTGGTTGTCCGCCCCCGGTATGGCGAACTCGAAGCGCTGGAAGAACGCGCCCGTGTTCCCGGAGAACTCCTGGGTGAAGAGCGACGTTGCCGCGACGCCCACTCCCACGGAGTCTCCAGCGTTTACCCCGTTGACCCTGAGGAAGAAGTCCAGGCGGCAGCCACGGCGTCCGGTGAGGTCGATGCCGGTGTGCTGGAACTGCGAGTTCGTGTTGTTCTGATAGTTCCCAGCCGGGCTGTCGGTCGCCGAATCTCCGCTGATGCCGCCGCCGGCGGGGCCCCAATCAAGTCCCGCTGTGTGGGAGGCGGTCCAACCGGCGAAGCCGCCGTTGAAGTTCTCCGGGAACAGGTTCGCCCACGCCGGCTTCGCGCTGAGGATGTCGTTGTCGGGGTTGCCGCTTCCGTCGCCTCCCGGGGCGCCCAGATCGACCGTCGTGGGGCCGAAGTTCGAGAAATCGGAACGGGCACCGGTTCTCGTGACCGACGCGACACAGATGAGGTTGGCGTTCGGGAGTGTGCACGGAGTCGTGGGCTCGACGTCGTTGTTGTCGCCCACACCGTCGTCTCCGCCGTTGCCTGCGGCGGCAACCACGACGGCACCCATCGATTCCGCCAGCCTGATCGCGCTGCTCAGGAGCTGGTCGTCGGGGCCGCCGGGATTACCCAGGCTCAGGTTGATGACGCCCGCCCCGGAGTTCGCCGCGAAGGCGATCCCGCTCGCTATCGCGAAGGTGCTGCCGCTGCCGTCCGCGTCCAGCGAGCGGATGGCCATGATCTGCGCCTGCGGTGCGACGCCTGCCACGCCCACCACGTTGTTCGCGGCCGCGGCCGCCGTGCCGGCCACGTGGGTGCCGTGAAGGTTGAAGTCGTCCGGAACGTCGTCGTCGTCCACGAAGTCGTGACCGTGGATGCCGCCGGGGCCATTCCACAGGTTCGGCACGAGATCCGGGTGCGTCAGATCCACGCCCGTGTCCACAATGGCGATCACCTGGCCCGCGCCAAGCGAGCGGTCCCACGCTGGCAGGGCACCCACACCCGGCGTGGCGCCGAGCCCCCACAGATGCCCGAAGTGCGTGTCGTTCGGAGCTGCGGCCAGCGCGTGGTAGGTGTAGTTCGGCTGCACGTCGACCACGCCCGGCTGGTCCTCGAGGCGCGCAACGGCATCGCGCACCGGGCCGTCGAAGCTCACCACCTGGGTTCGCGCCAGCAGCATCGACTCCTCGAAGTCCACGTCGGCGGCCCTCCGAAGCTCGCGGCGCTCCGAGGCATCGGTGCCCGGCGCGTAGGTCACGAGTGCCTCTCCGGGCACGTAGCGGTGGTCGGGCGCACTGGTCGTGACCTCAGCGCTCGCAGCGGCGGGCACTGCCGCGGCAAGGACCAGGACGGGCACGGCGATGAGCTTGCGGGCCATCAAGCTGCGTACACGGTACGTCGAAGCGGGTCTGAGCGCGAGTCAGCGGCGCAGCGCGAGCACGACCGGGTTCTGGGTCGTGACGCTTCGCAGCCCGGCCGCGTTCGTCAGCACGACCCTCACCCCGGCACGCAGCCGGCCACCGCCGCGCCGTAGGAGCCGGCGGCCCGGGGCGTTCAGGCGTTCGCGCAGCACCGCGCGGCCGCGGCGAGAGGTCCGGAAGGACGCCTTCAAGACCACCCTCCGGCGAGTGCCGGCGCGCAGGGTGAAGGTGCCCCGCACGCGTGGATCGCCTGCGATTCGGATCGTGATGCGCCCGCGCGGGTCCACCCGGAAGCGGCTGGCGAAACCGGCGGGACCCGGACGGCGGGCCGTCCGCCGGACCGGCTGCGACTGAACCGTGACAGCGGGTTGGATGAAGGTGACCGGCGGCGTTCCCGTGCCCACGGCCGCATTGATGGCCCCGAGGGCGTCGACCTCCTTGCCGCTGCTCGTGCGCCCGAGCAGAGCCCCGGACGGCCGACCACCCTGCTCGATCGCGCTGACCACCTGAGCGGCGCTCGTGCTCGGCGCCGCGGCGCGGACCAGCGCGGCCACGCCAGACACGTGCGGCGTGGCCATCGAGGTTCCGCTGATCCTCATGTAGCTGCCGGCATCCGCATCCGCGTAGTCGTTCGGTGGCACGATCGAGTTGAGGTACGTCTCGTCGCGGCAGAGGACGCGCACGTTGTCCACCGTCACCCCGTCGCCCTGCGCTGAGGCATCCGAGTAGAGCTCGAACGACGGGGTACACGTCAGCCCGGCCGTCGAGACGCGACAGCGAGACCTCCGCGGTGTCGAACACAGGGAACTTCTCGCCCAGGCGAAGGCCATCTGACACGTCGAGATCGTCGGTCACGGCCCCTACCAGGAAGTCATCGGAGCACATCGACGTCCGATTTCAAGTCGAAGTGCATCCGGCAGCCGCGTCCGTCGAGCAGCAGCGGGCTCGACTTCGTAAGCACGGCGTCTGAGTTCGCCTCGTACGGGCCCGCCGGGCTGTCGGTCGCGGCCTTGGCTGAGCCGCCGGCGCCCGGCGTGGCCTCGGCGAATGAGCTGGTGCCTGCGAAGCTCGTCCAGGCGCCCAAGCCGGCGTCGAAGTTCTCCGTGAAGAGCGGCGCGCCCCAATCGGTCTTGGAGCTCACGATCGCCGTGCCCGGGGCGCCCACATCGACAGTGGTGAACCCGTGGTTCGAGTAGCCCGCGAGCGCGCCGCTCGGGTCGAGCGCGGCCACGCAGATGAGGTTCGAGGCGGGGAGCGTGCAGGGGACCGTCGCGGTTGAGTCGTTGTCGGAGCCCGCGTTACCGGCAGCCGCCACCACCACCGCGTCGGCCGCCTGGGCCACCTGCACGGCCTGGAAGAAGACCGGGTCCCCGGAGCCGCCGGCCAGGCCGGCCAGGCTGAGGTTGATCACCTGGGCACCCTCCAGGGCTGCGTACCGGACCGCGTCTGCGATGTCAGACGTGCTGCCGGAGCCGTTCCCGTCCAGGGCGCGCAGGGCCATCAGCCGTGCCTCGGGCGCCACCCCGGCCGCGCCCTCGGCGTTGCCGGCCACGGCCGCCGCGATCCCGGCCACGTGCGTTCCGTGGAAGTGGAAGTCGTCCGGGTCTGCGTCGGCGTCGACGAAGTCGTAGCCGTGCAGGTCGTCGACCTTGCCGTTGGCGTCGTCGTCGAGTCCGTTGCCCGCGGTCTCGCCAGGATTGGCCCAGAGGTTCCCGATCAGGTCCGGGTGCGTCAGGTCCACGCCCGAGTCCACGACGGCGATCACTTGCCCGGCGCCGCGCGTACGCTCCCACGCGGGAAGCACGTCCACGCCCGGCGACGCGCCGAGCCCCCACTGCTGGGCGAAGAAGCTGTCATCCGGGGCGCCCGCGGTGGCGCGGTAGCGGTAGTTCGGCTGGGCGTCGAGCACCGCCGCTGAGCGCTCCAGCCGGGCCACCGCCGAGCCCACCGAGTCGTGGAAGCTGACGAGCTGGGTGCGCGGGAGCCCGAGCACCTCCTCGAGCGTCACGTCCGCCCGCTCGCGCGCGGCGGCGCGCTCGGCCGAAGTGGTTCCGGGCTCGTAGCGAACGAGCGCCTCCCCGGGCACGAAGCGCTCCGCTGCGCTCGCCGCGGGTGCGAGAGCCGCGGCCACGGCGGCGACCAGGACCAGCACGGAGAAGCGGTGACGAGTCCTCACCGAGAGCGAGGGTAGTCTGCCGGGCCGTGCCTGTCGCTCTCGTCAGTGGCGCCAATCGCGGCATCGGCCGCGAGACGGCCCGCCAGCTCGCCGGACTTGGCTACGACGTGATCGTGGCGGCGCGCGACGAGGCGAAGGCCCGCGAGGCGGCGCAGGCGGTCGGGGGACGGCCGCTCCAGCTCGACGTGTCCGACCCGGCGTCGATCGAACGCGCGGCCGCGGCGGTCCGCGAGGACCCCGGGGCGCTCGACGTGCTCGTGAACAACGCGGGCATCGGCTCGGACTTCGGAGTGGCCGGCGCCGAGCCCGACTTCGACGCGATCCAGGCCGCCCTCGACACGAACTTCTTCGGGGCGTACCGGCTCACCATCGCGCTGCTGCCGCTGCTGCGCGAGAGCGAGCACGCGCGCATCGTGAACGTGTCGAGCGGGATGGGCGGCGTGGCGGAGATGGGCGGATGGTCGCCCGGCTACCGGATCTCGAAGGCTGCGCTCAACGCGATGACGCGGATCCTCTCCACCGAGCTTGAGGACGCGGGCGTGAAGGTCAACTCTGCGTGCCCGGGCTTCGTTAAGACCGACATGGGCGGGCAGTTCGGCGCGGAGAAGCCCGTCGAGGACGGTGCCGCAGGGATCGTCTGGCTCGCGACCCTCCCGGATGACGGCCCCACCGGCGGATTCTTTCGCGACGGCAAGCCGGTCGCCTTCTAGCCGGGGCTGGCCCACCGCTCGGAATCAGGCCTCGCGCTCGAGTCGAGCGCGAACCCGCGCGAGCCGCTCCTCAGCGGGCTCGCCGTTCAAGTTGTCGAGCAAGTCGAGGAGCGATCGGGCGAGCTGTGCACTGGGATCGCTGACGCGGAATGCGCGGTCGCGACCGGCGGTGGATGCGCTGTCCTCCACGACCTCGCCCGCCACCAGCACGTCGACCCCGGCGCCGGCCCGCTTGGCGCGGTACTGGGCCTCGTCCGCCGCGCGCAGCAGCTCGGCGGGCGTAGTGGCCTCTTCCGTCCGCGCGGCGACGCCACAGGACATCCGCTCGCCGCCCACGGAGTCGAGCCGTCGCACGGCCTCGAGCGCCAGGCTCCTGGCGTCCTCCGCGGTGCCGGATGGGAGCAGGATGCAGAACTCGTCCCCGCCGAAGCGCCCCACCACCGCGTCCTCGTGGGGCGCGGCGGCCTCGACGAGCGCCTCGGCCGCGCGGCAGAGCACGGCGTCCCCGGCCTCGTGGCCGCCGCTGTCGTTCACCTGCTTGAGGTCGTCGATGTCACAGAGCACGATCGCCGGCGAGCCCGGAGCGCTGGCCGCGTCGCACGCGTCCTCGAGTGCTGCTTCGACGGCGCGCCGGCTGGCGAGCCCGGTGAGCGAGTCGGTGTAGGCGAGCGCCTCCACCTGAGCGAACAGCTCTGCCCTGTGGATGGCCCCCACGAGCTGGTCCGCGATCGCGCGAAGGAAAATCTCGTCGCCGCGCGCCAGCCGCGGACGGCCCGGTGCGCTCATCACCTCGAGCTCGCCCCAGGGCTCGCCGGCCAGCAGGATGGGGACGGCCAGGCTCGACTCCTTGCCGAGTCGCCTGAGCAGCTCGCGCTGCGCCGGATCGGTGTCGGGGTCGTCGATCGCGCCGAGCGCGCTGCCGCCCTCGCGCATGGCCCGCCGCATCGAGGGATAGTCGTCCATCGAGTAGGTCTCGTCCTCGGGAAAGCGCTCTTCGCCCGGCCCGAGCTCACCGACGTTCACAAGGGTCCGGATGAGGCCGGCCTCCGTATCCAAACGAGAGATGGCGAGCGAGGCCCCGCCGACTGCTTTCAGGGATCGCTCGGCCGCCAGCTCGAGGACATCCTCGAGCCGGTGCGCCCCGGCGGCCACAGCGGCCACGTCAATCAGGGCGCGAAGTTGTGCCTCAGCAAAATTCCCGCTTTCCATGGGCTCTCAGTGGAGTTGTCGTCATCCTGGGGGCCCCACTGAACCCCCCTGGACGACTGATGAAAGTCCCCATTCAGGGGACATACGTACTACTTCGTCCAACCGGGCCTAAGCCTCGGCCTCGGCCGCTTCACCGCGCCGGGCGGCGTGCCCGAGCTCCACGGGAGCGGCATGCAGCGCGCGCAGGCGCAGATCGCGCCAGGTCATGCCCTCGCGCACGAGCGCGGGCATGCCCATCGCGACCGCGGTTGCGATCTCCACGCCTTGGAGAATGATCCCGTAGGCGAGGGCGTTCGTCTTGCTCACTCCGTACGCGGACAGCACCGCCACACAGGCGGCCTGGAAGACGCCCAGGTTCGACGGGGTGGCAGGCAGCGCCGCCGTGACGTTCACGGCGAACAGCACAGCGGCCGCGGCACCCACGCCGGCCTCATCGTCGAGGCCCAGCGCCACCAGCAGGAGGTAGCAGGCAAGCCACTGGATCCCCCAGGCGGAGAGCTGCATCAGCGCCGCCCATCCGCCCAGCTTCGGCTTGCGGAAGACCTGGAGGCCCGAGCGCACCTGCAGCATCGCGCCGCGGACGAGCGCGGCGGCTTGCTGCACGCGCTGGAAGCGGCTGGGCTTGCCGCGCCGAAGCAGCCACGGCGCGGAGAGCACGAGCGCCAGTACGAAAACAGGGGCGATCGTGGCCACCACGAGCGCGTCCTCGTTGCCCTGGAAGAGGCCGACGGTGTTGAACATCACGGCCCCGAGCACCACGAGCGCGAGCAGGTTCAGGAGCGTCTGGGAGACGAGCGTGCCGAGCACGATCGGGAAGCGGTCCCGCACGCGCCCCACGCGTCTGGCCACGATCAACGCACGCGAGGGCTCGCCGAGTCGCGCGGGCAGGGTCGCGGACATCAGCACGCCGATCATCGTGCCGCGCGCGGTGTCGCGGCGGCGGACGCGGGTGCCGGGCAGTGCGGCGCGCAGAATCGCGTTCCACGCCTCCGCGCGCAGCAGCATCGACGCGCACATCAGCGCGAAGGCGACGAGCACCCAGACCGGCGTGGCGGCCACGATCGCGCGGCCGATCGACTCAATGCCGAGCCGCCGCAGCGCGAGGACGGTAAGGCCGGCGCCTGCAGCGACACCGGCTGCCACCAGCACCCGGCGCGCCGTCCGGGCCGCGCGGCGACGCCCGGCGGTGGGGTCCTTCGGCTCCAGTGATGGCAGGCGCTGCGGGCCCACGCGCGGCCCGGGCTCGGTGGGCGCGAAGCCCGCGCGCTGCGCCACGCGCGTGCTGCGCCGTTCGGCCTGCGGTGCGCTCAGCGCCTTCTCGTAGACCTCTGTGACCTCGCGCGCCACGTTCGGCCACGCGAAGCGGTTGGCGCGCTCGCGAGCGGCTTCGGCCATTCGCATCCGCCTGTCGGGATCGAAGGCCAGCGCGCGCAGGGTCTCCCCGAGTGCCACGGCATCCCCCATGGGCACGAGCACGCTGTCCTGGTTATGCCGCGCGACGTCGCGGTAGCCCGCGATGTCGGAGGCCACCACCGGCGTGCCGGATGCAAATGCCTCGGTGAGCACCATGCCGAAGCTCTCGCCGCCGAGCGAGGGCGCGCAGAGCACGTCCGCCTCGCCCAGCAGGCGCCACTTCTCGGCGTCGTCCACCTGGCCGGCGAGCTCCACGCCCTCCGGCTCGAGCAGCAGCGGCTCGACCTCCTCGGCCGTGGGGCCCGCCACCGTGAGGCGTGCCTGCACGCCCGCGCCCCGCAGCGCCTCGAACGCGCGGAGCAGCACCGGCAGGCCCTTGCGCTCCTCGGCGCGACCCACGAACAGGAGCTTCAGCTCCTCGTTCGGGCGAAGGTGATCCGGTCGCGCTGCGGACAGGTCCACGCCGTTCGGCACGATCCGGTAGCGCCCGCCGTAGAAGCGCTGCGCCGTCCACTGCGCCGCCTCCGAGACGGCGATGCGCGCGCTCAGCTTCGAGTAGAGCCGGCGAGCGCCGGCGAAGTTCGCCGTGAACTTGCCCACCGCGACACTCGTGGAGTACGTGTGGAACGTGCCAACCACCGGCACGCGCGCCATCTCTGTGGCATACCAGGACACCACGGGCACGTTGGGCTCGTGCACGTGAACCAGGTCGTAGTTGCCGCTGCGCAGCTCGCGCCGCAGCACGCCGATCGTGTCGCCGAGCGGGCCCGTCAGGTTCGTCACGGCGCCGTTCATCGGCAGCCCGAAAGTCCGGCCGAGCGAGATCAGGTGATCGGGCAGGGGCCGGGGCTGCGGTGAAGCACCGCGGTGGAGTACACGTGCCAAACGGTCATCGGGGTCGTAGGGCGCCAATAGCCGGACCTCGTGGCCCAGCCCGGTCAGCTCTTGGGCCAGGGCTTCCACATGACGCCCGACGCCGCCCGGATACGTGTACGAATAAGGCGACACGAGTGCTACACGCACAGCGGCCATGCTATCGGCCACACTAGACACGTGACTGAGCAGCGCAACTACGTGAAATACACCTTTCTTAAGGTGGATCCCGCCTGGCGGCAACGCTCAAGCGAGGAACGGGCCGCCGACAAGCGCGAGTTTGCCGCCGCTTGCGGCGCATTTGCGGACGACCACTACCTGCGCGCGTACTCGCTCGTCGGCACGCGGGGCGACAGCGACCTGATGATTCGATCGATCTCGCGGACCCTCGATCCGATCCACGAGCTGCACGTGCTGCTGAACCAGAGCGGGCTGATGCGCCACGCGACGATCCCGCACTCGTTCCTCGCGATGACCAAGGAGTCGCCCTACTCGGACGAGCCGGACAAGCCGCTCGGCCCGCGCGAGGGAGCGGACTCCAAGTACCTGATCGTCTATCCGATGTGGAAGACGCGCCAGTGGTACCGGCTCGCGGCCGAGGAGCGCATGCGGATCATGCGCGAGCACATCGAGGTGGCGCGGCGCTTCACCGGGATCGAGACGAACACCGCCTACTCGTTCGGCCTCGACGACCAGGAGTTCGTGGTCGCGTTCGATGCCGACGATCCGGCCGAGTTCCTCGACCTCGTCCATGAGCTGCGCGCGACCGAGTCGAGCACCTACACGGCGTCAGAGACGCCGATCTTCACGTGCATCCACCTGTCGGTCGAGCGGGCGCTGGATGCGTTGGACGGCGAGCACGCGGTGCGTGCGAGCGTTCCTGGTCCCGGCGAGGCCGTCAGGGCGCCGGCGTAGCGGCCTTCGCGGCCTCCAGCAGCTCGTCGAACGAGCACAGCTTCACGCGCGGGCGGCCGTGCGGCTCGCCGGCTTCGCGCTCCACGCGATCCACGGCCTGCCAGCCGGCGTAGCTCACAGCCTCGGGCTGGCGCTCGGCGAGCAGCGCTTCGAGTGTGTCGCGATCCGGGTCGCTCGGCGCGGGCAGGTTCCCCGCGTCGAGGTCCTCGAGCAGCACGTTCACCGTCTCCTGGGCGTCGCGCTTGTTGGTCCCGATGATGCCCGTGGGGCCGCGCTTGATCCAACCCACCGCGTACTCGCCGGTTCGCTCGAGAATGCGGCCACGGTCATTCGGGATCACGCAACGGCTCTCGTCGAAGGGCACTCCCTCAACCCGCGTGCCGCGGTAGCCGATCGACCGGAACACGAGGCCGCAGTCCAGCTCCTCCGTGACGTCGGTGGCGCGCGCCCTCACCGCGCCGGTCTCGTCCTCGACCAGTTCGTTGTGGACGATGCGGATGCCCTCCACCCGCTCCTCGCCGAGGATCTCCACGGGCGACACGAGGAAGCGCAGCACGATCCGGCGCGGCTTGCCGAACGGCTCGCGCGCGGCGTAGCCGCCGAGGATGTCCACGTTCTTCTTGGAGGTGGCGTGCGCGGCCTCGCTCTCGATGAAGGCCTTGGAGATGGGGTCGAGCTCGGCGTCGCCGGGATCCACGAACACATCGGCGTCTGTCATCTCGCCGAGCTCGAGCAGCTCGGGGTTCGTGAACGCCGCCTGCGCGGGCCCGCGACGACCGAGGACCACGATCTCCTTCACGTTCGAGTCCGCGAGCACCTCGAGCGCATGGTCCGCCACGTCGGTCTCGGCCAGCTCCTCGCGGGTGAGCGCGAGCATGCGCGCCACGTCGGCGGCCACGTTGCCGTTCCCAACCACCACCGCGCGCTCGGCGGAGAGGTCGAACTCCAGGTCGCCGTAGTCGGGATGGCCGTTGTACCAGGCCACGAACTCGGTGGCGGCCCAGCTTCCGGGCAGGTCCTCACCCGGGATGTCCATGCGCCGGTCGGTCTGCGCGCCGACGGCGTAGATAACCGCGTGGTAGCGGTCCGTGAGGTCGTCGTGGAAGAGGTCGCGACCGAGCTCGACGTTGCCGTAGAAGCGGAACTCGGGGTGCTCGGCGGTCTTCTCGTAGACCCGGCTGACGGCCTTGATGTTCGGGTGGTCGGGCGCCACGCCTGCGCGCACGAGGCCCCATGGGGTGGGCAGGCGATCGAACATGTCGACCTGGACGCAGAGGTCGGGGTGCGCCTTCGACTTCAGCAGGTGGCCCGCTGCATAGAACCCCGCCGGCCCGGAGCCGACGATCGCCACTCTCAGCGGCTGCTCGGTTGTTCCAATCGCTGCCATCGCGAGCCCACGAGTGTAGGCATCGCGGGGTTCGTTATCAGGCGGCGGGGCCCTCTGGGGCCGGATCCTGCTCCGAGGAGTCGTCCTCGTCGGCGGCGCCCATCACGAGGTCGATCGCGGAGACGGTCTCGACAGACCTGAGGGTCATCGGCTCGTCGGCGGGCTCGTCCTCGCTGGGCTCGGCCCGCGCGGCGACCACGTCATGCGCGAGCTCCTCCAGCGACGGCGTGGAGACCTCCGGAAGCTCGTCCTCGACGGGCTCGTCGACCTCGACGACCGCGAGCGGCGGCACCGGCTCGTCCTCGACGACGTCGTCCTCGACGTCCTCGACGACCGTGAGCACGGCAACCGGCTCGTCCTCGACCGGCGCAACCAGCGTGACCGGCACAGGGGGCTCGTCCTCGACCGACTGAAGCTTGACCGGCTCGACGACCTCGTCCTCGACCGGCTGCGACGACTCGTCCTCGACCGGTGCGACCTCGTCCTCGACCGGCGTGACAACCTCGTCCTCGACCGGCTCGACGACCTCGTCCTCGACCGGGGCAACCGGCTCGTCCTCGACCGGCTCGACGACCTCGTCCTCGACCGGGGCAACCGGCTCGTCCTCAACCGACTCGACGACCTCGTCCTCGACCGGCTCGGGTCCTCGACGGGCTCGTCCTCCGCCATCGGCGGGTCGAACGGGCGCATCTCGGGCGCGACGGGTGCCTCCGGCGCGGCCAGGTCGGCGGGCTCGTCCTCGACAGCCTCGTCCTCGACGACCGTCTCCTCGACCGGAACGGCGACGGGAGCCGGCGGCGCATACGCCGTGGCCGATGCGTCCACGACCTTCGTGCCTGCGGCAAGGTCACCGAGGCGCTGACGGCGCTCGCCTGTGGCGAGCATCACGATCAGACCCACGATGTAGAAACCGATGCTGTCGACCACGCGCACAACGGTGCGCACGGCGATCTCGCGCATGCCGGCCGGGCGGCCGTCGGCGAGCACGACACGCAGCTTCATCAGCTTCTTGCCGACGGTCTGGCCGCCGCCGGACTCCATGGCGAAGTGGTAGTAGAGCGCCCAACCGAGGATCACTGCGAGGAGCGCGCCGCGGATCCCGCTGCTATCGCCCGAGAGCGCATCGGCGGCGAAGAGAATCACGACGCTGCCGGCAAGCACGATTCCCACGTCGACGAGAGCCGCCAGAACCCGGCGGTTGTCGAGCTTGGACCCGCTGATGGAAGCTGCAGAGGCCTGTGCGGTGGCGTTCATCACAGACACCATCGGCATGGGCGCCGCCGAAATTGAGGCTGGTGTGCATCATCCCGCGTGTGGAGCGGGTTGCCGTCATCGACATGGGGTCCAACTCCTGGCGTCTCGTGGTCTTCGGATACGAGCCCGAAACGCCCTGGTGGAGCCTCGTCGACGAGATCCGCGAGGCGGTCCGGATCGGCGCCGGGCTGGACGAAGCGGGGGTGCTCCGCGCCGACCGAGTGGACCGTGCTCTTCACACCGCCGCGGTGTTCTCCGCCTTCTGCGAGGCCACGGGCGTCGAGGAGGTGGTGGCGGTGGCCACGAGCGCGATTCGCGACGCCAGCAACGGCGCCGAGCTGCTCGCCGACATCCAGCGCACCACCGGGCTCGAGGCCCGCGTGATCAGCGGAGGCGAGGAGGCCCGATACGGCTGGCTCGCCATGGCCAACTCCACGACGATCGAGGACGGGTTCGGCCTCGACATCGGCGGCGGCAGCATCCAGGGAATGAGGATCGAGGGCCGGCAGCTCGCGGATTCGCAGTCCCTGCCGCTCGGGGCGGTGCGCGTGAGCGAGCGCTTCCTGCCCGGGGAGAAGGCGAGCGCGAAGCAGATGAAGGCGCTCCGCACGCACGTGGCTGGCGAGCTCGAGCAGCTCGGCTGGTGGAGCGGCGGCGGACGGCTGGTCGGCATTGGCGGGACGATCCGCAACCTCGCCGCCGCGGCGATGAAGCGTCTCGACATCCCGGACATTGACGTCCAGGGGTTCGAGCTCACCCGCGAGGCGCTCGAGGAGCTGATCGAGGAGTTGGCGGCGAGGCCGGTGTCGAAGCGGGCGCAGGTGAAGGGCGTCAAGTACGACCGCGCCGACGTGATCCTGGGCGGCGCGCTCGTGCTGGCCACGTCACTCGAAGAGGGAGGGTTCGACTCGATCGAGGTCACCGAGGCGGGGCTGCGCGAGGGCATCTTCTTCGAGCGGTTGCTCGGCGAGGGTGAGCTGTTCGAGGACGTGCGGGCCGAGTCCGTCGAGAACCTCGCGCATCGATTCGACCGCCTCACCGAGCACGACCAGCACGTGTGGGACCTGTCGCGTTCGATGTTCGACGGGCTCGCCGAAGCCGGTCTTCACCACTTCGGTGTCTGGGAGCGCGAGCTGCTGTGGGCCGCCTGCATGCTGCACGACATCGGGGTGGCCGTGAACTACGACGACCACCACCGCCACTCGTACTACCTCACGCTGAATGCCGGCCTACCCGGGTTCGGTCCGCGCGAGCTGATCCTGATCGGCCTGGTCACCCGCTACCACCGCAAGGGCGAACCCGACGCCTCCGACCTGGGCGACCTCGCCCTCCCCGGCGACGACGAGCGCCTGCGCCTCCTCTCCGGCGTAATCCGTCTCGCCGAGCAGTTCGAGCGCAGCCGCGACCAGGCGATCACCGACGTGCAGGTGTCCGTGAACGGCGCCGGCGTGACGCTGGACGCCACGACCGATCCCGAACTCGACGCAACCGTCCCGATCTGGGCGGCACGCCGCAACGCGGACCTGCTGGCCGAGGCAGTGGGCCGCGACGTCGAGATCTCGACTTAGGCCAGCCGCGTCTCGAGCACGCCCAGCTGTGGCGAGCTGATCACGACCTCGTCGCCGGGCCTCAGAAACACCTTTGGGTCGCGGAGGTTGCCGACTCCCGCCGGCGTGCCCGTGGAGATCACGTCGCCGGGTTGGAGCGTCATCAGCTTCGACAGGTAAGCGATCAGCGCCGGGACGGAGTGGACGAGGTCGGCCGTCGAGCCCTTCTGCATCAGCTCGCCGTTGAGGGTCAGCTCGATCTCGATCCCGTCGTGGGCGCCGGCCTCGTCGGGCGTCACGAGCGCCGGGCCGCACGGCGCCGCGCCGTCGAAGGTCTTGCCGGGCATCCACTGCGGCGTCTTGAACTGGTAGTCGCGCGCCGAGAGGTCGTTCAGGAGCGTGTAGCCGGCCACGTGATCCATCGCCTGCTCCTCCGGCACGTCCTTGCAGCGGTCTCTGATCACGAACGCCACCTCGGCCTCGTAGTCCACGCGCTCGCTCCAGGGCGGCAGCGGAACGGTTGCGCCGGGCGCCGCCAGCGCGTTGCGGAACTTCGCGAAGAACGTGGGCGTCTCGGGCGGCTTGGCGCCCTGCTCCTCGGCGTGCGCCCGGTAGTTCAGCCCGATGCAGATGATCTTCCCGGGCCGCGTGACGGGCGGAAGCAGCGGAAGGCCGTCCAGCGGAACGCCCTCGTCGCCCTCCACCGGCTCGACCTCGTGGAGCAGCCCGCCCTCGAGGATGGCCTCGAGCGTGCGGTCGTCCGCCCGGACGTGCGCGAAGGCCTCTCCCCAGATGTCATAGACGCGTCCGTCGCGAAGCAATGCCGCGCGAGGATGGCCCTCTGCCCCGAAGCTCACCAGTCTCATGGGCTTTGAGCCTATGCGTAGGCTGGGGTCCGATGGCGAGAGACGTTCCGAAGGGCAGGGTGAGGAGGGCCGCGAAGGTGGGCCGGCTCGCAGGCGGACAGACCGCGCGCGGCTACGTCACGAAGGCCGCCAACCTCACTCGCGGCGAGGAGGCCCGCCGCGCAGCAGCAGAGCGCCGCCAGATGGAGGCGGCCGAGCAGATCTTCGACGTGCTCGGCCAGATGAAGGGCGCGGCGATGAAGGTCGGGCAGGTGGCCTCGTTCGTCGACACCGGCGCGTTCCCTCCGGAGTTCCAGGAGCGCATCCAGGCGAAGCTCGCCGAACTGCGGGACGCCGCCCCACGCGTTCCGTTCAAGAAGATGCGCAAGGTCATCGAGGACGACCTCGGCGAGAAGCTGGACGACGTGTTCTCCGAGTTCGCCGAGGATGCCGTGGCGGCGGCCTCGATCGGCCAGGTCTACCGCGCGCGCCTGCACGACGGGCGCGAGGTGGCCGTGAAGGTGCAGTACCCGGGCGTCGCCCAGGCGGTGCGGGCCGACCTCCAGAACCTCGGGCTGATCATGCGCGTGGCAAAGCGGATCGCGCCCGGGATGGATGCCAAGGCGATGACCGCGGAGATCCGCGAGCGCCTGACCGACGAGCTCGACTACGAGCACGAGGCGCAGCAGCACCGCGCGTTCGCGCGGAGCTGGCGCGGCCACCCGTTCATCTACGTCCCGTCTGTCGTCACCGAACTGTCCACCGAGCACGTGCTCGTGAGCGAGTGGGTCGACGGCATCGGCTTCGAGGAGGTCAAGGAGCTTGACCGCGCGACGCGCGACCGCTTCGGCGAGATCATCTTCCGCTTCTTCTTCGGGTCGCTCTACCGCAACGGCCACTTCTCGGGCGATCCCCACCCGGGCAACTACCGGCTGATGCCCGACGGCCGCGTGGCGTTCATGGACTTCGGGATGACCAAGCGCGTGGCGCGCGAGGACATCGAGGCCGAGGTGGAGGCACTGGGCGCCGCCATGGACGGTGACGTGGACGAGCTCTACCGCCGGCTGGCCGCGATGGGCTTCTTCGACCCGGACGACGAGGAGGTCACGCCGGACGCCGTCTTCGACCACTTCCACGACGTGACCTCCTGGTACATCGAGGACCGCGAGGTCACGGTCGACCGCGCTCTCGTATCCCAGGTCCTGATCGACTTCGGCGACCCGCGCTCGCGCCACTGGCAGCTCATGCGCCGCGAGACGATGCCGCCGCAGGCGATGCTTGCGCGCCGGATGGAGGCGCTCACACTCGGGGTGCTGGGCCAGCTGGGCGCCACCGCCAACTGGCACCGGATCGCCCGTGAATGGCTGTTCGGCGACCCGCCCTCCACCGAGCTGGGCGAGCTCGAGGAGCCCTTCCACACGCGCGCGGCCGCCTGACGATGGCGATCAGGGCAACACCGAAGGTGGTCGCGGCGCTGCGTGCAGCGGATCCCGTGATGGAGCGGCTGGTGGACGACCACGGTGCCCTCGTTCGCAAGGACCTCAAGAACGACCGGCCCGGCGACGCCTACGGCGCGCTGCTGCGTTCGATCGTCGGCCAGCAGCTCTCGACAAAGGCGGCCTCGACGATCTACGGCCGGATGCTGGACCTGTTCGGAGGACACGCGCCCACGCCCAAGCAGCTGCTCGCGGTGGACCCGGACAAGATCCGCGCCGCTGGGCTATCGCGTCCCAAGATCAGCTATCTGCGCGACCTGGCGGTGCACGTGGAGAAGGGCGAGCTCGAGCTGGAGCATCTCGACGAGCTGCCGGACGAGGAGGTGATCGAGCAGCTCACCGCGGTGAAGGGCATCGGCGAGTGGAGCGCGCACATGTTCCTGATGTTCCACCTCGGCCGCCCCGACGTGCTCCCGGTTGGCGACCAGGGGATTCGGCGCGCGGTTCAGGTGCAGTACGGGTTGCGCAAGATCCCGGATCCAAAGCGGCTGGAGAAGATCGCTCGCCCCTGGCGCCCATACCGGACGCTCGCGTGCCTCTACCTCTGGAGCTCGCTAGACAACAAGCCGGGCACGTAGGCCCGGCCGGTCGTAGTCGAGGCTCGCGACCAGATCGATCACAAGCTCGCGCGAGGAGGTGCCCTTCTCGCCGAGGAACGCTTCGAACGCCGGGTCGTGCGTGTGCGCCCGCTCCGCCCCGCGCGCGTAGTCGTCGGCGATGACATCCGCCCGAACGCCGGCGATCGCGAGCAGCACGATCGCGACCAGACCGGTGCGATCGCGGCCTCCCACGCAGTGGAACAGCACTCCACCCGGCTGCGCCTGTTCGACCGCATCGAGCACCCGCTCGATCCGGTCCGGGAAGCGCTCTATGAAGGGGCGGTAGTAGAGCGGGGTCGCGAACTGCGGACCGTTCATCCAGTCGACCCAGAAGTCCGGGTCCTCGTCGAGTCGGTCGAGCGCGATGTGGATCGTCTCCGCACCTCCGGCGTTCTCGACCCGCTCGTCGTCGTTGCGCAGATCGATGATCGTTCGCACGCCATGCGCGCGCAGCGCTTCCCAGCCGGCGGGAGTCAGGCGATCGACCGTCCCGGACCGAACTAATGCGCCTCGGCGGGTCACACGGCCGTCAGCCGTGGGCAACCCGCCGAGGTCGCGGGTATTCGTGCAGCCGTCCCAGTGGACGTCGCGCTCGGTCGTCAGACCGAGGCGCCGCAGCTCGGCTCTTCTTCCGCAACGCGGAAGGAGGAGCCGCAGCCACAGGAGGCGACTACGTTCGGATTCGAGACCTCGAAGCCTGAGCCCATGAAGCTCTCGGTGAAGTCGACGGTCGAACCGTCGACGTACTGCATGCTCGCGGGGTCCACCAGGACCCGGATGCCCGAGATCTCGAAGACATGGTCATCCTCACGCTTCTCGTCCAGGGCGAGCGCGTACTGGAAGCCGGAGCATCCGCCTCCCTTTACGCCGACCCGCAGGCCGACGACGTCGCCCTCGGCACCCTGGCCGGACATGAACTCGGCAACCTTCTCCGCAGCGATGTCTGTGAGTTGGACCATCTGCCCCGATTGTATCGGCGTTGAGCGTCGGTACTCTGAATACCCCGTGCCGAGCGAGCAAGAACTTCGAGAGCGCATAGAGCAGGCCCTGCCTGGGGCGGAGGTCTCCGTCCAGGACACAACCGGAGGCGGAGACCACTTCCGCGCCGAGATCGTGTCCGACCGTTTCGAGGGCCTCAGCCGCATCCAGCAGCACAAGCTGATCTACGACGTCTTTGGCGAAGAGGTCGGCGGCGCGATCCACGCGCTCTCAATAAAGACCCAGACCCCTAAACAGTCCGAATCCCCGGCAGGAGACGCCTGACGATGACGAACGAAGAGATCCGTGGCTTCATCGAGAACGCCATAAAGGAGAACAAGGTGATGCTCTTCATGAAGGGCACGCCCCAGCAGCCGGCCTGTGGCTTCTCGATGCGCACCTCCGGAGCCCTGAACGCGCTTGGCGTGAAGTACGCCGCGCTCGACATCCTCCCCGACCCGCGCATCCGCGAGGAGCTCTCCTCGCTGTCCGGCTGGCCGACGATCCCGCAGCTGTTCGTCGAAGGCGAGCTGGTGGGCGGCTGCGACATCGTCATGGAGATGTTCGAGTCGGGCGACCTGGCGGAGACGCTGGGTGTCGAACAGCCGGACCTGGACGAGGCTCCCGCCGAGCCTGAGCACGAGCTGCCTCAGCGGCAGAGCGGAATCGGGCTCGAGAACCGACTGAACTAGGCGGTCGCGGCCTGCGCGCCGCCGGCCAGCTGCTTGAGGCGCTCCCAACGCGACGGCCTGCTCGGCCGGGTGCGCCGGTACTCGTTGATCGTGAGGCCTGGGCGGATGCTCGTCTCGATGTAGAGGACCTGGTTGTTGGGGTTCGAGTTCATGCGAGCAGCGTCCCACCGGGCAGGGCCTCGAAAAATGCGGGGAGCAGGTGTTTGAGGGTGCGGTGGAGTACCGACCGATGGTGCGGCCAGCCGCCCTAGTCGGGGCGGCTTACCGACCCCTTGCTAGCTGCGCGGCGGGCGCTTGCGGCGCTGCTCGTCCAGCGTCTTCTTGCCGCGCTCCGCGAATCCGCGGGCCTGCTTCTTGTAGCGCTCCTTCTCCTCTGGGGAGAGGGATTGCCAGCGCTCCCAGGCCATCAGGACGTAGGGCCAGGCGCGGCGGGCGCCGCGGACGGCTCCGCGGGTGCGGGCGAGGCGGCCTACTGGTTTTTGCGTTCGAGCCATTCGAGGTACTCCAGTATCCGGTGCGAGTCGTTGATCACGTCGTCTCCGTGCACGAGGACCGGTACCCATCTTTGTCCGGTCAACTCCTCGACCTCTGGCCGGTCGCGCTTCAGGAACGGGACCCTGACCTCGTCGAAGTCGATCTCCATTGCACGCATGCGGCGCGCCACCTTGCCGCAACGGCACACGAGGTCCGTGGGGGCCTTGCAGCGGTAGAGCGTCGTCACTCAGCTCAGAGTATTTGACCGGCGCCGCGACTCCTCAGCGGACGATCGCACGGCGCACCACGCCCGCCGCTCCCTCGGCGGCGCCGAGCGCCAACCCGGCCACGCGGTACTGAATCTGCTGTGAGCGCCGCGTGCGGGTGATGCGGTCGTGCTCGCGCTCCAGGTGCCAGGCGACCGTGGCCTCGAGCGTCTCCTCGTGCGGGCGCGCGCGCCAGCCGAGCACGCGCTGCGCCTTGGTCGAGCGATACGTCCAGCGGTTGCCGGCGGCGCGCACCTCGGATGGAGTGATCGGCCACGCGCGGCGGCCCGCACCGAGCACCGCTGCCGCCGCCTCGGCGGCCCGCGGCGGGATCCGCACCGGGGTCGGCACGCCCGACAGCCTCCCCAGGTCCGCGAAGAGCCGCTCGAACGTGAAGTTGCGGCCCGTGAGCAGGTAGCGCTCGCCCACCGCGCCGTGCAGGTCCGCCAACAGATGCCCGGCGGCGGCGTCCCGGACATCCACGATCCCGATCGCGCCGTCCGTGTAGACCGGGATGCGGCCCAGCAGGAAGCTCCGCACCAACCGCGTCGAGGACAGCAGCTGGTCACCCGCCCCAAGACATACGGCCGGGTTCACACACACCAGCGGCAGCCCGTGCGCCGCCACGCGCATTGCCTCGACCTCCGCCTCGTGCACCGAGTTCACGTACGGGATGCCGAGCTTCGAGGCGGTGAAGAGCTGCGTCTCGGTGGCGGTCTTGCCATCGCCGGCCGGCCCCACCGCCGCGGCGCTCGAGGTGTACACCACGCGCTGGACTTCGGCCCGCAGGCTCTCCTCCATCACGAGCTTCGTGCCGCCCACGTTCACGTCGAAGAGGCGAGCCTCGTCGGCCGGCCGCACAGAGGTCACGCCCGCGCAGTGGAACACGCGCTCGACTCCCTTCAGCGCGCGCCGCACCGAGCGGCGGTCGCGCACCTCCAGCTTCACGCGCGGGCTGTCGAGATCGGCGATCGCCAGGTCGGGCGAGCCCTCCTCCACCCCGAGCGTCACCTCGTCACCGCGCTCCACGAGCAGCCGGGCCACGTTCGACCCGATGAACCCGGTGGCGCCTGTGACGAGGGTCGCGGCCAATTCAGACGAGGCGGGTGCGCTGTCTCTGGAGGCCCTCGAAGAGCCGCTGGTCCTCCAGGCAGCGGACTGCCTCCGGCATCACATGCAGGCGCTCGGGCGGGATTGGGCGGTGACAATCGACGCAGATGCCGTAGCGGCCGTCGGCGAGCGCTCGCCGCGCCTCGGCGATCCGGCGCTCCTCCTCGTCGAAGAAGATCCCGGCCGTCTCGTCGAGCTCCTCCTCGTGGGTTTCCGTGCCGAGATCGCCCGGATGGTTGTCCACGTGGGCGAGGTCGCTGCCATGCATGCCATCGCTCTCGCGGTGCATTGCCAAGCGCGTGCGCTGCAGCTCTTCGAGCCGCGCGTCGAGACGCGCCTCGATGCGCTCTCGCTCCTCCACTCGTTTCGAGTGTACGGCGTTGCGACCCAGGACAGTGGATAGGCTGCCCGCCGCATGGCCCCCCTTGCCGTGGTCACCGACAGCACCTCGTACCTACCGCCGGAGCTGCTCGAGCGTCACGGCATTCACGTCGTCCCGTTGTACGTGGTCTTCGGCGCCGACCGCACCGTGCCGGAGGTGGAGATCACCGACTACCCGGCCTTCTTCGAGGAGCTGCGCAGCGCCGAGTCACTGCCCACCACCTCCCAGCCCTCGGTGGGCGACTTCACGACGGTGTTCGAGCCGCTCCTCGCCGATGGCGGCGAGGTCGTATCCGTGCACATCTCCGGCGGCCTCTCGGGCACGCCCGAGGCGGCACGCCAGGCCAAGGAGGCGCTCACTCGCGACGGCAGGGGTGGCGAGCGCGTCGAGGTGGTCGACTCGACGACGGCCGCCGGCGGACTCGGCTTCATGGTGCTAGCGGCCGCGAAGGCGGCGCGCGACGGGGCGAGCGCGAAGGAGGCGGCCGATCACGTGGCCGAGGCGCGCAAGGAGCTGCGGCTCTGGTTCGGGATCGACACGCTCGAGTTCCTCAAGCGCGGCGGGCGCATCGGCGCGGCCAGCGCGTGGATCGGGTCGACCCTGCGCGTGAAGCCGATCCTGACGGTGGAGAACGAGATGACCCCGGTCGAGCGCGTGCGCACCTCGTCGCGCATGTTCGAGCGCCTCGTGGAATACGCGCACGGCTGCGCGGAGTCGGGCGCCAACGCATGGTCGGCGCAGCACATCAACGCGCCCGACCAGTGCGACGCGCTTATCGAGCGCTGCGTGGAGGTCTACGGGTCGCAGCCCACGATCGTCAGCGAGATCGGACCCGTGCTGTCGGCCCACACCGGGCCGGGCCTGCTCGGAACGGGCGCTATACCGAAGCACTTCATCGAGTAGGAAGCGGGCCGGGCGGAGCGAATACCGCCCTGATGCTGACCGTAAGGGCCATCGTGCGCACCGTGCTCGTGGTCGTGTGCGTGGCGATCGCGCTCTACCTGCTCTGGAGGCTCCGCAAGCCGATCAGCTGGCTGCTGATCGCCACCTTCCTCGCAGTGGCGCTCTCGTCGCCGGTCAACTGGCTCGCGCGGCGGATGAGGCGCGGCTTCGCCATCACCATCGTCTATCTCGGCCTGCTGCTGGTCCCGATCCTGCTGATCGCCGCGATCGTGCCGCCGCTCATCACCGAGGGAAACAACTTCGCCGACAACGTCCCGACCTACGCCAGGGACGTCACGAAGTTCGTCCAGGACAACGAGCGCCTGCGCGAGATCAACCAGGACTACGACATCACCGCACAGCTCGAAAAGGAGGCGCAGAAGCTTCCGAATCGCCTCGGCGGCGCGGCCGGCACCCTGCGCGACGTGGGCCTGGGGATCGTGAACTCCGTGTTCGCGCTGATCACCATCCTTGTGCTCACCGCGTTCCTGCTGAGCAGTGGCCGGATGTGGGTCGACGCGGCAATCGCGTCACGACCGCCCGAACAGCGCGAGCGCCTACGCCGGGCGCGCGAGAACATGGCGAGCGCGGTGAGTGGCTACGTCGCCGGCGCGCTCACGATCGCGGTGATCGCGGGAGTGGCGACCTACATCGTGTTGGCGATCCTCGGCGTGCCGTTCAAGGGGCCACTCGCCGTGACGGCCGGGCTCTTCTCTCTCATCCCGCTCGTGGGCGCGACCATCGCCGCCGTCCTGATCGGCATCGTCACGGTGTTCCAGGACTTCCCCACGGCCACGATCATCTGGACGATCTGGGCGATCGTCTACCAGCAGCTCGAGAACCACCTGCTTCAGCCGCAGATCCAGAAGCGAACTGTGAACGTTCACCCGCTCATCACGATCCTGGCCGTGCTGTTCGGCGCCACCCTGCTCGGGATCCTGGGCGCGCTCGTGGCCATCCCGGTGGCTGCGTCGATCCAGATCCTCCTGCGCGAGTACGTGGACCTGCGCACGCTGTCGATCAAGAGCGATGAGGAGCCGCCCCCCGCGGCGCCGCCGCCAATGGCGCCACCGCCGCCGCCGCCAATGGCACCACCGCCGCCGGACCCCGCCCCCGCGTAGCCTGCGGGCATGTCGGCCGGCGCGCTCACCCGTCGCGGACTGCTGCTCCTGGTCACGGGGGTCTCGCTCTACCTGCTCGCTCCCGCCCTGATCGGGGTCTTCGGAGCCTTCGACGAGCTGGACGAGATCAACCCGCTCTGGTTCGTCGCGATGGTGGCGCTCCAGGTCGGCAGCTTCGCCTGCGCATGGGGGATTCTGCGGCTCGCCGTGCGCGCGCGCCAGTGGCGTCCGGTGATCCTCTCGCAGCTCGCGGCCAACTCGTTCGGGAGAGTCGTGCCGGGCGGCGCGGCGACCGTCGGCGCGGTGCAGTATTCGATGCTCGTGCGCGCCGGAGTGCCTCCCGGGGCGGCGGCCTCCGGCATCACGGCATCTGCGCTCGTTGTCTTCGCCACTCTGCTGGCCCTGCCACTGCTCGCCGTGCCCGCCATCCTCACCGGGGTAGCGGTGGACCCGACCCTGACGAGGGCGGCGCTCGCGGGCGCGATCGTCTTCGTCCTCATGGTCGCGCTGGGCGCGGCGTCCGTGATCTGGGACCGGCCACTCGAGATGATCGGGACGGGCGCGCAAGCGCTCCTCAACCGGCTGCGGCCGAACCGCGAACCGGTCACGGGGCTCCCCGAGCGGCTGCTGCACGAGCGTGACGTCGTGGTCGGCGTCCTCGGTCAGCAATGGTGGGAGGCGCTGCTCCTCGCTGCCGGTCGCTGGGTCCTCGACTACCTCACCCTGATCGCCGCCCTCTACGCCGTGGGCGCGACGCCACGGGCGTCCCTTGTGCTGCTGGCGTTCTGCGCCGCCCAGCTGCTCGGCAACCTGCCGCTCACGCCAGGGGGAGTCGGCTTCGTGGAGGCGGGGCTAACAGGAACGCTCGCGGTCGCAGGCGTGAGCCCCGGCGCCGCCGTGGTGGCCACGCTCGCGTACCGGCTCGTCTCCTTCTGGCTACCGATCCCCGCTGGCGCCGTCGCGGCGATCATCCATCGCCGCCGCTACGGCACCGCGGAGGTCGAACCGCCGCCTACGCCGACGCCGCAGCCGGACCAGCCGGTCGCTTCGACGCCGGATCCTCGCCCGGGCGGTTCTCCTCCCACCACGCGTTGATCGCGGCCACCGCGGGCCCCATGATCAGGTTCTTCTGGAAGTTCTCCGTGTCGTTCACGTGCGGGAGAGGGGTGTCGGGCACCGGCTCCTCGAGGAACTCGCAGAGTGGCTCCCAGCCCTCCTTCGGGTCCCAGACGAGCAGACGCTCCGAGGGGACAGTGTCGATCACCTCGCGGTTCCAGCGCTCCATCGCGTCGGCCATGGGGCCGGGCTCGCCATTCGTGCCGGCCCAGGCGCCGCGCTCGTCGCCGAAGTTCATCTCGGTGAGCAGATCGATCCAGGCGGCGTACAGCGGGTCGACGTGGTACTGCGCCCGCGAGAGGTGATGCATGAGCGTGTCGCCGAAAAAGATCTGGGTGATCGTGTTCTCCATGCTGCGCACCCAGCTGTCGGCGGAGCGCACACTGAGCAGAACCTTGGCGTCCGGGTAGACGTCGATCAGCTCGCGGTAGTGCCACGCCGCCGGCCAGTCGACTGTGGACTCCTTGCCCTCGAAGATCTCGTCCCAGTCGCCGTTGCCCTCGAGGGCCTTACGCCACTGCGGGACGCTCGTCGCAGGGTCGGCCATCATGTCGCGCATGTGGTAACAGGGCAGGCCCAGCATCTCGAGGGCGATCATCTGGGTCGTGGTTGCCGTGCGCGGCAACCCGGCGCCGATCAGCTTCATGGGGGTTCCCAACTCCTATGTTTGACTTGACGTTAAGCGGCGGGCCGCACACTAGCTAGCGACGGCCGGTGATGAGTGAGATACCGGCGGCAACCCCGCCGCCGATCACGAATCCGGCCACTGCGGCGCCGATCAGCGCCTGCTTTCGGTTCTTGATGAGCTGGCCGCGCCAGTTCGTGACCTCGGCCACCTTCGAACGGAGGTCGTTGACCGAGAAGGCCAGCTCGTGGCGCGTCTCCTCGATCGAGGCTCGGATCATCTCCGGGCTTCGGGTCCTGGCCACTACGCCTTCACCTCCTCGCCTCGCTCGAGGCTCCGCTTGACCTGATCGCGCGCGACCGTCTGCGCCTCGAGCTCGGCGCGGGTGGCCTTGGCCTCCTGGATCGCGAGGTCAGGCGTGGGCGGCGCGCCCTTCTGGAACAGTCGGTAAGCGATGAACGCCGCAAGAAGCGACAGCAGGAAGAGCAAGGCGGTCACGACGGCGAACCCCGCCCAGATGTTGTCCTCCCAGTTGAAGATGTCGTCGAGGAACCAGGCGAGGCCGTGGAAGAACATCGCGATGCCGAACACCGCGAACACGCTCGCGGCGCCCGCGATCGCCGCCCCCTTCCCGAGCTTCGTGAGCTTGTCCGTGACCTCAGCCTTCGCCAGCTCGATCTCCTCGCGGACCAGCAGGGACGCCTTCTCCGACACCTCGGTGACGATCTCGCCGAGCGACTTGTCAGCGCTTGGGTCTGGTGGCATTCCGTTGGCGGTCATCGCGCGAATCGTCGCAGGATCAGGGCGAGAGCAAGCCCGCCGGCGAACGCCGCGCCGACGAAGGCCTCGGGGCGCTCGGCGAACGGATCGCTCTCGCTGGCAGCGCTGAGCGGTGTCTCCCCCGGATGATGATCGCTCGCACGCGCCTCGTGCTCGCCGTTCGGGCGCTCGCCGGTTGCGCCCTGGTTGATCGGCTCGGTGGGCTCGGTCTGCTGGGTCGGCTCGTCGGCCATCAGTCGTTCGGCGGGTCCTCCTTGAAGACCCGCTGCCAAATCTCGGTGGCAACCCGGTTCGCGACGATCGTGGTGAGGGCGCCCACGCCGGCGAGCAGGCCGCCCCACATGAGCCGCTTGACGATGTCGTTGTCCATAGGCGCCTGATTCAACCAGAGACGGGCGGCCGATCAGCCGCCCCATCCTCAAGCCCACCGCAGATCGCCTCCACGATCAGGTCCTTCGCCCCCTCGAAGTCCTCCTCGGTGCGCGGGAGGACCTCGAAGATCCAGGCTGTGAGCAGCTGCTCGATGGCGCCGTAAAAGCACATGGCTGCGAACTCCGAAGGGATGTTCGACTTGAACGTGCCGTCCTCGCGGGCGGTCTCGACGATCGCGGCGATGCCCTCGTAGGCCTTGCGGATCTCGTTGAGGTGGAGAGCGCCGAACGAGTTCGCGGCGCGCGTGACCTCGACGATGATGACCTTCATCAGGTCCGGGTCGTGCCGGTAGGAGTCGATGATGAAGCCGGCGACGGCGCGCAGCTTGTCGCGCGAGGGGACGTCGCGGGCGTCGATCTCGCCGATCGCGTCGAGCATGATCTGCCAGCGCTCGAGGAAGAGCGTGTTGAGGATCTCCTCCTTCGAGTCGAAGTAGTGGTAGACCAGGCCGTAGGCCACGCCCGCCTCGTCGGCCACGTCCGAGACGCGACAGTGATGGAAGCCCTGGCGCGCAAACACGCGCACTGCGGCGTCGAGGATCATGCGCCGCTTGTCGGGGGCGCTGTTCGCGGCCGTGGCCATCAGGCCCGCACCTCCTCGGGCCATTTGTAGGCAGCCTCCACGCGGTTCGCGAGGCTCGGGAGCTTCTCGCGCACCTCATCCTGGCGGGATAGGTCGAGCTCGGCCGCGATGAAGCAGTCGCCCTCCATGGGCGCGCGGGCGAGAACCTCGCCCCAGGGGTCGACGATCATCGAGTTGCCATAGCTGTCGCCCTCGGGCCCGGGGCGCCTGCCCTGGCCGGGCGCGATCACGAAGACCTGGTTCTCGATCGCACGCGCTCGCAGCAGCACCTCCCAGTGCGCCTCGCCGGTCACCCGGGTGAAGTTGGCGGGCACCGTGATCACGCGCGCGCCGCGGAGCGCGAGGATCCGGTAGAGCTCTGGGAAGCGAAGGTCGTAACAGATGGTGAGGCCGAGGCCCACGCCGTTCGCCGTCTCGGAGAGCACCAGCTCGTCAGCGGGCTCGGAGTGCTCCGACTCGCGGTACTCCACCCCGCCGACCTCGACATCGAACATGTGGATCTTGCGGTAGACCGCGCGGATCTCGCCGTCGGGCCCCACGTGGACGGAGGTGTTCGAGACGCGCTCGCGGCCCTCGCGGCGCTCCGCCACCGAGCCCGCCACGAGGTCGATCCCGAGCTCGCCTGCGAGTTTCCGCGCCCAGGTGACCGGCCGGCCGTCGAGGGGCTCGGCGCCGGCGGCGTAGTCGGCTGCGCCGCCGCGAATGTCGAGCCGTTCGGGGAGCACGACCAGCTCGGCGCCGTCGGCGGCTGCCGAGCGTACGTGGCGCTCGGCCGACGCGAGGTTCGCCTCGATGTCGGTGGTGGACTGCAGTTGAACGGCGGCCGCCCTCACTTCATCACCCCTCCCGGGCGATTGACTGACCAGTCAATCTGCAGTGTACTGGGAGGGCATGCAAGACCTTCCAGTGCGCGGCCCGGGCGTCCGCGATCTCGCCCTCCGCCTGCCTCCAGGGCGCATGCCGCCGCTGCGCGCGGGCCGCCCCCTGAAGCGCTGGCGCTACCTCGGCGTGTACCGGCCGGACGTGATGCTCTGCGTGGGGGAAGCCCGGGTGGCCGGGGTGCCGCAACGCTGGTGGGCGGTGGCGCTGCCCGACGGGACGCTGATCGAGGGCAGCCGCGGCGTCGAGCTGAGCGCCGAGCGCGCGCAGGTGCGCGAGGTGCTTGACCTGCGGCTCGAAGAGCCGGGCGGCGTGGAGGTCGTCTCGCCGCACGGACGCTCCTATATCTGGACCTCGAAGCACGCGCCGGTGCACGTCCGCGGACGCGTGAGCGCCGGTGGGCAGACGTTCGAGCTGGACGGGGACGACGGCTTTGTCGACCGGTCGGCCGGCTACCACGCCCGGCACACGGCGTGGCGATGGTCCGCCGGGGTCGGGCGCACGGACGACGGCCGCCGCGTGGCCTGGAACCTCGTCGACGGGGTGCACGATGCGCCTTCCTCGAGCGAGCGGACCGTCTGGGTCGACGGTGGGCCGCACGAGGTGCCGCCCCAGGAGTTCGCCGACGACCTCAGCTCGGTGGGCGGACTGCGCTTCCGCGAGTGGTCGGCGCGCGAGTCGCACATCAACCTGCTGGTGATGAGGAACAGCTACCGGCAGCCTTTCGGCGAGTTCAGCGGCGAGCTGCCGTGCGGTTTGCGCCTCGCGGAGGGCTATGGGGTCATGGAGGAGCATGATGTGCGCTGGTGAGGGGGTTCCTCGTATGGCTCGCCGTGCTGCTGGGCGCGGCACCCGCGCCGGCTGCGGCGGGCGAGCGGCCCGTGCGCCTCACCGTCGCCGCGTCGGGTGACCTGCTCATCCACACGCCGGTCGCCCAGCGCGCCCTCGCGCTCGGTGGCGGGCGCAGGTACGCCTTCGCGCCGCTGTTCGCTCCGGTCCGTCGGCGCATCGCCCGGGCGGACCTGGCTCTCTGCCATATGGAGACTCCGCTCGTGCCGGGGGCGGTGCAGGGCTATCCGAGCTTCAGAACGCCGCCGGACCTCGCGCGCTCCGTCCGGCAGGTGGGCTGGGACGCGTGCAGCACCGCGTCGAACCACTCGCTCGATGCCGGGCAGTATGGGGTCGGCACGACGCTGCGAGCGCTTCACCGAGCGGGCGTGCGCGCCGCCGGGACCGCGCGCTCGGCCCGGGAGCGCCGGCGCACCACGATGCTGCGCGTGCGCGGCGTGCGGGTGGCGCTCCTGTCCTACACCGCGATCTCGAACGGCCAGGCGATTCCGCACCCGTGGACGGTGAACTGGGCCTCGCCCGGGCCGATCCTGGCCGACGCCCGCCGCGCGCGGCGCCGGGGAGCCCGGATCGTGATCGTGAACCTGCACTGGGGAACCGAGTACGTGCAGCCGGTCACGCCGCAGCAGCGCACGCTCGCCCAGCGACTCACTCGCTCGCCCGCGATCGACGCAATCGTCGGACAGCACGCGCACGTCGTGCAGCCGATCCGGCGCGTGAACGGCAAGCCGGTCGTCTTCGGAGAGGGCAACCTGATCTCAAACCAGACAGCCGCCTGCTGCTCGGCCGCAGCCCAGGACGGCCTGATCGCCCTGATCGACTTCGTGGTCCGCCCCGGGCGACGCGTGCGAGCCCCACGGATCCGCTACGTCCCCACCTGGGTCCGCCACCCCGACCTAACCGTGCTCCCGGCAGCACCAGGCTCGGCCTCGTGGAAGCGAACCGTGAGCGTGGCCGGCCGCCGCCCGGGCATCGGGCCGCTCCAGCCGCGCTAACAACCCTCAAGGGGTCAGACCCCCTTGAGGGTTGGGTTAGGGTCTTGCGCCATGAGGATTCGCGCCGCTGTTCTCGAGGAGTTCGCCAAGCCGCTCGTCGTCCAGGAGATCGAGCTCGACGGGCCTGGACCCGGTGAGGTGCTCGTGCGCCTCGCGGCCTGCGGGGTCTGTCACACCGACCTCTACACGGCCAGCGGCGCCGATCCCTCCGGCTACGCCCCGACCGTCCTCGGGCACGAGGGCGCGGGTGTCGTTGAGGAGGTCGGCGAGGGCGTGACGAGCGTGGCGCCAGGCGATCACGTCGTGACGCTCTTCTCGCCCCAGTGCCGCGAGTGCATTCACTGCCTCTCGGACAAGACGAACCTCTGCCTCGCGATCCGCGAGCAGCAGAACAAGGGCTTCCTCCCAGACGGCACCACGCGCCTGCATCGCAACAGCGACGACATCCGCCACTTCATGGGCACGAGCACGTTCGCCGAGGCCACCGTAATCCCGGAGATCGCACTCGCCAAGGTGAACCCGGACGCGCCGCTGGACGTGGTGTGCACGCTCGCCTGCGGGGCCACCACCGGCATCGGCGCGGCCCTATACATCGCCAAGGTCGAGGCCGGCTCCACGTGCGCGGTGTTCGGGGCAGGGCTCGTGGGCCTCGGCGCGGTGGCCGGCGCGCGCCTCGCGGGCGCGGACCGGATCATCGCTATCGACCTGTCCGAGGAACGGCTCGAGCACGCTCGCCAGCAGGGCGCGACCGACACGCTCGTGGGCGGCCCAGACAGCGTCGAGCAGATCCTCGAGATGACCGACGGCTTCGGCGCCGACTACACGTTCGAGGCCACCGGCCTCGTATCGGTGATGCGCCAGGCCGTCGAGTCCGCGCGCATGGGCTGGGGCTTCTGCACGATCGCCGGGGTGGCCGGCAAGGGCGAGGTGCTCGAGGTCGTGCCGCGCTACCTGATCACCGGACGCCGAATAGCGGGCGCCTCGTTCGGCGGAGCGAAGGGCCGCGACCGCGTGCCCGAGCTCGTGGACACCTACATGTCCGGCGAGCTCGACCTCGAGTCGCTCGTGACCCGCCGGGTGGGCCTCGACGAGGTGAACGACGCCTTCGAGGCGATGGAGCGCCAGGAGGGCATCCGCACGGTGATCACGTACTGAGGTTCGCCAGGTGAGAGGCGAGCGTTGCGTATAACGCTACGTTCACCACTCACCTGGCGGCGATGCACCTGTCAATGCTGCCGTTGAGCGACGGTGGGCTAGCCGAGGAAAGAGCCCTGCGGGCCCGCGGCCGGGCCGGCCGCTGCGCCTGACTCGAGCAGCGTGTTGATCTCGTCATCGCTGTAGTCGAGTGACGCAAGCACCTCGCGGGTGTGCTCGCCCAGCGCCGGGCCCGGGCCGGCCGGCCCGCCCGGCGTCCGCGAGAGCTTCACCGGCACGCCGAGCAGCCGCACGGGCGCGGCCGCGCCCGGCTGGTCGAGCTCCACCACCATCTCGCGTGCGCGCACCAGTTCGGAGTCGAGCGCCTCGTCGAGGTCGAGCACCGGCTCCAGACAGCAGTCGTGCTCGGATGCGAACGCGCTCCACTCGTCGCGCGTGCGCTCCAGGAAGATGCGCTCGACCTCGCCATGCGCCTCGGAGCCCGGCCGCTCGAACTGCTTCTCCACGAGGTCCTCGCGCCCCACGCCGCGGCACCACGCCTGCCAGAACTTCGGCTCGAGCGCGCCCAGCGTGACCCAGCCGTCCCTGCACGCATACGGCCGGTAACAGATCAGCCCGCCCGCGAGCGGGAGCCCGCCGCGCCGCGGCACCACTCCGTCGGCCAGGTACTGCGCCGCGACCATCGCGAGCCACGCGAGCGAGCCGTCGAACATGGACACGTCCACGAGCTGCCCCTCCCCGGAGCGCTCGCGCTCGCGCAGCGCGGCCAGGATCCCGAACGCCGCCATGAGCGCACCGCCGCCGAGGTCCGCGATCTGGCCGGCCGGCTGCACCGGTGGCCCGTCCGGTTCGCCGCTGAGCCCGAGCAGCCCGTTCAGGCCGAGGTAGTTCATGTCGTGCCCCGAGCGCCCCGTGAACGGGCCGTCCTGCCCGTAGCCGCTGATCGCGCAGTACACGAGCCGCGGGTTCTCCTCGCGCAGGCGCTCGTAGCCCACGCCGAGCCGGTCGAGGACGCCCGGGCGGAAGGACTCGAGCAGCACGTCGTACTCGCGCACCAGCTTCAGCAGAACATCGCGCCCGGCCTCCTCCTTCAGGTTCAGCCGTACCGAGCGCTTGCCGCGGTTGAGCGACAGGAACAGTGCGGACTTCGCCGAGTCGTCCGCCCCCTCGTGGAACGGCGGCGACCATCGGATGTAGTCGCCCATCCCCGTGTCCTCCACCTTCAGCACCTCTGCCCCGAAGTCCGCCAGCAGCAGCGAGCAGAAGCCCCCGGGCAGCAACCTGGAGAGGTCCAGCACGCGAACGCCTTCGAGAGCGCTCATGCGCCGAGCAGCTCGCGCGCCTCGGCCACCGTTGCGACCCGCCGGCCGGCGTTCTCCACGATCTCGCGTGCCTTCGCGATCAGCTCGCCGTTCGTACGCGCCATCTCGCCATCGGGCAGGTAGAAGTTGTCCTCGAGCCCCGCCCTCACGTTCCCCCCGAGCGCGGCGCCGGCCGCGATCAGTCGCCATTGGTCGCGGCTGATGCCGATCACCCCCCAGTTGCTCCGCACGTCCGGAATCTGCTCCGACATGTGCGCCAGGTTCTTCGGCGTGGGCCGGATCCCGCCGGTCACTCCCATCACGCACGAGACCTGGAGCGGCTCGGACAGCAGCCCCATGTCGATCAGCGGGTCGAGGTTCGCCACGTGCCCCGAGTCGAAGCACTCGTGCTCGGGCCGTATGCCCAGCTCGTTCATCACTGTCACGAACTCGATGATCGTGTCGAACGAGTTCTCGAACACCGTCTTGAACACGAAGTCCTTGCGCTTCGACGAGTACTTCGCGTAGTTCATCGAGCCCATGTTGAGCGCGGCAACGTCGGGGCGCAGCTCGCGCAGGTACTCGATCCGCTTCTGGATCGGGATGCCGATCGCGCCGGTGGAGTAGTTGATGATCACGTCGTCCACAGCGCCCTTGATCGCCTCGGTGATCGCCCGGAAGTCCTCCACCTCGTAGCTCGGCACGCCGTCGGGCGTGCGCGCGTGGATGTGGATCATCGAGCAGCCCTCGTCCACGGCGCGCTTGGCCTCGGCGGCGTACTCCTCGGGCGTGTACGGGATCGCCGGGCACTGCTCTCGGTTGGCCACCGCTCCCGAGATCGAGCAGGTGATCACGCAGGGATCTGCGAAGCCGCTCATCGGCGCAGCTGCTTGATGTCGCGGCCCGCGGCGGAGTCCTCGATCAGCTGGACGAGCCGGCGCAGGCGCGTCTCCTCACGCTTGGCGCTCATGATCAGGTGGATGGCGGTGCGCCGGTACCACGGGGGCCGGGAGTCGAAGTACTCCGCGGCGGCCGGATTCGCGCGCAGCTGCGTCCTCGTACTCCGGCGGCAGTGCGGCGTTCTCGCGCTCGAAGGAGTAGACGCCCGTCCTGTCGTCGGTCCGCTTCTCGAACGCCGCGAGGCCGGCCGGCCGCATGAGCCCGGCCTCGGTGAGCTTCGCGACCTTCTCGACGTTGATCTTGCTCCAGTTACTGCCGGGCTCGCCGCGGGGTGAAGCGCTGCATGTAGCGGTCCTCGTCGATGCTGTTCGAGCGCGTGTCGATCCAGCCGAAGCAGAGCGCCTGGTCCACTGCCTCGGACCAGCTCATCGCGCGCTTTCCGGTGTGTGTCTTGAAGAAGCCGACGTACACCTCGCTCTCGCTCTCGTGGTGCTCCTCGAGCCAGTCGTAGAACTCCTGTGGCGAGCCGAAGTAGATGGGCTTCACACCGGCATCACGCCGTGCTTCTTCCACGGCCGCTCCACACGCTTCGTCGCCGCCATCTCGAGGGCGCGGATCACGGTCGGGCGCGTCTCGCGCGGGTCGATGACGTCGTCGATCATTGCGTTGCCCGCGGCGATGTAGGGGTCGATCGTCTTCCGGATCCCCTCGATCATCTCCGCCCGCGTGGCGTCCGGGTCCTCGGCCGCCTCGATCTGCTTGCGGAAGATGATGTTCACCGCACCCTCGGGGCCCATCACCGAGATCTCGGCGCTCGGCCACGCCACGATCAGGTCCGGCTCGTAGGCGCGCCCGTTCATCACGTAGTAGCCCGCGCCGTACGCCTTGCGGATCACCACGGTGATCTTCGGAACGGTCGCGCGTGAGACCGCGTAGAGCATCTTCGCGCCGTGGCGGATGATGCCCGCCTGCTCGACCTTCGTGCCGACCATGAATCCCGGCACGTCCATCAGGAACAGCAGCGGGATGCCATAGGCGTCGCAGAGGTTCACGAAGCGCGCCGCCTTGTCGGCGGAGTCGTTCTCGAGGATGCCGCCCAGGTGCTTCGGCTGGTTCGCGACGATGCCCACCGGCCGCCCGCCCATGCGCGCGAAGCACGTGATGATCGTGCGCGCCCAGCGCGGCTTTAGGTCGAACCAGTCGCCGTCGTCCACGATCCGCTGGATCACGTCGTACATGTCGTAGGGCTTGCGCGGCGAGTCGGGCAGCACGTCGAGGAGCTCGTCGTCCATGCGCTCGACGGGGTCGGCGGTCTCGCGGAGCGGCGGCGGCTGCTCGCAGTTCGTGGGGAAGAACGACAGGTAGCTCTTGATCGCGTCGACGCACTCCTCGTCGGAGCCCACCTCGAGGTCCCCCACGCCCGACACGCGCGTGTGGATGCGCGAGCCGCCGAGCTCCTCCTGGGTCACGTCCTCGCCGGTCACGGCCTTGGTGAGGTGCGGGCCGGCGAGCGCCATCGAGCCGCGACCCTTCACCATCGGCACGAAGTCCGCGAGCCCCGGGATGTACGCCGTGCCGGCCGCGCACGGCCCCATGAGCGCGGCCACCTGCGGCACCACTCCGCTCATGATCACCTCCTCGCGGAACAGGTGGCCGGAGCCGGCGAACAGCGAGCCTGCCGCTTCCTGGATGCGCGCGCCGGCCGAGTCGAGCAGCCAGACCATCGGGATGCGCTTCGTGAGCGCGAGCTCGCGCAGGCGCGAGACCTTCAGCTCGCCGGTCATCCCCATCGAGCCGGCCATGACCGTGAAGTCGTAGGCCGCCACCGCCACGAGGCGGCCGTCGACCTTGCCGTAGCCGGTGACCACGCCGTCCGCCGGCGCCTCCTTGCCCTCCATCGCCCGCTGGGCGAAGTGCGGCCGCCCGTGGATCCCGAGCTCCGTGAACGTGCCCTCGTCGATCAGGAGCGCCAGCCGCTCGCGCGCGGTGAGCTTGTCCTGCTCGTGCTGGCGGGCGATCTTCTCCTCGCCTCCGCCGAGCCGCGCCTGCTCGCGCCGTTCGTGCAGCTCCTCGACGAGCGAGCGCAGCGGCGGGCGCGCCACCAGCGTGTCGGCGGCCGCGCGCTCGATCAAGTCTCGCCCCCGAGGTGGTCGAGGAACGGCTCGAGCACGTGCATCGCCGTCTCGGTCGCGGCGATCCGCTCCTCCTCGTGATCGGGCGCCTCGAAGGCGGTCACCTCGAGCCCCACCAGCTCGCTGTCCTCGAGCACCGAGTCGAGCAGGTCGTAGAGCTTGTCCGGGTGGAGGCCTCCGGGCGCGGGCACCGCGGCCGGGAAGTGCTCGGGGTCCAACACGTCGAGGTCGAGGTGCACGAACACCGGCGCGCCGTCGAGAGCGTTCTTGGCCGCCACGAGGGTCTCGATCGTGCTCGAGCCGATCACGGTGGCGGGGCTCTGCTCGAGCAGCATCCGCTCGCCAGGGTCGAGATCGCGCACCCCGGCGAGCACCACGCGCTCCGCGGGCAGGGCATCGCCGAGCCCGGCGTCCCACTCACCCGTCGCCGCAGCGAGGCACATGCCGCCGAGGTAGCCGCTGCCAGACGTGCCGGGCGTGTTGTAGTCGCCGTGGGCGTCGAGCCAGAGGATGCGCGCATCGGGCCGGTTGCGGCTTACGGCCGGGAGCGTGGTCACCGACACCGCGCAGTCGGCCGCCAGCAGCACCGGAGTATGGCCCGCGGCGAGCGCGTCGTCGATCTGACCACCCGCCTCCAGCAGGCAGCCGCGCGATTCGCGCAGGTCGTCCTCGTAGCGGGTTTCCTGGACCTCGCTGCTGCTGCCGATGTAGCGCGGCTCGACCCCGAGCGCGTGCGCCAGCAGCGGCGCCAGGATCTCCACGCCGCGCGGCGCGCCCGGAAAGCGGTCGGCGGTGCGGCAGCGCAGGGCTACGAGCGAGACGGCCACGTGCTCAGCGTCCCGTCCACTGCGGCGCGCGCTTCTCGAAGAACGCCTTCACGCCCTCCTGGATGTCCTCGGTGGTGAAGGCGAGCGATAGCTGCGAGCGCAGGAAGTCGAGCGCGTCCTCGAACGGCATGTCGAGCTGGCGGTACATCGCGTCCTTGCCCAGCTTCATCATCACCGGCGACTTCGAGGCCAGCTTCACGGCCCACTCGTCCACCGCGCCATCGAACTCGCCGTCCGGCACCACGCGGTTCACGATGCCCGCCTCGCGCGCCTCGTGGGCCGACATGCGCTCGCCGAGCAGGAGCATCTCGTTCGCCTTCTTGCGCGGAACGTTGCGGTAGATGAGCGCCATGATCATGAAGGGAAACACGCCCACGTCGATCTCCGGCGTGCCGAACGTGGCGCTCTCCCTGGCGACGATCAGATCGCACGCAAGCGCCACTCCGAGCGCGCCGGCCAGCACGTGGCCGTTTGCGGCGCAGATCGTCGGCTTGCCGAGCTGCATGATCGTCCTGAACAGGCGCGGGAAGCGCTCCGTGCCGAAGTGCTTGTGCACGATCGGGACGTCCGCCGCGAACTGGTCGAGGCTGCCCCCCGCCGAGAAGACCTTCTCGTGTGTGGAGGTGAGCACCACGCAGCGCACGCCGTCGTCGTGGCCCGCCAGCTCGAGCGCCGCGGTCAGGTCGGTGAGGAGCTGGTTCGAGAGCGCGTTGCGCGTGTCGGGCTGATCGAGGGCGATGGTGGCGACGCCGTCGTCGCGCACGTCGTAGCGAACGGTCTCCAGGGGCACGGGGTCGAGTTGTACTACCTTCCACGGGCTCGCAACCCAGGGAGGACAGCATGTACAGCTCAATCGTCGTCGGCATCGACGGTTCGGAGACCGCTGACATCGCGCTCGGCCGGGCGGTCGAGCTCGCGCGGCTGACCGGTGCCACCCTCCATGTCGTATCCGCATACGATCCGGCGCCGGCGCGCGTGGCCGGCGGTTCGGCGTCAAGCGAGTTCTCGGTTGGGTCCGACTTCAAGGCCGACGCGGCGCTTCAGCGCGCGCTCGACCGGGCCGGCGGGGACATCGAGGTTAAGGAGCACGCCCCGAAGGGCTCACCGGCGGATGCGATTCTGGCGATCGCCAAGGAGGCTGACGCCGAACTAATCGTGATCGGGAGCGTCGGGATGCATGGAGCGAGGCGGGTGCTCGGGAGCGTGCCCAACACGGTCTCGCATCAGGCCTCGTGCGACGTGCTCATCGTCCAGACGCGCTGACCGGCACCCACGCCTCGCGCATGTCGACCCGCTCGCCGCGGAACGGCACGCCCTCGGCTACAAGGAGCCGGCGCTGGCGCTCGCCCTTGGGAAGCGAGCCGTCCGCCCGCACGATCCGCTGCCACGGAACGTCCTCGTCGGTCGCGGAGAGCACGGCGCCCGCGAAGCGTGGCGCGCCCGGTGCCAGGTCGCCGTACGTTGTGACGCGGCCGTCGGGGACTGAGCGCACGCGGCGCAGGACCTCGGCGGCGCGCTGCTGGTTCACAGCGCCCGGATGGCCTCGTCGATCGGCGTTTCGCCCGACACGAGCTCGAAGCTCTTGCCGACCGTGCTGGGCGCCTCCAGGACGGCCAGCAGCGTGGCGGCCACGTCCTCGCGCGGAACCTCGCCTCGCTCGACGCCCGTGCCGATCTTGACGAGCCCCTTTCCTGGATCGTCGGTGAGCCCACCCGGGCGCACGATGGTGTAGCTCAGGCCGCTCTCGAGCACGCGCTCGTCGGCGTCCCGCTTGGCCTCGTAGTACGGGCGCATCTGGTCCGACCACTCCTCCGGGCGGTCCACGCTGATCGCGCTGACGATCACGTAGCGGTCGATCCCGTTCTTCTTCGCGGCCTCGATCAGCTTCACGGCACCGCCATAGTCCACCGTCCGCTTGCGCTCCACCCCGCTGCCCGGTCCGGCGCCGGCGGCGAAGACCACGGCGTCGGCGCCCCTGACGCAGTCAGAAATGTCGTCGAGTGCCTCGATGTCGCAGAGGACCGGCTCGGCGCTCACCGACTCCAGGTCGCCCGCGTGGTCGGGGTTGCGGATCAACCCGCGCGCGCGGTGGCCGCCGTCGGCAAGTAGCCGCAGCAGCCTGATTCCGATCTTGCCGTGCCCACCTGCGACCACCACGTCCATGCCCCGGATCCTACGCCCGTGGCGGCCCGCCGCACGGGCCCGCCACGCCGAGCGCCTCGAGCAGGTAGAGCCACACCTCGCTGCGCGTGGGGAAGGGCGGCACCGCATGGAACAGCCGGTCGATCGGCACCTCCCCCACGACGGCGATCGTCGCTGCCTGAACCCACTCCGCCACCTCCGGGCCGGTGAAGGTGGCGCCGACGATCAGGCCGCGGTCGTCGTCGACCACGAGCCGTGAGGTCCCGCGGGCATCGTCGCGGCCGTAGAAGCTCGCTCCCGCGTTGCCCTGGGTCGACACGTCGATGGCCCGGACGTTGAGCCCGTCGGCCTGCGCGGCTTCGTACGTGTAGCCCACGGCCGCCACGTGCGGGTCGGAGAAGATCACGCGCGGCGAGCGCGAGCCGTCGGCGTTCATGGGGACGCAGCCGCTCGGGTAGCCGAGGATCACGTCAGCGGCGATGCGTGCCTGGTACTTGCCCATGTGGGTGAGGAGCGCGCGGCCGTTGGCGTCACCGATCGCGTACAGCCAGTCGTTGGCGCGCATCGAGTCGTCGACCTCGACCGGCTTGCCCGGCTCGAGGCCCACGGTGTCGAGCCCGATGTCCTCGGTGTTGAGCGTGCGCCCGATCGCCACCAGCAGCTCGTCGGCCCGCACGGGCCCGCCGTCGTCGAGCTCGAGGGTCACCTCGCCCCCCTCCGCCCGCACCGCCGTTGCGCTCGTGCCGAGGCGCACGTCCACGCCGTTCTCGCGCAGCGACTGCTCCACGTCGTCGCTCGCGAACCGCTCCTCACGCGGGATCAGGCGGTCGCCGCGCTCGATCAGGGTCACGTCCGACCCGAGCGAGTTGTAGGCCTGCGCCATCTCCACCCCCACGACCCCGCCGCCCAGGATCGCCAGCCGCCCGGGCACCTCCTTCGCCGTGGTCGCCTCGCGGTTGGTCCAGGGCTTCGCCTCGCGCAAGCCGTCGATGGGCGGGATCAGCGGCGAGCTCCCGGTGGCCACCACCACTGCGCGGCTGGCAACGAGCGTGTCGTCGCCCACGCTCACCCTGCGCTCGCCGTCGAGGCGGCCGGCGCCGCGCACCACGGCCACGTTCCGCTTCTCGAGCCAGGGGACCTGGGTCGAGTCGTCGAGGTTGTGGATGATCTCGTCGCGGCGCTTCAGCACGGCGTCCACGTCGAGGTCGCCGGTCACCGCCTCGCGGACGCCGGGAATGCGGCGCACCTCGGCGAGCAGCTCCGCTGGGCGCAGCAGCCCCTTCGATGGCATGCACGCGTAGAAGGAGCACTCACCGCCGATCAGGTGCGACTCCACGATCGCCACGGCCAGCCCCTCCTCGCCCAGGCGCCCAGCGCAGACCTCCCCGGCCGGTCCGGCTCCGAGAACCACCACATCGAATTCGCGCTCGCTCATGCGGTCACGGTACTTTGCCTGCATGGCCACCGCAGACGCGCTCCTCAAGCCGGACCATGGCGCCCACCGGAAGCACTTCATCTTCACCGAGGAGCACCATCAGCTCCGCGAGTCGATCCACTCGTTCGTGACCAAGGAGCTCGCTCCGCACGCGGATGAGTGGGAGGAGACGACCTTCCCCGACTCGGTCTTCGCGCGCATGGGCGAGCTCGGCTTCCTGGGGCTCTCCTATCCCGAGGAGTACGGCGGCCAGGGCGGCGACTACTACTGCAACCTCGTGCTCGCCGAGGAGATGGTGCACTCCAACTGCGGCGGCCTGGCGATGGGCGTGGCGGTGCACACCGACATGGCGACTCCGCCGGTGCACCTGTTCGGCAGCGAGGAGCAGAAGCAGGAGTACCTGGTGCCGGCGATCCGGGGCGAGAAGATCTCGTGCCTGGGGATCACCGAGCCCGACGCCGGCAGCGACGTCTCCGGCATCAAGACCCGCGCCGTACGGGACGGCGACGACTGGGTCATCAACGGCTCGAAGACCTACATCACGAACGGGCTCCGCGCCGACTTCATCGTGCTTGTTACGAAGACCGACCCGGATGCGGGCTACGACGGCTTCACGCTGTTCCTGGTGGACATGGATCGCGACGGCGTGATCCGCGAGAAGAAGCTCGAGAAGCTCGGAATGCACGCCTCGGACACTGCGCTGCTCGCCTTCCAGGACGTGCGAGTGCCGGCGGACGCGCAGCTGGGCCAGGAGGGCAAGGGCTTCTACCACATCATGTGGGAGCTCCAGGGCGAGCGCCTGATCGGCGCCGCCGGCTGCGTGGCGGGCGCACAGAAGTGCTTCGACAAGACGCTCCAGTACGCCGGCGAGCGCTCGGCCTTCGGGCGACCGATCGGCCGCTTCCAGGCGATCCGCCACAAGTTCGCGGACATGGCGACGAAGATCGAGGCCGGCCGCCAGATGGTCTACACCACGGCGTGGCGCTTCGAGAACGGCGAATACCCCGTACGTGAGATCTCGATGGCGAAGCTCTACACCGCGCGCATGGCGTGCGAGGTGGTCGACGAGTGCCTCCAGATCCACGGAGGCGCGGGCTACATGAAGGAGTACGGAATCGAGCGCGCCTGGCGCGACATGCGCCTGAACCGAATCGGCGCCGGCACCGACGAGGTGATGCTCGACGTGATCGGCCGCTCGTACGGGCTCTAAGCAGGACAGTCTCCCGGACGGGCGGGGTTTTTGTGACAGCCTGGACGCGATGAGTGCCCTCGCTGACAATGGGTTGCCGGAGGCCGCGCCGCGACGGCCGCTGCCGCCGTTCGGCGAGGAGCACGAGGCGCTGCGGGCTGAGATCCGGGCGTTCGTCGCCGAGGAGCTTCGCCCCCACGCTGCAGAGTGGGAGGAGGCGCGCTGGTTCCCGAATGAGGTCTTCCAGCGCATGGCCGAGCTCGGGCTGCTCGGGTTGAAGTACCCGGTCGAGTTCGGCGGCCGCGGGGGTGGCTACCTCGATGACGCCGTGCTCTCCGAGGAGCTCGGCCGCTGCGGCTCGGGCGGGCTGGCCGCTGGCATCGGCGCCCACATCGGCATCGCGACTCCGCCGATCTGGAAGTTCGGTACGGACGACCAGAAGCAGCGCTTCCTCGCACCCGCTATCCGCGGCGAGCGCATCGCGGCTCTCGGCATCACCGAGCCCGGCGCCGGCTCCGACGTGGCCGGCATCCGCACGTTCGCGCGCAAGGTGGACGGCGGCTACGTCGTGAACGGCTCGAAGACGTTCATCACCAACGGCGTGCGCGCGGACTTCGTCGTCACGGCCGTCAAGACGACCGAGGACGGCGGCCACCAGGGCCTCTCGTTCCTGATCATCGAGCGCGAGATGGAGGGCTTCGAGCCCTCGAAGAAGCTCGAGAAGCTCGGCTGGCACGCGTCCGACACGGGTGAACTCGCGTTCTCGAACATGTTCGTGCCCGACGAGAACCTGCTCGGCGAGGAGAACAGGGGCTTCTACCTGATCGTCGCCAACTTCCAGTGGGAGCGGCTGCTGATGGCGCTGGGCGCCGTGGCGTCGATGGACGTGGTGCTGGAGCGAGTGCTCGCCGCCGAGCCGGGGAGCCGCTGGCGGCATGCGGTGGCCGAGATGGCGGTGAAGCACGAGGCGGCGCGCTGCCTGACCTATCACGCCTTGCGCCTATTCGACGGCGGACAGGACGCGATCCGCGAGGTCACGGAGGCGAAGCTGCTCTCACAGCGCTCCGCGTTCGAGGTGGCCGAGACCGCGTTTCGCGTGCTGGACGGAGACCTGGAGATCGCGCGCGCGATGCGCGACACCCGCCTGGGCCCGATCGGCGGCGGCACCGACGAGGTCATGAAGGAAATCCTCGGGAAGCAGCTGGGGCTCTAGGCGCGCGGGCGGCCGCGCGCCGCGCTCGGTGGCTCGTCCGGCCAGTGGCCGTGCTTGTCGAAGAAGTCGCGGGCGCTCTGCTCGGTGTCGCGCTCCTTGTCGCCCTCGACTCCGATCCGGTAGAGCACGTTCAGGAGCAGCACGGCGGTCCCGGCGCTGAAGAAGAGCGCCCCTGCGGCCAGGCCCACTCGACCTGCCGTGGCGCTGACGATCACAGCTGCGATCACGAGCACGAGCGGTATGCCGTACCGGACCGCGTGCATACCCATGTACCTATGATGCCCGACGCTAACCAGCAAGAGGAGACTGAATGGGAGTCCTGGACGGAAAGGCGGCGATCGTCACCGGATCGGCGCGGGGAATCGGCCGAGCCACGGCGGAACTGCTTGCCGAGCAGGGGGCGCGCGTGCTCATCAACGACCTCGACGCCGACGTGGCCGAGCAGGCCGCGGCCGAGATATCGGGCGACACCGCCGTGTTCGGCGGCGACCTCACCAAGGAGGGCGTGCCGGACCAGCTGGTCCAGAAGGCCGTCGACGAGTTCGGCCAGATCGACATCATCGTCAACAACGCGGGCTACACCCGGGACGGCGTGGCTCACAAGATGACCGACGACGAGTTCCAGGCGATGCTCGACATTCACACCGTGGTGCCCTTCCGCGTCCTGCGCGCCGCCGCGCCCCACCTGCGCGAGCCCGCCAAGAAGGAAAAGGAGGAGGGCCAGGAGGTCTTCCGCAAGATCGTGAACATCAGCTCGATCTCGGGCACGATGGGCAACGCCGGGCAGATCAACTACTCGGCCGGCAAGGCCGCCGTGGTGGGTCTCACGAAGACGCTCGCCAAGGAGTGGGGTCAGTTCAAGATCAACGTGAACGCCGTGGCGTTCGGGTTTGTCGAGACGCGCCTCACCGCCGCCAAGGAGTCGGGCAACACGATGACCAAGGACGGCGAGGAGATCCAGCTCGGCATCCCTGAGCAGATGCGCGCGATGGCGGCGATGATCATCCCGCTCGGTCGCCCCGCCTCACCCGAGGAGGCAGCCGGTCCGGTGTTCTTCCTCTGCTCCCCGTGGTCCAACTACGTCCACGGCCAGGTGCTGAACGTGACCGGCGGCCAGTTCGGCGGGATGTACATCTAGGCGGCCCCGCCACGCTTGCCGGCCCAGTCCCAGCCCTCCGGCAGCAGCCGCTCGATGCGCTCGCGAACGGCCGCCCCCTCGCGGAGGTACGCCTCGATCGGATCGTCGCTCTCGCCCGGTCCCACGCGCGTGGCGAGGGCGACCGGAGGAATGGGCGCGGGCTTGTTCAGCGCCCTAGCGCGCGGTCGCCGTCGCGGCCCCGGCGTCAGCCCCTGCCTTGTCCGGATTCCACGAGTAGGCGTACTCCGGCCTGTCCACCTCTGACCAGAGCGTGGACAGGCGCAGGGGCTTGAACGTGTCCCACATGACCGCGAGCTCGTCCGTCGAGCTCTTGCCGAGCGCCTTCTCGACCGCGCCAGGCTGCGGGCCGTGCGGAAGCCCGGACGGGTGCAGCGTGATGAACCCCTGGTCCACGCCCTTGCGCGCCTCGTAGTTCCCGGCGGCGTAGAACATGACCTCCTCGGACTGGATGTTCGAGTGGTGGTAGGGCAGCGTGACCGCCTGCGGGTCCCAGTCGAGCATGCGCGGGGCGAAGGTGCAGATCACGAAGTTCGGCCCTTGGAAGGTCTGGTGGGCCGGCGGCGGCAGGTGGAATCGCCCGGCGCGGGGCTCGAAGTCGTCCGCGTTGAACGTGTACGGCCACACGTAACCGTCCCAGCCGACCACGTCGAACGGGTGGCGGTCGAGCACGTAGTCCTGGTAGCCGTCGCGAACTCGGAGCCTGACCGGGAACTCGCCGCTCTCGTCGAACGTCTCGATGCCCTCGGGCGGGTGGAAGTCGCGCTGTGAGAAGGGCGCGTGCTCGAGTAGCTGGCCGTAGCGATTGCGGTAGCGGTTCGGCGTCTCGATCTCACCGGGCGTGTGGAAGCAGAGCCAGAACTGCTCCTCGCCCATGGGCAGCTCGAACGTGTGCGTGGTGCCTCGCGGAATGACGACGTAGTCCCGCTCCCGGAACGGCACACGGCCGAAGACGGTGCGCAGCACGCCGCTGCCTCGGTGGATGTAGAGGACCTCGTCGCCCTCGCCGTTGCGATAGAAGCCCTCGAGCGCCTCGAGCGGCTTGCAGACCGACACCTCGATGTCGTTGTTCCACATCAGAAGACGGCGGCCGGAGACGGGGTCCCCGCCGGGGTCCACGCCGTTCGCGTCGGCCAGGCGATGTACGTGAGCGTCCGGCACCCACTCCTCGCGCTCGATCGACCTGAACTGACCGACCCGGTCCAGCCGGCAAGGGGACTGCAGGTGCAGCAGGATCGACTCGTTCCCCGAGAAGCCCTCGTACCCCATGACCTCCTCGACGAGCAGGGGTGAGCTGCTCCCGTTGGAGCGCACCTGCACGTGGCGCTTGGCGGGGATGCTTCCGAGGCTGGCGTAACGCATGGCTAGAGGTTTCCTCTCCGCTCCTGCTCGCGCTCGATCGCCTCGAAAAGGGCCTTGAAGTTGCCCTCGCCGAAGCCGCGTGAGCCGTGTCGCTCGATGATCTCGAAAAACACGGTCGGACGGTCGCCGACCGGCTTCGTGAAGATCTGGAGCAGGTAGCCCTCGTCGTCCCGGTCCACGAGGATCCCCTGCTTCCTGAGGTCCGCCAGGTCCTCCTCGATCTCGCCAATCCGCTCGGGCACGTCGTCGTAGTAGGACTCGGGGATCGTCAGGAACTCCACACCCTGGTCGCGCAGCGCGGCCACGCAGGCCACGATGTCGCGCGTGGCCACCGCGATGTGCTGGGCGCCGGCGCCCTTGTAGTACTCGATGTACTCCTCGATCTGCGACTTGCGCTTGCCCTCGGCGGGCTCGTTGATCGGGAACTTGAGGCGGCCGCTCCCGTCGGTCACGACCTTCGACATCAGCGCCGAGTACTCGGTCGAGATCGCCTCGTCGGAGAAGTGGATCATCTCGGTCATGCCGAAGACGCGCTCGTAGTAGCCCACCCACTCCTGCATGTGGCCGAGCTCCACGTTGCCGACGATGTGGTCGATCGCCATCAGGCGCATGGCGTCGGGATCGTGCGTGGCCTCGCCGCGCTTCTCGAAGCCGGGCAGGAAGGAGCCCTTGTAGTCCTCGCGCTGCACGAACAGGTGCTGTGTCTCACCGTAGGTGGCGATCGAGGAGAGCTGAACGCGGCCGTGCTCGTCCTCGATCCAGTGCGGCGTCATCAGTCCGCGGGCGCCGTGCTCGACCGCGGTGCGGTAGGCGGCCTCGGCGTCGGGCACGCTCAGCGCGATCTTGTGGACGCCGTCGCCGTGGAACGCGTGGTGCGCGGCGATCTCGTCGCTGCCCTGGAGCGTCCCGGTGAGCACCAGGCGGATGCGGCCCTGCTCGAGCACGTGCGACACGCGGTCGCGGCGGCCGGTCTCGAGGCCGGCGTAGGCGGTCTCCGTGAACCCGAATGCGTGCACGAAATAGAACGCGGCCTGCGCGGCGTTCCCCACGTACATCTCGATGTGATCGATGCCGTGGACCGGCATGCGGTCGTCTTTGGGAACGGGTGGAGAGGCCGCAGGCGCGGTCGAGGTAGCCATGTGCTTAATGATTCCGCTATCCGCGGCAGCATTCAATGCATGTTTGTTGCGTTCGTGGCACACTTCGGGTGCCTATGGACGCCACAGACCGAAGAATCGTTGCGCTGCTTCGTGAAGACGCTCGCCGGTCGTTCAAGGACATCGGCACGCACGTGAACCTCTCGGCTCCCGCGGTCAAGCGGAGGGTGGACCGGCTGGAGGCCGACGGCGTGATCCGCGGCTACACGGCGATGGTGGATCCGCGTGCGTTCGGATGGCACGCAGAGGCGTTCGTGGACCTCTACTGCGAGGGCGGCATGCCGGCCGACTCGATCAAGCAGGCGGTCGAGGGAGAGTCGGGGGTGGTGTCAGCGCACACGGTCGCCGGCGAGGCAAGCGCCCTGCTGCACGTGATGGCGAAGGACACGCAGGACCTCGAGCTGTGCCTGGAGCGCATCCGCGCCACGGACGGGATCAGCAGGACCGTGACGGAAGTGGTCCTGTCGACGCTCTTCGAGCGCTAAGGGGTCAGACCCCTTGAGTCCAGCGCGCTTAAGGGGTCAGACCCCTTGAGTCGTGGGCGCTTAGGGGGTCTGACCCCCTACCGGTCGTGTGAGATCCCCGGGCCCTCGCCGGGGTCCTCGCCCGGGCCGGCCTCGGGATCGCGGACCGTTTCGGTCACGTCGATCTCGTCGGGCTCGCCTGACACGGCGTCGCCCTCGCCTGCGCTCTCCTCGTCGCCGAAGTCGTTCGCCTCGGGGTCGTAGCGATTTTCGCCATGCGTGGCGGTCTCGCGTAGATCGCTCTCGGCCGTCTCGAACCCTTCCTCGACGCCTTCGCCGCTCTCGATCAGGGGACGCGTCGCCTCGTCGACTTCGTCACCCTCCTCGTCCTCGTACTCGGGCCTGCGTCCGCCGATGCTCCCCGCCTCGGCGGCCGCGGCATCCTCCTCCTCGCGCACGCGCGGGTCCTCAGGTGTCTCCTCGATCATCGTCATGGCGCCGACGATACCCGCCCGTCAGCCCGGTGACTCAAGCGGCAGATCCGTGCCGTACACGAGCAGGTCGAATCCGCGCGTGCTGTGGTGGCCCTCGAGCGTCTCGCCCAGCTTCTCCGCGACGCGGATGGACTGCTCGTTCGCGGGGTCGATCAGGCTCACGATGTGGCGCAGCCCCAGCTGATCGTGAGCCCATGCGAGCGCGGCACGCCCCGCCTCGGGTGCATAGCCCTTGCCCCAGTGCCCCCGCGCGACCGTCCAGCCGACCTCGATCTGCGGCCAGTCGGGCGGGTAGTAAAGCCCGACGCGTCCGACCAGCTCGCTCGTCTCGCGCTCCTCCACTACCCAGTGACCGTATCCCTTCAGTGCCCAGTGTCCCGCCATGCGCGTCATGTCGACCCACGCATCGTGGGGCGTCAGGCCGGTCTCGTTGCCGTGCCCGCGAGCCACGTCGGGATCGGCGAGGATCCTCGCCCAGGGCTCGAAGTCGTCATCGCGCCATCCGCGCATCAGCAGCCGCTCGGTCTGAAGCTCCGGGACCTCGCTCACTCCTTCGGCCGCCTCTCCTCGGCCAGCGGCTTGCCCTCCTCGCCGACGAGCCCGCGCGGCGGCCACGCGCCGAACCAGTTGTCGCGCGCGCCGTCGAGGGTGAGAACCGTGCCCGAGAGGTAGTCGCCCGCGGGCGACGCGATATAGGCCACCAGCCAGGCGAACTCCTCCTCGGTGCCCATCCGTTGGAGGGGCACCGTGGCGGCGACCCCCTCGACCACCGGCTTCGGATACTTGGTCATGAACGTTTCGGTCGCAAACGGGCCCGGCGCGACAGCTGTCAGCCGGATCCCGAAGCGCGACCACTCGATCGACAGGACGCGAGTGAGATTCTCGACAGCCGCTCGCGCCGCCGAGGAGTGCGCCATGCCGGGGAGGCCGTGGTGCGGCGAGAGCGTCACGTTCACGATCTTGCCGCCGCGCGAGTCCGGAATCATCGCCCGCGTCGCCACAGTGTGGGTCATGAGCCAGGTGCCCTCGACGTTCAGCCGGATGACCGTGCGGAATCCCTTGGGCGTGATGTCCTCGGCGGGTGTGAGGTACTGCCCTCCCGCGTTGTTCACGAGCAGGTCGATCTGACCGTGGCGCTCCAGCACGCCATCCACGAGCGCCTCGACCTGATCCTCCTCGCGGATGTCGCAGGCACGTGCCTCGATGCGGCCGTCGTCGCCCGCGGCGGCGGTCTCCTCGAGCGGCTCGAGTCGCCGGCCGCAGACCACCACGCGCGCGCCCAACGCCGCCAGCTCTAGTGCGGTCGCTCTCCCGAGCCCCGACCCACCGCCGCTGACGATGGCCACCTGGCCGTCGAGGAGCCCGGGTTGAAAGATCTGCGACGGCACGGCCCGCGCAGACTACCCGGGGCCACGAACGAGATCCCCCAGCCGGCGATCGGCCACACCGGCCAGAAGTAGCCCATACCGGTGAATGCCCAGATCCCGATCAGCATCAGCGAGACGAAGACGAACGGTCCGAGGTCGGGCCGGCGCCCCCGGCGCGACTCGCGCGCGGGTGCCACCGGCAGGTCCGCCACCAGCGGCTCGAGCTCGGCGTCGGTGCGCGCGGAGAACGCGCGCTCGAGCCGCTCCTCGAGCTCAGCCGGGGTGAGCCTGCCCTCGCCGGCGGCGGTGCGCAGGCGCTCGGCCACCCGCTCGCGGTCTACGTCGGATGTGAGCAGCTCGGTCATCGGAAGAACTGGCCGTGGAAGCCGAACGGGATGTGGTGCGGCGCCTCTGCGCGGGCGAGCTCCTCGAACGAGCCGGCGTCGAGCACCAACAGGAACGAGCGTCCGGCAGCCGTGTCGAGCACCACCGAGAGCACCACGCCGTCGTCCTCGCCGTCCGTTCCCGGTCGCCGGACGAAGACCGGCTCGCCGGGGTAGCACCCGTCGGCACGCCACTCGGACCTCGAGCCGTCGCGCACATCGACCTTCACGAGGCTGTCGATCCAGCTGTCGTCCGCACCGGCGAAGTAGGCGTACGAGTAGTCGCGCGTGTTGCGCCGCCCGTAGTCGATCCGCGGCAGCTCCAGGGAGCCGTCAGCGAGCGCCTCCGAGCGCACGGCGCCGCCGTCGAGGTCGAGCGTGTAGCGGCGCAGCTCAACCGGCGGCAGCGTGCCCTTCGGGCCGGCGTCGTCGAGGTAGAGCGAGTCGATCACTGAGGCGTCCTCGTAGGCGCACAGGTCGAGCACGAGCTCGCCGCCACGCTCGAAGGCGTTCACGTGGTGGAAGCAGAAGAAGGCGTCCGTGTCGTAGGTACCCCGCAGCTCGCCCGTCCCGCGGTCGAACACGCGGAGGCGCGTGGGCTCGTCCGAGCGCCAGGTGTAGTTCTCGATGAACGGCTTGCCGGAGAAGGCGAGCTTCAGCGGGTTCACGCGCAGCGGGTACTCGGCGAGGATCAGGTAGCGCTCGCTCATCCCGAACGCGTGCATGTAGGCCGGCTCCTTCACCGGCATGCGCGCGATCACGCGGCGCGCGGAGCTGTCGGCGGGGAGCCCCCAGAGCACGTACTCGCTCGTGCGCGAGAAGCGCGCCGTGTAGTTCACGAGCTCGCCCCGCTCCACGTCGTGGTGCGGGTGCGCCGTCGTCACGTGCGCCTTCAGCCTGTCGGCGTACTCGAGGTGGCCGATCGTGTCGAGCGTCTCGAGGTCGAACTCGACCGGCATCGGCGTCTCGGTCATGGCGATGTAGCGCTCGCCGATGCGGGCGAGGTTCACGTTCGGGTTGTCGGTGACGTCCGGCGAGAAGATCTGCTGGACCCGCTTGAAGATGGAGCGGCATGGATCCGTGGCGAAGCCGCCGTGGCGCAACACGCCCTCCTTCGCGTCCGTGTAGGCGGTGCTCTCGAGGAAGCGGCTGCCGTAGGAGACGTTCCCGTCCGCGAAGCCGAAGCGGTTCAGCATCGCCACGCCGTCGAACCAGTGGGCCACCCGGCGCCCGCCCACCTCGAGCAGAGCCGGCGTCACGCGCACGAGCGAGCCGGTTAGCCACTCGGGCAGCTGGCCGGTCACCGGCAGTCGGTCTACCGAGGTCTCCTGGTCCTGGCTTTTGAAGCCGAGTCGGTAATCCGTGCGGGGAGATGCTTCCGTCGTAGCCATAGTCCATAATGTACCGTCTAGGATGGACTGGTGCAAGAGGTAAGGCTCACACCCACGTCGTACATCGTGCTCGGGCTGCTCGAGTTCGCGGGCGAGTCCACGCCCTACGGGCTGAAGCAGCTCGTGTCCGCCTCGGTCGGGAACTTCTGGACGCTTCACCACGCCCAGCTCTACACGGAGCCCGAGCGGCTCGCGAAGGGCGGCTACGTGAGCGAGACGCGGGAGCGCGTCGGGCGCCGCCGCCGGCTCTACGAGATCACCGCGAAGGGCCGCAGCGCGCTCGACGAGTGGCGCAGCGAACCTACGACGTCGCTGGGCGAGCTGCGGGAGCCAGCCCTGCTGAAGCTTTTCTTCGGGGCCGATCCCGCTGCCATCGCCACCGCGCAGCTGCCCGCCCACCGCGCCAAGCTCGCGGAGTACGAGGCCATTCGCGACGGCATGCCCGAGAACGTGCCGGAGGGGCCGCGCCTTGCACTCGAGGCCGGCATCGGCAATGAGCGGCACATGATCGAGTTCTGGGAGGACCTCGCGGGGTAGGGTTCGGCGCGATGGCCACCGGAGCAGAGCCACGCCCGGCCGAGCTGCCGCTCCCGGGTGGCCGTGACGGCGCGAAGGTGCGCCTGCACCCGCTCCTCACCGGCACGGTCCAAGGCCCGCCCGCCTGGTTCCTGCGCGAGGAGGGGCGCCTGGCGTGGCGCAAGGCATTCGGGCTCGGGGTCCCGAAGGACCAGTGGTTGCGCGCCCCGATCCAGTGCTTCCTCCTCGAGCACCCCTCTGCCGGGCCGATCCTGATCGACACGGGGTTCCACGGCTCGGTGGCGGTCAGCCCCCGGTCGAACCTCGGCGCGTTCGGGACGATGATCTACAGGGGCATCGACATGCGCGCGGAGCAGGCGGCCGCAGCGCAGCTGCGCGCCAAGGACATCGAACCGTCGAGCGTGAAGGTGGTGATCATGACCCACCTCCACCCCGACCACGCGAGCGCGATCTCGGACTTCCCGGAGGCCACGTTCGTGGTCTCGAGCGCCGAGTGGGAGGCGGCCACCCACGGCGGGCAGCGCGACGGCTACGTCAAGCGGCAGTTCGACCATGGGTTCGACTACCGCCTGGTCGATTTCGAGTCCGACGACGCCAACTCGTTCTCCGGCTTCGCGCGCTCGTTCGACCTGTTCGGAGACGGGAGCATCCGGCTCGTCTTCACGCCGGGCCACACGGCCGGGCACATGTCGGTCGTCGTTCAGACCGAGCACGGCGAGGTGCTGGTGGCGGGCGACGCGATCTTCATGCGCCGGACCCTCGAGGACGACCACCTCCCCCACATGCTCTTCGACGAGCACCTCTTCCGGCGCTCGCTGCGAGAGATCAAGCAGTACGTGAAGGAGACCCCGGACGCGGTCGTGATCCCGGGGCACGACTGGGAGGCCTGGGAGAAGCTGAAGCCGGTCTACTAGTTGGTGAAGTCAAACTCGCCGGAGGCGGTGATGTGGATCGTGTCCGAGTCCCGGGTCCACGCGATCAGGTTCAGCGCCTGGAGGCGGTCGAGCATGTACTGGAAGGCCTCGGCTTGCGCGCCGTTGCGGTAGCGGCGCCGGATGTCGAAGGCGAAGCCGGTTGAGTGGATGTCGTCTCCCGGGCGGACAGTTCTCGTCACGGTGAGCGGCGCGCTTGTGCCTGAGACCTTGCGCACGCCCTGGCCGATGTAGACGGCTAGCGCGAAGGCCTCGGGACGCAGCCCACCCTCCGCCGCCGGCCGCAGCCCGTAGCGGGAGGGCTCGTTTGGGAACGGACGTAGGTTGCCGTCGTTGTAGGCCTCCTCCACGTCATCGGCGGTCTGGAACGTCTCGGTCCGGTCCGGCGGGTGCAGCACGAGCTCGCTGGAGTCCGCGCCCGCGTGCAACACGGCCAGCCGCTCGAGCCTCGCGCGATCGTCCCTATACAGGCGCATCACCTCGTGCGAAGCGAGCACCCGCCAGAGGTACGTCTTCGAGTCGTCCCCCAGCCCGGTGAGCAGCCGGTAGGCGCGCGGGTGCTGGTTGGGGGCCGTGTCGAAGAAGAGCTGCGCGTAGCTGGCGTCGTCGTCCCCGTAGGCACCGAGCACCTGCTGGAGGTTGCCGATGCCCATGTGGTACGAGACCACCGCCAGGTCCTCGCGGCCGAACTCGTCCTTGGCGAGCTTCAGGTAGCGGCCCGTGGCGGCGAGCGCCTTCTGCGGGTCGAAGCGCTCGTCCACCTGGCGCCGCTTGGCCCTGATGCGATCGGCCTCGCGCGGTCCGCGGGCGTTCGCGAGCCGCCTGGTGAGCCGCTCGCTCGCGCGGACGTCGACCTGCATGTCGAGCAGGTTCGCGCCCGTCTCGGCAAGGATCTGCGTGAGCCCGACCGCCCCCTCGAGGTCGTCGCTCGCCCGCGCGTCGGGCCGGCCGGCGCTCTCCAGCAGCACCATGCCCTCGATCATGTCCGGGTCCACGCCTGCCTCGTCGGCGGCCCGCTCGATGTCGTCGCGGAACGCCTCCACGCGGCGGGCGGCGGCGACCACGCCGCCGGGGGTCTTCGCGTACACCACGTGGCTGTGCCCCTGCGCGGCACGCTTCTCGAACTCGTCCTCGCGTCCCGTCTCGTACGCGTACGGGTCTCCCTCGATCTCGAGCGGGCTGTAGCTCGGCGGGTCGTCCCCGCGCAGCAGCAGGAACGCCGCGGCCGCGGCGCCCGCGAGCACCACGAGGAGGATCAAGCGGCGGCGTGCGTACACGCCCGTCAGGTTAGGTAGGGGGTATGGCGAGAAACTCTCGGCCTAGGCGTCGACCGGGCGGCGGCCTGCCGCCTCGGCGTGATCGCGCGCTGCTCGGCGTGCGTCACGGGCGCGTCGTACCGCATCCTTGCGGCCCTCGCGGACCAGGCGCGTGTGGAGGTCGCGGATGCGGGCGAAGATCGCCTCGGAGGCTGCCTGAGCTTCCTCCTTGGTGGGCTCCTCCACGCGCTCGAACTTGAGCGGCGCTCCGAACTGAATGGTGACCTTCGGGAACTGGAGTCGCTTCCAGTTGCGGGCGCGCTCGGTCCCGGCGATCGCGGTGGGCACCACGGGGGCACCCGACTCGAGCGCCAGGCGGCCGATCCCATGGCGCGGCTTGCCCAGCTCGCCGGTGCGCGAGCGGCCGGCCTCGGCGTACATCACCACGATGTCGCCGCGCGCGAGCACGGCGTGGGCCGTCTTGAAGGCTTCCTCGTCGTGGTGTCCTCGCCTCACCGGGAACACGCCACCGTTGTGGTAGACGACCTGCATCGGCCACTTGAAGAGCTGTGACTTCGCCATGAACTGCACCTTGCGGCGCATGTAGACGGCCACGAAGAAGTGGTCCAGGAACGAGAAGTGGTTGGGCGCGATGATCACCGGGCCCTCGGCCGGGATGTGGTGCGAGTCGATGCAGCGCGCCCGGTAGAAGAGCAGGAGGTAGGGCGTGAGCAGCAGTCGCACGACCTCGTACATCCAGTTCGGCCGCTTGGTTCGCTGGCGCTCGTGGAACCTGTCGAAGTGCTCCGCCGGCCGGGGATCCTTGTACACCTGCTCCTTCACCTGGGCATCCTTACCCGGACCGGTCCTGTTCGTTACTCCGGGCACGCTCGAGTGCTCGCGCCCAGCCGGCCAGCAGCGTTTCGCGCTCGTCCTCGGACATCGACGGCTCGTAGCGCGCGGCCTGGCGCCACATCGCGCGAACGTCCTGCTCGCTCCACTCGCCCGTGGCCACGCCGGCCAGGTAGGCGGCGCCGAGCGCGGTGGTCTCGGAGACCTCCGGTACCACCACCGGCACGCCGAGCACGTCGGCCTGGAACTTCATGAGCCAGCCGTTCACCACCGCGCCACCGTCGGCCTTCAGCTCCTCCAGCGTGACCCCCGACGCCTCCTCCATCGCCCGTACGGCGTCCACGGTCTGATAGGCCATCGCCTCAAGGGCGGCCCGCGCGAGGTGCGCCCGGCCGGAGCCGCGCGTGAGACCCACGAGCGTCCCGCGCGCGTAGGGGTCCCAGTGCGGCGAGCCGAGGCCGGTGAAGGCCGGCACGAGGTACACGCCGTCGTTCGAGTCGAGCGATCGGGCCAGCTCCTCGGTCTCGTCCGCGGTCCGGATGATCCCGAGCTGGTCGCGCAGCCACTGCACGGCCGCGCCGGTCACGAAGATCGCGGCCTCGAGCGCGTAGTCCACGCGCTCCTCCACCCCCCACGCGATCGTCGTGAGCAGCCCCTCCGCCGGCTCGGGCATGTCGGTGCCCGCGTTCTCGAGCACGAAGCTGCCGGTCCCATAGGTGTTCTTGCCGAGTCCCGGCTCATGGCACGCCTGCCCGTATAGAGCCGCCTGCTGATCCCCGGCGATCCCGGCCACCGGCACGGAGCCGCCGAACTCGGACGTCTCTCCGTACACGTGAGCGCTCGGCCGCGCCTCCGGCAGCGAGCCGGGATCCACGCCGAGGAGGCCGCAGAGCTCCGGGTCCCAGCGCCGCTCGCGGATGTCGAAGAGGAGCGTCCGCGAGGCGTTCGAGAGGTCGGTGGCGTGCTCGCCCGTGAGCTTGAAGACGAGCCAGGCGTCGATCGTCCCGAACGCGGCGTCCGCGGGCACGTCGCCCTCGCGGATCAGCCACTCGATCTTCGTGCCGGAGAAGTAGGGGTCGAGCACGAGCCCGGTGCGCTCGCGAAAGAGTGGCTCGTGGCCGGCCTCCTTCAGCTCGTCGCAGCGACGCGCGGTGCGCCGGTCCTGCCAGACGATCGCGCGGTGCAGCGGCTCGCCGCTGTCGCGGTCCCACGCCACCACCGTCTCGCGCTGGTTCGTGATCCCGATGCCGGCGAGCGAGCGGCCGTCGATGCCGGCCGAGTCGAGCGCCTCCTTCGCAACAGCGCGCGTCACGTCCCAGATCTCGCTCGCGTCGTGCTCGACCCAGCCCGGGCGCGGGAAGTGCTGCTGGAACTCGCGGTAGGCACGCCCGACCGGGTGGCCGCGCTCGTCGAACACGATGCAGGTGCTACCGGTGGTGCCCTGGTCGATCGCGAGTATCAAGGTCGTGGCGCAAGCACCGGGCGGTGCCCGGTGCGCAGCGAGGTCATTCCGGCAGCCTATCCCGCCGGTATCGTCCCGGCCCATGCCCGACGTCGAAGCCCACATCACAGGAACCGTCTGGAAAATCGAGTGCCAGGTCGGCCAGGCCGTCGAGGAGGGAGACACGCTCTTGATCCTCGAGTCGATGAAGATGGAGATGCCGGTCGAGGCCGAGGACGACGGAACCGTCAAGGAGATCGTCGTCACGGAGGGCCAGTCGGTGTCCGAGGGCGAGACGCTCGTCGTCCTCGAGTGACGGAGAAGCTCCAACTCGACGAGCCGGCGGACGGTGTCGCGCGGCTCACGATCGCGAACCCCGAGCGCCGCGGCGCGCTCGACCATGAGATCCTCGACGCGCTCGCGGAGCACGCCCGCACACTCGATGCCCGCTGCCTCGTGATTCGCGGATCCGGCGACGTGTTCTCGGCCGGCTACGACATCGGCAACCTCAGCGAGCAGGAGTTCGAGGAGAGCGCCGAGAAGCTCGTGGCCCACCCCTTCCACGACGCGCTCGAGGCGCTGGAGGCCTACCGCTATCCGGTCGTTGCCGAGATCAACGGGCACGCCATCGGGGGTGGCCTCGAGCTCGCGCTCACCTGCGACATCCGGGTGGCCGCGAGCGGCGTGAAGATGGGGATGCCGCCTGCCAAGTTGGGGCTGATCTACTCGCACACCGGCCTGGCGAAGTTCATCGACGTGTGCGGCCCCGCCAACACCGCTGAGCTGTTCTTCGTGGGCCGCAACATCGATTCAGAACGCGCGCGAGAGATGGGGCTGGTGAATCAGGTGGTGGACCCCCTCGCGCTCGCCGACCGCGTGCTCGACATCGCCGGCGAGATCGCATCGAACGCCCCGCTGTCGCTCGCGGGCAACAAGCAGCTCCTCCGCGAGCTGCGCGCCCTGCGGCTGCCAGCCGACCTGGAGCGCGAGCTCGTCGAGCTGCGCGAATCGTGCTTCGCCTCTGAGGACTTCCGCGAGGGAGTGCAGGCGTTCGCTGAGAAGCGCAAGCCGCAGTGGCGCGGCCGCTAGCCCGGTCGGCTGCCGGTGAAACAGAGCTGCACGCAGGCGAAATAGAACTCGCCGCGCTGTCCCAGCTCGCGCTGTTCTGCCGCCCACGCGGCGGCCTCGTCCGGGCCGATCGCCTCATGCCCGGCGATGTACTTCTCGACGACTGGTATCGCCGCGGCGCCGTAGGCGTCCGCTGTGAGCTCGGCCGTTGCGAAGGTATGGCCCTCCGCCTCGACTTCCTCGAAGCCGGCCGCGCGCATCCTTGGTCCCAGCGTCCGCGGGAGCGAGGGATGCGCCAGGTGAGCGTCCCACGCTTCGAGCACGCGCTCCATGCGCCCCGGATCGGACGAGTGCCACGACACGGTCGCCCAATCGACGTCCCAGACGAGCACCCTGCCGCCCGGCCGCAGGGCCCGGTGAAGCTCACGGAGCGCAGCGGTCGCGTCCGGGACATACTCGAGCACCTGTACGCACAGCGCGGCGTCGAACTCGCCATCGCCCACCGGCAGCGCCGTGGCATCCGCTTCGTGGAACGCCACATTCGGCTTCCCCTCCGAACGCTTCGCCGCCACGGCGAGCATCGTCGCGCTCGCGTCGAGGCCGACGATGGAGCCATTGGGACCCACCTCGTCGAGCAGCTCCGCAACGTAGAAGCCCGGACCGCACCCGACGTCCAGGATCCGCTCCCCCGCCTGAACATCGAGCGCTTCGCGGATGAGCCTGCGCCGGCGCAACACGTCACGTGTCGCATAGAGCTCTTCGAGCTGGGCGACCAGCTTCTCGTCGAAGACTAGGCGGCTCATTCGAGCCACTCAGTCGCGAAGCGTGGGCTCACGTGAATGGCCACCTGCCTCAGCGTGCCCTCGCCGGAGTTCTTGAAGCCGTGCGGCTCGCCGGCGGGAACCACGACCATGTGGCCTGCCGGGACGTCGACCTGCTCGTCGCCGCCGCGGAAGCTGGCCTGGCCCTCGAGCACGACGAAGACCTCGGGGTAGTCGTGCTTGTGGAGTGAGGGACCGCGTCCCGGGTCCGCCTCGACGAGGATGACCGAGATCCCGACGCCGCCGTTGTCCTCGCCGACGAACTCCGGCGAACCGCCGCTCGTGGGCAACTCGTCATTTCGGATCACCTTCATGGCTGCCAGTATGCCCGGGTGCTCAGCGCGGCCGTCGATCTGCTCCGCTGCCCCGTCTGCGGGGGCGGGCTCGAGGAGGGCCAGGGCGTCCTCCGCTGCGGCGAGGGCCACTCTTTCGACATCGCGCGCCAGGGCTACGTGAACCTGGTGCCGGGTCCGGGCGACTCGGCCGAGATGGTCGAGGCTCGGGACGCGTTCCTGGCTGCAGGGCATTTCGCGCGCCTGAGCACAGCGGTTGCAGAGGAGGCGGAGCTCACGGACACCGAGGGCGCGATCGTCGACATCGGCGCGGGGACCGGGCAACACGTCGCGCGCGTTCTCGATGCGATGGCGGAGCGCATCGGGCTCGCCCTTGATAGCTCAACTCCCGCGCTTCGCCGCGCGGCCCGCTCCCACCCGCGCGCCGCGGCAATCGGGGCGGATGCGTGGAAGCCGCTTCCGCTGAAAGACGGGATAGCGGCGCTGATCCTGAGCGTGTTCTCGCCGCGCAACCCGACGGAGATGGCGCGCGTGCTCGCGCCGGGCGGCGCGCTGCTCGCCGTGACTCCCACCACGCGCCACCTGTTCGAGCTCGTCGGCCCGCTCGGCCTGCTCTCGGTCCCCGAGGACAAGGCCGACCGCCTGGACGAACAGTTGGGCTCCCACTTTGCGCTTGACGAGCGGCGCAGCGTCGAGCACGCGATGTTCCTGAACCGCGAGGAGGCGGCTCAGCTCGTCCGCATGGGCCCGAGCGCCTGGCACGTGGACGAGCAGACCGTGGCCGAGCGCCTCGCCGTGCTGCCAGACCCGCTCACCGTCACCGCGTCCGTGACGCTGTCCCGCTACGTCAGCGGCTGACACTTGACTCTCTCAGGCTGAGGTCTCATCGTTGCCCGTATGGGGCTCGGCGTTGGGTTCACTCCCTTTGAGACCCGGACCGATGTGATCGCTCGAGTTGCTCGCCACGCCGAGGACATCGGGCTCGACCGCGTGGATGTGGCCGAGGGCTGGACGCACGACTCCATGATCGTGCTCGCGGAGCTTGCCGCGCGAACATCGCGCATCGCCCTCGGTACGTCGATCATCTCGGTGTGGGGGCGGACACCGGCGACCATGGCTCTCGGTGCCGCCGGGCTGCAACGATGCTCGCGGGGTCGGTTCTCGCTCGGAATCGGGGCCGGCAGCCCGCCGCTGGCGGAGGGTTTTCACGGACTCAGGTGGGAGCGGCCACTGGCGCGCATGCGCGAAACCCTGGTCGCGGTTCGCGCACTCCTCACCGGCGAGCGCCTGCCCGAGCCGGCGCCCGGTGCGCGGGCTCTGCGCCTGGGAGTCGTCCCCGAGTGGCCAGTACCGATCCTGCTGGCTGCTCTGGCTCCGGGCTCGGTCCGGCTCGCGGGTGAGCTCGCCGACGGGTGGGCGCCCTTTCTGTGGGCACGATCGCGCATCGGACAGGGGAGGGAACTTCTGCGGGAGGGTGAGGCCCGATCCGACGCGCCCACGCCCACGCAGGCGTCGCTCGGTGTCCCGGTCGCGCTGGGATCTGACGAGGCGAGGGCCCGGCGGCTCGCCGCGTGGTGGCTGTCGACGTACCTGACGCGCATGGGCCCGCTGTATCCGCGCATGCTCGGCGAGCGCTTCGGCAAGAGCACCGCCGTGAGCGCAATGCTGGATGCGGCCGATGGCAACGCGTCACCCGAATTGCCGGCGGCCGCCGAAGAGCTCGCTCAGGATGTGACGCTGTTCGGAACCTACGACGGCGCCGGCGACACGATCGCCGCCTGGTTTGCGGCGGGTGCCGACAACCTCAATCTCGTCCTGCCTCCCGGCCATCCCGAGGAGGAACTCATGGAGTTCCTCGACGTGGCTAGCTCCCGATACGTCCGGGCGTAGCCTGCAACGGCCATACCTCGACCACGCCCTGTGCGACGGCGCAGGGCGTGCGCGACACGATGTCGATTGCCTCGGCCAGCGTCGCGGCTTCGACGATCGCGAAGCCCGCCACCGGAAGCGCGGAAGACATGAAAGGCCCGTCCTCCGTGGTCACGCTGGCAGCGTCGTGGTTCCGCACCTGCACGGGCGCCCCCGCGATGCCCATCTCGACCCCCTCCTGCTTGAGTCGGGCGTCATGGGCGTGCGCCGCATCCCGCACGGCTTGGTCGGTGCGGTCGTAGCCCGCCTGGTCGCCGTATCCGATGGTCATGAATTTCGCCATGGCTGAACAGCCGGTCAGGACGCCTCGGCGGCGGCCTTGATCCGGCCTGCGAAGGCGTCAGCGTCCTTTTTCGCCCCGCGGAGCGCGATCGGGAGGATCACCTTGCCGAAGCCGTGGCCCTCGAAGCTGTTCGAGATCGTCATGCGTGTCGCCCCGTCGCCGGCGGGCTCGAGGTCGTAGCCGCCGCCGGGGACGGTGATCGCGTTCTTCGTCAACTCCGTCCAGCGGATCTTGGTCGGCTGCTCGAACTCGGTCAGCTTGAACTCGCGGCTTGTCTTCACACCAGCGTCCTTGACCGTGCTCGAGTAGACCGTGCCCACCCCGGGTGGCCCATCGGTCAGCTTCTTGATTTCCTGGACGCGCGGACTGAACTTCGTGTCGTTGGTCCCATCCGCGAGGAATGCGAAGACCTGATCGATGGGGCGGTTGATTGTCGTGGTCGCCGACCAGTCGTGAGCCATAGGACCGATCGTCCCATATCCCCGATACGTCCGGACGTGGCCTTACCTTGGGCCTCCGTGCCGTCCCTCATCTCCCGGGAAGAGGCGCTTCGGCTTGGCGAGATCACCGATCGTGCCGAGATCGAGGCGCTGGTCGAGCGTGCTTGGCGGGTGCGCCAGGATCGCTTCGGCGACTCCACGGACATGTGCTCGCTCGTGAACGCGAAGTCAGGGGGCTGCGCGGAGGACTGCGGCTTCTGCTCTCAGTCGCGCTTCGCGGAGGCCGACACGCCCATGCACGCGATGATGGACGCGGAGCAGATCCTCGAGCACGCGCGCGCGGCCGAGGCCGCCGGGGCACATCGCTTCTGCATGGTCACCCAGGGCCAGGGCCTCTCGAAGCGGGACTTCGAGAAGATCCTCGCCGGCGCGAGGCTTGTCTCCGAGCACACGAACCTGAAGCGCTGCGTATCGGTCGGGCACATGTCGCCCGCGCGCGCGAAGGCCCTCAAGGAGGCCGGCGTCCAGCGCGTTCACCACAACGTCGAGACCGCCGAGAGCTACTACCCGGAGGTGTCGAGCACGGTCCGCTACGAGGGACGGATCCGGACCGTCGACGCGGTGCGCGAAGCAGGGCTCGAGACCTGCGTGGGCGGCATCCTCAACCTGGGTGAGTCACGCGAGCAGCGTGTGGAGATGGCCTTCCAGCTCTCGGCGCTCAACCCCACGTCGGTGCCGATCAACCTGCTGAACCCCCGGCCCGGCACAAAGTTCGGCGACCGCGAGCTGATGGACCCGTGGGAGGCCTGTCAGTGGGTTGCGATCTTCCGGCTGATCATTCCCGACGCTCTCTTCCGCCTCTGCGGCGGCCGCAACGAGAACCTCGGCGACGGCGAGTTCCAGAAGCTCGCCGTGAAGGCCGGGCTGAACGGCGTGATGATGGGGAACTTCCTCACCACGCTCGGCTCCGAGCCCGAGTGGGACCGGCAGATGTTCGAGGAGCTCGGGTTGAACGTGGGGCGGCAGGAGGACAACGGCGCCAACCCCAGGCCGGACAACCGCTCGGGCTGGCTCGAGGGCGAGGCCCCGCGGACGCCGGTGGACGAGCTGATCGACTCGCAGGACGACGCCAACTTCTGGGACCCCTCGACCCAGCTTCGCCACAGGAAGAAGACGTCCGTGCCGCCTCGCCCGGACGGTGCACCGAACGCCTACCCCGAACTCATCCACGTGGAGCCCGCCGCATGACAACCGACATCCAGGACCGCCTCGAAGAGATCCGCAACAAGGGCCTCTACCGGCGAATGCGCTGCGTATCCGGTCCTCAGGGGCCGCGCGTGCTGCTCGACGGCAAGCCCGTGCTGCTGCTCTGCTCGAACAACTACCTCGGCCTCGCCGATCACCCGCGCGTGCGCGAGGCCGCCGCCGAGGCGGCGATGCGCTACGGCGCGGGCTCAGGCGCGTCGCGGCTGATCTCGGGCAACATGACGATCCACCGTCGGCTCGAGGAGCAGCTCGCGTCCTTCAAGCACTCGGAGGCCTGCCTGCTGTTCGGGTCCGGCTACCTGGCCAACGCCGGCGTGGTGTCGGCGCTCGCGCGTGAGGGAGACGTGGTCTTCTCCGACGCCCTCAACCACGCGAGCATCGTCGACGGCTGCCGACTCTCACGCGCGGAGACCTTCGTCTACGACCACTGCGACACGGACCACCTCGAGTGGGGCCTGCGCCAGGCCGAGGGACGCGGGTCGCTGATCGTGACCGACGGCGTCTTCTCGATGGACGGCGACATTGCGCCGCTGGAGCGCATCGTCGAGCTGGCCCAGCGCTACGACGCGCGTGTGATGGTCGACGAGGCGCACGGCACCGGAGCGATCGGGCCAGACGGACGAGGCGCTGTGGCGGACGCGGGGCTGGAGGACGAGGTCGACGTGATCGTCGGCACGCTCGGCAAGGCACTCGGCTCGTACGGGGCGTATGTGTGCTGCGACCAGCAGATGGCGAAGTACCTGATCAACACCGCGCGCACGCTGATCTTCTCCACCGCGCTGTCGCCACCGGCCGTGGCCGCCGCGATGGCGGCGCTCGAGCTGCTGCGCGAGCAGCCGCGCCGCGTCGAGAAGCTGCAGCGCAACGCATCGGTGCTGCGAGAGGCATTGGCGGAACAGGGCCTGCCGATGCCGGACGCGACCACACAGATCCTGCCGGTGGTCATCGGCGACGCCGCCGAGGCCGTCAGGGCAAGCGAGCGTGCGCTCGAGAAGGGCGTGTTCGCGCAGGCGATCCGCCCGCCCACGGTGCCGGCGGGCAGCTCGCGCCTGCGGCTCACGGTGATGGCGTCGCACACCAAGTCCGAGCTGCGCGAGGCCGCGCGGGTCCTGCGCGGCTGTGTGCGGGTCGCGCCCCACGCCGTTTCGGACGTGCAGGTGTTCGACGGTCTCCGCGACGCCGCCTAGTTGCGCGGCGTCTTCGTCACAGGCACAGATACCGGGGTAGGCAAGTCCGTTCTGGCCGCGGCGATCTGCGCGGCCCTCGCCGCGCGCGGCGAGCGGGTGGCGGCGTTCAAGCCGGCGGTGAGCGGACTCGACGACGAACCCGGCGAGTTCGGGTACGACCACGAGCTGCTCGCCTCGGTGGCGAGTGCGGGCCAGACGCCGGAGGACGTGGCGCCGTGGCGCTTCGGGCCGCCGGTGTCGCCTCACCACGCCGCGGAGCTGGCCGGGGAGCGAATCGAGCCGGCGGAGCTCGTGGCGGCCGCGCGCGCCCACGAGCTCCTGGTGTGCGAGGGAGTCGGCGGCCTCCTCGTCCCGATCACTCCCGGCTATCTCGTGCGCGACCTCGCCATCGACCTCGAGCTGCCGGTGGTGGTGGCCGCGCGCAGCGGGCTCGGGACGATCAACCACACCCTCCTGACGGTCGAGGCCGCCCGCACGGCTGGGCTCAGGGTATGCGGCGTGGTGATGACCCCGTGGCCGGACGACCCGACCGAGATGGAGCGTTCGAACCGCGCCACGGTCGAGCGGCTTGCCGACGTGCGCGTGAGCGGCCTCCGGCCCACGACTCCCAGCCGCCTCGCTGAGGCCGGCGCCGGACTCCCGCTGGAGGACTGGCTCTAAGCTCGGCCGCATGGCCACGGAGGACGCAGCCGACCCGACCGGGGACGACCGCCCCGAGCTCCTCATCAAGCTCCAGGAGCGGAAGGTCCGTCACAAGCAGCGCAACATCCTGCAACGCGCGGCCATCGTGTTCCTCGGGATTCTCATCGTGATCGCGGGGATCGTGATGTCCGGCCCAGGCGTCCCGGGGCCCGGCATCGTCACGATCGTGATTGGACTGGGGTTCCTCGCGCTCGAGTTCGACTGGGCCGAGCGCTGGCTCGAACGCGTGATCATCTGGGGCGACCGCGCCGCGGAGCGTGCGGAGCAGACCACCACGAAGCAGCGAGTGCTCGCCGGAATCGCGACCGCCCTGGCAATCGGCGCCTTCGCGGCCGCGGCGATCCTCTGGGACATCCCTTTGATGCCGGTCCTCTAACCCTCAACCCTCCTAAAGGGGTCTGACCCCCTTGAGGGTTGGCGGCTACCCGCTACGACTCGGCCGGCGCGGCTCCAGTCTCGTGCTACCGCTTGCTCCGTAGCTCCTGCTCGCGCAGCTCGACGCGGCGGATCTTGCCGGTGAGCGTCTTCGGCAGGTCCTCCACGAACTCGATCTCACGCGGGTACGCGTACGCGGAATGGCGCTCGCGCACGTGCGCCTTGATCTCCTGCGCAAGTTCGTCGCTCGGCTCGTGGCCGCTCGCGAGCACGATGAACGCCTTCACGATGTCGCCCCGCCGCGCGTCGGGCGAGGCCACGGCCGCGGCCTCCTTCACGGCCGGGTGCTCGACGCAAGCGGACTCGACCTCGAACGGGCCGATCCGGTATCCCGCGGAGATGATCACGTCGTCGGCACGTCCCGCGTACCAGACGTAGCCGTCCTCATCCATCGTGGCCGCATCCTTCGTGTGGAACCAGTCGCCGCCGAACACCTCCTGGGTGTCCTCGGGCCGGTTCCAGTAGCCGATCGGGTAGTGCGGGTTCGAGCGGGCGCGCAGGCAGATCTCGCCGCGCTCCCCCGTGGGTAGCGGCTGCTCGTCCTCGTCGAGGATCGCCACCTCCCAGCCCGGCAGCGGCCGCCCCATCGAGCCCTCGCGCACCTCGGTGCCGGGGAAGTTGCCGCACAGCGGGTAGCTCTCTGTGAGCCCGTAGTAGTCGAGCACCGTCACGCCGAACTGGTCGCGAAACCAGCGGATCACCTCGGGGTTGAGCGGCTCGCCCGCGGAACACGCGATGCGCAGGCGGTCGAGCGGGTAGCGGCTGCCCGCGTCCTCCACGCCGGTCATCGCGCGCAACGCGGTTGGCGTGGTGAACAGGTTCTCGACGCCGTGCTTCGAGAGGAAACGGAGGTGCTCCTCGGGGTCGTACCCGCCCTTGCGGGCCTGCACGAGCGCGACGGCCCCGTAGCGCCACGGCCCCAGCAGCGGGCAGATGCCGGCCGCCCACGCCCACTCGCCCGAGCCGTGGAACAGCTCGCCGTCGCGTACGTCGTGGCAGAACTCGAACTCCTCGTGCGCGAGCAGGTAGCGGTGCGCGTGGAGGATGCCCTTCGCCAGTCCCGTGGTGCCCGAGGAGTAGTAGAGCTGCGCGGGATCGTCGGCCGCCGTGTCCGCCATCTCGTACTCGGGCGAGGCGTCGTCCATCGCCGGCTCGAAGTCGTCTCCCATCACGAGCACCCGCTCGACCATGCCCTCGGGAATGCGGTCACGGTTCGCGACGTCCGTGACCACCAGGCGCGCGCCAGAGTCGCGCAGCCGGTGCTGGATGCCCTCGTCGCCATAGAGCACTGACATCGAGAGCAGGATCGCTCCGCGCTTGTATGTGCCGAGGAAGACGGCCGCCGTCTCGGGCAGCGACGGAAGCAGGGTGGCCACGCGGTCGCCGCGCTCGACCCCCACCGCCTCCAGCACGTTCGCGAACCGGTTCGAGAGCTCCTGGAGCTCGCCGAAGCTCACGCGCCGCTCGTTGCCCTGCCAGTCCTCCCAGACCATCGCCAGGCGGTCGGGGTCGTGCTTGTCGCACACGTCCCGGGCGATGTTGTAGCGCTCCGGCACGTCCCAGGTGTGCGCGGCGCACATCTCGTCGTAGCTCCCGATCTCGTATTTGCGCAAGCTCACAGAGTGGAAGGGTTGCATGCGGTCGGGTACGGTCGCAACAACGATTCGAAGGAGCAGGTAATGGACCTATTCGTAATTCTCCGTCGCGACGGCTGGCGCTCCGGGGAGGAGCTCGGGGCAGCTGCCGAGCGCTCCACCAAGGAGGGCGAGCGTCGGGGCGACGTGCGCTGGATCCGCAGCTACGTGCTCGAGGAGGGACAGGGGCTCGGCACTGTCTGCATCTACGAGGCCGAGAGCGAAGAGGCGATCCGCGGCCACGCCGAGGACGCGGGCCTTCCGGTCACGGAGATCATCAAGGTGGCCGACACCGTGGTCGTCCGGCCCGACCCCGAGCCGGCGGCGGCGACCTAGGCGCGCGCCACCGACAGCGGCGCAGGAATCTCGCCCTTCCCGAGCAGAGCATCGACCACGATCCGGGCAGTCGCGGGACCCGTCGAGATGCCCCACGGCCCATGGCCCGCGGCCATCCATAGCCCCTCCTGGCCGGGGACCTCGCCCACCAACGGACGCCCGTCCACCGACTGCGGGCGGGCGCAGGCCCGCACGCCCGTGACCTTCGCCCGGCGCAGACCCGGCACGAACCGCTCGCCCGCGCGCCGCAGGATCGGCGCCCAGGGAGGCGCGTCGGGCTGTTCTGCCAGGAATGTCGATCCAACCGAGACGAGCTGCCCGTCGCCCGCCACCAGGCTGAAGATCGACGCGGGCCCGCCTGCACCCACGGCCTCCACCCCCGCCTCCTCGAGCACGTGCCGCGGCGGCTTCTCCATCTCGACCTCGGCCACCACTCCCCAGACCGGCACGATCGGCCGCCAGGCGCGAGTGGGGTCGATCACCTCAGGAGTCCAGGGCCCGGCGGCCACGAGCACGGCCCCGGCCGGGCGCCGCACTCCGGCGGCAAGCACCCCGCGGGCGCGCGCGCCGATCACCCACGGCCAGGCGGTTTCCCCCTCGTGGAAGCGGGCGCCGGCGGCGTAGGCGCGCTTGGCGAACGCGCGGGTGGCCGCTGCCGGGCGCACCGGGTAGCCCGTTTCGAGCCGGCAGCCCCAGAGCCCGGGCCTCACCGCGGGCTCGACGGTCCGCAGCTCATCCGGCTCGAGCAGCGCGGGCACCAGCTCGGGACAGTCGCGTGCCACCTCGGTCACGGACGGCTCGAGCACCGCGCGCTCGCGCGCGAGCATCACCACCCCGACCGGCTCGTCCGGAAGCTCGAAGTCCTCGAGCTCGCGGTAGTGGCCGAGGGTCTCCAGGTGCAGGTCCCTCAGCACCGGATCGAAGGGATGCTGCACCGAGCCGGAGTTGCGGCCGGACGCCGCGGCGGCCACCTCCTCACCCTCGTACAGGTCCACGCGGACACCCGCCTCGGCAAGGAAGGCTGCCGCCGCGCAGCCCATGATGCCGCCGCCGATGATTGCCACGTCCGCGGGAGCGCTCACTCCCCGCTCGCGTAGTCCACGATCGACTTGTCGATCAGCCATTCCACGGGTGCCTTGTCGTCCGTGTAGACGTCGCCCCCTTCGAGCGGAGCTTCGAGGCCGCGCGCGGCCGCGAGGGCCGTGGGCCTGAGCGCGGGTGGAAGGTCGGGAACCGCGGCGCGCAGGCGGTCGCGCGACAGCGGCGTCGCGCTCGCCACGAGCAGCGTGTTGGTGTCCTCGATCGGATAGCGCATCACATGCGGGAGCGCCGTAGCGATCGTCGCGCTGAGCACCTTCTCGATGTCGTTCTGGCCCTCGGGATGGCCCACGTTCACGACCAGCACCCCGCCCGGCTGAAGTCGGTCGCGGACCGTCTCGAAGAACTCGCGCGTCGTGACGTAGAAGGGGATGTACGGCTGGCGGTAGGTGTCCACCGAGATCACGTCGTAGCGCGCGTCGGTCCGGCGCAGGAACGGGCGCGCGTCCTCGTGGTAGAGGTGCAGGCGCGGGTTGTTCATGTCGAAGTACCTGCGCCCGATTTCGGACAGCTCGGAGTCGATCTCCACCCCGTCCACGCGCGTATCGGGAAAGAACTCCTCGTACGCGCGCGACGTGGTTCCGGCCGCGTTGCCCAGGATCGCCACGCGCCGCGGCGCTTGGTCGCGGCTCGCGAAGTTCATGACGAGGTGGCCGTCCCAGTAGTCGCCGGTGAGCACCGAGGCGGGGTTGCGCGGGCCGCCGGGGCCGGCGTCGCACTCGGCCCTACATAGCGAGTGGTCCGCCTGGCCCTCGTTCAGCTCGAGTATCCGCGACCCGTCGTCTTCCTCGATCACGCGCGCATACTGATACTCGGTCTCGGCCTCGTGGATCACGCGGCCGCTGCCGTCCGTGTCGGCCTTGAGCGTGCCCACCGGCAGCGCTATCAGCACGGCGATCGCCGCCGGCGCGAGCGCCCAACGGCCCAGCGGGCGCAGGCCCCAGACGGCCACCACCGCTATCGCAAGCGCGAAGATCAGGAAGGTCCGGCGCGTGCCCACCAGCGGGATCAGGAGCAGGGCCGAGAGCAGCGTGCCCAGCAGCGAGCCGGCGGTGGAGAGCGCGTAAAGCCGGCCCGCCACCGTGCCGGCCTCCTCGACCGAGTGGACAGCGAGCCGGATCGCCCAGGGCGAGACCGTCCCGAGCAGGAGCACCGGCACCGCCACCAGGACGAGCACCGCGAGCAGCGATCCCACGAAGGCGCCGGCGGAGATCTCGTCGAGCGCGTCGACCCCCACGTCGAGCAGCGGATCCGCCACGAACGGCACGAGGGCGAGCAGCACCGCGGCGAGGAGGGCCACGAGGCAGAGGGCGCGCATGTTCGGGTGGCGGTCGGCGAGGCGCCCGCCCAGCCAGTAGCCGATCGACAGCGCCACGAGGACGGTCCCGATCGTGTTCGCCCAGACGATGGTCGAGGCGCCGAAGTAGGGAGCGAGCAGCCGCACGGCGGCGATCTCGGCACCGAGCGAGCCCGTCCCCACCACGAACACGAGGAAGGGCAGAGGAGGCATTGCTCCCCGCAGGGTAATGAGGCGGGCGTCTTACGGACCGGTGTACGGCGAGGCGTAACACGGCTTACCGCCGCACACGTCGACCACCCGACCGCCGACCTTCAGGAACTCGGACTTCTGCGACCGCGCGCTCGGCGTGGCGCGCGGGTTCTCGTGCGGGTCGTCCCCGGTCCGGTTCGGCGTGTTCGTCTGCGGCGGCGCGCCCGTGCCCTCGGTGTCCGCTCCGACCATCCTGACCGGCCCGGTGTCCCAGAACACGATGGCCGAGCCGCTGAACGGGAAGCTCCCGATCGACGGGATCATCTGAAGGCGCGGCCATGGCGAGCGCCCCGCGTCCAGCGCCGGCCGATACGCACGCGCACCGATCGTGCGCGCCTCGACCTCTGCGGTCGTGTCCGACACCTGATGGTCTCCGAACGCAACGTGCATGAGCACGTTGTGCCGCGGGGTGTCCGGCAACGGGTCGCCGGTCATGTGGTGCGCGTATCCGTTCGCCTCGCCCCTGTCCCAGAGCAGCTGGATCTGGGAGAGCCAGAGCTGGCGATCGATCACCCGCGGATAGCTCGGGTAGATGATCGCCGCGTACGTGTCGAAGTCCACGCTGCGCTGAAGCAGCGTCGAGTAGTTCATGCCTGGCACGCCGAGCGCGGCGCGGTCGAAGTCCGGCGCCACCGCGGTCAGGGCTCCGCCCATGATCCCGCCCTGGCTGTTGCCGTCGAAGAACAGGCGCGTGGTGTCGAGCACGCTCTGGCCGTTCTTCTGGAAGGCGGCCTGCGCCGACAGCCCGCCGGGGTGGATCATCGCCCGGCCGAGGAACAGCATGTTGAGGAAGCCCTGCTGCATCCGGTCCGCAACGGTGTTGAAGCCGGAGAAGTCCCCGAGCACCGAGATGATGTGCGCGATGTCCTCGTTGGCGAACCCGGCCCAGGGCGTGGCGCAGAACACGAAGTTGTGCTCGTTCGACATCGACTTGACGTTGCCGGCGTCGACCTCGGTCGCGCGGCCGAGCAGGCCGTGGCCGTACAGCGATGCGCGCGCCTTCGGGGGCGAGGCCGGGTCAAGCGCCGAGCGCGGGATGTTGCAGACGAAGGGAGCGCTCGTCACACCCATCCGCCGCGGCAGCCCGCGCTTGTCGAAGCGGAAGCTGCCTCCCGGCGCACACGCGTTCGTCAGGTAGCACGGCACCATGATGTGCCCCTCGACCTTGCGCGCGATGCGGTCGTCCTGTGCCGGCGTGTAGTCGGTGACCGTGTCGACGAACACGGACGGCGACTGGCCGGCCACCTTGAGGTCCTTGAGGTTGGTGTCGCCGAGCGTCCCGAACGCGTCGTCGCGGATGTGGAGCATGCGGCCCGCGAGGCTGCGCTCGCTCGCCACGGTGAAGTCCCACGCGAGGTAGAGGCTGCCGCGCTTGACGCCGGCCTTCTTCAGCGTCTTGAAGATCCGCTCGAAGTTCCCGCGGCGCTGCTCGATCGGACGCGCCCCGGTGCGGATGCGGTCGCGATAGATGCGGAAGCCGCGCCCGGCCTTGATCTCCTTGCCGCGCGCATTCCGGAGGTTCCGAAGGGCGACGATGTAGCGCTCGCCCTCCTCGAGGTTGCGCGCCGGGCGGATGATCAGCACGCGGTCGGCGCGCTTCGTGGCGTTTGAGTCGAGCTCTGCCCAGATCGGGTGCCGCTTGCCGGTGCGGGCGTTGATCAGCACAACGGGCGAGCTCTTGGCGAGGCCGCGCTGCAGGTTCGTCAGCGGCGGCAGCTTGCTGCGCTTCAGGGCCGCCGGCGAGTCGAGCCCCGGAACCTTCGTGAGCATCGCGCTGCCGGGGCTGAACCCGTCGGCTCGGTTCATGTCCGTGGGAGCGATCGGCGTGCCGCTCTTGTTGCGCGGCATTGCGGACTTCGTGAGGTGGAGCCGCAGCCCGGTATCGGTGCTCTTGTCGCGCTTCGTGAAGAGGTTGTTCGGCCACGGGAACTGGCACACGGCCGGATCCGTGAAGTCGCATCCCGGCCTCACGTCGACGCCGGCGATCCGCTTCGCGGAGGCGCCGGCGGGGATGAGCAGCAGCAGTGTCAGCACCGCCGAGGCGGTCGCGAGTCCCCTCTTCATGACGGCGATCCTACATCCGGGCCTCGGGCTACTCTCGCCGGCATGGACTTGGCAGCCGCGGACCGCACCCATCTGTGGCACCCGTTCACGCAGCAGCGCGGCTGGTCTGAGGAGGAGCCGGTGATCATCGAGCGCGGCGAGGGCACCGACCTCGTCGACGTCCACGGCAACCGCTACATAGACGGCGTCTCCTCGCTCTGGTGCAACGTTCACGGCCACGCGCACCCCCGCATCGACGCCGCGGTGCGCGACCAGCTATCGCGGGTGTCCCACACCACGATGCTCGGCCTGAGCCACCGCCCCGCGATCGAGCTGGCACAGCGCCTGGTGGAGCTCGCGCCACCCGGCCTCGCGCGCGTCTTCTACTCCGACTCGGGCTCCACGGCCACGGAGATCGCCCTCAAGATGGCCTTCCAGTACTGGCGCCAGCGAGGGCAGGATCGGCGCAGGTTCGTGTCGCTGAAGATGGCCTACCACGGCGACACAATCGGCTCGGTGTCCGTGGGCGGCATCGACCTCTTCCACTCGATGTACCACCCGCTCCTGTTCGACACGCTCAAGGCCGAGCCGGGCGACGCCGCGGACATGGAGCGTCTGCTCGCCGCGCACCCCGGTGAGGTGGCCGCCGTGATCATGGAGCCGCTCGTGCAGGGCGCCGCCGGCATGCTCACGCACCCGCCCGGCTACCTGCACGCGGTGCGCGATCTGTGCGACCGGCACGGCGCCCTCTTGATCCTCGACGAGGTGGCCACCGGCTTCGGCCGCACCGGCACCATGTTCGCGTGCGAGCACGAGGGCGTGGCGCCCGACCTGCTCTGCCTCGCCAAGGGCATCACGGGCGGGTACCTCCCGCTGGCTGCCACGCTCGCCAGCGAGGAGATCTACGAGGGCTTCCTCGGCGAACACGAGGAGTTCCGCACGTTCTTCCACGGCCACACCTACACGGGCAACCCGCTCGCGTGCGCAGCGGGGATCGCGACGCTCGACGTGTTCCGCGAGGAGCGCACCCTCGAGCGGCTGCAGCCGAAGATCGAGATGCTCGGCGAGCTGCTCGAGCCGATCGCCGCGCACGCCGCCGTGAGCGAGGTGCGCCGCTGCGGGTTCATGGTCGGCATCGAGCTGCTCGAGCACCCGCTGCCGATGCGGATCGGGCACCAGGTCACGCTCGAGGCGCGCCGGCGCGGGGCCATCATTCGCCCGCTCGGCGACGTGGTGGTGCTGATGCCGCCGCTGGCCATCGCCTCGGACGATCTGCGCCGCCTGGTGGGGATCACCGCCGAAGCGATCGACGCCGCGACCGCGGCCGCCGCGCTGGCGAAGCGGCGTAGCCCTGAGCCACCCTGCGGGACGAACAGCAGCACTGAGGAGGTCGGCCGTCCTGCTTGGACTACCCATACGGTAGGTAGAACAGGACGGTCGATGGAAAACCACCCCTTCACCGCTCCAGTAAACGAATAGTCTTCCCGCGCCGTGAACGAGACACAAGCCGCCACAACCCAGCAATGGATCTGCACGTCGTGCGGATTCATCTACGACCCAGCCGAGGGCGACCCCGACGGCGGCATCCCGCCCGGCACCGCCTTCGTGGACATCCCGAACGACTGGTTCTGCCCGGTCTGCGGGGCCCGCAAGAGGGATTTCGAGATCTACGAGCCCTGAGGTGGTCGACCCCCCTTCAGGAGAGGAGTTCAATCCCGGTGAGGTCACGGAGGCGCGTCAGGCCGCATCGCTGATCCTGCTCCGAGACTCCCCCGAGGGTCCTGAGGTGCTGCTCGTTCAGCGCAACCCTCAGCAGCGCTTCATGGGCGGCGCCTGGGTCTTCCCGGGCGGCGCGAATCACGCGGACGATGACGCGGACCACGCCGCCACGGCCATCCGCGAGCTCGAGGAGGAGGCAGGAGTCGCGCTTGACGCGGGCGTGGAACTGGTTCCGTTCTCACGCTGGATCACACCCGAAGAGGTGAAGATCCGCTTCGACACCTGGTTCTTCGCGGCGCAGGCACCTCCCGGCGTGGAGGCCACGCCGGACGGGGCGGAGTGCGTGGATGCTTGCTGGCTTCGGCCGGCCGCAGCCCTGGCCGCTCACGCGCAGGACGAGCTGGCGCTCGTGTTCCCCACGATCAAGCACCTCGAACTGCTCTCCGAGCACGACTCGGTGGAGGCCACGCTCGCCGCTGCGCGGGCGCGCCCGGTGGAGCCAGTGATGCCGAAGGTCGCCGTCCGGGACGGCACCGCGCAGGTCCTCATGCCCGGTGACCCGGGCTACGACGACGCCTAGCGCCGCAACCACAGCGGCCTTGCCTTGTTGATGCGGGTGATGAGGCGTGCGTTCCTGATAGCCGGGGTCGCGGCAGCTCTGCTGTCGCTGCTCGGCGCTGCCGCAATGGCGGACACCCTGATCGGGAGTGACGCTTCCGAGCAGCTCCAGGGCACCCCGGGCCCGGACCAGATCTACGGCGAGGGCGGCGACGACGTGCTCACGGCCCTCGGCGCCAACGACTACATCGAGGCGGGTCCAGGCGACGACGAGATCAGCGCAGGCGGCGGGCTCGACCTCGCGATCGGCGGCACGGGCGGCGACCACGTGGATGGCGGCGTCGGCGACGACGTGGTGTACGCCGGCGCCGGCGACGACGTGGTACTGGGCGGCGCGGGCGCAGACACGCTCTTCGGACAGGACGGGAGCGACCAGCTTTTCGGCGGGAACGGCGAGGATCGCATCTACGCCAGCGGCGGCCAGGATTTCGTCGACGCGGGGTCCGACGACGACACCGTGCTGGCCGACGGGTCCGGCATAACGATCCTGGGAGCCGGCGGAAACGACGCGATCACCGCGATCGGTGGCCCGACCACAGTCGAGGGCGGCGGCCACAACGACCGGATCCGGACCGGCACCGGGAACGACCGCGTGTCCGGCGGGCCTGGCCGTGACTCGATCGTCACCGGCTCCGGCAACGACCGCATCGAGGCAGCGGACGGCCGAAGCGATCGCGTGCGCTGCGGCCCCGGCACCGACTCGGTCACCGCCGACCGGATCGACGTGCTGAGCGGCTGCGAGAACGTCTCGCGTCCAATCGGATAGAACCCGCTACATGGCAAACGACCCGCTGACGGTGGCGGTCACCGGGCCCACGGGGGATCTGGGCATCGCGATCGTGAACGCACTGGAGCGTTCGCGAGCGGTGAAGCGCATCGTCGGCATGGCGCGGCGGCCCTTCGATCCCGACGAGCAGGGCTGGAAGAAGACGGAGTACCGCCAGGGGGACGTGAACGACACCGCGAGCGTCCGAGCGCTCGTCAACGGCGCCGACGTGGTCGTGCATCTTGCGTTCGCGATCCTCGACGCGAGCGACAGGACGCGTGAGCTGAACGTGGATGGCTCGCAGCAGGTGTTCGAGGAGGCAGCGAAGGCCGGTGTGAAGCGCATCTGTTACGCGTCGAGCGTGGCCGCCTACGGCTTCCACGACGACAACCCGGACTGGCTCACCGAGGACATCCCGCCGCGCGGCTCGCCCGAGCACCCGTACTCGCACCAGAAGGCGGAGGTGGAGCGCGTGCTCGGCGAGGTGCTGCTGCGCCATTCGAACACGGTGGCCTACGCCTTCCGGCCATGCATCGTTGCCGGCCCCGAGGCGCGCACGATGCTCGAGGAGATCCCCTATTACCGGCTCAGCGAGGCGATGCCCGACGCCGTGGCGCGCCTGCTTGGCTCGCTACCCGTGCTGAAGCCCGTGATCCCGGACCCCGGCGTCCGTTTCCAGCTCGTGCACGAGGACGACGTTGCGAGCGCGTTCGCCGCCGGCGTGCGCGGGATCGGCGAGCCCGGTCCGTACAACCTCGCGGGCAGCGGCACCCTCACGATGTCCGACGTGGCCGACGCGCTCGGCTGGTACTCGGTGCCGGTGCCAAAGCCGCTGGTGGACGCCACGGCCGAGGTGGCCACACGCCTGCCGTTCATGCCGGAGACGGTGGCGTGGATCCATGCGGTCCGCAAGCCGGTGCTGATGAAGACGGAGCGGGCGAAGAAGCTGCTGCGCTGGAAGCCGAAGCACACCGCGCGCGCGACCCTCAAGGAGATGGCCGACGCTCAGAGGGCCCTGCGGTACAGCTCCGCGTAGTCCTCCTCGGACATCTCGCGCGGGTTCAGCAGCGTGGTGCCGTCGCCCATCGCGCCCTCGACCAGAGCCGGAATTCCCTCCTCCGGCACTCCCACCTGCGAGAGGCGCGTGGGAAGCCCGAGCCGCTCGATGAGCTGGGTGAGGTAGTCGGCGAGCGCATCGCCGATCTCGCGGTCGCTCACGTCGAAGATCTCGCCGATGTCGCGGTAGCGGTCGGCGATGTCGGCGGTCCCCTGCGCGTTGTGGCGGATCACGTGCGGCAGATGGATCGCGTTCGCCACTCCGTGCGGAACGCCGAACTGCGCGCCGGCCGGGTGTGACATCGCGTGCACCGAGCCAAGCGCGAGCGTGATTGCGAGATTGGCTGCGATCAGCATGTTGCCGCGCGCCTCCTCGTCCTGCTCCCCGCGCTGCACGGCGCGCTCGAGGTTGTCGCGGATCATGCGCAGCGCCTGGAGCGAGCGAGCGTCCTGATGCGGGCTCCAGTCGACGGACACGTAGCCCTCGATCGCGTGGGTCATCGCGTCCATGCCGGTCGCTGCCGCCACGGCCGGGGGCAGCGTGCGCGTGGTGTCAGGGTCGAGGATCGCGAGCCGCGGGAACAGCGGGAAGTCGGCGATCTCGATCTTCAGGTTCTCGTCCGGCACCTTGATAACGGCTGCCATGGACACCTCGCTGCCGGTGCCCGCGGTCGTCGGGATGCAGGCGAGCGGGGCGATCTCCTGCGGCTTGCCCATGCCGTCGTCGTCCCGCGGCATCAGGAAGAAGCCCTCCTGCTCGCGGGCATCGAGGCCGTGCGTGAACACCACGTCGGCGACCTTCGCCGTGTCCATCACCGAACCGCCGCCCAGGGCGAGGAACGAGTCGGCGCCCGCCTCCTTGGCCGCGGCGGCGCAGCGGTCGCAGACCTCGGTCGAGGAGTCCTGCGGCACGTCGTCGAAGATGCCGGCCAGCTCGAGCCCGCCGTCGACTATCCCTGCCTCCACGCGCTCGACGAGGCCGGTGCCGCGGATCACCTGGTCCGTGACCACGAAGATGCGCCGCGCGCCCTCCTTCTGGAATTCGAAGCCGGTCGACTCCAGCAGGTTGCGCCCGGAGATCACCCGGGTGGTGCTGGCGTACTGGTAGAAGTCCTTGAACCCCTTGAGCGGGGTCGGGTCCAGCGCGGAGCCGGCCTCCATCAGGCGGCCTCGAGCAGGTCCTCGCGCCCGTCCTCCTGGAGCAGCGCGCGGTAGCGCGGGAAGATCGGCTTCGTGAGCGGCACGAGCTTGAGGATCTTCGCCACGGGACCCTTGGCCTTCATCTGACCGCGCGCGAGCGCCACCGTCACGTTCACCTTGCCGAGCCAGAAACGGTGGGCGGTGTCGGCGTCCATGGTCATGATCACCTCGGGCTCCATGTCCGTCGCCCCGCAGTCCACCTGCCCGTCCTCACCCTCCATCATCTTCACGGTGATCTGCGACTCCGGGTCGCGGTACTGGTACTGGACGATCGTGTTCGCCTTCTCGAACTTGGCGGACAGCTCGTCGTCCTCGGCGAGCTGCTCGAACAGCTTGCCGATGTACGCGTACACCTCGTCCGCGTCCTTGAAGTAGGCCACTATGCAGATTCCTCTCGGTTGGTTGGGGCGGGGCGAAGTCTACGACCGCGCCCGCACCAGCAGTGTCTGTGCCGCCCTGCCGATTCGGCCCCGCTCGTCCCAGAGGGCGGTGTCCGTCATGCCGATGCCGTCCACGTGGGTCACCGCGTCGAGGCAGATCCACTCGCCCGTGGGAGGGCGCAGCACGTGCACGCTGAGGTCGGTGTTGATGAAGATGAACCCGGTCCAGTCGAGCGGCGCGCTCACGCCGTTGCCGCCGTCGGCGGCCACCATCACGCGCTGTAGCGGGGTGAACTCCTCGCCCTCGACCAGGGCCACGCGCGGGCGCATCCAAACCGTGGCGGGGCCGGGCTCGAGGAACTTCCCGCGCGCGAAGACGATCTCCATCGCCGTGTGCCAGCCCACGCTCTGACCTGGCTTGCGAGCGCGCGGTGCGCGCGAGCCACCGTTCTCCGGGAACTCGAGGGCGCGCGCGTCCTCCCGACCGGGCGGCGGCTCGTCCTGCTCCCAGTCGGCCGTGATGTCGCTCGTGGCAAGGCGCCATGCACGCGCCCGCACCAGCTCGCCGTCCGGTCCGGCCAGCGACGCCTCGAGCATCTCCACGCTGCGCCCGGGCCGCACCACGCTGGCGCTGATCGTGAGCGGCGCGATCGGCACCGGCGCGAGGATCTCGACGGTCATCCGTCCCACGCGCATGCCCTCACGCGGCTCGCAGAGCTCGATCGCGCGGGCGAGCAGCGCCGACGGCGGGCCGGCGTGCTGGGCGTTCGGGTCCCAGGGCCCGCGGGTGAGCTCGCTCGGCGTCACTAGGTCGCCATCGAGCGCGTAGAACGCGTCGGTCACGGGGCGCGAGGCTATAGCGTCCCCGCCCCATGCAAGCAGTGACTTTCCAGGCGCCCGGCGAGGTGCAGGTGGACGACCGGCCCGAGCCCGAGCTGCTCGAGCGCGACGACGCGATCGTGCGCGTGGAGGCCACGGGCGTGTGCGGGTCGGATCTGCACATCTACCACGGGCGCGTTCAGATCGAGCCCGGTTTCACGCTCGGCCACGAGTTCGTCGGGACGGTGGTGGCGGCGGGCGACGGCGTGACCCAGGTGGCCGAGGGCGACCGCGTGCTGGGCTGCTATTGCTCGGCCTGCGGGAACTGCTTCTTCTGCCGCCGCGGCGACTTCCACAAGTGCGACGAGGGCCGAGTCTTCGGCCACGGCAAGACGCTCGGCTCGCTCCAGGGCGCCCAGGCCGAGCAGGTGCTAGTGCCGCACGCCAACATCACGCTGCGGCGGGTGCCCGAGGGAATGTCTGACGACATCGCCCTGTTCGCTGGCGACGTGATGGGCACCGGCTGGCACGCGGTCGACCAGGTGAACATCCGCCCCGGCGATACGGCCGCTGTGCTCGGCCTCGGGCCGGTGGGCCTCTGCGCCGTGCAGGCGGCCAAGGCGGCGGGCGCGGCCCACGTGGTGGCGATCGACACCGTCGAGGAGCGGCTCCGCCTGGCGGAGTCCTTCGGGGCGCAGGCGGTCCATCTCACCGAGGACGACCCGCGGGCCGCCGTGAAGGCCGCCACGGACGGCCGCGGGGTGGATGGCGCGATCGACGCCGTCGGGCATCCCGACGCGCTCGAGCTCGCCTGCCGCATCACGCGCAAGGCCGGCACCGTGTCCGCAATCGGCGTCTATGCCGAGCGCATCGAGGTGCACATGGGGATCGTGTGGATCAAGGCGCTCACGCTGAAGACCGGGCACGCGAACGTGATCGGCCACGTGGACCGCGTGCTCGCGATGCTCGACGCGGGCGTGCTCGATCCCGCCCCGCTCGTGACGCACCACATGAAGCTCGAGGACGCAGCTGAGGCCTACGCGGTGTACGACCGCCGTGAGGCCCTGAAGATCGTGATGACGCCATGAGCGTGGAACGCGGTACGGCCGCGCTGCTCATGCGGCGGCGCGAGATCCTCGCGCAGGGCGCGGAGCCGATCGGCTGGAAGATCGGCTTCAACGTGCCCGCAACCCAGGAGCGGCTGGGCATCGACGCCCCGCTCGCGGGGTTCCTCACCACCGACAGCCTCGTGGAGGGCAGCTGGGACGAGTACCCCGTGATCGTCGAGAGCGAGGTTGCACTCGAGGTTGGCCCCGACGGACGCTCGATCGCCGCCCTGTTCCCAGCTCTGGAGATTGCGGACGAGCCCGACCTCGACATGGAGATCGAGCAGATCCTTGCGGGCAACATCTTCCACCGAGCCGTTGCCTTTGGGCCTCGTGTCGAGACGCAGGAGCCCGGTGCCGCGCGCATCATCGTGAATGGTGAGGAGCAGCACACGGTCCCAGCGGATGAGACGGGCAAACGGCTCGGGGCGATGATCGAGGCAGTGGCGACACGGCTAGCCGACGCCGGCGAGGAGCTGCGGGCGGGCGACCGGATCATCACGGGGATCATCGCCCCGCCCCACAAGGCCGAGCCCGGCGACACGGTCCGCCTCGAGCTCGAGGCACTGGGGAGCGTGGAGCTCCGCTTTACGTAGCATCCGGCGGCATGAGCACCGATGCCGCCACGCTGCCCGACGCCCTGTCCGACGCCGCCCGCTCGTTCGCCGCGGGCCCGCACCGGCTCGTGATTGGCGCCGAGCGGCCTGAGGCCGCCGACGGCCGGACGTTCGAGACATTCGACCCGGCCACCGGGCGCGTGATCACCGAGGTGCCCTACGCGGGCGTCGACGACGTCGACCGCGCCGTGCGCGCCGCCCGCGAGGCCTTCGAGGACGGGCGCTGGAGCGACATCGCGGCCGCGGAGCGCACGCGCGCGATGCTCGCGTTCGCTGACGCAATCGACGAGAACGCAGAAGAGCTCGCCCAGCTCGAATCGCTCGACAACGGCAAGCCAGTGAAGATGGCGAGACGCGTGGACGTGCCGCTCGCCTCCGCCCACATCCGCTACTTCGCGGGCTGGCCCACGCGCATCACCGGCGAGGTCCTGCCGGTGGCGCAGCCGAACATGCACTGCTACACCCGCAAGGAGCCTGTCGGGGTGGCGGGGCAGATCATTCCGTGGAACTTCCCGCTGCTGATGGCCGCCTGGAAGGTTGCCCCGGCCCTCGCGGCCGGCTGCACGATCGTGCTGAAGCCGGCCGAGCAGACGCCGCTCACGGCGCTGCGGCTCGGCGAGCTCGCGCTGGAGGCGGGCATCCCCGAGGGCGTCCTGAACGTGATCACCGGCGACGGCGAGACGGGCGCCGCTCTAGTGGACCACCCGGACGTGGACAAGATCGCCTTCACGGGCTCCACGGCGGTGGGTCGGGAGATCGGAGGGAAGGCCGGACAGGCGCTGAAGCGGGTGACGCTCGAGCTGGGCGGGAAGTCGCCCAACATCATCCTTCCGGACGCGGATCTGAACGCGGCGGTGAAGGGCGCCTACCAGGCGATCTACTACAACACCGGCCAGGCCTGCAACGCGGGCTCGCGGCTGTTCGTTCACAAGGACCAGTACGACGACGTGCTGTCCGGCCTGGCCGAGGCGGCCGGCAAGGCGCGGCTGGGCTCGGGCCTCGATCCGGACACGCAGATGGGGCCGCTGATCTCGGCCGAGCAGGAGGAAAGAGTGCGCGGCTACATCGAGTCAGGCAAGTCCGAGGGCGCGGAGCTCGTGACCGGCGGCAACGCGCGCGAGGGCGACGGCTGGTTCGTGGAGCCCACGCTCTTCAGCGCGACGGACGACAACCTGACCATCGCTCGCGAGGAGATCTTCGGACCGGTGCTGGTGGCGCTCCCGTACGACTCGATCGAGGAGGTCGCCCGCCGCGCGAACGACACGGACTACGGCCTCGCCGCCGGCGTCTGGACGAGCGACATCGCGAAGGCGCACAAGCTCGCCGGCCTGCTGCGCGCGGGCGACATCTGGATCAACACCTGGAGCGCGGGCGACCCATCTGCCCCCTTCGGCGGCTTCAAGGCATCCGGAGTGGGACGCGAACACGGCCGCGAGGGCCTGGACGCCTACCTGGAGAACAAGACCGTCTGGGTGAACCTGGGCGCCTAACGCGGCTGGGCGGGCCGATCGTCATTCCCTTCCCGCAGACCTGATCGCTCGCTTCGCTCGCTCTTTCGCTCGCCCGCTTCGCGGCTCGCTCTGGCACGGTCTGCGTCCAGGGATGCCGAGCGGCCGCGTCGTCGCGGTGGGGTCAGACCCCTTGAGTCCTGGGCGCTTAGGGGGTCAGACCCCTTGAGTCGACCCCGCTTAAGGGGTCTGACCCCACGGTTAGCGGCGGCCTATGCGGTAGATCGGGCCGTTTAGGGAGATCGCGTAGACGCGGCCGCGGCCGTCCTCGCCGAATGAGGCGAGGCTGTCCACGTGCAGGCGCGTGGGGTGCGTCGGCGCGTTCGGGCGGCGTAGGTGGGCCAGCCGGAGCGTGCCCTCGCAGAAGTCGCCGTACACGTAGCGGCCGGTCCAGCCCCGGCCCAGTGAGCGGTCGCGGATCACGTAGCCGCCGGTGATCGAGCAGAAGCCCTCGCCGTGGGTGTGCTGCAGCACGGGGCGTATGGCGCCGGGCGCGCTGCCCGACTCGTAGGGGCTGCGGCCCTCGAAGACGTCCCAGCCGAAGTTGTATCCCCCGCGCGGCGGCTTGCCGTCCCGCCCGGGGATGTAGTCGACCTCCTCGATCTCGTCCTGCCCCACGTCGCCGATGGTCAGGCTGCCGCGCTTGCGGTCGAACGAGAAGCGGTAGGGGTTGCGAAGTCCGTAGGCGTACACCTCCGGGCGTGCGCCCGAGCGGTTCCGGAAGGGGTTGCTCGCCGGGACGGAGTAGCCGCCGCCCGCGCGCGGGTCGATCCGGATGAGCTTCCCGAGAAGCTCGCTGAGGTCCTGGGCGTTCTCGTCCGGGTCGCCGCCGCCGCCACCGTCGCCGAAGCCGGCGTAGAGCATTCCGTCGGCGCCCACCTGGAGCTGCCCGCCCTTGTGGTTGCCCTGGTGATGGGGCACGCGGATGACAGATCGCCGCGAACTCGGGTCCGCGCGGTTCGGCGCTCCGGCCGCCGCCCGGAACTGATCGATCTGGAGGAAGCCCTGCTGGTCGGTGTAGTAGACGTAGAAGCGCCGCGAGCTCGAGTAGTCGCGGGCGAACGCCATCGACAGCAGCCCGCTCTCGCCGCCGGTCGTGACCCGATCGGAGATGTCGAGGAAGGGCTGACCGAGCACCCGTCCGCCCCGGACGATCCGGATCGTTCCCGCCCGCTCGACCACGAAGCGGCGGCTGTCGCCGCGCGGGGCCGTGAGGTAGGTCGGCTCGTTGAAGCTGCCGAGCCGCAGAAGGCGCACGGGCCGCTTCTGAGCGGGGGCCGCCGGCTCCTCGCTCGGGGTCCTCACGGCCGGCTTGGTGGCCATCGTCTGCTCTGAGTCGCCCTCGCTGCAGCCCACGAATGCGACGAGCAACACGAGACCGATGTATCGGCGAGTCCTCACGCAACCGCAGTATGGCAACGCTAACCTTCGGCCCTCGGGCTGTAGCGCAGCTTGGTAGCGCGCTCCGTTCGGGTCGGAGAGGTCGCTGGTTCAAATCCAGTCAGCCCGATACCCGGATTCACCCCTTCATCGCTCCGCATGGCCCCGCAGACCGCACAGCTGGAGCACCGGATGCGGGCCTTGCGGGGTGGTGCGAGGGAGTCAGACCAGTTCTAGGCGGCGGTGACGCGAGCCTCAGGCTGGATCGCCACCACGGCGATCCCGACGCGGGTGAACCACTTGCGTGCCTCCGACTCGCTCGCGGCACGATGGCTAAGGCAGCGCAGGCCCTCATCCGAGTCGCGGAAATAGACGGCGTAGTTCCCGCGTGCTTCTGCGACGGTCGGGGAAAAGGTCATGGGCGCACTGTCCCGCGATCCCGGGCGCAGCGGAATACGACTCCTCCCGACATGAATGGGCGGCTCACCGGAGACGTGGGTCGGGCCAGCCCGACGTTGGAAACCACCATCGAGTCGTTTCCAGCCGCTGTGGCATCTGAACGCCCGAGCTACAGCTAGCGCTCGATGCGGTTCATCCGCATCCGCACGGTGCTGCCGTCCTCGGAGGAGCGGACCTGGACGAGGTCGCAGACCAGGTTCACGAGCCACATGCCATGCCCGCCGATCTGCCCTAGGCCGGGTTCCTCGCGCCCGATCAGAGGCTCGGCGATGTGGCCGTGGTCGCGGACCTCGCAGACGAGGCCTCGGTCGTCGTGCCACAGACGCAGCGTTCCGCCCTCGCCGGCGTGCTGGAGGCTGTTCGAGAGCACCTCGTTCACCGCGAGCATGAAGTCCTCGGAGCGGTCGCCGAGCCCGGCCTCCTCCGCGCGCCTCCACACGAGCCGGCGCGCGACACGCAGGGCCGGGAGGGTCACCCTGAGCTCCTCGGCCTCGGCGGGCGGGTCGGCCAGCGGCGTCGCGAAGCCCGCCGCGACCTGGTCGATGCCGCAGTAGTCGTGCGAGACGGTCTCCAGTCCGTCGTATGAGACGACCGGGTGGCTGCGCCGCGCCTCTGCGATCACGTCCTCGGGAAGCGCCGCCGTGTCGTACGGGCAGATCAGGCGGAACTCGTCCGCGGCCGCGAAGGCGAGGTTGATGAGCGACTCGTGCAGCTGGCACTCGGACAGCTCGGAGGCAGTCCGCTCCGCCCAGATCGGCTCGCCGATGCCGCGCATGCCGCCTCCGGTCCCGGCGTTGTCGGCCACGAACCGACTCCACGCCGGGATGATGCGCGCCGGGTTGCGCCCGACCACCTCCATGTCGACGAGATGCACGTCGGCCGCGCGACTGGCAAGCGCCGCACGCAGCAGCTCGAGCTTGCGCGCGCCGACCATGACCAGCACCGGCTCGCTGCGCGCGAGGCCGGCATGAACGAAGGCCAAGGAGCGGTCGACGAACTGATCGTCGCCCTCATAGAAAACTGCCTCATGATGAAAAGTCGCGGAACTCACGGCGACGCCCACGACTTGGTGATACCCACGTGGCCCCGAAAGGTAGCCGCTGTTGGAACAAATTTGTCCTCTCAGGCCGCCACGGCGTTGTAGTAACGCACGGCCAACCCGGTGAGCAGCGTCTCGAAACAGGCGTCAACCGTCATGTCGTTCTCAGCCGCGTACGAGCGCAGCCCGACCGCCTCGATCGCCTCGGCCTGGGCGATGACCTCCTCGACGAGGTCGGGATGCTGATCCGAGAAGTAGGCCCCCATCGAGTAGAGGCTCGTGTTCATCAGCGACTCGAAAAACGCCTCGTCCTCGACCGTCGCCCGGCTGCGCTTCGCGGCCACGGCGGGCAGGTTACCCGCGCGCTGGCAGCGGCATCGCGCTCAGGGAAGGACGGGGAGCGCGTCCGTGACCGGACCGGTGTCCGGCAGCGGCACGGCGGGTACGTCGGGCAGTTGTCCGGGCAATTCCACCGGCGGCGTCGACTCAGGCACCGGCACCGTTACACGAGGCGTCTCGGGCAGCGGGAGATCCAGCTCCACGGAGGGCGACCCCGGAGCGGCGTCGGTCCGCGGGACGGACGGGACGGACGGCAGCTTGGAGGCCGGGCCATCCACGGCGGGACCTGAGGGCGCGGTCGGCGTGCCCCCCTGCGAGCCTGATTCCGTGCGGGCGCCGCCTCTGTCGGTCGTGTCGCCGGCGCGGCCCCCTGCCGGACCGGAGGCCCTCCGCCCGGACGCCTGGCGCGCTCCTCGCCGCTCTCCGCCCGTGGCGGCCCCGGTGGCGCCGCGCTTCTGTTCACCCGTCCCTGCCACGGAGCGCTCGGCCGCGACCCGGCCGCCCCCGGCCGCCTCGCGGTCCCCCCGTAGCGCTCCGGTTCCGAGTGCCGCGCCTCCCGCACCCGCCAGCGCGGCCACGGCCACAAGTGCCGCGGCACGCTCCGACAGTGCCGCACCGGCACCCGATCCGAAGAATCCAGCGATCCCGCCGCCGTCCCCGCCAGGGCGGCGCAGGAGCCAGGGCAGCGGCAGCAGCGCCGCAGCCTTCTTGCGCAGGGCGCCCAGCGCGGACAGCGGCTCGATCCCAAGCTCGCGGGCGTGGCGGCGGCAGCTGTGGCAGCGGCGCGCGTGGCGCGCAAGGCGCTGCTCCTCCGCCCCCTTCTGCACGCCTGCGGCGATCCGCGCGATCGTGCCGGCCATCGCCTCGCAGCGGCGCCCCTCTGACAGCTCCTCGTACTCGGTCTCGAGCCGGCGGCGCGCCCGGAACAGCGCACTCTCCACGGCCGGCCGCGTCAGGTCCAGCTTCTTGCCGATCTCGCGGTACGACATGCCCTCGAGCTCGCGCATCACGAGCACGCGCGTGTGAACATCCGAGAGCTCGTCGAAGGCGCCCTGGAGGTGGTCGAGCCGCTCCTTGGTCACCAGGGCGGCGTCGGGGGAGTTTTCAGCACCCACCAGGCGGGTGCGGTCGGAGGCGCGGAGGCCGTCGTCGGCATCCATCGAGACCTCGACCGCGTGGTTGTTGCGCCGGTAGGAGTCGATCGCCGCGTTGCGGGCGATCTGGTAGATCCAGGGCTTGAAGTTGATCTCCGCGTCCGTGGCGCGCATGCGCCGCAGCGCGGACAGGAATGCCTCCTGCGCTATGTCCTCGCAGCGGGCCGAGTCACGCAGCATCCCGCAGACGAACCGCGAGATGAGCGGCTGGTAGCGCCGGTAGAGCTCCTCGAAGGCGGAGTCGTCTCCGGCACGGACCGCAGCGACGAGTTCGGCGTCGGCGGCCTCGCAACCTGCTGTGGCGATCATGTGAGCATCCCTGCAGAGAACCTGCGTGAGTCCGGTAGATGTACCCCGGACAAGGCGATTCTAAATATCGTCCGCCACAAATGACGCACTTGAACGACGTCATCTCCTATCTCGACGACCTGCTCGAGGCCCCGGATTTCCCTGATTACGGCCCAAATGGCCTCCAGGTCCCGGGACCGAGGGAGGTGAAGATAGTCGCGACCGGCGTGTCCGCCCACCTCGATTTGTTCACGAAAGCGGCCGAATCCGGGGCCCAGCTCGTGATCGCCCACCACGGGCTGTTCTGGGATTTCCACCCGCGTTCCCTCTCGCCCTCCATGAAGGAGCGCCTGCGCGTGCTATTCGACAACGACATCGGCCTCGCCGGCTACCACCTGCCGCTCGACGCGCATCCCGAGGTGGGCAACAACGCGCTCATCTGCCGGGCGCTCGGCCTCGAGCGCGGCGAGCCGTTCGGGCAGCACCGCGGGCGCAGCGTCGGCTACGTGGGGCGCTCGGCCGAGGGGATCCCGTTCGCCGAGCTGAGGCGCCGCTGCGCGGAGGTGTTCGGGCAGGAGCCGTTCGCCTGGGACAGCGGGCCTGACCTCGTGCGCAGCGTCGGAATCGTGTCGGGCGCGGCGGCGTCGAGCTTCGGCGAGGCGATCGCGCTCGGCCTCGATGCGTTCCTCACCGGAGAGCCCGCGGAGCACGTGATGGCGGACGCTGTCGAGAGCGGCACCCACTTCATCGCCGCCGGCCACTACGCCACCGAGACGTTCGGCGTGCGGCGGCTCGGAGAGCTCGTGGCGGACAGGTTCGACGTCGAACACCACTTCATCGCCGTGCCGAACCCGATTTGAGGCCGCATTTTGGGGATTTCTGGTTGCGCCGACCGGAACACGCGGTACCCTCAGGTGCACGCTCTGCAAAGCGACGAGGAGGATGTAAGTACATGGCGATCCACCTGACGCCCACCGAGCTCGGCCGCGAGGCTGGGATGCACCGTAGGGAGGTCATCTCACGGTGTATGGAGATGGGCGTACCGATCTTCCAGGGAAGGATCGACAAGACGCTCTTCATCTCGAGCCTGAAGGACGCTCAGCAGAAGCGGGAGCTCGCGAAGGCGTAGCCTCGGGAGTCGGCCGTGAGGCGAGCACCGGGCTATGCCCGGGCGGCAGCTAGCGCTTAGACTCCGGCACATGGAAGCAGTCACAGCGGGCGCCGCGCGCGCCGAAGGCACCGGCTCGAAGACGATCGCCGACCTGCTGCCGCTCGCCGTCAAGAAGTACGGCGACAAGGCAGCGCAGCGGTACAAGGTGGGCGACGACTGGGTCGACGCCTCGTACGCGGAGCTCGGTGAGGCCGTCAAGGAGGTGGCGCTCGGGCTCGTGGAGCTCGGCATTCAGCCGGGCGACAAGGTTTCGATCCTCGCGCACACGCGTCCCGAGTGGACCCACGCCTGCTTCGGCATTCTCACCGCCGGCGGCACCCTCGTCACGATCTACCAGACGAACTCGCCCGAGGAGTGCCAGTACGTGCTCGAGCACTCGGACTCGGTGGCGATCTTCGTGGAGGACGCGGAGCAGCTGGCGAAGGTCCGCGAGGTCGAGGACAGGTGCCCCGAGCTGGAGCACGTGATCGTGATGGACCCGAGCGGCGCCGACCTGGGCGACGCGCTCACCCTCGAGGGACTGCGCGAGAGCGGCCGGGGCCGTGACGACTCCGAGTGGGAGGCGCGCTACCAGGCCGTCGAGCCGGACGACATCTGCCTGTACATCTACACGTCCGGCACCACGGGGCCGCCGAAGGGCTGCCTGCTCTCACACGCGAACTACCGCGCGATCACGGACGCCGTGGTGGACCAGAGCCCGCTGGTGGAGGGCGATTCGTCGTACCTCTTCCTTCCGCTCGCGCACGCCTTCGCGATCCTGATCCAGTTCGCGACCTTCGACCTCGGTGCGGCGCTCGCCTACTGGTCGCGCGACCCGAAGATGATCATCGCGGACATCGCGCAGGTGAAGCCGACCTTCTTCCCGTCCGTGCCGCGCATGTTCGAGAAGATCTACACGCTCGCCACCTCCAGCACCGAGGACAAGGAGGGGCTCAAGAAGGCCGTGCAGGTGGGCGTGAAGGTGCGCATGATGCGCGAGGCCGGCGAGGAGGTCCCCGCGGAGCTCCAGCAGGGCTTCGACCAGGCCGAGGAGAAGCTCTTCAAGAACGTGCGCGGGCTATTCGGCGGCAATATGCGCGAGTGCGTGACCGGCGCCGCGCCGATCGCCGGCGAGATCCTCGAGTTCTTCTACGCCTGCGGCGTTCCGGTGATGGAGGGCTACGGGATGACCGAGACCTCCACCAGCGCGACCGTCAACCGCCCGGAGGGCAACAACTTCCGCTTCGGCTCGGTGGGCAGGCCGCAGAAGGACGTGGAGGTGAAGATCGGCGACGACGGCGAGGTGCTCATCAAGGGCCCGAACATCTTCCAGGGCTACTACAAGAACGAGGACGCCACGAAGGAGACGCTCGAGAACGGCTGGCTCCACACCGGCGACCTCGGGCGCCTCGACGAGGATGGCTTCCTCTACATCACCGGCCGCAAGAAGGACATCATCATCACGGCGGGCGGCAAGAACATCACTCCGGCCAACCTCGAGAACGGGCTGAAGCAGAACCGCTGGATCTCGCAGGCCGTGGTTATCGGCGATCGCCGCCCGTACCTGGTCGCGCTGATCACGCTCGACCCCGAGGAGGCGCCCGCGCTTGCCGAGCAGCTCGGCATCGAGAACGCCGACCCGGCCGCCCTCTCCCAGAACGAGAAGGTCCGCGACGAGGTCCAGAAGGCAATCGACGACGTGAACTCGCACGTGGGCCCGGTGGAGCAGATCAAGCGCTTCGAGATCCTCGACCACGACCTCTCGCAGGAGACGGGCGAGCTCACGCCGACGCTGAAGGTCAAGCGCAACGTGGTGCACGAGAAGTTCGCCGACGTCGTGGACCGCATCTACAGCGCTCCGCGCTAGCTAGCCTCAAGCAGGTTGGCCAGCAACGACCCAACTGACACCGGTGGACTCTTCATCGGCCGGCGGCCGGGCACGGCGCCGGTCCGCTATCCGGAGCTCGAGCCCGCTTCGCAGCGCCGCCGGCGCTGGGACGCTCTGCTCGCCCACGGGCTGCTCGCGGTCGAGCTGCTCCTCTGTCTGACGCTATTTGGGCCGCAGCCGCTCGCGTGGTTCTGGATCGGCTCGCAGGTCGATTACCAGACCGGTTATGTCACGGCGGGCATCGCGACGATCATGCTCGGCTGCCTCGCTTCGCTGCTGGTGACGATGGCGCTCGCCAAGCGGGTCGACCATGCGTGGAAGCTGGTTCGCCGCGCAGCCGGGCATCGCCAGGAGCGCGGCGCGCTCGAGCGGATCTTCGCGATCAGCGTCGCCGTGGCGTTCGTGATCTTCACGGTCTGGTTCCTGGTCGTCCAGGGGCCCGGGCCGAGCCTCGCGCCGAGCAGCTAGCGGTGGGGTTCCGCGACTACTACAAGCAGTTCGACGACATCGACGAGGCGGCGCTCAACCTCGAGCGCCGCGAGCGCCGGCGGCGCGAGAAGGAGCAGGCGCTCGAGCGGCTGCCGGACATCGACCTGTCCGGCACCGAGTGGCCCGACCTGCCGCACTCCGAGATCGCCAACGCCGCAATCGCGCGGGCGCGCGGGCGCCTGAACGGCTACCCGGACCGCCACTCCACCACGGCCCGCCGCCTGCTGGCCGAGCGCCTCTCCCTTTCCCCCGAGCAGATCGCACTCGGGAACGGAGCCGCGGAGCTGCTTCAGTCGGCAGCCCTGGCGCTGCTCTCCCACGGTGACGAGCTCGTCATGCCGTGGCCGTCGTATCCGCTCTACCCGCTGCTGGCGGCTCATGCCGGCGCGACGCCGGTGCCGGTCGAGGATGGCGATGTCGTCGGCGCGATCAGCTCGACAACGCGCGCCGTGGTTATCTGCAACCCGAACGATCCGACGGGCGCTTACAGCAGCTCTGAAGACGTCGGGGCCCTGCTGTCAGCGCTGCCCGAGCACGTCCACGTCCTGCTGGACGAGGCCCTGATCCACTTTCAGGACATCGAGGACATCAACGCGTGCCTGCGCCTGGTGGACGCCTTCCCGCGCCTGCTTGTGGTCCGGACGTTCTCGAAGATCTACGGACTGTCGGGCCTGCGCGCCGGCTACGCGGTCAGCTCGGACGCCCGGCTGCTCGCAGCCGCTGCGCCGGTGCTCGGGGTAAACGCGCTGTCGCAGGCGGCGGTGGAGCACGCGCTCCAGCACGGCGACGCCGAGATCGAGCGCCGCCGCCACGCCGTCGTGCGCGAGCGCCACTTCCTAACCGGCCAGCTGCGCGCGCTCGGCGCGGACGTGACCGACAGCCAGGCCAACTTCCTCTGGATCCGACTCGGCGACCTGAGCGGCGACGAGCTGGCGAACGCCCTCCGCCAGCAGGGCGTAATTGTCGCGCCGGGAGGCCCGCTCGGCGAGGACCACCACATACGCGCGGCCGTGCGCAACGAGCAGGCGTCGAAGCGCCTGCTGCGCGCGATCGAGAACCTGCTCTAGGCCCGCCGCTCCGGCGGACGGCCCGGCCGCCATGCGGCTGGGCCGGGACGGCCGCCGGCCGCCGCGTGCGCCCCGCGGCCGGGCGTGCGGCGAGCCTTACGGCCCGCGCGCCGGAGTTACGACGCTGTTACTCCGCGTTACGAGACTCGACCGCCCGCGTCCCCGCCTGCCGTCTTCGCCCCCAGGATCCCCGTCACCAGGTCCAAAAGATTGATCTCGACGGACAGTTGGAAGGGGTTGGGCAAGTTGGGAATTGCAGAGAACGAAAAGATCGGCAACCCCCTTGGTACGGGCATCGAAAGGCGAGTTGTGGACCTGGCGGTGCAGAGGGCGGGTGGGCGCCCCGTACCGAAGGACCGGCTCATCGGAGATCTCGCGGGGCGGCAATACGGGGTGGTGTCCCGCTCGCAGCTGCTCGCGATGGGGATTGGCGCGGGCGCGATCCAAACGCGCGTCCGCAAGCACTACCTGCATCGGCTCCACCGCGGCGTATACGCGGTTGGCCATCTGGCGCTTGTGCCGCTCGCGCGCGAGATGGCCGCGGTGCTGGCGTGCGGGCCAACGGCCGCAATCAGCAATCGCTCGGCGGCGGTGGTGTGGTACCTGCTGCCGGCGATCGATGACGCGGACATCGACGTGACCGTCCTGACGGGGAAAGGGCGCCGGGCCGGGCTGCAGATCCACCAGACCACGCGGCTCTCGCCTCAAGACATTCGGCATCTTCGCGGCCTTCCCGTGACGACTCCCAGCCGCACCGTCATCGACCTGGCCGAATCCGTCACCGACCGCGAGCTCGAACGAGCACTCCACGAGGCAATTACCCGACGTCTCCTCAATGCCCGTCGTTTGCGGGTTGAGCTGGACCACTATCGAGGCCGACGCGGGATCCGCCGACTTAAGAAGCTGCTCGAAAACGACGGTCCCTTAACGATCACGCGCTCCGAGGCCGAGGAACGCTTTCTCGCCCTTGTTCGCGCGGCCGGGCTGCCCGCCCCCGAGGTGAACGCACGAATCCTCGGCCACGAGGTCGACTTCTTGTGGCGCGACGAGGGGCTCGTCGTGGAGGTCGACGGCTTCCAGTTCCACTCAACCCGCGCGGCCTTCGAGCGCGATCGCCACCGCGACGCCGAGCTTCAACGTGCCGGGCTGCGGGTTTTTCGCGTGACCTGGCGCCAGGTCGTCGATGCGCCGTACGCGGCGCTGACCAACCTCGTTGGCGCGCTGACCGCCTAGGCCTGGTCTGACTGCCGCAAGAGGGCGCCTGTGGTCTGCTCGAGGATGCGGCGCCAGGCGGCCGTCTTCTCCCGCTCCTCGTCGAACTTCTTCACGACCTTGCGCACGCGCGCGGCCGAGATGTCGATGCCGTGCTTCGCGCAGGTGGCCTTGAGCTGGTCGTAGTCCTCCGCCAGCTTCAGGGTCACGGACTCGAATCCGTGCCGGGCTATCTCCACGCGGCGGGTGAAGTTGAGGATGTTCGTCTCGAACATCAGCTCGTCGTTCGGGTCCGGCTCGATCAGGATGATGTCGACGCCCGGGTACTTCTCCTTCCAGTGCCCCACCGCCTCGTGCAGGCGCTGGTGGGCGAGCAGCTTGAAGGCCTGGTAGCCGATCTGTGGGAAGCCCATGTCAGCGACGCGGCGCACGCGGCTGCCGAGCATCGTCGGGATCACCTTCTGGAAGTCGTTCACGTACGGCACCAGCGGGTTCACCACGATCACGAACTTCGCGCCCGCCTCCACGGCGAGGTCCACGTTCGTGGTGGAGCGCAGCCCGCCGTCGACGAGGTGGCGCCCCTTGATCTCCACCGGCTTGTAGACCATCGGCAGAGCGGTGGAGGCGGCAACGGCGCGCGAGATCGGCACGTCGTCCCAGTCCTGCCCGCCGAGCACCACGCGCTCGCACGTGTCGAGGTCAGTGGCGGTGAGGAACAGCTCGTTCTCGAGCAGGCGAAAATCGTTCACGCGGTCGGGGTCGCTCAGCACGGACTCGAGGTAGTCCTGGATGCCCCGGCCGTCGTAGAGGCCGGACGGCAGCGCCTCGGCGATCCCGACGGCGAGGTCGATCACCGACGTGGAGCGAATCTGGCCGAGGAAGGTGCGAGCCAGCCCCAGGAGCTTCAGCGGCATCAGCGCCGTGGCCTGGGCGAACTCGAGCGCGTTCGGGCGCATCAGCGTGCTGCGGTCCACGTCCTTGAACGGGGTGGGCACCTGCTGGTTGACCACCCGCATCATCTCCTCGGGCGTCACGCCGTTCGCGGTGAGGGCGGCCACGAACGAGCCGGCGCTCGTGCCCACGTACACGTCGAACTGGTTGACGGTCCGGTTCACCGCCAGCAGGTCGAGAGCCCTCAGGGCCCCGATCTCGTAGACACCGCCGGTGAAGCCGCCTCCGCCCAGTACCAGCGCTGTGCGCGAGCGCCGCGGCCGGCGGCGCTTCGGCTTGCCGGTTGTCTTGCGGTCCTTCTGAGACGGCTTCTCGAGCCGGACTACCTCGCCCATCCGCCCAGAGTATGGCCAAAAGCGCTCCGGTGGCCTCGTTAGCGTGTTCCGGGCCTCTGATGCGTCGTATTGCCCTGCTCGTCATAGCCGTGCTCGCCCTGCTGCCCGCCACCGCCGCGGCCCAGGACGAGGCCACGATGGTGAAGCGCCTGGCCCGCTACATGCGGTCGGCCGGTGCCTATTCGGGCGCATATGTGGTCGATCTGAGTGGCGACACGCCCCGCGCGGTCTTCCGCTGGCGCCAGCAGAGGCCGCGCATCCTGGCCTCGAATACGAAGCTCTTCACCACCACCGCAGCTCTGGACCGCTTCGGCACGGAGGGCACGCTCGGCACGGAGGTGCTCGGCACGGGCGAGCTCGACACCGAGGGCGTGTTCCGGGGCGGGATCTACCTGCGCGGCGGCGGCGACCCGACCTTCGGCAGCCGCGGCTTTACGACCCGCTCCTACGGCGGCGGAGCGTCCGTCCAGGACCTCGCCGGCCTGCTCGAGGACATCGGGATCGAGCGCATCACCGGCCGGGTGTACGGGGACGAGTCCGCCTTCGACTCGCTTCGGGGCGGCCCCGACTCGGGTTACGGCGTGTCGCCCTGGGTGGGTCCGCTCAGCGCGCTCTCCTACAACCGTGGACTCTTCACCGAGGGCGGGCGTGGCTTCCAGGCGAACCCGCCTGCGTTTGCGGCCGCTCGCCTGGACGCGGCTCTCGAGGCGCGCGGCGTGACGGTGCGGCTGAAGCCTCGCGCCGGGATCACGCCGCCCGACGCGCGTGTGCTGGCGAGCGTCGACTCGCCGCCGATGTCCCGGCTGATCCGGCTCACCAACAAGCCGTCGGACAACTTCTTCGCGGAGACGCTCCTGAAGGACCTGGCGCACCAGACTGGAGGGCGGGGCACCACGGCCGCCGGCGCGCGGATCTCGGTGTCCCACGCTCGCGGGCTCGGCGTGCGCGCCACGCTCGTCGACGGCTCAGGCCTTTCGCGCAGCGATCGCGCCTCGCCCCAGGGCATCGTCAAGCTCCTCACCGCGATGTACGCGAGCGACGACTCCGACGTGTTCGTTGACTCGCTGCCGATCGCGGGCCGCGACGGCACGCTGTTCGACCGGATGCGACGCGGCGCCGCGCGGGACCGCTGCCGCGGCAAGACCGGCACGCTCTCAAACGTGAGCGCTCTGTCCGGCTACTGCGAGGCCCGCAGCGGAGACAACTACGCGTACTCGATCCTGATGAACGGCGTCTACCCCACCGGCGCCCGGCGGCTACAGGACCTGATGCTGCAGTCGCTCGCGAGGTTCGGCTAACCAAGCAGCGCGAGCAGGCCGTCCTCGTCGAGGATCTCGGTCCCCAGCTCCTGCGCCTTCGTCATCTTCGAGCCGGGATCCTCGCCCGCAACCACATAGTCGGTCTTCCTCGAGACCGAGCCGGTGACCTTGCCGCCCGCGGCCTCCACCCGCTGCGTGGCGTCCTCGCGCGTGAGGTTGGGCAGCGTTCCGGTGAGTACAAGCGTCTTGCCGACGAGCGGTCCGTCCACCGGCGCGGCCGGGCCTTCCTCCTCCATTTTCAGGCCGTACTCCCTGAACCTGTCGACCAGCTCGCGCGTGCGGTCCTCGGCGAGCGTCTCCTCGATGGTCCGGGCCATGATCGGACCGATGCCCTCGACCTCCACGAGCTGGTCCTCCGTGGCGCCGAGTAGGGCGTCCATCGATCGAAGGTGGCGGGCGAGATTGCGGGCATTGACATATCCCACGCCCGGAATCCCCAGTCCGTAGAGAACACGCTCGAAGGGCTGCTCCTTGGAAGCCTCGATCGATTCGACCAGGTTGCGGGCGGAAATCTCGCCGAAGCCCTCCAACTCCGAGAGTTGATCGGTCGTGAGTGCGTACAGATCGGCCGAGTCGTTGATGAGCCTCTCGGAGAGGAACCGGCGCACGTTCTCTTCCCCGAGCCCGTCGATGTCCAGTGCCCCGACGAAGTGCTTGACGGCCTGGAACACCTGCCCTGGGCACCCGGCCCGGTTCGGACAGATCGTCCAGACGCTGCCTTCGGGCTTGATCGTCGGTGTGTTGCAGGCAGGGCAGCGCTCGGGTGGCGTGGGTGGCGGGTTCCGTTTCTTGGAGCGTTGGGCGCGGGACGTGGGCGACACCACCTGCGGGATCACGTCGCCCGCGCGCATCACGATCACCTCGTCGCCATCGCGCACGTCCTTGCGGAGCAGGTCCTCCTCGTTGTGAAGCGTGGCGAGCTTCACGATCACGCCCGACACCTGCACGGGCTCGAGCTCTGCGAACGGAACCATGTGACCGGTGCGGCCGACGTTCCAGGACACCCGGTTGAGCGTGGTCGTGGCGGTGGTGGGCGGGAACTTCCACGCGATCGCCCCGCGCGGCTCGCGGCCGACCACGCCGAGCTGGCGCTGCAGCTCGAGCTCGTCGACCTTCACCACCACGCCGTCGATCTCGAAGTCGAGCCGGTCGCGCCGCTCCTGCCAGCCCTCGCAGGCAGCCACCACCTGCTCGACCGTGTCGTGCACCTCCACGTCGCGGTTCACCCGGAAACCGTGCTCGCGCATCCAGTCGAGCCACTCGTGGTGGGTCTCGAACTCGAGCCCGTCGACCTCGCCGATGCCGTAGCACCACATCGACAGCGGCCGCGAGGCGGCCAGCGCGGGGTCGAGCTGGCGAATCGAACCGGCCGCCGAGTTGCGCGGGTTCATGAAGGTCGGCTCGCCGGCCGCCGCCCGCTGCTCGTTCAGGCGGGCGAACGCCGCCAGCGGCAGGTAGATCTCGCCGCGCACCTCGAGCAGCGGCGGGGCGTCCTCCACGCGCAGCGGAATCGCGCCGATCGTGCGCAGGTTCTGGGTCACGTCCTCGCCCACCTCGCCGTTCCCGCGGGTGGCACCGCGCACCAGCACGCCGTCCTCGTAGACGAGCGAGATGGCGAGGCCGTCGATCTTCGGCTCGGTCACGAAGTGCACGTCGCCCATCTCCACGCCCTGGCGCGCTAGATAGCGCTCGCTGCGCACCACCCACGCGGCCAGCTCCTCCTCGTTGCGCGCGTTGGCTAGCGAGAGCATCGGCTGGAGGTGCGGCACCTCCCGGAACTTGTCGAGCGGCTGGCCGCCGATCCGCTGAGTCGGCGAGTCCGGCGTGCGCAGCTCCTCGTTGTCGGCCTCGAGGTCGCGCAGCTCGTTCAGCAGCGCGTCGTAATCCGGATCCGAGAGCTCCGGGTCGTCGAGGACGTAGTAGCGGTGGCCGTGGTACTCGAGCTGTCGCCGCAGCTCCTCGGCTCGCGCCGCGGCGTCGCCTGCCTTACTCAACGGCCTCTGTCGCGGGACGCAGCAGGCGCTCGAGGTCGAAGCCCGCGAGCTCCTCCACGCCAGCCTGGTCGGTGAGGTCGAAATGCAGTGGGGTGACCGCGATCAACCCCTCAGCGATTGCCGCGAAGTCGGTGCCGTCCTCGTGCTCGTAGCCAGGCTCCTGGCCGTAGAGGCGGTACCGGCGCCGTCCGCCCTCCTCCTCGGTCAGCAGCATCTCGTCGTTGTAGATGCGCTTGCCGAGGCGGCACGCGCGCGCGCCGCGCACCTCGCCATCCGGGCCGTTCACGTTCAGGAGCGTCCCGGCCGGCATCGGCACGTCGTCGAGCTCCTCGACCATGCGCGCCACGAACCTCGCGAGCGGCTCGAAGTCGCGTCCCCCTGAGAGGGAGATCGCCAAGCGCTGGGATGCCGAGCATGATGCCCTCGAGCGCCGCGGCGACGGTGCCGGAGTACGTGATGTCGTCGCCGAGGTTCGCGCCGTGGTTGATGCCCGACACGATCAGCTCGGGCGGAGCATCGGTCAGGCCGAGCGCGGCAAAGCGGACGCAATCCACCGGCGTCCCGTCGGTCGCGAAGCCGCTCGTCCCGTCGCCGAACTCGATCTCCTCGACCCAGATCGGGTCGTGCAGGGTCACGGCGCGGCCCGTGGCGCTCCGGTTCGAGTCGGGAGCGATCACCTCGAGATTCATGTCCGGAAGCTCGAGCAGGGCCCTGCGCATGGCGTTGAGGCCCGTGGCGGTGATGCCGTCGTCGTTTGTCAGGAGGACTCTCATCGGATGCTTCTCAAGGGTATGCGACGCTCTCCAGGTAGAGCCCGTGGGGGGCCGCAGTCGCCCCCGCCTCCGAGCGCGGGTGGCCCGTGAGCAGCTCCGCGAAGCGCTCGGGGCTCACGCCCTCGAGCATCGTTCCCACCAGAACGCGCACCATGTGGCGCATGAAGGTGTCGGCCTCGATCCAAAACGCCACCACGTGCTCCGACTCCTGCACCCATTCGGCGCGAAAGACGTCGCGCTCGAAGCGCACGTGGTCGGTCTCGCTGGGCGTGAACGCGGTGAAGTCGTGCGTGCCGAGCAGCGCCGCGGCGCACGCGTCGAGCGCCTCGCGGTCGAGCGGACGCGGCCACCAGAGCGCGCGCCCCTGCTCGAACGGGCTGGGCGCGCTGCGCGTGTGGAGGCGGTAGCGGTAGGTGCGCGAGCGGGCATCGCGCCGGGCGTCGAAGCCGTCGGGCGCCGGATCGCTGGAGAGCGCGGCCACGTCCGGCGGCAGCAGCGCGTTCAGGTTGCGACGCGGCGCCGGATCGCCGTCGTGGCTCGCCACCTGGCCGAGCGCGTGCACGCCGCGGTCGGTCCGGCCGGCCACCGAGAGCCGCACCTCGTGGCGCAGCACAGTGGCGAGGGCCTCCTCGACCGTGGCCTGCACGGTGCGGACCCCCGGCTGGGTGGCCCAGCCGCCGAAGTCCGAGCCGTCGTACTCGAGCAGCAGGCGAGCGGTCACCCGCGTTTGCGAGCCACGATCAGCGCGTATTCGTTCTGAACCTCGAGCGGACCGTCGCCACCCGCCCAGCGCCGGGCGAGCTCGCGCGCCTCGGCCACAAGCGACTCCCAACGATCCGGCGGCAGGTTCTGCTTCGCGGCCACCCACGGCGGTGCCGAGGTGCCGAGGGTGGCGACCATCTCGTCGGGTGAGTCGAAGCGCCAGGCGAGCTCCCTCACCTCGAGCTCGAAACGCGCCGCCAGGCCGTCGAAGCGCTCGCGCACCTTGTCCTCGTCCGACCACTCGTCGGAAAGTGGCTGGTCGCCCTGCGGGGGCGCGTAGCTGCGCCCGAGCCTGAACAGCTCGGCGGAGAAGCCGCGCGGCGTCCAGGCGGTCATCCCGACCGTGCCGCCGGGGCGGACGATCCGGAACAGCTCCTCGGCGACCACACGCGGGCGCGGGGCGATCATTGCTCCGAACACCGAGCCGGCGCAGTCGAAGCGCCCGTCGTCGAACGGCAGCGCCTCGACGTCGGCCTCGACCCACTCGATGTCGTAGCCATCCCGCTCAGAGCGGGCTCGGCCACGCTCCACCATCCCGGGCGAGAGGTCCGAGGCAACCACACTCGCGCCCTCGCGTGCGCAGGCGATGGCGAAGTTGCCGTCACCCGCAGCCACGTCGAGTACCTCTTGGCCGGCGGACACCGCGCAGGCATCGGCGAGCGCCTCCGCCGCCGGCCTCAGCGCCTCGGAGAGATCGGCGTAATCGCCGAGCCCCCACATCCAACGATTGCGCTCCTTGATTGCATCTACGTCCACGGCGCGAGCGTATCGTCAGAATGGCGGCGGTGAAGGTCTCGGCCAAGAGCGACTACGCCGTCCGCGCCCTGCTCGAGCTGGCCGTGGCCGGCGAGGGGCCGGTGAAGGGCGAGCGGCTCGCGCAGTCGCAGGAGATCCCGCTGAAGTTCCTCGAGAACATCCTCATCGACCTGCGCCACGCGGGCATCGTGCGCTCCCAGCGCGGCGCGGAGGGCGGCTACTGGCTCGCGCGTCCCCCGGACCAGGTCACGGTGGGCGAGGTGATTCGCGCGGTCGACGGCCCGCTCGCGTCCGTGCGCGGCGAGGCGCCCGAGGACCTCACCTACGAGGGCGCGGCGGAGCACCTGCGCACCACCTGGATCGCCGTGCGCGCCAGCCTGCGCAGCGTCGTCGACGAGGTGACGCTGGCGGACGTGGTGGCCGGCCGCCTTCCCGCGCAGGCGCAGCGCCTCACGGAGGCGCCGGACGCCTGGTCGCGTCGCTAGTGCGAATCGGGATCCAGCTTCCTGAGGTCGAGCGCGAGGTTCGCTGGCCTGAGTACCTCGCGATGGCCCAGGCCGCGGAGGAGGTGGGCTTCGACTCGATCTGGCTCGGCGATCACCTGCTCTACCGCGACGGCCACGGCGGACGCGATCGTGGCCCGTGGGACGCCTGGACGCTGATGGGTGCCCTCGCGGCCGGCACGCAGAGCGTGCAGCTCGGCCCGCTGGTGGCCTGCACGGCGTTTCATCCGCCTGGCCTCATCGCGCGGATGGCTGCCGCGCTCGCCGAGGTGAGCGGCGGACGCTTCGTGCTCGGTCTCGGTGCCGGCTGGAACGAGGACGAATTCCGCGCCTTCGGTCTCCCGTACGACCACCGCGTCTCGCGCTTCGAGGAGTCCTTCACGATCATCAGGCGCCTGCTGGCCGGTGAGCGAGTAACGCTCGATGGCCGCTACTGCCAGGCCGAGGACGCCGTCTTGCGCCCGGCCCCGCCAGAGCCTCCGCGCCTGATGATTGGCAGCAACGGCCCGCGGATGCTCTCCATCGCGCTGCCGCACGTCGAGGCGTGGAACACCTGGTACGAGGACTTCGGCAACAGCCCCGAGGGATTCGCTGCGCTCAACGATCGCATCAGCGCCGCGGCCCGGGATGCCGGACGCGATCCCTCCGATATCGAGCGCAGCGCGTGCGTGCTCGTCGCGTTGGGCACCTCGGAGGAGGAACACGGGCGCACGTCCGAGGCACCTGCTCTGGAGGGATCCTCGACTGAAATCGCCTCGCGCCTGAGGGAACTCGCCGAGGCGGGAGCCGACGAGGTGATCCTCGTCGTCAACCCAATAACGGAACGGTCGATACGCGAGCTCGCCGAGGTCGTTGGCGCTGGTGCGGGCCGGCTGAGCGATAAAGGGGTCGGCGCCGTCGCCCGGTCCACCCTGCCCGCGACTCTCTCCAGCTTTCCCGCGTATATCGCGGCTAAGTGCAACCGAGTGGCCGGCTGGGCGTCAACGGTAGCCCTCGTCCCCGGCGGTCGCGCCCTCGCGCTCCACCACCTCGACCATGTAGCGCCAGCAGTCGGGCCGGGTTCCGTCGGTATCGGTGAAGCCGTACACCTGCGCGAGCTCGCCGCTCGACAGCGATTGCCCGTTCCAGCGCGACGCATCGGGATCGGCGGCCAGCGCGGCCACCGCGCGGCCGACGAAGCGCGGCGACTCCGAGATGCAGAAGTGCGGCGTGCGCTCTGTCGCGTCGCGCCAGTTCGACTCGCTCACGCTGTGGTGCTCGAGCATCAGCTCCGAGCGCATCCAGCCGGGAGTGAGCGCCACCGCGGTGCACTCGTGCGGGGCGAGCTCCTTGGCCAGTCCCCACGCCATCCGCGTGACAGACGTCTTGGCGAGGTCGTAGAAAATCCCTATCCGGTAGTGGTCGGCGTTGTACGCGGCCGTGCCGTCGGTCACCTCCACCACGAGCCCGCCGGGATTGCGCACCAGCAGCGGGAGCGCATGGTGGCTTGTGATCAGGTGCGTCTCGATCGCGAGCCGAAGCAGGCGCAGGCCGTTGTCGAGGTCGTGCTCCCACAGCGTCGACTTCCACTCGAAGAGATGCTCGGAGCCCCATATGTCGTTCACGAGCACGTCGAGGCGGCCATGCTCGGAGTCGATGCGCTCGACCAGCGCCGCGACCTGCACGGGGTCGAGATGATCCACGGCCACGGCGATGCCCTGGCCGCCCGCGGCGGTCACCAGCTCGGCTGTCTCCTCGATCGTTTCGGGACGGTCGATCTCGGAGCGCTTCTCGCGCGTGCTGCGCCCGGTGGCGTACACGGTCGCGCCGGCCTCCCCGAGCGCCACCGCGATCCCGCGCCCGCCGCCCCGGGTGGCGCCGCTCACGAGAGCCACCCTGCCATCCAAAGGTCCGCTCATGCCGCCGCTCCTCCCATCGTTTCGCGTGGACGGTAACTCCCAAGTACCAGCACGGCCGCGATCACGAGAGCACCGCCGAGCAGCTGAAGCGATCCAAGCAGCTCGCCGAACACGAGGAAGGCGAGCACCACCGTGACCACCGGCTCGACCGTCGAGAGGATCGAGGCGGTCGTGGGGCCCACGCGCTTCAGGCCGGCGAAGAAGAGGCTCACAGCCGCGACCGTGGACACGACGGCGATGCCGGCGAGCCAACCCCAGCCTTCGGCTGTCACGTCGCCGGGGTGCAGGTCGCCGAGCACCGCGGAGCCCAACGTCAGGCTCACCGCCGCGCCCGTGCAGACGAGCGCGGACAGCAGGCTCGGCCGCAGCCGCCCGGCGATGCCCTCGCTCACGAGGATGTAGGTGGTGTAGATCACCGCGGCGGTTACGGCGAGGGCCGTGCCGACCGGATCGAGCGCGCCCGCCTTCGCGCTGGCCAGCACCAGCACGAGGCCACCGGAGGCGAGGCCGAGCGCGCCAAGCCGGCGCGAGTCCGCGCGCTCGCGGCCGAGGACTATCGCCGCCACGGCCACCATGCCCGGGAACGTGTAGAGCACGAGCGAGAGGAGCGATGCGTCGATCCGGTCCAGTGCTGCGAAGAAGCAGCCGGCCTGCGCCGCGTACCCGGCCGCGCCGAGGGCCAGCGCGAGGGCGATGTCCCGGCGGCCCACCGAGCGCAGCTGGCGCGCCGAGCCCTCCGCGAGGACCAGCGCCCAGAAGAGCGCCGCGGCGAGTGCGAAGCGAACCGCGAGCAGCGTGCCGACCGTCGCACCGTTGTCATAGGCGAGCTTGCCGAACACCGCCATGGCGCCGAAGCCGGCCGCGGACCCGACGCACAGGAGTGTTCCGGTGGAGCGCATGCGAAACATCCTGCTGCATCCAAGCGTCAGTATCGATTCCGATTTCTGGTGATAATGCAGTAGCGTTGCTTCTGAATGCTCGAGCTCCGCCGCCTCCGTCTTCTGAGCGAGCTGCACGCCCGAGGCACGATCGCCGCGGTGGCCGACGCGCTTCAGTTCACGCCCTCCGCCGTTTCACAGCAGCTGGCGATGCTCGAGCGCGAGGCGGGCGTCTCGCTCATCGAGCGCGCCGGGCGCGGCGTGCGCCTGACCGATGCCGCGCTGGTCCTGGTGGAGCACGCGGGGGCTCTGTTGGAGCGGGCGGCGCTTGCGGAGGCGGACCTTGCGGCGGCAGCAGGAACGGTGGCCGGCCGCGGTCGCATCGCCGGGTTCGAGTCGGTGGCGCTGCGGCTGGCGCTGCCGGCCATGGAGTCTCTGGCCAGGGAGGCGCCGCGGCTGCGCTGCGAGCTGATGGAGCTGGAGCCGGAGGAGGCCCTCCCCGGGCTGGCCCTGGGCGATATCGACCTCGTGCTGGCAGACGAGTGGGAGCACCAGCCCCAGAAGCTGCCCGCGGGCGTTCAGCGCCACGACCTGCTCAGCGATCCGGTGCGCCTCGGCCTGCCGGCGCGCCATCCGGCGGCGCGCCGCCACCCCGAAGCCGTGCCTCTCGCCGAGCTGGCGGGCGAGGCCTGGACCACCGGACACGCGGGACTGGGCTGGGACGAGATGACGCGCCGCACCTGCCAGGAGCTCGGCGGGTTCGAGCCGGATGTGCGCCACCGCACCAACGACGCGGCGATCAGCCTCGCGGTGGTGGCGCGCGGCCTGGCCGTGACGATGCTGCCGGACCTCGCACTGCCGGACCATCATCCCGGCGTGAAGCTGCGCGACATCGCGGAGCGCCCGATGAACCGGGCGATCTTCGCAGCCACACGCAGCACGGACGCCGCGCGACCGTCCACGCAGGCGCTGCTCGCCGCTGTGAGGGAGGCCGCGGCGCCGCTACGCCGGGACTACGGCGTCTGAGATCGAGTCCGCGGGCGCGTTCGGCCGCAACCAGACGATCTCGCCGTCGGTCAGCTCGAGCTCCTGGGCCTGGCCCTTCGTGATCTGAACCCAGGTCTTCTCGCCGTCGCCCAGCGTCAGCTCCACGCGGACCTCGAAGCCGAGGTGGATGATGCGATCGATCATCGCCTCCTCCGCGCCGTCCGTCGGCTCCCGCAGGATCTCCACGTCGTGTGGGCGGATCCAGCGCCCGGACAGCTCGCTCACCGGCCCCACGAAGCCCATGACGAAGTCGTTCGCGGGCTGCTCGTAGAGCTCCTTCGGCGTGCCCACCTGCTCGATCCTGCCCTGGTTCAGCACCACAATCTGCTCGGCCACCTCCATGGCCTCCTCCTGGTCGTGCGTGACGAACACGGTGGTCACGTGGACCTCGTCGTGGAGGCGCCGCAGCCAGGCGCGCAGCTCCTTGCGGACGGTGGCGTCGAGCGCGCCGAACGGCTCGTCGAGCAAGAGCACGCGCGGCTGGACCGCGAGCGCGCGTGCGAGCGCCATGCGCTGGCGCTGGCCGCCCGAGAGCTGGGAGGGATAGCGATGGGCGAAACCGTCGAGGTGGACCAGCTTCAGCAACTCGTCCACGCGGGCCTCTATCTCATCCTTCGACCGCTTCCGGATCGTGAGCCCGAAGGCCACGTTCTTCGCCACGGTCATGTGCTTGAAGGCCGCGTAGTGCTGGAAGACGAAGCCGACGTTGCGCCGCTGCGGCGGCGTCTGGGTCGCGTCCTCGCCGGCGATGTCGACCCTGCCGCTGTCGGGCGTCTCGAGCCCGGCGATCACGCGCAGCAGCGTGGACTTTCCGCCACCGCTTGGGCCGAGCAGTGCCGTGAGCGAGCCGTCTCGAACCTCGAGCGACACGTCGTCGAGTGCGACGAACTCGCCGAAGCGCTTCGACACGGAGTCGACGACAATGCTCATGCCTGAGCCTCCTTGGGCTTGATCAGGTTCATCGCCAGCAGGGTGACGAGCGCAATTAGCGCCAGAACCACCGCCGCAGCATATGCACCGGTCTCGTCAAATCGCTGGAAGCGGGCCTCCACGAACAGCGGAGCGGTCTCGGTCTGGCCGGACAGCTTGCCGGACACCACGCTCACCGCGCCGAATTCGCCCAGGGCACGCGCGGTGGTGAGGACCACGCCGTAGGCCACGCCCCAGCGGATCGCCGGAAGCGTCACGCGGAAGAAGGTCTGGAGCGGCCCGGCGCCCAGCGTGGCGGCCGCCTGCTCCTGCTCGGTCCCGATCTCGCGCAGCACGGGGATCGTCTCGCGCACCACGAACGGAAGCGACACGAACATCGTCGCGAGGATCATGCCAGGCGTCGAGAAGATGATCTGCACGCCGTGGTCGGCGAACCATTCGCCGACCCAGCCGTCGCGGCGGCCGTAGACGAGCAGCAGCGCGAGGCCCACCACCACCGGCGAGACGGCGAACGGGAGGTCCACCAGCGCGTTCAGCAGCGCTCGCCCGCGGAATCGTTGCCTGACGACCGCGAGCGCGCAGAGCACGCCGAAGATCGTGTTGAGCGGTACGGCCACGGCCACCATCACGAACGTCATCCAGAAGGCGTGCTGGGCCTCGGGCGTGGTCACCGCCTCCCACGCGGCGGCGATCCCGTCCTGGAACGCGTTCACGAACACGAGCACCACTGGCACGCCGAGCAACAGCGCCAGGTAGCCGAGCGCGATGAAGCGCAGGGCGTACTTACTCTTCATGGCGCAGCGCCCTCTTCGAGAGCCAGCCGAAGAACAGCAGGACCACCAGGGCCACGACGAGCAGCAGGACGGACACGGCGGCGGCGCCGACCGGGTCGTCGCTCTCGATCCTGGAGAAGATGAAATATGAAGCGGCCTCCGTCTTGAACGGGAGGTTGCCCGTGATCAGGACGAGCGAGCCGAACTCGCCCACCGCGCGCGCGAAGGCCAGCCCAGCCCCCGCGATGATCGCCGGCGCGAGGTTCGGCATGATGATCCGCCGGAAGACGGTGGCGCGGCTCGCGCCGAGTGACTCCGCGGCCTGCTCCATCTCGCGGTCCAGCTCGAGCAGCACCGGCTGTACCGCTCGGACCACGAACGGCAGCGTCACGAACAGGAGCGCCATCACCACCGCCGCGCGCGTGAACGCTACGTTGATGCCCACCGGGCTGTCGGGTCCATAGAGAGCGAGCAGCGTCAGCCCGGCGACGATCGTGGGCAGCGCGAACGGCAGGTCGATCGTGGAGTTGACGATGCTCTTCCCGGGGAACTCGTCGCGGACGAGCACCCACGCGATCAGCGTGCCGAATACGGCGTTGATGAGCACGACGACGACGGACGCGATCAGCGTGAGCTTCAGCGCCGCGACCGCCTGCGGGCTGCTGATTGCGTTCCAGAAGCTATCGATGCCGCCCTCGAACGACGTCAGCACCACTGCCGCGAGCGGAATCAGCGCAACGATGCTCAGGTACGCCATGGCGATGCCGCGGCCGAGGACGTCTCCCGGAATGGGAAACGCCCTCGGACCGCTGCTCACCGGCGCCGCAGGAGGGGGTGCGGCGACGGTCGTGGCGCTAGCCCGACTCAGTGCTCTTCCCCTGCGACTGGAAGATCTCTGCCACTGAGCCCTTCTCCGGGTCGAAGAAGTCGGTGTTCACCTTGTCCCAACCGCCGAACTTCGTGATGTCGAACAGGGCGGGCGGCTCGGGGAACTTGTCCGCGCCGGGCGTGCCCTCGACGACCGGGCGATAGCCCTTGCTCACAAACAGCTCCTGGGCCTCGGGTGTGTAGAGGAAGTCCACAAACTTCTGCGCGAGCTCCGGCTCGTCGGACTCCGTCGTGGCCGCCACCGGGTTCTCGATCAGGATCGTCTGGTCGGGGACCACGTAGTCGAGCTCCTCGCCCTTCTGCTGGGCCAGGATCGCCTCGTTCTCGTAGCCGAGCAGCACGTCACCCTTCCCGCTCGAGAACGTCTGGAGCGACTCGCGCGCGCTCTTGTCGAGCACGGGCACGTTCTTGAACAGCTCCGCGAGGTACTCCTGGGCCTCCTCCGGCGTTTTGCCCTTCTCGAGCTGGGCGCCGTACGCGGCCATGATGTTCCACTTCGCACCGCCCGAGGTGAACGGGTTCGGCTCGAGCACCTCCACGTCGCCGGTCACGAGGTCGTCCCAGTCCTTGATGCCCTCGGGGTTGCCCTTGCGGACCATGAAGACCACGACCGAGTTCGTGACCATGCCCTTGTGCTCGTTCTGGTTCCAGCCCTTGTCGACGAGGTCGGCGTCCACGAGCCGCGTCATATCGGGCTCAAGCGAGAACTCGACCACGTCGGCCGGCAGACCGCCCTCCACGGCGCGGGACTGCTCGCCAGACGCCGCGTAGGACTGGCTGAAGCTGACGCCCTTGCCGCCCGATGTCTTGTTGAAGGCCGGGATCAGCTCCTTGTAGGCCTCCTCCGGGGTGGAGTAGGCGACGAGCGTCAACTTGCCACCGCTACCGTCACCGCCCGACGAGGCGTCGGTCGAGGTACCGCCGCAGCCGCTGGCCACGAGCAGAATGGCCACGACGGCCAGAGCAGCCAGCAGCGGTGCCAGCAGGCGTTTACGGGTCCTCAACATTCTCCACCTTGTCAATCGACTTTACTGGTCGAGCAAGGTAGCAAAAGTCGATCGGCTTTGTGGAGAATGCTGGCGGGGTTGTTTCCGTCGACTGTCCCGCCCTACCTACCGTATGGGTGGTCCAGGCAGGACAGTCGATCTCCTCAGTGCTGTCAGTTCGGGCACCGCGACCGCCTCAGCCCCGCGGCCACGCCGCGAAGTTCACCCGCTCGCCGCTCGCGAAGATCTCGATGAAGCGCTCCACGCCGTAGGGGCCGTCGCCGTCCAGGCCGGAGATTTCGTAGCCGAGCTCGCCGCAGAGGAGGTCGTGGATCGCTCCGGGGGTGGTGCCGTACACGTCGGCGGAGCCGCGGCCGTGCTCGAAGGCCACGACGGGGCGGTGGCGGCGTAGCGTCTCGACCGCTCCGAGCAGCATCTCCTCCTCGGCGCCCTCCACGTCGATCTTCACGAACGCCGGGCGGATGCCGTCCGGCAGCACGTCGTCGAGTCGCTCCACCGTCACCGTGAGCTCCTCGACGGGGCTCGACGAAGGTGTCGGCCGTGCCAGGAAGCCGCTCCAGCCCGGGTCCTCGACCACATGCGCGAAGGCGCGCGTGCCAGCGTGATCGCCGAGCGCGGCCTCGCGGACCTCCACATCGGGGAACTCGCCCCGCAGTCGCGCCGCGAACGCCGGCAGTGGCTCCCAAGCCACGTGCCGCCCGCGCGGCGCGATCCGAACCATCTCGCGGAGGACCGATCCTGCGTGCGCGCCCACGTCGAGGCAGTCGGAGTCCGGCTCGAGCACCTCCTCGAGCAGCGCCACGAGGAGTTGCGTGTCGCGGATGTCGGCGCGGATGTGCGCGGGCAGGAAGCGGCGGCGGACTCTCCGGAGCGTGTCAATCACGATCGTGCACCACCAGCCGGTAGCCACAGTCCAGCTCGTCGAGCTCGAGCAGATCCGCATTGCGGCGCGCCCACAGCCCTGACTCCAGGTCCAGAGCCAGCCGCGCGAGCCCGGCCTCCACGCACCCCTGATCCATCAGTGCAAAGGCCGAGATCCCAGCGCGGACGATGGGGTCGAGATACGCCTCAGGGCGCCGCCAGTAGGCGTGGTAGAAGCCGTCGAGGCAGTCGTGCGGGATCGGCACGACCTCCACCCGGCCTCCGCCGAGGCGCTCAACGGTCCTCGAGAGCCGGTAGCCATCGGGGATCAGCTCCTCGAAGCGGGGGAAGTAGTCGCGCACGATCCAGGTGTCGCGCGAGCTGGCCGGCTCCCACGTGAACAGCACCGCCCGGCGTGCCACGCGGCGCAGCTCCGCGAGGCCGCGCTCGTGGTCGCGCCAGTGGTGGTCGCTCAGCACCACCATGGCCGCGTCGAAACTGCCGTCTTCGAACGGCAGCTGTTCGGCAAAGGCGCGCACCACCGCTGCCGCGCCCTCCGGACGCTGGGCGATCATCACCTCGGAGGGCTCGACAGCGGTTACCTCGAGGTCGGCGGGCTCGTAGGCACCGGTGCCGGCCCCCACGTTCACCACGCTGCGTGCATCGCCCAGCGCCGCGCGAATCCTGGCGCCGATACGGGGGTCCTCCCGCCGCACGGACGTGTATCCCTTGCCAATGGAGTCGTACAGACGCTCGATGCCCCGGATTCTCCCCCTCATCGCAAGCCTCGGTTTCGCCGCCGTGCTGGCCGGCTGTGGCGACGACGCGCCGGCACCGATGGGCGAGGCGAAGGTGATGGGCGAGGCCCAGCCGACGACCACGGCCACGGGCGCGCGCCCCAGGGGCCCGCTCCTGAAGCTGGGCGACTCGCAGGTCGGCCGGGTGCTCTTCAACGGAGGCGACCGCGCGCTGTACACGTTCACGCGCGACCCGAGCGGCAGGAGCCGCTGCCACGGCGACTGCGCCGACGCCTGGCCGCCCTTCTTCGCCAAGGGGCGCCCGCGCGCAGCCGCCGGGGTGAAGCGCTCGCTCCTCGGGACGATTGCGCGAGGGCGCCGCCGGCAGGTCACGTACAGGGGCCAGCCGCTCTACTTCTACGAACACGACCCAAGGGGCGAGGTGCTCTGCAACGACATCGTCGAGTTCGGCGGCACCTGGTTCGCGGTGACCGCCGAGGGGCGCCCGCCGGCCTAGAGCCCGGGCGGGTGGCGCACGACGTAGCCCGACGTAGAGCGGTGCCTGCTCGTCCAGCGCGAGCCGGTCTCGCGGATCGCGCTCGTGTCGAAGCGGCGGCCGTCCACGACCATGTAGGCGTGGCCGGAGTTGGCGTAGATCGTGATGTGCCTGCCGCGCCCGGGACGGCCGTAGCTCATGAAGCCGCTCGAGTCGAGCGGGGTCCGCAACAGGCCGGCGTAGTGCAGCGCGTATGAGATCGAGCCAGAGCAGTCGTAGCCGCTGTCGTGGTAGGTGCCGTGGCCGCCGCCGTACTTGTACGGCGCACTTGCGATCCGGTTCGCCGCCCTGATCAGACGGTGGATGCGCCCGCCTCCCGAACCTCCGCCTCCCCGGCCGCGCCGCTTCAGCACCGGCCCGGGGCCGAGGCCCAGCTTCGCCCGTGTTTGTGGTCCGGCAACGCCGTCAGGCACGAGGCCGTGTGCAGCCTGCCAGCGCTTCAGGGCGGCCTCGGTGCCCGGACCGAAGACCCCGTCTGCGGGAACGCCGATCCGGCGCTGAAGCGACCGCACGCCTCCGCCGCCGTGCGAACGGCGCTGAGAGCCCGAGTGCCCGCGCCGCGTGCGCGACCCGGAGCGCTTGCGCTTGAGCACCGGCCCGGACCCAAGCCCCATCGCGGAGCGCGTCTGGGGCCCGACGATGCCATCCGCCACCAGGCCGTGGCGGCGCTGCCAGCGCTTGACGGCCCGCTGTGTGGCGGGGCCGAACACGCCATCCGCCGCCACGCCCACCTTGCGCTGGAGGGCGCGCACGTCCCCGCGCGTGCTGGACGCACTCGCCTTGGTCGAGGCGTCCGCCTGCTCCACGGGCACGGCGACGATCCCGCCCGTCAGGGCGAGCATGGCTGCAACGGCCACGAGGTTCCTGTGCACGTCGGTTGATGCCTTCTGTCGGGTTCCGCCTGCGAGGTGAGCTGACGGGCTCGCGCTTTGCGCTACACCCGGGCGTGGCCCGGACGATTCGCCCCAGCGGCGCAAAAGGCCGCATCGGTTCCCCCGCTCGCCCGACCCTGAGATCGGGGCGATTCGGCGTTAGGACGCCCGTCGTTGTATCAGGCGAAATTCCTGCAAGTTGCACGATTTGTTGCAAAATGTCGCTATGGAGGAGATCGCCCCCGGCGTAATGCACTGGCAGGCGCGCCATCCGGGAATCGGCATGGACGTGAGTTCCTACTGGCTTCCGGACCTGCGGACGCTGCTCGATCCGCTCGCCGTGCCCGACGAGGTGGAGGGCGTCCAGCACATCCTCCTCTCCTGCCGCCACCACGTGCGCGACAGCCTCGACGTGCGTACGCGCTTCGGCGCGGTGGTGCGCGCGCCGCGCACGGGAATGCACGAGTTCGAGGAGGACACGCCGATCGTGCCTTACGACTTCGGCGAGTCGCTCGCCGGTGGCGCAGTGACCGCGCACGAGGTGGACGCAATCAGCCCTGACGAGACCGCCTTCCACGTCCCCGCGGTGAACGCGCTCGAGATCGCGGACGGAGCAATCCGCTACGGCGACGAGCTCCAGTTCGTCCCAGACGACCTCATGGACGACCCCGAGGAGACGAAGGCGGGTCTCAAGAGCGCGTTCGCCCGCCTGGCGGACGAGCTCGACTTCGACGTCCTGCTGCTCGCCCACGGCAAGCCGATCCCAAGCGGCGGCCGCGAGGCGCTGCGCAGGTTCGCGAGTTCCTAGCCCGCCTTCGAGGCCTCGAAGGCCAGCGAGCTCTGACAGGGGGTCCTGCCGCCCCCCGTCCCGGGCCAGGTCCCGGTGGTCTCGATCGTCCCGCGGGCGCTCGTGTCTCCGATGAGGCGGCCTCGTATCACGCTGAGGAACCTGCCGCCGTCGGGGAAGCGGTTGCGATCGCCGTACTCGAAGTCCTTGCCCTCGCCTCCGAACGGCCCGTGGGCCGCCCAGTCCCATCCGTGCCAGACCTTCTGGAACGAGCACGAGACGCCGATCCTGGCGGTGAACGACTCGATGCGGCCGTCGACGACCTTGAGGGTCACCCGCTCGCCCCTCGTGGTGCTCCCCTTCAGCGAGACCGGGCCGGAGTCAGAGGAATCACCGCCCCGGCTCACCAGCACGAGAACCAGGGCGGCGATGACGAGCGCGTATACGAGGAACCGGAGTCTCAGACGAGCTCGAGGAAGACCATCTCGGTCGAGTCGGACTTCCTCGGCCCGAGCTTCAGGATGCGGCAGTAGCCGCCGGGGCGGTCCGCGTAGCGCGGGGCGATCTCCTCGAAGAGCTTGTAGACCACGAACTTGTCCTGGCCCAGCCGCGCCATCGCGAGCCGGCGCGAGTGGTGGTCGCCCTTCTTCGCGAGCGTGATCAGCCGCTCGAGCTCCGGCTTGACCGCCTTGGCCTTGGCCTCGGTGGTCTGGATGCGCTCGTGGTCGATCACCTCACGGCAGAGGTTCATGAACAGCGCCTTGCGGTGCGCTGGGTCACGCGACAGCTTGCCCCTCTGCTTCTGGTGACGCATAGCGGCGAAACCTTACCCGGCGCGAAGCCCCAGCCCACGCGCGTCGAGGGTCTCCTTGACCTCCTCGATCGACTTGCGGCCGAAGTTCGGAATCGCGGCCAGCTCGGACTCGGACTTCTGCACGAGGTCGCCGACCGTCTGGATGCCGGCACGCTTCAGGCAGTTGTACGAGCGGACGCCCAGCTCGAGCTCCTCGATCAGGATGTCGTCCATCCCGCCGGCACCGGAGGCTCCGGCGCCGTCGCCCATGCCGTCCGCACCGGCCACCAGCGCGGCGCCCTGGTCACGCAGGGCCTCCACGCGGTCGGCGTCGGTGAAGATCGCCAGGTACTTGATCAGGATCTCGGCAGCCTCACGCAGCGCGGCCTGCGGGTCGAGCGACCCGTCGGTCTCGATGTCCATCGTGAGCTTGTCGTAGTCGGTCTTCTGGCCGACGCGGGCGGCGTCCACGGAGTACGCCACGCGCTTGACCGGCGAGAAGATCGAGTCGATCGGGATCACGCCGATCGGCTGGTCCGGCGTCTTGTTGTCCTCCGCCGGGGAGTAGCCGCGACCGTGACCGATCGTTAGGTACATCTCGAGCTTGGTCTTCCGCTCGAGGGTTGCGATGTGGGTCTCGGGGTTGAGGATCTCGACGCCCGAGGGGAGGTCGATGTCGCCGGCGCTGATCTCGCCGGGGCCGGTGACCACCAGCGGCGCCTCGATCTCGGCCGCATCCGAGTGCATGCGGCAGACGACCTCCTTGAGGTTGAGGACGATGTCCGTCACGTCCTCCTTCACCCCGTTGATGGTGGAGAACTCGTGCGCCACGCCCTCGATGCGGACGCTCGTGACGGCCGCGCCGGCAAGGGACGACAGCAGCACCCGCCGAAGCGAGTTGCCGAACGTGTAGCCGAAGCCGCGGTCGAGCGGCTCGATCGTGAAAGTGCCGCGGTTGTCCTCGACCTTCTCGGCGGAAATCTGTGGAGTCTGAAACTCGATCATTTGGAGAGGTGCTTCCTTCGCTTTGTATCCGCGCGGCGCCCGAGCGGGCGCGCGGGAGTTCGGTGCTACTTCGAGTAAAGCTCGACGATGAGCTGCTCCTGCACCGGCGTGGTGATCTCCGCACGCTCGGGGAGGCGGAGCACCTTGGCGGTGAGGCCGTCGTGGTCGGCCTGGAGCCAGGCCGGCACGGCGGAGGTCAGCTCGGTCGCGTCACGCACGACCGGCTCGACCGGAGCGCTGGGCTTCATCGTGATGACGTCATCGGTCTTCAGCTGGTACGACGGGATGTCCACGCGGCGGCCGTTGATGTGCCAGTGGCCGTGCCGGATCATCTGACGTGCCTGGCGGCGCGAGCCGGCGAAGCCGAGCCGCACGAGCACGTTGTCGAAGCGGGATTCGAGAAGGCGGAGCAGGTTTTCGCCGGTAACCCCTGTCTGGCGGCTCGCCTTCGCGTAGTAGTTGCGGAACTGCTTCTCGAGCACGCCGTAGTAGCGGCGGGCCTTCTGCTTCTCACGCAGCTGGAGCCGGTACTCAGACTGGCGCGAGCGACCGCGTCCGTGATCGCCCGGCGGGTAGTTCCGCCGCTCGACGCCGCACTTGTCCGTAAGACAGCGCTCGCCCTTGAGGAAAAGCTTCATGCCCTCCCGGCGGCACTGCTTGCACTGAGGCCCCGTATCGCGCGCCACTAGACCCTCCGCCTCTTGCGCGGACGGCAGCCGTTGTGGGCCTGCGGCGTCACGTCCCGAATTCCTGTGATCTCGAGCCCGGCGGCCTGAAGCGAGCGGATCGCCGTCTCGCGGCCGGAGCCGGGGCCCTTGACGAAGACCTCGACCTTCTGGAGACCGTGCTCCATGCCCTTGCGCGCGGCGGCATCAGCCGTGACCTGCGCCGCGAAGGGCGTCGACTTGCGCGAGCCCTTGAAACCGGCGCCGCCGGCGGACTCCCACGCGAGCACGTTGCCGTCCTTGTCGGTCAGCGACACGATCGTGTTGTTGAAGCTCGTCTTGATGTGTGCCTGCCCGAACGGCACGTTCTTCCGGACGCGCTTGCGTCCGCGGGGTCGTCGCGCTTGAGGCATTTAGTGCTTTCTCACCTTCTTCTTGCCGCCGCCGGACTGAGAGCCGCGCTTCGGACCCTTGCGGGTGCGCGCGTTCGTCTTCGTCCTCTGTCCGTTAACCGGCAGGCCGCGCCTGTGGCGGAGGCCCCTGTACGCGCCGATCTCCATCAGGCGCTTGATGTTCTGTGACTGCTCTCGCCGGAGGTCGCCCTCCACCAGCAGGTCGTCGACCCGCTCGCGGATCTTGCGCACCTCGTCCTCGGTGAGATCCTTGACGTACGTGTCCGGATCCACGTCAGCCTGAGACAGAACCTCGTTCGAGGTCGACCGGCCGATGCCGTACACATACGTGAGGCCGATCTCGACCCTCTTGTTCAGAGGGATATTGATTCCTGAAATTCGCGCCATTTAGCTCCCCGTCACCCCTGCCGCTGCTTGTGACGGGGGTTCGAACAGATCACCAAGACCGCACCGCCGCGGCGGATGATCTTGCACTTCTCGCACATTGGCTTAACTGAGGCGCGGACCTTCATAGCTCCGTAGAACCGGGGAAACGTATCGGACACGACGAGGATCGGCGCGGGAGCCCAGGAGACGGCTCAGCGCCGACCGGAAAGAGTAGCAGCCCCCACTGGTTCAGAGGCGCTCAGGTGCCAGGGCGTCAGGATCCTCGGACCGTCCGCCGTTATGGCCACCGTGTGCTCGAAATGGGCCGCCAGGGAGCCATCCTCGGAGTAGACCGCCCAGTTGTCCGAGCCCATGCGCACGTGATGGCTCCCCACGTTCACCATCGGCTCGATCGCGAGCACCATTCCCTCCTCCAGCTCAGGCCCCGTGCCGGGCTGCCCGAAGTTCGGGATCTGCGGGTCCTCGTGCATCTCGCGCCCGATTCCGTGGCCCACCAGCGAGCGGATCACGCCGAAGCCCTCGCTCTCCACGCGGGTCTGCACCGCGTGCGAGACGTCGCCCAGGCGGTTGCCCGGCACGCACTGCTCGACGGCGTCGAACAGGGCGGCCTTCGTGGTGGCCAGCAGGCGCTGCGCGATCGGCGTGACGTTGCCGATCGGATGCGTGATCGCGGCGTCGGCCACCCAGCCGTCCAGGATCACGCCGATGTCCACGGTGAGGATGTCGCCGCGGCTCAGGCTGTAGGAGCCCGGAATGCCGTGCACCACCATCGAGTTCGGCGACGCGCAGATCGAGCCTGGGAAGCCGCGGTAGCCCTTGAAGGCCGGCTCGCCGCCCTGCGAGCGGATGAACTTCTCGGCGGCCTCGTCGAGCTCCGCCGTGGTGACCCCGGGGCGCGCCTTCTTGCGCAGCACCTCGTGGGTACGGACGAGCACGTTGCCCGCCGCGGCCATCTTCTCGATCTCTTCGGGTGTCTTTCTGTGGATCACTGGCTGGAGCTTGTCCTCGAGTCTAGAGCTCGTCCTCGAGGCGCTTGGCAGCCAGTGTGGCACGTATGCGTCCGTGCACCTCGTCGGGCGGGCGGGTGCCGTCGAAGCGGTGCAACACGTTCCTGTCCTCGTACCACTTGATCAGCGGCTCGGTCTGGTCGTGATAGACGGAAAGTCGCTTGCGGACGGTCTCGGCCCGGTCGTCGTCGCGCTGGATCAGCCGCGAGCCGTCCTGGTCGCAGACGCCCTCGTTCTTGGGCGGGTCGAACTCCACGTGGTACACGTGATTGCCCTTGGCGCAGGTCCGGCGCCCGGACAGGCGGCGGACCACCTCATCGTCGGGCGCTTCGATCAGCAGCACTCCGGTCACCTTCCGGTCGCACCCCTTGAGGGTCTCCTCGAGCATCTCGGCCTGGCCGGTGGTGCGCGGGAAGCCGTCGAGGAGGAACCCGTCATCGGCCTCACCCGAGTCGAGCCGCTCGGCGATCACCTTGTTGATCAGCTCGTCCGGCACGAGCTCGCCGTCCTCCATGTACTGCTTCGCCTCCTTGCCGAGCTCGCTCTCCTCCGCCACGGCCTCGCGCAGGATGATCCCGGTGGAGTAGTAGGGCAGGCCGAAGTCCTCGACGAGCCGTTCGGCCTGCGTTCCTTTCCCGGCCCCGGGGGGGCCGAGAAGGACCAGGTTCAGTTGGCTCACTTGAGGAAGCCCTCGTAGTTGCGCATCATCAGCTGGGCCTCGAGCTGCTTCATGGTGTCGAGTGCCACGCCGACGACGATCAGGATCGACGTACCGCCGAAGTAGAAGTTCGCGCTGGTCTGGTTGATGAGGATCGTCGGCAGAGCCGCGACCGCGGCCAAGTAGAGCGCGCCAGGGAAGGTGAGCCGCGCCAGGATGCGGTCGAGATATTCGGCCGTGGGTCTGCCTGGCCTCACCCCAGGGATGAATCCGCCGTATTTCTTCAGGTTGTCCGCCTGCTCCACCGGGTTGAACGTGACGGCGGTGTAGAAGTACGTGAACAGGATGATCAGGATCGATTCGCCGATCAGGTAAGCCGCCCCGCCCGGGTTGAAGAACGCCGAGAAGTCCTTCGCCCAGTTCGCCTGAAGCAGCTCGCCGACCGTGGGCGGGAAAGCCATCAGGGACGCGGCGAAGATCACCGGGATCACGCCGGCCATGTTCACGCGCAGCGGCAGGTAGGTGGAGCCGCCGCCGGCCATCCGGCGCCCGACCACGCGTTTGGCGTACTGGATCGGGATGCGGCGCTGGCCCTCCTGCATGAAGACGATGCCGGCGATGATCGCGAGCGCCAGGAACGGCATCATCAGGACGAAGATCTGGTCCGGGTTCGTCCACCAGGCCTGGATCCCGTTCGGGAGTCCGGAAGCGATGGAGGCGAAGATCATCAGCGAGATGCCGTTGCCGATGCCGCGCTGCGTGATCAGCTCGCCGAACCACATCAGCAGCACACAGCCGGCGGTGAGCGTCATCACGATCACGAAGACGCGGCCGAAGGTGAAGTTCTCCACCACGTCGGTGGTGCCGGTGGAGAAGGTGCGGAACAGGAAGACGTAGCCGATCGACTGGCCGAAGGCGAGGGCCACGGTGAGGTAGCGCGTGTACTGCGTGATCCGCTGCTGCCCGACCTCGCCCTCCTTGCGGAGCTTGTCGAGCTGCGGCACGACGACGGTCAGCAGCTGCAGCATGATCGACGCGGTTATGTACGGCATGATCCCGAGCGCGAAGATCGCGAAGCGCTGGAGCGAACCGCCGGAGAACAGGTTCAGGAAGCCGAGGACGTTCGATCCGGCGAAGTTGTCCGAGATGTCCTTGACGGCATCGATGTTGATGCCGGGCGCCGGGATGTATGCGCCGGCGCGGTAGAGCGCCAGCATTCCAGCGGTGAAGGCGAGCTTCTTCCGAATCTCGGGGACCCTGAACGCGTTCAGGAACGTCCGGAGCATCGGGGCCTAGTCCTCGATCAGTTGGCAGGTGCCGCCTGCGGCCTCGATCTTCTCGCGTGCGGTCGCGGAGAAGCCGTGGGCGTGCACGGTGAGCGCCTTGGACAGCTCACCCTGGCCGAGGATCTTGACGGGCACCTCGCGGCGCGTGGCGAGGCCGTTCTCGCGCAGGGAATCGGGGGTTACCTCGGCCCCCTTGTCGAAGCGCGCGTCGAGGTCCCGCAGGTTCACCGGCTGGGTGTGCGTGCGGAACTTCTCGAACGGCATCGACTTCTTCATGTGCGGTCCGCGCAGCTTGCGCATCCGCATGTGGATCGGGGTCTGACCGCCCTCGAAGTTCACGCGCTGCTTCGCGCCCGAGCGAGAGCCCGCGCCCTTGTGGCCGCGTCCCGAGGTCTTGCCCGTGCCGGAGCCCTCGCCGCGGCCGACGCGCTTGCGCGGCCTGCGCGAGCCGGGAGCCGGCTTCAGCGAGTGGAGGCCGATGAATTCGTCAGCCATCGGACACCTTCACGAGGTGTTGAACAGCCTGAATCAGACCGCGCACGGTCGGATGATCCTCACGCTCAGTCGAGCGCCCGATCTTGCCGAGTCGCAGCGTCTTGAGCGTTTCGAGCTGCTTCTGGCTGGAGCCCGCAGAGGACTTGACCTGTGTGATGTGCAGCGTCGCCATCAGGCAGGCGTCTCCTCAGCCTCCGGCTCGGTCGGCTCAGCCGCGGCCGCCTTCTCCATGCCGAGCACCTCGCGGACCGTGAGGCCGCGCAGCGCCGCCACGTCGGCCGGGTTGCGCAGGCCCTGAAGGGCCGCGACCGTCGCCTTCACGAGGTTGATCGGGTTCTGGCTGCCGAGCGACTTCGAGAGCACGTCGTGGATCCCGGCCAGCTCGAGTACCGCGCGCACTCCACCGCCGGCGATCACGCCGGTACCGGGCGAGGCCGGCTTCAGCAGCACCCGCGACGCGGAGTGCACGCCGATGTTCTCGTGCGTGATCGTGGAGCCGTGCATCGGCACCTTGAAGAGGTTCTTGCGGGCGCGCTCGACGCCCTTCTGGATCGCGACCGGGACCTCGTTGGCCTTGCCGTAGCCCACGCCGACCTGCGACTTCTCGTCGCCCACCACAACCAGTGCGGTGAACGAGAAGCGCCGGCCGCCCTTGACGACCTTGGCGACGCGGTTGATCTCGACGACCCGCTCCTGCAGGTCCGAGCCCTCACCGCGGCCCCCACGTGTCCTGTCCCTACTCGCCATGAGAACCACTCACCGTAGCGATAACGATGCGCATCAAAACGTCAGCCCCTTTTCACGGGCGCCGTCGGCGAGCGCCTTCACCCGGCCGTGGTAGCGGTAACCGCCGCGGTCGAACACGACCGTCTCGACGCCCGCCGCCTTCGCGCGCTCGGCGACCAGTTCGCCCGCGCGCTTGGCCTGGTCCATCGACTTCAGCGACTTGAGGTCGTCCTCGGTCCAGTACACGGCAGCCAGCGTGTGGCCGGCCACGTCGTCGATCACCTGCGCCTGGATGCCGCGATTCGAGCGGAACACGGACAGCCGCGGACGCTCGGCGGTGCCGCGCACCTTGGCGCGCACGCGACGGCGACGGCGCAGCCTCGACTGGCCCTTGGTCTGAAGGCTCATGCGCGTTTACCGACCTTCCGGGCCACGTACTCGCCCTCGTAGCGGATGCCCTTGCCCTTGTAGGGCTCCGGCGGGCGCTGCTTGCGGATGTTGGCGGCCACCTCACCCACGACCTGCTTGGAGATGCCGCGCACGACAACGCGCGTGGGCAGCGGGACCTCGAAGTCGATTCCGTCGGGGGCCTCGAGCTCGACGGGGTGCGAGTAGCCGAGCGCCAGCACGAGCTTCCTGCCCTGGAGGTTGGCGCGGTAGCCGACGCCCTGGATCTCGAGGCGCTTCTCGAAGCCGTTCGTCACGCCCTCGACCATGTTCGCGATCAGGCTGCGGGTGAGGCCGTGGAGCGCGCGATGCTCGCCGCGGTTCGTGGGACGCTCGACCAGGATCTGGCCGTCCTCCTGCTTCACGAGGATGTCGCGGTTCTTGCGCTCCGCGAGCTCGCCCTTCGGGCCCTTCACGCTCACGAGCTCGGGCTCGATGGTGATCTCCACGCCGTCCGGTACGGCCACGGGCTGCTTTCCGATGCGGCTCACGTCACCAGACCCTTGCTACGAGCTCGCCACCCACGCCGGCGCGGCGCGCCTCGTGGCCGGTCATCACGCCGTGCGAGGTCGAGACGATCGTCGTGCCCATCCCGCCCTGCACCTTGGGAATCGTGCCCGAGTCCACGTAGCGCCGGTTGCCGGGCTTCGAGACGCGCTCGATGCCCTGGATCACGGGCTTGCGGTCCTCCGTGTACTTCAGGGTCACGCGCAGCACGCGGCCCACGCGGGCGGCCTCGACGGCGTAGTCCTCGATGTAGCCCTGCTCGCGCAGGATGCGCGCGATCTCCGCCTTGAAGTTCGAGGAGGGCATCTCGACGTCGTCGCGGTCGGCGTGCAGGCCGTTGCGGATGCGCGTCAGGAAATCTGCGACGGGGTCGGTCATCGACATCGGGCTACCAGCTCGACTTCGTGAGGCCGGGGATCATTCCCTCGTGTGCGATCTCGCGCAGGCAGATGCGGCATAGCCCGAACTTGCGCAGGTACGCGCGCGGGCGGCCGCAGCGCTTGCAGCGGTTGTAGTTCCTCGTCTTGTACTTGGACCCGCGCTGCTGGCGGACCCGCTGGGAAGTCTTTGCCATTACTCCTTTGTCTCCTCGCCCGTCTCGGCTTCGTCCTCGTCCTCTGAGGGCGTGGGCGTCTCGTACGCCTCTGGGTTCTCTTCCTTCAACTGCTCGTATGCGGCTGCCTCGGCCTCGGCCTTCAGGCGCGCCTCCTCGTGGCGGCGCTCCTCCTCGGCCTCGTCCTCCTCGACCTGATCCTCGCTGCCCGGTGCGCCGTCCGGGGAGAACGGCATGCCCAACTCTCGCAGGAGCACGTACGCCTCCTCGTCAGTCTGGGCGCTCGTCGTGATGGTCACGTCGAGACCGCGGGTCTGGTCGATGGCGTCGTAGTCGATCTCCGGGAAGATGATCTGCTCTCGCACGCCCATGGAGTAGTTGCCGCGTCCGTCGAACGAGCGCGCGTTGAGACCGCGGAAGTCGCGGATTCGCGGAATGGCGATTGAGGTCAGGCGGTCGAGGAACTCCCACATGTAGGCCCGGCGGAGGGTCACGCTCACGCCCACGGGCATGCCGTCGCGGAGCTTGAAGTTGGCGATCGACTTCTTGGCCCGGCGCACGTTCGGAGCCTGGCCCGCGATCGTGGCGAGCTGCTCCGACGCGGCGTCGAGCACGTTGGAGTCCTGCTTCGCGTCGCCCACGCCCATGTTGAGCGTGATCTTCTCGAGGCCCGGGACCTCCATCACGGTCTTGTAGCCGAAGCGCTTCTGGAGGCTCGCCTTGATCTCGGCCTCGTAGCGCTCCTTCAAGCGCGGCGGCACGGCTGCCGGTGCTGAGGCTTCCATCAGTCGATCTCCTTGCCGGACTTCTTGGCCACGCGCAGGCGCTTGCCGCCCTCGCCGCGCTTGATGCCGACGCGTGTCGGCTCCCCGGAGTCGGGGTCGATCAGCATCACGTTCGAGATGTGGATCGGGCCCTCCATCTCGACGATGCCGCCCATCTCCTGGGCGCGCTGGGTGTCCCGCAGCGTGCGCGGCTTGATGTGGCGCTTGACGATGTTCGCGCCCTCGACGAAGACCTTGTGCTTCTCCGGGTCCACGCGCAGGACGCGACCGGTCTTGCCGCGGTCCTTGCCGGTGATGATGCGGACGGTGTCGTCGCGGCGGATCTTGAGCGCCATGGTCAGAGCACCTCCGGGGCGAGCGAGACGATCTTCATGAAGTTGCGGTCGCGCAGCTCGCGGGCCACCGGGCCGAAGATGCGAGTGCCGCGCGGGTTGTTGCCGTCGTCGATCAGCACCGCGGCGTTCTCGTCGAACGAGATGTAGGTGCCGTCGTCGCGCCCGAACTCCTTCTTCGTGCGCACGACTACGGCGGTAACGACCTCGCCCTTCTTGACCGAGCCGTGCGGGATGGCCTGCTTGACGGTGCAGACGATGATGTCGCCCACCCCCGCGTAGCGCCGGTGGCTGCCGCCGCGCACGCGGATGCAGAGCACCTCGCGCGCGCCCGTGTTGTCCGCCACCTTGAGCCGGGACTCCTGCTGGATCATCGCTAGCGAGCCCTCTCCAGCACTTCCACCAGGCGCCAGCGCTTCGTGCGGCTGAGCGGGCGGCTCTCCACCACGCGCACCATGTCTCCGATGTGCGCGTCGTTGTTCTCGTCGTGCGCGTGCAGGGTCGCCGAGGTTCGGACGACCTTCTTGTACATCCGGTGTGCGCGAGCAGTGTCGACGCGCACGATGATCGTCTTGTCCGCCTTGTCGGAGACGACGACGCCCTGACGCAGCTTGATGTTCGGCTCCGAGGCCGACTCGGTGGCAGGCGCTGCCTCCGCCCGTGGCTGGCCGGCGCGGCGCTCCCGCTGCTTCAGGCGATAGGCGCGGCGATTCTTGGCCTTGGCGCGGCGGGTCTCGGCCCGCTCCGCAGCGCGCTCCTCGATCGTCCGCTGCGGACGCGCCTCACCGGTGTGCGCGGAACGCTTCTGGCGGCGACGCTCCTTCGGCGAGACCTGCTCCACCGGCTCGCTCTCTTCAGCGGGGGCGGCAGCGGCGGGCGCCGGAGCGTCCTCCGCCGGCGGCTCCTCGACGGGCGGCTCGTCAGCGGGCGGCTCCTCGACCGGCGGCTCCTCGGCGGGAGCCTCCTCCGCAGCGGGCTCCTCTGCAGGGGCCTCCTCAGCAGCGGGCTCCTCGGCGGGAGTCTCCTCCGCAGCGGGCTCCTCTGCAGGGGCCTCCTCTGCAGGGGCCTCCTCGGCCGCGACCTCGTCGGCCGTCGGCTCGTCGGCCGGCTCCTCCGGCGCGACCACCTCCTCGGCGACCTGGTCGGGCGCCTCGTCGGCCGGCGTCTCGTCTTCGTTCACGTTCTCTTCGTTCTCAAGCATTGGTGGCTCTCTGCCTGCGTATCTCTGTTTCGACGTCTATTCCGCGCTGGCGCGCCACTGTGAGCGCGCGCGCTAGGTCCTGCTTTGCCTGGCGCATCCGCGCGGTGTTCTCGAGCTGCCCAGTCGCGTGCTGGAAGCGCAGGTTGAACACTTCCTGCCGCGCGGTGTCCGCGAACTCCACGAGCTGCGGATCCTCAAGGTTATGCACCTCGACAGCCTTCACTGCTGACCACCGCCCTCGCGGTACACGAACTTCGTCTTCACAGGCAACTTGTGGCCCGCCAGGCGCATCGCCTCGCGCGCGAGATCCTCCGGCACGCCGGACAGCTCGAAGATAACGCGACCCGGCTTCACGACCGCGACCCACCCCTCAGGGGAGCCCTTGCCGGAACCCATGCGGGTCTCGGCCGGCTTCTTCGTGTACGGCTTGTCCGGGAAGATGTTGATCCAGACCTTGCCGCCGCGCTTGATCTTGCGGGTCATCGCGATACGGGCAGCCTCGAGCTGGCGGTTGCTGACCCAGCCGCGGTCGAGCGACTTCAGTCCGTACTCGCCGAACTGCACGCTCGTTCCGCCCTTGGCAAAGCCGCGCCTGCGACCGCGGTGCTCCTTGCGCCACTTCACTCGCTTCGGCTGCAGCATCAGAGCCTCACCCCGGGCGGAGGCCCGCCTCCGCTGTCTCGTCCGCCACGGCCACCGCCGCCGCGCCCGCCGGGACCGCCGCCGCGGCCACCCTGGCCGCCTCGGCCACCGGGACCGCCGGGTCCACGCCCGCCTCCGGGACCGCCGCGCCCGCCACCCGGGCCGCCGGGGCGGCCTCCGCGGCCGCCGCCAGGCCCGACAGCCTGCGGCGCCTCGAGCTCGGTGAGGTCCTGCGCGAAGCCCTTGGGCATGATCTCGCCCTTGTTGATCCACACCTTCACGCCGATGCGGCCGAAGGTGGTGCGGGCCTCGTAGAAGCCGTAGTCGATGTCCGCGCGGAGGGTGTGGAGCGGCACGCGGCCGTCCGAGTAGCCCTCGGTGCGGGCCATCTCGGCGCCACCCAGGCGACCGGACACCTGGATCTTCACGCCCTTGGCGCCGGAGCGCATGGCGCTCGTGAGCGCGCGCTTCATCGCGCGGCGGAACGCCACGCGGTTCTGCAGCTGCTCACCGACGGACTGCGCCACGAGCCGTGAGTCCAGCTCCGGGCGCTTGATCTCGAGGATGTTCACCTTCACGGCCTTGCCCGTCATCTTGTGGAGCTCCTTGCGCAGAGCGTCCACCTCGCTACCGGACTTGCCGATAACGATGCCCGGGCGGGCCGTGTGGATGTTGACCTCGACCTCGTTCTTGTTCTTCTTGATGGTGATCGTGGACAGGCCCGCGTGCGCGAGCTTGTTCTCGATGTGGTCGCGGATGTGGATGTCCTCCAACAGGTAGTCGGAGAAATCCTTTTCGTTGAACCAGGTCGACTTCCAGTCGTGGATGTAGCCGACCCGTAGTCCCTCGGGATGGACCTTCTGGCCCATGGGCTACCTCCCGTTCCCGTCGGTGGTCAATTCAATGGTCATGTGGCTGGTGCGCTTGTGGATTGGGGTTGCGCGTCCGAGCGCCCGTGGCCGGAAGCGCTTGATCGTCGGGCCCTCGTCCACGAAGGCGCGATGAATGGTGAGCTCATCGGCGCCGAGCTCGTAGGCGGACTCGGCGTTCGCCACGGCTGAGTTCAGAAGCTTGAGGATGTCGGTGGAGACCGAGCGCGGGGCGTGCTGCAGGATCGCCTGGGCCTGCTCGACGCGCTTCCCTCGAATGTGGTCCATCACGAGGCGGGCCTTGCGCGGAGCGGTGCGCACGTAGCGCGCGCGGGCACGCACCGTCACGGACTCGTCGGGGCGGCGTGAGGGCGTCTTGCGCGTGGTGGCGCCGGTCTCGGCGGAGCCACGGCGGCGGCGCGGCTGCTTCTCCGCGGGCTCGTCCTCAGCGGGCGCCTCGTCGGCGGGCTCATCCTCGGGAGTGGCAGCCTCGGGCGCTTCCTCCTCGATCTCGGCGGTCTCGTCGGGGTCAGGCTTAAGCCTGACCCCGTCCTCCGGCGCCGGCGTCGTGGCCGCCTGGGCCACGTCGTCGTCCGCGAGCCGCGCGATCAGCTCGTCCTTCTTGCCGCTCTTGGGCAGGCCGCGAGCCTCGAGCTCAGCCTTGAGCTCGTCGACCTTCAGCGACTCCCAGCCGCCCTCGGGCGGCGGATTCATCTGGTCCGGCGGCGTCAACGAATCCTCACCTTGTCGCTGCCCGCATGGCCGCGGAACATCCGCGTGGGAGCGAACTCGCCGAGCTTGTGCCCGACCATCGACTCGGAGACGAACACGGGCACGTGCTTGCGCCCGTCGTGGACCGCGATCGTGTGGCCGACCATCTCAGGGAAGATCACCGAGGTCCGCGACCAGGTCTTGATCATCTGCTTGTTGCCGGCCTCGTTCATCGCCTCGATGCGCGACATGAGGCGGTCCTGAACGAACGGGCCCTTCTTAGACGAGCGTGACACCTATCGCCTTCCCTTCTTGCCTCGCCGGCGGCCACGCACGATGTACCGGTCCGACGTCTTCTTCTTCTTGCGCGTGCGGTAGCCGAGCGTAGGCACTCCCCAAGGAGTCCGCGGATGGCCGCCGGGCGTGTGGTGCGCCTCGCCGCCGCCGTGCGGGTGGTCCACCGGGTTCATGGCCACGCCGCGCGTCTGCGGGCGCACCCCCTTGTGGCGCGAGCGGCCCGCCTTGCCCAGGTCGACCAGCTCGTGCTCCGCATTGCCGAGCACGCCGATCGTGGCGCGGCACTCCATGAGCACCATGCGCATCTCGCCCGAGGGCAGCCGCAGCGTCGCGTAGCGGCCCTCCTTGGCGACCAGCTGAATCGACGTGCCAGCGGAGCGGCCGAGCTGGCCGCCGCGGCCGGGGGTCAGCTCCACGTTGTGCACGGTGGTACCCGTCGGGATGTTCTGGAGCGGCAGGCAGCAGCCGGGCGCGATGTCCGCGTCGGGACCGGACGAGATCGTGTCGCCGACCTTGATGCGGCCGGGCGCCAGGATGTAGCGCTTCTCGCCGTCCGCGTAATGGAGCAGCGCGATGTGCGCCGAGCGGTTCGGGTCGTACTCGATCGCGGCGACCTTCGCCGGCACGCCGTCCTTGCGGCGCTTGAAGTCGATCTTGCGGTAGCGGCGCTTGGCCCCGCCGCCGCGATGGCGCGAGGTCACGCGGCCGTACGCGTTGCGGCCGCCGGACTTCTTCAGCCCCTCGGTGAGCGCCTTCTCGGGCTCGGTCTTGGTGACCGCCTCGTGCTGGAGGAACGTCGCGAAACGCCGTCCGGGCGAGGTGGGCTTGTACTTCTTGATTGCCATCTATTCGATCCCCTGGCCCTCGAAGAGCTCGATTGCGTCGTCCGGATGCAGCGTCACGACCGCCTTCTTCCACTTGCGGCGGTGGCCGCTCGAGATTCCGCGGCGCTTCGGCTTGGGCTTGACCCATGCCGTGCGCACGCCGTCCACGCGCACGCCGAAGATCTCCTCGATCGCCTTGCGCACCTGCGTCTTGTTGGCGCCCTCGTGGACCCGGAACGTGTACTTGTTGGCCGCGAGCAGCGCGTAGCTCTTCTCGGAGATGACCGGCCGGATGATCACCTGGCGCGCGTTCACTTCGACGCCGCCTTCTCGGTCAGGCGCGCGAGCGCCGCCTCGGAGATCACGAGCCGCGCGTGGCCGATCACGTCGGCCACGCCGACCGCGTCGGCGTGCATGACGCTCACGTCGCGGATGTTGCGGAAGGACTTGACGCAGTTCTCCTCGCCGTCGGTGAGCACCAGGAGCACCCGGCCGTCGCCGTCGAGCGACGCGAGCGCCTCCACGGCGGCCTTCGTCGAGGGAGTGTCGAAGCCGGAGGGGTCGATCGCGGCGATCGAGCCGCGCTCGGCGTGCACGGACAGCGCCGCGCGCAGCGCGCGCCGGCGTGCCTTGCGGTTCACCTTGACCGTGTAGGCGCGCGGCTTGGGGCCGAAGGCCACGCCACCGCCCGTGCGGGTCGGCGACGAGAGCGCGCCCACGCGCGCCCGGCCGGTGCCCTTCTGGCGCCAGGCCTTGGCGCCGGTCATGCTGACCTCGCCGCGCGTCTGGGTGGAGGCGGTGCCGCGGCGGCGCGCTGCCAGCTCGGCTCGAACGGCCTCGTGCACGAGCGGCCCGTGGAAGCGCTCGGCGAACACCGAGTCGTCCAGGGCAAGCGTGCCGGAGCCCTTGCCGATGTACTTGGCGGAGGCGGCCATTAGCCCTCGCTCCTGATCTCGACCACGGAGCCCTTGGCGCCCGGCACGGAGCCGCGCACGAGCAGCAGGTTGTCGCGGATGTCCACGACCTCGAGGCCCTTCTGGGTCACGCGCTTGTTGCCCATCTGGCCGGGGCCGCGGATGCCCTTGAACACGCGCGCGGGGTCGGCGGAGGCGCCGATCGAGCCCGGGGCGCGCACGTTGTGCGAGCCGTGCGACTTGGGGCCTGAGGCGAAGTTGTGCCGCTTGATCGTGCCGGCGAAGCCCTTGCCCTTCGACTTGCCCGAGACCTTCACGATCTGGCCCTTCTCGAAGACCGCGTCGGGCTTCAGCTCGGCGCCCACCTCGAGCTCGCCCGCCTCGCCCCTGAACTCGGCGAGGTGCTTCAGCATGCCGACGCCCGCCTTCTTCAGGTGGCCGAGCTTCGGCTTCGACAGCTTCTTCTCGCGCGTCTCGCCGAAGGCGACCTGGATGGCGTCGTAGCCGTCGCGCTCCGCCCGGCGGATCGCGGTCACGAAGCAGGGCCCGGCCTCGATCACGGTCACGCGTTCCACGTGCCCGTCATCCGGGTCGAAGACCTGGGTCATGCCGATTTTTCTTCCGAGTAGCCCAGCCATGAGGTCAGATGAGCTGGATCTGAATATCTACGCCCGCCGGCAGGTGATCGAGGCGTTGCAGTGAGTCCACCGTCTTCGGGGTGGGCTGCAGGATGTCGATCAGCCGCTTGTGCGTGCGAATCTCGAAGTGCTCGCGCGAGTCCTTGTCCTTGAAGGGCCCGCGGATCACGCAGTAGACGTTCTTCTCGGTGGGCAGGGGCACGGGCCCGGATACCGAGGCTCCGGTGCGAGTGGCCGTCTCGACGATCTCCTTGGCGGCCGTCTCGATCGCCGAGTGGTCGTAGGCCTTGAGCCGGATACGGATCTTGTTTTGCGTGAGTGTCGCCATTGGCTGTGTGAACAGACTTCGGGGGCGGGCTGCCGGGCCGTAAGCACTGGGCTGGCCCAGTGCGCGCGGTTCCTGTCCTGTGCCGCCCGCCCCCGAAAAGTTCGGTGTCGTCGAGTGCTACTCGATGACCGAGGTGACCACCCCCGAGCCGACCGTGCGGCCGCCCTCGCGGATCGCGAAGCGCAGGCCCTCGTCCATTGCGATGGGCTGGATGAGCTCCACGGTCATCTCGACGTTGTCGCCCGGCATGACCATCTCCGTGCCCTCGGGCAGGTTGGCCACTCCGGTCACGTCGGTGGTGCGGAAGTAGAACTGCGGCCGGTAGCCGTTGAAGAACGGGGTGTGACGGCCACCCTCCTCCTTCTTCAGCACGTAGACCGTTGCGGTGAACTTGGTGTGCGGCGTGATCGAGCCCGGCTTGCAGAGAACCTGCCCGCGCTCGATGTCCTCACGGCCGACGCCACGGAGCAGGCAGCCGACGTTGTCGCCCGCCTGGCCCTCGTCGAGGATCTTGCGGAACATCTCGACTCCGGTCACGACCGTGTTCTTGGTGTCGGCATGGATCCCGACGATCTCGACCGTGTCGCCCGTGTGCACGACGCCCTGCTCGATGCGGCCGGTCGCGACCGTGCCGCGGCCGGTGATCGAGAAGACGTCCTCGACCGGCATCAGGAACGGGCGGTCGAGCGGACGCTCGGGCTGCGGGATGTACGAGTCCAGCGCGCTGGCGAGCTCGACGATCTTCTCGACCTGCTCCTCGTCGCCCTCGAGCGCCTTCAGCGCCGAGCCCTGGATCACGGGGACGTCGTCGCCCGGGAAGTCGTACTCGGACAGCAGCTCGCGGACCTCGACCTCGACGAGCTCGAGGAGCTCCTCGTCGTCGACCATGTCCACCTTGTTCATGAACACGATCACGTAGGGCACGTTCACCTGACGCGCGAGCAGGATGTGCTCGCGGGTCTGCGGCATCGGGCCGTCAGCGGCCGATACCACGAGGATCGCCCCGTCCATCTGGGCTGCACCCGTGATCATGTTCTTGATGTAGTCGGCGTGACCGGGGCAGTCCACGTGTGCGTAGTGACGGTTCTCCGTCTCGTACTCCACGTGCGACGTGGCGATCGTGATACCGCGCTCCTTCTCCTCCGGAGCGTTGTCGATCTCCTCGAAGCTGCGCGCCTGGCCGCCGTACTTCTCGGACAGCACCTTTGTAATGGCCGCGGTCAGCGTCGTCTTGCCGTGGTCGATGTGCCCGATCGTGCCGACATTCACATGCGGCTTATTGCGCTCGAACTTCTCCTTCGCCACTCCGAACTACCCCTTTCTCAAAGTCTTCTCGGGCCCAGGCCCGAACGTGCGAAACATACTCTTTATGCGCCCGCGCCGACCGGCTCGCCGGTACGGTGCTCGACGATCTCCTCCGCGATGCTGCCCGGCACTTCCTCGTACCGGTCGAACTGCATCGTGTAGTTGGCGCGGCCCTGTGTTGAGGATCGCAGGTCGGTGGCGTAACCGAACATGGCCGCCAGCGGGACGCTTGCCCGCACCGCGACGGCGTTGCCGCGCGGCTCCTGGCCCTCGACGTGGCCGCGGCGCCTCGAGAGGTCGCCGATCACGTCGCCGATGAAGTCCTGAGGCGTGACCACCTCGACCGCCATGACCGGCTCCAGCAGCACCGCCTTGGCGCGCTTGGCCGCCTCCTTCAGCGCCAGCGAGCCGGCGATCTTGAAGGCGATCTCCGAGGAGTCCGTGTCGTGGTACTTGCCGTCGGTGAGCGTGGCGCGCACGTCCACCATCGGGTAGCCGGCCTTCACGCCCGACTCGAGCGCCTCCTCGATCCCCTTCTCGACGGCGGGGATGAACTCGGAGGGCACGGAGCCACCCCGGATCTTGTTGATGAAGTCGAAGCCCTCGCCCGGCGCCGGCTCGAGGTCGATGTAGACCACGCCGTACTGGCCCGAGCCACCCGTCTGGCGGATGAACTTGCCCTCCACCTTCTCGACGTGGTTCTTGATCGTCTCGCGGTAGGCCACCTGCGGGCGGCCCACGGCGGCCTCGACCTTGAACTCGCGCTTGAGGCGGTCCACGATCACCTCGAGGTGCAGCTCGCCCATGCCGGAGATCACGGTCTGGCCGGTCTCCTCGTCGGAGCGCACCTGGAAGGTCGGGTCCTCCTCGCCGAGGCGCTGGAGCGCCACCGACAGCTTCTCCTGGTCGACCTTCGTCTTCGGCTCGATCGAGAGGTGCACCACGGGGTCCGGGAAGACCATCCGCTCGAGAACCACCGGGGCGTCCGGAGCCGAGAGCGTGTCGCCGGTGGAGGTCGTCTTGAGGCCCACGCCGGCGGCGATGTCGCCCGCGTACACCTCCTCGACCTCCTCGCGCGTGTTCGCGTGCATCATCAGGATGCGGCCGACGCGCTCGGTCTTGCCGCTGACCGAGTTGAGCACGCGGCCTCCGGCGCTGAGCTTGCCGCTGTACACGCGGAAGTAGGTGAGCTTGCCGACGTACGGGTCGGCCATGACCTTGAACGCGAGCGCCGCGAAGGGCTCGTCGTCCGAGGCCTCGCGCGTGATGGGCGCCTCGTCCGAGGTCAGACCCTCGATGGACGGCACGTCGAGCGGGCTCGGCAGGTAGTCGATGACCGCGTCGAGCAGCGGCTGCACGCCCTTGTTCTTGAAGGCGGAGCCGCACAGCACCGGGGTCATCGAGATGTCGAGCGTGGCCTTGCGGATGTCCTGGATGAGGCGATCGGGCTCGATCGGCTTCTCCTCCAGGTAGTCCTCCATGAGCTCCTCGTCGTACTCGGCGACGGCCTCGATCAGCTCGGTGCGCGCCTGCTTGGCGGCCTCGGCCATGTCGTCGGGGATCTCGGTGACCTCCCAGTCCTGGCCCAGGTCGTCCTTGTAGACGATCGCCTTCATGTTCACGAGGTCGATGACGCCCTTGAAGTCGGCCTCCGCGCCGATCGGCAGCTGCACCGGCACCGGGTGCGCGCCGAGGCGGTCGATCATGGTCTGGACCGAGCCCTCAAAGTTGGCGCCGATGCGGTCCATCTTGTTGATGAAGGCCATGCGCGGGACGCGGTACTTGTCGGCCTGGCGCCAGACGGTCTCGGACTGAGGCTCGACGCCTGCAACGGAGTCGAACACGGCGATGGCGCCGTCGAGCACGCGCAGGGAGCGCTCCACCTCGACGGTGAAGTCCACGTGGCCCGGCGTGTCGATGATGTTGATGCGGTGGTCGCGCCAGAAGGCGGTGGTCGCGGCGGAGGTGATCGTGATGCCGCGCTCCTGCTCCTGCTCCATCCAGTCCATCACGGCTGCGCCCTCGTGAACCTCACCCATCTTGTGGGTGCGTCCTGTGTAAAAGAGGATGCGCTCAGTCGTCGTCGTCTTTCCGGCGTCGATGTGCGCCATGATTCCGATGTTGCGCGTGTTTTCGAGTGAGACTGTTCTTGCCATGACCTTTAGTTGTCCAAGTCCGTTTCCGAGCAGAAAAAAGGCCCAACCCGGGCCCCATGCTGCGTGCGGTGCTTGCCCGGATGAGTTCTATGTCGTAGAGGACTCCATCGACGTGAGCTACCGCCAGCCGCCGCGTGCCTGAGCGGCGCCGCGAGCGGCGGGAAACCGCCCGCAGAGCGACGAGTGATGGTAGCAGGCGTTTGGCTTTGCCAACGGGTGTTTCGCCGGTGGCAATCGCGGTCGCGGCGGCGGCTGTTCTGGCCGGCTGTCCTGATGCTGCTCACCCTGGTCTCAACGGTCATCTCCATGGACGTCGCGGAACACGAGCTGCGAGGCATCTACGACACGAGTCCCGACCTCGCGGACAACTGCGCCCAGACCGGATTCGAGCGCAGCTCGGTGGCGCTGCTCCTGCTCGGGCTGCTCACCTTCGCGATGGGCATCGGGGCCGCGTTCGGCCGCTCACGGCCGGCCGCGGTGGCCCTGATCGTGATCGGCGTGGTGGTGCTCGGCATCACCCTGCTGGTGGACCTGCCCGCCAGCGACGACGCGGGCCTGATCGGCCGCGACTACGCCGAGGCGAGCCGCGTCGGCGGGCGCCGGGCTGTGGTTCGAGCTGATCGGCGGAGTGCTTGCCGTGGGCGCGGGGCTCTTGCGGTTGCTGCGGCCGAACGACTAGCTCTGACTGCGACGTTTGCGGTCTTCTCTGAAGCCCTCCTGGCGCTTTGCTTCTCGCTCTGTGCGGCGCGCGTTGGACTCCCTGGCCGCCTTTCCATGCAGCCCCACCGGTACCCGGGGCTCTGAAATAGGTGAGAAGCGCCGTTCTACGTCATCCGAGCCGCAGGTCGGGCAGGCCGCCGTGCCTCCAGCGCGGACGAGTTCCTCAAACCGCGCCCCGCACTTACGACATTCGAACTCGTAAATCGGCACCGAAAGAGATCCTAGGCCGCCCACCGCAGCGGTCCGGGCCACCCCTCAATGCTGCAGTTCGAGAACCGCCGCTACCAGCGGTAGTGCGCGAAGGCCTTGTTGGCCTGCGCCATGCGGAAGATGTCGTCCTTCCGCTTGTAGGCGCCGCCCTGCTGGGACTGGGCGTCGCCCAGCTCGCCGGCGAGCCGCTCTGACATCGACTTCTCGCGGCGGGCGCGGGCGAACTCGATCAGCCAGCGGACTGCGAGGGTGCGTGCGCGGCGCTGGGGTACCTCGACGGGCACCTGGTAGGTCGCGCCGCCGACTCGGCGGGAGCGGACCTCGAGCACCGGGGTGAGCTGCTTGATCGACTCCTCGAGGGCGGGCACCGGATCCTGGCTGGTGCGCTTCGCGAGGATCTCGAGGGCGTCGTAGACGATCTTCTCGGCGGTGGACTTCTTGCCGTCCACCATCACCTTGTTGATCAGCTGCTGGACGAGCCGCGATCCGTACATCGGGTCGGGCTCGACCGGGCGGACACCTGCTGCTGCGCGGCGCGGCACCTCTACCTCGCCTTGGCGCCGTACTGCGAGCGGGCCTTCTTGCGGTCGGACACGCCGGCCGCGTCGAGCGTCCCGCGGACCACCTTGTAGCGCACGCCCGGCAGATCCTTCACGCGGCCACCACGCACGAGCACGACCGAGTGCTCCTGCAGGTTGTGGCCCTCACCCGGGATGTAGGAGGTGACCTCCATGCCGTTGGTGAGCCGTACGCGGGCGACCTTCCGGAGAGCCGAGTTCGGCTTCTTGGGCGTGGTCGTGTACACGCGCGTGCAGACTCCACGCCGCTGCGGGGCCGCGATGCGCTTCTTGCGACCCTGGCCGGACTTCAGGCCAGGTGTCGAGACCTTCTTCTTGGGCTTCGTGCGGCCCTTGCGTACGAGCTGATTGATGCTTGGCATGCGGCGCGTGATGGTAGCAGCGGCGCTGCCATAGGCTGCATCGCCATGACGCGCGAAAGCACGAACGGAGGCGGATCCAGGGGCCTCGACCACCACCGCGGCGGGTCCGGCGAGCCGCTCGTGCTCATCCATGGGATCGGCCACACCTGGCGTGGCTGGAAGCCGATGCTCCCGCAGCTCGAGCGGCGCTTCGACGTGCTGGCCGTGGACCTCCCGGGTCACGGCCACTCGCCCGCGCTCCCAGCCGGGACCGACTCGACCCCCGAGGCGCTCGCCGACGCGGTCGAGCGCGAGATGCTCGGCGCCGGCTTCGACAGCGCCCACATGGCGGGCAACTCGCTCGGCGGCTGGATCTCGTTGGAGCTCGCTCGCCGCGGGCGTGCCCGCACCGTTACGGCCATCTCGCCGGCCGGGCTCCAGCACGCGCGCGAGAAGCAGTGGGGCGCGGGAATCCTGCGCGGGATGCACTGGTTTGTGGTGAACGCGCCTGCGCCCGAACCCCTGCTGCGCAACCCCGTAACCCGCTCCCTGCTCGCCGGCCCCGCCACTGCGCAGCCCTGGCGCAAGGATCCGGACCAGCTGATCGAGGAGATGGAGCTGTACGGCAGCTGCCCGGGCCTCTACGCCACCCTTCTGCACACCTTCCACGCCCAGCCGCGCGGCCTGACCACGCTGGACACGCCTGTGCTGCTGCTCTGGGGAAAGCTCGACATCATCCTGCTGCCGCGCCAGGGGCGCCGCTTCGAGCGCCTCATCCCGGGCGCGGAGCTGCGCTACATCAGCGGCGCCGGGCACGTCCCCATGAGCGACGTGCCCGACCTGCTCGCTGATGCGATCACGGAGTTCGCCCTAGACCGCCGGCACGTAGGTCAGGATCGCGACGCCGTCGCCGACGATCTTGGAGTCCGAGAGCCGTAGCGGCCGCTTGTCGCTCGTCTCGCCGAAGAGTCGCTTGCCGGCGCCGAGCACCACGGGGAAGACCATCAGGCGCAGCTCGTCCACCAGGCCCTCCTCCACGAGCGCCTGCACGAGCTGGGCGCTGCCGTGGACGACGATGTCGCCGTCGATGTCCTGCTTCAGCCGCCCGACCTCCGAGGCCAGGTCGTCGCTGATCACGGTCGTGTTGGTCCACTCCGGGTCCTTCAGCGTCGAGGAGACCACGTACTTGGGCATGCTGTTGAACTTGTCCGCGAACTCGCCGTCACGGGACGGCCACGCCGAGGCGAAGCCCTCGTAGGTCCTCCGCCCCAGCAGCAGCGCCGCGGAGTCGAGTGCCTCGTCGAGCTTGAACTTGTCGCCTTCATCGCCGCGGTTGATCTCGAAGGACCAGCCGCCGTACTTGTAGTCCTCGGATCCGCCCGGATCCTCGATCACGCCGTCCAGCGAGATGAACTCGGTTACCACGATCCTGCCCATGTCGACTCCTTCTCGTTCGCTTTGCACCATTCAATAGTGCGTCGAACAAGCAGGGCTGTTTTCGACAGCTAGGCGGTGGCGCGTGCGGCGCGCAGCGGAGCCGGCATCAGCGCGGCCGCAACGATCACCAGCACGAAGGCGAAGCTCTGGAGGAAGATCCCGAACGGATCGCCCGGCATCGGGTCGCCGAAGACGAGGATGCCGCCGCTGATTGCCGTGACGTTGGCCGCCGCGCTCGTGAGCGTGATGACCGGCACGGCCTCACCCTTCTGGAGCCCGCGGGCCGACGCGTAGAAGGCGATCACCGAGGCGGCGATGCAGGTGACGAGCCACGGGGTGAGGACGGCGATTCCGCCGCCGGTGCCCAGCGAGGTCGTGATCGCCTTGATGGCGACATCCGACACTCCGAAGAGGATGCCGGCCGCGGTGCCCAGCATCACGCCGTGATGCTCATGCGAGTCAAGCTTCTTGGAGAGGACGAGGAAGGTGCCGAGCGCGAGCAGGGCCGACTCAAAGGCGATCATGCCGACGGTCGAGTAGCTCGAGTGGCCGCCGTGGTGCGGCAGCGTGACGGCGAGCAGGACGAGGCCGAGGGCGGTGAGGCCGACGCCAGCCCACTGGCGCGTGCCGACCGAGCAGCCGAAGTAGCGCTCCGCCAGCACGGTGAGGAAGACGAGTCCGCCGGCGATAACGGCCTGGACGATCGAGAGCGGCGCCATGGCGAGGGCGGCGACGTGGAAGACCCACGCACCGAGCGCCACGAGCATGCCGACCGCGAACCACTTGGAGCGGAACAGTCCGATGGCGCTGGCGACGGGGTGCTTCAGGCTTACGTCAGGCGCGGCGCATGCGCCACGATGCTTGAGCAGGAAGCCGACGTTCGTAGCGAACGCGCAGAAGACGGCAAGAAGAATTCCGAGTTGAAGCACAGGCTAGATTCAGAGAAAAGTCTGGGACTAGGTGCGGTGTTCTCTATCCCACCGCTGTTCGAGCTATCGGCTTAGAGGCCTTCCTGCTTTATCGACCTTTCGGCCAAAGCGTGAAGGGCCTCAACGTATTGGCTTCCTCAGCTACTCATTAACGAAACCTTGGAACCGCAAACGCAACAACGACCGATCCTCTTCGTCGACGTCGATGGAGTCATCAGCCTGTTCGGCTTCACCTCCGGCGCAGGCCAGCTTCCAGGCCCCCTGCACTGGATCGATGGGGTGGCGCACTGCATCCCCGACGACGTCGGGGCCAGGCTCGTCACCCTAGCCGAAAGGTTCGATCTTGTCTGGGCCACAGGCTGGGAAGAACGTGCGAATGAACACTTGCCGTTCATCCTCAAGCTGCCCTTCCGGGATCTCCCCACCCTTGTGTTCGACGGGCAGGCCGTCTTCGGCTCCGCGCACTGGAAGGTCGACGCGATCAACGAGTACGCGCGAGACCGCCCCGCGGCGTGGCTCGACGACAACATCGACGAGACCTGCGTCGCCTGGGCCGAGCGGCGCTCCGCGCCGACGCTGATCGTCGAGACGAAGCCCTCGGAGGGCCTCACCGACGAGCACGTGACCCAGCTGGTGCGCTGGGCCGACGAGCTCGAGGGCTGGATCCGCTAACCCTCAAGGGGGTCAGACCCCCTTGAGGGTTTCGCCGTCCAGACCAGGTAGGGCTCGCCCGCGGCCATCGCCGCCGCGCTTTTTGCCTGCACACGCCAGGGATCGAGGCGGAGCGCCACGAAGTCTTCTCCCTCCGGCCCGTCGGGCCAGATCGGCGCCGGGTCGTAGCCCATCGGCGGAGGAGCGGCCGACAGGCGCTCCCAGGCCTCGCGACGGCCGTCGTCGTCCTCGATCCACCTCACGCCGCACTCGGCGACGGCAACGTCGTGCGCGGGATCCCAGTAGAAGCACGACACGAACGGCGTCCGCTCGACGTGGGCGCGCCTCAGCGGCGTCGGACGGCTACCCACCCATCCGACGAGTCCGTCACCGTCCCGCTCCCATACCGCGTGCACGAGGCGCGAGCGCGGCCGCCCACGCCGGTCCACGGTCGCCAGCGAGCAGTACACGATCCGCTCCGCAGTCTGCATGAACGCGTCGAGGGCGGCGTCCGCCATTGGCGGAAGCTAACGCCTCAGCGCACCACGGTGATCGTCTGCCCGCTGTCCACGCTCGTGTGGTACGGCCGGCTCGCGCTCGACGCCGAGCAGCACGCGGAACTTCGTCTTCGCGTACCGGCGGAAGAACTTCTTCGGGATGATGTTCACGCGGAGCGTCTGGGTGCCCGCCTCCTCGAAGGTAAGGAGGTCGCTGTTCGAGATCCCCGGCACGCCGCCGCTGTGCATGTCGAGCCAGTCGTCCCGCTGCTTGCGCGACTGGATCGTGGCGATGCTCGACGCCTTCCGCGACCCCGTCGCAGGTGACCTTCACGGGGATGCCCTTGCGCAGGACGGGCCCGAGGCGCATCTTCTTCGGCACCACGTAGGTGCAGTGAGGGTCCTCATTTGCAGGGAAATCGTCCGCCTGCGCGGCGGGGACTGCAAGGACCAGGGCTGTCAGGGCGGCGGCCAGAATTCTCATGAGACCACCGTGCCGGAAAAAACAGGGGCCGGCATCGGGGAGTACCCGATACCGACCCCCAAATCTTGGGGACAGACTTTGGTCTGTCCCCTACTTCTCTGAGTCGCCGTCCGTCGGCGCCGGCAGGTCGGCCAGGTCGCCGAACGCGCCCTCGCCGTCATCTCCGTTGCCGAACCCGAAGCCCTCGATCTCACCGGTCTCGGTGAGGCCGAGCAGCTCCGACTCCTCGAGCATCGTGAGCTCCTCCGGCGTGTGGCGCCGGATCGGCTCCGTGGGCTCGATCTCGAGCCGGCGGTAGCGGCGAAGGCCCGTGGCCGCCGGGATCAGCTTCCCGATGATCACGTTCTCCTTCAGGCCGAGCAGCCGGTCGGTCTTGCCCTCGAGGGCGGCGTCGGTGAGCACCTTCGTGGTCTCCTGGAAGGAGGCCGCCGACAGGAACGAGTCGGTGGCGAGCGAGGCCTTGGTGATGCCGAGGATGATCTCCTCGTACTGGGCCTGCTCGTTCTTCTCCTTCTTCAGGGCGGCGTTCACGGTCAGCAGCTCGTTGCGTTCGACGAACTGGCCCGGGAGGTAGGTCGTATCGCCCTTCTGGTCGATACGGACCTTCTTCATCATCTGCCGGACGATGACCTCGATGTGCTTGTCCTTGATGTCGACGCCCTGCGACTTGTAGACCTTCTGCACCTCCTTGACGAGGTACACCTCGGTCGCGGTCCGCCGCGCCGGCTGGTCCTTTCCGCCGTAGGCGAGCAGGTCGTGCGGGTAGATCGAGCCCTCGTTGAGCTGATCGCCCGGCGTGACCTTCTGGCCGTTCTCGACGAGCAGGCGCGTGCGGCGTGGGAACGCGTATGCGTGCTCCTCGCCACCCGCGTCGGTGATCACGACCTTGAGGCCCTTGTCGGTGTCCTCCACCGACACGGTGCCCTCCACGGTCGCGAGCTCCGCCTGGCCCTTCGGCTTGCGGGCCTCGAACAGCTCCACCACACGCGGGAGACCGTGCGTGATGTCCGCGCCGGCCACACCGCCTGTGTGGAAGGTCCGCAGCGTGAGCTGCGTCCCCGGCTCGCCGATCGACTGGGCGGCGATGATGCCCACCGCGTCGCCGATCGCGACGATCTTGCCGGTGGCCGGGGCACGGCCGTAGCACTGCTGGCAGATCCCCTCCGCCTGGCACTTGAGGACCGAGCGGACCGGAACGGTCGCGTCGTCCTCCTCGCCGAGGGCCTCGACGATCACGTCGATGTGCGCCTGGGTGATCAGCTCACCCTTCGGCACGAGTGAGCGGCCGCGCTTGGTCTTGATCTCGATGGGCGCGAAGCGTCCCTCGAGCTGACTGTTCGCGCGCCCGTCGTCGCCGAGCACCGGCATCTCGATGTATTCCTTGGTGCCGCAGTCCTCGTCGCGCACGATCACGTCCTGCGCCACGTCCACGAGCCGCCTGGTCAGGTAGCCCGAGTCCGCGGTGCGGAGCGCCGTGTCCGCGAGGCCCTTGCGGGCACCGTGGGTCGAGATGAAGTACTCGAGCACCGTCAGGCCTTCCATGAAGTTGGCCTTGATCGGACGCTCGATGATCTCGCCCTTCGGATTGGCCATCAGGCCACGCATGCCGGCCAGCTGCCGGATCTGCTTGAACGAGCCTCGGGCGCCGGAGTTGGCCATCATGAACACGGGGTTCAGATGGTCGAGGTTGCGCTGCATCGCCTCGCCGACCTCGTCGGTTGCGGCGGTCCACTTCTCGACCACCGCCTCCTTGCGCTCCTCCTGCGTGATGAGACCCGTGTCGTACTGATCGTGGATCTCCGAGACCTGGCCCTCGTAGCGCTGAAGGATCTCGTCCTTGTCCGGCGGGATCACGACGTCGTTCTTCGAGATCGTGATGCCGGCCTGAGAGGCGAAGTGGAAGCCCAGCTCCTTGAACGCGTCGAGCACGAGTGCCGTCGCGTAGGGGCCGTGGATCTCCACCAGCCGCTCGATCACCTGGTTCATGTCCCGCTTGCGCAGGGGCTTGTTCACGAACTCGTAGGTCTCCGGATCGAACTCGTCACCGAGCGTCTCCTCGAGCGCACGCTCGATGCGCTCGTTGAAGATGATCCGGCCGACCGTCGTGAGCCTGTGCTCCGTCGTGTGACGGAGACGGTGCTCCGAGAGGTCGTGGAGCGACACCACGCCGCTGTCGTATGACAGCTCGGCCTCCTGCGCCGAGCGGAACACGTGCGGCCGCTTGCCGTTCTTCTTCTCGTCCCACTTGCCGGCCCGCAGGACCTCGCGCAGGTCTTCCAGCTCCTGCTCGTCGGGCCCGTAGGTCAGGTAGTAGGAGCCCAGCACCATGTCCTGGGTGGGCGTGGCGAGCGGCGCGCCGTGCGCCGGCGACAGGATGTTGTTCGCCGACAGCATGAGCAGCCTCGCCTCGGCCTGAGCCTCGGCGGAGAGCGGCACGTGCACGGCCATCTGGTCGCCGTCGAAGTCGGCGTTGAACGCGTGGCAGACGAGCGGGTGGACCTGGATGGCCTTGCCCTCCACGAGCACCGGCTCGAACGCCTGCAGGCCGAGACGGTGGAGCGTCGGTGCGCGGTTGAGCAGCACCGGGTGCTCCTGGATGACCTCCTCGAGGACGTCCCAGACCTCCGGGATCATCGAGTCGACCATCTTCTTGGCGGCCTTGATGTTCTGCACCGCCTTGCGCTCGACCAGCCGAGCCATGATGAACGGCTTGAACAGCTCGAGGGCCATCAGCTTCGGCAGCCCGCACTGGTGGATGCGCAGCTCGGGGCCGGCCACGATGACCGAACGGCCCGAGTAGTCCACGCGCTTACCCAGCAGGTTCTGGCGGAAGCGGCCCTGCTTGCCCTTCAGCATGTCGCTGAGGGACTTGAGCGGACGGTTGCCCGGCCCGGTCACGGGCCGGCCGCGGCGGCCGTTGTCGAACAGCGCGTCGACGGCCTCCTGAAGCATCCGCTTCTCGTTGTTGACGATGATCTCGGGCGCGCCGAGGTCGAGCAGCCGCTTCAGCCGGTTGTTCCGGTTGATCACGCGGCGGTAGAGGTCGTTGAGGTCCGACGTGGCGAAGCGGCCACCGTCGAGCTGCACCATCGGGCGCAGCTCCGGCGGGATCACCGGGCACGGCCTCGAGGACCATGTCCTCGGGCTTGTTGTCCGAGTGGATGAAGGCCGAGACGACCTTCAGGCGCTTCACCGCGCGCGACTGCTTCTGGCCCTTGGCCGTCTTGACCTGGTCCTCGAGCTCCTCGCGCTCCGCGTCGAGGTCGACCTGCTGGAGCAGGTCGCGCACCGACTCGGCGCCCATGCCGCCGCGGAAGTACTCGCCCCAGCCGAACGGGGATCCGAAGCGGTCCTTCAGCTCGCGGAAGAGCGTCTCGTCCGCGATCACCTGCTTCGGCTCCATCGTCTGGAAGAGCTCCCACGTCTGCTTGAGGCGCTCGATGCCGTCCTCGTAGTACGCCTCGGTGTCGGAGATGTCCGCGTCGAACTGCTTGCGGATCTCCTTCTCCATCTTGGCGCGCTCGTCGTCCGACAGCTTCTTGAGGTTCACGTCGAGCGTGTCCGCCCAGAGCAGGTCGTCGTCGGCGAAGCCCTTCTGGTCGCCGGTCTCGAGGTACTTGACGCGCCGCTCGACGGCCTCCTTCAGCTCGAGCACGCGCTCCTCGCGCTCACCCTCGTAGGAGGCGATCGTCTTGTCGATCTCCTTCTCGAGCTTGCCGAGGTCCTTCTGGCGCGCCTCGTCGTCCACCCACGTCACGATCGACGCGGCGAAGTAGAGGACCTTCTCGAGCTCCTTGGGAGCCATGTCGAGCAGGTAGCCGATGCGGCTCGGCACGCCCTTGAAGAACCAGATGTGCGAGACGGGAGCGGCCAGGTCCACGTGACCCATGCGCTCGCGACGCACCTTCGAGCGCGTGACCTCGACGCCACAGCGCTCGCAGACGATTCCCTTGTAGCGGACGCGCTTGTACTTGCCGCAGTAGCACTCCCAGTCCTTGGTGGGACCGAAGATGCGCTCGCAGAAAAGCCCATCCTTCTCGGGCTTCAGCGTCCTGTAGTTGATGGTCTCCGGCTTGGTGACCTCGCCGCTTGACCAGGACCGGATCTGCTTCGAGGACGCGAGCCCGATCTTGATTGCGTCGAAATTGTTGATGTCGATCAAAGTGGTTCCTTACTCCTTAGGGCTCTCGATGTACTCCGCGTCCTGCTCGGCGGGGGTTTCGTCCGTCTGGCCACCCTCGCCCTCGGCCTCGACCGTCTCCTCGGACTCGTCGGCGGCAGCGCCGTCTGGCGCCCTCACCCCCGACAGGTCGATGCCGAGCTCCTCAGCGGCGCGCAGCAGGTCGTCGTCTTCGTCACGCATCTCGACGCCGGCGCCCTCCTCCGAGCGCACGTCCACGTCGAGTGCCAGCGACTGCATCTCCTTCAGCAGCACCTTGAACGACTCCGGGATGGAGGGCTCGGCGATGTTCTCGCCCTTCACGATCGCCTCGTAGGCCTTCACGCGGCCGACGGTGTCGTCGGACTTGATCGTGAGCATCTCCTGGAGGGTGTACGCGGCGCCGTAGGCCTCGAGCGCCCACACCTCCATCTCGCCGAAGCGCTGGCCACCGAACTGCGCCTTGCCGCCCAGCGGCTGCTGGGTGACGAGCGAGTAGGGGCCGGTGCTGCGCGCGTGGATCTTGTCGTCCACGAGGTGCAGCAGCTTCAGGATGTACATGTAGCCGACGGTGACGGTCGCCTCGTAGGGCTCGCCGGTGCGGCCGTTGTAGAGCGCGGCCTTGCCGGTGCAGCGGCGTCCGGCCCGCTCGCCCTTGTCCATGTCGAAGTGGATCCCGCGCGCCTCGCCGGTCTCCTCAGACCAGCGGACGAGCGCCTCGTCCACATCCTCGATGGTGGCGCCGTCGAAGACCGGCGTGGCCACGTTCACGCGGCCGCCGTTCTCCTTCGAGTGCTTGTAGGCCTCGGAGCCGTCGTCGTACCAGCCGTTGCCGGCCACCCAGCCGAGATGCGTCTCGAGGATCTGCCCGAGGTTCATCCGGCTCGGCACGCCGAGCGGGTTGAGGATCACGTCGACGGGGGTGCCGTCCTCGAGGTGCGGCATGTCGGCCTCGGGCACGATCTTCGAGATCACGCCCTTGTTGCCGTGGCGGCCGGCGAGCTTGTCGCCCTCGGCGATCTTGCGCTTCTTCGCCACATACACGCGCACGAGGTCGTTGACCCCCGGCGGCAGGTCGTCGTCGTTGTCGCGGCTGAAGGTCTTGACGTCGATCACGACGCCGCCCTCGCCGTGCGGCACCTTCAGCGAGGTGTCGCGGACCTCGCGCGCCTTCTCCTTGAAGATCGCGCGGATCAGCTTCTCCTCGGCCGTCAGCTCGGTCTCGCCCTTCGGCGTGACCTTTCCGACGAGCAGGTCGCCCGAGCCAACCTCGGCGCCGATGCGGACGATGCCGCGGTCGTCGAGGTTGCGCAGCGACTCCTCCGAACGGTTCGGAATGTCGCGGGTGATCTCCTCGTCGCCGAGCTTCGTGGTGCGGGCGTCGATCTCGTACTCCTCGATGTGGATCGAGGTGAGCTCGTCGTCCTTCACGAGGCGCTCGGAGATGATGATCGCGTCCTCGAAGTTGTAGCCCTCCCAGGACATGAACGCCACGAGGCAGTTCTTGCCGAGGGCGAGCTCGCCGCTGTCGGTCGAGGAGCCGTCGGCCAGTACCTGGCCCTTCCTCACCCGCTCGCCCGAGTCGACCAGCGGCTTGTGGTGGATCAGCGTGCCCTGGTTCGAGCGCATGTACTTCACGAGCGGGTACTCGTCCTTGCCCTCGCTCGTATCGACCACGATGCGCTCGGCGTCGACGTAGTCGATCGTGCCGGCGTTGTCCGCCAGCACCACGTCACCGCTGTCGATCGCCGCGCGGGACTCCATCCCGGTGCCGATCAGCGGCGACTCCGTCTTGAGGAGCGGCACGGCCTGGCGCTGCATGTTCGAGCCCATCAGGGCGCGGTTGGCGTCGTCGTGCTCCAGGAACGGGATCAGCGCCGTGGCCACCGACCAGATCTGGTTCGGCGACACGTCCATCAGGTCCACGTCCTTCGGCGAGGCGAGCACCAGCTCGCCGTCCGGCGTGCGGCACTCGATCGTGCCGCGGAGCTTGTTCGTCTTCGGGTCGACCTCGGAGTTGGCCTGCGCGATGACCATGTCCTCCTCCTGGTTCGCATCCAGGTGGAGGACCTTGTCGGTCACGACGCCGTCCTCGACCACGCGGTAGGGCGTGGTCACGAAGCCGTGCTCGGAGACCTCGGCGAAGCTCGACAGCGAGCCGATCAGGCCGATGTTCGGCCCCTCCGGCGTCTCGATCGGGCACATGCGGCCGTAGTGCGTCGGGTGAACGTCGCGCACCTCGATGGGCGCGCGCTCGCGCGTGAGCCCGCCCGCGCCGAGCGCCGACAGGCGGCGCCGGTGCGTGAGGCCGTCCAGCGAGTTCGTCTGGGACATGAACTGGCTGAGCTGCGAGGAGCCGAAGAACTCCTTCTGCGCGGCCACGACCGGGCGGATGTTGATGATCGTCTGCGGCGTGATCGTGTCCGAGTCCTCGGTGGTGAGGCGCTCGCGGACCACGCGCTCCATGCGGTAGAGACCGATCCGGAAGGCCTCCTGGATCAGCTCGCCGACGGTGCGCAGACGGCGGTTGCCGAAGTGCTCGTACTCGTCGAGGCGCTCGGCGATCGGCTCACGCGGCATCGAGACGGCCTCGAGCGCGAAGTCCTTGATGGGCTCCTCGCCGTCGGGCCCGCCCTCGTACATGCCGGACTCGGGGATGCCGAGGTCGCGCGGCAGCGAGACGAGCTCCTTGATCAGCTCGATGATGTCGCGCGGGGTGAGCGTGCGGGTGTCGAGCTTCTCGTCGAGATGCAGGCGGCTGTTCAGCTTGTAGCGGCCCACGCGCGTGAGGTCGTAGCGCTTGGGGTCGAAGAAGAGCTGGTTCAGCAGGTTCTTGGCGGCGTCGATCGACGGCGGCTCGCCCGGGCGCTGCTTCTTGAACAGCTCGATGAGGGAGCCGTCCTCCGACTTCGTGACCTCGGTGTCGGCCTCGAGCGTGAGGCGCATGTAGAGCGAGTCGTCGAAGAGGCTCAGGATCTCCTCGTCGGTCCCGGTCCAGCCCTCGGGCACGTACTTGCCCTCGCGGAGCGTGTCGCCCATGGCGCGCAGGAGCACGCTGACCGGCAGCTTGCGCTTGCGGTCGATGCGGACGTAGACGCGGCCCTTCTTGTCGATCTCGAGCTCCAGCCAGGAGCCACGGGCCGGCATCAGGTTCGCGATGAAGACCTGCTTCTCGCGGTCCTTGGGCTCCATGACGTAGGCGCCCGGCGAACGCACGAGCTGCGTCACGACGACGCGCTCGGTGCCGTTGATGATGAAGGTGCCCCAGTCGGTCATCCACGGGAAGTCGCCCATGAAGACGGACTGCTCGCGGATCTCACCGGTCTCGCGGTTCTGGAAGGCGACCTTGACGGTCAGCGGGCGAGCGTAGGTGAGGTCCTTCTCGCGGCACTCCGAGATCGGAGCGACGGGTTCATCGAAGTGGATCTCCTCGAAGACGACGGCAAGGTTGCCGGTGTAGTCCTCGATGGGTGAGACGTCGTCGATGGTCTCCCTGAGACCACCCTTTTCTGTGTCGACCAGCCACTCGAAAGAGCGTCGCTGGATATCAATGAGGTTGGGAACTTCAGTCGTGTTCTCCAGGCGGGAGAACGATCGACGCGTGCGAGCAGCGTCAACGCGTGCCAAGGCGGCAACTCCTTCGAGCTAGTGGTACGACAAGCGGCGGGGCGAGGTAAGACGGGCGCAAAGCGCGACCGACCAGAATAGCAGACAGAAACACGCCCCCGCAAGGGGCGTTTGCCCGCCCGCAATTTGCGGGCAGCTGGCCATCACGGACCCCGTCCCGAGGCGCCAGGAATATGTGCCGGCGCGGCTCTATAAGGGACGGCTGCGGCTATAGGCCGTCGACAACACTAGCAGCGGCTTGGCGCTCGATGGCGCCTCAGGGTTGGACGACCCCGGCGCTGCCGCCGCCGCGGCGCACCGGCTCCGCCGCGGCGAGCGTCCGGCCGCCGGAGAGGAACTCGATACCCGTCACGGCGCCGATCTCCGTCGGCGGCAGCGGCGGCTCCGGCTGCGGCGCGTACGCGTGCCCGCGCGCGAGCAGCGCTTGGCCCTCGGGCGAGCTGGTGAACTCGGGCTCCGCCGTGGTGGTGGCGGCGTTCCGCTGGACCGCCCGCGGCTGCGCGATCGCCTGGGGCAGGCGTCGAGCCGAGATCGATGCGCTCGAGCAGCACCTGGAGGACGGTGCCCGGGATCGTGGATCCGCCCGGCGAGCCGACCGCCATGAACGGCCTTCCGCCGCGGGTGATGATCGTCGGGCTCATCGAGCTGCGCGGGCGCTTGTCGGCGTCGGCGCGGTTCGGGTGGGTGAGCGAGTCGAAGTTGAAGTCGGTGAGCTCGTTGTTCATGAGGAAGCCGTAGCCGGGCACGACCACCGCGTTGCCGCCGGTCGACTCGATCGTGAACGTGTACGAGACGACGTTGCCCTTGCTGTCTGAGACGACCAGGTGGGTGGTGGACTGGCGGGGGTGGCTGATCGTGGCGCTGCCGCGGCGGCGCTTGCCCTTGCCCTTCTGGTTGTCGTATGGGTCGCCGGGCGCCACCGGGCTCGTGGCGGCCTTGTTCTCGTCGATCAGCGCGCGCCGCTCGGCGGCGAAGCTGTCTGAGAGGAGGCCGGCGAGCGGCACGTCGAAGAAGTCCGGGTCCGCCAGGTAGGCGTTGCGGTCGGCGAACGTGAAGCGCGAGGACTCGAGCAGGAGGTGGAGCGCGCGGACTGCGGTCGGCCGCGAGGCCCTGGTAGCCCTCGAGGATGTTGAGCGCCTCGCCGACGGTGGAGCCGCCGCTCGACGGCGGGCCCATGCCCCAGATGTCGAGGCCGCGATAGCCGTTGCGGGTCGGCGCTCGCTCGATCGCGCGGTAGCGGCGCAGGTCGTCGGTGGTCATCAGCCCCGGGCGCCAGGCGTGGTTGGCGTCGGCGGCCTTCGGCGGGTGCTGCGAGGCGTCGGCCATCGCGCTCGCCAAGTCCCCGCGGTAGAACGCGTCGACTCCCTCGCGCCCCAGCAGCCGGTAGGTGCGCGCGAGGTCGGGGTTCTGGAGCGTCGTGCCCACGTCGCGCGGCGTGCCGTCGGGGTCGAGGTAGATCGCGGCCGTCGACGGGATGTCGTTGAACCAGTCGATGTTGGGCGTGGTCTGGTCGAAGAACGTCTGGTCAACCGTGAAGCCGTCGCGCGCCACGCGGGTGCCGGGCCGGAGCGCTCGGGCGAGCGACCAGGTGCCGTAGCGCTTCAGGGCGAGCTGCCAGGTGGCGGGCGTGCCCGGGATGCCGGCCGACATGCCGCTGTAGCGACCCTCGTTGAAGGCGAGCGGCGCGCCGTTCGCCCAGAACGAGTCCGGGCGCATCGCGCGCGGCGACTCCTCGCGCCCGTCGATCGTGGTGACCTTGCCCTTGGAGGTGCGGATCACCATGAACCCGCCGCCGCCGATGCCGCACGAGAACGGCTCGGTCACGCCCAGTACTCCGGCCGCCGCAACGGCGGCGTCAACCGCGTTTCCGCCCTGGCGCAGCGTCTCGATGGCGGCCTGCGTGCCGGCGAGGTCGACGCTGGCGGCGGCGCCACCGCTGCCGACAGCGGTCGGCTGCTTGTCCTGCGCGAGCGCGACCTGGGGGTCGAACAGAACGATCGCGATCGCGACCACGGCGAGTAGACGCACCAAAACGGCCATGGGCGCGCCGTACCCAGACCGGCGTGTGCTTATGCGTCGGCCCGCGAACCCTCAGCGAGCGCGCCGGCCACGCGCACGACCGCCCTCTGGACCGCGGCCAGCGGCCGCAGCAGGAGGGTGATCTCGGCGATGCGACCATCGTCGCCCTTCACTTCGACCAGAACGCCGTCGAGCTCGTCGCGTTCGGAGCGACCCTTGATGAACGTGACGGTCTCGACCTCTCGCGTGGTCGTCACGTCCTCGAGAACCTTCCCGATCACAACGAGCAGGTCCACCACCTGCTCGCGGCCGCGGTAGGTGGTCGCCGGGCTGTGGAAGACCACTTCATCCGCCACCAGCGCCCCAAGCGCCTCGCGATCGCGCTCCCGAATCGCGCTGAGCAGGTCCATACGGCCATTATGCGCCCCGCGCGAACCCTCAACCACCCTCAAGGGGTCAGACCCCTTAACAATGGTCGACTCAAGGGGTCTGACCCCTTACCAATTCCCGGCAAACGCGGGGGGTTCCGGCGTTAACCCGCGCATATCGTGGAGAAGTGACGGAACCCCCGATCAGAGCCGGAACGACAGAGGGGCCGCACGATGGCGGCCCCTCTGTGACAACTCTGCGACCAGCGAGCTACTTCAGCTCGACCTCGGCGCCAGCCTCCTTGAGCTCGTTCAGGAGCTTCTCGCCTTCCTCGCGGTCGACGCCCTCCTTGACGGGCTTGGGGGCCTCGTCGACGAGCGCCTTGGCCTCCTTGAGGCCGAGGCCGGTCGCGGCGCGCACGACCTTGATCACCTGGATCTTCTTGTCGCCGGCGCCGGTGAGGACGACGTCCACGGTGGACGAGGCCTCCTCGGCGGCACCGCCGTCGCCTGCGGCGGCGGCCGGTGCGGCGGCCGCGACGGCCTGAGCCGACACGCCGAACTCCTCCTCGAGTGCCTTGATCAACTCAGACAGCTCGAGGACTGACATCTTCTTGATCTCTTCGATCAGATCTGCAGCAGTGGCCATGGGCCCTCCTTACTCCTTCGCGTCGCCCTCGGAGGGCGCATCAGTGGTCTCAGATTCATCGCCCGCGGCGTCCGCCGCAGGCTCCTCGGCCGCCTCAGCGGCCGGTTCCTCAGCTTCCTCGGCCGGAGCCTCTTCCTCGGCCGGAGCCTCCTCGGCAGCGGCCTCCTCGGCCGGAGCCTCCTCGTCCGCAGCCGGAGCTCCTCCTCCGGCGCGGAGCCTCCTCGGCAGGAGCCTCCTCCGCAGCCGGAGCCTCCGCTTCCGCAGCCGGGGCCTCCTCCGGCCGCAGCCTCCTCCGCAGCCGGAGCCTCCTCCGCTTCCGCGGCCGGCCTCCGCCTCCGCGGCCGGGGCGTCTCCGCCCACCAGGCCCTGCTCGGCGATCTGGCCCAGCTGGATCGCCAGTCCGGCGATCAGCGCGTTCAGCGTCCGGACGAGTCCGGTGATCGGCGAGGCGATCATGACTACGAGCTGGGTGTGGAGGACGTCGCGCGCCGGAAGGCGCGACAACGCCTCGAGCTGCTCGGCGGTGAGCGGGTCGCCGCCCATGATGCCGCCCTTGAAGCTGAGCAGGTCGGTCTCGCGGCGGAAGGTGGCGAGGGCCTTCGCGGCCAGGGCCACGTCGCCGTCGGCCACCACGAAGGTGAAGGCGGTCGGGCCCCTCGAGGAACTCCTTGAGCGACTCGACGCCGGCCTGGTCGGCCGCGCGCTGCGTGAGCGTGTTCTTCACCACGCGGAAGCGCGCGCCGGCATCGATCAGCCGGGTGCGCAGCTCGGCCGCCTGGGGCACGGAGATCCCTCGGTAGTCGACGGCGAATACCGCCTCCGACTCCTGGATCTGCGTGGCCACCTCCTCGATGGCCGCTGCTTTTTGTTCTCTGTTCATCTCGTTCCTTTGGTGTGCTGCCAGGCGGGCACGCACGAGGAGCAAGATGCTGTCGGCGGCTCCACCTGCCCCGGTCTTACGAAAGTCAGCCGGGGGTCTCGGGCAGAAAAGCTGTGACGGGTCAGGCTACAGCGGCGGAGTCCTCGACGATGTCGCGGGTGCGCGCCGGGTCCACGCGCACGCCCGGGTTCATGCTCGTGGTGAGCGTGACCGTGTAGCAGGTAGCGGCCCTTTGCCGACGCCGGCTTCGCGCGCATGATCTCGTCCATCAGCGCGGCGTAGTTCTCGAGCAGCACCTGCTCGTCGAAGCTTGTCTTGCCGATCGGCAGGTGCACGATCGCGTGACGGTCGGTGCGGTACTCGATCTTCCCGGCCTTCGACTCCGACACCGCCTTCGCGATGTCCATCGTGACCGTGCCGACCTTGGGGTTCGGCATCTTGCCCTGCGGACCGAGCACGCGGCCGAGCCGACCGACCACCGGCATCATGTCCGGCGTCGCGATCGCCACGTCGAAGTCGGTGAAGCCCTCCTCGACACGCTCGGCGAGGTCCTCGGCGCCAACCACGTCGGCGCCGGCCTCCTCGGCCTCGCGGGCCTTGTCGCCCTTGGCGAAGACCGCGACCGTCATCTCCTTGCCGAGCCCGTGCGGCAGCGAGATCGTGCCGCGCAGCTGCTGGTCGGCGTGGCGCACGTTCAGCCCGGTGCGGATGTGCACCTCGACGGTCTCGTCGAACTTCGCCGTCTCGAACTCCTTGACGATGTGAACCGCCTCGGCGGGCGGGTAGTGGTGCTCGCGGTCGACCTTCTCCAGGTTCGCGCGGTAGCGCTTCCCGTGCTTCGGCATCTACCTCACCTCCACGCCCATCGAGCGCGCGGTGCCCTCGATGATCTTCGCCGCCTGATCGACGTCGTTCGCGTTCAGGTCCGGCATCTTCTGCTCGGCGATCTGGCGCACCTGCGCCTTCGTGATCGTGCCGACCTTGTTGCGGTTCGGCTCGCCCGAGCCCTTGTCGAGCCCGATCGCCTGCTTGATCAGCACCGCGGCCGGCGGCGTCTTGGTGATGAAGGTGAACGAGCGGTCCTCGAAGACCGTGATCTCGACCGGGATGATCGTGCCGGTGTCCTGCTGGGTCTGGGCGTTGAACGCCTTGCAGAACTCCATGATGTTCACGCCGTGCTGGCCGAGCGCAGGGCCGACCGGCGGGGCAGGATTGGCCTGCCCGCCGGGCACCTGGAGCTTGATGAGTGTGAGGACCTTCTTGGCCATGAAGAGAAAGCGCCTAGATCTTCTTGACCTGGTCGAACCCGACCTCGACCGGCGTCTCCCGGCCGAAGATCGAGACGAGCACCTTCAGCTTAGCTGCGTCCTCGTTGATCTCGGAGATCTCGCCGGAGAAGTCCGACAGCGGGCCCGACACGACCTTCACCGACTCGCCGATCGAGAACTGCGCGCGTGTGCGCGGGCGCTCGGCCGTCTCGCGGTGGAGCAGGCGATCGACCTCGGCCTGGTTCAGCGGCACGGGGTTCTGCGCCGCGCCCACGAAGCCGGTCACGCCGGGCGTGTTCTTGACGAGCTGCCAGGAGTCGTCGGTGAGGTTCATGTTCACGAGCAGGTAGCCGGGCATCGTCCGCTGCTCTTTCGTCTGCTTCTGCCCGTCCTTCATCTCCTGCACCTGCTCGGTGGGGATGACGATCTGGCGAATGTTGTTTTCCTGGCCAAGCGAGATGCGTCGATGCTCAAGGTTCTGCTTGACCTTGTTCTCGTGCCCGGAGTAGGTGTTGACTGCGTACCAACGAAACATCGTGTGGGGCCTCGGCCTCTAGAGGATTGCCTGAATCAGCTCGGAGAAGATCGCGTCCAGCAGGCCCAGGTACCCGCCCGCGATCAGAACGAAGCCGAGCACCACGCCTGTGAGAGTGACCATCGCCTGGCGGTTCGGCCACTGGACGCGCTGGAGCTCGGCCCAAACTGCGATCAGGAACTGTACGACACGCGGGCGGTCCCTGTGCGCCTCGTGGTCCGCGCGGCCGCGACGGCCCTTGACCGCGTAGCCGGACTCGCCCTTGCCGGTCGGTGCCTGGCCGTCGACCATGTCGTCTTCGGCGAAGTCCTTGGCGTAGTCGGGCGAATCCCTGTCCGCGACCTCCCAGTCCTCGATCTCGCGCATCGCCTCCTCCTCGGAGGCGGGCGGCGCGTCGACCCCGTCGGGGTCATGAACGACCCCAGGCCGGTCACCCATGATCGGGTCGCGGCGGCCTCTCCGAGACCGGTGGTTCAGAGTCGTCGCGGTCGAGCAGCTCGTGCTCGCCCTCGACCACGAAGTCGGTGCGGCCCTCCTCCTCGGGAGGAGCTCCGACAGCGAGTTCGGGATCGACGGCGGGACCGCCCAGATCGGGCGGAACCTCAGCACCCTGCTGCTCGAGCCGGCGCGCCCGGCGCTCGGCCTGGCGCTGCTTTGAACGCTGGCGATCACGCGCCACGGATCAGCGCGTCTCCTTGTGAGGCGTGTGCTTGCCGCACCAGCGGCAGTACTTGCGAAGCTCAACCCGATCCGGGTTGTTGCGCTTCGACTTCTCGGTTTGGTAGTTCCGCCGCTTGCACTCCTCGCATGCGAGGGTCACGGCGATACGAACGTCTCCGCGAGCCATGGCTCCTTCGGAAGGTAGTTGGGGGGCGGCCGGGGGCACACGGACGAGCCGCGCGCGGCCGCGAGGACGAAATTCAGTCTAGCGGCGCGATTCCGCTAAGGCGGCGCCGCCAGATCCTGCGACACTCGCCCATGCATGGACGCGCACGACGATCTCCGAACGGTGATGGGCACAGCCTCAACACCCGACCTTGCGGCAGTCCGGCGTGTCTACGACCGGATGGCGGCCGAGGGCACGCTCGCCGGCGTCGACGAGCTGATCACGATCTGCCATGAGGACGTGGAGATGCGCACCTACGTGGGCACGGGACCTGGCTCGTTCGGCGCGGGCCAGCACGAGCTGCTTCGCGGGACAGAGGCGATCCGCGACTTCTTCCAGACGGCCGTTCAGAGCGGTTACAAGCCGCAGCCGCGCGCGAAGTCGTTTGAGGCCACCGACGGATTCGGTTGTCGTACGCGGCTCGATCCGCGTGAGGCGCCCGGACGGGTCGTTCGCCGAGACGAAGATCAGTTGGAAGTACCACTTCCGGGACGGCCTCGTGGACGAGGTCGACTGGGAGCCTCGCGCGGGTTAGTTAGTTCCGGGTAGTTAGTTCCGCGTAGTTCCGTAGTTCCGAGGAGTTCCGAGCCCAAAGCTCCACAAGACCCGTGCAGAGGGCGATTGCGCTTGACCGCGGGTCGGTCAAGGGTCTTACTCCCGCGCGGACAGGCGTGGTTGTACACAACGGGGAGGCCTCGCAGGTCGTGATCTTCGTATACGTGCTGGCAGGGTGGGTCGGAGTCAGCCTGCTCGCCTATCTCTTCATTCTGCCGTTGCTCACCGTCTCAGCGCGGAGCGAACGCCTTGCCAGTCCGCCCGCTCGAGCCCGCCGCCAGCAGTCGCGTCCGCGTGCCCTCCCCCCAGCGGCTCGGCTATTCCGGGGTGGTGCTCGAGCGCCTGGCGGAGCACGCGCGGACCGTGCTCGGATTTGAGAGCGCTTGGATCCTGGTGAGTCCCCCGGACCTGAGCGGGCCGTTGGCCGCCGTGGCGGGTGCGGGCACCGATCCGGATCTGATTGGCCGGCGAATGGTGACGTCCGCCGCGACGGCCGCCTCCCCGAGCGTCGCCTCGGCGACGGTCCACGTGGGAGGCCGGGAGCGCGGGACGATCTGCCTGGGCGGGGCGCACGACGACCGCAGGCTCGAGCGGCGCGAGCGCGACCTGCTCGACGAGGTCGCCGGACTGGTCGGCGAGATGCTGGGCCACCACGCCGGCCACCAGCTGAGCCTTGGCGACTCCGAGCCGGAGATCCGCGCGCTCGTCCAGGCGCTCGCGGCGGCCGACGGCGACACCTACCGGCACTCGCTGGAGGTCGCCGCGACGGCACGTGACGTGGCGGCCCGGCTGAACCTGAGCGCCGCGGACCTCGTCGAGGTGGAGCTGGCCGCGCTCGTGCACGACGTCGGCAAGCTGCGTGTGCCGGCGAGCGTGCTCCACAAGCCCGGGCGGCTCAACCCGCAGGAGCGCCGGCTGATTCGCCGCCATCCCGAGTGGGGCGCGGAGATGGTGGCGCGCGTGCCCGGCCTCGAAGCCGTGGCGCTGATCGTTCGGCTCCACCACGAGCGGCCCGACGGCCAGGGCTATCCGTACGGGCTGAGCGGCGACCAGATCCCGATGGCCAGCCGGATCGTCTCCGCGTGCGGCGCGTACGGGGTGATGACGAAGCGCTGGGCCCACCGCGACGCCATCGAGATCGACGCCGCGCTCAGCGAGCTTCAGGCGGCACGCCGGGACGCAGTTCGACCCGGACGTCGTGGAAGCGCTCGCCGCCTGCCTGCGGCAGCCGCTGCTCGTCGCGGCCTGACGCAGGCTGGGCCGCGCCCAGCGAACGCCTGTGACGGCCTGCCACCCTCCCTCGCGTGGCACTCCTGATCGTCTTCGCGTTTGTCGCCGGTGCGGCGACCGCGGTGTCGCCATGTGTGCTGCCCGTGCTGCCCGTGGCGCTCTCGGCCGGCGTGACCGGCGGGCGGCGGAGGCCACTCGGCGTGGTCACCGGGCTCGCGCTGTCGTTCACGTTCGCGACGGTCGCCCTCGTCTATGTCATAGACGCGCTCGGGCTGCCTGACGATTTCGTTCGGACGCTGGCGATCGCCGTGCTGCTCGTGTTCGGCCTCTCGCTCCTCATCCCGCGTCTGGGCGCCCGCCTCGAGGCGGCTCTGGGCAGGCTCGTGCCGGCGCGCGCCCGGCGGCCCGCCGGCTCGGGCGAGGGGTTCGGGTCGGGGCTCGTGCTCGGCCTCAGCCTCGGGCTCGTATACGCGCCCTGCGCCGGGCCGATCCTCGCCGGGGTGATCACCGTGTCTGCGGCGCAGACCTTCACGGCGGGGCGACTCGCCGTGGCGCTGGCCTACGGCATCGGCACGGCGGTGGTGCTCTACGCGCTGATGATCGGCGGCCGGCGGCTCACGCGGCGGCTGTCCGGGCAGAGCGCGCGGCTCCAGCTCGCCACCGGGGCGGTGATGGTGATGGTGGCCGCTGCTGATGCTGGGCGACTACGACCTGCGCTTCCAGACGGCCATCGCCAACGACCTGCCGGCGTTCCTCGTGAACCCGTCGAAGGAGCTCGAGGAGAGCGGCGCGGCGAAGAGCCGCCTGGCCGACCTCCGCGGTGACCGCCGTCCCGACAATCGCGCGCGGCCTCACGCCACGGGAGCTCCGCTGCCGGTGCTGGGCAACGCGCCCGATTTCGCGGGCACTCAGACCTGGTTCAACACCGCCGGCGGGCGAGCGCTCACGCTCGCCAAGCTGCGCGGCCATCCCGTCCTCGTGGACTTCTGGACCTACACCTGCATCAACTGCATCCGCACGCTGCCGTACCTGAAGGCGTGGGACCAGCGCTACCGGAAGGCCGGGCTCGTGATCGTCGGCGTGCACACGCCCGAGTTCCCGTTCGAGCGCGACGAGTCGAACGTGCGCGACGCGATCGCCCAGAACCACCTTCGCTATCCGGTGGTCCAGGACAACGACCAAGCGGTCTGGAACGCGTACCAGAACCAGTACTGGCCGGCCTCGTATTTCCTGGATGGCGAAGGTCGCGTGCGCTACGTCCATTTCGGCGAGGGCGACTACGGCGAGAAGGAGGACGTGATCCGCGAGCTGCTCCAGGAGGAGGGCCGGCGCCCGGGCGCGCGGGCCGGCGCCCGCGGCCCGACGGCCTCACCGGGCGTCACGACTCCGGAGACCTATCTGGGAGCCGCGCGCGCGGAGCGGTTCGCCAACGGACCGATCCGGCCGGGGACTCAGGAGTACCAGCAGCCCAGTGAGCTGCGCCCCGACGAACTCGGGTACGGCGGGCGCTGGAAGATCGGCGACGAGTCGGCGACCTCGCTGGCGAACGCGCAGCTCGAGCTCGATTTCGGGGCGCGTCACGTGTATCTGGTGCTCGGCTCGCGCGCGCGTGTGCCAAGGGCGGTCCACGTGCTGCTCGACGGCCGCCCGATATCGGCGCGAGTCGCCGGCCGCGACGTGCACGCAGGTCGCGTGAGCGTCGAGCGCCAGCGTCTGTACGAGCTGGTCGACCTGCCCCGCGCCGAGCGCCACCGGCTGACGCTGAACCTCGACCCCGACGTGTCCGGCTACGCGTTCACCTTCGGCTGAGTCCGGGGGGACTCGCCGCGTCTTTACGCCCGGACGCAACTCGGTTTGAATAGCCCCATGAGCTTCGCTGTCGCCGGTGACAAGTACGACCGCTTCATGGGGCGCTACTCGCGCGAGCTGGGGCCGCGGCTGATCGAGTTCGCCGGGGTCGAGCCGGGAATGGCGGTAGCCGACGTGGGCTGCGGTCCCGGCGCGCTCACCGAGCGCTTGGTGGAGCGGGTGGGCGCTGGGAACGTCGCGGCGGCGGATCCGTCGGAGCCGTTCGTGGTCGCCGCCACCGAGCGGGTGCCGGGCGCGGACGTGCGGCAGGCCGCCGCCGAGGAGCTTCCGTGGGAGGACGACCGGTTCGACGCAGCGCTCTCCCAGCTCGTGGTGAACTTCATGCGTGACGCCGACGCAGGCGTGTCGGAGATGCGGCGGGTGACGCGACCGGGCGGCGTGGTCGCGGCCTGCACCTGGTCCTACGGCGAGGACATGCAGATGCTGCGCGGCTTCTGGGACGCCGCGCGACGGCTCGACTCGGGTGCCCCGGACGAGGCAAGCACGATGCGCTACCGGAGCGTCGAGGAGCTGGAAGAGCTCTGGCAGCGCGTCGGGCTGAACGACGTGGATACGGACCACCTGACCGTCGAGACTGGCTACACCGGCTTCGACGACCTCTGGGAGCCGTTCACCTACGGAGTGGGCCCGGCCGGGGCGTACCTGGCGAAGCTCGATTCGGGGCAACGCGAGCAGCTGCGCACCGAGCTCTTCAAGGGTCTGGGCGAGCCGGCCGGCCAGTTCACGCTGAGCGCGACGGCGTGCGCCGTGCGCGGCAAGGCCTGAAGCCGACGCGAGGATCGAACCGCCGATGTCGTGCTCGCCTCAGCCGATCGACGCGAGCAGGTCGTTGCATGCCTGCTCGCAGCGGGCGCATACCTCGGCGCAGATGCGGCAGTGCTCGTGGTGCGCGGCGTGGCGCTCGCCACTCCGTCGGACAGGCGAACACGGCAGCCACGCAAGCTCTCGAGGTCCGACGGCGTCGCACACGAGCTTCGACGCGATCCCGAGGCCGCCGGCCCTGACGCCAGGGTTCCCGCCGCGCGGACGACGTCGAGATCCGGCTCGGTCTGGCGGGCCACGATACGGCCGGTAGCGCCGCACGAATCGGCGCAGTCGAGGCAACGACGAATGCAGCGGATCATCCGCCGTCACATCGCTCTCACCAAGGTCGGCGTCGGCACACGTTGTGCACGCGTTGGTGCACTCGAGGCACGCCTCGATACAGCTCACGAGGGCATCGAGATCGCCAATGGTCGGCTGCGGATGCGCCTCGAGCATCTCTCGAACAGTCATCTCCGGTCCTTTCGCGGTTGACGATGCTCGATCTGTGAGGTGGGGCCTTCCTGAGAGAGCCGACGAGGGGACTCGAACCCCTGACCCCCTCCTTACCATGGAGGTGCTCTACCAGCTGAGCTACGTCGGCGCTGGTCGGTCAGCCTACGGCTCTACAGCTCCTTGATGAGCAGCAGAGTCAGATCGGGGCGCCTCAGGAGCTCCTGCGCGGTAGACGGGGCGTACCAGCTGGAGAGGCCGCCATGCGCGTCGGTGACGAGCACGACGAGGTCCTGACCATCTACGCGACGCAGGTCGGAGCTGAGGAGGCGATCCTCGCGGCAAAGGTTCATCCGAGTCCCGGCCAGAGCGGCGAGGACCTTGCGCGACTCCTAGACGACCTCGACCGACGACTCCGTGAGGCGCTGCCCGAGATCGGTGAGGTGTTCATCGACGTCACGGCCCACCGGCGGGCTGACGTCCGCGGGCGCAGTGGGGGGAGCAGGATTCGAACCTGCGTAGGCTGAGCCACGCATTTACAGTGCGCTCCTTTAGCCACTCGGACATCCCCCCGAGCGATCAGGAGGCGATTGTAGAGGGGCCTCTTTGATCGGTGCATCCGGGGATTGGCTCGCCTTGTTCGATCTCGAATTCGGCGTACTTCGGCCCTCCCAGCCGAAGCCCGGAGCCGCCATCGACCGACCCTGCCGGGATGAACCACCGTCTTCCATTCCCGACCAGAACGAAGAGGTAGTCGAAGCGTGAGCGGTCGAGAAGCTTGGCAACACCGCTCCAGCTTTGGTTTCCGCCACGCGTCACGACAGTTACCTCCCAGCGGCTTTGCCGCGAGCAGCGTGTGGTCTTCACCTGGACGCGGAGCACTCGGCCATCGAGTTCTGCGACCAGATCCCAATGCGTGCTGTTGCCGAACGGGAACTGCAACGCTGGCGCCCTCGGGAGGCCAGCCAGCACATCGCTGAGAGCTCCCCGAAGTCACCCTGTTCACGTGGCGCAAGCATCCAGTTAGTAGAAGATCCCCCGCGTGGAAATTCGCCCCCTTGACCCAACCGAGTACGACGCCGCCGCGCGGATCTATGCCGACGCCTTCCTCGACGACCCCGGCTGGGTCGCCGTTGGGCCGGATCGGCGCAACCATCGACACTCGATCCTCAGGCGCTATCACCGCACCGCGCTGAACGTCATCCACCGCTACGGCCGCCCGATCTACGGCGCCTTCACGGACGAAGGGCTTGCCGGGGCGGCCGCCACCTTCGCCGCCGGCCTCTATCCCCCACCCGCCTGGACCACCGCCTACTTCGTCCCCGGCTTTCTGCTTGCCGGTCCCGGGCCGATCATCCGCGGCCTGAAGTTCTCAGCCATCCAGGAGCACGGCCACCCCAAGGACGAGCACGTCTACCTCTGGTTCCTCGCGGTCGACCCGGCCCAGCAGCGCGGCGGGGTCGGCCGCGCTCTCCTCGCGCGCGTATATGAGGACGCCGAGGCGCCCGTGTTCCTCGACACGGCCAACCCGGCCAACGTGCCCTACTACGCGAGCAACGGCTACGAGGAGATCGGCAGGGCCGACGGTCCCCGCGGCGCTCAGATGTGGTTTATGAGGCGTCCCTGAGGCGCTGCGCCTCGGGAAGCCCCTCGAGCTTCTTCAGCGTGTTGTTCTCGATCTGGCGGATCCGCTCGCGCGTGACACCGAACGCGCGGCCCACCTCCTCGAGCGTCCGCGCCTTGTGGCCCTTCAGCCCGTAGCGCATCTCGATCACCTCGCGCTCACGCGGCGGCAGGGCATCCAGCGCCCGCTTCACGTTCTCGCGCCGCAGGTTCTCGCTCGCCTGCTCGAAGGGCGACTCGGCTGAGTCGTCCTCGACGAAGTCGCCCAGCTCGGAGTCCTCCTCCTCGCCGATCGGCTTCTCGAGCGACACCGGCAGCTGCGCGATCCGCAGGATGTCCTTCACCTCGCGCGCCGTCCACTGGAGCTCGACGGCGATCTCGTCGGGCGTCGGCTCGCGCCCGAACTCCTGCACGAGCTGGCGCTCCACGTGGACCACCTTGTTGAGCTTCTCGACCATGTGCACCGGGATGCGGATGGTGCGGGCCTTGTCGGCGATCGCGCGCGTCACGGCCTGGCGGATCCACCAGGTCGCGTACGTGGAGAACTTGTAGCCGCGCCTGTAGTCGAACTTCTCGACCGCGCGAATCAGGCCGAGCGAGCCCTCCTGGATCAGATCCAGGAACGACAGCCCGCGCCCGAGGTAGCCCTTCGCGATCGACACCACGAGGCGCAGGTTCGCCTCGATCATCTGCTGCTTGGCGGACATGTCGCCGCGCTCGATGCGTCGCGCCAGCGCCACCTCCTCGTCGGCGGTCAGAAGATCGACGCGCCCGATCGAGCGCAGGTAGAGCCGCAGCGAGTCGAGGCTCGGCTCGACCGTCAGGTCTATCTCAGGTTTCTTGGGGGGAGCCGGGCCCTCCGCGCCGGCCGGCGAGTCGTTCAGGCCCCCGTTCTGGGGGCGGCCGTCGGCGGTCGAGACGATGTCCACTCCGGCTTCGACGAGGTGAGCCCTGAAGTCGCTGATCTGCTCCTTCGTGACCTCAACCTCTTCGAGACAGGCGGCGATCTCCTCGAAGGTCAGATAGCCGCGCTCGCGTCCCTCGGTGGCAAGCCCGCGCAGCTCCTCGACGTCCATGAATCGCGCCTCGGCGGGTTCCTCCAAAAGTCCAACAGCGGCCTCGTGCTTCTCCGTCAACCCTCGCTCCTTCAAACCAACGGCGGGACCCGTCAGGGCGGTCTTGGCACTACTTGGTTCTTCGGGCCGCGGCAAGAACCGCGAGGGGCTGGCCGTTGGGGGCAGAGTCCAAGGCATGCAGCCGACTTGGGCCATAGTACAACGACTTGTGCGATTTGCCTCGCTCTGCACGTAGGTATCGTCCAAGTGTCCAAATGTCCGACCCAGTGACACTTCTCGGCAGCGACGTCCAGGCGCGGCGTCCCTCAACCCACGTGAGCCTCTCCCGGGTTGGGGTAACCGGTGTGGAGAAGGTCATTCGCATTAGCTCGAACGGCCAGGAGCAGCTCTTCTTCGCCGAGCTCGAGTGCTTCGTCGACCTCGGGCCCGAGCAGAAGGGCGCGCACATGTCGCGCTTCGAGGAGATCGTGAACGAGGCGATCGACGAGGTGGTGCTGCGCGAGGCCTTCAAGGCCGAGACGCTCGCGGCCCACATCGCGAGCTCGTGCGCGACCGCCAGGACGGCGCCCGCGCCGAGGTCACGATCGCCGCCCACTACCCCGAGACCAAGCCGGCGCCCGCGTCCGGATCGCTCACCCAGGAGATCTACACGCTGTTCGGCTCGGCCGTGGCGTCCGCCGCCGGCACGCGCCGGCTCGTGGGCGTCGAGGCCCACGGCATGACCGCCTGCCCGTGCGCGCAGGAGATGGTGATGGAGCGCTCGCAGGAGCGCCTGCGCGACGGCGGCTTCACCGACGACGAGATCACCCGCGTGTTCGAGGCGGTCCCCGTGGCCACGCACAACCAGCGCGGCATCGGCACGCTCCACATCGGCTGCCCCGAGGACTGCGACGAGCCGATCGAGGCTGCGGCGCTGCTCGACATCGTGGAGAGCTCGATGAGCTCGGAGATCTACGAGCTGATGAAGCGCTCGGACGAGGTCGAGGTGGTCGAGAAGGCGCACATGCACCCGCGCTTCGTCGAGGACTGCGTGCGCGAGATGATCCGCATGGCCACCGAGCGCTTCTCCAACCTCGGCGACGGCTCGTTCGTCTCGGCCCGCCAGGAGAACCTCGAGACGATCCACAAGCACAACGTGGTGGCCGAACGGCACGGTCTCCTCGGCGAGCTGACGCGCGAGATCCGCGACGGCGAGCGCGCCGCGCGCCACGTGACTATGCGCGAGTGGCTCGAATCAGGTTGAACGGAGTTCGTGCAGCACGGGTCGGAAGTCAAGGATTTTGATATCCCCGCCGATCGAAGTCGTGTACTCGAAAAGCTCGGAGGAGTTTCTTGACTGACCACCGGCAGATCCCTCTCTCACAGGACGCAGCCCTTGTGGTCGCACTTGTGGGAACTGCCATTCCTTTCGCCCATTCCGCGGAGGACGAAGCGGAGCGCTGGCTTCGCGCCATGCGCCTCCATGGACAGGTTGGCTCGACCCTCCAGGCACTGGGCGTGGGCGAGGCCCCGCTCATGACCGGCGGCGAGCAGGACCAGCCCGAGGGCCACGGCACGCCCCCGTTCGGCCCGGATGTTCTCGAGAAGGTCACCGACCGCGCGGCGGAGTTGGCCACGGGGCGGGGCGCGGAGAACGTCGGGACGACGGACATCCTGTTCGCGGTGCTCGACATCTACGGCAAGCTCTTCGACCGCGTGCTCTATCTGCGCGGCACGAGCCGCGAGGAGCTGGCCGAGCGCCTTACGGCTGCTGCCGCGCGGCACTAGAGCGGTTCCGGGCGGCCTCCTCGATGGTGCGCCTGAAGTTCAGGAAGTAGTCGGCGCCCGAGGCGAGCGTCACGGCCACCATCGCGTAGACGAGCGCCTGCACCCAGACGGCGTCCGGGTCGTTGGCCGCGATCAGCGCGAGCACCGCCGCCACCTGCACGATCGTCTTCACCTTGCCGAGCCCGCTCGCCGGGATCACCACACCCTGCTGGCCGGCCGCGATCCGCAGGCCGGTCACCGCGAACTCGCGCGCGATGATCACCATCGCCACCCAGGCGGCCACCCGATCGAGGCTCACCAGGCTGATCAGCGCCGCGGCGATCATCAGCTTGTCCGCGATCGGGTCCATCACCTTGCCGAAGTTCGTGATCGACTGGCGCGAGCGCGCGATGTAGCCGTCGAGCCCGTCCGTGAGCGCGGCGATGGCGAAGACCACCGCGGCGATCGTCGAGCCGCCCGGCGTCTCGACCGTCAGCGCCACCACCACGACGGGCACGAGCAGGATCCGTACGAGGGTGAGCGCGTTGGGGAGGTTGAGCGGGAACACGCCGGGAGTCAGGCTACCCGGCGCCGCCGCGCCAAATACTCAATTCCCGCGGTGCAGCCGATCGGGCCAAGCGGCGAGACGGTCGCGGCGAGGAGCGGCCAGGGGAAGATGTCGCGCCGGCAGCCGTTGGCCACGAGCAGGCAGAGGATGATCCAGCCGAACCCGTGGGTCCAGCCCAGGATCGTCTCGAGGTTCTCGCCAAGGCCGAAGATCGCGGTCACGATCAGCGCGGTGAAGATGCACACCTCGACGAGGCTGTAGAGCCGGACGGCCTGGAAGTACGACACGCGCTGGAGACTAGGTAGACGACGCGTACGAGAGGAGCCAGCGCAGCATCGCGCGGGTGGGCATCGGCCTTGCGATGGCGTATCCCTGGACGTAGTCGCAGCCGAGGCCGATCAGCCGCTCGGAGACGCGCTCGTCCTCCACGCCCTCCGCCACGGTCTCGAGCCCGAGGTTGCGGGCCAGATCGATGATCGACCGGACGATCGCCTCCGAGTCCGGTTCGTCCAGCAGGTCCGTTATGAAGGAGCGGTCGATCTTGAGGGCGTGCACGGGCAGCTCGCGCAGGTAGGAGAGCGAGGAGTAGCCCGTCCCGAAGTCGTCGATGGAGGTGCGCACGCCGATGTGGCTGAGCCGCGCGATCGCCTCGCGCGCCTGCACGTGATCGCCCATCAGCGTGCTCTCGGTGATCTCGATCTCGATGGCGTCGTCTGAGAGGCCGAAGGCGCGCCGCTGCTTGTCGATGAGCTCGGGCAGCGTGGGATTGACCAGAACCCGCGCCGACACGTTCACCGCCACGGGCACGAAGCAACCCTGGTCCTGCCAGCGGCGGCAGTCGGCGGCGGCTGTCTCGACCACGAGGGCCGTGAGCGGCTCGGCGAGGCCGGTGCGCTCGGCCAGCGGCATGAAGGTGCTGGGCCCCACCTCTCCGAGCACCGGGTCCGTCCAGCGCGCGAGCGCCTCCACCCCCACCACGCTGTTGCGCGCGAGCTCGATCTTCGGCTGGTAGTGGAGCGTGATCGCGCGGATGTCGATCGCGCGCTTCAAGGCGGTCACGAGCACGAGCCGGCGCGGCGCCTCCTCCTCGAGCTCGGGTGAGAAGAACTCGAGCCGCGTCTGCGCGCGCTTCGCGCGGTACATCGCCGCCTCCGCGCGCTGGAGCAGCTGCTCGGCGTCGTTGCCGTGGGCCGGGCCGCACGCGATCCCGACCGTGGCGTCCACGCTCAGCGTGGCGCTCTCCACGACGATCTGCCGACTCAGGTCCTCCACGATCTTCTCGGCGGCCGCGGCCGCACCGTCCCTGCCGCTTGGGAGTCCGTGCAGCAGCACGCCGAAACGGTCCCCCTCCACGCGCGCGACCATGTCCGTCGATCGCACGGAGCGCTTCAGCCTCGCGCCGATCTCGATCAGGACCCCGTCGCCCTGCACGCGGCCAAGAGTGTCGTTCACGTCCTGGAAGCGGTCGAGGCCGATGCTGAGCAGCGCTGTCTCCTGGTCGCCGTTCTGGAGGGCGTCGTCCGTCCGCTGGAGGAGCAGAGCGCGGTTCGGAAGCGAGGTCATCGGATCGTGGAGCGCGAGGTGCTCCATCTCCGACGCCTGCTTCGACGCGCGGTGCACCGCCGCCATCGGCAGCGCGAGCGTGGGCACGAGGTAGAGCCAGTTGTCCGCGATCACCGCGACCGGCGGGCCGAGCGCGAACAGCGTGCCGGCCGACCAGCTCCGGAAGAGGAGGTCGCCGAGCAGGTGGGCCCCGATCGGGATGCGCTGGAGCAGGGCCTCAGCCGTGCGGACCAGCGTGGAGTTCGCCACGAAGAAGACGACCGCGCAGATTGCGATCGCGGGCAGGTCGCTGGCCTGGAGTCCGCCGGGATCGCCGAAGCCCGCTCCACCCAGGGCCTCGAACACCGCGCCCGCCACGATCCACGAGAGCGCCAGCTGCGCGAGGTTGAAGACGATGCGGTCGATCGGCCGGCGCCGGATGAGGTCGGCGAGCAGCGACGCAAGGACCTGCACGGCCACGACCTCGGGCACGCCATAGACGAGCAGAAGCGCGAAGGCGAACGGAGTCGAGAAGGTCTCCTCCCCGACCTGGCCGTGCACCTGGATCGGGAACAGCTCACCGACGCAGGACGAGGAACGCGAGGACCCAGAACTCGGCGTCGAGCGGGCCGATGTCGCTCCCGCCGACCACGGCGAGACCGACGAGCGCCACAGCGCCCGCGGCTGTTACAAGCCGCAGGTAGAGGGTGAAGGGGGAGGGTTGGCCAGGCACTGGAGCGAGTCACGGCGAAACGAAAATCGCTCCAGGCCTGGGCCAACTCGGACGCCGCTCTTCCGAGCGGCCCAACTACGGCACGGGAACGTTTTAGAGCTTACGGGGCGCGCCAAGCGCCTCGAGCAGGACGAGGAGTCCTGCCAGGGCCATCGCGGAGCGGTAGGCCTTTGACTGGAGGGTTACAGACGTACGACGGAGCTTCGAGGGCATCAATGCCTCCTCGGAGTCGGGGCTAGCCGGCGGGTCTACCGGCCTGGGCGGTCAATCGGTTGCGGTCTACACGGGGTTCAGTCCCGGCGTCCACCCTGGACGCATGTTCGTCATACATACGTCCAGTTACGCTCTCAGACTAGTCAGACGGATCCCGTAAATAGCGACGATGCACCTGACCGCCCCGGCATGACCCTCGCCCTCGCCTTTCTTCTTCTGCTCCTGACTGTGCCGCTCTTTGGCGGCAAATTGAGCCGCGTCGGGGAGGTGCGGATCAAGTGGGTCTGGCTGGCCGCGGTGGCGTTCGCGATCCAGGTTTTCTTGGTCACGATCGTTCCGGACGGCGACAGCACCGTGCACCGAATCTTGCACCTCGCGACCTACGTTTTGGCCGCCGCGTGCCTGATTCGGAACCTGGATCTGCGCTTCGTCTGGCTGGTCGGCGTGGGCGGGTTCTTGAACCTGATCGCGATCGCCGCGAACGGCGGGGTGATGCCGGCGTCGCGCGGTGCTTTGGAGACCGCCGGCCTCGACGTGAAGTCAGGCGAGTTCGCGAACTCGGACTACGTGGAGGACGCCCACGTCTCTTTCCTGGGCGACGTCTTCGCCATTCCCGACGGCTGGCCGGGCGCCAACGTCTTCAGCGTCGGCGACGTGCTCATGCTGCTGGGGGTGATCCTCGCGATTCACGCGGTAGCCGGCTCGCGGCTAGTCGGTGGCGGACGAACAGGGCTCCCGCGATCCCAAGGATCACCAGCAGCGCGATAGCCGTGATCGCCTCGGGCGAGGTGAGGTCGTCGAGGCTGCCGCCGAGGGCGGTGTAGGCGAAGACCTTGGGCGCGGCGCCGATCACCGTGCCGAGCGCCATGTCCCTGTAGGAGAGGTGGGTGAGCCCCGCGCTGAAGTTGACGAGGCCGTAGGGGAGGATCGGCACGATGCGCGACTCCATCACCGCGACCGCGCCGTTCTCCGTGAGGAAGTCCTCGACCTCCTTGGTGCGACGCGGGAGGAATTTGCCGCGGTGCTCGCCGACCAGTCTTCGCGAGACCGCCATCTGGGCGAGGGCGGCCAGCGTCACGCCCGCGAGGGCCAGCGGCGTGCCGGCCGCCGTGCCGAACAGGAGCCCCGCCGCGCCCGCGAGGATGATCCACGCGATCACGAAGTTGGCGACGACGAAGAGCGGGACGTAGAGGAACGGCGCCGCCGGACCGAGGCTGTCGCCAAAGTCGCGGACCTCTTGTGCGCTCGGGATGTTCCCGGTGGCCGCGAGGATGCCGAAGACGATGGCCACCGCCGCCGCGTAAAGCGCGATCCGGATGATCGCCGGCCGGCGCGAGTCCATGGCTTCGAGACTAGATCGTCTGTGGTTACGATCGATGGCCGTGACCGCGCGTGCTCTTGCGAAAGCTCTGCCTGGGGTTCCCGGGAGCGTTCGAGGATTTCCCCTTCGGACCGGAGCACTCGGTGTTCAAGGTCGAGGGGAAGCTGTTCGCGATCAGCGCGTTGGAGCGTTCGCCGTTGAGCGTGTCGCTGAAGTGCGAGCCGGAGCTGGCGGAGCAGCTGCGCGCGGCTCACTCGGCCATCGAGCCCGGGTACCACCTGAACAAGCGCCACTGGAACACGGTGACGCTGGACGGATCCGTGTCCGATGCGATGGTGCGCGACATGGTGGAGGACTCGTACGACCTGATCGTGGCGGCGATGCCGCGGGCGGTGCGGGAGCGGCTGGGCTGGAGGGTGTCGGCCTGATGTCGGAGG
>CAWDLE010000016.1:0-97092 GCA_963803085.1 uncultured Thermoleophilaceae bacterium | reverse complement strand
TGGCCGCCGACGGCTCGGAGCTCGGCTGGCTCGGCGAGATCCATCCGCGCGTACTGCGCGAGTGGGAGCTCGACGGCCCGGTTGCGGGCTTCGAGATCGACGCGGACAGGCTGTTCGAGCTGGCCCCGCAGGCTCCACTCTACAGCGACGTGACGAGCTTCCCGGCCGTGCTGCAGGACATCGCGGTGATCGTCCCGGACGACGTGTCCGCGGAGCGGCTGTCCGAGGTGGTGAGGGAGGGCGCGGGCGAGCTGCTCCGCTCGCTGCGCGTGTTCGACCTCTACCACGGCGAGCAGGTGGGGGAGGGAAGCAAGTCGCTGGCCCTCCGCCTCGAGTTCCGCGCGCCGGACCGCACGCTCACCGACGAGGAGGTCGCGGAGCGGCGCGCGGCGATCGAGCAGGCGCTGGAATCGATCGGAGGCAAGCTCCGTGCCTGAGGGTGTCGCAGTGGTGGGCGCCGCCGGCTACGGCGGCGCGGTGGCCGCCGCGATCCTGCGCCGCCATCCGTCGCTCGAACTGACGGCGGTGACCGCTCGCTCGGATGCGGGCCGCCGCCACGACGACCTGTATCCGCGCTACCGCGTGGCGATGGAGCTCGAGCCCTTCGACCCCGACGCGATCGCCGAGCGTGCCGGGTCCGCCGTGGTTGGCTATCCGCACCGCGCGGCCGCGCCGGCGGTGAAGGCGCTGCGCGAGCGCGGCCTGAAGGTGGTGGACCTGTCCGCCGACTTTCGCCTCGACCGCGAGCGCTACGAGCGTTGGTACCAGCCGCACGAGGCGCCCGAGCTGCTCGACGAGGCCGTCTACGGCCTGACCGAGGCGCACCGCGACGAGATCCGCGGCGCCGACCTCGTGGCCGCTCCGGGCTGCTACTCGACCGCCGCGCTGCTGGCGCTCTGGCCGCTGCGCGAGCACATCGATGACGCGGTGGTGGACGCCAAGTCCGGCGTCTCGGGCGCCGGGCGCGAGGCCACTCAGACCACCCACTTCGTGTCGGTGACGGAGAACGTCCAGGCGTACAAGGTCGAGGGCCATCGGCACGCGGCCGAGCTGGAGCAGGAGCTGCCGGACGGCGTCCACTTCACCTTCGTGCCGCACCTGGTCCCGATCGAGCAGGGCCTGCTCGCCAGCTGCTACGTGACCACCGGGCTCGAGCCCGATGCCGTGCTCGACCTGTACCGGAGTGCCTACGAGGACGAGCCCTTCATCGACCTGGTCGCGGACCCGCCGGGCACCGACGACGTGCGTGAGACCAACCGCTGCCGCGTCCATGTAACCGCTGTGGGCGGCCGTGTGATCGTGCTGGCCGCGATCGACAACCTCTGGAAGGGCGCCGCCGGCCAGGCCGTGCAGGACCTGAACCTGATGCTCGGCCTTCCGGAGACGGAGGGGCTCGAGTGACCTTCTTCAGATCCCGTTGGGTGGATGCTCCCGAGCACGTGAGCGAGCTCGAGCCGCACGCACTGCCGGCGGGGTTCCGCGCGGCCGGGGTGGCCGCCGGCATCAAGCCCGAGGGGCTCGACGTGGGCGTTGTTGCATCGAGCGAGGACGCGACGGTCTCCGCCGCCCGCTTCACCAGCAACGCCCGCGTGGGGGCCCCCGTGATGGTCTCCCGCCAGGCCGAGCTGGGGCGCCTGCGCGCCGTGGTGGCCAACTCGGGCTGCTCGAACGTCGGCGACGGTCCCCGAGGCGTCGAGACAGCGCTCGCAATGCAGTCGGCCGCCGCCGAGGAGCTGGGCGTGGAGCCGGGTCGGGTGGCCGTGGCCTCGACGGGGGTGATCGGCACCGAGCTGCCCCGCGACCCCGTGGTCGCCGGCGTGCTCGCAGCCTGCGCCGCCCTCGGCGACGACGCCGACGACTTCTCGAACGCCATCCTCACGAGCGACGCCGCCCCCAAGCGCGCCTGCCTCGAGGTGAAGCTCGCGTCCGGGAGCATCCGGCTCGCCGCGCAGGCCAAGGGGGCCGGGATGATCTCGCCGCGCTACGCGACGATGTTCTGCTTCATCCAGACCGACGCCGCGCTCGAGCAGCAAACGCTTGACCTGCTCACCGGCGTGTGCGTGCAGCGCTCTTTCGACCGCATCAGCGTGGATGGCCAGCTCTCGACGAGCGACACCGTGGTGGCGCTTGCCAGCGGCGCGTCCGGCGTCCGGATCGAGCCCGAGTCGCCGGACGAGCTGGCGCTCGGCGAGGCGCTCGACGCCCTGCTGCGCCAGCTCGCCATCGAGATCGTGCACGACGGCGAGGGCGCCCGGCGCGTGGCCCGCGTGGTGGTGAGCGGCCGCCCGGACGCGGTGGAAACGGTGGCGCGCTCGATCGCGAACTCCCCGCTCGTGAAGACGGCTCTCCACGGCGGCGACCCCAACTTCGGGCGCATCCTTCAGGCGGCCGGACAGGTGTGGCCGCCCGGCGAGCCGTTCGTGGCGGACCTCGAGATCGAGGGGCACCAGGTGGTGTCCGCCGGCGACGTGATCGAGCCCGCGCCGGCGGAGCTGGTGAGCGGTCGCGAGATCGAGTACGTCCTCACGATGCCCGGCGAGGGCGGCCAGACCGAGGTCTTCTTCAGCGACCTCAGCCCCGAATACGTCAACTACAACGCGGACTACACCTCATGAGAGATGTCGCAACGCTCCTCGAGGCGCTTCCGTACATCCGGGAGTTCCACGGTCAGACGGTCGTCATCAAGTACGGGGGCGCCGCCATGGTCGACCCTGAGCTGAAGGAGGAGTTCGCGCGTGACGTGGTGCTCCTCAAGTACGTCGGCATGAACCCCGTGGTCGTGCACGGCGGCGGTCCCGACATCACCGCGTACATGGAGCGGCTTGGGATGGAGGTGCGCTTCGTGGACGGCCTGCGCGTGTCCGACGAGGCCACCGTCGAGGTCGCGAAGATGGTGCTGGTCGGCAAGCAGAACAAGGACATCGTGCTCGGCATCAACCGCCACGGTCAGCCGGCGGTCGGCCTCTGCGGCGACGACGGCCGCCTGTTCACCGTCAGGAAGCGGCTGGCCGGCGGCGAGACGGACATCGGCTTCGTTGGCGACATCGAGACGGTGGACGTGGACGTGCTGCTGCACATCGCCGAGGACTACATCCCCGTGGTGGCCTCCGTGGGGGCGGACACCGAGGGCCGCTCGTACAACGTGAACGCGGATGCCGCGGCCGCGGCCGTGGCGGCGGCACTCGGCGCGTTCAAGGTCGTGTTCCTCACCGACGTTGAGGGCTGGCGCGCGGACCCGGACGACCCGGGCAGCCGCATCTCGGAGGCCACGGCGCAGGAGGTGCGCGAGAAGCTGCCGGAGGTGAGCGGCGGCATGCGCCCGAAGCTCGAGGCCGCGGTGCACGCGCTCGAGTCAGGCGTGGGGAACGCCCACATCCTCGACGGCCGCCAAGCGCACTCGCTCCTGCTCGAGCTGTTCACCGACGAGGGAAGCGGCACCAAGCTGTGGCCCTAGCGGAGCTCCAGCAGCTCGAGCGCGACGCGCTCATGAACACCTACGCGCGCAACCCGGTGGAGTTCGTGCGCGGCGAGGGCACGCGGCTCTGGGACGACGAGGGCAACGAGTACCTCGACTTCCTCACGGGCATCTCGGTGGCGCAGCTCGGGCACTGCCACCCGCGCGTGGTCGAGGCCGTGCGCGACCAGGCGGGGCGGCTGATGCACGTGGGCAACCTCTTCTACACCGAACCCGGGATGCGCCTCGCGAAGCGGCTCGCCGACCTCTCGCTCGGCGGCCGCGTGTTCCTCTGCAACTCCGGCGCAGAGGCGATCGAGTGCGCGCTCAAGCTCGCACGCAAGCGGCGCACGGGCGGCGAGTTCGTGGTGATGGAGGGCGGCTTCCACGGGCGCACGATGGGCGCTCTCTCGGCCACGCCCCAGGAGTCGAAGCAGGCGCCGTTCGCGCCGCTCGTGCCCGGCTTCCGTGTGGTGCCGCGCAACGACGTCGACGCTCTCCGAGCCGCCGTGGGGGAGGGCACCGCCGCGGTCCTCCTCGAGCCGATCCAGGGCGAGTCGGGGATCCACCCGCTCGAGCCCGAGCTGCTGCACGCCGCGCGCGAGGCCTGCGATCAGCACGGCGCCCTGCTGATCTTCGACGAGATCCAGTGCGGCAACGGCCGCACCGGCACGCTCTGGGCGCACGAGCAGCTCGGCGTCGCGCCGGACGTGATGACCTTGGCGAAGGGTCTCGGCGGCGGGCTGCCGATCGGCGCATGCGTCGCGAACCCGGACGCCGCCGAGGTGCTCGAGCCCGGCGACCACGGCTCGACCTTCGCGGGTGGCCCCGTGATCGCCGCCGCCGCGAATGCGGTGCTCGACGTGCTCACCGAACCCGGCTTCCTGGGGACCGTGAGCGACCGCGGCCAGCAGCTGGCCGCCGGCCTGCGCGAGCTGCGGCCTCGAGCCGCGCGGACTCGGCCTGATGATCGGCTTCGACCTGCCCGACGCCCCGGACGTGGCGCGGCGCCTGCTCCTCGAGCAGCGCCTCGTGGTGCATGCCACCGGCCCGGAGACGATTCGCATGCTGCCCCCACTCACCGTGTCCGAGCAAGAGGTGGACGAGGCCGTGCGCCGGCTCGGCGCAGCGCTTCACTAGGGTGCGCGCGCGATGGCTGAAGACCGCCACACGCTGATCAAGACGGCCTCCTACGAGGCCGAGCCGGGCGAGGTCGGGCGCGTCCTCCTCCTCTACTCCGGCGGCCTCGACACCAGCGTGATGCTCAAGTGGATCCAGGACGAGTACGAGGCCGAGGTTGTCGCGCTCACGGTCAACCTTGGGCAGCCCGGCGAGGACTACGACGTGGTGAAGGGCAAGGCGCTCCAGCTCGGCGCGCTCGACTGCCACGTGGTGGACGCGCGCGAGGAGTTCGCCCGCGACTACGTGGCGCCGGCCATCAAGGCGAACGCGCTCTACGGCGGCGGCTATCCGCTGTTCACCGCGCTGGGCAGGCCGCTGATCGCGAAGCTCGCGGTCGAGTACGCCCAGAAGACGGGCTGCGACACGATCGCCCACGGCTGCACCGGCAAGGGCAACGACCAGGTCCGGATCGAGTCGACCGTGATCGCCCTCGACCCGAACATGAAGATCATCGCGCCGGTGCGCGGCTGGCAGATGGGCCGCGAGGAGGAGATCGCGTACGCGCGCGAGCACGGCATCCCGGTGAAGGGTGGGACGGAGACGCCGCCCTACTCGATCGACGACAACCTCTGGGGACGCTCATCGGAGGGTGGCCCGATCGAAGATCTCGAGGAGCCGCCGCGCGACGACGTCTTTCAGCTCGTCACTCGTCCCGAGGAGGCGCCGGACGAGCCCCAGGACGTGACGGTGGGTTTCGAGCGCGGCGTCCCGGTGTCGCTCGACGGCGAGCAGCTCGGGCTCGTGGACCTGCTGGAGCGGGCAGGCGAGATCGGCGCCCGGCACGGCGTGGGCATCGTGGACCACATCGAGGACCGGATCGTCGGCCTGAAGGTCCGCGACCTGTACGAGGTGCCGGCCGCCGCGATCATCCTCCCGGCGCACAAGGAGCTCGAGAAGCTCGTCGGCACGATCCATCAGAACAACTTCAAGCCGCATCTCGACGACCACTGGGCCTACCTCGTGTACGCCGGCCTCTGGTACGAGCCGCTCCTGTCGGACCTGAACGCGCTGATGGACGCGGTGAACGAGCAGGTCACCGGTGAGATCACGATGCGGCTCTATAAGGGCAGCGCCCGGCCGGTGGCGCGCCGCTCGCCCAACTCGCTCTACGACGCGGATCTCGCCGGCTTCGGCGAGTCCGGCGGGCTCTTCTCGCAGCAGGCCAGCCCGGGCTTCATCGAGCTCTGGTCGCTGCAGTCGAGAATGGCTTACAACGTACGCAACCGGGGAAAGGAGTCCGGATGACGACCAGGGCTTACGCGGTGCTCGGCCGGTTCGTGTGGCAGGTGCTCACGCGCGAGTTGAAGCGCGACCTGAGGGACAACAGGGTGAAGATCGGCGCAGCAGCGACCGTCGTTGCGGTGCTCGCCGCCGGCGTGCTCGCGGCAAGGGCATCCTCGAGCGACAGCTGACAGGGTGTGGGTCGGGCCGAAGCGCCGCTGATTCGGGTCCCCCGAATTTGCGGGAATGCCGATCCGCGGCGTCCGAATCCGTGCTTAGGATCGGTTGTCCCGGATGAGCTTCGCCCATCTCCACGTCCACTCCGAGTACTCGGTCCTCGACGGCGCCTGCCCGATCGATGCGCTTGCCGAGCGCGCCGCCTCGCTCGGCCAGCCCGCGCTCGGCCTGACCGACCACGGGGTGATGAACGGGGCGATCGAGCACTACAAGGCCTGTAAGAAGCACGGAATCAAGCCGATCCTCGGCCTCGAGGCCTATTTCGTCGACGATCTCGCCTCCACCGCCCTCAAGTACGAGCGCAACCACCTCACTCTGCTCGCCTCTAGCGACGCCGGCTTTCGCAACCTCGTAAAGCTCAGCTCCGCGGGCTACCTCGAGGGCTACAAGCGCGGAAAGGCGAACGTCGACCTCGACCTGCTGTCGCGCTACTCGGAGGGAGTCATCGCGCTCACCGGCTGCCTGCAATCTCGCTTCTGCCGGCGGATCGTCGACGACATCCCGCACGAGGCCCGCCAGCACGCAGACCAGCTGCTTCAGGTGTTCGGCAACGAGAACGTCTACTTCGAGGTCCAGAAGAACGGGATCGCGGATCAGGACAAGGCCAACGAGGGCATCGTGCGCGTGGCGAAGGAGGTCGGCCGGCCGCTCGTGGCCACCGGCGACGTGCACTATTTGCGCCGCGAGGACTACGACAACCACAAGGCGCTCCTGTGCGTGCAGACGAAGAGCACGCTGAGCGAGCCGAAGCTGTCCTTCGACACGAACGAGTTCTATTTGAAGGACTCGGCCGAGATGGCGACCGAGTTCGGCGACTGGCCGGAGTCCGTGGCCACGACCCTCGAGATCGCCGAGCGCTGCGAGGTGGAGATCGAGCTCGGGAAGATGCTGATCCCGCGCTTCCCGGCCCCCGAGGGCGAGGAGCAGGAGGCTTACCTGCGCCGGCTGGCCCAGGAGGGTCTGCGCGAGCGCTACGGCGACCCGCCACCCGCAGCCGCCCTCGAACGGCTCGAGATGGAGCTGGGCGTGATCGAGAAGATGGGCTTCTCGGCCTACTTCCTGATCGTCTGGGACTTCGTCAAGTTCGCGAAGGACAACGGGATCGCGGTCGGCCCGGGCCGAGGCTCGGCGGCTGGCTCGATCGTCTCGTACGCGCTGAGGATCACCGACGTCGATCCGCTCGAGTACGACCTGCTGTTCGAGCGCTTCCTCAACGCCGAGCGGATCTCCATGCCGGACATCGACATCGACTTCTCGGTGAAGGGTCGCGAGCGCGTTATCCAGTACGTGGCGGAGAAGTACGGCCGCGAGTCGGTCGCGCAGATCATCACCTTCGGCCGCATGTTCCCGCGCGCGGCCACGCGCGACGCCGCGCGTGTGCTCGGGATGGACTACGGCGCGGGCGACCGCGTCGCGAAGCTGATCCCGGAGCCGGTGATGGGCCGGTCGAAGAGCTTCGACCAGTACCTCGCCGAGGAGGACGACCTTCGGCGGCTCTACGACACCGACCCCGAGGTCCACCGGATCATCGACACCGCCAAGGGGCTCGAGGGGATCGTGCGCAACTCCTCGATCCACGCGGCGGCCGTGGTGATCGCGGACAGGCCGCTCACCGACATCGTGCCGCTCCAGCTCGCCGAGGACCGGACCGGGGGAGGGGAGAACGGGGAGCGCTCCTACCGCACGGTCACGCAGTACTCGATGAAGCCGATCGAGGAGATCGGCCTGCTGAAGATGGACTTCCTCGGGCTGCGAAACCTCGACGTGATCGAGGCTGCGCTCGACATCATCGAGCAGTCGAGTGGGGCCAGGCCGGACATGACGGCGCTGCCACTCGACGACCTGAAGACCTACGAGATGCTCCAGCGCGGCGACTCGGTCGGCGTGTTCCAGTTCGAGTCTGAGGGGATGCGGGAGGCGCTCAAGAAGGTGCGCCCGACCGAGTTCGAGGACCTCGTGGCGCTCAACGCGCTGTACCGCCCGGGCGCCATGCGCTACATCGACACGTACGCGCGCAACAAGCGCAACCCCGAGGCGATCACGTACATCGACGAGCGACTGCGGCCGATCACGGACTCGACGAACGGCGTGATCCTCTACCAGGAACAGTCGATGCGGATCGCCAAGGAGATCGCCGGCTTCTCAGGTCCCGAGGCCGACGACCTTCGCAAGGCGATCGGCAAGAAGCTGCGCGACAAGATGGCCGCCCTGAGGGACCGCTTCTTCGAGGGTGCCCGCGCGAGCGGCTCGGACGAGAGCGTGATCCAGGAGCTGTGGTCCACGAACGAGGCGGCGGCGGACTACTCGTTCAACAAATCCCACGCCGCGTGTTACGGGCTGATCAGCTATCGCACCGCCTGGCTGAAGGCCAACTACCCGGCCGAGTACATGGCCGCCCTGATCTCCTCGGTGATGTCCACGAAGGACAAGGTGCCCTTCTTCGTGGCGAAGTGCGAGGACATGGGGATCGATGTGCTGCCGCCCGACGTGAACCAGTCGGGCCACGACTTCAAGGTGGTGGAGGGCAACATCCGCTTCGGGCTCGACGCGGTGAAGGGGCTCGGCTACCAGGCCGTCGAGGCGATCATCCAGGCGCGCGAGGAGGAGGGGCCGTTCAACTCGGTCTGGGACTTCTGCCGGCGCGTGGACTGCCAGGCCGTGAACAAGAAGGCGAGCGACTCGCTCGTGAAGTGCGGCGCCTTCGACTCCCTATCCGGTACGCGCACCGGCATGATGGACGCGCTTCCGCGCGCGCAGGCCGCCGGCCAGCAGGCGCAGGACGACGCACGCAGCGGACAGTCGTCGTTCTTCGACCTCGACGGCGGCGGCACCGAGGACGCCGCGGCGCACCACGATCCGCCGATCGTTCCGCTGCCGGATGACCGCAAGCAGCTGAACGAGTGGGAGAAGGAGACGCTCGGCCTGTTCCTGTCGAGCCACCCCATCAAGGAGGTGCGGCCGGCGCTGCGGGCGCGGGTGGACTGCTCGCTCACGGAGCTGGCCGCGAAGAAGGACGGCGAGTGGGTCACCGTCGGCGGAATGATCGCCGAGTGCAAGCGGATCAGGACGAAGAAGGGCGACCCGATGATGTTCGCCACCCTCGACGACCTCGAGGGCCAGGTGGAGCTGCTCGTCTTCAACTCGGCATATGCCGCGAACGCCGACAAGGTCGACGTGGACAAGATCGTGATCGTGCGCGGCCGCGTGGACCACAAGGAAGAGGGCGAGACCAAGCTCGTCGCCCAGGAGGTCGAGGCCTTCGAGCCGAGCGCCGAGGAGGTCCTGAAGGCCGCCGAGCTGGTGCCCCAGGAGCCCGTGGTGCAGCGGTTGACGATCCACGTGTCGGCCGGGGTCTCGGAGGGCTTTCTCGAGGACCTGAAGGAAGTGGTCAGCCACCACCGCGGCGACCACGAGCTGCTGCTCGCGGTGGGCGAGCGGCGCCTGCTCCTCGGACCCGACTGGCGCGTGTCCGCCGACGGCGCATGCCGAGCGGAGCTCGCGGGCCTGACAGGCGCCTCGCGCCTGGTTGCTTAGCGCCCCGGCCGGTCTACACTGACCAGGTGCCATCCGTTCCAACACGCATCGCTCCGGAGCTCCACGAGTGCCGGCAGTGCTGCTCGTTCTGCGATCGCGTCGTTCACCCGTCGGGGTGCATCGCATCCGGCTGCCAGTTCCTCTACCTCTACGACGACGAGGCCACCGGCCGCCGCTTCATGGGCTGCATGAACAAGGTCTTCCGCGGCGAGATCGACCGCGAGATGTTCGACCAGGCCGAGCGCACCCGCCACGGCTTCGGCGGAGTGAAGATGACCGGCATGCCCCTCCCGCAGTGCCGCTCCTCAGTGGAGCGCGCCTACGACGGCTACACGGAGGCGTTCGACTGCGTGAACCCCGGCTTCTTCACGAAGCCGATGGCGGCGGACGCCGACGAGGCGTTCGACCTCCGCGACAACCTCTAGCCAGCGGCCATGGATTTCCGGCTCCTTGGCCCGGTCGAGGTGTTCGAGGACAACCGGTCGTTGGCGCTCGGCGGCGTCAAGCAGCGCTCCGTGCTGGCGGTCCTACTGATGCACGCGAACGAGCTCGTCACGATCGACCAGCTCATCGATGAGATCTGGGGCGGCACGCCGCCGGCGACGGCTGCGAAGAACATCCAGGTCCAGGTCTCGAGGCTGCGCAAGGTGCTCGACTCCGGACGCGTTACCACGGGTCCAGGCGGCTACGTGCTTCACCTCGAACCGCACGAGTCCGACGTGGCGCGTTTCGAGCGACTCGCGGCCGAGGCCGCCGGCGCTCCTTCGCAGCGCGCAGCGGACAAGCTGAGGGAGGCGCTCGGCCTGTGGCGCGGGCCCGCGCTCGCCGATCTCGCCTACGAGGGATTTGCCCAACCCGAGATCGCGCGTCTCGAGGAGTTGCGCCTCGCGGTGCTTGTGCAGCGAATCGACGCCGACCTGGCGCTCGGACATCACGCCGAGCTCGTCGGCGAGCTCGAGGCGCTGGTCGGACGGCACCCGCTCCAGGAGCGCCTGCGCTACCAGCTGATGCTCGCCCTCTACCGCTCGGCACGTCAGGCCGAGGCCCTTGAGGCCTACCGCGTGGCGCGAGGTGAGCTCTCGGAGCAGCTTGGTCTGGAGCCGAGCGAGCAGCTCAGGCAGCTCGAGCAGGCGATCCTGCGCCAGGACCCGAGCCTTGATCTGGCGGCGAGGGACCAGGAGCCGCTCAGGCGCGCGGCCACGGCCGACCTTGCGGTCCTCGTCGCCCCCAGTGCAATGGATGCGCTCGGCGACCTGATCGAGATGGCGAGGTCGCTGGCGGCGGCCGATCCCGTACACGAGCTGATCGTGGCCGCGGTCGTGGAGGGGGGCGAACTCCAGGGCGCGACGGCCGCGCTCGCACGGCACAGGGAGGAGCTCCTTGAGCGGGGCATCGCCGCCAGGACTGCAGCGTTCTCGTCGCCTACCCGAGGTGCGGACATCACTCGGCTCGCCGAGCAGGAGGGCGTCGACCTGCTGGTGACCGATTGCCAGGGCGCGGAGCTCGACCCGGAGACAGTGGTGGTGCTCGAGCGCGCGCCGTGCGACGTCGCCCTGCTGGTGCAGGCGGGGGGATCCGTACGCGAGGGGCCGGTGGTCGTGCCCTTCGGCGCCGGCGGCCACGACTGGGCGGCGCTTGCGCTCGGAGCCTGGGTCGCTCGCGCCAGGGACGCTCCGCTTCGGCTGATCGGCATGGGATCCGACGAGGACGGGCGCGACGCGAGCCGCCTGCTCGCCGACGCATCGCTCATCGTGCAGCGCATCGCCGGAATCGGCGCCGAGCCCCTGCTCGGCGACCCCGGGCGGCGAGGGATCGTCGACCTCGCCGAAGGCGCCGGGCTACTGGTGGTCGGCATGTCCGACCGCTGGCGCAACGAGGGACTCGGGCGCCTGCGAGGCGAGCTGGCGGAGAAGCCGCCCGCTCCCACCGTGTTCGTCCGGCGGGGAGCCAGACCGGGTGGGCTCGCGCCGGCCGAGACGCGCACCCGCTTCAGGTGGTCGCTGACCGGAGCCACGCGCAGCTAGGCGCGTTTACCTGCTGTTACCGAGCCGTTCCCGTGCTGTAACCGCCGACCTCGAAGGTGATCGTCGACCCGGCCGCACCAGGCGGCCGCCGACAAGGAGGCGACATGCTTCGACTCAGCCACATTCTCACCACCGCGGCGCTCGTCGCGGTGTGCGCCGCGCCGGCTTCTGCCGCGACGTTCGAGGAGCTTCACTCGACCGCCCAGAGCGATGGCGCTTCCAAGGCGGCCGCCGACACCGGGTGGCGCAGCAGCTACCAGCCCGCTCCGCCGTCTCGCGGTGCGTATGTGCTCAACCGCGACTATGGCTCGCCCGACGCGCTCGACGCCGCGCAGCAGGCGGCCGGTCGCGATGAGTACGTCCTCAACCGCGACTACGGCTCGCCCGACGCGCTCGACGCCGCGCAGCAGCCGGCCGGTCGCGATGAGTACGTCCTCAACCGGGACTACGGCTCGCCCGACGCGGTCGACGCCGCGCGGAACCTGCCTCCGGTGCAGATCCCCGTCGTCGAGGCGCGCGATGTGCCCTCGAGCGGCTTCGACTGGGGCGACGCCGGAATCGGCGCGGCCGGGATGCTGGCCCTCTTCAGCATCGCCGGTGGGGCGGCGCTGCTCCTCACGGGCCGTAAGCGCGGCCACGGCATCGCCTAGTAACCACGCTCACGAGGGGCGGCGCCGCGGGCGCCGCCCCTCGTTTGCTGTCCGGCCAGCCAAACCAATGGTACGGTCGCCTCCAACCCCTCCGGAGCAACCATGAAGGCAGCGTTTACTCGTGGCACCACCTTCGCCGGGTACCGGATCGAAGAGCTGGTCGGCCGCGGCGGGATGGGTGTCGTCTACCGGGCGACGGACCTGTCGCTCGAGCGTCCCGTCGCGCTCAAGCTGATCGCGCCCGAGCTGGCCGAGAACGAGCACTTCCGCGAGTCGCTTCCTGCGGGAGCCGCGGCTGGCGGCGTCGCTCGACCACCCCAACGTCATCCCGATCTACGAGGCGGGCGAGCACGACGGGCAGCTCTACCTCGCCATGCGTTACGTCGAGGGCAGCGACCTCCGCACTGTCGCTCGATCGGGAGGGCAAGCTCTCGCCGGAGCGGACGCTCGCCATCCTCGGTCAGGTAGCCAGCGCCCTCGACGCCGCCCACAGGCGCGCGCTCGTCCACCGCGACGTCAAGCCCGCCAACGTGCTCCTCGACCAGGACGGCCACGTCTACCTGACCGACTTCGGCATCACCAAGCAGCTCGGGGGGACGTCGACCGACACCGGCAGGATGGTTGGGACGCTCGACTACCTGGCGCCCGAGCAGATCCGCGGCGACCCGGTGGACGCTCGGACGGACTGCTATGCGCTCGCCTGCGTGCTGTACGAGTGCCTGGCCGGCAAGCCGCCGTTCCGGCGCGATACCGAGGCGGAGACGATGTGGGCGCACATGCAGGAGCAGCCGGCGCCGCTTCGGGGCCACCCGCGGCTCGGACCCGGTGCTCGGCAAGGCGCTCGCCAAGGACCGGGAGGACCGCTACGCGAGCTGCGGCGAGCTGATCGACGCGGCCGCCAAGGCGCTCGGCCTCCGGACGCCGACAGCGGTGCGCCGCCCGCTCGTCCCGGGCGTGCTCCCTCGGCGCGCGCCCGCGATCCTGGCTGCGGGCGGCGTCGTACTGGTCGCGGCCGTCACGCTCGCGATCCTCGCCGTCACCGGCGGCGACGATGCGGGCGACGAGCCGCTCGGGAATGGTGTCGCGGCAATCGATGCGACGAGTGGCAAGGTCACGTCCTTCGTCGAGTCCCGCGAGATCCCCGGGAACGTGGCGGTGGGCGAGGGAGGGGTCTGGGTGCTCGACAACGAGCGCCAGACGGTCTCGCGCATCGATCCGAGGACGAGGAAGGTCACGAAAAGGTTCAAGACGGACGGCGTCCCGAGCGAGCTGGCCGTCGGCGAGGGCGCGATCTGGATCGGTAAGGCCGGCGGCGGGGGCGGCGAGGCCTCGAACGCGACGGTCAGCCTCTCGCGCCTCGACCCGGATTCGGGCCGGGTGACGCAAACGGTGCGGCTTCGCGGCGACACCGGGGTATTCCCTGTCGCGGGCGCGCCCCGGATCGCCGTCGGCGCGGGCGCCGTCTGGGCCGCGAATCCCGACGGCAGCGTGTCCCGCATCGACCCCGAGAGCGGCCGGCTCGAGGCGACGATCAAGACGGACCTCGACGCCTTTACGATTGCGGCCGGCGACGAGGGAGTCTGGTTCCTCGGCTCGGCAGAGGAAGGCGTATCGAGGATCGACCCGCGGACGAACAAGGTCACGCGGACAATTCCGATAGGCGCCGACGGGGCGCGCGGTGTGGCGGTCGGCGCGGGCTCGGTGTGGGTCGCGACGAGCGACCAGGGCCTCGTCTGGAGGATCGAGCCCGGGCGGCCGCCGAGGTGGAGGACGATCGACGTCGGAGTGGGCGTCAGCTTCGTTTCATTCGGGGAGGGAGCGCTCTGGACCGCGAACTACGCGGACGGCCTGGTCTCGCGGATAAATCCGCGGACGAACCGAGTCACGGCGAGGACCGCGATCGGCGCGCCGCAGGCGCTCGCCGCCGGCGCGGACGCGGCGTGGGTGAGCGTCGCAGGCGGCACGACCGACGGCGCCCTTACAGCGTCCACCTGCGGGCAGGTGGTTGCGCGGACGGAGAACCCAGACGTTCTGCTGGCGTCGGACCTGCCGCTCCAAGGGCCGGGCAGCGCGGACCCGCGGGCGCTCGAGAACGCGATCCGCGTAGCGCTCGAACGGCGCGACTTCCGTGCCGGCGAGTACACCGTCGGCTACCAGTCGTGTGACGTCTCCACCCCGCAGACCGGCGGCTTCGAGTTCAGGAAGTGCGCCTCGAACGCCACCGCCTTTGCCCATGCAACGAAGCTCGTCGGGGTCATCGGACCGTGGTCCTCGTACTGCGGCTCGGTCCAGATCCCAATTCTGAACCGCGCCCCGGATGGCCCGCTGGCGATGGTGAGCCCGATGAGCACCCACCCCGGGCTGACCCGCGGCGGCCGTCTCGTTGAGGCGGGCGGGCTCGGCAAGGAGGAGGAGCCGGGCGTCTACTACCCGACGGGAGTACGCAGCTTCGCGCGCCTCGCGCCGCGCGAGGACCTCCTGGGGATCGCGCAGGCCATGTTCGCGAGGGAGCTCGGGTTGAAGCGCGTCTACGCCGTGTGGGATCGATCGTCGGACTGGATGAAGCGCGAACATTCCGACCCGTTCGCGCGCGCGGCAACGCGGCTCGGAATCGAGGTCGTAGGGTCGGCCGGGTTCAACCCGGAGGCGCGCAGCCACGACGCCGCTCGCTGCCAAGGTCGCGGCCTCCGGCGCGCAGGGCGTGTTCGCCGCCGCCGAGCTGTACTCGGGCGGGGACAGGGTCATCCAGGCGCTGCATGAGCGCCTGGGCAGCGACGTTCCGATCATGACGACCGAGGTCATCGCCCCGATCCCCGATCTCCTCGACTCCATCGGAACGGCCGCGCACGGGCTGTACGTGAGCGGCATCGACGCCCCGCCCGACGCCCGGCTCGACAGCCCCGCGGGCCGGCGCTTCGCCAGCGACTTCGGGGCCCTGGAGGCACCCGTTCAAGGCTTGCTGCCCGCCGCGCAGGCGGCGGACGTGCTGCTCGACGCGATCGCTCGCTCGGACGGGACTCGCCGCTCTGTGCTGGAGCAGCTCCGCGACACACGTGTGACGGACCGTTACCTGGGCGATTTCCGGATCGACCGCCACGGTGACATCACACCCGCCCAGGTCCCGATCTTCCGGGTCACCGACCGGGCGTCCGCCGGGGCGAACGTCTTCGAGCACCTCGAGGGCACGGTCGTCGACCGCGTGATCAGCGTCCCCGCTCGACTGGCCGGCTAGCTCCGCCGCTTCCGCGCACGCATGCCGCGCTTCCGCAGCTTCTTCATCGTGTCCACATCGACCTTCTCGGGGGCGTGGCCGTCCACGCCCGGGCCCTCGAAGAGCGCCGGCAGCTTCTCGAAGCGCGGCTCTGAGAGGAAGGCGGCGCAGCCGCGCGGGCCGATCTCGCCGTCGCCAGGCGGGGCGTGGCGGTCGCGGTTCGAGGCGAGTGGGGCGAGCGAGTCGTTCACGTGAAGACACCTGAGGCGGCGGATGCCGACGGTCTTCTTGAATTCCTCGACGACGTCGTCGAGCTTGTCGGGCGTCCTGATGTCGAAGCCGGAGGCGAACATGTGGCAGGAGTCCAAGCAGACGCCCAGCCGCTTCTCGCCGCCCGCGAGGTCGATGAACTCGCGGAGCTCCTCGAACGAGCGGCCGAGGGTGTTCCCAGCGCCCGCCGTGTTCTCCAGCAGGAGCCGGCAGGAGTCGGATTCCGCGAGCACATGCTTCAGCATCTCGCCCACGCGCGGCAGCGCCTCGTCGCGCGGCTCGCCCACGGTCGAGCCGGGGTGGAGGACCACGCCGTCGGCCTTGATCTCGTCGCCCATGCGCAGGGCGTGGATCAGCGAGTTGGCCGACTTTTTCCTCATCTCCCGGTCCTTGGTCGCCGGATTGATCAGGTAGACCGCGTGGATCATCACCGACTTGACCGGACTCTCCCTGCGGAGCGACAGGAACTCCGCCACGTCGTCCGGCTTCCAGCGCGTGGGGCGCCACATGCGCGGGGACTGGTTGAACACCTGCATCGCCTCGCAGCCGCGCTCGACGGCACGCTCGTGCGCCTGCACGAGGCCGCCTGCCGTAGATACGTGTGCTCCAACTAGCATCGCTGCCGATGAGGGTACGTTTCGCGCCTTCTCCAACAGGCGTGCTGCACATCGGCGGCGCGAGGACGGCACTGTACAACTGGCTCCTCGCGCGCGGATCGGGCGGCCAGTTCGTGCTGCGCATCGAGGACACCGACCGCGAGCGCTCCACGCCGGAGAACGTGGAGCAGATCCTCGACGCGCTGCGCTGGCTCGAGCTCGACTGGGACGAGGGACCGATCTCGCAGTGGGAGCGTCGTGACCGTCACAAGGAGGCCGTCGAGCAACTGCTCGAGTCGGGCCACGCCTACGAGGATGAGGGCGCCGTCCGCTTCCGCGTGCCGGAGGAGGGGGAGATCAGCTTCCACGACGTGGTGCTCGGCGACGTGACCAACCCGTACTCCGCCATCAAGGACTTCGTGATCCAGCGCTCCGACGGCAGCCCGCTCTACAACCTGGCGGTGGCGGTCGACGACCGCGACATGGGCATCACGCATGTGGTGCGCGGGCAGGACCACGTATCGAACACGCCGCGCCAGCTGATGATCCTGCGCGGACTCGGCGAGGAGCCGCCGGTGTACGCGCACATCCCCCTGCTGCACGGCCCGGATGGCAAGAAGCTGTCGAAGCGCCACGGCGCGGCGTCGGTGCAGCAGGTGCGCGAGGACGGGTATCTGCCAGAGGCGGTCCGCAACTACATCGCTCTGCTCGGCTGGGGCTATGACGAGACGACCACCCTGATGACCACCGACGAGCTGGTGGAGCGCTTCGCCCTCGAGCGCGTCTCGAAGAACCCCGCCGTCTTCGACGAGCAGAAGCTGCGCTGGATGAACGGCCGCTACATGCGCGAGCTGCCGCTCGAGGATCTGCATCGCCGGCTCCAGGAGTTCTACCGCCGCGACGATATCCCGGTCGAGATCGTCGAGATCTCGCGCGAGAAGATGCAGACGCTGGCGGACTTCTGGGACCTCGCCGGCCCCCTCATCGAGGCACCCAGCGAGTACGAGGAGAAGGCCTGGCGTCAGTGGGGCGGATCGCCGCACCTACGCGCCGTGCGCGACGATCTCGCGAACGTGAGCGAATGGAAGCTCGAGACGGTCGAGGCCGTGCTTCGCGGGCGCGTCGACGAGCTCGGCGTGAAGCCCAAAGAGGTCTTCCAGCCGATTCGTGTGGCCTTAACGGGGACAACGGTGTCCCCCGGCATCTTCGAATCGGTTGCCGCGCTCGGCCGAGACGAGACTATGGCACGCCTCGACAAAGCGCTACAGAGAGCGGATTCTGAGCGCACATAAACGAAAGGCCTCAACCTTTCGTCCACCCCTGCCGATACCCCGATTGACTGTGGAAGCCGCACCCTCCATCAAGCAGGCCACCGGCCAGGATTCGGCCGCGGCGCGCCACAACGAGGGCCATGGGCGCAGGCTCACCGCCGCGTTCGAGGCGCTCGAGGCGTTCCCCGCTCTTGCCGAGTCGCGCAACCGCGTTCTGAGGGTCGTCCGCGAGGATCGCTCCTCGGTGGGCGAGGTCGTTCAGGCCGTCGAGTCAGACGTCGCGCTCGTGATCACGGTGCTCCGGATCGCCAACCGCACGGCGCAGCGCAAGAAGGGCAAGCTCGCCAGCATCCCGGAGGCCGTTGAGGTGCTCACGCCCGAGGGCGTCGAGACCCTCGCCGCTCGCACCGCCACCTTCGATTTCTTCGAGCGCACCCCCGGTTGGGACCTGATGCCGGAGCGCTTCCGGCTCCACGCCGTCGCCACCCAGGCAGCCGCCGACCGCCTCGCGCGCGAGATGGAGTACGAGGATCGCGACCAGCTCCTCGTCACCGCGCTGCTGCACGATGTCGGCAAGCTCGTCCTTACTCACGCCTACCCGGGCTACCCGTCGCAGATCCACGGCGCTGCTCGCACCCCCGAGGAGCGTCTCCACAAGGAGCGTCTCGAGCTGGGAGTGGACCACGCTCTCGTCGGAGGCGTGCTCGCTCGCCGCTGGGCGCTGCCGAACCGGCTGGCCACGGCCATCGAGCGCCACCACGCGGACGACGCGGAGGGCGAGGCCGCCCTGGTGCGCCTGGCCGACATGCTCGCCCATTACGGGCACGCCCAGGCCGTGAACCCCAAGCAGCTTCTTCAGGCGGCGCGCGCCTGCGGCCTCACGACCGAGCAGCTTCGCTCGGTGATGTACGAGCTTCCGCAGGGAACGGGCAACGCCAAGCGCAACGTCGACCCGTGCCCGCTCTCGAACCGCGAGGTCGAGGTGCTGAAGCGCCTCGCCGAGGGCAAGGTCTACAAGCAGATCGCGCACGAGCTTGAGCTCTCCACGAGCACGGTCCGCACGCACCTCCACAACACGTACGCGAAGCTCGGCGCGGTGGACCGCGCACAGGCGGTCCTGATCGCCACCGAGCGCGGCTGGATCTAGTCGATCCCGCTGGGCAGCCCGAGCGGCGCCAGTATCAGTACGCGTGTCCCGAGCTCCGACGTCTCGATGTCGAGCGTGCCGTCCATCAGCTCCGCGCGTTCACGCATGCTCGCCAGGCCCAGGTGTCCCGGCTCGCCGGCACCGAGGGGATCCGTTCCGTCGAATCCGTGCCCGTCGTCGGTCACCCGCAGCTCCACCTGTGACCCGACCGTCCTGAGCGAGATCGACACCGCCTGCGCCTCGGCGTGGCGGCCGGCGTTCACCACGGCCTCCTGCGCGATCCGGAACAGGTGGCCCCGCATCTCGGGCGGCATGTCGATCCGCTCGATCGCCAGACCCACCTCGAAGCCGTAGCGGCGCCGCCAGACCGGGAGGCAGTTCTCGATCGCGGTGTCGAAGCTGATCTCCTGGAACGCGTACGGGCCGAGGTCCACGATCTCGTCACGTAGGGCGCGCAGGTTGCGCATGCCGAGCTCGCGGGCCTCGTCGATGAGACCGGCCGCCTCCTCGCCACGCCCGTTCTCGGCTGCGTTGTGCGCGGCCGAGAGGATCATGTCGAGCCCGATCAGCTCCTGGACCGGGCCGTCGTGGATCGAATCCGCCACCCTGCGCCGCACCTCGCTCTCGGCCTGCATCGTGCGGCGCGAGAGCCCGCGGGCGCGTAGGCGCGATGCAGACTCGGACGTCCGCAACAGCCCCACCACCACCGCGGTTGCGAGGGCGGACAGGACGAACACGGCCTCGTAGAAGGCCAGTACTCCGGAGTCGATTGACGAGTCGCCGCGCAGGATCGATCCCACCACCAGGACCGTCGATCCGATCGCAGCGACCGCCAGGCCGCGCTGCTCACCCTGGAAGTGAGCGTGGGCCGCGATCAGGAAGAGGGCGGCCAGGCGGACGGCCACGAGCGTGTCGGGCGCGGCGAGCTCCAGCGCGAGCAGCAGGGCGAAGTCGCCGGCGGCCACCATCGGATTGACGACCCGGTCGGGGTCGCGCCGGGCAACGAAGAGCACCGCGGTCGACCACGCGGCGAACACGGCCAGCACGATCGCCGCCGCCTCCTGGTCCGGGAAGTCCACGACCGCCACCGCCGCCAGGGCCACGATCACCACGGCGAGGCGCGCGACCGCGAAGACCACGATCGGCCCGGCCGACTCGATCGGGATCCGGCGCATCACGCGGGGGCCCGGTCCCGGACACGGACGGTGCGCAGCTTCAGCGCCGCGGCGGCGGCGCCGGCGGAGTCGATCGCCCAGTCCACGGGACTGCCGTGGCGACCGTCCACGAACGTCTGGTGGTACTCGTCGGTCACCGCGTAGCCGCTGGCGATCAGGAACGCGATGAGGGCCGCGTGGCTCGGTGTGGTCACGGTCACAAGGGCCCGCCACCACAGGAACGTGAGCAGCGCGTACTCCGCGAAGTGGATCAGCTTGCGGCCGATCAGGTCGATCGTGCCGAGGCCCGAGTCGAGGCTCGGCTGGTGGGAGAAGAAGAAGATCGCGCCCATGAGAAGCAGTGGCGGGAGCCACAGGTCGAGTCGCAGAGCGCGCATTCTCATACCGTAGAGTCAGTTTCGGTGCTGGTGATAACGAGCAAGTCGCCTTACGCCGTCCGAGCGTTGTCTGAGCTCGCCCGCCGAGGCGACTCGGCTCCCGTCCCGATCGGCGAACTGGCCCGCGCCAGGGAGATCCCAGTCCAGTTCCTGGAGGGCCTCTTCGCCACCCTGCGGCGCGCCGGAATCCTGCAGTCACAGCGCGGGGTGAAGGGCGGCTACAGCTTCGCGCGCCCACCGAGCGAGGTCACGCTCCTCGAGGTCGTCGACCTGCTCGAGGGAGAGCTCGGGGCCGAGGCAGCAGCCTCAGGCCCGATCTGGACCGAAGCCGCCGACGCCGTCCGAGCCGTCCTGGCCGGCACGACGATCGCCGACGTGGCGGAGCGCGAGGCGCACGACTCGGCGGCGCCGATGTACTACATCTAGAAGCGGGCATGGTAGAGCGGGATCTGGCTCTACAAAGCCGAATCAACCGCTGGGGAACCGCTCAGAACCGCCGGGGAAGGGGTGCCGACTGTGGCGCAACTGTGGCGCACCCTGCCCGCGAGTCGGCCGCACAACGCCCAAGGGGCTACTGCGCGCCGTCCGTGTCGGTCGGAAAGCTTGCGTGCGTGGCGAAGCGCAAGAACGTGATCAATCCTGCTCGGGGCGCTTTGTGCGGTCGCCGGGCACCGCGAGCAATGCGTCGACCGATACGAATCGCCGATCAAGTCAGCGGCAGGCGTGTTGGTGGGGCGCAGCTGGGCTGCTTTCTTACCCGCATGAACCATGTGGAGCTCGAGGAGCGCATCGCCAGCCTGGCCGACGTCACCAACCGGTTGGTCGGCGTCGTCTCGCGGCTGGACGACGAGACCTCTGACACCGCTGCCGCCGCCTTCAACAGCGACGTTCCCCGGGTTGCGGGACATAAAGCAACCGCAGAAGAGCTGAAGAGCTTGAGCCACACTCTGGACGCCTGGCTGAAAGGGTGGGGCGCAGGAAACGCTCGTGACGACTACTTGGCTCGGCCGGATGCTGCTAGTCCCGGTGGCCGAGCTTGACCGCTGGCTGAACGAGCACGCTGGGCGAACCCTGCGGTGATCCCCTACGCCGGAGCAGGTGGGCCAGCGCGGCGCGAACCGCCTGGTCCGTGACCCACGACGACAGGAGCGTCATGAGTACGCGCAACCGTACTGAGCAAGGGATCAGACCGCGCCACGCCCGAAGCTGCCGCAGCCACGACGGCGGGCGCTGCACCTGCAGCCGCTCCTAGAGCGGTCCGCCGCGTTGGCCGAGCCGCAGTCGGGCCGGGTTCCTCGCCCCGTGCCGACTGCCCTGGTGGTGACCTGGCCGGCGCCCGGCTCCGGGCGGCCGCTCACCCCGCCGGAGGGTCGTAGCCGATAATGCCGTCCTGGACGCGACCCTGCCAGCGGCCGATACTGGGTGGGCGATGTCGCAGGAAAACGTCGAAGTCGTTGTCAGCGCGCTTGAAAAATGGAACTCCGGCGACGACACCGGCGCGCTCGAAACCCTCGCGGCGGACGTGGAGGTCCACCACAACATTGGACGCGGCACGCCGCTGGAGGGCATCTACCATGGCCACGCCGAAGTGCGCAAGCTCTGGGCGGATATCCGCGAGTCCTTCGCAGAAGCGCGATTCGACATTGCGCGAGCGACCGAGCACAACGGCGTCGTGCTGGTCCTTGGCACTCTCCGGCTGGACGGCACCGGCAGCGGTGCCGTGGCGGACACGCCCTTCGGGCTTGTCACGGAGTTCGAGCACGGAGTTGGAAAGCGCCAGTTCTTCTGGGCCGGCGACCAGTCCAAGGCCCTCGAAGCCGTGGGGCTGGCGGAGTAGGCGATGTCGCAGGAGAACGTCGAGATCGTTCGGCGCGTGTCGGACGCCTACAACCGCCGCGACGTGGGAGCGATGCTCGACGAACTCCACCCAGAGATCGAGTGGCACCCCTGGTTGCAAGTTCAGCTCGGCGGGGCAGCCACCGTGTATCGGGGGCACCAAGGCGTCCGCAAGGGAATCCAAGAACTTGAAGAAGCCTTCTCTGAGATCCAGTCAGAGCCAACAGAGATCCGGGACCTTGGCGAGCGAGTCGTCGCCATCGGTCACCTCCGGGGACGCGGCAATGAGAGCGGCGTAATAACCGAATCGGCAATCGCTTGGATCGTGGAGTTCAAGAGTGGCAAGGTGATTCGGGTCCGCGAGTATCTCGACCCTAAGAAAGCCCTCGAAGCCGTGGGGCTGCGGGAGTAGGCCCTCGGCGCTTCTGTCGTGTGCCGGCGAGCGGGCGGTCCCGCTCACCCCCGCCGAAGCGATCGCGTCGGACCCGCCTCGCCGCCTGTCGTCGATCCGTAGTTGTCGCCGGAGCTACTCACCTTCAGCCGGTTGCCCGCCTTCGGAAGGCAGGTGCGGGGCACGGAGGCCCGATGGGACTTGTTGGCCTCGGAATAGCTGAATCGAAGCTTCGGGCATTTGACGATCTTGGCGCTCTCGGGCTTCGACCGGTTGGGCAGGTAGGTCAGGGTCTTCGCCCATGTCGCGCCGGGGTAGCAGCCGTTCTCGATCTGATAGCCGGCCTTCGTCCCCCACTGCAGGACGATCTTCATGTAGTGGGCGTCGCAGGGCGGCCCGAAGCCGTAAAGGCTGACCTTGAGCGCGGTCTGGGCGTTGTTCACCACCATCTTGTCGATGTCACCGGACCCTTGAACCGTCTGCGATGCGGCGGTCGCGGACCCCGCGAGAGACAGCACCGACACCAGCGTCATGGCCAGAACAGAAAGTATCCGTCGCAATTTGAAACCTTGCTGCCGGAGAACCGGCGGTAGAGGACAAGCCGACAACGAACGTTGGGCCGACCGCGAAACTGACGTCTCCCGGGCAGGACGCTCTTCGGTCCGGTGGCGATACGACCGTAGTTGCGCCCCCACCGCCCGGCGGGTTATAAACGCTGGGCGATCGGATCAATCAAGGGGAGGATGACGTCGTGGCCGAGCCGCATTCTCGCGTGAGAAATTGGGGGACGATTGCCGCCTTCACCCTCATCATCGCCCTGACCATCGGGGAAGGGATAGACGAGGGCTTCAGCGTCTGGGACTGGCTCATCATGGCGGCGGGCGCGGTGTTCATCGTCCAGGCGATCTTCCGCCTGGACCAGAGCCGCTCAGCGCCCACCTGACCTCCTGGCCGCGCTCTCCACCGAACAGGCGCGGTCGCTCGATACGCGGCATGTACTACATCTGAGCTTTTGCGCCAAAACTGGTGACAAAGTCGCGGAACTTCCGAACCTCCCGGAATCTGGCGTGTTCCTACATATGCCACGCACAGCCGCTCGACGAAGCGACGGAACGCCTCGATGCACACGACCGGCAGCACACCTCCATGCGCACCCCGCTGATCGTCGCGGGCGGCGCGCTGATCACCGGGGCGTGGTTGGTTGCGCTTGGAGCCGCTGCCCTGTGGCTTATTGATGCGATCCTCGCGCTCATCCCGATCTAGCTCGCCTGGCTTGACGGGGGTGCCGCGTTCAGTTGGATGGGTGTACGTGCAGCGATCACCGTATCTGGGGCTCGGCCTCGCGCTTGCCCTGGTAATTGCGGTGCTGCCGTCGTCTGCGCTAGCGAATGCGAGGCTCTCGCGCAGCGGGAACGTGGTCACGCTCAGCTCCGACTCGCGCGGCGACCGCGTGGGCAATGCGGGCACCGACAACCGCCGGCTGATTTCGTTCTACGTGGCGCGCGGGCAGGTGTTGCGCGCCGGTACCGGCTGCAGGCGGCTGCGCGGCCGGGGGATCACGCGGGTTGTCGTCACCTGCGGCGCGCCCACGCAGAACCCGGTGAACAGGGTCACGCTCAGGGTCAACCTCGGAGGGGGCGATGACACGTTCACCGCCGCGCCGTGGGACGACGTACAGCCGCGGATCATCGCCGACGGCGGTGCCGGCAACGACACGATCTACGGCTCGACAAACCCCGACGACATCAAGGGCGGATCGGGCGACGACCTTCTCTATGGCCTCGACGACGAGGACAACCTCGATGGTGGCGACGGGGCGGACCTGCTGGTCGGAGGCGCCGGCGACGACGCCCTGACCGGCGGCCCTGGCGCCGACCGATACTTCGGGGACGAGCTGCGCGCCACCAGCGAGTGGGGCAACGACCTGCTCATCGCGGTGGACGGCGGTCCTGAGACCATGGGCTGTGGTGAGGGTGTGGACGGCGCCGTGGTGGACGCCGACGACGCCGCGGACGCGAGCTGCGAGGTCCTGTCGGGCGGGCAGTCCTCGCCCCCCCGGGACACGGTCGGCACGCTGCCGCTCACGGTCACGATCGGCCCATTGGCGAACACCCCCGGCGGACTCGCGCGGATCCTCCGAGGCGAGCCGATCCGCCTGCCGGTCACGTTCTCGGCGGCCTCGCAGATCGTGGCCAAGCTGAAGCTGTCTGCCGCCGAGGCGCGGCGGCTGGGCGTTCCTCGTCGGGAGCGCGTGATCGCTGACGACATCGGCACACCGCTGACGCTCACGCCGTTGACGGTCAACACACAGATGCGCCTGCGCTGGCCCGTTCGGCCGTATCTCCGCGACGACCAGCGGGTCCGCGCAACGCTGACGATCACAGCGGAGGACGTGAACGGTGCGAGGACGATCGCGACCAAGGACATCACGCTGCGGCGCTAGCGGTGAGGTTCCGCGCATGAACTTGCACGGAACCCTGCGGCGGAGGCGGCTTCTGTGAGCGCGAAGTACGTTCCGCAGATGAGCCCTCTCCGCCTTGTACCTCTGCTCGTCCCTGCCTGCCTGGTGGCCGCCGCCGCCGTCGCGATGGCGTCGCCGCCGACGGCACAGGACTCCGCGGCCGCCGTGATCACGCCCACGCGCGTTGATGGCATCCATCTCGGTGACACGCACGCGGACCTGCTCTCGCGCGGCAAGGTCGGGCCGATCGGGCCCGGCTGCGAGTTCGGCGGCCCGAACACGCGCTCGGCGAGGCTGCGGGCACCGCTCAAGGGCCAGGTGGACTACACGCTGAACAGCCCGCGCAGGGTCACCACGATCACGGTCACCAAGGGCGCGAAGGCCCGCGGCGTCGGCATCGGAGCGACGGTCGCCGCGATCAAGGCCAGGTTCCCGAACGCGATCGTCGACCACAGCACCGATCAGGTCTTCCATCTCACCGTGGTCCGGACGCCGAAGCGGCCGAAGGGCGGCCGGATCATGTTCGGCGTGAGTACGCAGACGCACAAGACCACCATCATCGGCGTGCCGAACATCGCGTTCTGCGAGTAGGCGCTCGGTCCGGGGGCTCACGAAAAGCCTCGGTACAGTCGGTTTGGATGAGCGTTTCCCCGCCCACGCGCGCGATCACCGACAACCTCGCCGACCTGATCGGGAACACCCCGATGGTGCGGCTCACGCGGGTGGCGCCGAACTGCGGCGCCGAGCTGATCGCGAAGCTCGAGGCGTACAACCCGGCGGGCAGCGTGAAGGACAGGATCGGCGTGGCGATGATCGAGGCGGCCGAGGCCGAGGGCCGTATCGAGCCGGGCCGCAACACGATCGTGGAGTCCACCTCGGGCAACACCGGGATCGCGCTGGCGTTCGTGTGCGCTGCCAAGGGCTACGACCTCGTCATCACCATGCCCCAGGGGATGAGCCGGGAGCGTGAGAAGCTGCTGCGGCTCTACGGAGCGGAGGTCGTGTGGGTCGAGTCGATGGGCGGGATGAACGAGGCGATCGAGGAGGCGAAGCGGATCTGCCGCGAGCGCGGCAACTGCTACGTGCCGAACCAGTTCTCGAACCCCGCCAACCCCGAGATCCATCGGCGCACCACGGCCGAGGAGATCTGGCGCGACACGGACGGGAAGCTCGACGTGCTCGTGGCCTCGGTGGGCACGGGCGGGACGATCACGGGCTGCGGTGAGCGGCTGAAGGAGCGCCACCCGGGCCTGCACGTGGTGGCGGTGGAGCCGGCCGGCTCGCCGGTGCTATCGGGCGGTAAGCCCGGGCCGCACAAGATCGACGGGATCGGACCGGGCTTCGTGCCGGAGGTCCTCAACCGCGAGGTGATCGACGAGATCGTCCCGGTGGAGGACGAGGACGCCATCGAGACGGCGCGACTGTGCGCACGCCGCGAGGGCGTGAACGCCGGCATCTCGGCGGGCGCGGCGGTGTGGGCGGCCGTTCAGGTGGGCTCGCGGCCGGAGATGAGCGGAAAGCGGATCGTCGCGATCCTGCCCGACTCCAGCGACCGCTACATCAGCACGCCGTTCTTCGCTCCCTGATGCTTGCGATGCCCACATTCTGATGCGCGGTCTCCCCACATTTGCGCGAGTCGCACGCGAGGTGCGCGAGGACCTGGCGGCCGCCTTGGAGCGCGACCCGGCCGCGCGCGCCGTCGGCCGCGTCGAGATGCTGCTCACCTACGGGGGCGTTCAGGCGCTCCTGTCTCACCGGATCTCGCATGCGCTGCATGAGGCCGGGATCCCCTTGTTGCCTCGGCTGCTTGCGTATCTAACTGCGGCGGTCACGGGGGTGGAGATCCATCCGGCCGCTCGGGTCGGGCGTGGGCTGTTCATCGACCATGGCGCGGGCGTGGTGATTGGTGAGACAGCCGAGGTGGGGGACGACGTGACGATCTACCAGGGCGTCACGTTGGGCGGCACGGGCTTCGCGCGCGGCAAGCGCCATCCGACGGTCGGCAACGAGGTGATGATCGGGGCGGGCTCGGCGCTGCTCGGGCCGATCGAGGTCGGCGACCGCTGCAAGATCGGCGCCAACTCGGTGGTGATCCACGACGTCCCGCCCAACTCCACCGTGGTCGGCAACCCCGGCCACCCGGTGAGAGTGGACGGCAGAAAGCCGGAGGGCCCAGACGCCGACTGGGTCCACCTACCCGACCCGGTCGCCGACGCCATCAGCGGCCTCGCAAACCGCCTAACCGAGCTCGAGGAGCTCGTGGCCGACGAAACCGGCCGCAAACCAGCCGCCGAAGTCCGCCCCCTGAAACGCCGCGGCGGCCCGGACTCGACCGGCGGCTGAGCAAACCCGTAACACACCGCACCCACGCGTAACACTCAACCAGGCACCCTGGCCCGGTGCCACGAGATTCGTCTCACAGTGCGACCAAACTCGTGGCACCGCCGGCCGACCAGGCGAGCGCCGCAGTGGCGGCACGGCAATACGGGGTTGTCACTCTGCGCCAGCTCGAAGCGTGCGGACTCGGTGCTGGAGCGATCAAGCACCGAGTAAGCGCGGGGCGGCTCCAGCGCCTATGGCGCGGGGTGTATGCGTTCGGGCACAGCGAGCTGCGGCTTGAAGGCCGCTTACTCGGTGCTGTCTTTGCGTGCGGGCCCGGCGCTGTGCTGAGTCGCCGCTCCGCTGCGGACCATTGGGGCATTCTGCGGACGAACCGCGCGGCCATCGAGGTGACCGTCGCGGCACGCGGCACGCGGGCGAAACAGCCCGGCATCGACCTCCACTGCACCCGCCGCCTCGACCCAAGCGACGTCACGGCTCTCAAAGGCATCCCCATCACCACCGTCGCCCGCACCCTGGTCGACCTCTGCGCCGTCGTCCCGCCCCGCATGATCGAGAAGGCGCTGGAGCAGTCTTACGTGCTGCAGTTGATCGCTCCGGGCGCGATCGAGGACGCACTGGAGCGAGCCCGCGGCCGGAAGACCAATGCACTGAGGAGCCTGCTCGCAATCGAGAAGCGCGCGCCGACCCTCACCCGCAGCGAGCTCGAGGAGGCATTCCTCGCCCTATGCCGCCGTGGCGGCCTGCCGGACCCAGAGGTGAACGTGCGCCTGCACGGCTACGAGGTCGACTTCCTATGGCGCGAGCAGAGGAGAGTGGTGGAGGTCGACGGCTACGCCTACCACTCAGCGCGAGGAGCCTTCGAACGCGACCGCAGAAAGGACGTGGACCTGGAACTCGCCGGCTTCCCCGTCACGCGCTTCACACACGACCAGGTCGTCTACGAGCCGGAGGACACGCTGCGCCGGACGCGCGAGCTTGTGCGGCGGCGTCAGTAGTAGACGGTGCGCGTCCGGTGCCTCGGCACGCTCTTGTACTTCGCCGCCTGCCCCCTGTTCCAGAGCGCCGTATCGAGCAGGCGCGCAGGCATCCCGAGCCGCTCCGCAAGCAACTCACACGCGTGCACAGCGCACCCCCGGATCTCGCGTTCCTGCTCGCCGGGCGGGAGCAGCTCGCCTGCGTCGATCCGGGCGGCCAACGAAGCGTCGTACCGGAGCACCCCGTCCACCCGCAGCACGTGCGGCACCAGGTTGTCCGCGAAGATCGTTAGGCGGTCGAGATCAGAGAACTCCGCCACGCCGGCGAGCGCGAGATCGTTCGGCAGGATCTGGGCGCGCTTCCAGAAGCCGCGGTCGTCGAAGAAGGGCATCTCACTGGCAAGCATCGAGGCAAGCCGCTCAGCGGAGCCGCCGGCCTCGGCGACGACGTCGAGCGCGCGACGAGCACCGAGGAAACGCCCAAGGTCACGCAGCGCCTCGGCGTACAGCTCCATCAACTCGTGGTCCGCCTCCTGCCCGAGCACCCAAGCAACATCCGACCCCGTCAATGCGCGCAGTTCGGCCGCGGACCACGCCCGGCCCGCCCGCCAGTGATCGGCAAGCGAAGCAGCAACAGTGAAGTACCCCGACATCCCCGACCGCTTCCGCAGCGTGGGAAACCAGCCCGACCCGAAGTTCACGGTGTCGAGCACGAGCATGTAGTCGGCCACGTCCTCCGTGGGGCCATCGAGGTAATGCCGCTCCGCGTCCAGGGCGGGTGGGAGCCCCGGCTCCACCTCGCCAAGCCGCTCCAGGTCGATCGACACGAACCGAGCGCTTTCCGCAATCGAGCGGCACCCCTCGCGGACCTGGTCGGTCATTGACACCCGGGCAGCTTCCTACACTGCGCGCCGTGCCGATCGTCCTCTCCTGCGAGTCGCTCGAGAAGCGCTACGGCGCAACCGTGGCGCTCGGCGGCGTGGACCTGCAGGTGGAGCGCGGCGAGCTGCTTGGCCTACTCGGCCCTAACGGCGCCGGCAAGTCGACGCTGACGAAGATCGCCTGTGGCCTTGTGCGTGCCAGCGGGGGCCGGGCGGCGGTGGAAGGATCACCGGCGGGCTCGGCATCGGCCCGGGCGGCCATCGGGTACCTCGCCGAGCTGTTCCGGTTCCCCGACTGGCTCACCGCCGACGAGCTGATCGCGTTTCACCAGGACCTGGCCGGATCCGGTGGCGGGCAGGCTGAGCGCGGTGAGCTGCTCGAGCTGGTGGGGCTCGACGACGCTCGCGCCGTGAAGGTCGCCGCCATGTCGAAGGGCATGCAGCAGCGACTCGGCATCGCGCAGGCATTGGTGGGCTCACCGCGCCTGCTGATGCTTGACGAGCCCACCAGCGCCCTGGATCCCGTCGGTCGCAGGGTCGTGCGTGACCTCCTGCGCGAGCTCCGCCGGCGCGATGTCACGGTCGTCCTCAGCTCCCATCTCCTCAGCGAGGTGGAGCTGGTCTGCGACCGCGTGGCCATCCTCGTGGGCGGGCAGATCGTGGCGAGGGGGACACCCGCGGAGCTCGCGCGCCCGCGTGGTGTGGAGGTCGAGACGGGCGACGGCGTCCGCAAGTTCCCCGCCGCAACGCGCGAGGACGTGCCGCGCATCGTGGCGGAGCTCGTGTCGAGTGGCGAGCAGGTCTACGGAGTGAACGTGCTCGCCTCGACGCTCGAGGACGCGTATCTCGAGGCGGTGGGAGCGGCATGAGCGGAGCCGTGATCGTGGCCCGCTACGCCCTGCGCGAGGCGGTCCGCAGGCGCGTGATCCTCGTCGTCCTCGTGCTCACCGTTGGCTTTCTCGCGCTCTACGCGCTTGGCTCGAAGCTGACCTTCGACGAGGTGAACGCTCTCGCGGCGGACGACCAGCTCGACGAGCGCGTGCTCGCGGGCTCAACCCTGTTCGGGCTCGCGATGTTCACGACTCTCTTCCTCGGAACCGTGCTCGGCGTGTTCCTCACACTCGGCGCGGTGCGCGGCGATGCCGAGCGAGGGCTCCTGCAGCCGATCGTCGTCCGGCCGGTGGGTAGGACGAGCCTGCTGCTCGGCCGATACGTCGGCGCGGCATTGGTGTGCGCCACCTACGTCGCGACGGTCTACATCAGCGCGATGCTGATCACCGGAATCGCGGGCGACTGGTGGCCGGACGAGCCGGTCGGCCCAGGCGCTGGGCTGGTCCTTGGGGTGGTGGTGATAACCGCGCTGTCCCTGCTCGGTTCTGTGTTCCTGTCCGCCACCGCCAACGGCATCGCCGTCTTCATGATCTTCGGCGCGGGCCTCGCCGCCGGGCTGCTCGGCCAGATCGGCGACGCGCTAGCCGTGCAGACGCTCCAGGACGTCGCGAAGGTGTCGTCCTGGGTGCTGCCCTTCGAGGCGCTCTACCAGTCCGGCTTGCACGCCCTGACGCAGGACACGGGGGGGACGACCGCCTTCATCGTCCAGCTCGGTCCGTTCGGCGGCGCCCAGGACGCCGGGCCAGGCCTGTGGCTCTGGGCGCTCGTCTACCTCGGCCTCGTGGGCGTCGCCGCACGAGCGGGTTTCGCGCGCCGGGACCTCTAGCGCGCCGGACCCGGCTCTATCCTCGGATTGGTGGAAGCCACTGCCAGCGAGGCGCTCCTAGAGGGGCTCAACGAGCCCCAGCGTGAAGCCGTCCTGCACGGCGAGGGCCCCCTGCTCATCCTCGCCGGCGCGGGCTCGGGCAAGACCCGCGTGCTCACGCACCGCATCGCGCATTTGGTGGGCAGCGGCCAGGCCCGGCCGGGGGAGATCCTCGCGATCACGTTCACCAACAAGGCGGCGCAGGAGATGCGCGAGCGGGTTGAACAGCTCGTCGGCAACCGCGCCCGGGCCATGTGGGTTATGACCTTCCACTCGGCGTGTGCGCGGATCCTGCGCGCTGAGGCGGAGAAGCTCGGGTACACACGCGGCTTCACGATCTACGACGAGGGGGACTCGCTGCGGCTCGTGAAGGCCTGCATCGACGAGCTCGACATCGATCCCAAGCGCTTCGCCCCGCGCGGAATCCGCCGCCAGATTTCGGACGCGAAGAACGCCCTTCTGGACGCCGAGGCCTACCGGCTCAAGGTGTCCACCTTCTTCGAGCAGACCGCCGCTGACGTCTACGACCTCTACGAGAAGCGCCTCCACGCGGCCAACGCGATGGACTTCGACGACCTGCTCTTCCGCGCCGTGAACCTCTTCGAGCTCTACGAGGAAGTGCGCAACCGCTACCGCCGCTCGTTCCGCTTCGTCCTCGTCGACGAGTACCAGGACACCAACCGCGCCCAGTACCGCTGGCTCCAGCTGCTTACGGAGGAGAGCCGGAACCTGTGTGTGGTTGGCGATGACGATCAGTGCCTTGTGGGCGGCACGCCGATCACGATGGCGGACGGCTCGACGCGGCCGATCGAGGAGATCCAGCCCGGCGATCTCGTCCTATCGAGCTACGGCAGCGGCGACTTTCGGCCCGCCAAGGTCCTTCGCACGCGTACCAGCACAGCTGCCGAAGGCGTGGTGGTCACCACTAAGTCAGGCCGCCGGCTTGTGAGCACTCCGGAGCATTTGCATTTCGCCGGCTACCACCACGAGCTCACTCCGAAGCTCTACATGACGTACGCGATGTACAGAGGCGACAAGGGCTTCCGGATCGGAACAACCCGCACTTATCCCGAGCGCGACGCCACCGTTATCAGCGGCGTACACCTCCGAGCGGTGCAGGAGCACGCCGACGCGGCTTGGGTGGTGTCGACACACGACTCTCAGCCCGAGGCGCGGGCGGCGGAACTGGACCTTTCACTTCGGTATCGAATTCCAACGCTCCCATTCGTCGCCCGGAAGGGACGCGGCTTAGACAAGGGAGTCAGCTCCGACCAGCGCTTGATCGACGAGGCCTTCGCAAGCTTCCCGACGATGGCGACGGGCCTCAACCTGCTGGTGGACCATGGCTTGAGCTTCGAGCGCCCACATCACACTCCGCAGACTTATGAAGGGCGCCGGCGAAACGTCACGGTGACGCTCTGTGGCGACCGACGCGGACGTCGCCCGCTGCACCAGGTCGCCGTTGGTGGGCGTGATCAGAAGGTGCGAGAGGCCCTCGAGTCGTTCGGGCTCTCGGTAAGACCGGCGAAGAGCGGAAGTCAGAGCTGGCGGTACGAGTCCTCCTTCAACGACTACGGCAAGGCCATGGCGGTCGTGGACCGCATTCAGACAGCAACACCGGTGACCGTTCGGCAGATGGCTCGTCTGGGGAAAAAGTCGCTCCCGTTCATGCCCTCGGCCTCGGTCAGGCCCGGCATGGTCATGTTCACGCAGGACGGCTTGTACGAGCTGGTCGAAACCGTCGAGCGGATCGACCTTGCTGCACGGGTCTATGACATCGACGTCGAAGGCACACACAACTTCGTTGCCAACGGACTCCTGACCCACAACTCGGTGTACGGCTTCCGCGGGGCCGACATTCGGAACATCCTTGACTTTGAGAGGGATCACCCCGATGCCACCGTCGTCAAGCTCGAGCAGAACTACCGCTCGACGCAGACGATCCTGAATGCCTCGAATGGCGTGATCGCCAACAACAGGCAGCGCAAGGACAAGTTCCTCTGGTCGGAGCTCGGTGCGGGCGATCCGGTGCACGTGCGCGAGCTCGAGGACGAGCATGCCGAGGCGCGCTTCGTCGTCTCAGAGATCGAGCGACTGGTGGAGCAGGGCGAGTCGCGCGACGAGATCGCCGTCTTCTACCGCACGAACGCTCAGAGCCGCGTGCTCGAGGACATGCTGGTGCGCTACGGGGTCGGCTACCAGGTGATCGGTGGCACGCGCTTCTACGAGCGCGCCGAGATCAAGGACGCGCTCGCGTACCTGACACTGCTGGTGAACCCGGCGGACACGGTCGCGTTCGGGCGCGCCGTGAACTCGCCGCGACGCGGCATCGGGAACACGACCCAGGGACGCCTGGTGGGCTACGCGAACACGATCGGCGAGCCGATCTGGGACGTGGCGGCCGAACCCGAGTCGGTTCCCGGCCTCGCGGCGGCGGCGGTCAAGTCGGTCGGCCGCTTCATGTCCGTGATGGAGCGCCTGCGCGAGCGCGTGGAGGCCGGCGCCGGCGTGGGGGACGTGCTCGCGGAGACGCTCGAGGAGAGCGGATACACCGAGGCGCTCCAGGCGGAGCGCACAATCGAGGCGCAGGGCCGGCTCGAGAACCTCGAGGAGCTCGTGGGCGTGGCGCGCGAGTACGACGCCACCGCCGAGGAGGGCTCGGTCGAGGAGTTCCTCCAGCAGCTGGCGCTCTTCTCGGAGCAGGACAACCTGCGCGACGACGAGGGCATCGTCACGCTGATGACCCTCCACAACGCGAAGGGTCTCGAGTTCGGGATCGTGTTCATGATCGGACTCGAGGACGGCGTCTTCCCGCACATGCGCTCGATCGAGTCGGGCGACCTCGAGGAGGAGCGGCGGCTCGCCTACGTCGGGATCACCCGCGCCAAGCGCGAGCTCTACCTCACGCATGCCCGCACGCGAATGCTCTTCGGCGGGCGCGACTGGAACCTGCGCAGCCGCTTCATCGACGAGATCCCGGTGGAGTTCACCGACCGTGACGAGGCGGCGCCGACCGGGCCCGCGGCTGCAGCCACGTGGGGCGGGGGCGCCTCGGCTCCCGAGCCGCGCGGCGGGGAGGGCGGCGGCAGCCGAGCCTCGTTCTCACTCGGCGACGACGTGGTGCACGCCCAGTTCGGCGACGGCGTGGTCGTGGGCATCGAGCCCGGCGGGCTGGTGGTGGTCCGCTTTGCGGAGGATCGCTCCGAGCGCAAGCTGATGGCGGACTACGCGCCGCTGAAGCGGCGCTAGCGCGCGGTACCCTCTCGCGCCCATGGCCCAGATCATCGACGGCAAGGCTGTTGCGGCGAAGGTGCGCGAGGAGGTCAAGCGCGAGGTCGAGGCCATGGACCGCCGGCCCGGCCTTGCGACGATCCTCGTCGGCGACGATCCCGCCTCGGCGGTCTACGTGCGGATGAAGCGGGAGGACTCCGCGGAGGTCGGAATCGAGTCCTTCCACCACGAGCCCGGGGCGGATGTGGCGCCCGAGGAGCTCGCCGAGCTGATCCTCTCGCTCAACGCCGACGAGCGCGTGGACGGCATCCTGCTCCAGCTCCCGCTGCCGGACGCGCTCGACCAGGACGAGTTCATCTCGCTGATCGACCCGGCGAAGGACGTGGACGGCCTCACGACGGCAAACGCCGGGCTGCTCATGCACGGGCGCGAGGAGGCCCTGGTGCCCTGCACTCCCGCCGGCGTCATGCGGCTGCTCGAGGAGGCGGGGGTGGAGCTGTCAGGTGCGAGGGCCGTGGTGCTCGGCCGATCGATCCTGGTGGGCAAGCCGATGGCCCAGCTGCTGCTCGGGGCGAACGCAACGGTCACGCACTGCCACTCGCGCACGCGCGACCTTCCGGCTGTGTGCCGGGAGGCGGACGTGCTCGTGGCGGCGGTGGGGTCCGCGGGCCTCGTGACCGGCGACATGGTCGGCGAGGGCGCCGTGGTGATCGACGTGGGCACAAACCGCACTGATGAGGGCTTGGTCGGAGACGTGGACTTCGAGGCCGCCAAGGAGCGGGCGCGAGCCATCACCCCGGTGCCTGGCGGGGTGGGGCCCATGACGCGCGCGATGCTGCTCGTGAACACGCTCAAGGCCGCCCGCGCGCGCGCCGCCTGAGGCTCGGGCAAGGGGTACGGCTAACCCCACCATTCTTCGCGGGGAAGCCCCCCTTGGGCAACCCACCCAGCGGTGCGAACCTACCGTCATCGCATAGCTCGGCCCGGCGGGCCTCTTGGACCGCCCCCAACCCCGCCGAGCACCGTAGCGCCCCGCCCGATTTCCCCCCGGGCCTGGCGCACCAGCGCGGCCCAGCCGTTCCCGGGTGCCCCTCCGCCCGGGAACGGCGGCGTCGCCGTCCCCTCGCCGGTACGCTCCCGCCGCATGGACTTGCGACGGCTGCGCGCTGGCGAGTGGCTCGCCGGACTTTCCGGGCTTGTGCTGCTCGTGGCGCTGTTCCTGCCCTGGTACGGCGATGACGCCGGCTCGCGCACCGGCTGGGAGTCGCTCGGCGCGCTCGACGTAGTGCTCGCCGTGGTGGCGCTCTCGGCGCTCGCGATCCCGGTGGTCACCGCTCTGCAGCGTGTCCCGGCGGTTCCGCTTGCGCACGAGTCGCTCACGTCGCTCGTGGCCTGGCTGGCCGTCCTCCTCGTCCTGATTCGCGTGCTGAACATGCCCGACTGGGCCGACGGGCGCGAGTGGGGGCTGTGGGTGGCGCTTGCCGCGACCGCCGGTGTCGCTGTCGGCACCCTGGTCGCCATGCGTGACGAGCGGCTCGCGCGCGCGGGTCGCCACACCGATCTCACCGGCGTGCCGGTTCCTCACCCGCGGGAGGTAGAGACGCTCTCGCCGCCGCGGCGCGAGGCCGGGCCGTGACCTTCGAGCGGCTGCGGCCCTCCGACTGGGTCGTGTTCGTGGCCGCTCTCGCGCTCCTCTTCACCACTGCGCCGGACTGGTACAGCACGACGCGCGGGGAGGAGGCGCGTCAGATCCAGGAGCGGGCGGGCAACAGTAATGCTCCGGAGGGCCGCGACGTCGAGAGCACTGCCGCCGCCGTGGCGGAGGCGCAGGAGCGCAACGCCTGGCAGGAGGACGGGCTCATCGACCGCATCATCCTGATCGCCCTGCTGGCCACCAGCGCGCTCGGGGTGGGGGCCGCCTTCTGGCGCGCGAGCGGCCGCGAGTCGGACGGCCTCGGAGCGTTCGGCCTCGCGGGCATGGCGGCGTGCATCACCGCCGTGCTGGTGCTGTACCGGATCATCCAGGAGCCGGGCTTCGACGACCTCACTACGGTCAAGGTCGGCGCTCCGCTCGCGCTCGGGGTGCTCGGTGTGATGGCGTTCGCGTGCGCGACATCCCTTCGCGAGCCCGCGCCCGTCACATGACGCTTGAGCCCGGAATAGAGCGCACCGAGGAGTTCACCGCCGAGGGCCGACTGCTCACCGACGTGCGCGGCACCCTGCCGGTGAAGGTGCTCTCAACGCCGGGGATGATCGCGATGATGGAGCGCTGCGCCAGCGTCCTCAGCTGGGAGAACCTCGGCGACGGCAAGGCCACCGTGGGCTTCGAGGTCTGCATCAAGCACGTGGCCGCCGCGCCCGAGGGCGCCGCCTGCACGGTGACCGCGAAGCTGCGCGAGGTCGTCGACGAGCGCAAGCTGCGCTTCGACGTGGAGGTGCGCGACGGCGACCGGACCATCGGCGTGGGCACCCACGAGCGCCGCGTGATCGACCGCTCGAACTTCGGCGGCTAGGACAACTCGAGGCGGTAGACGTTGGTCGTGCGTGGCTCGAAGCCGAGGCGCTGATACAGGCGGTTGGCCGCGACGCGATCCGGAGTCGAAGTCAGATTGACCCTGCTGGCGCCCGCCCTCGCGGCGAGCTCGACCGCCTCGCGCAACAGCGCCTCACCGATTCCCCGCCCGCGCGCCGGCTCGTCCACGACCACGTCCTCGATCCACACGCCCACGCCGGTGAGAATCCGGAACATGACCAGTGTGAGTGAGCCCACCACGGCGCCGTCGACGTCGCGGGCGACAAGCAGGCGAGTGGCGGGGGAATCCACGATCTCCTGCACGTTCTCATCGGTCGCAGGCGACGCTCTAGGGGAAAGCTGGGACATCAGCCCGCGCAGCGATGCCGCGAGCTCCGGGTCGAAGGACATGACCTCCTCGATCTGCACCGGCTACGCCGCCACTGCCACGAACCAGCGCCCGCTGTGCAGCACGGTGGCACCTCCGAGCTCCGCGGCCAGCTCGTCCGGGGCGAAGAAGCGCTTGTAGACCGTGTGCCGCGAGCCGTCGATCAGGACGCGCTGCTGGTGCTCCTCCGGCGCAACATCGTCTCGCAGGGCGGAATCCACGACTACGAGCTGCCCGCCGACGCGCCTCGCCTCGTCGAGGAACGGCTCGCGCTCGTCGGGCAGCAGGTGCCCGTAGAAGTGGCTCGTGAAGACCCTCTCGAAGTCGCTGTCGGCGAAGAGGAGCGGCACTGCGTCGCCCTGCACCACCCGCACCTCCGGCATCCGATCCGCGGCCACGGTGACCATCGACTCGCTCTGGTCGAGCGCCACCACCTCGCCGGGCAGATGCTGGGTGAGGAGGCCGGTGCCGCAGGCCACGTCGAGCGTTCGCGCCGGCGCCAGCCCGTCGATGACCGAGACGAGCTGCTCCACCTCCTCGGACCAGCCGGGCCGCGGCCGCCCCGCGAACAGGCCCCTGCCGAGCCACCAGTCGTCGTACTCGAGCGCGCGCCGGTCGTAGTAGCGCCGCATGTGCTCGTCGACCACCCGTCTCGCCACGGCCACAACCTACAATCGGCGCGATGATCGACCGGGACCAGGTGCTCCACGTCGCCAAGCTCGCGCGGCTGAAGGTGACTGACGACGAGGTCGACCGCATGGCCGAGGAGCTCTCGAAGATCCTCGAGCACGTGGAGACGATGAACGAGCTCGACCTCGAGGGCGTCCAGCCGACCTCGCACGTGGTCGACCTCACGAACGTGCTGCGTGAGGACGTGCCGCGCCCCGGCCTGCCGCGCGAGAAGGCCCTCGAGCAGGCCCCGGATGCGGCCGACGGCGGGTTCCGGGTGCCGAGCCCGGGTGCCTCGTGAGCGACGAGCTGCTGAAGCTGACGGCCGCGCAGCAGGCTGAGCGCATCGCGGCCGGCGAGATTTCCTCGGAGGAGCTGTTCGATTTCTGGCGGGTGCGGGCGAGTGGCGACGACCTCGGCTCCTACCTGTGGGTGGCCGACGAGGCGCCCGCGGACTCCGGCACGCTCCCGCCGATCGCCGTGAAGGACCTCTTCTGCGTGGAGGGCGTGCCGAGCATGGCCGGCTCGCGCATTCTCGAGGGCTACCGGCCGCCCTACACCGCCACGAGCGTGCGCAACCTCCAGAACGCCGGCGCGCGGGTGCTCGGCAAGACGAACCAGGACGAGTTCGCCATGGGGTCCTCGAACGAGAACTCCGGCTTCGGGCCGGTCCAGAACCCGTGGGATCGCGAGCGCGTGCCCGGCGGCTCGAGCGGCGGTAGCGCCGCCGCCGTGGCGGCCGGCACGGCCCCGTGGGCGATCGGAACCGACACGGGCGGCTCGATCCGCCAGCCGGCCTCGCTGTGCGGGATCGTCGGCATGAAGCCCACCTACGGCGCGATCAGCCGCTACGGGATGATCGCCTTCGCCTCGTCGCTCGACCAGTGCGGCCCCCTCACGCGCGACGTGACCGACGCCGCCATCCTGCTCCGGCACCTTCAGGGGAAGGACCCCTGCGACTCCACGTCCCTCGGCATCCCGGGCGAGATCCCGCTGCCGAGCGCCGAGCGGCTCGACGGCCTGCGTTTCGGCGTGTGGGGGATGGAGGAGCCCGGCCTCGAGCCCGGCGTGGCCGACAGCGTGCGCGCCACGCTCGCCAGGATCGAGGAGCTCGGCGGGAGCGTGAAGGAGATCGAGCTGCCAAATGCGCGGCACGGCATCGCCGCCTACTACGTGATCGCGCCCGCCGAGGCGAGCGCCAACCTCGCACGCTACGACGGCGTGCGGTTCGGGCCACGCAAGGGCAATGGCGACCTCACCTCCATGTACGAGCAGACCCGCCATGACGGCTTCGGCGACGAGGTGAAACGCCGCATCATGATCGGCACGTACGCGCTCTCGTCCGGCTACTACGAGGCCTATTACGGGACGGCGCAGAAGGTGCGCACCAAGATCGCACAGGACTTCTCGGCCGCCTTCGAGGAGGTCGACTTCGTGGTGAGTCCCACGTCCGCCACGGTGGCCTTCAAGCTCGGCGAGCGCACCGCGGATCCACTCGCGATGTACCTGTCCGACTACTACACGGTGCCGATGCCGCTCGCTGGCATCCCCGCCATCTCGATTCCGTGCGGCCTCTCGGACGGCCTTCCGGTGGGATTCCAGATCGCGGGGCCCGCGTTCAGCGAGGCGGGCATCCTCGACGCCGCGCACGCGCTCGAGAAGTCGATCGGCTTCGAGGGAGTGCCCGTCGGGTGACCCCACCGATCACCGAGCCCGAGGCCCGCATCTACGAGCCGGTTATCGGCATCGAGATCCACGTACAGCTGCGCACGCGGACGAAGATGTTCTGCGGCTGCGCGCTCTCGTTCGGGGAGGAGCCGAACACGCTCGTGTGCCCGGTGTGCCTCGGCCACCCGGGCACGCTGCCCGTGACCAATGCCGAGGCGGTGCACTACGGGCTGATGATCGCGATGGCGTTCGACTGCGAGATCGCCCCGCGCTCGATCTTCCACCGCAAGAACTACTTCTATCCGGATCTGCCGAAGGGCTACCAGATCAGCCAGTACGACATTCCGCTCGGCCGGCACGGCAGGCTCGGCGACGTGCGCATCCACCGCGTGCATCTCGAGGAGGATGCGGCCAAGTTGATCCACGCCGGCTCGTCCGGACGCATCCACGGCGCGTCCACGAGCGTCGTGGACTTCAACCGCGGCGGCACGCCGCTGGTGGAGATCGTCACGGAGCCGGATCTCACATCGGCCGCCCAGGCTGCGGACTTCGGCCGGCTGCTCCAGGCCACGCTGCGGCGCATGGGCGTGTCGGACGTGAACATGGAGGAGGGCTCGCTGCGGATGGACGCGAACGTGTCGATCCGCCCGGCCGGCACGGCCACGCTCGGCACGAAGACCGAGCTGAAGAACATGAACTCGTTCCGCTTCCTCGAGCGCGGGATCGACGCCGAGATCGACCGCCAGGAGCGCATCCTGCACGCGGGTGGCGAGGTCGAGCAGGAGACGCTCCACTACGACCCTCAGAGCGGCAGCCTCACCTCGCTGCGCTCCAAGGAGGAGGCGCACGACTACCGCTACTTCCCGGAGCCTGACCTCGTGCCCATCGCACCGACCGAGGAGATGCTCGAGCGCGCCCGCGCCGCGATGCCTGAGCTGCCGGCGGCACGGGCGGAGCGGCTGGAGCGCGACCTCGGGCTGCCCGCGGAGACGGCGCGGCTATTGGCGTTCCGCTTCGAATGGGGGGACTTCGTCGAGCAGGCCGTTCAGGCGCGTAGCGGTCTTGCGCAGAACGTGGCGAACTGGACTACGAACGAGCTGGCGGCGAGGGTCGGCGATGGCGATCTGTCCGCGACCAAGCTGGAACCCGAGGCGTTCGCTGAGCTGGTTGAGATGGTGGTCCAGAAGCAGATCTCGGCCAGCGCGGGCCGAGAGGTCCTGGACGTGCTGCTCGAGGAGGGTGGAAGCCCCGTGGCGGTGGTCGAGGCGAAGGGCCTCGGGCGTGCAGAGAGCGGCGAGCTCGAGCAGATCGTGGACCAGGCGATCGCAGACAACCCGGACGCCGTCGAGAAGATCCGCGCCGGCAAGGGCCAGGCGGTCGGAGCGATCGTCGGCGCGGTGATGCGCGAGACGAAGGGCCGCGCCGACGGCGGCGAGGTTCAGCGCATGATCAACGAGCGGATCGGGGCATAGCCGGCGTGGGCCGGACCATCCGAGTCGAGGAGTCCGTGCAGATCGCCAGGCCGCCGGTGGACGTCTGGAGCGCGATCGCCGACTACGCGTTCGACAGCGAGTGGCGGGACGGCCTGCGCGAGATGACGCCCGACCCGCCCGGCCCGCCTGCCCTGGGTACGAAGGTCCGCGAAGTCGTCCGGTCCTCCGGGCGCGACTACGTCGCCGACTGCGTGGTGACCGAGCTCGATCCCGGCGTCTCGTACCGCTTCGCCGGGGAGGGAACGATCGGTGGGCTGGAGGGCGGACGAGCGGTCCGTCCCGACGCCGCGGGCGGTGGAGCCGTGTTCACCTACACCATCGAGATGCAGCCGAACGGCGGGATGCGGCTCCTGAGCCCGGTGCTCGGCCCGATGGTCCGCTCGGGCCTGAAGAAGGACCTCGCCAGGCTCAAGGACCTGCTCGAAGACGGCGGCGAGCCGGCCTAGCGCCTGCGGCGTCCCCGGCTGCGGCTCTTGTTGTCGTTGCCGCCGCTCAGCAGTCCGCCTATGAAGCCCGACGCCTGCGAGGCGAGTCCGCCACCGCCACCCCGCGAGCCGCGTCCGCGCGAGCCGCGCCCGCGATTTCCGGTGACCTGAGTGAGGGCGCTCTTCACCGTGTCCATGAGCGAGCTCGACCCGCTCGAACGCTTGCTGCCGCCTCGATAGGCGCGGGTTCGTCTTGTGTTAGCCATGACCTCCGGCTACCCGGTGAGGGGCTTGCAAACCGGCGTATCCTGAAGTCCATGGCACGACTCATTCGCATGGACGGCACGGGGCACACGACGCTCGCCGAGTGGTCTGTCGAGGACGACGCCGCCTTCGAGGCGGCGGTGCGCGAGTTCGCCGGGCAGCAGGAGCTCGGATACATCGGCACGGTTCCCGACGGTCCAAGGAAGGCCACGCACGTGCGTCAGCTCCCGCGCGACGCCGACATGGTCATCCTGCGGCGTCCCATTGCAGGCGGGTAGTGGGCAAGCACCGGGCGGTGCCCGGTGCGCAGCCATGCCGGTCGAGGCCCTTCCCGAGCTCGCCTCGGTTCCGTGGCGCCAGCCCACGGACGCACGCTGGCTGCGCCGCTGGGCTCGCATCTGGCATGCGTGGACGCTGCTGTACACGGTGCCGTTCATCTGCGCCGGCGTGGGGATGATCTGGCTCGAGCCGCTCGCCACCCCGGTGGCGCTCGCCGCGCTCGCGCACGCCTGGATCATCCCCGAGCTCTACGCGTTCCGGGGCGCGAGCGTGGTGCGGCCGAAGCGGCCACGCGCTCAGGAGGCGGAGGACGGACGCGTTCCCGGGTGAGCCCGTGGCGCAGGGCCTGCTCGGCGACCTGCTCGGGCACGAGGAGCGCGAGCTCCAGCGCCAGACCGGTCTCGCGCTCCAGCACGGCGAGCTTGGCGTCTGGCTGCTCGGCGAGGGCGGCGCGCTGCTCGTGTCGCACGGTGGCCGCCGGGTGCACTGCTTCTGCGTGCAGGCCGTGGACCGCGAGCTGCCGCCGTCCGACCGGGTAGCGCACCTCCTGCTCGCGCTGCGCGTGGACGAGGAGGGCTTCGCCACGGTGGCGAACCACGCCTTCGCCGGCGCTCCCTGGCGAGTGGCCCGGCGCCTGCCGCGCCGGATGCGCCCCGCCCTGGACGCGGCGCGGCGAGCGGCTGGGTAGCCTCGGCGCGTGGCCTTCGACGTCGTAATCGCGGGCGGAGGGTTCGGCGGGCTCTACGCGGCGCGCCGGCTCGAGCGGCGGCTGCCGCGCTACAGCGCACGCATCATCGTCGTCTCTGACGTGAACTTCCTCCTGTACTCGCCGCTCCTGCCCGGTGCTGCTGCGGGATCGCTCGAGCCGCGCCACGTGGTTGTGCCGATCCGTGAGGAGCTCGAGTGGGCGGATCTGCGCCTCGGCCGCGTGACCGGAGCCGACCCCGGAGTGAACGAGCTCTACATACGCACCCTCGACGAGCGCGACGAGACGTTGCGCTACGACCAGCTGATCGTGGCGCTCGGATCCGTCTCGCGGGTGCTGCCGGTCCCCGGTCTCGCGGAGCACGCCCTCGGCTTCAAGACGCTCTCCGACGCCATCGCACTGCGCAACCGCGCGCTGCTCAACCTGGAGATCGCCGAGTCGCTGGCCGACGACGAGAGCAGGCGCGAGTACCTCACCTTCCTGTTCGTCGGTGCCGGCTACGCCGGCGTGGAGGGGATCGCGGAGCTCCAGGACTACGTGAACGACACGATCGAGCGCTACCCGCGCTGCCGCGAGGCGGGCACGCGCTGGATCATCGCCGACATGCTCGACCGGATCATGCCCGAGATCCCCGAGAGCCTCGCCGAGTTCGCCTCCCGGGAGCTGCGCGGGCGCGGGATCGAGCTGCGCACCGGCACGCGGCTCGAGCGCATGGACGAGCGCAGCGCGATGCTCTCGACGGGCGAGCGCGTGCGCACACGCACCGTGTGCTGGACGGCAGGGGTGAAGCCGCCCCCGATCGTGAGGGAGCTGGGCCTCCCGCTCACGAAGGGCGGCCGCATCGAGACCGACGCCTGCATGCGGGTGACCGGGCAGCACAACGTCTGGGCGATCGGCGACGCGGCGGCCGTTCCGGATCCCGCCCAGAAACGCAGGGCGCCGAGCCCGCCGACCGCACAGCATGCGATCCGCCAGGGGCGGGTGGTCGGGAGCAACGTGGCTGCCGCTCTCGCCGGAAAGAAGCCGCGACCGTTCCGGTACCGAACGCTCGGTGTGTTCGTGGACCTCGGGCAGCACAAGGCGGTGGCCACGATGCTCGGGATCCGGCTGCGAGGCTTCCCGGCCTGGTTCGCCGCTCGCACGTACCACCTCGCGATGATGCCCGGCATGGAGCGCCGGATCCGCCTGGCGGCCGACTGGACCGTCGGCCTCCTGTTCGGCCGCGCGTCCGCCGAGCTGGGCCAGCTCGGCCATCCTCCCTCCCTGCAGACCTATCTCGACGAGCTGCGACAGCCGGACGAGGCGCCCGGCCAGTGACCGAGCTGAGCTTCCGCGACGGTCGCGCCAGCGACCTGCAGGCCGTGTTCGAGCTCGGCGAGGCGGCCTGGGACACGTCGCGGCGGGCCCGCGGCCTGATCATCGGGGACCAGGGCCGCACGGAGGAGGAGCTGCGCGAGGACTGGAAACGCGAGCGTCCGCTGATCGAGTTCCTCGCCGCCCAGGAGGGCGGGTGCTTCCTCGTCTGCGAGGACGGCGACGAGCTCGTGGGCTACGTGCTCATGGCGCGCTTCGGCTCAATGGACGAGATGGCGGAGCTCTGGGTGCTGCCCTCGCACGTTGGCCGCGGCGTGAGCACCGGCCTGCTAGAGCGCTGCTGGCCCGGGTCGCCCACCCCTGACCTGGGCCGGCTCGTGGTGGCGCTGGGAACGCCCGTCGACCTCACCCTGTTCACTAAGTTCGGCGTGATGCCGGTGAGCGGCCACTGGCACATGCGCCACCGGGTCGACCAGTACCTCGAGCAGCGCGCGCTCGAGCTCGACACCGCGGAGCCCGACGTGCACGTCCTGACCTCGGAGCGGGCCGTGGAGGAGTGGAAGCGCCTCGAGCCACAGGCGATCGGGCACGAGCGGCCGAAGCTGCACGAGTTCTTCGGCCGTACCCGCAACTGCCTCGCCACGGTCAACGCAGAATCGGGTCACGCGACGGCACTCTGCTGGGTGAGCAATCTGGGCGAGATCGGGCCGGCGGTGGGGGAGAACCCCCAGGACCTGATCCCTGTGGTGCTGGCGGCGCTCGACCGCGTCGCGAAGATGCAGGAACCGGAGACCTTCGGGGTCTACTGCACCACCGCGTCGTGGTGGCTGATCAACCGGCTGCGCGGGTTTGGCTTCAAGATCTACTGGCCTGCGTGGATCCTGTCGTCGGTCCCGCTACCGGGTCTCGACCGCTACCTGGGGACCCGCCCCGCAAGATTGCTGTGAGCACAGCCTAGAATCCTCACTATGGGACAAGTGGCATCAGACGCAGCCCGAAAGCTGCTCGCCGTAGCGGTTCTGGTCGTCGCGGCGTATGTCCTGTTCAAGCTCGTGCTCGGTTTCGTAGCGGCGATCGCCTGGATCGTGATTGCCGTGATCGCCGTCGTGGCGGTGGTCTGGGCCCTGCGCGTGCTCTGAGCAGTGACCTTCGTCGTCATCGCGTTCGTTTTCGGCCTCGCGACCGGCGTGATCGGACGCATGAAGGGAAGCTCGTTCGTGATCTGGTTCCTGGTCGGCGCCGCGCTGCCGGGAATCGGCATCTTTGCGGCGCTCCTCTACCGATACGAGCAGGACGACCCGCTGCGGCAGTGCCCGGAGTGCGGAAACGTGGTGCCGATCTCGGATCAGGTCTGCATGCGCTGCGGCGGCGACCTGCACTTCCCGGAAGCGCCCAGTCCCGCAGGAAATCCGCTCTGAGCGCGAAAAACCGCTTGTTAGACTGACTGGCCCGCTGGCCGCCCCGGCCAGCAGAAATTTCATCCCGAAAGGACCCGCGCCGTCATGCGAGCCGTCGACGCCATCATGGAGTGCCTCAAGGCCGAGGGCGTGGACCATGTATTCGGCATTCCGGGGGGCGCGAACCTTCCCACCTACGACGCGCTCTACGACGCCGGCCTGCGGCACGTCCAGTGCCGTCACGAGCAGGGCGCCGGCCACGCCGCGGAGGGCTACGCGAAGGCGTCAGGCAAGGTCGGAGTGGCGCTCGCCACGAGCGGCCCCGGCGCCACCAATCTCGTGACCGCGATCGCCGACGCCGTGATGGACAGCGTGCCGACCGTGTTCCTCACCGGGCAGGTGCGCACCGACCTGATCGGCACGGACGGCTTCCAGGAGGCCGACATCTCCGGCATCACGATGCCGATCGTGAAGCACTCGATCATGATCCAGGACCCGCGCCAGATCCCGAACGCGATCCACGAGGCGTTCCACGTGGCGCGCACGGGGCGTCCGGGACCGGTGCTGGTGGACATCCCGCAGGACCTCTCGCGCGCCGACATCCCATACGAGCCGGTGGCGAGCGTCCATCTGCCCGGCTACCAGCCGACCACGGACGGCAACCTCAAGCAGATCCGCCTCGCCGCCAAGGCGCTGGCGAACGCGCGCCGTCCGGTGATCTACGGCGGCGGCGGGATCGTGAACGCGAACGCGTCCAAGGAGTTCCGCGAGCTCTGCAAGTCCGACCGCTTCCCGGTGACCTGCACGCTGATGGGGCTCGGCGCCTTCCCCGCGGACGACGAGCAGTGGCTCGGCATGCCCGGGATGCACGGCACGCGCACGGCGAACTACTCGATGGACGAGGCGGACCTGATCGTCGCGATCGGCGCCCGCTTCGACGACCGCGTGACGGGCAAGCTCTCCGAGTTCGCGCCGAGGGCGAAGTTCATCCACATCGACGTGGACCCCGCCGAGATCTCGAAGAACGTGCCGGCGCACATCCCGATCGTCGGTGACGCCAAGAACATCCTCCCCAAGCTCACCGCCGAGTACCGGGCGCTTGGGGCGGACCCGTCGCGGCTGGAGGGCTGGTGGCAGCGCATCAAGGGCTGGCAGGAGAAGCACCCGCTGGCCTACGAGCAGACCGCTGACGGCGAGATCAAGCCGCAGTACATGGTCGAGGCCATGTTCGAGGCCACCGGCGGCCAGGCGATCGTGACCTCGGACGTGGGTCAGCATCAGATGTGGGCAGCGCAGTACTACGGCTTCACGCGCCCGCGCCAGTGGATCAACTCCGGTGGCCTCGGCACGATGGGATTCGGGCTGCCGTCGGCGATGGGCGCCAAGGTCGCCTGCCCCGACGACGACGTGGTCTGCCTGGCCGGCGACGGCTCGCTGATCATGAACATTCAGGAGCTCGCCACCTGCGTGGACGAGAGCATTCCGGTGAAGATCTTCCTGATGAACAACGGCCACCTCGGGATGGTGCGCCAGTGGCAGGAGCTGTTCTGGGACCGCCGCTACTCGTCGGTGAAGATGGGTTCGAGCCCGGACTGGGTGAAGCTGGCGGACGCGTTCGGCGCCAAGGGCATGCTCATCACCGACAAGAACGAGCTGGTGGGCGGCTTCAAGGAGGCGCTAGCCGATGACGGCCCCGTGCTCGTCGACGTTCGCGTGACGCCAGAGGAGAACTGCTACCCGATGATCCCGGCCGGTCAGGCCGCCCGGGACATGGTGGGCTGAGCGATGGGTGAGCCAGGCACCAAGGAGGTCCTGAACCTCGAGGACCTGCAGGCGAGCGGCGGGATCCGCACCGGCCGCAAGCACATCCTGTCGATCCTCGTGGAGAACAAGCCCGGTGTGCTGGCGCGCATCGCGGGCCTGTTCGCCCGGCGCGGCTTCAACATCGACTCGCTCGCGGTGGGCGCCACGGACGACACGTCGATCTCGCGGATCACGCTCACGCTCGACGGAGCCGCGCACCCGATCGACCAGGTGACCAAGCAGCTCCACAAGCTCGTCCACGTGATCAAGATCCGCGATCTCGAGCCCGAGGAGACGGTGGCTCGCGAGCTCGCGCTCTTCAAGATCTCGTGCCAGGACGGCGATGCGCGCGCCCAGGTGATGCAGTTCACCGAGATCTTCCGCGGCAAGACCGTGGACGTGTCGAAGCGCAGCGTGACCGTGGAGATCACGGGCACCGAGGACAAGATCCAGGCCTTCGAGGGCATGGTCCGCCCGTTCGGCCTGATCGAGCTGATCCGCACCGGCGAGATCGCCGTGGCGCGCGGCCGCAGCATCACGTAGAGCGGCCGAGGCCGAGGTCAGGCCACGGGGACGGCCTCCTCTGCGGGCTTCGTCGGCGCCAGCCTCGCGAGCTCATCCAGTGCGTCGCCGATGTCGTCTCTGAGCAGCTCAGCGTCGGGCGCGGCGTCGCGGTCCGCGTAGATCCCGAAGAAGGCGCCGTCCGCAACGGTCGTGAAGCCGATCGAGAGCGCGTGGCGATCGGCCAGCGGCACGACGGGGTAGGTCTCACGCAGGCGGCACCCGAGCATCCACATCGGGTCCTGCGGCCCGGGGATGTTCGAGACCACCACGTTGAACGTGCGGGGGCTGGCCACCAAGCGCGACATCGCCCGTTGCAGCGCCGACGGCGCGGCGGCGGCGAGGTCGAGCACGGTCGTTGCCCCTGCAGGCTCTCCGCTCGCCTTGGCCCGCTTCGTCGCATGGCTGATGTCCTGAAGCCGCAGCTCCGGGCTCGGCTCGTCGCAGGGCAGCTCGAGGAAGATGAACGAGATCCGGTTGCCGAGCTCTCCGGCCGCGCCGCTCGCCCGCACGTTCACAGGGACCATCGCCTTGAGCCGAGCGGGGGTCTCACCGTGCCGTTCGAGGTGACGCCGGACGCCCCCGGAGGACGCCGCGAGCACCACGTCGTTGACGGTGCAGCCGTACGCACGCTTGATCGCCCTGAGCTCATCGAGCGGGCGTCCCAGCGTCGCGAGCGCCCGGTAGGGGGAGATCGGCCCGTTCAGCACGTCCAAGGGAGTGGCCGGCGCCAGTGAGCTGAGCAGCGCCCGGCCGGCTCGATTCACACCGCTGGCCACCTCCGCCGGTGACAGTGCAAGCCGCGCGGCGGACCCGGCCAATGCCAGCTGGTCGCGCGTCCGGTCGACCACCCCGTCCACCAACCGTCGCGCCGAACCGGGGGACGCCGCGGGCTCCCACTCGTCCCGCGGCTCCGGAGGCGAGTCGGGCTCCGGATCGAGCAGCACTTGGCCGAGCTCGACGGCGGCGATCCCGTCGACCATGCAGTGATGCGCCTTGCCCACGACACCGATGCGCCCGTCGTCGAGCTTGTCGGCGATCCAGAGCTCCCATAGCGGGCGGTCTCGCCCGAGCGGCGTGGACAGCACCGACCCCGCGAGCTCGGGGAGGTTCGTGCCGTCAGCCGGCCGAACATGGTGTGTGATGTCGAAGCAGTCGTCGTCGACCCAGAGGGGCCGCGCGACCCCGAGCGGCACGCCGGCAAGACGCTGGCGGTAGCGGGGGGCGCGATGCAGGCGCCGCCCGATGTGGTCGCGGAACTGCTCGAAGCTCGGTGCGGGGCCCTCCTCGGGCGGGTCGAAGGCGGCCGCCCAGCCCACGTGCATGTGGGCCGAGGCCGTTTCGACGTCGAGGAAAGACACGTCGAGCGCAGAGAGACGGTTCGACGCCATTGCTCTGCTCCTCTCCCAGAGGTTTTTGCGGGCGCTCCCTGCCCTAAGACTCGCCGAGTATGCAGCGTTCCAAACGCCGCCGACCGAGTCAATGCGGGTATCAAAAGCTTCACAGGCAGGGCCAAGCATCCTGCCTAGTGGACCCATACGGTCTATAGAACAGGACACTCGACGGAATTTCGGCATGCTGTGGGGCGTGACGGTTCGCGTTGCACGCCCAGAGGATCGCTTCGCGCTCTCCAGTGCTGCAGTTGAGCGGCTCCGCGAACGCATCGCCGCGGCCGCCAAACAGGCGCGGCGGAGCGGCGCCGGCACCCTCGCCGCGATCACCGTGCCAATCCCGGCCGAGCTCGACCTCAGTGCTGCCGTTCTAACGCCAGGCGGCCCGACGACCGCTTCGCCTGCCTCGAACAGCCGGATCGCGACGGCTTCGTGCTGGCGGGTTTGGGTGAAGCGATCACGATCGAGGCGCGCGGGCCCGATCGGTTCGCCGATGTGGCAGAGCGTGCTCGGGAGTTGGCGGGGGAGGCGCTCGCGGATGACCCTGCGGAGGATCCCCACAGGCCCCCCGCAGCAGGGCCCGCGTTCGTCGGCGGCTTCGCATTCGCACACGACGGCGGCTCCTCGCCGGAGTGGTCGTCGCTGGCGCCGGCCTCGGTTGTGCTCCCGGAGCTATCGCTCAGCCGGCAGGGCGACGAGGCGCGCATGACCCTCAATGCTGTCGTTCATCCCGACGACGACGCCGAGGCAGTGACCGAGCGGCTGCTCGTCCGCGTCAGCGCGCTCGCACCCGCCGCGATGCCCCTCCTCGACCCCGACCCCATCGAGCGCACCCGAGTGGCGAGCGCCGCCCCGCCCTCGCACTACGAGCACGCCGTCGAGCGCGCCGTGGAGCGGATCCGGGCCGGCGAGCTCGAGAAGGTCGTGCTCGCGCGGGAGGTGCGCGCCCACGCGCCGTCGCCGCACGACCCGGCGCCGGTGTTCGGCGCCCTGCGAGAGCTGTTTCCCGCCTGCTACTGCTGGTGCGTCGGCACGCCGGAGGCCGCGTTCGTCGGCGCCAGCCCCGAGCTGCTGGTGCGCCGCGATGGCCAGCGCGCCCAGACGGTCGCGCTCGCCGGCACCACCCGACGTAGCGCGGACCCGTCGGTGGACGACCACCTGGGCGAGCAGCTCCTCCAAAGCGCGAAGGACCGGGCGGAGCAGGCGATCGTGGCGCGCCGTATCGAGCGGACGCTCGACCCGGTGAGCCTCTGGGTCGCGGCGGGCGAGGAGCCGGTGCTCGTGAAGGTGCACAACGTCCAGCACCTCGCCACCCCGATCCGCGCCCAGCTTGCCGACCCCGTGCCGGCCGTGGAGCTGGTGGGCATGCTGCTTCCGACGCCCGCTGTGGGCGGCGAGCCGCGCGAGGCGGCGCTGCCGCTGATTCCAGCCCTCGAGGGCCTCGACCGCGGCTGGTACGCCGGCGCGGTGGGCTGGACAGACCTTGCGGAGGACGGCGAGTTCTGTGTGGCGCTCCGCTGCGCGCTCCTGAGGGGCCGCGTGGCGCACCTGTACGCCGGCTGCGGCATCGTCAGCGAGTCCGTGCCGGCGGAGGAGTTGGCCGAGACCGAGGTCAAGCTCCAGGCGCTTCTGCCCCTCCTTTCTTAATACTGGCGCGGGTTCACGTGTGTGAGCGGCCCCTCAAATGGGGTAAGGGGACCGAATGAGCGCAGCTGGGGCCGGACTGCGCACGGAGGGAGGTCCGGATCCCAAGAAACGTGCCCTAGCGGCAATCCTGGTCCTCCTGGCCGTCATTGCCGTCGCCATTCTGTTGTTCAGAGGCGACGGTGGTTACCGCGTGACCGCGGAGTTCGTGAACGCCGGGCAGCTCGTGAAGGGCAACGAGGTGAAGGCCGGCGGCGTCACGGTCGGAAGCGTCAAGGACATCGACGTGAGCCAGGACGGGGCGGCAGAGGTCACGCTCGCCATCACCGACAGCGACTACGAGCCGTTGCGCCAGGGCACGCGGGTGCTGATCAAGCAGGGGTCGCTGTCCGGCATCGCCAACCGCTACGTGGACCTCCAGCTCGGGCCCGCGAACGGCGACGAGATCGACGACGGCGCCGTGATCGGCTCCGATCAGACCGCCACGGCGGTCGAGCTCGACCAGATCTTCGACCTCTTCGACGAACGCACGCGCACGGGGCTCCAGGACTTCTTCAAGGGCTCGGCGGCGATGCTCCAGGGCCGCGGCGAGGAGCTGCGCCGGGGCGTCCACTACCTGAATCCCGCGCTCAGCACAGGCAGTCGCCTGTTCCAGGAGCTGACACGGGACGACGCCCTGCTCGAGCGCTTCCTCGTGGACTCGGGCAGCCTCGTGAACGCCCTCGCCGACCGTCGCGAGGACCTCACGGGGGTCGTCGGCAACCTGAACGCCACCTTCGGCGCGCTCGGGCGCCAGCAGGACGCCCTCGCCGAGTCCGTGGAGCGCCTCCCGCCGTTCATGCGCCGCGCGAACACCACCTTTGTGAACCTGCGCGCCGCCCTCGACGACGTGGATCCGTTGGTGGACGCGGCCAAGCCTGCGGTAAAGCGGCTGGGGCCGTTCCTCGACCAGGCGCGCCTGTTCGTGCGCGACGGCGAGCCGACGATCCGCGACCTGTCCCGGACGATCACGCGCAAGGGCGAGAACAACGACCTGATCGAGCTGATCAAGAGCTTCCCGCCGCTGGCGCAGGTGGCCATGGACGAGCAGCGCGTGAATGGCGCCAATCGCCGCGGGGCGTTCCCGGAGACCACCGACGCGCTCAACGCAGCCGCGCCCACGATCGCCTTCGGCCGGCCCTACACGCCCGACTTCGTCGGCTGGATGGACGACTTCTCCACGACGGGCGGCTACGACGCCAACGGCGGCTTCTCGCGCGCCTGGATCAACTTCTCCGAGATCCTCTTCGGCGCGGGGCCGAAGCTGAAGCAGTTCCGCCGCTGCCCGGGCGCGAACGAGCTGCCCGCGGCGGACGGCAGCAACGTCTTCTCGGCTGAGGAGGCGGCGGCGCTCGACTGCGACCCGAACCAGAGGTCGGTGGGCCCGTGAAGCGGATGATCGCGGTGGTCGCGCTGGTGCTCGGGGTCGTGTGCGGAGCCGCCCTGTCCGTGGGCGCCAAGGACGACGAAGACACCGGGAGCAAGACCTACAACCTGGTCTTCGACAATGCGTTCGGGCTGACCGAGGGTGGCGACTTCAAGGTCGCCGGCGTGCGGGCCGGGCAGACGAAGACCTTCAAGGTCACGAAGATCGGCGAGCGGCCGGTGGCCCTCGTGGAGGCGGAGGTCACAGAGCCCGGGCTGGCCGACCTGCGCAAGGACGCGCGCTGCGAGATCCGCCCGCAGTCGCTGATCGGCGAGTACTTCGTGGACTGCCAGCCGGGCACCTCGGACGAGCGCCTCCCCGATGGCGGCCGCGTGCCCGTGGAGCAGACCACCTCCACGATTGCGATCGACCTCGTTGCCGACATCATGCGCCGGCCCTACCGCGACCGCTTCCGCCTCATCATCGGTGAGCTGGGCGCCGGCCTCGCCGGCCGTCCGGGCGACCTCAGCAACGTTCTCCGCCGCGCGCATCCCGCGCTTCGCGAGACGAGCCAGACACTGCGGATCCTCGGCCGCCAGACCGACACGATCCAGAAGTTCATCGGCGACGCCAACACCGTCGTGGGCGCGCTCGAAAACCGCAAGCAGGACGTGAGCCGCTTCGTGCGCGAGGCCGGCGAGACCGCGGAGATCTCGGCGTCGCGGCGCGAGCAGCTGGGGGAGAGCTTCAGGCGCCTGCCCGGCCTTCCTCGCGGAGCTCGAGCCCTACATGGGCCGTCTCGGGGACCTGACGGAGGCTCAGACGCCGGTGCTTCGCGACCTCGAGTCGTCGTCCGACGAGCTCGACACCTTCCTGACACGGCTACGGCCTTTCACCGCAGAGGGCCTGCCGGCCTTCAAGGCTCTCGGCGAGGCGTCGGTGGTGGGCCGCCGCGCGGTGCTGAAGACCGACGAGGAGGTCCACGAGCTGCGCCTCCTGGCGAAGGACGCGCCTGGCTTCGCGAAGCCGCTGCGGCAGCTGCTCCAGACGATCGACGATCGCAGCCGCGGCGTGGAGCCGGACCGGCGCGCGGCGGCGAGCGGGCCGCCCGCCGGAGACAAGACGCACACCACCTCGAGCCGCGCCGGCTTCACCGGCATGGAGGCGATCTGGAACTTCTTCTACTGGCAGACGCTCTCCACGAACGCGTTCGACGACGTGGGCCACGTGCTGCGGCTGACGGCGCTCGTGAACGGGTGCACGCCCTACGCGGTCAAGCCGGACGAGGCGAACATCGAGACCTGCAACCAGTTCCTCGGCCCGACGCAGCCGGGTGTGACGACGCCGGATCCGACGCGGCCCGGCGGGTCGGCGGCGACGGTCTCCTCCGCGGCCGCAGCTCCCGCGGCGGCTCCGGCTCCGGCGCCCGCTGACCCAACCAACCCTGCCCTCGACTTCCTGCTCGGCCAATGAAGCGCGGCAGCCGATCACTCGGCGCAAGCCCGGTCCTCATCGGCGCGGTCACGGTGATGATCGCGATCGTCGCCGTCTTCATCTCGTACCAGGCGAACAACGGCCTCCCGTTCGTACCCACCTACCAGCTCGAGGCCCAGGTGCCGAACGCGGCCAAGCTCGTGAAGGGCAACGAGGTGCGAGCCGGCGGCTTCCGCGTCGGCATCGTCAAGGACATCAAGGGCGACCGGGTGGTCGTGAACGGCAAGGAGCGGGCCATCGCCGTGCTCGACCTCAAGCTCGACAAGTCGATCGAGCCGCTGGCCGTGGATACGACGCTGTTGGTGCGGCCGCGCTCCGCACTGGGCCTGAAGTACGTGGAGCTGATCCCGGGCCGCGCCCGCAAGACCTTCCAGAACGGCGACACGATCCCCATCACGAACGCGACGCCGAACGCGCCCGAGCTCGAGGACGTGCTCTCGAGCTTCCCGCCCGAGACGCGCGCGGACGCCCGCACGTCGCTCCAGGGCTTCGGGAACTCGATCGCCGGCCGTGGCCCCGCGATCAACACGACCATCGGCGAGCTCGAGCCGTTCACGCGCTACCTGCTGCCTGTGATGCGCAACCTCTCCGACCCGAAGACGGAGCTGCGCAACTTCTTCCCGGGCCTGGAGGCGGCGGCGGCGCAGGCCGCGCCGGTGGCGCGCGTGCAGGCGCGCTGGTTCGGCGAGATGGCCACCACGTTCGCGGCGATCGGGCGCGATCCGCAGGCGCTGCGCGAGACGATCGAGGAGAGCCCGCCGACGCTCCAGGCAGCGACGGAGTCGTTCCGGGTCCAGACGCCGTTCCTGGCCCGCTTCGCGGCGGTGTCGCGCGACCTCCAGCCTGGAGCCGCGCAGCTCCCGCGCACGCTTCCGCTCGTGAATGACGCGCTCCAGGCCGGCGTGCCCGCGTTCCAGCAGACCCCGCAGCTCGGCCAGGACCTGGAGGACCTGTTCGTGGCCGCCGAGGACCTCGGCGACAACCCGAGCACGCTGCTCGCGCTGAAGGACCTGCGCACCGCCGTGCGGGGCACGCGCCCGGCGCTCGAGTTCGTGGCGCCCTACCAGACGGTCTGCAACTACCTCGTCTACTTCTTCAACCCGCTCGGCACGCACCAGTCGGCCACCGTGGCCGGCGGCACCACCGAGCGCATCCTGGCGAAGCTGGTGGACACGACCCAGCCGAACTCGCTCGGCTCCACCGAGTCGACCAAGCCGGTGGACATCCCGGCGAACGAGGACCCGCAGGCCGAGCCCGCCAAGCAGGTGCTCCACACGCAGTACGGCGGCCCGGCGATCGACTCGAGGGGCCGCGCGGACTGCCAGGGCGGCCAGACCGGCTATCCGTTCCGGCTCGCCACCAACCCGCGCTACGCCGGCGGCCACCTCGTGGTCGACGGCAACACGCCGGGCCTGGCAGGCGGCACGTTCAAGTCGCGCCAGCTCGGCATCGACCACCTGGAGGACGTGCCATGAGCGTCTTCAAGGCCGGGATCCTCGCGCTCACGACGCTCGTCCTGCTCGCCTACTTCGGGTTCACCAAGGCGAACCCGTTCGCGAACCCATACGAGCTGAAGGCGATGTTCCGCGACGTGGAGAGCCTCAAGGTGCGCTCGCCCGTGCGGATCGCAGGAGTCGAGGTCGGCAAGGTCACGAAGGTCGAGCCGAAGGACGGCGGCGGCGCGGCGGAGGTGACCATGGAGCTGCGCAACGATGCGCTGCCGCTTCGGGAGGACGCTCGGGCCCAGATTCGCTCGCGCATCTTCCTCGAGGGCAACTTCTTCGTGGACATCCAGCCCGGATCGCCGTCGCGCGGCGAGCTCGAGGACGGCTCGACCATCCCGATCACGCAGACCACCGCCACGGTCACGCTGCCGGACATCCTCGACACGCTCGACTCGGACGTGCGCCTTGACCTCCAGACCTTCCTCCACGAGTACGGCACGGTGGCGCTCGAGGGCGGCGGCGCCAAGGCGTTCAACCGCGCGATTCCGGCCTTCGAGCCGGCCTACCGCTACGGCGCGCTCACGAACGACGCGCTCCTGGGCGTGGATCCAGACCGCGACGTGCAGCGGCTGCTTAAGGGCCAGCAGAAGACCTTCGCCGCGCTGGGGGACAACCCCGCGGCGCTCAAGGAGCTCGTGACCGACCTGAACACCACGGCCGGGGCGATCGCAAGCCAGGACTCGGCGCTCGAGGCCGCCGTGCCCGCGCTGCGCGACACGCTGCGTGTGGGCTCCCCGGCGCTCGCCGAGCTGAACGCCGCCCTGCCGACGCTCCGGACCTTCTCGCGTGAGGCGCTGCCGGGCGTGCGCTCGTCGGTGCCCGCGCTCGCCGCCGCGACGCCGTGGTTCTCGCAGGCACGCGGGCTGGTGCAGCAGAGCGAGCTGAAGGGCCTGGCGGCCGACCTGCGACAGGCCGTGCCCGACCTGGTGAGGCTCAACACGCGCCTGGTGCCGTTCCTCTCGCAGCTTCGCGCCCTCTCGTCGTGCACCAACAACGTGCTCGTGCCGTTCGTGGAGTCGGAGATCCCGAGCCTCGAGGACGGCAACTCGGGCCATCTCGTGCGCGAGCAGATCAACCGCAGCTTCGTGGGCCTCGGCGGCGAGAGCCGCGTGAACGACGCGAACACGCCGGTTTTCCACATCCAGGCAGTGAACCCGCTCAAGCTCGCCACCGGAAAGATCCAGCCCGCCGCGCCGCTCGACCCGAACATGCCGCCGCCGCACCGGCCGGACGTCCCGTGTGAGACGCAGGAGCCGCCGAATCTGAACGCCCCGGGCGGCGACGCCACGCTCTTCGGAGGCGGCCCGTGATCTTCGCGATCCGCAAGCACTGGCTCGACTTCCTCGCGATCTTCGGCATCGCCGTCCTCGGGCTTGCCGTCGGCGTGTACATCCTGAGCCAGCAGAGCCTGCGCTTCCCGCTGATCCAGGAGAAGCCGAAGCAGATCGAGGTCGAGCTGTCGAACGCGCAGGCCGTGCAGCCGGGCCAGGGCCAGACGGTGCGCGTGGCCGGCGTGGAGGTCGGACAGATCGCGGACGTGCAGCTCGAGGACGGCATCGCGGTGGTCACGCTCGACATCGAGAAGGACTACGAGAATCTGATCCGTAGCGACGCAACCGCGCTGCTGCGGCCGAAGACGGCGCTGAAGGACATGTTCCTCGAGGTGAACCCGGGCACCGGCAAGCCGGTCGGGGAGGGCGGCCGGATCCAGGTGGCGAACTCGCTGCCGGACATCGACCCCGACGAGGTGTACGCCGCGCTCGACGCCGACACGCGTCCCTACCTGAAGCTGCTCGTGGCCGGAGCCGGCAAGGGCCTGCGCGAGCGCGGGGACGACCTGCGCGAGGTGTTCCGCCGCCTCGAGCCGATCCATCGGGATCTCGCCCGGGTGACCCGCGCGAGCGCCAAGCGCCGCGTCGCACTCAAGGAGCTGATCCACGACTACGGCCTGCTGATGACCGAGCTGGGCAAGCACCCGCAGGATCTGCGCCGGCTTGTGACCGCGTCCCGCAGCGTGTTCGACGCGCTCGCGAACGAGGACGACGCGATCTCCGCATCGGTGGCCCAGCTGCCGGCGTCGTTGCGGGCCTCTGAGAGCGCGCTCACCCAGGTTCAGCAGTTCGCCCCGGTGCTGCGCTCGTCGCTCGAGTCGCTGCGCAAGCCGATCCGGAAGCTCCCGGCCACGAACGAGGCCGTGATCCCCTTCCTCGAGCAGACCGAGCCGGTGATCCGCACCCAGATCCGCCCGTTCGTTCGCGCCGCGCGGCCGTGGACGGACGACCTGCGCCTCGCCGCCGAGGGCACGGCGAAGGCGATGCCCGACCTGCGGCGCTCCTTCGGCGAGCTGAACCGCTTCTTCAACATCGGCGCGCACAACCCGGGTGGGGCCGAGGGCCTCGACGGCAAGTCGATCTCCGAGCAGCGCCAGCGCCAGGAGGGCTTCCTGTACTGGCTCGCCTGGGTCTCCCAGAACGGCAGCTCGCTGTTCTCGAGCGCCGACGGCCAGGGACCCTGGCGCCGGGTCACGATCTGCGGCCTTCCCGCGGCGGCCGTGACTGGGATCGTGGAGGGCGTCCTCACCGAAGTCGGAGCGAGCAACCCCGCGCTCGCCGACCAGCTCAACGCGATCACGAGCCCCGGCGGGAGCAGCGCCGTCGACCAGCTGCTCGCCACCCAGTTCGGCTCCTGCAACTTCAATGCCCTGCCCTCCACGCCGCCACCGGGCGGCGGAACTGGCCCGATCCTCCCGCTTCCCACGGTCCCGCCACTCCTGCCATGAACAAGAACCCACCCAGCATCGGACGCATCGCCGCAATGGTCGGGTTCACCCTGTCCGTGGCGGCCCTGCTCATGTTCCTGTGGACCGCCTTCGGCGGAACGCTGCCACTGGCGCCGAAGGGGTACCGCTTCAAGGCGGCATTCCCCGAGGCCTCGCTGCTCGTGAAGGAGGCGGACGTCCGCATGGCGGGCGTGAACATCGGCAAGGTGAAGACCAAGGAGCTCGGCAAGGGCGGGCGCACCACCGTCGTGGAGATGGAGATCGACGACCGCTTCGCGCCGATCGGCCGCGACGCCCACGCAATCCTGCGCCAGAAGAGCCTCCTCGGCGAGACCTACGTGGAGATCACGGCCGGCAGCCCGGGCGGGCCGAGCCTCGACGACGGGGGCACGCTTGCGCAGGCGAACGTGGAGGACACCGTCGAGCTCGACGAGGTGTTCCGCGTGTTCGACCCGAAGACGCGCGACGCCTTCCAGCAGTGGCTGCACGAGGCGGGCATCGTGACCTCGGGACGCTTTGCGCGCGACTTCAACGACTCGCTCGGCAACGCGGCGCCCTTCTTCACCGGCGGCGCCCGCCTGCTGAAGCCGCTGGCCGAGCAGGAGGTGGCGCTGCGCCGGGTGTTCCGTGACACCGGCCGCGTCTTCAACGCCGTCTCACGCGAGGACGGCCAGCTTCAGGGGCTGATCACGGGAGGGGACGCGACCTTCGGCGCGCTGGCGTCACGGGACGACGCGCTCGCCGAGACGTTCGCGATCTTCCCCACCTTCCTGCGCGAGACACGCAGCACGGTTCGGCGCCTCGAGGCGTTCGCTCGCAACACCGACCCGCTCGTACGCGACCTGCGCGAGCCGGCGCAGGACCTCGCGCCAACCCTGCGTGACCTGGGCGATCTCTCGCCCGACCTCGAGACGCTCTTCCGCCACATCCCGCCGCTCGTGCGCGCGTCCAAGACCGGCGTGCCGGCCGCGGAGCGGTTCCTGCGGGGCGCCGAGCCGGTGCTCGAGGCCACTCACGTGTTCATGCCGGAGCTGAACCCGATCCTGTCCTACCTCAGCTTCGCGCGCGGGCAGCTCGCGGAGTTCATCACCGTGGGCGGCGCGGCACTGGCCGGCAACGGCGAGGGCGGCTACATGGGCAACGGCGGTGCCGAGCACTACCTCCCGCAGATCGCGATGATCGACGGCCGCTCGTTCCAGCGCCGCCCTGACCGGCCGGACTGGGAGCGGGCGAACTCGTACATCGCTCCCAACGCCTACGAGCGCGCCACGCCGCTGGGCGTGATCGAGAGCTTCGACTGCAAGCCGAACGGCGGCGAGCAGCGCAACCCGGAGGGCAGCGGCGAGGAGGCCAAGCCGCCCTGCTTCGAGGCTCCGCCGCTCCTGTGGGGGAACCAGAAGTTCCCGCGCCTGCGCCGCGGCAAGGCGCCGTTCGTACCGGCCCCGAAGGGCCGCGACGGTACCCGCCCAGCCACTCCTTAAACCGTTTCCGCTCACCCCTTCGGGGGTAGCCGGGGTTCATGTTCGAGCGCTTCAGAAATAGATCAGACACCCGCGACGGCGCGTCGACGGCCACGTCGACGACCATGTCGACGACGGCGGCGGCGTCGCGACCGCAACACGCCCGGTTGCGCCTGCGCCAACCACACGCGAGACGGCTCGCGACGTGCGCGCTCGCCAGCGCGAGGAGTACGGCGGCCTCAACTGGGGCGCGGCCTTCTTCGGCTGGCTCGTTGCAGTCGGCATGGCGGCGATCCTGCTTGGGCTGTTGAGCGCGGCGGGGGCCGCGTTCGGCCTCAGCGACGTGAGCGAGTCCGAGGTGAACTCGAACGCGGAAACGATCGGGATCGTGGGCGGAATCCTGCTGGTCGCGGCGCTCGTGATCGCCTACTACTGCGGCGGCTACGTGAGCGGGCGCATGTCGCGCTTCGACGGCGGGCGCCAGGGCTTCGGCACCTGGGCGATCGGCCTTTCGGTGACGATCGTGCTCGCGGTGGCCGGTGCGCTGTTCGGCGCGGAGTACAACATCTACGAGCGGCTGGGCCTGCCGCGCATCCCGATCGACGAGGGTTCGCTCACCGCGGGCGCCGCGATCGCGCTGGCCGCGGTTGTGATCCTGACCCTGCTCGCCGCGACGGGCGGCGGCAAGGCCGGCGAGCGCTACCACCGCAAGATCGACCGGCTCGCCTACAGGGACTGAGCGACCCGCTCCACCAGCTCACGGTGGAGCCGGGCGTTCTGGCGGCGGTCTGTCCGGATCTCTCTGATCCCGGGCCAGAGCGCCGCCAGCTCGACCCCCTCTGACGGGGTCGCAATGTGACCCTCATAGGCGGCGGGATCGGCGTGCTCGGCCACGGGCAGGAAGTCGAAGATCCCGCCGCCTCCGTTGTTGATGCACACGATCTCGAGCTGGGTGCCCGCGCGACGTGCTGCCAGCAGCCCGCCCGCGTCATGCTGTAGGGCAAGCTCGCCGATCAGCAGCCAGGTGGGCAGGCCGCCTGCGATTGCCGCGCCCATGGCGGACGAGACCACGCCGTCGATCCCGTTTGCGCCGCGGTTGGCGAGGAACCGCAGCCGCTTCGCCGACCGGGGGAAATAGGCCTCGACATCGCGGATCGGCATCGAGGAGCTGACCCACACGATCGCCTCGTCGGGCAGCTCCGGCTCGAGGCTGGCCAAGATCTTGCCCTCGAAGCCATCGGGGGCTGCCTCGACCGCGGCCCAGACCCTGGCGTCGGCGTCGCTCCAGCCGGGCAGCCAGCCGTCGTCGCGGGCCGCGCTGCGCATCTCGACCGCCGAGGCGAGCGCATCGAGCGTCGGCGCGGCCGCCGCCTGCACCAAGAGCTCGGCGGTCCGCGTGGGCTCGTGCCAAGCGCCATGCGGGTCAATGACGATCTGAGACGACTGCGCGACAAATGAGCGAAGCGGCTTTGACGTGGGCATGTCGCCGACCCGCAGTACCAGCCCCGGCGCGTGCTCACGCGTGAATTTCTCGACGCGCAGCAGCACGTCGTAATGAGCGATCACGTGCGAGCGATCGTGGTCGCCGCATCTCACTCCCGAGGTGGGCTCTGCGAGCAGCGGCCAGCCGGTCTCCGCAGCCAAGCGCGAGGCGGCGTCCGCAACGTCCTCGTGACAGGGGCCGCACACGATCGCGCCGCGCGGCTCCGCGGCAAGGCGAGAGGCGACGTCGTGCACGTCGTCCGAGTGCGGCGCGCTCGCGTGCTCGCGCAGCTCGGTCCAGGGGCGGCCGTTCTCGCGGCCCTCCCAGTCCGCCGCCTCGAGCTCCTCCGGCGCCGGGGCGAGCGGCTCGCGCAGCGGGAAGTTGAGGTGCACCGGCCCGGGGCGCCCGCCGGCGGCCGTGAAGTAAGCGCGGCACGCGAGCGCGCGATGGTGGATGGCGGTCTCGCGGCTCGGGTTGTGGGTGCCCACCTCCACGAACCACTTGGCGGCGCTGCCGTAGAGCTTGATCTGGTCGATCGCCTGTCCGGCGCCGATCTCTCGCAGCTCCGGCGGGCGGTCCGCCGTGAGGACGATCAGCGGGACGCGCGCCTCCCAGGCCTCGACCACGGCGGGGTGGAGGTTGGCCGCGGCGGTGCCCGAGGTGCAGGTCACGGCCACGGGTCGCCCGCTCGCCTTCGCCATTCCGAGGGCAACGAAACCGGCCGAGCGCTCGTCGAGCACCGACACCGCCTCCACGCCCTCCTGCGCCGCGAGGGTGAGGGCCAGCGGCGCGTTCCGCGAGCCCGGAGATGTGACCGCGTGCCGCATTCCGCAGCGGTACAGCTCTTCGACGAAGGCCTGGAGCGGCGCGTAGGTGCGGTTGATCGGGATCATGTTGGAGCGATGGTGCTCTTCATCCCGGGCTTCATGCAGCGTGGCGACGCCTGGCGGCCGGTCGCGGAGCTCCTGCCTGAACGCTATCCGAGCACGCTGCTCGACCACCGCGAGCACAGCTTCGAGGGCCGGCTTCGCGAGATCGAGGAGTCCGGCGCAGACGTGCTCGTGGGCTACTCGCTGGGCGGCCGCATCGCACTGCGCGCCGCGCTCCGCTCGCCCGAGTCCTACCGCGCGCTCGTCCTCGTTGGGACCACCGCCGGCATCGAGGAGGGTCCGCTGCGGGTGGCGCGGGCCGAGGCCGACGAGAAGCTCGCGTCCTGGATCGAGGCGATGCCGATGGAGGACATCGTCGGGCTCTGGGAGCGCCAGCCGCTGTTCGCCGACCAGTCCGACGCCCTGGTCGAGGCGCAGCGCCCGGGCCGGCTCTCGCAGGACCCGCGCTCGCTCGCGCTGCTCCTGCGGACGGCGGGGCAGGGAACGCTCGAGCCGGTGTGGCACGAGCTGCGCTCCCTGGAGCTACCGCTGCTGGCGATCGCGGGGGCCCGCGACGACGGCTACAGCCGCGCGGCCAAGCGCATCGCCTCGACCGCCCCGAACGGCAGGGCGGCGATCGTGGAGGACGCGGGGCATGCGCCACACCTCCAGCGCCCGGACGAGGTGGCCGACCTCGTCACCGAGTTTCTGGATGCAGCGCTCCCACGGTGATGGCGGCGAGGTCCTCGTCGCCGATGTTCACGCCGAGACCCGGGCCGGCGGGCACCTCGAGCGTCCCGCCGCGCGGCGGCGGCAGCGCGGTCGCCACCGGGGAGTCGAAGAGACCGAGCGTGGCGAGCCCGCACGCCAGCGTCAGCTCCTCCGCGGCTGCGAGCTGAAGGGCGGCGGCGATGCCCCAGGGACCGTCGAGCGTGCTCGACAGGAAGGCATCCAGCCCGGATGAGCGCGCCTCGCGCAGCAGCTCACGGGCGGGCTTGAACCCGCCGGTGCTGGCGAGCTTCACGTTCACGACGTCGCAAGCCTCGAGCTCCACCGCCCGACGCAGGTCGCGAAGCGAGGCGACCGACTCATCGGCCGCGATCGGCGTGGACACCCGCTGGCGCACCTGCGCCAATTCGCGAAGGGAGGTGCACGGCTGCTCCACAAGCTCGAGGTCGTGCTCCTCGATCGATCGGATTGCGTGCACCGCGTCGTCCACCGACCACACGCCGTTCGCGTCCACTCTCAGGGCGGGCCAGGGACCGATCGCCTCGCGCACCGCGGCCACACGCTCCAGGTCGTCGGGAAGCCCCACCTTCAGCTTGAAGCAGGCATAGCCCTCGCGCATCCCGGCTCGCGCCCGCTCGGCCACCTCCTCCGGCGGCCCGGCGGTGAGCGTCATGTTCACCGGCAGCGCGTGCCTGCGCGGCTCGGCGAGCGGGCGATCTTCCTGGCGGGCGTGCAGGTCGAGCCGTGCGATCTCCTCGGCAGCGCGCACCTGTGGCGGCCGCCGCCCACCACCGCCCGTGAGCGCGGCGGCCGCGCGCTCGAGCGGCACTCCGTCATACGGCTCGAACGGTGCGGCCTCGCCATAGCCCACAGTCCCGTCGCGGGCTTGGAGCCGGAGCAGCAGAAGCTCACGGGCCGAGAACACGCCGTTCGATGTCACGAACGGCTCCTTCAGCGGGATCGACAGCCTCAGGACGGATCGCGCGACGCGCGCGCTCACGAGAGCAGCACGCCCCCGGCCAGGAGCAGCGAGTAGACGGCGAGCAGGCGCCCGGTGGCCGCGAGTGCCCCGTTGAGCGCGGGTCCGTCGGTGCGGCTCCTGACGGTGCGCACGAGCGGCGGCACGAGGGGGAAAGCCGCGAGCGGCAGCAGCAGCCAGGCCGAGAGGGCCGGCACGAGCAGCACCGGGACCACAAAAGCCACCACGACCATGGCCACGAACAGCATCCGCGCTCGCTCGCGGCCGAGCTTCACCGCCAGCGTCCGCTTGCCCGCGCGGCGGTCGGTGTCCACGTCGCGGACGTTGTTCACCACGAGGATCGCCGCCGCCAGCAGGCCCACCGGCACGCCGAGCGCCACGGCCTCCCAGCGCAGGTCCTCGGTCTGAACGAAGTACGAGCCCCCCACGGCCACCACCCCGAAGAACAGGAACACGAACAGCTCGCCGAGGCCCTCGTACCCGTAGGGGCGCGGGCCGCCGGTGTAGAGAACGCCCGCCAGGATCGAGGCGGCACCCACCACCAGCAGCTCCCAGCCGGCCACGGCCGCGAGGTAGAGCCCGGCGCCCACCGCCACGCCGAACGCCACGTACGTGCCCACGAGCACCCGGCGAGGAGGCATCAGGCCGCCGGCGGTCACGCGCACCGGCCCGAGCCGGTCCTCGGTGTCGGCGCCACGCCGGGCGTCCGAGTAGTCGTTCGAGAGGTTCGTGCCGATCTGGATGAACACGCTGCCGAGCAGCGCCGCGACGAAGGGCAGGGCGCGGAAGGTTCCCTCGGAGCCCGCCAGCGCGGTTCCAACCAGCACGGGCGCGATCGCGGCGGGCAGCGTCCGCGGCCGCGACGCGAGCAGCCAGAGGCGCAGATGGCTCAAGGCCGCTTCGGGAACTTCCCGAAGTCCGGCCGGCGCTTCTCCCGGTAGGCGTCCCGGCCCTCCTGCGCCTCCTCGCTTCCGTAGAAGAGGAGGTTGGCGTCGTGGGCCAGCTGCTGGATCCCGGCGAGGCCGTCCTCGGCCGCGTTGAAGCTCGCCTTCAGGAGCCTCAGGGAGAAGGGCGAGAGCTGAAGCATCTCCCGGCACCACGCCACAGTCTCCTCCTCGAGCTCCTCGAGGGGCACCACGCGGTTCACGAGGCCCATGTCGAGCGCCTCGTCCGCCGAGTACTGGCGGCACAGGAACCAGATCTCCTTGGCCTTCTTTGGACCGACGATGTTGGCGAGCAACCCGGCGCCGAAGCCGCCGTCGAAGCTGCCGACCTTCGGGCCCGTCTGGCCGAAGCGCGCGTTGTCGGCCGCGATCGTGAGGTCGCAGACCACGTGCAGCACCTGGCCGCCGCCCACGGCATAGCCAGCCACCATCGCCACGATCGGCTTCGGCAGGCGCCGCATCTGCACGTGGAGGTCGGTCACGTGGAAGCGGCCGACGCTCGCGCCGCCGGCCATGTAGCCGGTGTCGCCGCGCACGTTCTGGTCGCCGCCCGAGCAGAAGGCCAGCGGCCCCTCGCCGGTGAGGACGATCACCCCAACCGAAGTGTCCTCGCGCGCGCGCTCGAGCGCGTCGGAGATCTCGACGAGCGTCTCGGGGCGGAACGCGTTGCGCACCTCCGGTCGGTCGATCGTGATCTTGGCGATGCCCTCGGCGAGCTCGTAGCGGATGTCCTCGTAGTCGCCCTCGCGCTGCCAGTCGGCCGCTGGGCGGATGGTGCCGGTGGTCGCCATGCGGGTCCGTAGGTTAGTTGCGGGGCCACTAAAGTCCTGCGCCTCATGATCTACGACAAGGACGCCGATCTCTCGAAGCTCGACGGCAAGACCGTCGCCATCCTCGGCTACGGCTCCCAGGGTCACGCACATGCGCTGAACCTGAAGGACTCGGGCGTGGACGTGGTGGTCGGGCTGCGGGAGGATTCGTCCTCGGTCGAGAAGGCAAAGGCCGACGGGCTACGAGTGGCCTCGATCGCGGACGCCGCCAGTGAGGGCGACGTGGTGATGGTGCTGCTTCCGGACGAGAAGCAGGCCGAGGTCTGGGAGAGCGAGATCCGTGACGGGATCGCCCCGGGCAACCTGCTGATGTTCGCGCACGGCTTCTCTATCCACTTCGACCAGATCGATCCTGGCCCCGAGGTGGACGTGGGCATGGCGGCACCGAAGGGCCCCGGGCACCTCGTCCGGCGCCAGTACGTGGAGGGCAACGGCGTGCCGGGACTCGTGGCGATCCACCAGGACGCCAGCGGCTCGGCGCGCGACATGGTGCTCGCCTATGCGCGCGGCATCGGCTGCACGCGCGCGGGCGTGATCGAGACCACCTTCAAGGACGAGACGGAGACGGACCTATTCGGCGAGCAGGCCGTGCTGTGCGGAGGCGTCACGGAGCTGGTGCGAGCCGGCTACGAGACCCTCGTCGAGGCCGGCTATGACTCTCGCCTGGCGTACTTCGAGTGCCTGCACGAGCTGAAGCTGATCGTCGACCTCATGTACGAGAAGGGCATCAGCGGCATGCGCTACTCGATCTCGAACACCGCGGAATACGGAGATCTCACACGCGGCAAGCGGGTCATCGGCGAGCCGACTCGCGAGGCCATGAAGCAGATCCTCGGAGAGATCCAGTCCGGCGAGTTCGCGCGCGAGTGGATTGCCGAGAACCAGGCTGGGCAGGAGAACTTCCAGCGCATGCGCGAGGAGCAGAAGAACCACCAGATCGAGCGCGAGGGCAAGGAGCTGCGCTCGATGATGGACTGGATCGACACGGAGTTCTGAGTTGGAGGAGGAGCGCACCGGCGAGAGCGAGGACCAGGGCTTCCTCCCGCCCGAGCCGGCCGGTCCCGAGCCGGAGCTCGGCGACCGCCCGCCGCAGGCGCCACCACCCCAAGCACCACCGCCGCAGGCCCCGCAGCAGCCCCAACCGCCGACGCAGACCTACGGCTATCCGCCACCTCCGCCCGGCTACGGATATCCGCCGCCACCACCTCCGCCGGGTTACCCCTACCAGCAGTACGCCTATCCGCCGCCGCAGCAGTGGGCCTATCCCCAGCAGTCCGTGCCAGACAACGGACAGGCCGTGGCGGGCTTCGTGCTCTCGCTCGTGGCGCTGGGGCTGCTCGTGATCTCGGCTGGCCTGTCGACGATCGTCTCGCTCGGCTGCGCCATCGCGGGGATCGTGTGCTCGCGGAACGGGAAGAAGAAGGTCGAGGCGGGCGAGACGCCCAAGCACCGCGGGCTGGCCCAGGCCGGCTTCATCATCGGGTGGGTGAGCGTTGCGCTCTCCCTACTCGCCATCATCGCCTGGATCCTCGTGATCGCGCTCGCGGCCACCGACAACAGCTCAGACGACGACCCGTTCAACACCGTCAGCGCCGTGATACAGATCATCGGGGGCTGACGCTATTCTCGGCCGTTCGTGCCGAATCCCTACGTCAAGCAGTACCTGATGACCGCAGGCCCGACGCCGCTGCCTCCCGCCGTGTCGCAGGTGATGGCCGAGCCGATGGTCTACCACCGGGCGCCTCCCTTCGTGGAGGTCTACGCGCGCGTGCTGAAGCGCCTCAAGGACCTCTTCCAGACGCAGAACGAGGTGCAGGTGTTCACGGCGTCAGGGAGCGGGGCGCTCGAGTCCGCCGTCGCGAACCTGGTCCGGCCCGGGGAGCCGGTGCTCGTGGCGTCGTGCGGCAAGTTCGGCGAGCGCTGGTTCGAGCTCTGCGAGGCGTACGGCGCGAAGACCATCCACTGGGAGACCGAGTGGGGCCGCAAGGTCGATCCGGCGGAAATGGACCGGCTGCTTGGCGAGAACGAGGGCGTCGAGCTCGTCTTCACCACCTTCTCCGAGACGTCCACCGGCGTGGTGAACGACATCCGCGAGCTCACCGAGGTCGCGCACAGGCACGGCGCCCTGATCGCGGTGGACGCTGTGTCCGGACTCGGTGCGGTGCCACTCCCGCAGGACGAGTGGGGCGTGGACGTGGTGGTGGCCGGCTCTCAGAAGGCGCTGATGGCGCCGCCGGGACTGAGCTTCGCCAGCGCGAACGAGCCGGCTTTGGAGCGCGCCGCGGGCATCCCGGGCCGGCGCTACTACTTCGACTGGGAGCGGACGGTGAGCGGCCAACGCAAGGACCCGCCGGACAGCCCGTTCACCCCGGCGGTCGGCCTCGTCAAGGCGCTCGACGTGGCTCTCGGGATGATCGAGGCCGAGGGCCTCGAGCAGGTCTACGAGCGCCACGCGCTGCTCGGACGCGCCACGCGCGAGGCGGCACGGGCGCTCGACCTCGAGCTGCTCGGCGGTGCTCCCGACGACAACGCCAACGTCGTGACCGCAATGGTCCTTCCCGACTCGATCGACGGTGGCAGTGTCCCGAAGCTGATGCGGGACACGTTCGGAGTGACCATTGCAGGCGGCCAGGGCAAGCTGAAGGGCAGGATCGCCCGCATCGCCCATTGCGGGTACTTCGGCGCCTTCGACATCATCGTCACCGTCTCGGCGCTCGAGATGACGCTGCGGGAGCTTGGCCACGAGGTCGAGCCGGGCGCGGGTGTGGCGGCCGCCCAGCGCGTCTTCGCCGACGCGGGCGTCGCAATCCACGCGTGAGCGCGTGAAGGTCCTCGTCAGGGAGAAGATCGGCGACTCCGGCGTGCAGCTGCTGCGCGACGCCGGGCTCGCGGTCGAGATCGGGACCGACTGGGACCGGGACGAGCTCGAACGCCGCATCGGCGAGTTCGACGGGATCCTGATCCGCTCGGCCACGCAGCTCGATGCCGATCTGCTCGAGCGCGCCGTGCGCCTGAAGGCAGTCGGGCGCGCCGGGGTGGGGGTGGACAACGTGGACGTGGACGCCGCCACCAAGCGTGGCGTGATCGTCGCAAACGCGCCGCAATCCAACGTGATCACGGCCGCCGAGCACACGCTCGCCCTGCTGCTCGCGCTCGCGCGCAAGGTGCCGCAGGCCCATGGCTCGCTCACGGGCGGTGCCTGGGACCGGGCGGAGTTCAGCGGCGTGGAGCTCTACGAGAAGACGCTCGGGGTGCTCGGCTTCGGCCGCATCGGCCAGCTCGTGGCGCAGCGGGCGCTCGGTTTCGGCATGCGCGTGGTGGCGTTCGACGCCTACGTCGCGGAGGAGCGCTTTCGCGAGGTCGGTGTGGAGCGCGCCGAGTCCTCCGAGGACCTCTACGCGCGGGCCGATTTCGTGACCGTGCACCTTCCCGATGACGCCCGAGACCGAGAACTGGCTCGACGCCAACGCCTTCGCCGCCATGAAGGACGGGGTGCGCGTGATCAACGTGGCGCGCGGCAAGCTGATGGATGAGGAGGCGCTGCGCGCGGCGCTCGACTCAGGGAAGGTGGCCGGCGCGGCCCTCGACGTGTTCCGCGAGGAGCCCGCCACCGACAACGCGCTGTTCGACTATCCGAACGTGGTGGTCACGCCCCACCTCGGTGCTTCGACGACCGAGGCCACCGACCGGGCCGGCTATCAGGCGGCGGAGCAGGTGGTGGCTGCCCTCACGGGTGGGGTCGTGACGAGCGCGGTGAATGTGCCGGCGATCGCGCCTGAGGACCTCGAGGCATTGGGCCCATTCATCCCCCTGGCGCTGGATTTGGGGCGTATCGCGAGCACGCTCGCCGAGCGCACCTCGGTGGACGCCGTCGAGGTCGAGTACCTCGGCCGCATCGCCGACCGCGACACCCGCCTACTGACAGTGCAGGTGCTGAAGGGCGTGCTCGGAGGGCACATCGAGGAGGAGGTGAACGAGGTGAACGCGCCCGCGATCGCCGAGGAGCGCGGCATCGCAGTCTCCGAGACGAGCAGCTCGCACGCGCGCGACTTCACCGACCTCCTGCGCGTGGCCGTGGTGAGCGGCGGAGAGCGCACCAGGGTGGTTGGGACGACGCTCGGCCAGCTGCACCGGCCGCACCTCCTCGAGGCGTGGGGCTCGCGCTTCAACCTCCAGCTCGAGGGCCACCTCGCCGTGTTCCGCTACGAGGACCGGCCGGGGATGCTCGGCCGGGTGGGCACAGAGCTCGGCAATCGGGGGATCAACATCATCTCCGCCGCGGTGGGGCGGCAGCCAGAGACCGGCGGCGGGGCGGTGATGATCGTGACGGCGGACAGCCCGGTTCCACGCGAAGTCGTGGACGGGATCGTGGCGGGCGACGGCTTCGTGGCCGGCCGCGTCGTCAGCCTATAGCTGCACGCAGGTCGTCCACGAGGTCCTCCGCGGCCTCGACGCCGCACGAGAGGCGCACCAGGTCGGCCGGCACGGCCGCGGACGAGTCCTCCACGGATTGGTGGGTCATCGCCTGCGGCACCTCGATCAGTGATTCGACCCCGCCGAGCGACTCCGCCAGCAAGAAAATCTCTGTTGCACCCGCGATCCGGGTGGCCTCCGGGTGGCGGAACGAGACCATCCCGCCGAAGCCGGGCCAGCGGACGTCCTCGACGCCCGCGGCCCCGCGCAGGAAGTCGCTGACCGCGCGTCCGTTCTCGGTGTGCGCCGCCACGCGCAGGTGCAGGGTGCGCAGGCCGCGGTGGACGAGGAAGCAGTCGAACGGACCCGGCACCGCGCCGACCGCGTTCTGGACGAAGCGCACGCGCTCGTAAAGGCCCTCGTCTGCGACCACGACCGCGCCGCCGACCACATCGGAGTGCCCGCCGAGGTACTTGGTGGCCGAGTGCACCACGGCGTCGGCGCCGAGCTCGAGGGGGCGTTGGATGATCGGTGTGGCGAAGGTGTTGTCCACCGCCACGATGGCGCCCTGCTTGCGCTCGATGACGGCGGCGATGTCGACGATGTTCAGGAGTGGGTTGGTGGGCGTCTCGACCCAGATCAGCCTCGTCTCCGAGCGCACCGCCCGCTCGACAGCGTCGAGATCGGTCTGGTCGACCAAGTCGTACTCCAGGCCGAAGCGGGCGAGCACCTTGTCCACGAGCCGGTAGGTGCCGCCGTAGAGGTCCTGCGGCAGGACTACGTGGTCGCCGGCGGAGCAGTGGGCGGTGAGCAGCGCGTGCGTGGCCGCCATGCCGCTCGAGAACGCCGATCCGAGTCCGCCCTCCAGCTCGCCCAGCGCGCGTTCCAGTGCGGCGCGAGTGGGATTGGCTGAGCGCGCATAGTCGTAGTCCTCGACGAACTCCCCGGGCGCGGGTTGGACGTACGTCGAAGTTTGGTGAATCGGCGGTATGACAGAGCCGAAGCTTGGGTCTGGCTCGAGACCCGCGTGGACGACACGAGTCGCTAGGCGCTTCACCTTGCCAGCGACTCGAGCAGGTCCGCCCGCGTGACGATCCCCGCCGCGCGCCCGTCCATGTTCACCAGCAGGGCCTCGCGCCTGTCCGCGAGCAGCTCCACCGCCGCCCGCACGCCGTCCTCGGCTGCGATGGCGGGGAACGGCGCCTCCATCACCTCGATGATCTGCGCCGCGAGCAGCGCCGGGTCGTCCATCGCGTGCCGCAGCAGGCCGCGCTCGCTCACGGAGCCGACCACGGTGTGCGGGTCGTGGGCTGACACCACCGGAAGTTGCGAGACACGGTGCTCGTGGAGCAGTGCCACCGCATCGCGCACCTGGGCGTGCGTCTCGACGGTGAGGAGCGGCGGGATCTCGCCCTCGGCGTGCTTGCGCCGCAGCACGTCGCCCACCGTCTGCTCCGCCTCGCGCTCGAGGAAACCGTACTGCTGCATCCACGCGTCGTTGAAGACCTTCGACAGGTACGAGCGGCCGCCGTCCGGCAGGATCACCACCACCATCGCGGACGGGTCGTTCAGGTCGCGCGCCACCTGGTAGGCGGCGTACAGCGCAAGCCCTCCGGAGCCGCCGGCGAGAATGCCCTCCGTCTCGGCGAGCCTGCGCGTCCAGAGGAACGAGTCCCTGTCCGACACGGTGATGTAGCGGTCGACGATCGAGGGGTCGTAGGTCTCCGGCCAGAAGTCTTCGCCCACGCCCTCGACCAGATACGGCTTCACACCGTCCTCGCCGCCCGAGTAGATCGAGCCGACGGGATCCGCTCCGATGATCTCGATATCCGGCTTCTGCTCGCGCAGGTAACGGCCCACGCCAGTGATCGTGCCGCCGGTGCCCACGCCCACCACGAGGTGCGTGATCTGCCCACCGGACTGGCGCCACAGCTCGGGGCCCGTGGTGCGGTAGTGCGCCTCGGGGTTCGCCTGGTTCTTGTACTGGTTCGGCTGGAAGGCGCCTGGGATCTCCTCGGTGAGCCGGTCCGCCACGCGGTAGTACGACTCGGGCGAGTCCGGCGGCACCTCGGTCGGCGCCACCACGACCTCGGCTCCGTAGGCGCGCAGAAGGTCGATCTTCTCCTTCGACATCTTGTCCGGCATCACCGCGATCACGCGATAGCCCTTCAGTGCCGCGGCGATGGCGAGGCCGGTGCCGGTGTTCCCGCTCGTGGGCTCGACGATCGTGCCGCCCGGACGCAGCTTGCCGTCGCGCTCGGCGGCCTCCACCAGGGCGATCGCGGCGCGGTCCTTGATCGACCCGCCCGGGTTGAGCGCCTCGACCTTGGCCACCAGCTGAGCGGTGAGGTCCTTGCCGAGCCGCGAGAGGCGCACGAGCGGCGTATCGCCCACGGCATCGAGAATCGAGTCCTTCACGTCGATGCTGGTCCCGGAGGCCGTTCTCATCGCCGCTTCGACGATATAGGGTGTGGACGCGGGATGAAGGCCCTCGTGATCACCGAGCACGGTCCGCCGGACGTGCTGCGCGTCGAGGAGCGCCCCGACCCCGAGCCCGGCCCGGGCGAGGTCCGTGTCCGGGTGCGAGCGGCGGGAGTGAACTTCGCCGACCTGCTGGGCCGCGTCGGGCTCTATCCGGACGCTCCCAAGCCCCCGTGCGTGGTCGGCTACGAGGTGGCCGGTGACGTGGATGCGGTGGGGGAGGGTGTGCGCGACTACGAGGTCGGCCAGCGCGTGATGGGCGCCTGCCGCTTCGGTGGCTACGCGCAGCTCGCCGTGACCAAGACCAGCTCGCTTGTCCCGATGCCCGACGGTTGGAACTACAGCGAGGGCGCGGCAATGCCCGTGACCTATGCCACCGCCTACGCCGGGCTCGTCCGCTACGGCGGGCTCCGGGCCGGGGAGCGGGTGTTGATCCAGGCGGCGGCGGGTGGCGTCGGAATCGCCGCGACGCAGATCGCCAAGCTGGTCGGCGCCGAGGTCTACGGCACGGCGAGCCCGAGTAAGCACGATGCGATCCGCGGCTTCGGCGTGGATCACCCCGTCGACTACCGCACGCACGACGTGGTCGACGAGGTGCGTCGCATGTCGGGGGAGCAGCGGCCGATCGATCTCGCCCTCGACGCGATCGGCGGCCGCAGCTTCAAGCAGAGCTTCTCGCTGCTGCGCGCCGGCGGCCGGCTCGTCTGCTTCGGCGCCTCCGAGGTGCAGGCCGGTGAGCGCAGGAGCCAACTGCGCGCGGTCCGCGTGATCGCGCAGATGCCGCGTTTCAGCCCGCTGAAGCTGATGCGCGAGTCGAAGTCCGTGATCGGGCTCAACATGCTCACGCTCTGGGACGCCAAGCAGTCGCTCGACGAGCTGATCACCCCCCTACGCACCTGGATCGACGACGGCAGCCTGCGCCCAGTGGTCGCACGCGAGTTCCGCCTGGACGACGGGGCCGCAGCCCACCGCTACGTGCACGAGCGCAGCAACGTCGGCAAGGTCGTGCTGACGCTCTAAGCCACGGGCCATGCTCGCCCCGAGCACTAAAGGGCCGCCGGCCAGCCGGGTGAGAGACAACCGTTGCGTATATCGACACGTTCACCACTCACCCGGCCGTGTACGCTTGGAAGCGTGTCGTTCCCGGCCGGCCTCCGACTTCCGCTGCTTCTCCCCTTCGGGGGATGAATTGAGCGTGGCGGCCGCCTGCAGCCGCAAGCGAAGGGGAACTGGTCGGAAGTGAAAGAGAGCGACATGGACCGCAGTGAGAAGGACCGAGTAAAGATCTTCGACACGACCCTGCGCGACGGGGAGCAGTCGCCGGGGATCTCGCTGAACAAGCAGGAGAAGCTCGAGATCGCGCATCAGCTCGCTCGTCTCGGGGTCGACGTGATCGAGGCCGGCTTCCCCATCTCCTCGCCGGGCGACTTCGAGGCCGTGCAGGCCATCGCGCGCGACGTGCACGGGCCGGTGATCTGTGGGCTTGCGCGCGCGAACGCCCAGGACGTCGATGCTGCCTGGAACGCGATCAAGGACTCCGAGCGCCCGCGCATCCACACGTTCATCTCGACGAGCGACATCCACATCGAGCACCAGCTCCAGTCGACGCGCGAGGACGTTAAGGGCCAGGCGCGCGCCGCCGTGGCGCAGGCGCGTGCGCACTGCGACGACGTGGAGTTCTCGCCGATGGACGCCACCCGCTCGGAGCTCGCGTTCACAGCGGAGGTGCTGCAGATCGCGCTCGACGAGGGCGCGACGACGATCAACGTGCCGGACACCGTCGGATACTCGATGCCGGACGAGTACGCCGAGATGTGGCACGAGCTGTACCGGCTCGTGCCGGGACTGGCCGAGGTGACCACGTCGGTGCACTGCCATGACGACCTGGGCGTGGCTGTGGCCAACTCCCTCGCGGGCGTGAGGGCAGGCTGCCGCCAGGTGGAGTGCGCGATCAACGGGATCGGCGAGCGCGCGGGGAACGCCTCGCTCGAGGAGATCGTGATGCTGCTGCACGTGCGCGAGGCCGCGCACGGGCTCTGGTCCGCCGTGGACACGCGCGAAATCGCCCGCACGAGCCGCATGGTGTCCCGCCTGACCGGCTACCAGGTGCAGCCGAACAAGGCGATCGTGGGCCGCAACGCATTCGCGCACGAGTCCGGCATCCACCAGGACGGCGTCCTGAAGGAGCGCACCACCTACGAGATCATGGACGCCACCACGATCGGGCTCGAGACGAACTCGCTCGTGCTCGGCAAGCATTCCGGGCGCCACGCGCTGCGCAACGCGCTCGAGGAGCTCGGCTTCAAGGTCGAGGGAGCCGCGCTCAACACGGCGTTCAAGCGCTTCAAAGAGCTGGCTGACAAGAAGAAGAAGGTCACCGCGCTCGACCTCGAGGCGATCGTCTCCGACGAGATGAAGCAGGCGCCGGCCGCGTTCGAGCTGGTGTCCTTCGACATCGAGGCGTCCTCCACGCGCTCACCGCTCGCGCACGTGCAGGTGCGCATGCCCGGCGGCGAGCTCGAGTCCGGGAGCTTCACGGGCGACGGGCCGGTGGACGCCTTCTTCAGCGCGCTCAACGCCGCAACCGGCCGCGAGGCACGCTTGAAGGAGTACCACGTGTCAGCGGTCACCGGCGGTCGCGACGCGCTCGGTGAGGTCAACGTGCTGCTGGAGCTCGACGGGCAGCTCTCGTCGGGAGTGGGGGTGTCCACGGACATCCTCGAGGCGTCCGGCAAGGCGTACCTGCGTGCCATCTCGAACGCCATCGCGAACGACGTGGCGGCCGAGGCCGAGCGCGTGCTCGAGCACGAGGCCAAGAAGACCCCCACGCCCTAGGCGCAGCAATACGGCAGAATCGGCGCCTTGGCCGCCGAGTCCTTCACGATGCGAGACGGGGAGCGAACGATCCGTTTCGGACAGGGCTCAGCGGCCGAGGCACCCGATCTGCTGGCGCAATTGGGGTTCGGTAAGTACGCACTGCTGACCACCGAGCGTGCGGAGGGAAGCGCGCCGCTCGGCGACGCCGCGACGCAGGTGGTGCACGTGCCGCAGGGCCTCGTGGACGAGATCTCGGCCACCCTCCTGGGCGACCTCATGGAGGTGCGGCTCGTGGCGCTCGGAGGCGGGCGCGTGATCGACACCGCGAAGGCGATCGGTGGCGTCACCGGATTGCCGGTGGCGGCGATCCCGACCACGCTCTCCGGGGCCGAGCTCACACCCTTCCACCGCACACCGGCGGGAGTCGAGGGCGCGCACATGGTCCGTCCCTCCCTCGTGGTGGCCGACCCGCTCCTGATGGCCTCGCAGCCCGCCACCGAGCTAGCAGCCAGCGCGATGAACGCGCTCGCGCACGGGATGGAGGCGCTCTACACGCCGCTCGCCAATCCGATCGCCGAGCGCGCGGCCCTGCGTGGCGCGGAGCTGATCGCGGACGACGAGCCTGCCCTGGGCGCGCTGTTGTGCGGATGGGCCTCCGGGATCACCGGCTTCGCGGTGCATCACGCCACCTGCCAGCTTCTGGTGCGCACGGCCGGCTCGCCGCACGCCCAGACGAACGCGGTGATGCTGCCGCACTTCGCCGGCATGATGGCTACCCGCGCGCCCGGCGTGATGGGGCAGCTGGCGGGCGCTCTCGGAGACCCGGACGGCGACCCCGAGGCAGCCGCCGGCCGCGCCGCAAAGCTGTCCGCGCGCAGCGGCCACACGCGCCTGTCCACGCTCGGCGTGGAGGAGCGGCACCTGCCGCCTGTCGCGGCCGCGGTGATGCAGCACCCGGCACTGGGCAACACGCCAGACCCGCCGGACGAGGAAGAACTGCTCGCTCTCCTGCGCGCCGCGCTCTGACCGCTAGGCGCCAGAGCGCAGCGCCGAGCGGGGCTGCGCCGTCGAGCGCGGCTGCACCGTGCGCTGCTCCTGGCGCTCCGGCGTGATCATCACGACGTTCCACGCCAGCCCGAGGCGCTTCATCGCGCGGATCACGAGGCCGCCGAGGTCGACCTCCCACCAGCGCAGCCCGTGCATCGCCGAGCGGGGGAAGGCGTGGTGGTTGTGGTGCCAGGACTCGCCGAAGGAGGGGACCGCGAGCCAGAAGACGTTCGTGGACCTGTCCTCGGTCTCGAAGCGACGGCGGCCGAAGAAGTGGCAGATCGAGTTGATCGAGAAGGTCACGTGGTGGACCAAGAACATGCGCACGAGGCCGGCCCAGAAGAACGCGGTGATCGCGAACTTGAAGTTGCCGCCGACGAGCCAGCCGATCCCGGCCGGGATCACCAGCCCGAGCGCAACCCAGAGCGGGAACAGCCGGTGGATGATGCGCATGCCGCGGTCCTCGAGCAGGTCGGGCGCGTACTTCTCTGCGTCGACGGCCGTGCCGTGGTTGAAGAGCCAGCCCACGTGCGAGTGCCAGAGGCCGCGCAGGGCGCCGGGTGTCTCACCGTCGTGGTCCACATGCGGGCTGTGCGGGTCGCCCTCGGCGTCGGGGAAGGTGTGGTGCTTGCGGTGATCCGAGACCCAGCCGATTACCGGCCCCTCCACCGCCACCGAGCCGAGGATCGCGTACAGGTACTCCACCGGCTTGTAGGTGGCGAAGGCCCGGTGGGTGAGCAGCCGGTGGAAGCCGACGGTGACTCCGCCGACCGAGATCGCGTAGATGGTCACCAGCAGGATCAGGTCGGTCGGCCCGACGAGGTCATTCCAGAGCATCGGAATCGCCGCCAGGAAGGCGACGAAGGGGAGAAATACGGCGGCGATGTTGATGTTGCGATGGGCTTTCGTCATCTCTTCTAGAGGCTAGGTACCAGAAGCACTGGCGTTTCACCCGTCTGGTCACGATCTGACAGCCCGTTCTTGTAGGCTGGCTACAAATGGTCGCCAAGCATCCATGGGGGGCGCTGCCCCCGGAGGTGGCTGAGGTGCTGCGGCCCGAGCTGCCCGGGCTCGCCGACGAGATCGTGACCGAGGTGAGCCACGGCGTGCCGGACTACGCGCGACCGCTCGAGGGCACGTTCGGCGAGGCGCTTCGCAGCGGCGTGGAGGAGGCGCTCGGGCGCTTCACCAGCATGGTCGCCAACCCGCGCGCGGATCGCGACGAGAGCCGCGAGGTGTACCTGAACCTCGGCCGCGGGGAGATGCGCGCGGGCAGGAGCCTCGATGCGCTGCTCGCGGCCTACCGGCTCGGCGCACGGGTGGCCTGGCGGCGGCTCGCGGCCGCGGGGGAGCGGGCGGGGCTTCCGCCGCACACGCTGTACGCACTTGCCGAGGCGATCTTCGCCTACATCGACGAGCTGTCGGCCGACTCGATCGAGGGCTACGCCCGCGAGCAGGCGGCCGCGGCCGGGACTCTTCAGCGCAGGCGCCAGCGCCTGGCGGCGCTGCTGGTGCAGGAGCCGCCGGCGGACCCAGCCACCGTGGAGGCCGAGGCGGCGAACGCGGCCTGGCGGCTGCCGCGCAACCTGGCCGCGCTGGTGGTGGACGCCGCCGACGCGAGTGGCGAGCACGCGGACCGCCTGGCGCTCAGGCTCGGTCCCGAGGCGCTGGTGGCGCACGTGGCACCGTTCATCGTGGCGCTGGTGCCGGCCGGGGGACGTCGCGGCGAGCTCGAGGCGGCCGTGCGAGGGCGCAGGGCTGCGCTCGGGCCGGCGGTCACGTGGCAGGAGGCCCGCGTGAGCTTTGCGCGGGCGAGTGAGCTGCTTCGACTGGCGCGCGACGGCGGCATCGAGGACAGCGGCGGACTGCTGCTGGCCGACACGCACAAGCTGGCGCTGCTGCTGGGCGTGGACCGCAGGCTCGCGCGAGACGTGGCCGACACTGCGCTCGCGCCGCTCGAGGCCGAGACCGAGCTATCGCGCGAGCGGCTCGGCTCGACCCTCGATGCCTGGCTTCGCCACCGCGGTCGCACGGAGGCGGTGGCCAGGGCGCTGCACGTGCATCCGCAGACGGTGCGCTACCGCCTCGCGCGGCTGCGGGAGCTGTTCGGGCCGCGCCTGGAGGACCCGGACGCCCGCTTCGAGCTCGAGCTGGCCCTGCGCGCGCGACGCCTCGCGGGGTAAAGTCTCGGGCCCATGCCCGGACCGCTCGAAGGCCGTGTGGCGGCCGTGACCGGCGCCTCGTCGGGAATCGGAGAGGCAACCGCGCGCGCCCTGTCGGACGCCGGCGCGAGCGTGGCGCTGGGCGCCCGGCGCGTTGACCGGCTCGAGGCGATCGCCGAAGGTCTCGAGGGTCCCGCGATCGTGAGGGAGGTCGACGTCTCCGACGAGGGCCAGGCGCGCGACTTCATCCAGGCGGCGCACGACGAGCTCGGCGGGCTCCACATCCTCGTGAACAACGCCGGGCTGATGCTGCTCGGCCCGGTCGCGGACGCGGAGATGGAGGACTGGCGGCGGATGATCGCCGTGAACCTGTTTGGCCTTCTCTACTGCACACACGCCGCACTGCCGCTGCTCACGAGCGGCGGGGGAGGAGACATCGTGAACATCTCCTCGGTGGCGGGCCGCCGGGCCGACGCCGGGGCCGCCGTCTACAACATGACCAAGTTCGGGGTGCATGCCTTCTCGGAGGCGCTGCGCCAAGAGGCGCTCCACCAGGGCATCCGCGTGACCACCGTGGCACCCGGCTTCGTGGAGACCGAGCTTCAGGGCCACAACACGAACCCGCTGGTGCGCCAGGCGATGGAGCGCCACCGCGAGCAGATCGGCGACGTGCTGCACGCGGACGACATCGCCGAGGCGATCCTGCACTCGGTGACCCGCCCCCCGCACGTGTGCGTGAACGAGGTCGTGGTGCGCCCGAGCCGCCAGGCCCGCTGAACAGCTTGCATTGAAGGTGCGCCGATCGCGCAGGTGAGAGGCAAACGTTGCGTATAACGCAACGCCTAGCCCTCACCTGGCCCCTTAGGCCTGCTGGCGGAGCTCTCGGACGGCTCGCTTGGCCAACGTGACCGCGGTCGCTCGCGCCTCGCGATCGCCGAAGCCGGACACGTTCACCCGCACCTTGACGATCTTGTCGTCGTCGTAGGCCACGAGCTGGCGGGTGGCACGCGTCCACCAGGCGCCCGCACCGCCGTAGGTGGAGTCCTCGCCGACGCCCTTGATCTGGCGCGCCTTCCGCTCAGGGTCGGCGTTGTGGAACTCGTGCTGCTCCGCGAGCAGGTTGTAGTAGCGCAGCTGCGCTCGAGGCGCCGAGTCCACCAGCAGCTTCACGCTGCTCACCGGCCCGCCGCTCCACTCGCAGATGGTCAGGTCGAGCGAGTTGTTTGGCCGGGCGGAGAGATCCTCGTCGCGCGCGCCCGACGCGCGCGCCACGACGGCGGGTGAAAGGACCTTGCACGCCCGTGCGTCGAGCGTGCCGCTCTCGCCCGGGTCCAGTAGCTCGCTCTTCTTGAAGGCGGTCGTGCGGTCGCCCGGCGCGTCGTCGTCCCCGCAGCCGACGGCAAGCATCGCCAGTATCACGTACAGAAGTACGTGATAACGTACGCGGGGTGTCGATGAACGGTTCATTCGGCGGTCGGATCAGGAGCCTGCGTGAGGCTATGGACCTGTCTCTCCGCGACCTGGCGGACCGCAGTGGGGTATCGGCACCCATGCTGTCTCAGGTCGAGCGCGGCGAAACGAGCCCGACGCTAGCGCTCGCCGAGCGAATTGCCATGGGGCTTGAGTTAAGCCTTTCCCAGCTCCTGAGGCTCGACGAGACCGACGGCGTGAGCGTGGTCCGGGCGGGCGAGCGCCGCCGCGGCGGGCGCCCCGGCCACCGCTACGAGGTGCTCACACCGCCGCTGCCCGGCCTGCGCGCCGAGGTCTCGCTGCACTTGCTCGCCGCAGGGGAATCGACCGCCGGGCCGGACGACCCGCCGATGCACGAGCCCGGCAGCCGCGAGACCGCGATCGTCGAGGCGGGGCCCGTCCGCTTCATCTGCGGCGCCGCGACGCACGACCTCGACGACGGCGACTCCGTGACATTCGACGCCGACCTGCCGCACCACTTTGAGAATCCCGGCGACGGCGAGGCGCGCTTCTACGCGGTCGTCGCCGCCGGCCTGAGAAGGAGCTGACCACCGATGCCGCAGACATTGAACGGCGAGCGGGCGGTGCCCGCGAGCACACGATCTCTCTTCGACAAGATTTGGGAGGCACACGAGGTCGCTGACGGCATCCTCTACATCGACCTCCACCTCGTGCACGAGGTGACCTCGCCGCAGGCGTTCGAGTCCCTGCGGCTCGAGGGTCGGAGGATCCGCCGCCCCGACCGCACCCTCGCGACGGCCGACCACAACGTCCCCACGGACGGCTCGACCGCTGCCGCGCAGATCCGCGACCAGCTCTCGCGCGTGCAGGTGGAGACGCTCGAGCGCAACTGCGCGGAGTTCGGCGTGCCGATCTACTCGATCGGCTCGCGGCGCCAGGGCATCGTGCACGTGATCGGCCCGGAGATGGGCATCACCCAGCCCGGCATGACGATCGTCTGCGGCGACTCGCACACGTCCACGCACGGCGCGTTCGGCGCGCTGGCGTTCGGGATCGGCACCAGCGAGGTCGAGCACGTGCTCGCCACCCAGACGATGCAGCAGCGCAAGCCGAAGTCGATGCTGATCCGCTACGAGGGCGAGCTCGGCTACGGCGTCACGGCCAAGGACCTGATCCTCGCGACGATCGGGCAGATCGGGGTGGCCGGCGGCGTGGGCCACGTGATCGAGTACGCCGGTCCGGCGATCGAGGGCCTCTCGATGGAGGGCCGCATGACGGTCTGCAACATGACGATCGAGGCTGGTGGCCGCGCGGGCATGATCGCGCCCGACGAGACGACCTTCGAGTGGGTCGAGGGCCGCGAGGCCGCGCCCAACCCGCTGCCGCTCGACGAGTGGCGCGCGCTCCGCACCGATGAGGGCGCGAGCTACGACACCGAGGTGATGGTCGATGCGTCCGAGGTCTCACCGCAGGTCACCTGGGGAACAACGCCCGGCATGGTCGTGGGCGTGACCAGCGCGGTGCCCGAGCCGGCCGGCGAGGGCGACGAGCGCGCGCTCGAGTACATGGCACTCGAGCCCGGCACGCCGATGTCCGAGATTCGCCTGGACCGGGTGTTCATCGGCTCCTGCACGAACTCGCGGATCGGCGACCTGCGTGAGGCGGCCGAACTCGTGAAGGGCCGCCGCGTGGCGTCGAGCGTGAACGCGATGGTCGTGCCGGGCTCGCAGCAGGTGAAGGCGCAGGCAGAGGCCGAGGGCCTCGACGAGGTGTTCCGCGCGGCCGGCTTCGACTGGCGCTCGGCGGGCTGCTCCATGTGCCTGGGGATGAACCCGGACATCGCCGCGCCCGGCGAGCGCGTGGCCTCCACCTCGAACCGCAACTTCGAGGGGCGCCAGGGCCGCGGCGCCCGCTCGCACCTCGTGAGCCCGAAGATGGCCGCAGCGGCCGCGATCGAGGGGCACTTCGTCGACATCAGGGAGTGGGAATGAGAGCGGTGAGCCTCGTCGAGGGCGGCGTGTCCGTGCTCGACCGCAACGACGTAGATACCGACCAGATCATTCCCAAGCAGTTCCTGAAGCGGGTGGAGCGCACGGGCTTCGGCGAGTTCCTCTTCTACGACTGGAAGAACGAGCCGGGCTGGGAGCTGCCGCAGAACCCCATCCTCGCCACCGGGCGCAACTTCGGCTGCGGCTCCTCGCGCGAGCACGCTCCGTGGGCTCTCGAGGACTACGGCTTCGAGGCGGTGATCGCCCCCAGCTACGCCGACATCTTCTACTCGAACTGCACCAAGATCGGGCTGCTCCCGGTGGTGCTCTCCGAGGACGAGGTACGCGGCGTGATGGAGGCGGGGAACGCCTCGATCGACCTCGCGGCGCAGAGCGTGATCTGGAACGGCGGTGAGGCGGCGTTCGAGATCGACCAGGAGATCAAGCGCAGGCTGCTCGACGGTCTCGACGACATCGGCGTGACGCTTCAGCAGCAGGACGCGATCGACCGCTACGAGGCCGAGCGCGAGCGCCAGGGTCCGGTGACCACGACGCTACGCGAAGGCAGCGCACCCGGCCGAGCCGGGTGCTCGCCCACGACATGAGCCGCGACTGGGACGCCGCCACCTACGACCGCGTCTCGGCGCCGCAGGTGGAGTGGGCGCTCAGGGTCCTTGAGCGACTACCGCTGCGCGGGGACGAGACCGTGCTCGACGCGGGCTGCGGGTCCGGGCGTGTGACACAGCTGCTGATCGAGCGGCTTCCGCAGGGACACGTGGTGGCCGTGGACTCAGCGCCCTCCATGGTCGAGCACGCGCGCCAGGCGCTCGACCCCGAACGCGCCACCGTCTTCCAGGCCAACCTGACCGAGCTGGAGCTCGCCGAGCCGGTGGACGCCGCCTTCTCGAACGCGGTCTTCCACTGGGTGCCTGACCACGACGCGCTCTTCGCGCGGCTCCACGCGGCGCTGCGTCCCGGCGGCCGCCTGGTCGCGCAATGCGGGGGAGAGGGGAACGTGGAGCGCTTCCACGACGCCGCGAAGGCGGTGGGCGCGGAGCAGCCCTACGCCGACTACCTAGCCGGCTGGCAGGGCCCCTGGAACTTCGCCGGCGCGGAGGCCACGGCGGAGCGGCTGGAGCGCGCCGGCTTCACGGAGATCGAGACCTGGCTCGAGCCCTATCCCGTCACGCCGCCCGACCCCACCGGCTTCCTGCGCACCGTCTGTCTCGGCCACCACCTGGACCAACTGCCCGAGGAGCTCAGGGCGCCGTACGTGGAGGCCGTCCGCGAGCGTTGCGGCGCCGAGCTCGACTACGTCCGGCTCAACATTCAGGCGAAAACCGCCTGCTAAGCGCGCAAAGGCTGGACGGATGTTGCGATTTGATGCCCATTCCAACGGTTGGGTATTGACTTCCGTCTCACCCGGGGTGACATTGTGCCCATGGCAGGGGTGCCAGTCCGCGTGCTCGTCGCGGACAACCAGCATTTGATCGCGGCCGGGACGGCTGCCGCACTCGATTCGCTCAGCGAATTTGAGCTTGTGGGCGTGGCGGCGAGCGCCGACGAGGCGGCCGACCTGGCCGCATTGACGCAGCCGGACGTCGCGCTGGTGGACGTGCGCCTGCCCGGTGGCGCGGAGGTTGCTCTGGACGAGATCCTGTCGAGGTCATACGACACCCGCGTGCTCGCGTACTCGGGCGCGTCGGATCACGACGCGGTGATCGCGATGCTCCGCGCCGGGGCCAGCGGGTACGTGGTGCGCGATTCGCCGACCGACAGGCTCGCCTCGGCCCTCCACGGCGCCGCGCGCGGCGACTCGATCTTCGACGACGTGGTGGGCCGCGGCCTGATCCACGAGCTGCTTGACGAGGTGCACGAGACGAACCGGGCCCGCGAGGAGCGCGCTCGCAAGCGCCAGCGAATCCGCTCGGTGCTGCTGAACGGCGAGCTCGACGTCGTGTTCCAGCCGATCGTCGACCTGGCGACCCGTGAGGTGGTCGGCCACGAGGCGCTCTCGCGCTTCGCGAGCCACCCCACGCGCGGCCCGCAGCAATGGTTCGCGGAGGCGCAGAGCGTTGGGCTCGGCGCCGAGCTGGAATTGTGGGCGGTGCGGATGGCCTGCGAGCGCTCGCGCGGGCTGCCGGCGCGCACCTTCATGGCGGTGAACGTCTCGCCCGCCACCGCCGAGCGGCCGGATCTGCTCTCGCTGCTCGTCTCGGCGCACGTGGACCACGTGGTGCTCGAGGTGACCGAGCATGCGCCGGTGGAGGACTACCCGCGCTTCCGGATCGCGATCGGCCGCATGCGTGAGCTCGGGGCGAGGCTCGCCATCGACGACGCCGGGGCCGGCTTCGCCAGCCTGCGCCACATCCTCGAGCTGGATGCCGAGCTGATCAAGCTGGACGGCTCGCTCACGCACTCGCTGGACGCCGACCCCCGCCGCCGCTCGCTCGCCTCGGCGCTGATCGAGTTCGGCCGCGAAAGCGGCGCCGCCGTGCTGGCCGAGCACATCGAGTCCGAGCTGCAGCTCCACGAGCTGCGCCGCCTCGGGGTGAGGTACGGCCAGGGCTACCACCTGGGCCGCCCGGAGCCGCTGCCCGCAGCCGCATAGGTAGCGTCCCGTCCGGATGGCGGCGGAGATCTCGATCGAGCGACGCGAGGGCGGCGTGGCCGTGCTCAGCCTGAATGCCCCCGACAGGCGCAACGCGCTCACGGTCGCCATGGCGGAGGAGCTCGTGGCGGCCTGCGAGGAGCTCGACCGTGACGGAAGCGTGGGTGCCGTGGTCGTGCGCGGCGAGGGCGGCTTCTTCTGCGCCGGCGGCGATCGCGGCACGCTCGAGGCGGCCGGGCGGGATCCCGCCGATCCCGAGGTGTATGCCGGGCTGGGGGCGGTCTATCGCTCGTTCGCCCGCGTCGGCGAGCTCGAGGCGCCCACCGTGGCCGCCGTTCGCGGTGGTGCCGTGGGGGCCGGGCTCAACCTGATGCTCGCCACCGACGTCCGCATCGTGGCCCGCGACGCGAAGATCATCTCCGGCTTCATCCCGATCGGCCTGCACCCGGGCGGCGGCCACAGCGCGCTGCTCGGGCGCACCGGCGCCCGCGAGGCCGCCGCGGCGATGGCCCTGTTCGGGGAGCGGATCGACGGCGAGCGCGCGGCGGCGCTCGGCCTGGCCTGGATGGCGGTGGACGACGGCGACGTCGAGCAGACGGCGATCGACCTTGCAGGCCGAGCGGGCGCCGACCCGGAGCTTGCCCGCCGCACGGCCGCCTCGCTGCGCACCGTCCTCGGGCCCCCGCCGCTGCCCTGGCCGGCCGCGCTCGAACTGGAGCGCGCCTCGCAGATGTGGTCGATGCGCCGGAAGGCGCTCGGCTAGTCGCGCCCCTCGACTGCCTCGCGCGCCCGCACCGTGTCCCAGTAGAGCGCGAGGCGCACGACCCTGCCGCCCTCGACGGTCCAGACCGTCGCCGTCAGAGCACTCACGTCCGCGCCGCTTCCCCTGCCGCGCCCGGAGATGCTGTTGAGGACCAGGACGTTGTCCCCGTGGTCGATCACCTCGTCCGGCACGGCGCGAAAGTCCTCCCACGCAGCCAGGGTCGCGAGCCACGTCGCGGCCATCGCCTCGATGCCGCGCGACTTGGCCGGGTGCGGCCAGTCGATCATCTCGAACTCGATCTCCGGGTCGAAGAGCTCCGTCTGTGAGAAATCGCCGAGGGACCATCCCTCGTAGACGCGGCGGACGATCTCGACGCTCTCCTGCGACATCGTCCGGCGAGTATCTAGGATCCGCGGCCGTGACGAAGCGCATCGTTTTACTGCCCGGTGACGGCATCGGCCCGGAGATCATGGCCGCGGCCAGAGAGCTGCTCGCCGCCGTGGGCGACTTCGACACCGACGAGCAGCTCGTCGGCGGTGCGTCGATCGACGCGAACGGCAGTCCGCTCACCGACGAGGTCCTGTCGGCCTGTCGCGGCGCCGACGCCGTGTTGCTCGCCGCGGTCGGCGGCCCGAAGTGGGACACAACCGACCCCGATGCCCCGCGCCCCGAACAGGGTCTGCTCGGCCTCCGCAAGGAGCTGGGCCTGTTCGCGAACCTGCGGCCGGTGCGGCCGAGTCCCGCCCTGCTGGACGCGAGCCCGCTCAAGCGCGATCGCATCGAGGGCACCGACCTGCTCGTGGTGCGCGAGCTCACCGGCGGCATCTACTTCGGCGACCGCGGCCTGAGCGGCGACACCGCGCACGACACCTGCGTCTACAGCGTTGGCGAGATCGAACGCATCGCGCGCGTGGCGTTCCGGCTGGCGCGCCGGAAGGTCACGAGCGTGGACAAGGCAAACATCCTCGAGACCTCGCGCCTCTGGCGGAAGACGGTGGAGCGTGTTGCGGAGGGCGAGGACACCACGCTGGAGCACATGCTGGTGGACAACGCGGCCATGCAACTGGTCTCGCGGCCGGCGGACTTCGACGTGCTGCTGACCGAGAATCTGTTCGGGGACATCCTGAGCGACGAGGCCGCGATGCTCACGGGCTCGCTGGGCATGCTTCCGAGCGCCTCGCTCGGCGAATCCGGCCCGGGCCTGTTCGAGCCGGTGCACGGCTCGGCGCCGGACATCGCGGGCACCGGTATGGCGAATCCGCTCGCCATGTTCGGCTCCGTGGCGATGATGCTGCGCCACGGACTCGCTATGGAAGACGCCGCTGCTGCCGTAGAATCGGCACTGGACCTCGCGCTCGGGGAGGGCCTCCGGACTCAGGACCTGGGCGGGGACGCATCAACAGAGGCCGCCACCCGGGCGGTTCTCGCGCACCTATAGGAGCACCTGTACGTGAACACCGCCGACCTCATCTGGCTGAACGGAGAGTTCGTCGCCTGGGAGGACGCCAAGGTGCACGTACTCACGCACGCCATGCACTACGGGACCGGCGTGTTCGAGGGCATCCGGGCCTACGAGACTCCGCAGGGCACTGCGATCTTCCGCAATCAGGACCATCTGGACCGGCTCCAGAAGTCGGCGAAGCTGTACTACATGGACCTGCCCTACTCGCGGGAGCAACTCCGCGAGGTCACGCACGAGCTGATCCTGCGCAACGGGTTCAAGAGTTGTTACATCAGGCCGCTCGTATACCGCGGCTATGGCCCAATGGGACTGAACCCGCTGGAGAACCCGATCGAGGCGATGATCGCGGTCTGGGAGTGGGGCGCTTACCTCGGCGAGGAGGGCAAGCGCAATGGCGTCCGCGCGCGCGTGTCGTCCTACCGGCGGATCTCGTCGGATTCGCTGATCCCACAGTCGAAGGCCTCCGGGCAGTACCTGAACTCGGTGCTGGCCAAGATCGAGTCGGTGAAGGCCGGCTACGAGGAGGCGGTCCTGCTGGACGACAGCGGGAACGTGTGCGAAGGCACCGGCGAGAACATCTTCGTGATCAAGGACGGCGTGATCCACACGCCGGGCCAGGCGGCGTCGATCCTCGACGGCATCAACCGCAGGTCGTGCATCCAGATCGCACGCGACCTCGGCTACGAGGTGGTCGAGCGCGACATCGCCCGCGCCGAGCTCGCGCTCGCCGACGAGGTGTTCCTCACCGGCACCGCCGCCGAGCTCACGCCCATGCGCGAGATCGACGACATCGAGATCGGCCCTCCGGGCCCGGTCACGCGCGAGATCCAGGGCGTGTTCGAGGACGCGCTGAGCGGCCGCGACGCCCGCTACGCGGACTGGCTCGACCTCGTGCCTGTGCCATCCCAGGCGTGAACGGACCCGGCACGGCCGGCCAGGTGGCGCGGGGCACCGGGGGCGTGAGCCCCCAGATGATTTCGATTTATGACACGACCCTGCGCGATGGCATGCAGGGCGAGGGGATGTCCCTTTCGGTCGACGAGAAGATCCGCGTCGCGCACGCGCTCGACGACCTCGGCGTTCATCTGATCGAAGCCGGGTTTCCGTCCTCCAACCCCAAGGAGGAGGAGCTGTTCGCGCTGCTCGCCAAGGAGACCTTCGGCACTTCCGAGATCGCGGCATTTGGGATGACCCGCCGCCGTGAGGCGACCGCGGAGCAGGACGTGGGCCTCAGGACGCTGGCCGACAGCTTCGCGTCCGTGTGCACGCTGGTGGGCAAGACGTGGTCGCTCCATCTCGAGAAGGTCACCCAGGTCGATCCGGACGAGAACCTGCGCATGATCGCCGCGTCCGTGGCCTTCCTGGCGGGCCAGGGGAAGCGCGTGATCTACGACGCCGAGCACTTCTTCGATGCCTTCCGCGACGACCCCGGCTACGCGCTGCGCTGCCTGCGCGCAGCGGCGGAGGCCGGGGCGGAGAACGTGACGCTGTGCGATACGAACGGCTCGTCGCTCCCGTCGCAGATCACCGAGGCGACCGCGAGGGTCGTGGCGGAGCTCGGCGACTCGGTCCAGGTGGGCATCCACACCCACGACGACGCCGGCTGTGGCGTGGCCAACGCGCTCGTGGCCGTGCAGGCGGGCGCAAGGCTCGTGCAGGGCACGATGAACGGCTACGGCGAGCGCTGTGGCAACGCCAACCTGATCTCCATCCTTCCGGCGCTTGACCTGAAGCTGGGCTACGAGTCGATCGGCCGCGAGCGGCTCGGGCGGCTGACCGAAACGGCCCATCTCGTGGACGAGCTCTGCAACGTCACGCCGAACCCGAACCAGCCGTACGTGGGCGCGAACGCCTTCGCGCACAAGGGCGGCATGCACGTGGCGGGGGTGAACCGCGACGCGCGCACCTTCGAGCATGTGGACCCGGCCGCCGTTGGCGCCGACCGCCGCGTGCTTGTGTCCGAACTGTCCGGCAAGGGCACGGTCCAGGCACGGGCCGACGTGGACGGCGAGACGGCCACGCGGGTGATCGAGCGCGTGAAGGAGCTCGAGAACCGCGGCTACCAGTTCGAGGCGGCCGACGGTTCCTTTGATCTGCTGATCCGCAAGGAGACGGGCGAGTACGAGCCTCTGTTCCGGCTCGAGTCCTGGCGCGCGATCGTCGAGAAGCGCGAGGACGGGCGGGTGGAGACCGAGGCCACGATCAAGATCTGGGTCGATGGCGAGCGCTACGTGCGAACCGCGGAGGGGAACGGCCCCGTGAACGCGCTCGACAAGGCGCTGCGTGGCGCGATCGGCGAGCGCTACCCGCACCTGCGCGACATGGAGCTCGTGAATTTCAAGGTGCGCATCCTCGACGAGCGCAAGGGCACGGGCGCGATCACGCGGGTGCTGCTCGACACCACCGACGGCCAGGACACGTGGGGCGCGATCGGAGTGTCCGAGAACATCATCGAGGCGAGCTGGGACGCGCTGGTGGACTCGCTCGAGGCCGGCATGCTGCCCGCTCGGGCTCGGGGAGCGGCAGTCTCCTCTTTGTGATTCCGCTTGCTCGTCCCACGCTTGGGGCACGCGAAGAGGAACTCGTGCTCGAGACGCTCCGCTCCGGCCGACTCTCACTCGGGCCACGGTTGGGTGAGTTCGAGTCGGGCTTTGCCGCCCGCCTGGGCGCCGACCACGTGTCCGCCGTCTCCTCGGGAACCGCCGGGCTCCACCTGGCGATCCGCGAGGCGGGTGTTGAGCGTGGGGACGACGTGATCACCACGCCGTTCTCCTTCGTGGCGTCCGCGAACTGCCTCCTCTACGAGGGCGCCCGGCCGGTGTTCTGCGACATCGACCCGCGCACGCTCAACATCTCCGCCAAGGCGGCTGCCGACGCAGTGACCGACCGGACGACCGGTCTTCTGCCCGTGCACATCTTCGGATACCCGCCAGACATGCCGGGCTTCGAACGGCTCGCTGCCGACCGCGCGCTGTGGCTCGTTGAGGACACCTGCGAGGCGCTCGGCGGCGCACACGCCGACGGCGCCACCGTCGGCGCGAGAGGCAACCTGTCGGTGTTCGCCTTCTACGCCAACAAGCAGCTCACCACCGGGGAGGGCGGCGCTGTCGTGTCGGGGTCGGCCGAGGCCAAGGAGCGCATCGACTCCGAGCGCAACCAGGGGCGGGCGCCCGACATGGGCTGGCTCGACCACGACCGGCTCGGCTTCAACTACCGGCTCGACGACCTCTCCTGCGCGCTCGGAGTGGCCCAGCTCGAGCGCCTCGACGACATGCTCGCCGGCCGCGCACGCGTGGCGCGTCTGTACGGCGAGGCACTCGCGGATGTCGAGGGGCTCTCACTGCCCTGCCCCGACGAGGGCGGCGACCGGCGGGGCTGGTTCGTCTACGTGGTGCAGCTGCCGCCCGGAGTGGACCGCGACGCCGCCGTGGTCGCGATGCGCGAGCGCGGGGTGGACACGAAGCCCTACCTGCCGGCGATCCACCTGTTCAGCTTCTACCGCGAGCGCTTCGGCCACCGCGAGGGCGAATTCCCGGTCTGCGAGGACGTTGCCGCCCGATCGATGGCACTGCCGTTCTTCCCGGAGCTGACCGAGGGTCAGGTCGAGCAGGTGGTCGAGGCGCTGCGCGCGGTCATCGACCGACCGGCCTGACCAACGCAACGAAGCCGGGCAGCCGGCGCGTCGCGGCCCGGTAGGCCACCTCGTCGAAGCCCACGTGCGCGTAGAGCGCCCGGGCCGCCTCGTTGTTCATCGTCGTGTCGAGCGTGACGGCCGGGAGCGAGCGCGCACGCGCCTCGCGCTCCGCCTCCTCCAGCAGCGCCCGCGCCGCGCCGCGCCGGCGAAGCGCCGGGTCCGTGGCGAGCGCGTCGACGTAGAACGAGTGGTCGCGCGGCTTGGGGCTCGCACGCCCGCCGGCGAAGTACAGGCGCAGCATGGCGGGCCAGTGCCAGAACGGGGTGCCGCGCAGGGCGAGCCGGAGATAGGTGTGCGAGCGCTCGCCCGCCTCGGTCACCGGGAAGCCCGCCATCGCCGCCGCGATCCGTCCGTCCAGCTCAGCCACCCAGACCACCTCGCAGCTGGCCACGGTCCCCGGCTCCTCGAACGCGCGACTGATCGTGGCGAGAGCGCGCCGGCGGCTGCCCGAGAAGCGCTCGTACATGTCAGGGGCGCTTTCGAACAGCAGATCGGTCACGGCTTTCGCGTCCTCCGCACGCGCCTTGCGAATCTGCACCGGCGAGATCCTACGTTTCCGCGCGGCTTTGGCCGATACACCAGATATGCCCGCCCTGGCCTTCCTGTGTGCAGCAGCTGCGCCGGTGGCGCTGTGGCACCACGCGATCGGCGCTGTCGCAGAGGATTTCCGCCTCGAACCCGGCTATCTCACGGGCTGGTCGGGCTTCGGTCTGATCGGCCTCGGTCTCCTGCTGATGCTGCCCGTGGTCGTGGCGCGCCCGCGCTTCCGCAACGTCTACATGGGCTGGGGCGTGTCGCTGTACCTGATGGGCCTGGCTCTGGCCAGCCAGGTCGCCGCGGCCGTGGGCTGAGGCCCACGTAGACTTGCGGCCCGGATGGGCCGTTTCCGCGATCCTCAGGACCCGCTTTTTCAGGCGCTCAACTCGTCGATCGGCTTCGACTACCGGCTGGCGCCTTACGACCTCGAGCAGTCGCTCGCCCACGCGCGCATGCTCACCCGCAGCGGGATCATCGGCGACGAGGACCTCGAGCAGATCGAGCGCGGCCTCGAGGCGGTCCGCGAGGAGATCGAGAACGACAGCTTCGTAGTCCTGGAGGACGACGAGGACATACACATGGCCATCGAGCGCCGGCTCACCGAGATCATCGGGCCGGTGGGCGGGAAGCTGCACACCGCCCGCTCGCGGAATGACCAGGTGGCCACCGACGTGGCGATGGTGGTGCGGGCGCACAGCCTCGAGGCGAGGGAGCTCCTCCAGCGTTTGATGGTCACGCTCGTGGAGCTGGCCGAGGGCCACATGGACTGGCGGATGCCGGGCTACACCCACCTCCAGCGCGCCCAACCCGTGTACCTCTCCCACCACCTGCTGGCCTACTTCTGGAAGTTCCGCCGCGACCTCCAGCGCTTCAACTTCTGCATGACGGCCACGGACGACCTGCCGCTCGGCGCTGGCGCGCTGGCCGGCGTGAACTTCGACACGAGCCGGATGTTCGTGGCCCAGGAGCTCGGCTTCGGCGGCATCTCCGAAAACTCGCTCGACGCCGTCTCGAACCGGGACTTCGTGCTCGACTACCTCTCGGCGGCCGCCACCTGCGCGACTCACCTGTCGCAGCTCGGCGGCGAGATCGTGCTCTGGTCGACGCAGGAGTTCGGATTCTGCGAGGTGGCCGACGCGTTCTCGTCCGGCTCCAGCCTGATGCCGCAGAAGAAGAACCCAGACGCGGCGGAACTGCTCCGCGCGAAGGCGCCACGGCTGGCCGGGCATCTGGTGACTCTCCACGGCGTGCTGCACGGCCTGCCGCTCACCTACAACAAGGATCTCCAGGAGGACAAGGAGCCGCTCTTCGACGCAATCGACACGGTCGAGCTGTGCCTGCGCGTGGCCGCGGAGATGCTCCAGAGCATCGAGTTCAACCGGGAGCGAATGGCTGACGCGGCCTCCGACGAGTTCATCGCGGCCACCGACGTGGCCGACCTGCTGGTGCGCCGCGGGGTGCCGTTCCGCGAGGCCCATGGGATCGTGGGCGGCGTGGTGCGCGCCGCGGTCGAGCGCGGCAAGAAGCTCTCGGAGCTCACGCAGGAGGAGCTCACCGAGCTCGCCCCCCAGCTCGACGGCCAGTTCTACGACTTGCTCGACGAGGGGTCGTGGCTTGAGTCGAAGGTCTCGGACGGCGGCACGGCGACGGCGCGCGTCCGCGATCAGGTGGCCCAGGCGCGCCAGGTGCTTCGCGAGGCAGGGCGGTGACGCTGTCCGAGAGCTTCTACGACCGCTCGGTTCATGAGGTTGCGCGCGAGCTCATCGGATGCGTCGTGCGCCACGGCGAGACGGCCGGCCGGATCGTGGAGACCGAGAGCTACCACATGGAGGAGCCGGCCTGTCATGCCTTCGCAGGGGTCACCGAACGCACTCGCACCCTGTACGGCGAGCCCGGCCGCGCCTACGTGTACTTCTCGTACGGGGTCCATTCGCTGCTCAACGCCGTGGCCGAGCCGGAGGGCGTGGGGGCCGCGGTCTTGATTCGGGCGCTCGAGCCGGTGGACGGCATCGAGGTGATGCGCGCGCGGCGCGGCCTCGAGCGCGCCGAGGAGCTCTGCTCGGGTCCCGGGAAGCTCACGCAGGCACTCGACATCGGGCTGTCCCTGAACGGCAGCTCGCTCGTGGACGGGCCGATCGAGCTGCTCAACCGCGAGCCGCGCGCGCGCGAGCCGCGGGTGGTGGTGGGCGAACGCGTGGGGATCACCAAGGCCGTGGAGCTGCCGTGGCGATTCTGCGACGCGGACAGCCGGCACGTCTCGAGGCCGTGGCCCGCCGCGATGCGGGCCCGCGCAGCCTAACCCTCGCCGGGGCCGGCTCCACCTCCGTCGCCGCCCTCGGTGGGCGGGGGAGTGGCGGGCGGGACCGGCGTGGGCGCCGGCTCTGGGGCCGGCGCCGGCTCCTCCGGCTGCTGGTCGGGCGCCGGCGCGCGGTCCTGGCCACCGGCTTCGTCCGTGGGAGCGGTCTCCGTCGGAGCCACCTGATCCGTGGAGGGCACGTCCGTGGGCGCCACCGGGAGGGCCTGTTCCGTGGAGGTCCCGTCGTCGTCCTTCAGCGCCGCGCGCTCAGCCCGGCGCTCGTCTCGCATCTCAAGCCAGGACGTCATGAAGTCGTGGAAGATCTCAGCCGGGTACGTGCCTCCCGCCACTGGGCCGCCGGCGTGCTCGAACTCCATGGGCTGGAGCTTGTCCGCGTACCCCACCCAGATCGCGACCGTAATGTCGTCGTTGCCGCCGGCGAACCAGGCGTCGCCGTAGTTCTCGGTGGTGCCCGTCTTGCCCCAGATGAACTCGTCCCCGACCTGCGCGGCCTTGCCGGTGCCGCTGCTGACGACGAGGCCGAGCATGTCCTTTTCCACCTGGGCGACCTGCGCCGGGAGGACGCGCTCCCGCAGAGTCTTGTTGTCCCGGACCGTGCCGTCGGTCTGCTCGACGCTCTGGATCGCAACCGGCCCAGTCTTGTCCGGGGCGAAATCGCCCGAGACGCGCACGCCGTCGTTGGCGATCGTGGAGTACGCGTAGGCCATCTCGAGCGGCGTGACGCCCTCCGTCAGGCCGCCGAGCAGCATCGAGGGATTGGTGGAGAGCTTGGTGCGGATGCCCATTCTTTGAGCGAGCGCCGCCACGCGGCGCGGCTTCACCTTCATGCCGAGCTGCGCGAAGACGGAGTTGTCGGAGGTCGCGGTCGCCGACCAGAGGGAGGCGGCGCCGAGGTACGAGTCCTCGTAGTTGTTGGCCTCGAAGATCTCCGGGCCCTTCTTGCCCTGGAACGGGATTCTCTGCGGCGCGGATGTCCAGGTGCTGTTCGGGTCGATCCCGTCGTCGAGCGCGCGCGCGAGGATGAAGGGCTTGAAGGCGGAACCGGGCTGCCGGTGCCCGTTTGTCGCGAGGTTGAAGGGGCGGGAGTTGAAGTCGGACCCGCCGACCATGGCGCGCACCTCGCCTGTGCTGTTCTTGATGGCCACGAGCGCTGCATCGGGGCCTACGCCGGCGAGCCGGCCGACGATCGCGCTCTCCGCTGCCTGCTGCAGTTCCGGGTCGATCGTCGTCTTCACCTTGAGGCCGCCCGCGAAGACCTTGCCCGGGCGGTAGAGCTTGAGCAGGTGCTCGGTCATCCATGAGGTGAAGTACGGCTGCTGCGACTCGCTGTTCGGCGGGTCGATGTCGTCCTCGGCCGGAAGGCTCTGGCGCAGCGCGAGGTTGTACTGGCCCTGGGTGATGGCCTTCATCTCGAGCATCCGCTGCAGCACAGCATTGCGGCGCGCCGTGGCGGCCTGCGGGTGCTCCACCGGGTCGTACATCGTGGGCGACGCGATCATCCCCGCGAGCAGTGCGGCCTCGTGAGGCGCCACGTCGATCGCCTCGCGCGCGTCCGGGTCCTGCTCCTCCTCCACGACGGGCGGCGTGTAGCTCACACCGGCGTCGTCCGCGCCGGCCCGCTCGTCCGGTTCGTCACCGTCGCCGAAGTAGGTGCGCACGGCGGCCTCGATCCCGTAGGCGCCGTTCCCGAAGTAGACGGTGTTGAGGTACTGGGTGAGGATCTTGTCCTTCGGCCACTGGCGCTCGAGGTGGTAGGCCAGCGCGGCCTCACGCAGCTTCTGGAACACCGAGCGGTCGCCCTGCGCATCGAGGGCGTTCTTCACGAACTGCTGTGTGATCGTAGAACCGCCCTGGGCGGCGCTCCGCTTGAGCACGTCCTGCACCAGGGCCCGGCCGATGCCGGTGTAGTCCACGCCCTTGTGTGAGTAGAAGCGCCGGTCCTCGATCGCGATAACGGCGTTCTTCACGTTCGGCGAGATCTCCCCCTCCGCCACCAGGATGCGGTTCTGGTTGCCGGTGAGCTTCGCGATCTGCTGGCACGCCCCGTCCTTCTCGAGGTTCTTGCACCCAGGGGTGTCCGCGTACAGGACCGAGTTCTCGGCCCGGTTGTACTGCGCACGGTTCTCAAGGCTGGGGAGATCGCTCGAGACCGCCATCAGCATCCCGAACACCGTCGAGATCAGCGCGAGGATCGAGAGGCCGCCGAAGACGAGCGCCACACGCAGCTTCTTCACCTTGGGCTTGGGAGGGGGAGGGGCCGCCGGTGGCTGTGCGGGCACGCCGTTCGTGCGCTGGAAGCGCTCGCTGCGCGTGGCAGTGGGATGGATGATGGGCGTCGGCGGCTCCGGCATTACTAGGCGCCCCGGATGCGGGGTTCCCCGTCTCGTGCGGGCGTTGAACAGCAAATTCCGGCGCCCGTCCGCACGGTCACTACGGGCGCCCAGCGAGGGGGGCAGTCTAGCATTGGCCCCATGACGGACTCCCCGGGCGAGGCTGCCCGCTTCCTCACCCGAAATGCCGTCCAGGCGCTGCCTGAGGGGGAGCTCGAACGGCAGCTCGCGAAGGGCCGCCCGCTGCGCGTGAAGCTGGGCGTGGACCCCACGACGCCGGACATCCATCTGGGCCACACCGTCGTTCTGCGCAAGCTGCGCGAGTTCCAGGACCTGGGCCACACGGTGGTCCTGATCGTGGGCGACTACACCGCTCGCGTGGGAGATCCGAGCGGGCGCTCGGCCACCCGCCCGCAGGTGGACGCGGCCGAGATCGACCTGAACGCGGAGACCTACGAGACGCAGGCGTACCGGGTGCTCGACCCAGAGCGCACCGAGGTCAGGCGCAACGGCGAGTGGCTCGACATGCCGATGGAGGAGCTGTTTCGCCTGGCGCGGACCTCCACCGTGGCGCAGCTGCTCGAGCGCGACGACTTCGCGAAGCGCTACGCCGGCGGCCAGCCGATCTCGATCCTCGAGCTCCTGTATCCGCTCCTTCAGGGGTACGACTCGGTGGCGATCCGCTCGGACGTGGAGCTCGGCGGAACGGACCAGAGCTTCAACCTTCTCCTCGCGCGCGAGATCCAGAAGGCCTACGGCGTGGAGCCGCAGTCGATCCTGACGATGCCGATCCTGCCCGGGATCGACGGCGTGCAGAAGATGTCGAAGTCGCTCGGCAACTACGTGGGCGTGGACGAGGCGCCCGAGGAGATGTTCGGAAAGCTGATGCGGGTGCCGGACGAGGCGATGCCGGTCTACTACGAGCTTCTTCTCGACGAAGCGCCTCAACCCAACCCACGAGAGGCCAAGCGCCACATGGCCTACGCCCTGACCGCTCGCTACCACGGCGACGAGGGCGCTCGTGGCGCTCGGGACCGGTTCGACACCGTGCACGTACGGCACGAACTGCCGGACGACATCGACGAGTTCGCCTTCGATTCAGAAAATGGGCAGGTCCATCTCCCCGCCCTCATGGCGGAGGCCTTCGGGCTCTCACGCTCGGAGGCTCGCCGCTTGCTAGGTCAGGGCGGCGTCAAGCTGGACGGGACGGACCTCGACGAGTCGCGTCTCGACCTGCCGGCCGAGGAGCTCGACGGGGTCGTGCTGCAGGTCGGCAAGCGGCGCTACAGGAGGCTCCGAAAGCGCTAGACTCGTCGGTCCGGAGTTGGTTAGCCGCCGAGTTGGGCAGTGCTACACTCCTCCGTCGCGCTACTGGCGCGGGGTGGAAGCCCCACCCCTGAGGGCGCGCGGTCTTTGAAAACTCAGCAGTACGTGCGACCAAATTGGTCGCGTCCAGGTTTGAACCCTTCTCGGGAACGCTTCGGCGATCTCTTGAAGGGCCTGAGAATCAGTACCCGTCAAGTTGAGCGGACCCGCAGGTGTACGCGGGAGGCTCACACGACTTGACAGCTTTCCATGATCTGACAGTGGAGCCGATCGGTTCGGGGTATCCCTCGAGCCGGCCGGATTTGAAACCACGCCAGACTTTCACGGAGAGTTTGATCCTGGCTCAGGACGAACGCTGGCGGCGTGCTTAACACATGCAAGTGGAGCGACGAACCAGGCTTCGGCCTGGGGCAGAGCCGCGAACGGGTGAGTAACACGTGGGTAACGTGCCCCAATGATCGGGACAACCCGGGGAAACCCGGGCTAATACCGAATGTGCT
>CAWDLE010000015.1:0-77500 GCA_963803085.1 uncultured Thermoleophilaceae bacterium | reverse complement strand
GAAACATCTCAGTACCTCGAGGAAAGGAAATCAACCGAGACTCCGCGAGTAGTGGCGAGCGAAAGCGGAATAGCCTAAACCGGCTACGTGCAAGCGTGCAGGCGTTGCGTAGCCGGGGTTGTAGGACGGGCCTCCGAGAGCTGCATCTCTCGGCGGGAGTCACAAAACCATCTGCTAGCCGAAGATCCGTGGAACACGGGCACCACAGCGGGTAACAGTCCCGTAGGCGAAAGCGAATGGTCTCCCGAGCCCGTTCCTGAGTAGGACCGCACCCGTGAAACGCGGTCTGAATCCGGGGGGACCACCCTCCAAGGCTAAGTACTCCCTAGTGACCGATAGCGGACTAGTACCGTGAGGGAAAGGTGAAAAGTACCCCTGAAGGGGAGTGAAATAGTACCTGAAACCGCGTGCCTACAAGCGGTCGGAGCATTCTTCGGAATGTGACGGCGTGCTTTTTGCATAACGAGCCGGCGAGTTACTCGTCCCTGGCAAGGTTAAGCGATGAGCGGAGCCGCAGCGAAAGCGAGTCCGAATAGGGCGATTTAGTCAGAGGCGGTAGACCCGAAACTGAGCGAGCTACCCATGGGCAGGCTGAAGCGGGGGTAAGACCCCGTGGAGGGCCGAACCGACCTAGGTTGAAAACTGGGCGGATGACCTGTGGGTCGGAGTGAAAGGCTAATCAAGCTCAGAGATATCTGGTTCTCTCCGAAATATATTTAGGTATAGCCTCCGGCAATACCTTGCGGCCGTAGAGCACTGCTTGGACTAGGGGCCCTACCAGGTTACCGACTTCAGGCAAACTCCGAAGACCGTTAGGCGTACCCGGGGAGTCAGCTTGCGGGGGATAAACTTCGTAGGCAAGAGGGGAACAACCCAGACCGTCAGCTAAGGTCCCCAAGTGTTAGCTAAGTGGAAAACGATGTCCGAGTGCCGAGACAACCAGGAGGTTGGCTTAGAGGCAGCCACCCTTGAAAGAGTGCGTAACAGCTCACTGGTCAAGTGTTCGGGCGCGGAAAATGTAACGGGGCTCAAGCTAACCACCGAAGCTACGGGTGTACGAGGTCCTTCGGGACCACGTACGCGGTAGGAGAGCGTTCTGAAGCTAGTGAAGCGGCGGGGGAACCCAGCCGTGGAGGCTTCAGAAGTGAGAATGCCGGCGTGAGTAACGAAAGAGGGGTGAGAATCCCCTCCACCGATTGTCCAAGGTTTCCTGAGCAACGTTCGTCGGCTCAGGGTCAGTCGGGACCTAAGGCGAGGCCGAAAGGCGTAGTCGATGGCCAACGGGTTGATATTCCCGTACCGCGTCTGTCCGCTATCACCGATGGGGGGACGAGGAAGGCTAAGGGAACCCCGCCGACGGTTGAGCGGGGGTAAGCGTGTAGCCAGGGCTCCTAGGCAAATCCGGGAGCTCGTTACGGCGAGGCGCGATGCCAGCTGGCCGGAAGGCCGGCGAGTCCCTGACGCCATACCTCCGAGAAAAGCCTCTAGGGAGGACAGTTCGCGCCCGTACCAAAACCGACACAGGTGGACAAGTAGAGAATACTAAGGTGATCGAGATAACCATCGTTAAGGAACTCGGCAAAATGGCCCCGTAACTTCGGGAGAAGGGGCGCCCCGGTAAGGTGAAGGTCTTCGCGACCGGAGCCCGAGGGGGCCGCAGTGAATTGGCCCAACCGACTGTTTACCAAAAACACAGGTCTCTGCTAAGTCGCAAGACGACGTATAGGGGCTGACGCCTGCCCGGTGCCGGAAGGTTACGTGGAGGGGTTAGCTGTCTTCGGACAGCGAAGCTCTGAAACTAAGCCCCGGTAAACGGCGGCGGTAACTATAACCGTCCTAAGGTAGCGAAATTCCTTGTCGGGTAAGTTCCGACCTGCACGAATGGCGTAACGAGTTGGGCGCTGTCTCAACGATGGGCTCGGTGAAATCGCAGTCTCGGTGAAGATGCCGAGTACCCGCGGCAAGACGGAAAGACCCCGTGAACCTTTACTACAGCTTGATATTGGAGTCTGAGGCACCTCGCTCAGGATAGGTGGGAGGCTGTGAAGCCAGGACTGCGGTCCTGGTGGAGCCACCCTTGAGATACCACCCTTGGTGTCTCGGGCTTCTAACACCGCACCGTGAATCCGGGCGGTGAACAGTGTCAGGTGGGTAGTTTGACTGGGGCGGTCGCCTCCCAAAATGTAACGGAGGCGCGCAAAGGTTCCCTCAGCACGGTTGGAAATCGTGCGTAGAGTGCAAAAGCATTAAGGGAGCTTGACTGCGAGACAGACATGTCGAGCAGGTGCGAAAGCAGGCTTTAGTGATCCGGCGGTAGCAAGTGGAAGCGCCGTCGCTCAACGGATAAAAGGTACTCCGGGGATAACAGGCTTATCGGGCCCAAGAGTCCACATCGACGGCCCGGTTTGGCACCTCGATGTCGGCTCGTCGCATCCTGGGGCTGTAGTCGGTCCCAAGGGTTGGGCTGTTCGCCCATTAAAGCGGTACGCGAGCTGGGTTCAGAACGTCGTGAGACAGTTCGGTCCCTATCTGCCGTGGGCGTTGGAGAGTTGAGGGGAGTCGTCCCTAGTACGAGAGGACCGGGATGAACGCACCTCTGGTGTACCAGTTGTCCTGCCAAGGGCACTGCTGGTTAGCTACGTGCGGATCGGATAACCGCTGAAGGCATCTAAGCGGGAAGCCGACCTCGAGATGAGCTCTCCCATCCCCTTGAGGGAGTAAGACCCCTGGTAGACCACCAGGTGATAGGCCGGATGTGTAAACGCAGCAATGCGCTCAGCAGACCGGTACTAATGGTTCGAGGGCTTGACGGATATTTTGATCTTTTCGCTGCTCGTCGGAGGGCTTCGGCCCGCCGGCGGGAGGCCATGCAATGCAGTTTTCAAGCTCCGGCGGGGTGCTTGGGCTCTCACCACTTTCGGTGGTGATAGCGAGGGGGCCACACCTCTTCCCATTCCGAACAGAGCAGTTAAGCCCCTCAGCGCCGATGGTACTTGGGCCTCGCGGCCCTGGGAGAGTAGGTCGCCGCCGTTTCTTTCTAAGGGCCGCCCCGCTCGGGGCGGCCCTTCTTCGTTCAATGCCCATCCGTACACTGACGCCGTCATGACCATTGCCCCGCTCGCCATATCGACCCTCGCGATCGTGCTGATCGCCGTTGGCGCCGTGATCGCACTCTTCCTGGTGCTGGGCTTCATTGCCATCCGCGCGCGCGACCGCAGCCAGGCCGGTTCGTGGGAGGAGGCGGTGCGCTCGGCTGACGCTGCGTTCGCACAGGCGGCGGCCACCGACCGTGGCTGGCACCGCGAGTCGATGGAAGCCGCCGCGCGTATCGCGCTCGAAGAGCATCGCCCCGGCTGGCGCTACCGCGATCTGCACCTCGTGCTCGTGGACGACCGTCCGGGCATAGAGGAGGACCGCGCACAGTTCATGGCCGTCGGCGACGATGGCGACGAGGCCGCCGTGTTCCTGGCGCGCGTGGGCGACCGCTGGTCCGCCGAGCGCGTCGACTAGCCGGCTGCCGTGCGAGCAGGCGTTGCCGCGGTCCCCGGCTTCACGCCTGAGACCGACCTCGAGCGCGCGCTGATTGCCGATCCGGTGCTCCACGAGGGCCTCGCGTGGGGGGAGCCCCGCCGCGGGCATCCCGAGGGATCGGTGGGCGCGCATGTGGCGGACCTGCTCGCGACCATCGAGAAATGGGGTGAGACCGGCCAGCGACGGGAGGAGCTGCGTCTGCTTGCGCTGGTGCACGACTCGCTCAAGAACCGCGTCCAGAACTGGCGGCCGAAGACGGGGGAGAACCACCACGCGATGCGAGCCCGGCGCTTCGCCGAGCGCTACGTCGACGACGAGCGCCTGCTCGCCACAATCGAGCTACACGACCGCCCCTACAGCCTCTGGCGCAAGATGCGCCGCCGCGGCCAGCTGGACGAGCACGCATTCACCGAGATGCTCGACCGCATCCCCGACCTCGACCTGTTCCTGCGCTTCGTGGAGCTGGACGGCTCGACGGAGGGAAAGAACAACGAGCCGATCAGGTGGCTGAAGGCGGAGCTGGCGCAGCGGGGAGTGTTCGACGCCCCGAACGGCAGCACCGAAGGCTGACCGAGCCGGGTTAGTCGATTTCTGTACCCACCTCGGTACACAAATCGACTCACCCACCGCCCGGCCGTTGCGCGTGCGCCGGCGCTCGGTTGGGGCGCTGCCCTCAATGCTGTCGTTCGCCGCGCTAAACGGCCAGGCAGAGCTGTTCAGCCACGGCTGGCGCGCCCTTGCGCACGCGACTGCCGGCCGCGGCGTCGGTTGGGCGGCGGCGATCCCCCGAGCAGCGCGGGGCGGGCTTGCGGGGCGCCCGCTGGGGCGCCCCGTGCGGCGTGCTGAGCTCGGCCGCGTCGGCCGCCTTCATCAGCCGCCGGGCCGCGGGGGTCGCGACCGGCGTCGAACCGGTCGCCCCACCCGCGACGGTGCGGCGGACCGCAGCGCGCAGTGCGTGAACGCCTGCGCCTCCCAACTGCGGTGCCTGGCTTGGAGCATCGGCGGGGGCGCTCGAGGCGCCGGGTATGGCCTCCGCGACCAGGCGGTACTCGCCCAGGGTGGAGAACTCGACGAAGAGGTCGAGCGCGGTGCCGATTTGCTCTCTGAGCCGGGGGAACATGCGTTCGGGAAGGTACGGCGAGGGTCGGATGGAAGGGCTCATTTGCTGCAACTTTGCTTGCAGCAGCACTACGCTCCGCGCGTGCCTGACCCATTCCGCCACCGGCTGCGCGTGCGTTTCAACGAGTGCGACAACCAGGGCGTCGTGTTCTACGCGAACTACCTCGTCTATTTCGACATCGCGATCACCGAGCTCTGGCGCGAAACGGTCCAACCGTACGCCGAGATGCAGGCGCAGGGCGTCGACATCATGGTCGGTGAGGTGACGATCCGATACCTGGATTCGGCTCGCTTCGACGACGAGATCGACCTGGTCGCGACGGTCAAGCGCCTCGGCACGACCTCGATGACCACAGCCATGTCAATCGAACGGGTCGAGGACGGCAAGCTGCTGGTCGAGGGCGAGCTGCGGCACGTGTTCCTGGACACGCGGAAGGGTGGGACGCGTCCGATTCCTGACGCGATACGGGCGGCGCTCACGTCGTGAGCGTGAGCGCGAAGGCACCGCCCAGAACGGCGGCGCCCGCCACGAGCCAGGTCACGTAGTCGCCCACGTAGCCGCTGTGAAGTGGCCGCAGCCATGCGATAGCACGGCCGGTTGCGAGCCCCAGCCGGTGAACGCGCGGCCTGGCCGGAGCGAGGCTGAGATAGGCGAGCCCGCAGGCGCCGGCCGCCGTAGCCACCCCCAGAAGCACTTCAAAGAGTCCGGGCGCGGCCGCGACGAGGCCGTCGTCGGTGAGCACTCGCCCGTGGAGCACGGTCGCGGCATAGCCCGCCCGGTCCACGAACGGCTGGCCGGCGTGTTCGAACGCTGCGCGCAGTCCAGGCACGAGACCGATTCCGAGACCTCCGGCCGCGAGCGCAAGCCCCGGGATGGTCATGGTGCGGGGGACGCGCTCATGGGTGAACTGGAACTCGGGATCGACCTCGTCAGGAGCAGGGGCGTCCACGATCGCCGGATCCTGACGAGGGCCGACCCCGACGAACACGCGGGCCGTGGCCCGCAGAATCGCAGCGCCCGTGAGGATCGACGCGATCGCGAACACGGGTACGACGACCCAGCCCGCACCGGCCTCGCGCGCCGCGTCGTCGATGAGCGCCTTGCCGAGCCAGGGCCCGAACGGGGGCAGCGAGGCCACCGCAAGCCCGCACACCGCCATCAGCGGACCGGTGATGCGGAGCGCGCGCCCCCGGCCGTACAGGCGCAGTTCGTCAACGCTCCCGAACAGGTGCTGCAACGTGCCCACGCCCACGAACAGCGCCGCCTTCACAAACCCGTCGCCCACGACGTAGAGCGCCGTCCCCGCCAGCCCGCCGGCGTCGAGCAGGGCTATCCCGATTAGGAAGAGGCCCACGTGGCTGACCGTGGCGAAGGCCAGCATCCGCTTCAGATGGCGCTGGCCGAAGGCCATGACGGCGCCCACGAGTGCCGTGAGCGCTCCGGCGCCGATGAGAATCGCCTCGAGCGCCTCCTCGCCGCCGAGCGTGCCGGAGAACACGGTCCAGTAGACGCGGGCGAAGGCGTAGAGCCCGAGCTCGCTCATCGCGGCCGACAGCAGCAGGCAGACGGGGGTGGGAGCCACCGAATAGGCGTCCGCGAGCCAGAAATGGAACGGCACCACCGCGGCCTTCACGAAGAAGCCGACAGCCATCAACGTGAACGCCACGACCACGAGCCCGTCCGCCGGCTGCCCGGCGAGAACGTCGCCGATCTGGGCCATGTTGAGCGCGCCAGTGCGCCCGTACAACAGCGCGATCCCCACGAGTATCAGGAAGGCCCCGATGCTGTTCGTGATCGCGAAGTTGAGAGCTCCCAGGAGCGGCCCCTCCTCCTCGATGTCGTAGGCAACCAGCGCGTAGGCGGCCACGCTCATCAGCTCGAAGAACACGAACAGGTTGAACAGGTCGCCGGTGTAGCTGAAGCCGAGCATCGCGGCCAGGAACACGAGCATCAGCGCATGGAAGAGCGGCCCGATCACGATGAAGTAGCGCCAGCAGAAGACGAAGGCGGCGAGGAAGAGCGCGGATGCGAACAGCGCCAGGCCGGCACTGATCTGGTCGATCGAGAACGAGATCCCGAGGGCTATCCCTTCGCGAGGCGTCCAGCCCCCGAACCAGTGGACCAGCGTGCCGTCCGACGCGTCGTCGAGCACAAGCGCGCAGAGCACCAGGCACGCGATCGCGCTCGCAATCGCCAGCGTGTCGATCACCCGACGCGGGACGATCGCCGTGACCGCCACCAGCACAGCCGCGGTCACAAGCGGGATCGCGACGGCGACGGGCGCGAGATCACCCATGGTCGCGCCCCTGCTCGGGGCGGAGCTCCCGCGGATCGAGCGTTCCATAGCGCTTGTGGGCCTGCACGCTCAGCGCAAGCAGCAGCGCCGTCACGGTCGTGCCCACCACGACATCGGTGAGCGTCAGCGCCTGCACCACCGGGTCCACGGCACGCGTCCCGAGCGGGACGTCGGCGAAGATCGGCGCCTGTGCGCCGTCGACGTACCCGATCGCCAGCAGCAGCAGGTACGACGAGGACTGCATCACCGAGAGGCAGATCACCAGATGCACGAGGTCCCGGCTTGTGACGATGCCGTACAGACCGACGCCCATCACCCACACGGCCACCGCGTAGGGGAGGAAGCTCACGCCGGCCTCCGCGCGCCGCCGCGGCGGCGGTGGCGCACGCGCCGCCGCGTCAGCGTCTGCTTCAGGAACTCGGACAGCATGAAGACGAAGCCGCCCGTCACGGCGAGCCCCACCGCCCAGTTGTTGAGCGGAATCGTGCCGGCCGACAGAAGCTCCCCGGGCGTCCCCTTTCCGAGCACGTTTTCGAAGAACGCGCCGCCCGCGATCAGCCCCGCGAAGCCGATCAGCGCGAAGCCCGCCGCGCCCACTCCCTCCGCCAGCTCGATCAGCCAGCTCGGGCCGACGGCCCGCAAGGTCATGTAATCCGCCGAGAGGTATGTGAGGAGCAGCGCCGTGGCGAGGATCACGCCACCCTGGAAGCCGCCGCCGGGGGTCTGGTGACCATGGGCGACGATGTAGAGCCCCACAAGGATGGTCGGCGCGACCAGCCCGAGGCCGGTCACGCGGATCGTGAGGCTGGTCTCCGGCACGTGCCGGCCCGCCGCATCGTCATCGGGGCGGCGCGTGCGCTCGCCGAGGAGCGCCCGCAGGATGCTCGCCACACCGATCACGGCGGCGAACAGGATGAACTCCTCGCCGAGCGTGTCGAAGCCGCGGTAGTCGAAGTTCACGGCGGTGACGACGTCTGTGGTCGACCGCTCCGGCACCGCCACGCGGTTGAGGATGTCGCCGTACGGGCCGCGGTAGTGGCCGAAGTCGGGCAGCCCGGCGAAGCCCCACAGCATCAGGCCAAGGAGGCCGGCGATGGCTACCGCGAACACCCTGAGCCGCACGCGCTCGCTCATCGCTCGCCCCCGCGAACCTTGGCGAGCGCCAGCAGGATCATCATCGGGAGCGCCACCGCGCCCACGACGGTCTGTGAGAGCGCCACGTCCGGCGCCTGGAAGACGAAGAACAGGATGCCGAGCATCAGCCCGTAGATGCTCGCGACCATCGCTTGGCGCAGTGGGTCGCGCGCCAGGACCACGCTCGTGGCGCAGACCGCGACCAGCACCAGCGCTACGGCCTGGATGACTTCGATGGCCCCTCCTTTGTCTTGAGCTCCTTGGGAAGGACCACCCAGCGCCCGCGCTCACGAATTCGCGCGGCGCGTGCGGTGGCGTGAAGCAGGATCGGTCCGGTCGCAACCATGATCAGCGCCACCAGAACCGCCTTGATGCCCGCCGAGGAGAGTGGCTCCTCGACCAGGACGGCCGCGGCGATCGCCACCGGGCCGATCACGGTGGCTGGACCGGTGAAGTGAAGCTGGTCGTAGGGGTCGCGGCTTGCCACGAGACCGAGTGCGCCCATGAGCGCGGATGCCACGCCGAGCGCCAGTAGCACCGCCACGGCGACGTCGCCCACGCTCACACCCAGCGCTCCAGGAAGCGCACGAAGGTCAGGGCCCCGGCGAAGGAGAGAATGGCGCTGACGAGCGCCAGATCCATGAACGGGTCGCGGCGCAGGCCCTGCGCGATCATCAGCAGCGCCAGGGTGGTGATCGTCGAGGCGAGCTCGAGGGCCGCGAGCGCGCTCATGATCGTGCCGCGCATGGCCACCCAGACACAGGGGAGGAGTCCCACCAGTAGGACGGTCGTCGCGATCAGCCAGACGTTCATTCCGAGGGGTCGAGCTCGGGTGGCAGTTCGTCCCGTATTAGCTGGTGTACCACCGCCACTTGATGGCGCTCGTCGATGCCGATCACGTACGTGTTCGGGCTCACGCAGCCGAGCCACTCGGCAACCGTCCGCCGAGCCTCCGCGCGCGGGTCGTTGTCGGACCCTCCCGAGAAATGGACGATCCGGAAGCACCCCTTGATGGGGTCACCGCGCACGAAATGCCGGACGAGCAGCATTCCCATCCGCCAGGTGTCCATGACCACCTCGCGGGGGAGACGCAGCAGCCCGCGCGACCACGCAAGCTCGGGCGCGAAGGGGGCGTACCCGCGGGAGCGCACCAACTCGGCGCCGGTGGCCGCAAGGGCCGCGGCCAGCGCGCCGGCCACGAATTCGGCGGGCTCGGTCTTGAAAACGAGCAGAACCCAGAGCGCGAAGCAGACCACCCACCAGCCGAGCCAGAACGCGATGCGCTGCGCGGGGGTCTGGATCGCGCGGCGTCGCTTTCTCTCGGCCACGGCGTGCCCCTAGAGCGAAGCCCAGATGTCGATCTTCGTGCGCACGCGCCCTATCACCTCGCCGGTGAACTCACTCGTGGTGGCGTGGCCGCCCAGGTCGGGCGTCCGGACTCCGGTGGCCACCGCCTCGAGCACGGACTCGTAGATCGCGCGCGACGCCGTGTCGCACCCCTCATAGCCGAGCGTGCCCGCGTAGTGCAGCACCGCGGCGCCGGCCAGGATCATCGCCATCGGGTTTGCGATGTCCTTGCCCTGCAGCGCCGGCGCCGTGCCGTGTGGAGCCTCGGCCATCACCGCCTTGGGCTCGTACTCGTCGTCGAAAGCGAGCAGCACCGACTCGGCTCCCGCGATCGACCCGAACATCGGCATCACGAGGTCGGACAGGCAGTCGCCATCGCGGTTGAGCGCGGGGATCACGAGCGGTGCGTCGGCGGCGCCGCTGATGAGGCCCGCGTAGGTGGCGTCGATCAGGACCGGGCTGTAGGGAACCTCCGGGTGGCGCTCGGACGCCTCGTCCATCTCCTCCTTCAGCATCCCCTCGTAGACCGGGCTCACCGTCCACTTCGGCCCGCCGTACACGCGGCCGTGAATGCGCGCCGCGGTGCGGAAGCTGTACTCGGCCACCGCCCGGCAGATGCTGCGCGAGATGCGCTCGGTGCGGAAGGCGATCTCGTCTCCGTTCTGCTGCTCACGCCGCTCCTCGGCGCCGTAGGCGTCGCCCACCGCCATCCGCACCACGGCTATGGGGTAGTGCACCCCGGCCACGGGCGTGACTCCCGGGATGCGCCGGCCCGTGCGGATGATCACCTTGCCGTCGATGGCCTCCCGCAGCAGACGGTTGGGACTCCCCACGTCGTCCTTGCCCTCCGGGGTGATCGTGGCGGCCTTGAGTCCGAATTGCGCCTCGCGCATCGCCTCAGCGGCGCTGCTGACGACCTCGTTGTTGGTGCGCCGGCGGTTGTCCAGCGAGAGGTCGTAGTGCTCGAACTCGACCGCGACCTTGATCACACCGGGGTCGAGCACCCGCAGCGACTGCTCGAGCAGCTCCTGCCCGGTCTCGTCGCCCTCGAGGACGATAATGCGGAGCTCGGCCATGCCGGCGCAATCTACAGACAGCTGCTCCTGGTGCGGTACCGCGATCGAGCGCGAGGACGGCTGGCGCGCGCAGGAGATTCCGGGGGCCCGCAGGGCCTCGTTCTGCCGCCTCGAGCACGTGGTGCCGTGGAACTTCCGCGGCGCGCACTGGGAGGCCGGGGAAATCGACGAGCCCCGCGGCCTCACAGACTCGATCGACGTCTGCGCGCACTGCGGGGAGCCGCTCGGCGATGTGCAGGTGATACTGGTGCGCCACCGCGGCGAGCACCGCATCCCGGACGCGTTCTGCTCGGCCGACCACATGGCCGAGTGGGCGAAGAGCGGCGGGCGCTGGGCCTGAGCAGCGTGCGGTCAGTCCGGCAGCAGCGGCATCCGCGGTCCCTCCTCGTGGTCGAGCAGAACGGCGCGCGTGATCGCGTCCGTGCCGAAGCGCTCGCGCAGGTCGTCGAGGGTGGAGTCGAGCGTTGCGGTGCGGTCGTCCAGGACGAGTTGCCCCGGCCCTGAGTCCTCCAGGTTGGAGAGCGCGACTCCCACGAGCGTGATCCCGCGCTCCTCGAGCGTCGGCTGGGCTGCGGCGAGCAGCGCGCGTGCTGCGACGAGGACGGTCTCGGTGCGGTCGGTTGGCTCGCGGAGCGTGTGCGAACGCGTGGCTCGCGAGAAATCGGAGAAACGCAGCCGCAGGACCACCGTGCGGCACACGCGGTGAGCCTTTCGCAGCCTCCCGGTCACGCGGTCCACGAGCCCGACCAGGCTCGCGTCGACCGCCTCGGGTGAGCGCGAGCGCCGGCCCAGCGCGTGCTGTGCGCCGATCGACCGCCGCCGCCTGCGCCGTTCCACGCGCCGGGGGTCGCGGACGTTGGCCAGCGCGTGGAGGTGGCGTCCCGCGGCACGCCCGAGCGTCTCCACCAGCACACCCTCCGCCAGCTCGGCCACCTGTCCCACGGTCCTCAGCCCGGCATCGTGCAGGCGCGCCGCGGTGATCGGGCCGACGCCCCAGAGCCGCTCGACCGGCAGCGGGTGGAGGAACTCGAGCTCGCCGTCCGGAGGGACGAGCAGCAGCCCGTCCGGCTTCGCCACCGCGCTCGCGACCTTGGCGAGGAACTTCGTTCGTGCGACGCCCACGCTGATCGGCAGCCCGACCTCTTCACGCACCCGCCGCCGCAGTCGCCCAGCGATCTCGACCGGCGTGCCGGCGAAGTGCTCCATCCCGCGCACGTCGAGGAACGCCTCGTCGATCGAGAGCGCCTCCACCACGGGCGCCGTGTCCTCGAAGATCCGGAACACCGCCTTGCTGGCCTCCGAGTAGGCCTCCATCCGGCACGGCACCACGGCCGCCTGCGGGCACAGGCGCCGCGCCCGCCCGGCTCCCATCCCGCTGCGAGACCCCGCACGCCTTCGCCTCGTAGCTGGCCGCGAGCACCACGCCCGGACCGACGATCACGGGCCGCCCGAGCAGCGACGGGTCGTCGCGCTGCTCGACCGACGCGTAGAACGAGTCGAGGTCGGCGTGGAGGACGGAGGCTTGGGCGGACACGAACGCATGTTCGCATGAGTGGCGGCCATGATGTACGGCGTGAAAGATGTCGCTCACGGATGGGAGCTGTTCGGGCTCGCTGACTGGCAGGGCGCCCGCGACGCGTTCCAGGCGGCACTCGACGCGGCGCCCGGCGATCCGGACGCACTCGACGGGATCGGGCAGGCGTCCTGGTGGATGGGGGAGCGCGACGCCGGCATCGAGTACCGCCGCGAGGCCTTCGCGGGCTACCGCCGCGCGGGATCGAGCCGGGATGCCGCGCGGCTGGCGATCTACCTTGCCGGCGAGCACCGCATCGATGGCCAGGCCGCAGCCGCGAACGGCTGGATCGCCCGGGCGCGGCGCCTGCTGGCCGACGAGCAGGAAGCCCAGCCAGAGATCGGCTGGCTCGAGATCGAGGAGGCGAAGCGAGCGGCGGAGCCGGCCGAGGCCGAGCGGCACGCGCGGGCCGCGCTCGACGTAGCTCAGTCCCTCGGCGACCCCGATGTGGAGTGCATGGCACTCGCCCAGCTCGGGAGAGCGCTCGTGAGCGGCGGTCGGGTCGAGGAGGGAATGGGGCTGCTGGACGAGGCCATGGCCGTGGCCCTCGGCGGTGAGACGAGCGACCCGCTCGCGTGCGGCGATGCCTGTTGCACGACCCTCGTCGTCTGCGACCAGCTCGCCGACCTGCGCCGGGCCAGCGAGTGGTGCGCGGCCGTGGTGGAGTTCACCGAGCGCCGCCGCTTCACGCCGGTGCAGTCGTGGTGCCGGTCGATCTACGGCGCCGTGCTGGTGCGCGCGGGAGACTGGGAGCGGGCGGAGACGGTGCTCACCGGGGCGCTCCGGCTGCACCAGGACGAGCGCAGGGCGGGCGGGCGAGCGTTGCCCCTGTCGGTCTTGGCGGAGCTGAGGCTGCGCCAGGGGCGAGACGAGGAGGCGGCTCGCCTGCTCGAGGGCATAGAGCACGAGCCGGCGGCGCTCCCGCCACTGGTGGAGCTGCACACGCGGCGCGGCGACGCGGCGATGGCGCGCGCCCTGCTCGACGCCGCTGGAGCCGCCTCCCTCGACGAGGGCAGACGGCTCATGCTGCGAGGCGCCGTGGAGCTCGCCGCGGGCCAGTTCCAGGAGGCGGCGGCAATCGGGACGCGGCTGGCGGAGCTGGCGGAGAGCGTCGCGCGCGAGGATCTCCAGGGCGAGGCGGCGCTGCTGCGGGGCCGCGCCGCGGCGGATGGCGCCGCGCCGGCCGTCGCCCTGCTCGAGGAGGCGGTTTCCGTGTTCACCCGGCTCGGCTACCCGCTCGAAGAGGGTCGGGCCCGGCTTGCGCTCGCCCGGGCCCGCGCCGCCGAGGGTTCCCCGCTCGCCGCGCCGGCCGCGCGCGACGCGTGCGCAAGGTTCGAGCGCCTGGGCGCCCGCCGCGACGCCGACGAGGCGGCGGCACTGCTGCGCGAGCTCGGCGGCGCGGGCCGCACCGCCGTCCGCGGCGAGCGCGACGAGCTGACCGCCCGTGAGCGCGAGGTGCTCGCGCTGGTGGCCTCGGGCCTCTCGAACGGAGAGATCGCGGAACGCCTCGTGATCGCCCCGAAGACCGCCGAGCATCACGTGGGCAAGGTGCTCTCGAAGCTCGGCGTGCGCAGCCGCGCCGAGGCGGCCGCGCACGCCGTTCGTGAGGGGCTCTAGCCGATCCCGTTGCCGGCCAGGACGGCGTCCGGGTCATAGCGGCGCTTCACCGCCACGAGCCGCTCCCAGACATCGTCCGCGTAGGCCTGCTTCACGGGCGTGTCGGGAGCAAGGGCGTTCACGTATACGCCCTCGGTCGCGAATGGGCGGGTGGCATCCCACGTGCGCCCCACCCAGTCGATGGTCGGCTCGATCGGCTCGTCGCCCGAGCACCCGATCACCCAGGCGAGCGCGGGCGCGCCGCGATGGCCGAACGCCGTCGCGCCGTGGGGCACGCGTCCCACTGCGCCGCCCATCCAGCCGGTCACCACATGCGACTGCGGCGTCGGAACGCTCTCGAACTCGTCGAGGAGCGTGTCGATGTAGCCGTCGCTGACCTCGGCGAGGTAGTGGAGCTTGTCGTAGTACCGGAGCCCGTGGGGAGCGGTCTCGTCGAGCATCGTCTGAAGCGCCACGTACGGCATCGGCTGGACGAGGTCGAGGACCGGCGGGTGCGCCTCGCGGAGCGGCGCGAGGACCGTCTCGCCCTCGGCGAGGTCTCCGCACCACGCGATTCCCACCACCGCCACCTTCTTTCCCTGCAGCTCCGGGGGGAACGGGGGCGCCGGCGGGGCCGTGATCAGGACGTCGAAGATCATCAGCTCCTCCGGAGCGCTCTCGATCAGCTCGCGGCTGGCTCCGAACACCTCCCGCGCCTGATCCCACGGGTAGGCGAGCATCCCGCCGAGCACCATCGGACCCACCGGGCGGGCCTGGAACTCGAATTGGGTCACGATCGCGAAGTCGCCTCCTCCGCCGCGGAGCGCCCAGAACAGGTCGGGGTCTTCGTGCTCGCTGGCCCGCAGGGTGGAGCCGTCGGCGAGCACCACCTCGGCGCCCACCAGTGAGTCGATCGTGAGGCCGTGGGCGCGCATCAGCCAGCCGACACCCCCGCCAAGTGTCAGCCCGCCCACGCCGGTGTGCGAGATCTGCCCGGCGGGCACGGCGAGTCCGTGGGCCTGGGTGGCCTTGTCGAGCTCGGAGAGGAGCGCGCCGCCGCCCACGAAGACCCTGCCGGTGGCCGCGTCCACGTCCACCGCGTTGAGTGCGCGGAGATCGAGGCACAGCGCACCGTCCCGCACCGAGCGCCCCGAGACCGAGTGCGAACCGGAACGCACGGTGAAGGGGAAGCCCTTCTCGGTGGCGGCGCGCACGGCGGCAGCCACGTCGTCGGCGTCGGTCGCATACGCCACCGCGGCCGGCGTGCGATCGATGGCGCCGTTCCAGCCGAAGCGGCAATCGTCGTAGTCAGGATGCTCGGGCTCGACGACCCGGCCAACGAAGCCATGGGTCCGGAGGGCCGAGGCGAGCGCTGAGGTGGTGCTGAGAGTTTCCATGGGAGCCAGCATCCCGGCGCCCAGCCGACTGAGCATCGGGGCATCCCCCTATCTGCTGCCCCTATTAAGCGGCTTCGCGCGGGCCCAGGCCCAGCTCGTCCGCCCGCTCGGACATCGCAGCGATTACGAACGCCACGTGCTCGTCGAAGTCCACTCCGAGCTCCTCGGCGCCGGCGCGCACCTCGTCGCGGTTCACTCCGGCCGCGAAGCTCGGCTGCTTCAGCTTCTTTTTCACGGACTTCGGAGTCATGCCGTGGATGCCGTCCGGCCGCACGTAGGCGCACGCCGAGATGAAGCCCGACAGCTCGTCGACGGCGAACAGCGTCTTTGCCATGCGCGTCTCGCGAGGGACCCCGAGAAAGGTCGCGTGGCCCGCCACCGCGTCGATCACTTCCTGCGGATACCCGCTCTCCTCGAAGAGCTTCAGCGCCACACGGGGATGGCCGGTACCGAGGTCGGGGTGGCGCTCGTAGTCGAGATCGTGGAGCAGGCCGGTGACGGCGTACATCTCCTCGTCCTCGCCGAGCTTACGCGCGTAGGCGCGCATCGCGGCCTCGACGCCGAGCATGTGCTTGCGAAGCGACTCCGACTCGGTCCACTCGCACACGAGGGCCCAAGCTTCATCACGTGTGGGAGCGGTCATGCGGGGCAGGGTATCCTCGTCGATTCCCGAACGGGTCTACGCATGGAGAAGTTCGTCATCGAAGGCGGGACGCCCCTCGCAGGGACCGTCGTGCCCGCCGGAAACAAGAATGCCGCACTGCCAGCGCTCGCCGCGTGTCTTCTCACGAGCGAGGAGGTGGTGCTGCGCAACGTCCCGCGCATCAGCGACGTGGAGGCGATGCTCGAGCTGCTCCGGCTGCTCGACGTGAAGGTGGAGTGGCGCGACGACAACGTGGTCGCGCTGAGGGCGGACGAGCTGAGCCACAGCGACGTGGACCGCGACTACGCCGAGCGCATCCGCGCCTCCTTCCTGCTGGCCGGCCCGCTCCTCGCGCGCCGCGGCCGCGCCGAGATGCCGCCGCCCGGCGGCGACGTGATCGGCCGCCGCCGGCTCGACCCGCACCTGGACGCCTTCCGCGCCCTCGGTGCCGAGGTGTACGTGGACCGCAGCTACTACCGGCTCTTGGCACCCGACGGGCTGCACGCCTGCGACTTCTTCATGGACGAGCCCTCGGTGATGGCCACCGAGAACGCCCTCATGGCCGCGGCACTCACTCCGGGATCGACGGTGATCCACAACGCGGCCTCGGAGCCGCACGTGCAGGACGTCGCTCGCCTGCTCATGGCGATGGGCGCCCGCATCGAGGGCATCGGCTCGAACCTCATGATCGTGCACGGCCAGGAGGAGCTCGGCGGCGCCGACTACACGATCGGCCCCGACTACATCGAGATCGGGAGCTTCATAGCGCTCGCGGCCTGCACCGGCGGCGAGTTGCGCGTCAAGGACACGAATCCGGACGACCTGCGCATGACCCGGCTGGCGTTCGAGCGGCTCGGCTGCCGCATCGAGTTCGAGGGGAACGACGCGATCGTGCCGGCCGGCCAGCGGCTGAGGGTGAAGTCGGACGAGGGGGACGCGATCTCGAAGATCGAGGACGGCCCCTGGCCCGCCTTCCCGGCCGACCTCACAAGCATCGCCGTGGCCATGGCAACCCAGGCCGAGGGCCTGATCCTCATCCACGAGAAGATGTTCGAGAACCGCCTCTACTTCGTCGACAAGTTGGTCACGATGGGCGCTCGGGTGATCGTCTGCGACCCGCACCGCGCGGTCGTAAGCGGCCCGAGCCGGCTTCACGGTGAGCGCATGGAGAGCCCGGACATCCGGGCCGGCATGGCGATCCTCATCGCCGCGCTGTGCGCGGACGGCACGTCTGAGATCGGGAACATTCGTCAGATCGACCGTGGCTACGAGCGGATCGACGAGCGGCTGCGGATGCTCGGCGCGCGCATCGAGCGCGTGGCCGCCGAGCGCGTGCCTGCGTAAGCCCGGGAGCTTTCGATGACCGAACAGCATCGCTCCTTCGCGGGCGAGCCCGCGACCTCGCGCACGTCGATCCCTCCGGGCACCCGGGACGTGCTGCCGGAGGAGATGCGCGAGCTTCGCGCCATTGGCGACCGCATGCGCGCGTGCTTCGAGCGCGCCGGCTACGGCGAGGTGCACACGCCGGCGCTCGAGTACGAGGACGTGCTGCGCCGCGGCGAGGAGCGTGCGGCCGGGGCTCGCTACCGGACCTTCGACGAGAGCGGCGCGGTGCTGGCGCTGCGCTCCGACATGACGATCCCGATCGCGCGCGTAGTGGCCACCCGCTACGCGGACGCCGAGCCTCCGCTGCGCTTCTCGTATCTCGCGCGCGCCTGGCGCGCCACCGACCGCGGCGTGGGGGAGCCGCGCGAGTTCCTCCAGGGCGGTCTTGAGCTGATCGGCGTGCCCGGCGCCGAGGGCGAGGCCGAGGTGGTGGCGATTGCCATCGCGGCTCTCGATGAGGCTGGGCTGCGCCGCCACCGCGTGGGAGTGGGCGACGGCACGCTCTTTCGCAGCCTGCTCAGCTCGTTCGGCGTGCCCGACGAGGCCCACCTGCCAATGCTGGAGAGCCTGTCGCGGCGCGATCTCGTCGGACTGGAGGGGCAGGTGGCCGCTCTCGGTCTCCCGGACGCCGAGCGCGACGTGCTGGTGGGGCTCCCGCAGCTGCGCGGCGGCCGCGAGGTTCTCGACCGGGCCGACACCCCCGGCCTCGACGGCCTGCGCGCCCTGCACGACCTGCTCGCCGAGCGCGGCGTGGCCGAGCGGGTGATCTTCGACCTCGGGCTCGTGCGCGAGCTCGGCTACTACACGGGTTCCGTGTTCGAGGTGTATGACCCCGCGGTGGGCTTCACGCTCGGCGGCGGCGGGCGCTACGACGAGCTGATCGGCCGCTTCGGACGCGACCTTCCGGCATGCGGGCTCGCGCTCGACGTGCAGCGCGTGCACCTCGCACAGGCCGCCGAGGAGGCGCTCGGATGAGCGACCGGCTCATCATCGCTGTGCCACGCGGCACGCTCTTCATCGGCACGCTCGACCTGCTCGACGGCCTGGGCATCGACACCGCCGAGGTGCGCTCCAACGACCGCAAGCTGCTGTTCGCCGACGTGGGCATCGTGACCATGCGGCCGAGCGACGTGCCCACCTACGTGGAGCACGGCTCGGCGGACATCGGGATCACCGGCAAGGACGTTCTGCTCGAGCAGTCGAGCCGCAAGGTCTACGAACTGCTCGACCTTGGCTACGGCCGTTGCGAGATGGTCGTGGCGGCGCCAGACCGAGGCGATCCGATCGCCGACGCGCTGCGGCGCCTCGGCCGTGTCCGCATCGCGACCAAGTACCCGCGGGTCGCGGCGGAGCATTTCGCGGAGACGGGGCGCCAGGCGGAGATCGTGGAGGTGAAGGGATCGGTCGAGCTCGCACCGTTGACCGGGCTGGTCGACGGCATCGTGGACCTCACGGCCAGCGGCAAGACCCTCGAGGAGAACCACCTGCGGGTGATGGAGCAGATCGCGACCTGCACGGCGCGGCTGATCGCCAACCCGGTGGCGCACAAGCTGAAGGCAGCGGAGATCGACTCGATCCTGGAGCGGATCCGCGCATGAGGATCGTGCGCAACCCCCTCGGCCGCAGCACGCGTGAGTTCTCGGCCGAGCCAGTTACGGAGATCATCGACCAGGTGCGCCGCAATGGAGACGCCGCCGTTCTCGAGCTGACGGAGCGGTTCGACCATGCGCAGCTCGGGCCCGATCAGCTGCGCGTGGATCCAAACGAGCTGGAGGCTTCGATTGGGGTCCTTGAGCCCGATGTGCTCAACGGGCTGCGCACGGCTATCGCGAACGTGAGGGCGGTCGCGAAGGCGCAGGTCCGCGACGAGCTCGTCACGGTGTCACTCGCGGAGGGTCACACCGTCGAGATCGTCGAGCATCCGGTCCGCCGCGCGGCCGTCTACGTGCCGGGTGGGCGGGCCCCGTACCCGTCGACCGTCGTGATGGGCGCGGTGACGGCACGGGCCGCGGGCGTCCGCGAGATCGCCGTGTGCGCCCCGCCCGGCCCCGGCGGCAAGGCACATCCGGTGATCCTGGCCGCGTGCGTCCTCTGCGAGGTGACCGAGGTGTACCGAATGGGAGGTGCGCAGGCCATCGCCGCGCTCGCATTCGGCACCGAGTCGGTGAAGGCTGTTGACGTGATCGTCGGTCCCGGTAACCCGTTCGTGCAGGAGGCGAAGCGCCAGCTCGTCGGCCAGGTCGGAATCGATGGGATCGCGGGTCCGAGTGAGCTCGTCGTGATCGCGGCGGGCGCGGGCGCGGATCCGGAGCTCATCGCTCTCGACCTCATGGCCCAGGCCGAGCACGGCGAGGACAGCCCTGTCTGGTGCCTCTCGCCGGACGCCCAGCTGCTGGATGCCGTGGCGGAGACCATCGAGCGGCTCCTGCCGGGTCGGTCAAGTGTCGCCAATGCGGAAGTGCAGCTGATCGACGTGGGGGACGTGGCCGCAGCTCTGAGCCACGCTGAGCAGATCGCCCCCGAGCATCTCCAGCTCATGGGCGAGGGCGCCGAGGCGCTTGCCGACCGCGTGCGTAACGCAGGCTGCCTTTTCGTCGGCGCGGGCGCTGCGACCGCCTTCGGGGACTACGTCGCCGGCTCGAACCACGTGCTGCCCACCGGCGGCGCCGCGCGCTTCCAGTCGGCCCTGTCGCCGGCCACCTTTCGACGCCGTATGGCTCGCGTATCCTTGCCGGGCGAGGCGCCGGCCCGCCTCGCGCCCGCGGGCGCGGCTCTTGCTCGTGCCGAGGGCTTTCCTGTGCACGCAGAATCAATGGAGCGCCGCGCGTGAGCCGCACCTCGCAGATCCATCGCACAACGGGCGAGACCGACGTCCAGCTCTCGCTGGACCTGGATGGCACGGGCGCGGGCGAGCGCGAGACAGGTGTCGGCTTCTTCGACCACCTGCTCGACGCCGTGGCGCGGCACGGGCTGCTCGACCTCGACGTCCGCGTGGAGGGTGACCTGGAGACCGGGCCCCACCACACGGTCGAGGACACGGGGATCGCGCTCGGGCAGGCAATCGACGAGGCGCTCGGCGACCGCGCGGGCATCCGCCGCTTCGGCCACGCGGTCGTGCCGATGGACGAGGCGCGCGCCTCCGCCGCGATCGACATCTCGGGCCGTCCCTTCATGGCCCTCGAGGGCGCATTTGGCGCCGAGCGCGTCGGCGATTTCGACACGGACCTTGCCGAGGAGTTCTTCAGGGCGGTCGCGAACGCGGCCAAGCTCACGCTTCACGTTCGCCTGGAGACAGGCACGAACGCGCACCACATGGTCGAGGCGTCCTTCAAGGCATTCGCTCGTGCCCTGCGCGCCGCCGTGGAGGACGACGAGCGCGTGGAGGGAGTGCCCTCGACCAAGGGCGTCCTTTGAGGCGCATCGCGATCCTCGACTACGGAATGGGGAACCTGCGCTCGGTTGGCAAGGCGCTCGAGCATGTGGGCGCGGAGCCGTTTCTCACCAGTGAGCACGCGCGCGTGCGCGAGGCCGACGGAATCGTGCTGCCCGGCGTGGGGGCGATGCCGAAGGCGATGGAGCGGGTTCGCGATCTCAAGCTGGACCAGCTCCTGCGCGAGCGCGTGGAGGCCGAGGTGCCGGTGATCGGGCTCTGCATGGGGATGCAGCTTCTGTTCGACTCCACGACCGAGATGGGCGGGGCCGAGGGCATCGGGCTCCTGCGCGGGCCGGTGGAGGCGCTCGACGCTCCCGGGTTGAAGGTGCCTCAGATCGGCTGGAACCCGGTGACCTGGCGGCGTGCCAGCCCTCTCAACGAGGGGCTGCCGGCGCCGTGCGCCTTCTACCACGCCAACTCGTTCGCGCCGCGGCCCGACGACGCGGACGCCGTGCTCGGCACCGCGGACTACGGGAGCGAGTTCGTGAGCGTGGTGGAGCGGGCGCCGGTGTACGGGCTCCAGTCCCATCCGGAGAAGTCGGGACCGGACGGCCTGCGGCTGCTGAAGAACTTCGTCTCGCTGGCCGGATGATTCTCCTGCCGGCGGTGGACATCCGCGACGGCAAGGCGGTCCGGCTGCGCCAGGGGCACTTCGACGACGAGACGGTCTACGCCGATGACCCGCTCGATGCCGCGCGCTCCTTCGTCGAGGCGGGCGCGCGCTTCCTGCACGTCGTCGACCTCGACGGCGCGCGCGAGGGCGAGCCGGCCAACCTGCATCACGTGGAGCGCATCACTGCCGAGCTGGACGTGCCTGTGGAGCTTGGCGGCGGCCTGCGCTCGATCGCCTCGATCCGCCGGGCGCTTGCCGCGGGCGCCAGCCGCGTGGTGCTCGGCACGGCCGCGTTCACGGATCCCGACCTGCTCGACGAGGCGCTCTCGGCGTTCACCTCGCGCATCCTCGTGGGGGTGGACGTGCGCGGCGGGATGGTGTCGGTGGCGGGCTGGACGCGCGAGACTCAAATGAGGGGCGAGGACGCAATCCGGCGCATGCAGCAGCGGGGCGTCACCCGCTTCGTCTATACGAACGTGGACCGCGACGGGATGCTGGAGGGACCCGATCTCGACGAGGTGAGGCGCGTGTCCGAGGCTGTGCGGGGGCGCTTCCTCTACTCCGGCGGTATCGGCTCGATCGAGGACCTGCGCGCCCTGAGGGAGATGCGGGTCCTGAACCTCGCCGGCGTGATCTCCGGCAAGGCGCTCTACGAGGGGCGCTTCGGGGTCCGCGAGGGCCAGGAGGTGCTCGACGCCTGATGCTCCTACGGCGCGTGATCCCGTGCCTCGACGTGGACAAGGGCCGCGTGGTCAAGGGCGTGGAGTTCGTGAACCTGCGCGACGCCGGCGATCCCGTGGAGCTGGCCGTGCGCTACCAGGAGGAGGGCGCGGACGAGATCGTCTTCCTCGACATCACCGCGTCGCACGAGAAGCGCGAGACGGTGGCGCAGCTCGCGCGCCGCTGCGCCGACGACGTGTTCATCCCGTTCACGATCGGCGGCGGCGTGCGCTCGGTGGAGGACGCCCAGGCCGTGCTCGACGCCGGCGCCGACAAGGTCTCGGTGAACTCCGCCGCGGTGGCGCGCCCCGACCTGCTCTCAGAGCTCGCCGAGGTGTTCGGCGCCCAGTGCGTGGTGCTGGCGATCGACGCCCGTCGCGAGGACGACGGCTCGGATACGCATCGCTCCGGTGCGGGCCAAGCCCGCCCCCTCGCGCACTACGGGCATCGCTCCGGTGCGGGCCAAGCCCGCCCCCTCGCGCACTACGGCGTGTACGTGAACGGCGGGCGCACAGCGGTCGGGCGCGACGCCATCGAGTGGGCGCGCGAGGGCGTGGAGCGCGGCGCGGGGGAGATCCTGCTCACGAGCATGGACCGCGACGGCACCGAGGACGGGTATGAGCTCACGCTCACCCGGGCGGTGTCGGAAGCCGTGGACGTGCCGGTGATCGCCTCGGGTGGCGCGGGCACCCTCGATCACCTCGTGGACGCCGTCGAACAGGGAGGGGCCGACGCGGTTCTTGTCGCCTCGATCTTTCATTACGGTCATCACACCGTGCGCGAGGCGAAGGAACGTATGCGTGACGCCGGGATTCCGGTGAGGCTCTGATGAGCGCGCCCCCGGGCGACCTGCGCGAACGGGTCCGGCGGGTGCCGGGCATGGAGCGGCTGCTTCCCGCGCTCGAGGGATTGGAGCCCGCGTACCTCGTCGGCGGGGCGGTGCGCGACCTGCTGCGCGGCGCGGTGCCGAACGACATCGACATCGCCGTGGAGGGCGACGCCCGCTCCGCGGCGCGGGCGGTGGCGGAGCGCCTGGGAAGCGACGCTCGCGAGTACGAGCGCTTCGGCACGGCGACCGTGGAGACGCCGGCCACCTCGTACAACTTCGCGACCACCCGCAAGGAGGCCTACGACTCGCCGGGCGAGCTCCCGCGCGTGGCCCCTGCGTCGCTGCTCGACGACCTCCGGCGGCGTGACTTCTCCATCAACGCCATGGCGGTGGGCCTCACGGGCGACGATCTCGGACACCTATACGACCCGACCGGCGGCCTGCCGGACATGGAGGCGCGGCTCGTGCGCGTGCTCCACGAGCGCAGCTTCCTCGACGATCCCACGCGACTCCTGCGCGCGGTGCGCTACGCCGTGCGGCTCGGCTTCGCACTCGACCCCGAGACGGAGCGGCTGGCCCGCGAGGCCGTGGCAGCCGACGCCCTCTCGACCGTGTCGGGTGCTCGGATCAAAGACGAGCTGATGGACCTTCTGGGCGAGCTGGACGCGCCGGCAGCGATCAAGCAGATGCGTGACCTGGAAATCCACACCGGCCTGCATCCGGAGCTCGATCCGGATCCCGACCTGGTGGCATCGGCTTCCCTGGGGGCCGTCGCGATCGGGGCGGACCCGGGCATCGCAGCGCTCGCCGCACTGATCGAGGAGACGCCGGAGAAGCTCGACCTGTGGCTGGGCGACCTGCACCTGCCCGCGGAGGAACGCGACGCCGCCGCGCGCGCAGCCCGCGTGGGGCCGAGGATCGCGGCGGCGCTGCGGGAGCGCGAGCACTCGCCATCGGAGCTGCGCGCGCTGCTCGCGAAGGAGCCGCTCGAGGCGCTCGCGCTGGCACTCGCACTGCGCGCGCCGTCCGAGCCGATCCTTCGCTGGGTGTCCGAGCTGCGGCCAGTGGCCCTCGAGATCTCCGGGGCGGATCTGCTCGCGGCCGGCGTCCCGGAGGGCCCGGCGGTGGGTCGCGCTCTCGACGAGACATTGAACCGGAAGCTCGACGGGCTCGTGTCGGGGCGCGAGGAGGAGCTCGAGACCGCGCTTCTGCTCGCCCAGGAGCATGCGCAGTGAGGCTTCCGGGCGCCCACGTGACCTTCACCACCCGTCAGGGGGGAGTGAGCGTGGGGCCGTACGAGTCCCTGAACCTGGGGATCCTGACCGCCGACGACCCCGAGCATGTGACCGAGAACCGCCGCCGCGCGGCCGCGCAGGCCGGCGTGGAGGCGGAGCGGGTGGCGATGGGCTGGCAGGTGCACGGCACGGACTTGAAGGAATGGACGGGACCGCCGCCCGATCGCGCGTACGCGCAGCCGGGCGACAAGGACCTCGAGAAGGTGGACGGCCATCTCACCCGCGAGCCCAGCATCGGCCTGCTGGTGCTCGTGGCCGACTGCTATCCGGTCGCACTCTCTGACGGCGAGCAGGTCGCGATGCTGCACTGCGGCTGGCGTCCACTCGCCGGCGGGATCATCGAGAAGAGCTGTTTCGCGCTTCGCCGGTGTGCCCGCCGCTGCGGTCGGTCCCGGTATCGGTGGGTGCTGCTACGAGGTGGGAGACGAGGTGCTGGAGGCCTTCTCGGGCATCGAGGAAGCGGCGACCGGACACATGCTCGACCTACGGGCGGTGATCTCGGCTCAGCTCGCGGCTGCCGGCGTCTCCGATGTGGAGCACGTGGACCGCTGCACGAGCTGCTCCCCGGACCTGTACTTCTCACACCGCCGCGACGACGGCGTCACCGGCCGCCAGGCGGGCATCATCGTGCGCGATGGATCCTGAGCGCGTACGGCGCAACCTCGAGCGGGTGCGCGAGCAGATCGGCTCCGAGGTCGAGATCCTCGCGGCCGTGAAGTACGTGGAGGCGGCTGACCTGCCCGCCCTTGCCGAGGCGGGCATCGAGCTGGTGGGCGAGAACCGGGCGCAGGAGCTGCTGGAGAAACAGGAGGCGCACGGCGACCTGTTCACATGGGACTTCATCGGCCAGCTCCAGAGCCGCAAGGTGAAGGACGTGGCGCCGCACGTACGGCTGATTCATTCGCTGGCGTCGGAGTCGGCGCTTTCCAAGCTCGCGCAGTACCCGGCCAAGGAGGTCCTGGTCCAGGTGAACGTGGCGGGCGAGGACGAGAAGGCCGGAATCGCCCCGGACGCCCTCGCGGACTTCATCGCCCGCTGCCCCGTGCCCGTGACGGGTCTGATGACGATGCCGCCGTTCGTGGAGCGAGGCCGAGGAGAACCGGCGCCACTTCGCCCGGCTGGCCGAGCTGGCGGGCGAGCACGGGCTCGCCCGCCTCTCGATGGGCACGTCTCAGGACTACGAGGTCGCCGCCCAGGAGGGCGCGACGATCGTGCGCCTCGGCAGCGTCCTCTACGACTAGCCGCAGCTCATGCGCGACGCCGCCGAGGCGGTCGCGTGCCCTCCCGTCGTGACATTGCCGGCGTAGTGGGTCTCGACGCCGCCGCCCTCCTTGGGCACGTCGAGCATCTGGATGGTGCCGCGGGCGTTCTTGAACGCACCGGTCCCACCGATGATCGGATGCCAGCACGCGCCGCCGCGCAGAGCGCCGCCTGGGGCGAACAGCGCCCAGTACCGGAACTTCAGCCTCAGCTTGCCGGAGGGATCGCCGGCACACTTGCCGTCGTGTCCGAGGTCGAGACAGCCCCGGAAGAGCTCCCGGCCCCTCGCCGCGAACATCGGCTCGGTGCCAAGCGGCTTGAACGCCGTGATCCTCCAAGTGCCGACCAGGTCACCGGCCATCCGGAACTCGTCGTCGGTTCCTTCGACGACGGTCTGCGTGCCCGATACCGGATACCTCTTTGCCTCGGCCGTGCCGGCCAGGGCCGCCGAGCATGCGGCCAGCGCGGTCAGCGCCGCGGCGCTCCTTCGAGTGATGCCCATCGTGGACCTCCGATCCTTTGGACGAGGCACCTCCCGCGGCCATCAGCCGATGGCGCAGTCTCTCACGCCGTGTAACCCACGCCTTCGAAGAAGTCCGCGATCACGTTCGACAGGCGCGCGCCCTGCCATGCGAGCGGCGACTGTCCCTTCTCCTCGACCACCAGCTCGCAGTTCGGGAGCTTGCGGCAGTACTCCTCGGCCACTCCGAGCGGATGGAGCCAGTCCGAGTCGTCGTGCGAGCCAACGACGAGCACGGGCACCTGGAGCTCGGAGAGGCGGTCGAGGCCCTTCCAGGCGATCGAGCTCGGGACGTCGCGCAGGGCCTCCGCCACAGCGCTCAGGTCGGCGTGGCGCTCCATCCGCTGGCGGGTGGCCTCTCGGGCCACCTCGCGCCAGCGCTCGGGCAGGTTCCCCGGCTGGGCCACTCTGATGAACTCCTCGATTCCGCCGTCGAGCGCGGTGGCGAGCTTCTCCCACGACTCGCCGTCCACGTCGCCCGTGCGGGCATAGCCCGTGTAGGCCGGCGTGATCTGCACGAGCGCCGGCACGCGCTCGGGTTGCTCGAGCGTGAACGCCATGGCCGTGGCCGCGCCCATCGAGCTGCCGACGAGGGCAGCCCTGTCGAGCTCGAGCTGCTCGAGAACCGCGTCCAGGTCGGCGACGAGATCCGAGTACTCGTAACTGGGGGCGGGCTGGGAGGCCCCGTGGCCCCGCGCGTCGTACGAGATCAGGCGATATCCGCGCTTCACGAGCGCGCGCGAGCCCTGCACGACGTTGCGACGGGTGGCCGACAGGCCGTGCAGCAGCACCACGGGCGGCCCGTCGCCGACCTCCTCGCCCTTCAGGGTGATCGAGCCGGCGCCCGGGATCTGGCGCAGGACCTGGAACTCGGTCGGCGTTGCCACCCCGGCGGTCAGCCCGAGCGGTGAGAGACGACGTTGACGATCGTGCCGCTCGGCTCGCGAAGCATGAAGCGCCGGACCCCCCAGTCCTCATCACGGAGCGAATAGGCGATCTCCAAGCCTTGCTCCACGGCCCTGGCGTGAACGGCATCGACGTCAGGCACATCCACGGAGATGCCGGGCGCCGCCATGTCGTCGTTACCGATGATGGTCACCTGGGCCGAGGGGTTGGTCGGCGACGCCACCGTCACGACCCAGCCCAGGTCCATCGCCACCTCGAAGCCGAGCAGGTCGACGAAGAAGTCGCGCGTCGCAGCGGGTCGATCGGACTTGATGTTGGGTACCGCCCGGTTAACGGTCACGCTCCGTGGTATATCGGACGAGCCTTAAGTCGGCCGCTCCGCCAGCGCCATCACCTGACGGCGCCGGCGTAGAACCGCCCACATTCGCGCCAGCAGGTCGAAGGCGGGCCGCGGGAGCCGCCTGAACAGCGTCTGATGAAAGCGCGGCCAGGCATGCGTGACGACGCGGCACTCCCGCACCTCGAAGCCGGCCTCGTCGAGCAGGTTGTGGAGCAGCAGCGGAGTCCACGTGTACAGGTGGTGATTCACGTCCTCGTCGCTCGAGTGGCGCTGGGTGCGCCAGTCGTCGAGTGGGAGCCACAGCACGAGCCGGCCGCCCGGCTTCAGGATGCGGCGCAGCTCGCGGAGCTCGCTCAGCGGCGCGAGCGTGTGCTCGAGCGCGTGATTCGAGATCACCACGTCGGCCATCGCGTCCTCCAGCTCGCCAGTGGACGCGACCACCCGGACGCCACGCGCCTTCGCTGCGCCGCGGGCGGGCGGGTTCGGCTCCACCCCGACTCCCTCGCCGATCCGCAGTTTCGCGAGCAGCGCTCCGGCGCCACAGCCGAAGTCCACAACGGTGTCCGTGAGGGAGACGTGCGGCGCGAACTTCGTGCTCTCGATCGCGGCGTTCACGTCGGCGCCGCTGCCCTGCCAGTCGAAGTACTCCTCGCCGAGCTCGCCGCGGTAGTGCCTGCCCACCGATTCGCCCACGTGCGCCATGCGCCGTTGCAGTCTAGGTGAGCCCAACCGACTGGTACCTTGCCTGGACAAGGAGTTTCCCGCTTACGCTCGAACTTCACGGTCGTATGGCGCTTCGCGACACATGGCACCGCACGCTGGTCTACTTCGGCTTGGCCGAGGAGGAGGATCCGCGCTACGAGGCGATTCAGGAGCCCGAGCCGGAGGCCGAGCTAGAGGATCGCTACCGGGAGCGCCCGAACGTGCGCCGGCTTCAGCGCCGGCGCCGTGACGAGTTCGACGACATCTTTGCCGACGAGCCGCGCAGTGGCGGTCGCGAGACTCGTGTCCTGCGCCCCGTGGGCGGCAACGGCGGGCGCGGCGGCGGGGACATCCAGGTGCACCTGGTGATCCCCAAGAGCTTCAACGACGCCCAGCAGATCGCCGACCAGTACAAGGACGGCGTGCCCGTGATCCTCAACCTCCAGGGCACGGACACCGACCTGTCGAAGCGGCTGATCGACTTCGGATCCGGACTCACCTACGCGCTCGACGGCGGAATGCAGCGGATCGCCGACAAGGTGTTCCTTCTCACCCCTCGCAACGTCGAGGTCTCGGCCGAGGAACGTGCGCGGCTGATCGAGAAGGGCTTCTTCAACCAGTCGTGATGTTGGGCAAGCGCCGGGCGTTGCCCGGCGCGCAGCCAGGTGTTTCCGTTCGCCGCCGATAGAGTGCGGCGGCGATGAGGCTGGGTCTGATCGGGGCAGGGAACATGGCGTCCGCGCTTGCTCGCGGCATCGGTGAGCCCGTCCTCGTGTACGACGTTGACCAGGCGAAGGCCACCGCGCTCGCGGAGGCTCTCGGCGGAGAGGCCGTGGGCTCGAATGCAGAGCTGGCCGAGCGCGCCGACGTGCTCGTGCTCTGCCACAAGCCGAAGCAGCTCGACGACGTTGCCGCTGAGGTGGGTGACGGCGCACGGGTGGTCGTCTCGATCCTCGCCGCAACCACCACCGACCAGGTCGCCGCGGCCTACCCAGGCGCCTCGGTCTACCGCTTCATTCCGAACATGCCGACCGAGGTGCGGCGCGGGGTGCTCTGCTACATCGCCGGACCGGGCGCGTCGGACGGCCCCGAGGACGAGATTCTCGCTCTGATGGGTCGCGCCGGCGCCGTGATCCCGCTCGACGAAGAGCCCCTGATCGAGCCCGCGATGGCGCTGATGAGCTGCGGACCGGCATTCATGGCCCTGGTGGCGGAGAGCTTCGCCGAGGCCGGGGCCGCGCACGGCCTTGATCCAGATGACGCCATGCGAATGGTCGTCGAGACGATGGGCGGCACGGCGGACTACCTCGCACAGCACGACTACGACGCTCCGGGACTGCGCGCCCGAGTGGCAACGCCGGGCGGGGTGACCGAGAAGGGCCTGATCACGCTCGAGGAGCGCGGCCTCAGGGATGTTTGCCGCGCGGCGGTGGACACGGTCGTGGAGGCCACACGGTGAACACCTACTTCGCGATCACCCGCGGGGACGTGGCCGACTACGTCTACACGCTTTCGCTCGTCTACCTCGTCCTGATCTTCATCCGCATCCTCATGAGCTGGATTCCGCGGATGCCGTACAACCGCTACCTCTCCGCCGCCCTGAAGTTCGTGACCGACGTGACGGACCCGTACCTGAACCTCTTCCGCCGCATCCTGCCGCCGGTTCGCTTGGGCGGCGCCGGACTTGACCTGAGCCCGATCGTGGCCACCTTCGTGCTGATCATCGTCAGCTCGATCGTCGTAAGTCTCATCAGGGGATGAGGCAGGGCGGCGCGGCCGCGGCGATCGCCACCGCAGGGCTGGTCGTGGCCATCGACCAGGCCACCAAGCAGCTGGCCATTTCGAACATCGAGCGCGGCGAGCAGGTGAACATCTTCTTCGGGCTCGACCTGACGAACACCCGCAACTCGGGCGTCGCGTTCGGCGCCTTCGCGGGAGGCGGCACGGTGGTGGCGATCCTGATCGGGGTGTCGCTCGCCCTTTTGATCGGGTACTTCGCGCTGCACCGCGACATGCCGCTCCTGTGGCTGCCCGTCGGGCTGCTGATGGGCGGCGCGCTGGGGAACCTCGCGGACCGAGCTCGCGACGGCGCGGTGATCGACTTCATCGACCCCGTGGCGTGGCCGGCCTTCAACGTGGCCGACGCCTGCATCGTGGTCGGCGTGTTCCTGCTGCTCTGGACCGTGGAGGGGAGCCAGAAACGGCCTCGGACGAACTGATCGCCGCAGCCGAGGACGCCGGCCTTCGGCTGGACGCCTTCCTCGCCGCACGTGGCGCCGCGCTGTCCCGAGCCGCGGCCCAGCGCCTGATCGAGCGCGGGGCGGTCACGGTGGACGGCCACACGCGGCCCAAGAACCACAGGATCGCGGAGGGGGAGAGGGTGGCCGTGGAGGCGCCCGCCGCGGAGGCCGAGCCGGACGCGCCGGAGCGTCGTTCCCTTCGAGATCGTCTACGAGGACGAGCACCTGCTCGTGGTCGACAAGCCGGCGGGCGTGGTCACGCACCCGGCACCCGGACACCGCGGGCCGACGCTCGCGGAGGCGCTGGCCCCCCTGGCCGCGGGGGGAGAGCATCCGGAGCGCGCGGGCATCGTCCACCGCCTGGACCGCGACACCTCCGGGCTGCTCGTGGTGGCGCGCTCCGACGAGGCGCACGCCGCCCTCCAGAAGATGATGAAGGCGCGCGAGATCACCCGCGAGTACACCGCCCTGGTGGAGGGGCATCCGGACGCCGAGAGCGGCACCATCGACGCGCCGATCGGCCGCGACCGCGGCAACCGGACCGTGATGTCCACGCGCACCGATCGCGCCCGCAGCGCGGTGACCCATTTCGAGGTCCTGGAGCGGCTTCCGCGCACCACACTGCTGCGTGTGCGCCTCGAAACCGGCCGCACGCACCAGATCCGAGCCCACCTCGCGGCCATCGACCACCCCGTCGTGGGCGACCCTCAATACGGCGGCCGGAAGAGCGGCCGCAGGCTCGGCCTGAAGCGTCAGTTTTTGCACGCGTCGAAACTGATGTTTAGGCATCCAATCAATGGGGAATTGCTCGCTTGCGAGTCCAAACCACCCGCCGAGCTGAGTCATGCACTTGACAGCGCGCGGCGGGAGCCAGTCTCCGGAGGGCCAGACGGGGGCTGAGACATACGAGCGAGGCGGTCTCAGGACCGCCTCGTCTCGTTCTTGGACCGTTGTCTCGCAGGAAAAAGCAGCACCGAGGTGCCCTCGGGCGATGCTCAACACATTGGTCGCGCTCTGGTTGCCCAATGTGTTGACCTTCTTTACCGCGGTCGTTCGGCCGGGACCGCGCCACATGGCTATCCTCACGTCCGTTAAGCAAGCTACCCCGCTGGACACAGCGGCCGCGGCCCTGCCCGGGAGATCCCGGGTCCGCGAGCCGACCGGTGGGCAGACGTTCAACGACAAACTTCAAGGGAGCAACTCTTTGGCCACCGAGATTGGCATTAGGGAGCTGCTGGAGGCCGGCGTTCACTTCGGCCACCAGACGCGCCGCTGGAACCCCAAGATGCGCCGCTTCATATTCGGCGAGCGCGGCGGGATCCACATCATCGACCTTCAGAAGACGGAGCGCCTGCTCCACACCGCCCAGGAGTTCGCGGGCGACCTTGCGGGCCGCGGCGGGACGATCCTGTTCGTGGGCACCAAGAAGCAGGCCCGCGACTCGATCAAGGAGGCGGCCACCGCCTCCGGCATGCCGTACATCGACCAGCGCTGGCTGGGCGGGCTTCTGACGAACTTCCAGACCATCAACAAGCGCATCCGGCGCCTGCACGACCTGCGCGACTGGACCGAGTCCGGCACGATGGACCTGCTGCCGGTCCGCGAGCGCATCGCCGCGATGAACGAGCGCGACAAGCTCGAGACGAACCTCGGCGGCGTGGCTGAAATGCAGCGCCCGCCTGACGCGGTGTTCGTGGTGGACCTCAAGGTCGAGGACATCGGCGTGCGCGAGGCCAAGCGCCTCAAGATCCCGATCATCGGGCTCGTGGACACGAACTGCGACCCGGACCCCGTGGACTTCGTGATCCCGGGCAATGACGACGCAATCCGCTCCTGCAAGGTGATCATCGAGGGCATCGCCGACGTCGCACGCGACCGCGCCACCCAGTTCCGCGCCGAGGAGGAGGCAGCCCGGCGCGAGCGCGAGGAGGCGGAGCGCAGGGAGGCCGAGGAGAAGGCCGCCCGCGAGGCGGAGGAGCAGGAGAAGCGCGAGGCCGAGGAGCGCGCACGCCGGGAGGCGGAGGAGGCCGGCTTCTCGCCGGACGAGCCCGCCACGCCCAGCGGCACGCGTCCGGAGGCCGCAGCAGGCGCGGGAGCCCCTCGTGAGCGCCGTACGTTCGATCCTGACGAGGAGTCCTGATGAGCATCGCCATTTCCGCCCAAGACGTGAAGAGCCTGCGTGAGCGAACCGGCGCAGGGATCATGGACGCCAAGTCCGCCCTGCAGGACTCGGGCGGCGACATCGACAAGGCGATCGAGATCCTGCGCGTGAAGGGCCAGGCCTCCGCCGCCAAGCGCGGCGAGCGGGCAGCCGCCGAGGGCGTCGTGTCGAGCTACATCCACGCCGGCGGCCAGATCGGCGTGCTGGTGGAGGTGGACTGCGAGACCGACTTCGTGGCGCGCACCGAGCCGTTCCAGGACTTCGCACGCGAGGTTGCCCTTCACGTCGCGGCGGCCAATCCGCTCTACGTGACCGAGGACGAGGTCGACGAGCAGGCCAAGGAGGCCGAGCTGCGCGTGCTGCGCGAGCAGGCCGCCAGCGAGGGCAAGCCCGCCGATGTCCAGGAGAAGATCGTCGAGGGCCGGCTCAAGAAGTGGCTCGAGGACGTGGTCCTGCTCGACCAGACGCACGTGAACGAGGAGAAGCACGGCGGCAAGACCGTCGGCGAGCTCCGCACCGAGATCGCGGCGAACACCGGTGAGAACGTCGTGATCCGCAGATTCGTCCGCTTCCAGGTCGGGGGGGAGTGACCGGGGAGGGCGGGCCGGTCTTCAAGCGCATCCTCCTGAAGCTCTCGGGGGAGGCGCTCATGGGCAGCCTCCCCTACGGGGCTGACCCGGAACGGATCGCCGCCATCGCAAAGCAGGTGAAGGCCGTGTCCGACCGCGGCGTGGAGATCGCGATCGTGGTCGGCGGCGGCAACATCTACCGCGGCTTGAAGGGCGCTGCCGACGGGATGGACCGCGCCACCGGCGACTACATGGGCATGCTCGCCACCGTGCTGAACGCGCTCGCGCTCCAGGACGCCCTCGAGAAGGTCGGCGCGGTCACGCGCGTGCAGTCCGCAATCACGATCTCGGAGGTGGCCGAGCCCTACATCCGGCGCCGCGCCATGCGCCACCTGGAGAAGGGCAGGATCGTGATCTTCGCCGCGGGAACGGGCAACCCATTCTTCACCACCGATACGGCCGCCGCCCTCAGGGCCCTGGAGATACACGCGGAGACGATCCTGATGGCCAAGAACGGGGTCGAGGGCGTCTACAGCGCCGACCCGCAAGAGGACCCGGACGCCCGCTTCATCGAGGAGATCACTCACCAGGAGGCGATCGAGCAGCGGCTGCAGGTGATGGACACGACAGCGCTGTCGCTCTGCATGGACAACGGCTTACCAATCACGGTCTTCAACATGGACGACGAGCGCAACATCGACCGGATAGTGTGCGGCGAGCGCGTGGGAACCGTTGTGAGGAGCGGATGAGCGACGACGTACTGAAGGACTTTCTGGACGACGCGAAGGGCCGCATGCAGCGGTCCGTCGACGCCACCAAGACCGAGTTCGCCACCGTGCGGACCGGGCGCGCGTCCCCGCACCTGCTCGATCGGATCGAGGTCGACTACTACGGCGCCGTCACGCCGCTCAGGCAGCTCTCCCAGATCTCGGCCAGCGAGGCGCGCCTGCTCACCATCACGCCCTACGACAAGAACTCGATCAAGGCGATCGAGAAGTCGATCCTCGAGTCCGACGTGGGCCTCACGCCGTCGAATGACGGCCAGGTGATCCGGCTCTCGATCCCCGAGCTGACCGAGGAGCGCCGCAAGGAGCTCGTGAAGGTCGTGCACGGCATCGCAGAGCAGGGGAGGGTCGCCGTGCGGAACGTGCGGCGGGACGTGATGCACGACCTGCGCGAGCTGAAGAGCGAGGGCGAGGTGGGCGAGGACGACGAGCGTCGGGCGGAGTCAGAGCTCCAGAAGCTCACGGACTCTCACGTCGGCGACATCGACACCGCCCTCGCCGGCAAGGAACAAGAAATCCTCGAAGTGTGAGCGATGTGAGCGACGCCGCGGCGCGGGCGCGCTACGTCGCGATCATCACCGACGGGAACGGCCGCTGGGCGCAGGATCGCGGCCTGCCGGTGCTCGCGGGGCACCAGGCGGGCGCCGACGTCGTGAAGGCAAGGCTGCGAGACGCGGTCGAGCTGGGCGTGCGGGAGCTCACCGTCTACTCGTTCTCCACGGAGAACTGGGGCCGCCCGCAGGCCGAGGTGGACGGGCTGATGGCGATGTTCGCCGAGCGGATCGACAGGGAGACGCCGGAGCTCCACGAGGAAGGCGTGCGCATGCGCTTCGTGGGCAGGCGTGAGGGCCTGAACGACGAGCTCATTCGCCGGATGGACTGGGCTGAAGAGCTCACCAGCGAGAACGAGCGCATCACGCTGTTCGTGGCCTTCAACTACGGCGGCAGGGCGGAAATCGTGGACGCAGCGCGAACCTTCTCGGGTGACAGCGAGGAAGAGTTCCGGCGCCACCTGTACGCACCCGACATGCACGATCCCGACCTGCTGATCCGCACGAGCGGCGAGCTGAGAATTTCCAACTACCTGCTGTGGCAGCTCGCATATGCGGAGTTCGTCTTCCGCGACGAGCTCTGGCCCGACTTCACGCGCGAGGCGTTCGAGGCCTCGCTCGACGAGTACGCGGCGCGCGGGCGCCGTTTCGGGGGGCGGTAGCCGGTGGCGGCACGAAACCCTCAAGGGGGTCAGACCCCCTCGAGGGTTCGGGGAGGGTCCGACCTCGCCCCGCGGATCGTCGTCGCGATCCCGGCGATCATCTTCGCGCTCGTCATCGTCGACCAGGGCGGGGAGATCTGGGCGATCGGCATCTTCCTCCTCGGCGTGGTGGCGATGGGCGAGCTCTACACGCTCATGGGCCGCGTCCGGCCGCCTGCGCTCGCGGGCTTCCTCACGATGGCGGCGATGCTGGTGGCCGCCCTCTACGGCGAGCCGCGCCACGTGATCATGGTGCTCGCGGCCTCGTTCCCGGTGACGTTCGTGCTGGCGGTGCTCCGCCCGCGCCGGGAGAACGTCTCCTGGGCCATCGCGGTGACCTATTTCGGCGTGCTCTGGATCGGCCTCGCGCTGGTGTACGCCATCTGGCTGCGCGAACTGCCGCACGGCGACGGACTGGTGATCGACGTGCTCGTCGCGACCTTCCTGGGCGACACGTTCGCCTACTTCGGCGGGCGCTGGTACGGTCGCACGCCGCTCGCGCCGCTGATTTCGCCTAACAAGACTCTCGAGGGGCTCGTCGCCGGCGTGTTCGGCGCCACGCTCTCGTTCTGGATCGCCGGCCTCTACCAGGACTGGCTGACCGGCCCGGACGCGCTGCTGATCGGCGCACTCGTGGCGATCGCCGCGCCGGTCGGCGACCTGTTCGAGTCGATGATCAAGCGCGACCTCGAGGTGAAGGACACCGGCAAGCTCTTCGGCGCCCACGGCGGCGTGCTCGACCGCCTCGACGCAGTCATGTTCACGATCCCGGTGGCGTACTACGCAGCCGTCGGGCTCGGCTACGCCTCCTAGATTCAGGGCGACGCCTCCTAGACTCAGCCGAGTGCGCAGGATTCTCATTGTCGGCTCCACCGGCTCGATCGGGACGCAGGCGCTCGACGTGGTCGAGCGAAACCCCGAGCTGGAGGTGGTGGGCCTCGCCGCGGCCTCGAGCTGGGAGCAGCTGCTCGAGCAGGCGAAGCAGCACGGCGTGAGCTGCGTCGCGATCGCGGATGAGGACGCCGCGGCCCGCGCCTCCGAGCACTCCGACGTGGAGGTGCTCGCGGGTCCGGAGGGGCTCGTGGAGCTGATCACGGAGACCGAATGCGACCTTGTGCTGAACGCGCTGGTGGGGTCGGCCGGCCTGGGTCCCACTGTTGCCGCGCTGGGTGAGGGCATCGACCTCGCGCTCGCCAACAAGGAGAGCCTCGTGGTGGGCGGCGAGCTCGTGACGACGCTGGCCGAGGCCACGGGCGCCCAGCTGCTGCCGGTGGACTCGGAGCACTCCGCCCTGTTCCAGCTGATCTCAGGCGAGCGACCCGGCACGGTCGACCGGCTCGTGCTCACCGCGAGCGGTGGCCCGTTCCGCGGCCGCAGTGACCTCGACTCGGTCACGCGCGAGGAGGCGCTCGCCCACCCGACGTGGGACATGGGCGGCAAGATCACCATCGACTCGGCCACGCTCATGAACAAGGGGCTGGAGCTGATCGAGGCCCACCATCTCTTCGGCGTGCCGTACGACCGCATCGACGTGGTCGTGCACCCGCAGTCGATCGTCCACGCGATGGTGCACCTGCACGACGGCGCGTCGCTCGCGCACCTCGGCTACCCCGACATGCGCGTGCCGATCTCGTATGCCCTCAACTATCCGGATCGGATGGACGTGCCCGTGCGCCCGCTCGACCTCGTGGAGCTCGGTGCGCTCACGTTCGAGGCGCCCGACGTGAACGCGTTCCCGTGCCTGCGACTAGCTCGCGAGGCGGCCGAGGCCGGCGGCACCGCCCCCTGCGTGCTCAACGCCGCGAACGAAATCGCGGTGCACGCCTTCCTGGTGGGTGACCTGTCGTTTGTCGGGATCCCCCGGGTGATCGAGTCGACGCTCTCGGAGCTCCCGGCACAGCCCGTACGCCACTTCTCTGATCTCTATGCCGCGGACGCGCAGGCGCGCGAGGTGGCGAAGGGAGTGGCCGCGTGACCGCTTTCAGCTTCTTCCTCGCCTTCGTGGGCTTCGCGCTGCTCGTGATCCTGCACGAGCTCGGCCACTTCAGCGCGGCCAAGGCCGTGGGCATGCGGGTGGAGAAGTTCTCGCTGTTCTTCCCGCCCACCATCTGGAGCAAGAAGGTGGGGGAGACCGAGTACGCGATCGGGTCGATCCCCGCGGGCGGCTACGTGAAGATCAGCGGGATGAACCCGGAAGAGGATCTCCCAGAGGAGGTCCGCGACCGGGCCTACCACGCTCAGCCCGTCTGGAAGCGGATCGTGGTGATTTCCGCGGGGCCGGCGGTGAACCTCGTGCTGGCGTTCGTGCTGCTGTTTGTGTTCTTCGCGCTGATCGGTCCGCAGACCGGATCGAGGGATGTCGGGACGCTCGAGAAGGGGTATCCGGCCCAGAGCGTGCTGAAGCCGGGCGACCGGCTGGTGGCGGTGGATGGGCAGCGGGGGACGCCAATTGAGCTCTCGAAGCAGATTGCGAGCCACAGATGCCCGCAGAAACCGCCGACGAAGGGCTGCGAGGCATCGGACCCGGTCCAGATCACGGTTCGGCGGGACGGCGATCTGCGCACCTTCTCGATCACGCCCATCTACGACCCGGTCGCCAAGCGCACCCGGCTGGGGTTCGCCTACGCGGCCGGACCCCGCGAGGACCTGGGTGTCGGCGAGGCGTTTGACCTCACCGCGAACCGCTTCTGGTTCATCACGCGGAGCACGCTGGAGCTGCCCGCCCGCCTGATCAACCCGGAGCAGCGCAAGGAGATCTCGGGGGTCGTCGGCTCCTACGAGGTCACGCGCCAGACGATTCTCAACAACGTCGCGGACGTGATCGGGATCCTCGCGATCATCTCGCTCTCGCTCGCGATCGTGAACCTGTTCCCGTTCCTGCCACTCGACGGGGGCCACATCTTCTGGGCGATCGTCGAGAAGGTGCGCCGCAAGCCGGTGTCGCTGCGGGTGATGGAGCGCGCCGGAGTGGTCGGCTTCATGCTCGTGATCCTGATCTTCCTGATCGGATTATCGAACGACATCGACCGCCTGAGCGGCGAGGGCTTCCAGGTCCGCTAGCCCGCGGGCGCCAGGTGTGCGATGAACGTGGCGCATAGCGCAACGTTCGCCTCTCACCTGCAGGCGTTGGCCCGCTGGGGGCCCATCGCTTAGTGCTGCTGTTGGCCGCGAGGCACAACCGCGTTACATTGCGCGCATGGCTATGAGCGCCGAGCAGCGATCTGGGCGGCCGGCTGGCCTGGCGGCCGCCACGGTGGCGGAGGCCTTCCAGGTGACCGCGCAGGCGCATCCGGACCGGACCGCGCTCCGCACGAAGGACGACGAGCTCTCGATGAGCTGGCGGGAGTACGCAGACAAGGTCCGAGCGACGGCCGCCGGGCTCGCCGGTCTCGGGCTCGAGCGCGGCGGCACGATGGCAATCATGCTCACGAACCGGCCCGAGTTCCACTGGTTCGATGCGGCGGCCATGCACCTCGGTGCGACGCCGTTCTCGCTCTACAACACGTACACGTCGGAGCAGATCCAGTACCAGGTAAGGGACGCCGAGGCGCGCATCGTGGTCACCGAGGAGGCGTTCGAGGAGCGCGTGCGGGCTCTCGACGGGGTCGACCACGTGGTCGTCGTGGAGCGGGACGATGTGGAGCAGCACGCCCCGGAGAGCTTCGATTTCGAGGCTGCATGGCGCAGCGTGGAAGCAACCGACCTGCTCACGCTCATCTACACCTCGGGCACGACGGGACCTCCGAAGGGCGTCCAGCTCACGCACGCGAACCTCGTGAACGCCATCAACGGCTTCGACCAGATCATCCAGTTCCCCGACGAGGGCCGCGTGATCTCCTGGCTCCCGATGGCACACATCGCGGAGCGGGCGTCGTCGCACTACCTGCCGATGTTCGCCGGCTTCTCCACCACCTGCTGCCCAGACCCGCGCCAGGTGGCCGCGTACCTGCCGGAGGTGCACCCGACCTGGTTCTTCGCCGTGCCGCGCATCTGGGAGAAGCTGAAGGCCGCGATCGAGGCCGGCATCGAGGCGGAGCAGGACGCCGAGCGCAAGCAGGCCACCCAGTGGGCACTCGGCGTGGGCCTGCGCCGCGCGCGCGGCGAGGACGTGGGGGAGGAGTACGAGAAGGCGGACGCGCTCGTGCTCTCCAAGATCCGAGAGCGGCTCGGCCTCGACCAGGTGGAGTCCGTGAACGTGGGCGCGGCGCCGACGCCGCCCGAGGTGATCGAGTTCTTCCACGCCATCGGCATCCCGCTCGCCGAGCTGTGGGGAATGTCCGAGACCGCCGGCTACGGGACCTGCAACCCGCCCGAGCGGATCAAGATCGGCACGGTCGGCCCACCGGCGCCGGACGCGGAGATCAAGCTTGCCGACGACGGCGAGGTCCTGATCCGCGGCCCGTTCGTGATGACCGGCTACCGCAACGATCCCGACAAGACGCGCGAGACGCTCGACGAGGGCGGCTGGCTCCATACCGGCGACATCGGCGAGTTCGACGAGGACGGCTACCTCAAGCTGGTGGACCGCAAGAAGGAGCTGATCATCAGCGCAGGCGGCAAGAACATGTCACCCGCGAACATCGAGGCGAAGCTGAAGGCCTCGAGCCCCGTGATCGGGCAGGCGATCGCAATCGGCGACGGCAAGCCCTACAACGTGGCGCTGGTCACCCTCGATCCCGACGTGGCGCCCGCCTTCGAGCAGCAGCAGGGCAGGGACGCGCTGCTGGCGGAGGTGGAGCGCGGAATCGAGGCCGCCAACGAGCAGCTGGCGCGAGTCGAGCAGATCAAGAGGTTCAAGCTCCTGGACGAGGACTGGCAGCCCGGCGGCGAGGAGCTGACGCCAACGATGAAGCTGAAGCGCAAGCCCATTCACCAGAAGTACGCGAGCGACATCGAGGAGCTCTACGCCTAGCTAGGCTTGGGGCCGCGGATGGCCTCCAAGAAGCAGATCGACGTTGGTGGCGTGAAGATCGGCGGCGGAGCCCCTGTCGCGGTCCAGTCGATGACGAAGACGGAGACCGCGGACTTCGACGCCACCATGAAGCAGATCCACGCGATCGCCGAGGCGGGCGGGGATCTGGTGCGCTGCGCGGTGCCGCGTGACGAGGACGTCCGTGCGCTCGAGCGGATCGTCGTGGAGTCGCCGATCCCGATCATCGCGGACATCCACTTCAACTACACGCTCGCCCTCAAGGCGATCGACGCCGGCGCGCACTGCATCCGGATCAACCCGGGCAACATCGGCGGCCACGACAAGGTCGGCCAGGTGGTGGACAAGGCTCGCGCGGCCGGTGTGCCGATGCGGATCGGCGTGAACTCCGGCTCGCTGCCGAGGCACCTACACGAGCTCGAGCGGGAAAACCCGGTCGAGGCGCTCGTGAGCGCCGCCCTCGAGCACGTGGAGCTGATGGACCGGCTCGGCTTCGAGGACTTCAAGGTCTCGATCAAGTCCACGAACGTGCCCAACACGATCGCCTCGAACCGCCTGCTCTCCCAGAAGATCGACAATCCGCTCCACCTCGGCATCACGGAGGCGGGCACCAAGTGGTCCGGCTCGCTGAAGTCGGCCGTCGGCCTGGGCACGCTGCTTGCCGACGGCGTGGGGGACACCATCCGCATTTCGCTCTCCACCTTCCACGCGGAGGAGGAGGTGAAGGTGGCCTGGGAGATCCTCAAGGCGCTCAAGCTGCGCGAGCGCGGCCCGGTGCTGATCGCCTGCCCCACCTGCGGGCGGCTCCAGTTCGACATGGACACTGTGGTGGCCGAGATCGAGGAGCGCCTGCGCCAGTACGACGACCCGATCGAGGTGGCCGTGCTCGGCTGCGCAGTGAACGGGATCGGCGAGGCCTCTCATGCGGACTTCGGGATCACAGGCGCCAAGAACGAGGGCCTGATCTTCGCCCACGGCAAGCCGCTGCGAAAGGTGCCTCAGGACGAGCTCGTCGACGCCCTGTTCGTGGAGATCGACAAGTCGATCGACAAGGGGTCAGTGCTCGTGAACGAGCGCGAGGCAGCCGAGGGCGCCGCGTGGCTCGAGCAGATCGAGGAGGAGAACGCTGGCGAGCTGACCCCGGAGCGGATTGCGGCGATGGAGGCCGCGGCGGTGACGGACGAGGCGCTCACTGACGGCCAGGCGCTGCCGATGGCCGGCGCTCCGAAGGCCAAGCGAATCCCGCTGGACGAGGAAGCCTCGCCCACGGCGGGGCGCCGCTTTACTCGGGCCTAGGAAGGCATCGCTGCGCACCGGGCCAAGCCCGGTACTTGCGCCAGGCTAGGCACGAGCGGCCGGCTTGCGGTCGGCCGTACGGGCCGGCGGGAAGCACAGGCTGCGATGCACGGCCGTGGTGCGGGGACCTTCGACGCGAACAAGGTATTGCTCGCTCTCGATGGGCCGCCTACAGACCTTGCAGACTGGGTTGGGGTTTGGGCTCATATCCTTAGGATCGGTTCGGCGGGGCGGACCGTCAATACTGCATGTTGCGTATTTCGCCGGGGTCGCGCCGTTCCCTGGCGATCACCTTGCAGAAGGCTTCCACCACCATCGGATCGAACTGCGTCCCAGCGCAGCGGCGCAACTCCAGGAGTGCCTCCTCCTCGGAGACAGGCTGCCGGTAGGGGCGGTCGGTGGTCATGGCGTCGAAGGCGTCGCAGATGGCCACAACCCGCGCTCCCAGCGGGATCTCGTCGCCTCGCAACCCGTCCGGGTAGCCGCCGCCGTCGAAGCGCTCGTGGCTGGAGCGCACAAGCCGCGCGACCGGGCGCAGCGCCGGCGCCTCGAGCAGGATCCGCTCGCCAATCAAGGGGTGGCGGCGCATGAAGCTCCACTCGACCGGGTCGAGCGGGCCGGGCTTGTCGAGGATGGCGTCCGGAACGGCGATCTTGCCGACGTCGTGTAGCTCGGCGGCCCTCGCCACCTCGTCGAGCCCCTCCGGGCCCATCTGGAGCTCGCGCCCGACCGCGAGCGCCAGCTCGCCGATGTCGCGGAGCCGCAGCTGAAGGTCGGGGCGGCGCTCGGACAGCGTCCGCAGCAGGACGTCACGGGATTGGCGCCCTGCGGACATCCGGCGCCCGCCCTTGCGGGCATACATGCGCCTGTCAGCAAGCTGGAGAGCCTGCGTGGGCGTGGTGGCCTCCTCCGGGAGGAGCACGGACCCGAATGAGCTCCCCACCTCGAAGCCCTCGCCGCGCTCGGTGAGCGCGAGCGAGCAGGCCGCGACCAGCGGTCCCACGCCCTCGCGCCCCGGCAAGAGCAGCGCGCAGAACTCGTCGCCGCCCAGCCGGTAGGCGTGCCCGCTCGAGCCCACGACGTCGGCCAGGCGCACTGCGAGCCGCGCCAGCAGCTCGTCGCCGGCTGGGTGCCCGAACGCGTCGTTGTATTCCTTGAAGCCGTCGAGGTCGAACAGGAGCAGCGCGCGCGGGGCGGCCGGGCTTGACAGCTCGAGCTGGAGCTCGAGGTCGGCCATCAGGCTGCGGCGGTTCTTCAGGCCGGTCAGCGAGTCCGTGCGCGCCTCGGTGTGTGTCTGGGCAAGGACCCGCTGGTTCTCAAGGAAGGCGAGTGTCATGCGCGCCAGGGCCAACAGGAGCGCCCATGCGGAGAGGCTCACGGCGGCGATGTTGCTCGGCTCGAAGTGGTCGTACACGAGCAGCTGGACGGCCACGACCCCGCAGCCAACGGGCACGGCCATGATCACCCAGTCGTGGACGGCGAGGTTCTTCCTCGGCCGCTGCCAGGCAGCCATCGCGACCAGGAACACCGACGCGGGCCAGAGGCAGTCGAGCAGCGTGCCCTCCACGTAGGTGTTCTTGGCGGTCTGGAACAGGTAGATGCCGTCCGCGATCGCGCTCAGCGCAAGCCCGCCTCCAAGGAGCAGCCAGACCGGGTCCAGCCGCCAGCCATTCAGGCCGAAGACGGCCACCACCAGCCCGAGCAGCAGCAGGTCGCCGACGGGATACGCGAAGTTGACCGCGAGCTCGGTGCCGGTGCCGCTGGTGGCGTCGAGGATCGGCTGGAACGCCAGAGTCGCGATCACCGCAGCCACGGTGAGGCCCGCGATTGCACCGTCGAGCCAGAGGCTGCTGCGGAACGAGGCCACGCGCGAGCGCGCCACGAGGAGCAGTGAGACATAGCTCGCCGGATAGAAGGCCAGGTAGAGCCAGTCGGACACCGACGGGTACGGCGGGTCCGGGTCGTTGGCGAGGAACAGCGTCCACGTGATGTCGCCAGCCGCCCAGGTCAAGAGGCCGAAGCCCATTATTAGCCAGGCCACGCGCTCCTCGCGCACCGCGATCCCGCGCATCACGCAGAGGGCTCCGGCCGCCACGCTTACTCCGCAGAACACCCAGTCCTGGAAGAAGTCGTCAAGGTTGGCCCCGCCCATCCCAAGGCCGATGTGAGCCGCGTATGCGAGCGCGCCAAGGCCAGTGAGCGCTCCAAGCGCCCACGACCCTGCTCTGAGCCTGGGTGACACTTGCATAAATGGGTTACCTCGTGCTTCCGTCTGGATCGGCTTTGCGGGGGCGGAACATGAGGCCCAAATGACTAGACTCGCCCGCCGTGACCCGGCTTTCGCGCTACTTCCTGCCAACCACGCGGGAAGCTCCCGCCGACGCCGAGGCGATCTCGCACAAGCTGATCGTGCGCGCCGGGCTTGCGCGCCAAGTGGGTGCGGGCCTCTGGACCTTCCTCCCCGCGGGCTGGCGGGCCCATCGGAGGGTCGAGCAGATCATCCGCGAGGAGCTCGACGCGATCGGGGCGGGGGAGATGCTGATGCCCGTGCTCCAGCCGGCGGATCCCTGGAAGAAGACGGGCCGGTACGAGATCGACGAGCTGTTCAAGCTGAAGGACCGGCGCGGCACCGAGATGGTGCTCGCGATGACCCACGAGGAGGTCATCACCACGCACATCGCGGCCGAGGTGCGCTCATACCGCGACCTTCCTAAGCTGCTCTACCACTTCCAGACCAAGGAGCGCGACGAGCCGCGGCCGCGCGCCGGGCTGTTGCGCACGCGGGAGTTCATCATGAAGGACGCGTACTCGTTCGACCGCGACCGGGACGGCCTCGACGCCTCCTACCAGCTCTTCATCGAGGCCTACGACCGCATCTTCGACCGCGCCGGGCTCGAGTGGTACCGCGTGGAGAGCGACGTGGGAATGATGGGAGGCGTCGGCGCGCATGAGTACATGGCGCCCTGCGCGGCCGGCGAGAATGACGTGGCGCTGTCCGACTCGGGCTACGCCGCGAACGTCGAGATCGCGAGCGCGACTGCGCAGCCCGTGGACGGCCTGCCGGAGCCATCGGCTGAGCAGCGCGAGGTGGAGACACCGGGCGCCTCCACGGTCGACGCCGTCCGTGAGGCGCTCGACGTGCCGCCCGGGGCGATCATCAAGGCGTTCCCGGTGATCGTGGATGAGCGCGGGCCCGTGCTCGTCGTGATCCGCGGCGATCATCGCCTCAACGAGATCAAGCTTCAGAACGCGCTTGGGGCGCCCTTCCGCCCGGCCGAGGCTGAGCAGGTGAGCAGCGAGTTCGGCGCCGAGCCTGGGTTCATCGGGCCGGTCGGCAGCCCCGTGGACGTGCTCGCCGACGAGGCTCTCAAGGGCCTGCGCGGGCTGGTCGCGGGCGCGAACAAGCCCGACATGCACCTGACGGGTGTGGAGCCCGGACGCGACTTCGAGCCCACCTGGGTCGACGTCCGCCGCGTGGAGGAGGGCGACCTCTGCCCGGCCGGCAGCCCGATCCGGATCGAGCCTGCCATCGAGGTGGGCAACATCTTCAAGCTCGGCACGCGCTATTCCGATCCGCTCGGGGCGCGCTACCTCGACGACCAGGGCAAGGAGCAGCTCATCTGGATGGGCTCCTACGGGATTGGCCCGGCGCGCACCCTGGCGGCTGCGATCGAGCAGTTCGCCGACGACAACGGCATCTCGTGGCCGCGGTCGGTGGCGCCCTTCGACCTGGAGCTGGTGACGCTTGGGAAGCCGGGGGAGGAGGCGCGCGCCGTTTCCGACCGGCTCTACGACGAGCTGCGCGACCTCGGCCTCGACGTGCTCTACGACGACCGCGACGCGAGCCCGGGTGAGAAGTTCGCCGACGCGGAGCTGCTCGGCTGCCCGCTGCGGGTGACGATCGGCAAGAAGAGCGTCGAGGCTGGCGAGATCGAGGTTCAGGTTCGCCGCGGACAGGAGAAGGGCTCGCTGCCCCTGGAGGGCGCCGCCGAGGCGGCTGCGGACCTGTGGCGGACCCTCCCCTGAAGCCGAAGCGCGAGCCACTCACCTTCCGGCGGCTGTCCGGCCTCGACCGCTCTGGGGGCCCGCCACCCGAGACCCGCAGGGGCGAGCCGCTCAATCCGTGGACCATCCCGAACGCGATCGGATTCGTACGGTTGGCGCTCGTGCCGGTCTTCCTCGTGGTCGGCCTGAACTCCGGCGACGGTCGCTCCGGGCTCGCGTTCGTCCTGTTCGCGGTGATCGCGTGGAGCGACTATTTCGACGGCATGGCCGCCCGGATCACCGGGCAATACAGCCGGCTTGGCGCGCTGCTCGATCCCCTGACCGACCGCCTACTGGTCGTGGCCGGGGCGATCGTGGCCTGGAACTACGAGACGCTGCCGCGCTGGGCGCTGGCCGTTCTCGCCGCGCGAGAGGCCCTGATGCTGGTGCTCACGGAGGTTGCGCTGCGCCGCGGCCTCGACCTCAACGTGACCATGCTTGGGCGCTGGGCGGTCTGGCCCGTGATGAGCGCGCTGGCGCTCGCGCTGGTGATCGAGAGCGACATCCTGAACGTCGTGCTGTACGTCGGACTTGCGATGACCCTTGCGGCCACGGCCCGCTACCTGCAAGATGGGGTGCGGGCGATACGCAAAGCCTCAACCTCAGGTTGAGGAAGCGCTATAGTCGCCTGGCTACCTCTCTCGAAAGGACAGCATTGGACACGTTCCCTGACCTCGGCGCGCTCTCCGACACAGAGCTGAAGGATCTCATCCAACAGCTCACGGAGGAGGAGCAGGAGGTTTCCTACAAGCGCCGCATCCTGCACGGCAAGATCGACATCCTGCGCGCGGAGCTGGTGAACCGGCTGCGCAAGAAGCACGAGGAGGGCGAATCCGTGATCAGCGGCGCCGACGTGCAGCAACTGACCGACATCCTGGCGGGGAAGGGCATCCCGGCGGACGCGGACATCGAGTAGATGCACTGCCCGGAGTGCGGCTTCGCCAACGCCGAGGGCGCGAACTACTGCCAGAAGTGCGGCGCGTTCCTGGGTGACCAGGCCGAGGCCAAAGGCGACACCACCGAGGTCTACCAGGTGGACGAGACCGGCGAGCTGCGTCCGGTGGACCTCGAGACCGTGACCCACGAGGGCGCCACGCTCGTGATCCGCTCTGGCGGCGGCCGCTCCGGCGAAGCATTCAATGTGGGTGGTGAGCGCATGACGATCGGGCGCAGTCCGGACGCGGAGGTTTTTCTGGACGACGTGACGGTCTCGCGCAACCACGCCCTGCTGGTACAGCGTCGTGACGGGCTGTACATCGACGACCTTGGCTCCCTGAACGGCACGTACGTGAACCGGCGGCGCATCGAATCGCACCGGCTTCAGAACGGCGACGAGCTGCAGGTGGGCAAGTACAAGCTGACGTATCTGGAGGAACGGTGAGCACCGAGGTCACGCATGACGTACCGCCTCGCAAGGAGAAGGCGCTCACCATCGGGGCGGTGTCCAAGCAGCTCGAGCGCGAGTTTCCGGACATCTCGATCTCGAAGATCCGCTATCTCGAGGACCAGAAGCTGCTCACGCCGCGGCGCACGCCGGGCGGTTACCGGCTCTATCAGGCCGCCGACGTGGACCGTCTGCGCACGATCCTGCGCCTCCAGCGCGACGAGTTCCTGCCGCTCCGGGTGATCCGCCAGGAGCTGGCCGCGGGGCGTGGCGACACCGAGGTGGCCAAGCCCGACGCCGACGCCGAGCCGCGCGGCACCGTGCGGCGCACCAGCTTCGCGCTGCGCGGCCCCGGTTCGCAGTACCGGCTCGCGGAGGTGCTCGAGGAGACGGGCGCGGACCAGGCGCTCGTGAAGGAGCTCGAGGACTTCGGCGTGATCAAGGGCGAGCGCCACGACGGGGAGACGCTCTACGACGACACGGAACGCGAGATCATCCGCGCCGTCGGCGAGCTGAAGCGCTTCGGAGTGGGCGGGCGCAACCTGCGCGTGTTCCGCACATCGGCGGATCGCGAGGCCGCGCTGCTCGAGCAGATCCTGGCGCCGGCGCTCCGCTCGCGAAACCCGGAGCGGCGCAAGGAGGCGGTCGAGGCACTCGAGAACCTCGCGGCGATCGCCTCCAACCTCAAGCACCTGCTGCTGATCCGGGATCTGCGCAAGCTCGCACGCTGATCCGGCGGCACGTGCGCCTCGAGGACCACATCCAGGACATCCCGGACTTCCCGAAGCCGGGCATCGTCTTCAAGGACATCACGCCGCTGTTCCTCGACCACGAGGCGCTCCGCTTCGCGGTCGACCAGCTGGCCGACTACGCCCGCTCGCGGGAGATCGACTACGTGGTCTCTGCCGAGGCGCGTGGGTTCGTGCTCGGCGCGGCGGTGGCCGTGGCGGCCGATTCCGGCTTCATCCTCGCGCGCAAGCCGGGGAAGCTGCCGCGCGAGGTCTCCTCGGTCGAGTACCAGCTCGAGTACGGCATGGATGCGCTGGAGGTGCACTCGGACGCGATCCGCGGGGGCGCCCGCGTGCTGGTTCACGACGACCTGCTCGCCACGGGCGGCACGGCCGGGGCGCTCTGCGAGCTCGTGGAGCAGGCGGGCGGCGTCGTGGCAGGATGCGCGTTCGTGATCGAGCTGGCTTTCCTGCACGGGCGCGACCGGCTCAAGGGCTATGACGTCCGGTCGCTCGTGGTCGTCGACGACGAGTGATGGTCGTCCGCCGCGAACGCGTTGTCTCAGGCGCGCCCGACGACGTCTGGCGGGTCGTGAGCGATCCTGCTCGTCTCCCGGCCTGGTGGCCGGGCGTGTCACGGGTCGAGGACGCGAGCCGGCAGGCCTGGACGACGGTGCTCGTGTCTCCCAAGGGCAAGAGCGTCCGCGCGGACTACAGCCTCGTCCACGCGCGCGAGCCCGAGCTTCTGCGCTGGAGGCAGGAGGTCGAGGAATCGCCGTTCGAGCGGCTGCTCGCGTCGGCCAGCACCGAGATCGCGCTCGAGCCGGAGGGAAGCGGCGGCACGCGCGTGCGGCTCACGCTCGACCAGCGCCCGCGCGGATGGGCGCGCTTTAGCCCGTTCCAGCTGCGCGCGGCGGCCAGGCGCCAGGCCGAGGAGGCGCTCGAGGGCCTGGCGGAGCTGCTCGGGGACCCGACCTGATGCGCTGGTGGGGGTGGGGAGAGGACGGCCACGACGTGGCTCTGCCGCCCACCGCGGAGACGTTGCTGGGGGACAAGCTGGGCGCTGATCCGGCCGCCCGCCGGCCGCCCGTGACCCTGGACGAGGTGTCGCTCCCCGACTCGCGGCTGCCCGCGCCGGCGCGCGAGGGTCTGGTGGCCGCGGTGGGCGCGGAGCACGTGCGGGACGGCCGCGAGGACCGGATCGGGCACGCGGTCGGCCGCTCCTATCCAGACCTCGTGCGGATCCGCTCCGGGGACGCGTCGAGCGCCCCCGACGCCGTGGTGCGGCCCGATTCGGCCGAGCAGGTGGCGGCCGTGCTCGCCGCGTGCGCGGAGCACCGGGTCGCCGTGATCCCATTCGGCGGCGGCACCAGCGTGGTGGGCGGAGTGGAGCCGGTGCGAGACGGCATGGATGCTGCGGTGACGCTCGACCTCGGCAGGCTCAGCTCGACGGTCGAGGTGGACCGGACATCGCTCACGGCGCGCCTCGACGCAGGCCTGTTCGGGCCAGAGGCGGAGCGGCGACTCGCCGCCGAGGGCGTGACGCTCGGCCACTTTCCGCAGTCGTTCGAGTACTCCACTGTGGGCGGCTGGGTGGCCACGCGCTCGGCTGGCCAGGCATCCACGGGCTACGGCCGCATCGACGAGCTGGTCGAGGCTGTGCGCTGCATGACCCCGGCCGGCGAGATCGGAACGCGCGCGGTGCCGGCGTCGGCCGCGGGGCCGAGCACGCGCGAGCTGCTCGTGGGCTCCGAGGGCGTGCTCGGTGTGATCTGCGAGGCGACCGTGCGCGTGCGACCCGCGCCTGCCTTCCGCCGCTACGAGGGCTGGTCGTTCGCGAGCTTCGCGGAGGGCTGCGACGCATTCCGCGTGATGGAGCAGGCTGAGGCGTCGGCCGATGTGAACAGGCTCTCCGACGAGGCCGAGACGGGCCTATCGACGGCGATGGCGTCGTCGTCGGGCATCCGCGCGGAGGGCCTGGGACGGCGCTACCTGCGCCTGCGCGGCCACGATCGCGGCTGCGTGGCGATCCTCGGGTTCGAGGGCGAGGAGGAGGACGTGGAGCGCAGGCGGCGACACACCGCCGGGCTCCTGCGCGCCGGGGGCGGCATCGCGCTCGGCCCTCGGCCGGGCGAGGCGTGGCTGCACAGCCGCTATTCGGGGCCCTACCTGCGCGACGAGCTGCTCACCCGGCGCGTGTTCGTGGACACGCTCGAGACCGCCACCAGCTGGGCCAACCTCGGGACCCTCCACGCTGCGGTGGCGGAGGCGCTCCGCACGACGCTCGGCGAGCGCGGCACGCCGGCGCTCGTGATGTGCCACGTCTCGCACCTGTATCCCTCGGGCGCCTCGCTCTACTTCACGTTCCTGGCACGCCAGGAGGACGACGCGATGGCCCAATGGAGCGCCGCCAAGACGGCCGCCTCCGAGGCGATAGTCGCGGGTGGCGGCACGATCACGCACCACCACGCGATAGGCCGCGACCACCGGCAGTGGATGCGCGCGGAGGTGGGCGAGCTGGGAATCGAGCTGATCCGGGCGGCCAAGGAGCGGCTCGACCCCGCCGGGATCATGAACCCGGGGAAGCTGCTGCCCTAATCGCCCGGGCTGCTACTAGCCAGCAGGAGGCTGGAGCACCGACTGGCCGACCGCTGCGGGCTTCTTGGTCGTGCCCTTGGCGTTGCGGAGCTTCGGCATCGGCCCGCGTAGGACCGACTCTCCGGAGTGCTTGATGTTGGTGCTGTTGCCGACCGCCTGCTTCGTCACGTCGATGTACTTGTACTTCGCGTAGTCGGCTGGGAAGGGGCCGAGTGCCTGGTAGTTGCCCTGCTGGTCGGTCACCTGGCCGCCGAGCGACTTCGCGTCGTCGGGGCTGTTGTACAGCCAGACGTAATAGCCCTCGTTCTGGCCGCTCGGCGCGAGCTTCGCCGCCCGGACCAGCAGCTGCTTCTTGCCGTTGCGGTCGACCACGATCGCTATGCCGGCCGGTCCGGTGGCGGCCTGCTGCGCCTGGTCCGGGGTGGTCTGCGTGGCGGCCGCGGCGTCGCTGCTGGCGGTGTCGCCGCTGGCGTTGCCGCTGCTGTCGTCCCCGATGAGCACGCCGACCGGCCACACGAGCACGACGAGCAGCAGCAGGAGGGCGGCCGCACCCGCTCCCGCGAGCAGACGTCGGCGCATCACCGGGTCGGTGGTCGAAAGTCCGCGTGGGGAGGCGGCGCCCTCGCCCGGGGCGGACGCCGCAGCAGCGGGCCGTCTCGCCGCCCGGCCGCGCTCGCCGTCGGGGATCGCGGGGACCGAGCCGTTCGGGTAGAGCTGCTCAAGCGAGTCGAGCAGTGAGCGCGCCCAGCTGCGGGCAGCCTCGGAGCGACGCAGGTGGCCCTTCGTGGCGGTGGCCTCGGGTCCGGACTGCTGGCCGAGCACGTAGTCGGCGAGCTGGCCGCGCCAGTCCTCCTCCACGCCTCTCACGCTCACGGGCGCGAGCTCTACGAGCGCGTCGCGCGCCAGCTCGCGCACGCGCGGTTCCGGCATGCCGAGCATCTCCGCGAGCTCGGGGTAGGTCTTCCCCTGCTGAAGGACGAGCTCGACAATCGCCCGCTTTTCAGGCGACAGCTGATCGAAGGTGGCCATTCGGGGCGAACTGTAGTGTGCCCGCCCTTATGGATTCGCCGGTTCGGACCTATCCAGCGCCGGGCACCCTCGACGACGTGCTCGGCTTCGAAATGCTCGAGGCGAGTCCTGAGGGCTGCCGCGGCCGGTTCGCGGTGGAGAAGCGCGTGCAGCAGCCACTCGGCATGGTTCACGGCGGGGCGTACGCAGCGCTTGCGGAGTCGATGGTGTCAGTCACGACGCACCTCGCCGTCGAGGGCGACGGCAACTTCGCGGTGGGGCAGTCGAACCAGACTCATTTCTTCCGCCCGGCCACCGAGGGCGTGATCCACGCCGAGGGGACGCCGATCCACCGCGGGCGCACCAGCTGGGTCTGGGACGTCCGTTTTACGGACGACCAGGAACGGCTCTGCGCCGCGTCGCGCGTGACGCTCGCGGTGCGCTCGGTTAAAGCGCCCTGAGACGGCGCTCGGCGGGATCGCCCGAGCTCTCGAAGCGATTTGTGATCGGGAGTCGGCGGTCGCGGCCGAATGCCCGCGCCGAGATCTTGATCCCGGGGGGCGCCTGTCGGCGCTTGTACTCGGACCGGTCGACCATCCGGATCACGCGCTCCACGTCCTCGGCCGGCAGGCCGCGGTGCACCAGCTCCACGGCGTCGAGGTCCTCCTCGATGTAGCCCTCGAGGATCAGGTCGAGCACGTCGTAGGGCGGCAGCGACTCGTCGTCGCGCTGCTCGTGGCGCAGCTCCGCGGACGGGGGCCTGTCGAGCACCGATGCCGGCACGAGCTCGCTTTCGGCCTGCCCGTTGCGCCAGCGCACCAGCCGGTAGACCCAGCCCTTATAGACGTCCTTCAAGACCGCGAAGCCACCCGCCATGTCGCCGTACAGGGTGGCGTAGCCCACCGACATCTCCGACTTGTTGCCGGTGGCCAGCACGAGCCAGCCGAACTTGTTCGAGAGCGCCATCACCACGTTGCCGCGGATGCGCGCCTGCACGTTCTCCTCGGTCACGTCCGGCTCGCGGCCGTCGAACGCCTCGCGCAGCATCTCCTCGTAGGCGCTCATCGCCTGCTCGATACCGATCTCGCGGAAGTCCACGCCGAGGTTCTCCGCGATCGCGCCGGCATCATTGCGTGTGCCCTCGCTGGAGTAGGGGGAGGGCATCGACACGCACGTGACCCGCTCGGGGCCGAGCGCGTCGACGGCCACCAGCGCGGCAAGCGCGGAGTCGATCCCGCCGGATAGCGCGATCACCACGCGCTCGAAGCCGTTCTTCTCCACGTAGTCGTGCAGGCCGGTGCGCAGCGCGGCGTAGACCTCCGCCTCGGGGCCGAGCGTGTCCGCCAGCTCGCCGGACACCAGCTCGGGCTCCGCGCTCGCCTCGGTGTTGATGCTCGCCAGCGTGAACACCGGCGGCTCCGCGACGTGCTCGGCGCGCCGCTGCCGGCGCACGTTCACCCGGTGGCGCGTGTCGCGCAGCCGTGCGGCCGTGATTGCGCGCGGGTCGATGGTGCAGAGGGTGAGCGCCTCCTCGAACTGCGGCGCCCGGGCGAGCACCTTGCCGTCCTGATCGATGGCGAGGCTGTGGCCGTCGAAGACCAGCTCGTCCTGGCCGCCCACGGTGTTCACGAACACGACGGCCGTGAGGTTGTCCAGCGCGCGCTGGATCAGCATGCGCTCGCGCCCGGCGCCGACGCCGCGGCGATAGGGGGAGGCGGACAGGTTCAGGATCACCTGCGCGCCGGCGAGCGCCTCCGTCATGGCGGGCGGACCCGGCTCCCAGATGTCCTCACAGATGCTGAGCCCGATCGGCACACCGTTCAGCTCGACGATCGCCGCCTCCGCACCCGACTGGAAGTAGCGCTGCTCGTCGAAGACCCCGTAGTTCGGCAGGTACATCTTGCGGTAGGTGGCCACCACGTCGCCGTCGGCGAGCACGGCCGCGCTGTTGTAGACGTCCTCCGCCTTCTCCGGATAGCCCACCACTGCGGCGATCCCCTGGGTCTGGCCCGCCAGCTCCTGAAGCGCTGCCTCGGCGGCGTCCAGGAAAGACGTCTTCAGCAGCAGGTCCTCGGGCGGATAGCCGGTGAGACTCAGCTCCGGGAACACCACGAGCGAGGCACCCTCGTCACGGGCACGGGCGATGCCCTCGGAGATCTTGCGGGCGTTGCCGCGGATGTCCCCGACGGTCGGGTTCAGCTGCGCGAGTGCAACCCGCAGGAGGTCGGTGCGCTCTGGCATATCTCCATTATCGCGGGTGCTGGCGCGACCTGGCTCAGCAGCCGACCGTCACGTTCAGATAGCGGTTCGGGCGGATGTCGTGCTCGAAGTGCCACCACTCGTTGAGGTAGGCGCCGAAGCCGAAGCGCTCAATCGCGTTCTTGAGGGCGAGACGGTTGCGGAGGATGCGGCCGCTTGCGTTGTAGGTGTGAGAGCTGGGGCCGAACGCAAAGCCGCCCATGCGGAGGCGCTTGCCGTCGCGGAAGCGCACGAGCGTGATGTCCACAGCGCTGCCCGTGTTGTGGCGGCTGCGCCGCGCGATGTACGTGCCCACGGCGCCGCCGCGGCCCGTCCGCTCGGCCCAACGCACGAGCGCCTCCGTGGCCCGCACCGGCCGGTAGGCATCCAGGATCAGGAGGCCGAGGCCCTGCCGGCGGAGGGAGCGCTGCACCTGGCCGAGGCTGAACGCGGCCCGCTCGTGCATCAGCGCCCAGTTCTCGCAGTAGCCCGGCAGCCGCGCGCCCGTCTCGTTGTGCTTGGTGCGGTAGGAGAGGTTCACGCGGATGCTTGGCGCAAAGCGATGGACATCGACGAGCCCGGCACGGCGCGTGGCGGGAGTACCCGCCTCCTTGGGTGCGTCGTTCTCCGGAGGCTCCTGCGCCGCACGAGTCCGATGGAACACCCGCTGCGCAACTCCCCGCAGCGTCTCGGTCCCATATTCGTGTGACGTGTTCCCATCGGTAAGTACTGCCATCGAGACGCGCGTGCGCCCGCGCTCGAACAGCGCCGCCTCATGCACGAGCTGCCCGGCGCCGGTCCCTCGCCAGCCGCCCTTGAAGAACGTCTTGAAGCCGGCCGCGATCGAGTAGCGCGAAAAGCCCCAGCGCTGGTGGCTCACGATCGAGGACAACAGCGCGCGGGCGTACCCGCGCGAAGCCTTCGGAACGAGCCTGTCGATCCTGTTGAAGAAGCGCGCCTGATCCTGTGCGCTGAACTGGGCGTTCGCCCAGTAGCCGGCCACCGAGAAGTTGCGCATCCCAACCAGGCGAGCGAGCCGGTACAGGGCCGCGTCGCCGACGCGGTAGTAGACGGTGTCCGCCGCGTCGTTCGACGAGACCGTGATCATCGGACCCAGCGAGGCGCGCTCGCCGGCATCCGGTGCGCGGTTGCCGATCCCGCGCAGATACGCCACCAGCAGCATCGCCTTCACCAGGCTCGCGCTCACGTAGACGCGCTGCGGCGCGAAGCTGTGCATGCGCCCCCACGAGTCCAAGAGCGCCCACGAGTTGCTGCCTCCGCGCGCGCGCAGCCAGCGCTTCACCGCGCGCACACGCCCGACGGGTGGAAAGCGCGCCGGCAGTGCCCTGCGGCTCATCGTGCAGCGGCGGCCGGGACGAACCCTCAGCGCCACCTCGGTCAGGCCGCCGGAGAGGATCCGCACGCGCCGCGCGCAGCGGTCGGTTGGCGGGTCGAGCGTCCCGCAGTTGCCGTCGCAGGGTCGCTGGTAGTTGATCACCGTGTACCGGCCTGGAGCCAGCCGGCGCTGCATCCGAAAGCGCGGCCGGCGCGAGCGCCTGGCAACCACCAGCTTGCCGCGCACGCCGCGCACGCGCACGTACGAGAACGACCCCTCGACGTACAAACCGCGCGAGTGGTCAAACGACTGCCGCAGGTCGAGCGTCCCGGGCGCCGCATGGGCCGCCCCGGGCAGAGCCACGAGCGCGGCTACCACGGCTATGCCATACCGGGAGCGCACCGTCGGGCATGGTACGGGTGCCCGTATCGACTGCGCAACGGCTGGGTCCTAGCCTGGACCGCATCAAGGCGCTCTTTCGAAGCATTCTCGACGCCCGCACGTACGGGCGGATCCTGTATCTGGTGCTCGCGCTGCCGCTCGGCGTGGCGGAGTTCACCTTCCTCGTCACGGCGATCTCGTTCGGCTTCAGCACCGCGATCACGTTGATCGGCATCCCGGTGCTGGTGGGGAGCGTGTACGCGTGGCGCTGGCTCGCCGAGCTCGAGCGGCGCGTGATCGGGTCGCTCGTCGGCACGGAGATCCCGAGCCCGTATCGCCCCGACCCTGTGGGCGGACGCTGGTGGAGACGCTTCGCGGCGCGCCTCGCGGATCCCGCAACCTGGAAGGACCTCGCATTCCTGCTGCTCCAGTTTCCGCTCGGGATCCTCAGCTTCTCCGTGACGGTCGCGGTGTTCGGCCTCGGGCTCCGCCTGCTGATCGCGCCGTTCTACTACGAGCCCTTTGCGGAGGGAGATTGGATCGACTGGCTGGGCGTGGACACGCTCGGCGAGGCGCTCGCGCTCGTGCCCCTGGGCGCTCTGATCCTGCTGCTCGGAATCCCAGCGCTAGGCGCGCTCGGACGGCTCTACGGATGGCTCGCGCAGCAGCTGCTCGGCTCGAACGCCGACCCTGAGCTCACCGCCCAGGTGACGGAGCTCCAGGACGCTCGTTCACGCATCATCGCCGCGGCGGACGACGAGCGCCGCCGCATCGAGCGCGACCTGCACGACGGCGCACAGCAGCGGCTCGTGGCGCTCGCGCTGAACCTGCGGATGGCCGAGCAACGCGCCATAGACGGCGACCCGACAGCCGTGGAGCTCATACACGCGGCGGGGGATGAGGCCAGCCTCGCGCTGAAGGAGCTGCGCGATCTCGCGCGCGGCATCCATCCCGCGATCCTCACCAACCGCGGGCTACCCGCCGCGCTGCAGGACCTCGCGTCGCGCGCCACGCTGCCGGTGGAGGTGGTGGCGAGTCCGGACGAGCGACTACCGGGCGCGGTCGAGGCCGCGGCGTACTTCGTGGTCTCGGAGTGCCTCGCGAACATCGGCAAGCACGCGAACGCCGAGGCGGCGACCGTGGGGGTGACCGCACAGGACGGTCGCGTGACGGTCGAGGTGAGTGACGACGGCGTGGGTGGCGCGGCGCTCGACGGCGGCACGGGCATGCAGGGCCTCACCGACCGCGTCGGCGCGCTGAGCGGATCGCTGGCCATCGACAGTCCGCCCGGCGTCGGCACGCGCGTGACGGCGGTGATCCCGCTGAACGGCGACCAGGCGGGCCACGAGCCGACCCCGCGTGCGACCGTCCCGCAACACCAGAGGATCCGCAACCTCCGCATCCGGTTGGCTTCGCTCGGTCTCGTGGCCGGAGTTCTCGTCGTGATCTGGGCGCTCACCGGGCCCGACCTGCCCTGGATCGTCTGGCCGCTGCTCGCGCTCGGCCTGATCGCGGGACTGGACGCCTGGCATATCCATGCCACGGCACCGCGATTCCGGGGGCGCCGATTGCGCCACCTCGGCGGCTCCCTGGTGATCCTGAACCTCTACATCGTCGGCGTATGGGCCGCGGCCGGAGTCGGCAACTACTTCTGGCCCGCCTGGGTGATGCTGGGCTCGGGGATCGTGTTCGGAATCAGCGCGCTCCTCCACCGCGCACGCCATGGATAGCGAGTTCTACGACAGGACCTATGGGAGCTTCGCCGACCGGCTCAACGCAACGATCCGCTCCGAGGCCTTCGGCGAGGAGATCGGCCAGAACTCGTGGGTGACTGCCGATGAGTACCGCGCCTTCCTCGGCTGGCTCGGGATCGACGAGTCGCACCATGTGCTCGAAGTGGCCTGCGGATCCGGCGGGCCCGCGCTGTTCATGGCGCGCGAGACGGGCTGCCGCGTGACCGGCTTCGACCTCCACGATGCGGGCGTCGTGGCGGCCAACGCATCGGCACAGGCGGACGGGCTCGCCGACCGGGCACAGTTCGTCCACGGCGATGCACGCGAAGCGCTGCCGTTCGAGGACGGAAGCTTCGACGCACTGCTGTGCATCGACTCCATCAACCACATGTACGACCGCTCGCGGGTGCTCGGCGAGTGGCATCGCGTGCTGCGATCAGGCGGCCGCGTCCTGTTCACGGACCCGATCACGATCACGGGGATGATCCGCCGCGAGGAGATGGTCGCGCGCAGCCAGGGGATGGGGGAGTTCGTCTTCACGGCGCCCGGGCACGACGAGACATTGCTCCGGGCCGCCGGCTTCGCGGAGATCAAGGTCGAGGACGTGACGCCGAACATGGCCGCTGTGGCCTCAGCCTGGCGCGGCGCAAGGGCGCGTCACGCGGCCGAGCTCGACGAGGTCGAGGGCAGCGAGGCGAACGCGGACTTCCAGCACTTCCTCGAGGTGGTCGAGCGACTCGCGGCCGAACGGCGCCTGTCCCGGCTGGCCTATCGCGCGCACAAGCCCTAATCGTCGAATGCCGGCCGGTAGGCTGCCGCCCCACGGAGATGGCAGTCGATCTCGTCATCGACATTGAGAACAGCCCCGGGGCGCTGGCGGAGGTGGCGGCCGCGATCAGCGACGCCGGCGTGAACATCGCAGCGGCCACATGCATCGGTGGAGGCGAGCGGGCTGAGCTCCACGTACTCGTCCCACACGCCGAGGCCGCGAAGCACTCCCTGGCGATTTCCCATGTCGCGGTCACCCGCGAGCGCGAAGTGGTCGTGGTCGATGTCCAGGATCGCCCCGGGGTGCTGGCGGACCTGACTCGCAAGATCGCCCGGGCCGGAGTCGACCTTGATCTCGTCTATGTGGCCACACAGAATCGCGTGGTCTTCGGGGCCGCCGACCTCGCTGGCCTGAAGGCCGCGCTGGACGAATCGAGATGACGGGCGCAGGCCCAGGCCGTCCGTTGATCGTCAGCTCCTATTGGACGAGCAGCGGACGCTGATTGAGGGACTGTCTGGCGTCACGTTGAGTGAAGGGACTCGGTCGACCGACCGGGATTCCTCAACTCATGGAGGCCTTTCCATGCAAAAGCGCATGCTGCAACTCGTCGTCGGCCTGCTCGCCGTCGGCGCCCTGGCCCTCGCTCCCACCGCCGCGATGGCCGACGCTTCACCGACCGCCACGCTGTCCGGCAGCGGCTCTGGCTGCCAAGACAACTGGGGCCCGTATTCCAACTGGGGCCACGGCGGCTGGAACGGATACAACAACAACCACAACTGGGGCGGCTGGGGCGACGGGGACGGCTACTTCGGCGGAAACTCCTACGACCGGGACTGCAACGGGTACGGCAGCAGCACCGCCACGGCCGCCGGCGTCGCCCACGTCAAGGTCGCCGTCCAACGGCTGCGCGGCTCGGGGGTGTGCCAGCACCTCTCCGCTTCCGACAAGCTCGGCAGCCGCACCTCTCACTGCAGTCCCAAGTGGATGACGGCCAAGGGCACGCGGCACTGGAAGCATTCCATCTCCAACCCCCTGCCTTCGGGCCGCTACCGCCTGATGCACCGTGCGTTCGACGACGCCGGGAACAGCGGGAAGGTGCACCGCATGCGCCTGAACATCCGCTGACCACCCGCTGCCGAGCCTGATCGTTGTGGGGCCCGCGGCGCTGTCGCTCCGCGGGCCCCACCTTGGGCCGCCTTGGTCTCGTGTTGAGTGCCTCTACTCGGGTGCCGTGAGGTGCGCGCGGACCAGCAGGACGTCGTGGTCAGTGTGCGTGGCCCGCACAACCTCCGCCGAGGGCGAGCGCAGCGCGCCGCTTCCGTAGACGTGCTGGAGCTTGGGGGCCTGCTCGGCGGACCTGTCGGTGCGGGTCCAGAGGCCGGCGGGGGCGCAGGAGTGGCGACGGTTGACGTCACCGCCGAAGGTGACGGTGCGTGTTGCCGCGCGACGCGCAAGGAGCGCCGCGAGCTCGACGCACTGCGCGTCGTTCCCGGCGACCTCGACAGGCGTGCGCGTGTTCAGGTGGGCGGTGCACACGTCGACGTCGACTCGGGTGGTCGACGCACAGCCACCGGCGCCGCTCGATGCCGGCCTGTGCCTCGAAGTCTTGGCTGTCGGTGCTCTCGACGGCTGCCTCGGTGAGCACCGCGTTACCGAAGAGTCCGCGGCCGGCCGGTCGAACGCAGCGTAGGCGCTCGCCGCGGTAAATCACCCTCGAGAAGCGCAGGTGGTAACCCGTGCGCCGGGCAATCCGGGCGATGTCACCCCGGCAGGCCTCGTTGAAGGTGACCGCGTCCGGGCGCGTTTCGCGGATCCGGGCCACCGCCTCCTCCACCACGGCGGGATATGCAGCCTCCCCGTAGCAGCCGGCCAGACCGGACAGGCACAGGTTCATCTGCATCAACGTGTACGTCAAGCCCCCCGCCTCGCTTGTCCCCGAGGAGCGGCTGCAGCCGGACGGGGCGAGGACAAGCGCGCAACCCACCGCCGCAAGGAGCGGCACCACAGATTTCCCGAGCCGGTCGCCGCAGGGGCGGACCGTGAAGTTCACGGTCAACGACAGTACATCCGTCACAGACCTCGAGGAGTCCCAGGAAGCTCAAGTCCGGCCGGCAGGCACCGTCGCGTCCAGCCACTCCTCGAAGGTCGGGCCGGCGAGCTTGGCGTTCGGTCCGGGCAGGGCGGCCCCGTTCGCGTAGCGCTCGCTGTCGGGGTCGGAGGGGTCGCTCGTCTCCTCGACCCGCAGGCCCTCGCCGCGACGCGCGGCCAACAGGCGCGCCGCCTCGACGAGACGCTCCTCGCGCGGGCCGGCTACCTCCGTGGTCTCGGCCGCATCGAACTCGGCGTCCGGGGCTGTGGCAAGGTCGACCAGCGCCTCCGCGACCGTCCGCGCCGCCACCAGCTGCGTGCGCATCGCCCAGACGTAGCTCACGTCGCCCTGCGTGCCCCACCGCATCAGCTCTTCCACGAACTCGTGGAACTGGGCCGCGCGCACGAAGCGCGCCGGGATCGGCCCGTCCAGGGCGGCCTGCTCCTGCGCGACCTTGGCGGCGTTGTAGCCGCCCTCGAACTCGTCGATCCCGATGATCGACACCACGACCAGCCGCCGCACGCCGGCCCGCTCACCGGCCTCCTGCAGGTTGCGGGTCGAGGTCGTGAAGAACTCCGTCGCGGCCTGCTGATCGGGCGAGGGCCCGGTGGAGGCGTCGATGATCGTTTCGACACCGGTCAAGGCCTGGTCGAGCCCCTCCCCGGTGATCACGTCGACGCCCTGCGAGCGCGAGATGGGTACGACCTCGTAGCCGCGTGACTCGAGAATGTCGACGACCGGCCGGCCTACCCGCCCGGTCGCTCCCGCCACTGCGATCTTGGTGCTCCGCTGCATCTCTGTCTCCTTGGAGTGGATTGCGCCTCACTCCGTAGACACGCCGCGGCACAGAGATGTGACAGCCGGACGACGCCGCGCTCAGGCGGGAACGCGTGCGAGCCGCTCATGGACGAAGCCGACCACCGCGGCACCCTCGCCGACCGCCGTTGCGCAGCGCTTGGTTGAGCCAGCTCGAACGTCGCCGGCCGCATAGATGCCCGGGACGCTGGTCTCAAGGAGCCCGGCGGCTCCGGCGTCCTCGCCGGTGAGGATGAAGCCGTGTTCGTCCCTGGCCACGACGTCGCCGATCCAGTCGGTGCACGGACCCGCTCCCAGAAAGCAGAACATCGAGCCGAAGGGGAGCCTCGCGCCGTCCTTCAGCGTCACCGCCTCCAGCTCGCCGCCCGAGCCATGAAGTTCAACGACCTCGCTGCGGTCGCGCACGGCGACGCCGTACCGGTCGAGCTCGTGAAGCAGGTAGTCGGACATCGTCTCGCGCAGGTCGGCCCGCCGGTGAAGAAGAGTCACCAGGGCGCCGCCGCGGGCAAGCCACACCGCCGCCTGCCCCGCGGAGTTGCCACCACCCACGACCGCTACCCGGGTGCCCGCGCAGCTGCGGGCCTCAGGCGGGCCGGCGGCGTAGAAGATGCTCAGGCCCTCGTAGTCCTCGAGGCCGCCGACGGGTAGGCGCCGGTAGTCCGCGCCGGTGGCGATCACGATGGCGCGAGCGACGATCACGTGGCCTTCCTCGAGCTCGATTCGGTGCGAGCCGTTGCCCGGCTCGAGGGCGAGCGCGCGGTAGGGCGTCGCCGTCCGGGCGCCGAACTTGCGCGCCTGTGTGATCGCGCGGCCGGTCAACTCGGTGCCGCTGATCCCCGCCGGAAACCCGAGATAGTTCTCGATCCGGCGTGAGGCTCCGGCTTGGCCGCCGAGGACTGTGCTTTCCACGACCAGGGTCTCGAGCCCCTCGGAGGCCCCGTACACGGCCGCGCCGAGACCGGCCGGACCGCCTCCGATCACGGCCAGGTCGACCTCCTCGCGGGGCTCGAGCTCGAGTCCGATTCCCAGCGCTCGCCAGAGCTCGCCGTTGCTGGGGTTGCGAAGCTCTGTCCCGCCCGGCAGACGGACCAGCGGCAGCTCGTCCGGTTCGAGCTCGGCGACGAATGCCGCCTCCGAGTCGTCGTCTCGCTCGGTGTCGCGCCACACATGCGGGAGGCGCCCGCGGCGCGCGTAGTCGAGCAGGTCACGAGTGGCCGCCGACGAGCGCGGCCCGATGACCTCGAAGCCGACATCGTCGCGCTGCTGGAGGATCTCGCGACGGCGGATGAACGTGTTGAGCAGAACGTCGGCGAGCGCTGCGTCCTCGAACAGAAGCGGCTTCACGTCGTCGCGGTCCACAGCGATGTAGCGCATCGGCTCTGTCACGACGGCGTCGACGTAGACCGTTTGCCCCGTGAGAAGGTTCATCTCGGCGAGGAAGCCGCCCGGGCCCTGACGGGCGATCTCGTTTCCGGCCCCGTCGAGGATCGCCGCCTCGCCCTCGAGAACGACGATTAACGGGTAACGCGCGTCGCCGATCCGGAACAGGAACTCCCCCTCTGCGGCAGTGCGCTCCTCACCTACCGCCGCGAGGGCCTGAAGCTGCCCCGGAGAGAGGATGGGGCTGAGCGGACTGCTCGGACTTCCCATACGAGCGAGGGTACCGGCCGCCCGCTCCGGTCAGGAGGCCTTGGGGTAGGCGTTGTTGTAGTTCCACCACCCGTAGGCCGGGGTCTGCGGGTAGCCCTCCGGCGAGTCCTCCCATTCCTCCTGGCGCCCGAGCGCGGTCAGGTCGAGGTAGCTCCAGGTCGTGCCCAGGGCCTCGTCACCGCGGGCGTCGGTGAAGTAGGTGCGGAAGATCTTGTCGCCGTCGCCGATGAAGGCGTTGTGGCCGTGCCACTCGTCCACGCCGAAGTCGGCGTCGAAGTCGTCCATGATCGAGTACCAGGGGATCAGCTCCCAGCCCATCCGTGCCTTCAGGCCCTGGATCTCGGCCTGGGGGGCCCGTGAGACGAACGCGAGCGTCGTGTCCCGCGCGTTCAGGTGAGCGGGGTGCGCGACCTGGTCGGCCACGAAGGAGCAACCGACGCAGGCCCGCTCCGGGTACGCGCCGCCCGACTCCGGGTAAGTGGTCACGTCCGGCGCGTAGAAGGCGCGGTAGACGACCAGCTGGCGGCGGCCGTCGAACAGGTCGAGCAGGCTGGCCGGGCCATCCGGGCCGTCGAAGGTGTACTCCTTCTCCACAGCCATCCACGGCATGCGGCGGCGCTCGGCGGCCAGCGCGTCGCCGGCCCGCGTGTGCTCCTTCTCTTTCACGAGCAGCTTCTCCCGCGCGGCGATCCACTCCTCCGGCGAGACGATCATGGGGTTGTCCATCAGTCCTTCTCCTCCTTGAGGTACTCGTCGACGACATCGAAAAGGCGACCCCATAGGGCGCGCTGGTGATCCATCCAGTCGGCGGCCTCGCTGAGAACGTCGGGTTCGAGAGAGAGCCGATGCGTCCGGCCCTCGACGACGCGCGTTATGACGCCGGTTTCCTCCAGAACCTTCAGGTGCTTGGAGATCGCGGGCTTGGACACGCCGAAGCCGGCGGTGGCGTCGCCGACCGTGGCCGGACCTGCGGCCAGACGCTCGACGATGCCGCGGCGGATCGGATGCGAAAGCGCCTTGAACGGATCGTTAACCACGGGGTTAACGATATCACCGGTCGCGCGGCGAAGGGAAGGTGCTCACCCAGCAGCTCAGTGCGGTCCCCGACGGGCCCCCGGCGTGAGCGAGGTGGGGTGGGGGTCAGCCTGGCACGGCGGCCTGCTGCGGGAGTCCCTGGCGTTCGGCCTCCTCGATCGAGACGATGTCTCGCCCGAATGGACGGAAGGTGACGGCGATCAGCTTGAAGTTCGCAAGTCCGAGTGGGATCCCGATGATCGTCAGGCACAGCAATACGCCGGTGATCACGTGGAGGAGGATCAGCCACCAGCCGGCGAGTAGGAACCACAGCACATTGCCGATCGCCGAGCCGGCGCCCGCGTCCGCACGACGAACCACGGTCTTCCCGAACGGCCAGAGCGCGAAGATGCCGATGCGCAGCGCCGCCACGCCGAACGGGATGGTGATGATTAGGATGAACATGATCAGCGCCGCTATCGCGTAGCCGATCGCCATCCAAAGCCCCGCAAACACGAACCAGATCACGTTGAGGAGCACTCGCATCAGCGCGTAGCCTCCCACACAGCTGCGCGCGCGAGGACCACTGATCTCGCCCACGAGTCGGGCGCCTGATTGGAAGTACATCCTCCCGCACCGTTCGATGATGTGCATCGAGGAGATGCTGGACCAGGCGCTCGTCTGGGCTGTGTTCGAGCCGAACCATGCCGCGCGACAAGGGCTGACGCGCCCCTGCAACGCATGTGTAACACGCACTGAAAGGTTCGGACGGCTGGGGTAGGGTTGGACGCGCGTCCCCCAATAGGGCACTGGACCGCCCGGGGGGAGTCTCAGTGCAGGACCCGCGAGCGACCGAGGAGGCCTCAGGTGCGGAGACTCAAGCTGATCATCGGAGCGGTTTTGCTTCTGGGAGTCCCGGTGACCCTCGCGGCCGCCCAGTCGTCCGTCCCCACCGTGGCCGTGAGCGTGTCAGGCTCGAACGTCGTCCTGGACCCCTCAGGACCGATCGGTGCGGGTCCCACGCGCTTCACGTTCGAGGGGCAGGGCGAGTTCAACCTCGCCACGTTGCGGGCGGGGGTGAGCCTCGATCAGCTGCGCCAGTCCCTTTCCAACCCCAGCTCCGTGAAGGCGCTCGGCCAGGTCTTCCTCGAAGCAACGGCGGCACCGGGCAAGGCGGTCACCGTCGACCTGCGGCCCAACACGACATACGTGGCGGCCGTGATCGCGGGCCGTAGATCGGCGCTCACGACCTTCACCACAGGCGGCCCCAACGGAGCGAGCGCGCCGCGACCGGACGCGCGTATCCGAATGGTCGACTACGGGTTCCGCGGTCCAAAGACCCTGCCGCGAAGTGGTCGCATCCGGGTCGAGAACGCCGGGACGACCCTCCACTTTGCGATCGCGTTCCCGCTGCGTCGGGGCGTGACCGGCCGCCAGGTCAACCGAGCCTTCCGCGGCACGAACGAGCGGGCCCTCGGGCGTGTGGTCGCGGGCGAGCCCGTCGACGTCCAGGGGCTGATAAGCCAGGGCTCGACCAACGACAACGAGGTGAGCTTCGGCCGTCCTGGGCGCTACGCAATGGTGTGCTTCTTCAGCGAGCACAACCGGCTCGGCATGTACCGGGTCTATCGCGTGCGCTGAGGTCTAGGCGCTCACCGACGCCGGCGACTCCGTGCTGGTTACGGTGCGCAGATCGGGCCGAGGCGCGGCAAGTGGCGTACGCGTCGAGGAGCGCCAATACCACGTCTTTGACCTGACCAAGGGACGCGCTGTGCATTTCCGGCTCTTCTTCTCAGAGTCAGACGTCCACGCGCATCTCGGACGCTCCATGACGCGACGGCCCGCGTCCCTATAACCGGCCGCCGCGTACCGCAGGTCGGTGGGCCGCCCAACTTGACGGGGCCGCCGGCGGTCAGGAGGATACGTCCGAAGTCGGAAGGTGGAGGAGACGCTATGTCGTATGCACGTGGGGGGCTGACGCGCGTTGCCCGCGACGCGCTGATGTGCACGCTCGCCGTGCTCCTCGCCGGCGCCGCCGCCGCAGTCGCCGCACCCGCGCCCGCCCGCATGGCCTCCGCCCCCGGTGCTCCGGGGGCGCTCTCCCACTTCGACCTCGCGCGCAAGGACTGTGTCGGCACGGCGCGCAACCGAACCTCGCGGGTCTGGTTCACCGTCGCCGACGGCGTGCTCTCGGACGTCTACGAGCCCAATGTCGACACGACCAACGTCGAGACGATGCAGTACGTCGTGACCGACGGGCGGACGTTCACCGACCTCCAGCAGCGCGACACGACCTACCGCGTCCGTGCGGACCGGACCGGCATGGCCTGCACGGTCACGAGCACGGCCAGAAGCGGCGCTTACCGGCTCACCAACACCTACACGACCGACCCCGCACGCGACACGGTGCTGATCCGCACCCGGCTGCGCGGCCTCACGGTGCCCACCGGGCGGCTCCACCTCTACGTGCGCCTCGACCCGACCGTCGGCGGCAATGGGGGCGGCGGCTCGGACAACGCGGGCGCCGACAGCGCGACCGCCGACACGAGCGCCCTGCTCGCCTGGGACACGAACACCGCGACCGCGGCCGTCAACCGTGATTACGCGGTGCCGACCTATCTCGCGCTGCGCGCGGGCCGTCCGTTCGCGTCGGCCTCAGCCGGCTACGCCGGCACCACAAGCGACGGGCTGCACCAGCTCGACGCCGACCACAGCGTCGTCACCCCCTACGACAGTGCGCCGGAGGGCAACGTCGTCGTCACCGCCGAGCTGCGGACCACGCCGGGCGGCGGCCGCAACGCGCACGGCCATGGCCATGGCCATGGCAACGGTCACGCCGGCGGCGCCGTTCGGCAGGCCCGTCTCGCGCTCGGCTTCGGCCGTACGCGTCCGAACGCCCTCGCGACTGCCGGGGCGTCGCTCGACGTGCCGTACCGCCGCAAGATCGCCGCGTACCTCCGCGCGTGGCGCGCCTACGACGCCGGCCTGGCTCGCCCGCCCCACGACGTGACCGGGCTCTCGCCCCGGCGCGCCAAGCGGCTCGCCCGTGCCTACTACCTCGGCGCCAACGTGGTCAAGGCCAGCGAGGACAAGCAGTTTCCCGGCGCGATCGTCGCCGGCCTCGCGTCTCCGTGGGGACAGGCGGTCCCAGCCGGCAACCGGCAGGACGGCAAGGCGCCGTACTTCGGCTCCTACCGGGAGGTGTTCAGCCGCGACCTCTACGAGGCGTTCACCGCGCTGCTGGTCAGCGGCGACCTTGCGACTGCACGCGACACAGCGCGCTTCCTGCTCGAGCGCCAGCAGCTGGCCGACGGACGGCTGCCGCGCAACAGCCTCGTCAACGGGCGCAGCGCGCCCGACACCGGTGGCGACCAGCTTGACGAGACCGCTTTCCCGATCCTCATGGCGTGGCAGTCGGGGCTTGCGGGCGACAGCGCGCTCTACACCGGGCACATTCGCAAGGCGGCCGACTTCCTCGTCGCCCGCGGGCCGTCCTTCGGGGCCGAGCGCTGGGAGGAGCAGGGCGGCTACTCCCCGTCGACGATCGCGGCCGAGATCGCGGGCCTCGTGGCTGCGGGACGGATCGCCGCCGTCCAGGGAGACGCCGACCGCTCGCTCCTGTACCTCGCGACGGCGGACCACTTCCAGCGTTCCATCAAGGGCTGGACGGTCACGACCACGGGGCCATATGCCAGCGGCCGCTACTTCCTGCGGCTCTCCCGCACCGGCGACCCGAACGCGGCCATCATCTACAACCTCGGCAATGGCAGCGTCGACGCGGATCAGCGCTCCGTGGTTGACGCGGGCTTCCTCGAGCTGACGCGCCTCGGCGCGCTCCCGGCAAACGACCCGGATGTCCTGGGTTCGCTGCCGGTGGTCGACGCGACGATCGCGCGCACCACCCCGAGCGGCCGGAGCTTCTACCGCTACGGCACGACCCAGGAGGGCAGCGAGGACGGCTACGGCGACTGCCACGTCCCGGACCCGACCGCGTGCTCGGTCGAAGGCAAGCCGTGGCCCTCGCCGCCCGACGTCAATAGGGGCTCGGGGCACCTCTGGCCCGTGCTCTCCGGCGAGCGCGCCGAACAGCTGCTGCAGACAGGCGATACCGCCGGTGCGGCGGCCCTGCTGTGGGCCATGGACCGGTATTCCTCCGGCGTCGGGCTCGTGCCCGAGCAGGCGTGGGAGAACCCGGCCGTGCCCGCGTCGCCGTACGGGACCGATCCTGACATCGCCTCGATCGGCTTCGCGCCCGGGCATCCGGCCGGCTCGGCGGCGCCGCTGACTTGGGCGCAGGCCCAGGCCGTGCGCCTCACCCTGTCCCTGAGCGCCGGGCGCCCGCTCGAGCAGCCCGCGGCGGTGCGCGACCGTTACGTGACGGGCGAGCCGCCGGGCGCCGCTCCCCTCACGGTCACGGCCCCTGCCGACGGCTCGACCGTGACCGACGCGACCACGCACGTGACAGGGACCACCTCACCCGGCTCCCGTGTCGTCGTCGAGGCCACGAACACGGACACCGGCGCGCCGAGCGCGGTCGCCGCCGCGACCGCGGATTCCTCGGGTGCCTTCGACGTGACCGTGCCGACCGCCTTCGGCACAACCGTCATCACCACGACCGCGACAACCCCCGCCGGCGCCACCGCATACGACCAGCGCCGCGTCGCCTCCGACGTGATCGAGGGCACGACGGTCCTCGACGTCACCGACCCGGCCGGCGACGACAACGGGCCAGGCACGTTCCGCTACCCGACGTCCGGCGACTTCCACGCCGGCGCCTTCGACCTGCAGCGCTTCCAGGTCGTCGACGGTGGCGACACCATCTACCTACGGGCGACGCTCGGCGACCTCACGCCGACCTTCGGCGATCCACTCGGCGCCCAGCTGCTGACCGTGTTCATCCACGACCCCGCGGCGGCGTCGACGGCGACAGCGAGCACGCCGCTCGCGCAGGGTCGCAACTACAGCGTGGCGGCCGCCGACGCCTGGAGCCGCGCGCTGCAGGTCCGCGGCTTCGAGACACCCCGTTACGTGACCCCGCCCGGCGCCCCGGCGGGCAGCCTGACGGTGCAGGCGAGCCAGGTCACGCGTACGATCACGATCCTCGTGCCGCAGGCGTCGCTCGGGACCCCCGGTTCAGGCTGGAGCTTCACAGTGGTCCTGCACGGACAGGACGGGTTCGGGGAGGACGGCGCCCGGACGTTCACCCCGACGCCCGGGACGTTCACGTTCGGCCGCTGCGAAACGGATCCATCGCCCGATCCGCGCTGCAACGTGCCGCTCACCGACCTGCCCAAGGCGATGGACGTGCTCACGCCGGCCGGCGTCGACCAGGCGACCGAGCTCGACCGCAGCCTCGGGCCGGTGGTGCTGCGCGGCGTGCCCGTCCCGTGAGCGCCCATACCCCGGCGCGGGATACTGGGCGGGCGATGTCGCAGGAGAACGTCGAGATCGTGCGCCACATCTACGAGTCGGGGCTGTTCGATCGAGACCCCGAGGAGCTCCTGGAGCTCGCGACCCCCGACGTTGAGTACGTCAATCCTCCCTACGCGGTCGAACCGGGTGTGCGCTACGGGCTCGTCGCCGTCGGGCAGGCCATGCGCCGCTTCGCGGAAGTCTGGGAGGAATCCCGCCACGAGCTCCGGGAGGTGTACGACTGTGGGGACAGTGTCGTGGCCGCCGTCAGTTGGCACATCCGCAACCGGGGAAGCGAGAGGGAGCTCGTCAACGAAGAGGCCCACACCTGGACCCTGCGCGAGGGAAGGATCGCTCGTTTCGAGTGGGGGCAGGATCTCGGGAAGGCGCTCGATGTCGCGACCGCCCGCCCCGAGTAGCGGTCGCTCTTAGCCCACTGCCGCGTCACGCTGCCAGCAGAAGGACCGCCGCTGCTCGTCCAAGGCACCAGTCAGATCTACTACGCTTCGTCGATGAGTCCTCCAGCGACCCTTCTCATGTGGTTTCAGCTGCGTTCGCCGGAGCTGGCCGAGGACTTTGAGCGTCTGATGACGGAGGATCGCGACATCGTCCGCGGGTCGCTGGACACGGTCTCGGAATGGCGGCTTACGCGGCCGGCGGACGTGCCCGGACAGGCCATCGGTCAAGCCGATTACGTGCTGATCGCCGAGATCGTCGAAGTGGAGCGCTTCGAGCAACAGGCGAGCGAACACGTCCAACGCTTGGAGGACGACTTGGCGCATCTCGTCTCGAGCCGGGGGATGCTCATCGTGCTTCCCGTCCTTAGCTGACCTATTTTTGGGGTTCCTTCGTGTCGGATTCTCTTGCGAAGAGAGCCAGGTACACCTCGCTCTCCTCCTCGTTCAGCCGCTCCAGGCGATCGATGAAGTCTGGGTAGGCCTCGGCGTGCCCGCCTTTGCTCCGGTAAGGGGGACGTAGCTCGATGAACCGGAGGCCTTCCGCCTTCAGCGCCATGGCCGTGCGGCGCTGATGGCGCCAGCGATCCCCGAAGCCGAAGATACCTTCGAGGGCCGCCGCCAAAGCGGCCGTGAAGCCAGCCAGCTGCAACCACACATCGGGTACTTCGAGTGCGGCGAGAAATGCGGTCGCCGTGGCACCGGTGATCGTCAGCGTGCGAAAGAAGTAGTACGGCCTCCGGTGCGCTCGCCAGAGCCTGTCGTAGTGCTGCGACTCCTCGAACCAGCGTAGGCGGATCATCCGCTTCTTGGCGTCGTCGAGCTCGAGTTCGTCGACGAGCTGCGCAAGCTGTTCCCACGAATCGTCAAGCCATCTGGCTTCCTCCGACCTCCACCCGGGACGACGGCGCCTCGAGGGGCGCGCGTCTGCGGAGTCCTCGTTAGAGGGCGAGATCGCGTCCGTCGCAGCAGCCATTGGAGGCGAACTTCTCCCTTCGTCGTGATCGCGCACGGCGACTACGGGTCGGCTCCCACCGAGTCGCGACGTTGACCGATTCTCCCAGCCAGCACGGACCTTGCCAACCTTCACGTGATCGCGCACGACATGCATCTCGCGCCCCCTGCCGCTTTGCGCGATTTGCAGAAGCGCCGGCGGCCATAGGCCATGCGCCTGCGCGTCGCGGCAAGCGGAAGCCCGGCCCACACGGGCCGTAATTTCATCCCGAGTCGTCGAACCCACCCGGTCGGGGCGGCGTGGGTTGCGGAGCCGGCCCTGGGACGGGGGTCGGCGCCTGGGTAGCCGGCACTGGTACTGGCGCCACCGGCGGCGCCTGGGTAGCCGGCACTGGCGCTGGCGCGACCGGCGGCGCGGGCGCCGCCGGCGCCGGCGCCGAGACGACCAGCCGCGATGCTTGCCGCCGCGCGGCCGCTTGCCGGATGCGCGCCCGCTGAGCGGCCACGTCCGCTCGCGCAGGCCCCAGCGTGCGCGGGAGCGCCGCGACCGGTTCACCCGTCAGCGCCGGCAGGTCGGCGACCGCGCCCGGATCGTTCGTGACGACGCGTACCGCTTGGACCTGAGGCTCATCTCCGCTCGCTGCGACCAGTCTCGCGGTGATGAAGGCGCCTCCGATGGCGAAGAGGGCGGCGGCCACAGTGACTGTCGCGCGTGGGTGAAGCCGAACCAACAGGCGACCCGCAGGCGCTCTCACGGACAGGCCTTAGGTCGCTGGACCCCGGGGAACAGGCAGCGGTCGACGCGCTTCGGAGGCTCCCCGGCGCGCACCAGGAAGCGCGTGTACTTGCCGATCCTCCCCGGCTGGCGAACAAAGATCTCGAGACGGATCCCCGCCCGCAGTCTCCGCTCGAACTGCGCAAAGCGCACACTCCCGTCCGTGCTCTTGCGGCGCGCGGCCTTGACGGGACAGCGGGTCCCCTCGCACCGCACCCGGATGAGCGCGCCGCGTGGGGCGCGTACGACGAGCAGCCGCACGAACGCACCGCGCGACAGGAAGTCCCCAGCCAGCCTGATGACCGGGAACGGAGCGATGAAACGCGGCTCGTCCCGCTCGTTCGCTACTGGACGAATCGGGGCCGCAGAGACCGTGACCGCTTGCCGGATCGTCCTCACAATGCCGTCCGAGTCCGTCACCCGCAGCCCGATGTCATAAATCCCGGCACTCGGGAAGGCACGGCTCACCGCAGACCCGCTCGCGTCGTCGAATTGACCGTCGCCATCGAGGTCCCACGCTTGGCCGCGGAGCACGCCCTCGGAGTCACTCGAGATCGAGACCAGGTCGGTCGCCTGGCCGGCCACCGGCGTAAGCGGGCTCCAGACGAACGCCACAGCGGGGGCCGCGTTGACGCGAATGTCGAGCTCCTTGACGGCCGTCTTCCCGTTGGTCTGCGTCACCTTCAGGGACACCCTGTGATTGCCGCGCGCGCTGAACGACCAGCCGGCCGGGTTGTCGTCGAACTGGTCGTCGTCATCGAGATCCCACACGGCTTGCGTGAGCGAGCCCGACGAAGCCGTGGAGGTGTTCGTGAAGGTCAGGACCTCGCCGACCAGCGGAACGCCCGGGGAAACGGTGAAGGCGGCGTTCGGCAGGTCGAGGACCGTCACCTGGCGCGTTACCGTCCTGACGACCCCGTCCGAGTCCGTCACGCGGAGCTTGACGGTGTGCGTGCCGGCGGGGAACGCGCGAGTCACGTTAGGTCCGGTCCCGTCGTCGAACTGACCATCGTCATCCAGGTCCCATGCGTGGGCGGCAAGCGGACCCTCGGCGTCGGTCGAGGTCGAGATCAGGTCCACCGGCTGGTTTCCGACGGGGGCCAGCGGGCTCCAGGTGAACGCCGCGTTGGGTGGTGCGTTCACGCGGATGCTCAGCTGCTTGCCGGCCGTCTGCCCGTTGGTCTGCGTCACCTTCAGGGAGATCCTGCGACTGCCGGGCGTGCTGAAGGACCAGCCGGCCGGGTTGTCGTCGAACTGGCCGTCGTCGTCGAGGTCCCAGACCGCGCCTCGTGATCGCCTGTCCGGACGAGGCCGTCGACGTGTTGGTGAACGTCAAGACCTCGCCGACCAGCGGCACTCCCGGGGAAACGGTGAAGTGCGGCGGTCGGAAGGTCCAGGACCGACACCTGGCGCATCACCATCCTGACCACCCCGTCCGAGTCCGTTACGCGGAGCTTGACGGTGTGCGTGCCGGCGGGGAACGCGCGAGTCACGCTAGGTCCGGTCCCGTCGTCGAACTCGTCCATCGCCGTCCAGCTCCCATGTCGTGCGCGGCAAGCGGACCCTCGGCGTCGGTCGAGGTCGAGATCAGGTCCACCGGCTGGTTCGCGACCGGGGTCGAGGGGCTCCACACGAACGCAGCCGTGGGCGACGCATTCACGCGAATGTTCTGCTGCTTGACGGCCTGCTTGCCGTTCGACTGGGTCACACGCACGGAGACGGCGTGGTTACCTGGTATGCCGAATGACCACCCGGTTGGAGAATCGTCGAACTCGCCGTCGTTATCGAGATCCCATACCGCGCCCGTGATCGACTGTCCGGCCGAGGGCGTCGACGTGTTCGTGAACGTCACGATTGCACCGTCCAGCGGCACGGCCGGGGAGAACGTGAAGTTCGCGGTCGGGCCGTTCGGGTCCTGGATCGTGACCTGCGGAACCGCGCTCGCGCTTGCCGCCACGAGTCCGATCGTGAGGACGGCGAGGATGAGACAGCGAGGGGCGATTGCTGACGTCCGTTTCGAGGGCGTTGTACTAACGAGCCGGAACTCGAGTCCCTTCCGAAGCCGTGCCCCCGAAGTTACGGGCGTGCGGAGCGGCAGCAGCCCCTCGGTCCTGCACCTCCGGACGCTCTGGCACCAAGATCGTGCTCAATGTCACAAATGGCGCTATCCGGCCGAGGGATGATCGAACGTGCCCAGTCACCTGCGTTGAAGGAGACGGAGAAATGAACGTGACGCACGCTCAAGCGGCACTGCCCCACACGACCGGCCTGTCCGTGGGGAGCCAAGCGGCGGACACGATCAACAACGCCGCGCGTGACCAGTACATCAGCCACCAGTACGAGGTTCGCATCGAGCCGATGCGGAGGCGTGCGCAGGCGCTGCTCCGAACCGGAAGCGTTCTTCTGCTCTCCGGTCTCATCGCCCAGCTCGTCGCCGCGGCGCTGTTCGGCAGCCAGATCGGCGAGTTTGTCGATTCGGTCAAGGAGGCGATCTCCGCCGAGAACACCAGCCCCGACCTGGCATGGCCGCCCTTCGAGTCCCTGCTGCTGATCCCGATCGGCGCGGTGGTGTGCGTCGTCGGGCTCGCCGTGATTCTGACCAGCGTGTCGATGAAGCGGCGCGCGCGCCGGGAGGAGGCACGGCTGTGAGCGCTCAGGGAGGCGGGTTCACGATCGGGAGTCAGCAGGCTGTGACGATCAACCAGGCGGCCGGCGACCAGACGATCAACAACCCAGGCGGGACGCTGACGCTTGCGCCGCAGGGCGCGGTCGCGGACCTGCGTGGCGCGCTTCATGCGGCGAACGTGCCGGACTCGGCCAGACGTGAGGCCGAATGGGCGCTCGACGGCGTCGAAGCGGAGCTCGAGTCCCGCGACCCAGACAGGGCGCGACTCGGGACCCTCGTCGAGGGACTGACCGGCACGTTGAAGGAGGCCGGCGCGCTCGCGACCGCGGGCGAGTCGCTGCTGTCGCCCCTCAAGACGCTCGCCTCCTGGATTGGCCCCGCCGGCCTGGCCGCGGTCCGGCTGCTTTCCTAGCGCGCGTTGAGCCGCTCGGCGAGTTCGACGATCAGGCCTTCGGGTCCGCGGACGTAGCAGAGAAGGAACGTGCTCTCGAAGTCGACGATCTCCCCGACCGTTTCCCAGCCGGCCTCTCGGACGCGATCGACGACGCCACGCACGTCGTCGACCTTGAAGGCGACGTGCCGGAGCCCAGGACGGTTCGCGGCCGGCGCCAGCTCCCCCGCGCCGGCGGAAGGCGACTGGAAGCGCACCACCTCGAACATGTCGCTGCCGTCGGGGGCGCGAGCCATCACGGTCTCGACGGTCACGTTCTCGAGACCGATGATCCGATCGATCCACTCACCGCTGAACACCCCGGGCGCGCCGCAGTCGAAGCCGAGCAGCGCAAGAAACCGGACTGTCTCGTCGAGGTCCTCGACGACAAGTCCGATGTGGACGAAGTCCGTGACGCCGGGGCGATATGGCGGCAACCCGGCGGCCTGGCGCGCCCCGTCGGGGTCGGCAAAGGATTGGACGCGGACGACCCGCCCATCGCGGACGGTCAAGAGCGAGGATCGGGTCTCATCGACTTCGAGCTCGTGCGTCCGGCCGACGATGTGTACGACGACCGCTACCTGATCACCGACGTCGTCGAACCTCAGCGTCTCAACCCGGTAGCTCTCCCAAGCCGACAGGAACTCACCCCAGAAGCGCCGCACGCCGTCAAAGCCTCGGTAACTGTCGACGGCAAGCAATGACTCAGTCACCGGGGCCCACTCGATCTCCGGATCCAAGAAACGACCGAGAGCGTCATCGGACATGCGCTGCTCGAACTCCTGTGTGGAGCCCTCGCTCGCAAGCTCCGCGTAGAGTCGGCGGACCAGTTCGACGTTCTCCTGTGACACCGCGTTCCCCAGTGTCTTGCATCTTGGACTTCTACGACGGCGAGTTGCGCGCTCACCACGAGCACCTTCGCGCCGCCTACGGGATCGGCCCCGGTGACGAGGTGCTCGACGTCGGGTGCGGAACCGGGCTGACGACTCGGGAGGCGGCGCGCGCCGCGGCGCCGGGCCGCGTTGTCGGCGTCGACGTGTCCGAGCGCATGCTCGAGCGCGCCCGTCAGCTGACGGCGGCGGAACGGCTCGACAACGTCCGGTACGAGCTGGGCGACGCCCAGGTGCATCGCTTCGATCCCGCCGGCTTTGACGTGGCGATCAGCCGCTTCGGGACGATGTTTTTCTCCGATCCGGCCGCCGCGTTCGCCAACATCGCCGCTGCCCTTCGACCCGAGGCGCGCCTGGTGCTGCTCGTCTGGCAGCGACACGAGCACAACGAATGGGCGCGGGCGATCGACGCCGCGCTTGGCAACGCGGCGCAGCCACCGCAGCCGGGCGCGGACCCTTTCTCGCTCGGCGATGCCGAAGCCACCGCGGGCATCCTTGAGGGCGCCGGCTTCGCCGGGGTGCGCTTCGAGGACGTCCACGAGCCGGTCCTCTACGGACACGACCTCGACGCCGCGCTCGCGTTCGTCCGGGGGTTTCAGGACACGAGCGTGGCCCTCGCGAGCCTGAGCGACAGCGAAGCGGCTCGTACCGTCGAGCGTCTGCGCGAGATGCTCGCGGCGCACTACAGCGACGAGCGTGGCGTGGCCCTCGATTCGCGTTCCTGGTTGATCACGGCCCGGCGACGCCGCTAGCACTAGCGGAGCGAAGCTGGGGGGACTGGAGCGCGGGCCGTTCAGCTGACGCTTGCTCAAGCGCGGCCACCGTCCGTCCGCGAACGAAGAAGTCCCAGAACTCCACCACATTCCCGGCGGGATCCTCGACGTAGAGGGAGCGATCGCCGCCGTCGTGCTCCAGCGGCCCGCGATGCTCAATTCCGAGGGCCTCCAGGCGCTGGGCCAGCACATCGAGTGTCCCGGGCGCCGCCGAAAAGGCGAAGTGGACGTGCCGCCCACCCTCGTCTCCGAACTCCTTCTCACCAGGATCCCAGAGGCCGAGTCGCGCCCGTGGACCGCAGGCGAGCCAGGTGCGGTCGTGCTCGCGACTGAGCACCCGGAACCCGAGCACCGCTGTGTAGAAGGTCTCCAGGCCGCGCCTATCCGAGGTCTCGAGCGCCAGTTCGCAGATACCGTCGAGCACGATTCCAACGTACTGCCGGGTTGGGGCGCGACCAACACGAATCGAGCCGGGTGCGATAGGGGATGAGTCTCAGTCGGGGATCGGCGTCTCCGTGGACGAGTACGCGCTGCTGTACTCCGCGCGCTTTGTTATTGCCTGATCGCGGACGCCGATTGGTGGGCCCCAGGTACGGCCTAGCGTGGATCGACCCCGCATTCGCAAAGGAACGGAAACCGCGTGATCAATCGACTGCTCGTACTCCTGGCTGTGGCGCTGGGTGCGCTCGCGCTCAGCGCCGCGCCCTCGGCCGACCTCGACAACCTCGTTGGCACTGACGACGCGCGCGCTCAGGTAGCGCCCGAACTCAACTGTGACGACTCCGCACTTGACGACACGCCGGTCGGTGGTCTCGATCAGACCGATCTGGGCGCCCCATTGGACGAGACGAATAACCCGCCGGTCGACAATACGGTGCCGCAGGCACAACCTCCGTGCGGAGCGCCGGCCGCACCGGCTCCGGCGCCGGCTGCACCAGCCCCGCCGAACGCCGCCCCGCCCGCTATGCCCGCGCCCAGTGCGCCCACCGGATCGAAAGCCAAGTGGATGCGCATCAAGGTCCGCGTCGGCGACACGGTCCGCAAGATCGCCAAGCGCCGCGGCCACCCGGAGCACGCTCCCGCGATCGTGAAGCGCAACAAGAAGGTGAAGGGCAAGCGCACGATCCGCTCGGGCCGCACGAAGCTGCGCCACGGCTCTGGCGCCTCGAAGGCGACGCGGAAGAAGGATCGGCGCAAGCTGTGGGTGCCGGCGCGCTGACGGCCGCCTACAGCGATCGGCCGGCGAGGAGCGCCTGGAACTCCGGCTCCTCGCGGAGAGGGTCGAGGTCTGAGTCCCCCGCCAGGTACGACCGGACGCTGTCCGACTTTTCGATCGCGAGCCGCAGATGCTCGATCGCGTCGGCCTTCCGCCCGGCGAGGCTCTCGCAGCAGGCGAGGTTGTAGAGGAGATCCGAGTACTCCGGGTGTGCCGCGACCAGCTCCCGAGCCAGGTCGGCCGCTTCGGCGTACCGCCCCTCCTGGTAGAGCCGGCCAGCCGGGGCCCAGAGCTCCCAGCCGGTCGGCGTGTAGACCTGCCCCGGCCTGGCCCCCGCCGCGAGAATCGTCGTCCCAGGCTCCTCGGCGAACGCCGTCCGCTTCACGCCCGGGCGGGCGAAGGCGAACGTGCCGGCCGGGGCATCCACGGATTCGCCGTCGAATTCAAACCTGGCTCGGCCGCTGTGGACGAAGTAGAGCTCCTCATCCTCTCCCTTCTCGTCATGCTCGTTGATGATCCTGTCTCCCGCCTCCCGACCCGTCCAGGCGTTGATCCCGAACGACGTGATGCCGAAGTGGTGGCGCACCGGACGCCAAGGTTCGCGGCCGTCGGTGATCTCGTCGATGTCCTCCAGGCGGGTGACTGCGTACTCGCTCATCGATACCCCTCGTTGTCTTGTCCACGGGCGTCGGCCGCGCGATCCCGAAGCGGCTAGGTGAGCTCCTCGATCACGTCCTTCGAGTGCGTGATCGGCAGGCGCATGCCCTCGAGCTCGATGCGCGAACCGCTCTCCGTTTCGATCAGCTCCAGCACTCGCACGTTCACGCGCCGGTGGACCTTCGCCTCGAGCCCCTCGCGCGGCACACGGAAGGCGAGAGCCTTCGGGTGGGCGCGGTTGCCGGCGAACCCGTAGACCGTCGTCTCCGACACGCCCACGACCATTCGCTCGGGCAGACCGCTGGCGGCGTCGTGAGCCCGTTTGCCGGCCTCGTAGCCGGCGGCCGTCCCGATGCCGCCCGCCAGCGAGCCGAGCGAGTCGCCCATGTCGCCGCCGATCAGGCCTCCCGCGAACCCCGCGCCCGAATGGCCGCGGGGATTGAACTCTCCCGCCGCAATCACAGTGTCCTTGATCCCGGCGGAGGCGAGCGCCTCGTTGACGACGTCAACAATCTTCTCCTCGGACATACCACCCTTGTTAGCGCAGGCTGGCGGTGGCCGTCAAGCCCGTCGC